>LJHR01000003.1 GCA_001296005.1 alpha proteobacterium AAP38 | reverse complement strand
GCGGTGGAAAGGTTCGATCCTGTGGCCCCTGGGTCCCGGCTTTCGCCGGGATGACGAGGGAGAAACGGGATGACGAGGGGGGGGGGGAGCGGGATGACGAAGAATGGGGTGGGGTAAGGGAGGGCGCCCCCCTTACCGCTTGCCACCCATGACGATGTCGCCCAGGGGTCCCAGGACGCTGCCTTCGCCCTTGCCGGCACCCGGCATGGCGGCGGACAGCATGCGACCGGCCAGACGGGAGAAGGGCAAGGATTGTATCCAGACGCGGCCAGGGCCGCGCAGGGTGGCGAAGAACAGACCCTCACCGCCGAACAGCACGGATTTCACGCCCCCGACCTGCACCAGATCGAAATCGATATCGGGGGTGAAGGCGGCCACACAGCCGGTATCGACATGCAGCACCTCCCCCGGTGCCAGTTGCCGTTCCATGACGGTGCCGCCGACATGGGCGAAGACCCAGCCATCGCCCGTCAGGCGCTGCATGATGAAGCCTTCACCACCGAACAGGCCCGTCAGGATGCGGCGCTGAAAATGAATGCCGATGGACACGCCCTTGGCCGCCGCCAGGAAACTATCCTTCTGACAGATAAGGCCACCGCCCAGATCGGCGAGGTTGAGCGGCAGGATGGTGCCGGGGAACGGGGCTGCGAAGGCGACACGGGCCTTGCCGCGCCCGGTTTGCGTGAAGACGGTGGTGAACAGGCTTTCACCGGTCAGCACCCGCTTGCCGGCCCCGATCAGCTTGTCCAGGAAACCAGCCGATTCGTTGCCGTCACCAAAGATGGTGTTCATCTCCACCGACGGGTCCTTGTAGACCATGGCCCCAGCCTCGGCGATCGCGCTTTCGCCGGGGTCCAGTTCGACCTCGACGAACTGCATCTCCTGCCCGTGGATCTTGAAATCGATCTGGTCGGCACGCGAATAGCGGCCCCCGCCACGCGGCGGGGGTGGGGGAGCACCGGCGCTGCCCCAGGGGCTGTCCTGCGGCGTCAGTTCGGCCACGGCGCGCACGGGCAGCCATTCGGCCATCCCATTGCGCCAGCAGAAGGCATCGGGGTGGTCGCGCACGTAATCCAGCGCGGCCTGCCCGTCCAGCGGGCCGACACGGTCGTCATCATCGTGGAAGAACCATTGCGTCATGATGTGTCATCCCCCCGTTTGCCACGCCGCCGGTGCGGCGCGTCATCATGCATATCGGGGTGAAGGCGGACAAGAAAAAGGCCGGCTGCGCGTGGCGAGCCGGCCAATTTCGAATATGCCAAAGGTGCCGATTGAAGCCGATCAGGTTTCTGTGGCTTTACCCCATCTCGTCATCCCGGTGACAAGCCGGGACCCAGGAGCCAAGCGCCAGACCTATCGCCTGCTTCTATCAAGGCAGCGTCAAGCTTTGCTCCTCTGACCCCTGGGTCCCGGCTTTCGCCGGGATGACGGGGGAGAGAGATTTGAAGTTGACGCTGAGAAACCTTAATCCTCGGCGTCAGCCGGGTCCATATCCTCGTCCATGGCGTCCATGTCGGGGGTTTCCGGTTCCGGGCGGCCACGGCGGGCGCGTTCCAGGGAAGCGTCCAGTTCACGCTGGCTGCACAGGCCCAGCAGGACCGGGTTGCGCGCCTTGATGTTGGCGGCGTTCCAGTGGGTCTTGTCGCGCACAGCGGCGATGGTCGGCTTGGTGGTGCCGATCAGCTTGCAGATCTGCGCATCCGACAGTTCCGGATGGGCCTTCAGCAGGTGGGCGATGGCGTCGGGCTTGTCGCCGCGCTTGGTCACCGGGGTGTAGCGCGGGCCCTTGGACCGGGCCACCGGCTGCGGCAGGTCCTGCACGCGCATGCGCAGCTTCAGGTTGGGGTTGGCTTCGACGCGGGCAATCTCTTCCGCCGTCAGTTCGCCGCCGGCCACCGGGTCGCGGCCAACCATGCCCACCGCCACTTCGCCATCGGCGATGGCCTGCACTTCAAGCTCATGCATGCCGCAGAATTCCGCAACCTGCTCGAAGGTGAGACTGGTGTTCTCGACCAGCCAAACGGCGGTGGCCTTCGGCATCAGGGGCTGTGCCATGCTTCCTCCTCAAACGCTTCGCCGGCACCCAGCCAGCAGAAAATCAATCCGTTAACGCAAAAGCCGCCCGTCGCGCGCGGGAGGGGCCCCGCGCAGCCAACCGGACGGACAAGTCAACGACCCGTTCACCTATAGCGTTCCGAGACGGGACAAGCCACGGGATTTTTTAGGGGAATGAGGTAGCGCGATTACAAGACCAGCATGATCTTGCCGATATGGGTGGAGCTTTCCATGAGGCGGTGGGCGCCCGCCGCACCGTCCAGCGGAAAGGTCTTGGCAATCACGGGCCGCACCTGACCACCCGTGACCAGGGGCCAGACCTTTTCCCGGACGGTCGCCGCCAGCGCCGCCTTCTGCGCCGCTGTGCGGGCGCGCAGCGTGGAACCGGTCAGGGTCAGGCGCTTCATCATGATCGGCGCCAGGTTCACCTCCGCCTTCGGACCACGCAGGAAGGCGATGGAGACATGGCGACCTTCCAGCGCCAGACAGTCGATATTGCGGGGCAGATAGTCGCCGCCCACCATGTCCAGCACGACATTGACACCCTTGCCGCCTGTGGCTTCTTTCACCACCGAAACGAAATCCTGGGTCTTATAGTCGATGGCGTGATCGGCCCCCAGGGCCCGGCAGGCCTCCACCTTGTCGGCCCCGCCAGCGGTGGCGAAGACGGTGGCACCCAGGGCCTTGGCCAGCTGGATGGCGATGGTGCCGATCCCCGACGTGCCGCCATGCACCAGGAAGCTCTCGCCCGCGATCAGGCCGGCGCGTTCGACCACATTGGTCCAGACGGTGAAGACCGTCTCCGGCAAGGCGGCGGCCTGCACCATGTCCAGCCCGTCGGGCACGGGGAGCACCTGTCCCGCCGGGGCCGTGGCATATTCGGCATAGCCACCACCGCCCAGCAGCGCGCAAACCTTGTCACCCACCTGCCAACCCGTGACGCCATCGCCCAGGGCCGCGATGGTGCCGGACACTTCCAGGCCCGGCAGGTCCGACGCACCGGGCGGCGGCGGATACAGGCCCTGACGCTGCACCACATCGGGCCGGTTGACGCCGGCGACCTCCACTTTGATCAGCACCTCGCCCGCCGCCGGGACCGGGACAGGACGCGTTGTGGGCACCAGAACCTCCGGCCCACCGGGCTGCGAGATCTCTATGGCGCGCATGCTTGTGGGCAGGGTCATCGGGCGGTTCCTTCGTGCTTCGGGGTGGCGGCCAATCGCGTGATACCGCAGAATGGGGCCAAGACTAGAGCGTATTTCCGTTGACCGGAAACACGCTCTAGCAGTTCGTAGTCCTCAGTCGCCGGCGCTGCATCCGCAGCTTGGCTTTCGCCGCACGAGCTTTGCTGCGGCAGACACCGCCGGAGCGGTTTTCCAGTCAAAGGAAAACCGCCCTGAAGATAGGGATGGAACCGATGGCTTTCGACCTGGATGAGTTGCTGCCCACCAAGAAAGTGTCCAAGCCCCTGGAACTGGCCGGCCTGTCGGTCGGCGACCTGCAGGACTATATCCTGGCGCTGGAGGCGGAGATTGTGCGGGTGAAAGCCGCCATCAAGGATAAGCAGGAGGTCGCGGCGGCGGCCGCGGCGTTTTTCAAGAAGTAGGACGGTGGCGAAACGCCGACAGCACATGGACCCGCAACGCGCTGGACAGGTTACCGGTGCGGGTGGCGTCGATGCGTTCGATCAGGGCGTTGACGGAGATACCTTCCGCCGCCGCCAACTCCTTCAACGCGTCCCAGAAGGGTTCTTCCAGCGTGACGCTGGTCGGATGGCCGGCGACCATGACGGAGCGTTTGCGAATGGTGGTCATATTTCACGCTCCCTCAGGCGCCGGGCGCCGCCATCCGGCGGCTTGGCTTACGCCGCATGTGCGGCGGGCCGGCGGTCGCCGGCCTGGGCTGTGCCCCGTCACGTCAGATGCTCGCGCGCCAGGTATTCCTGGCTCTGCATTTCCATCAGGCGGCTGATCGTGCGCTGGAATTCGAACGCGTGGGTGCCTTCGGCGTAGATACGCTCGGGTGCCACCTCGGCGGCGATGATGGTGTTCACCTTGTGCTCATACAGCGCGTCGATCAGGGTCATGAAGCGCTTGGCCTCATTGCGCAGCGCCTCTGGCAGACGGGGCACCATGTCAATCAGGACAGTGTGGTAATGGGTGGCGATGGCAAGGTAGTCGCCGGCCCCCAGCGGCCGTGCACAGAGTTCGTCGAAGGTGAACCAGGCCACGCCCTTGGCACAGCGCGGGACGTCCACGCGGCGGCCCTGCACCGTCAGGTGGGTGGCGATGGGGGGGGCGCCATCGGTCAGGTCGGCGAAAGTCTGGGTCATCGCCGCTGCCGTGCCGGCGGTCAACGGATAGTGATAGACCTTGGCCCCCATCAGCCGGGCCAGACGATAATCCCGCGCCGACGCCAGATGCAGCACGTCCAGACGATCCTTCAGCAGGGCGATGAAGGGCAGGAACAGCTGCCGGTTCAGCCCATCCTTGTACAGATCGTCGGGCGGCCAGTTGCTGGTCGCCACCACCACGACGCCCAGATCAAACAGGGAAGTGAACAGCCGGCCCAGGATCATGGCGTTGGTGATGTCGGTGACGTGGAATTCGTCGAAGCAGAGCAGCCAGCCTTCGGCGGCGATCTCCTTGGCGACCTCCACCACCTCGTCACCCTTGGCGCGGCCTTCGCCCCGGATGGCATGCAGCCGTTCATGGACGCGCAGCATGAAGGCGTGGAAATGCACCCGCATCTTCTCCTCAACCGGGGCGGTTTCGAAGAACAGGTCCATCAGCATGGATTTGCCGCGCCCGACATCGCCATAGATGTAAAGGCCCTGCGGGGCGGGATCGGGACGGCGCGTCAGGCCCAGGCGGGCGCGCCAGCCGGTCTGTCCGGTCGCGGGCCGATAGCCCTTCAGGGCGCGCCACAGGCTTTCCAGCTTCTCCGCCGCCAGTTCCTGGGCCGGATCGGCCTTCAGCGTGCCGGTGCCGCGACGGGCGCGATAGACGGAAAGGGGGCCGTCGGTCATGGCGTGTTCATGAGCAAGGTCAAGGATTTGCACGCCAACTGGTAAAGCCCGCCCGGCCCCTTCGCAAGCGCGGCATGGGCGACCCTGCCCTGTGGCATCATCGGGTATGCTGAAATTGGTCGTTACATTTTAAACAAATTCGTGTGAAATCCTTGCAGCCATGAATATGTCCATCCGCCCCACGCTGGCCGCCATCGCGGCCCTTTTCGTGTTTCTGGTCGCCTTGCCGGCGGCCAGCGCAGACACGGCGTGCCATCTGCGCATCGTGTGGACGGAGCTGCCGCCCTATCAGACGGTGGGTGCGGATGGGAAGCCATCGGGCATCGATATCGAACTGGTGACCGAGGCCAGCCGGCGCATGCCGTGCGCCATCGACTGGGAGTTCGCACCGCGCCCGCGCGCCCTGCTGCTGGTGCAGGAGGGCAAGGCCGATGCCGTCGTTGGCGTGGGCCGCACCGTGGAGCGGGAGGCGTTCGGCATCTTCTCCCAACCCATCCGCGAGGGACGCAATGTCCTGATCGTGCGCAAGGGCTATGCCGCCAAGTTCCCCTATCAGAACCTGACGGCCCTGGCGGCCAGCCCGTTCCGGCTGGGTGTCGTCTCGGGGTCCCGGTACAGCCAGGAATTCGAGGATCTGACGCGCAGCGGCGCGCTGGCCGACAATATCATCCCTGTCCAGAACGGGGAGAGCGCCATGGCCATGCTGATGCGCGACCGGATCGACGGGTTCATCGACGGTTACCGTATCGCGCTGAACCGGGCGGCGCAGTTGGGTCTGGCCGACGATATCGATGTACATCCGATGTTCGTCAATGAACACAAGGCCTTCGCCCTGTTCAGTCAGGCGGCCAATATCGATCCCGCCATCATCACCCGCTTCAATGCCGTGATCATGGGGATGGAGGCCGACGGCACCATTACCCGCATCATCAGCAATTACGGCAGTTGAAACCAGCGCGCGGATAGGGGATCGTGGCGGCATGCTGCCCGCCGCCCTGCCCCGCCCCCATCCCTGATGACCGACCGGCCCGACAACGCGCTGCCGGTTGAGGCCTATGAGCGGGCCAAGGAACTGGCCCGCAGCGGCGCCCCGGCCCAGCGCGCCGAACTGGCGCTGCAACCGGAAACGCCGCCGGAACTGCTGTACTATCTGGCCGATGATGATGACCCGCTGGTCCGCCGCGCCGTCGCCTTTCGCACCGAAACGCCGGTGCAGGCGGCACCCAGGCTGGCCCGTGATCTGGACACCGAAGTGCGCGTGCTGCTGTCGCGCAAGCTGGCGCGGGCCTTGCCGCACCTGACGGGGGCGGAACATGCCGCCATCCGCGACCTGGCCCACCATGCCCTGACCATGCTGGCCGCCGATCAGGTGGTGCGGGTGCGCGCCGCCCTGGCCGGTGCGCTGCGCGATGTCGCGTCCGCCCCGCCGGGCCTGATCGCCGGTCTGGCGCGCGACGTGGCGCGGGAGGTGGCGGAACCCATTCTGCGCGGCTGCGTCAATCTGGCGGATGAGGAACTGGTGTCCATCATCGCGGCCCAGCCCGTGCCCTGGGTTCTGGAAGCCATCGCCCGGCGCGACCATGTCTCCGCCCCGGTGGCAGAGGCGGTGGCGGCCACGGGTGATCCGGTGGCCACCGCAAGCCTTCTGGCCAATCCCGGTGCCGCCCTGTCCGACCGGGCCATGTCGCGGCTGGTGGAAAAGCCCCTGTCCGCCATGGACATGACCAAGAGTACGGCCAAGCCGCTGCTGCCGCCATCGCTGCTGGGCAAGCTGGCCCGGATTGTCGAGGACAGTATCAAGGGCGAACTGGCGGGCCAGGGGTTCGACCGGCAGGAACGGCAGGAGGTGGTGGAGGTTACCCAGCGCCGCCTGGACTGGGCCCGCGATTATGTGAAGCGGGAGCCGCCCGACGCCAAGGCCGCCCGCCTGAAGGCCGAGGGCAAGCTGGACGAGGCCTCCATCTGGGATGCCCTGTCCTGGGGCGACAAGCCGTTCGTGCGCGAGGCGCTGGCCCTGCGCGCCGATCTGCCGGCGGAGCTGGTGCAGCGGATCATTGATACACAGAGCGCCAGGGCCATCACTGCCCTGGCCTGGCGCGCGGGGCTGTCCATGCGCTGCGCCCGGCTGTTACAGCTGAAGTCCGGCCTGCCGCCGCCCAAGCTGCTGAATGCCCGGCATGGGGTGGATTACCCGATGAATGAGGCGGAGATGCGCTGGCAGCTGGGACTGTTCGGGGTGGAGTGAGATGTAGTGCGGATTTGCGAAGCGTAATTCGCGCCATTATTCAAACGTGCGCAAGGCTGCCGGGGCGCCTTTCAGGTGCTTGACCAGCAGGCTGACGATTTCCTCCATCTGGGTGCGGACCTTGTCCAGTTCCATGGAGGTCTTGTCGTCAAGTGCCGCTTCCATCAGCATCATGTCGAAATCATTCAGCAGGCTTTTCAGGCTTTCATGCTCCGCCTCCAGAATGTCATAGGCGCCGAGCGCATGGATCAGAAGTTCGGGCGGATCGCGGAAGAAAGCCAGGCTCATGCGCGTAAAGCTGGTGATGGAGCGCAGACGCATGCGGATCAGCCAGCCGCGCAGATCGGCGGGCACGCCCCGGTTGGGGGCTTCCTCGGCCTTGTCGGTGATGGTGAAGATCAGGGCCTGGATTTCAAGATAGCGGGCGCGCGCCTTCTTGAAATCGGGGAAGGTGGCCAGCTTCACGCTTTCCTGCTTTTCAAACAGGCTGACGGCACCGGCCAGCGACTGCGACAGATGCCGCAATACCGTCGCCCGCTGTGCGGCATCCTGTTCGTAACGCATGAATATCCCCGTGTGCCTCAATCTTTATAATGTCGCGCACTCTATCGGTGGATGGCAAGCAGCACCACCATACCTTAAGGATGGCACCGAAAGGCCGGCCCCTGCCGAAAGCAGGGGGGCTGCCCCCGCATCCCCGTCGCTTGTCCCCGCCCCGGCCCGATGGTAGAGCAGCAGGCATGATGCAGCCCCTGGCCCGCCCCCTTCCCCACCCCCTGCCCGACGCGCAGCCGCGTGATGCGGGACAGGTGGTGCTGGTCGTGCGCGATCTGGTGGTGACGACGCTGATCGGCATCTATGACTATGAATATGTAAAGCCGCAGCGCCTGCGCCTGAACCTGGAACTGGCACTGACGGCGGACACGGATCGGCCCTGGACCCATGCCGATCTGGTCGCCACGGCCAGCCAGATTGTCACCGAGGGCCATACCAACCTGCTGGAATGCCTGGCCGAACGGCTGGCCACTGCCCTGCTGTCCGACGGACGCGCCGCCATGGCCCTGATCCGTCTGGAAAAGCTGGACGCGTTTGCGGAATGCGAAGCGGTGGGTGTGGAGATCGTGCGGGCGGCATGATGTGACGGCGGTCACAGCACTGTCGGCGATCCGTTTGGAAACAAGCCATCCCTGTCAGGTAATACAACCCTCGTCCGAAGGGGCTAAGCCTTTCGCGATTCGGACACGGGCTATTGCATTACACACATATGCAAACAACCCATATGGATGCAGTTTTTGATTGAAAGCAATATTTATTCTGCAATTTCCTAAAATTTTACACAATACTAAAAACCATGAAAGAATTTTGATCTTACGGATTCTTAATCATCCAAATAAAAAGGGACCATCTTGAAGAAGATCATGCTTTCGTTGGCAGCGATGGCTCTGCTTTCGGCCTGCTCCACCATTTCCGACGGCACGACCCAGGAAATCGTCGTCAACACCAATCCGGATGGCGCCAACTGCGCCCTTATGCGCGAAGGCGTTGCGGTTGCACGCGTCAACCCGACACCGGGTGCCGCCACCATCCAGAAGACCAAGCATGACATCACTATTGTCTGTACGAAGCCCGGCTTCCAGCAGGCAACCTTCATGAACAAGTCGGGTGTGGCCGCCAATACCTTCGGCAACATCATCCTGGGCGGCGGCATCGGCTGGGCCATCGACAGCGCGACGGGCGCCGACAACAAATATGAGTCCCCCGTCAATGTCACCATGATCCCGGAAGGTGCGGCACCCGCCCCCGTGGCCGGTGAAGCCTCCGGCAATGCTGCCGGTGCCGCCACCCCCGCAGCTCCGAAGTAAGAGACCGCCATGAGACTGCTGCACCTTCTCACCATCACCGCCCTGCTGCTGCCGCTTGCCGCCTGTTCATCGCGGCCAGAGGCAATGGTTGCCAGCGCCCCCGCCGACGCAAGGGGTCTGGTCCATTCATCGCCGCTGTTCCTGTCGACCAGCGTCGGCACGGTGACGACGGCGACGGAGAAGGGAAAGTCCTGGGAGTTTGTCTCCGAAGGGCTGTTCCGTGAAGGATTGCAGCAGTCGCTGGGCGCCACGGGCCTTCTGGCGACCGACCGTGCGCCGACCTATATCGTGGATGTCGTCTTGATCGATACCGATCAGCCGATTTTCGGTACCGATTTCAAGGTGACCTCAACGATAGATTACACGATCCGTGACAAACGGACGGACAGCCCGATTTTCAAGGAACGGGTCGTCGCCCCCTTCACTGCCAAATTCTCCGAGGCCTTCCTGGGGGCGGAGCGGGCACGGGTGGCGAATGAAGGTTCCATGCGGGCCAATATTGAGAAGTTCCTGGGCGCTGCCCTGAAAGCCCTGAAGGATGTGAAGGCCGCAACGCCGACATCATAATCGGCGCTGGGGTCCGCTGGGCACAGCAGCAGGTCAGGTCGAAGGGCGGCACACCCTCGACCTGACCTACGGGGATGATTGACTTTACTCCACCCCACCCGCCAGCACCTGTACCGTCAGGCCGCCCGTGGTCCGCAAGGTTTCCACCACGCGTTGGGCGTGGCGTTTGGACCGGCATTCGATGGTCAGGTCGATGTCGGTGGCCTTGACCGTCGTGGTGGTGAACAGGCGCTGGTGCGAGGCCTCGATGATGTTGCCGCCGGCTTCGCCCACCAGACCGGTGATGCGGGACAGGGCGCCCGGACGGTCGGGGATGGCGATGCGGACCGCGATCAGGCGGCTTTCACGCACCAGTTGACGCATGATCACCTGGGCCAGCAGGCGGCTGTCGATATTGCCGCCGCACAGGACCAGCCCGACCTTCGATCCCTGGAAAAGGTGCGGATGGGTCAGCAGCGCCGCCAGCCCCGCCGCCCCCGCCCCTTCGGCCACGGTCTTTTCGATGTTGAGGAACAGGGCCACAGCCTCTTCCACCGCGACATCGGGGACCAGGACCACCTGATCCACCAGGGCGCGGCAGATCTCCAGCGTCAGGGCGCCGACATTCTTCACCGCGATGCCTTCAGCGATGGTGTCGCCGCCCACCTGGATCGGCTCGCCCTTCAGGGCCTGGGCCATGGCGGGATAGGCCTCCACCTCCACCCCGATGATGCGGATGGCGGGGTTCAGGGCTTTGGCCGCGACCGCGATGCCGCTGATCAGGCCGCCGCCGCCGACGGGCACCACCAGCGTGTCCAGATGCGGAACGGCGTCCAGCATTTCCAGACCGATGGTGCCCTGGCCCGCGATCACGTCGGGATCGTCATAGGGATGGACGAAGACCAGCCCCTCGTCGCGCGACAGACGCTCCGCCTCCGCCGCCGCTTCGGCCAGGACGGTGCCTTTCAGGACGACGCGGGCGCCATGTTCCTCCGTCCGCTCCACCTTGGTGAAGGGCGTGCCTTCGGGCATGACGATGGTGGCGGGAATGCCCAGACGACCGGCGTGATAGGCCACACCCTGAGCGTGATTGCCGGCCGACATGGCGACGACGCCGCGGCGGCGCTCCTCCTCCGTCAGCTTGCGCAGCTTGTTCAGGGCGCCGCGTTCCTTGAAGGCGGCTGTGAACTGCAAATTCTCGAACTTTACCCAAACCTCGGCCCCGGTCAGTTGCGACAGGGTGCGCGACGGGACGCAGGGCGTGTCCATGATGTGGCCGGAGAGCGCCTTCGCGGCCTCCTTCACATCGGCCAGAGTCACGGAAAGGGGGGCGGTGGATAGGGCGGTCATGGATTGCGGTCTCCTTGGACGCAAGGATACGGCATCCCACCCACCGCGACGGGGCGGGCGGGGCCGGTGGGTGCGCGTTCAGGTCCACGCACTTCTCACGCATTCTTGAGTCTCACGCTCCATTGTTGCTGACGAGACGATTTTTCACAGCGCTGGTAGACCGGGTTTCGTTTTCCTCAAGCGCCGGCGCGGCATCCGCTGCTTGGCTTCACGCCGCACGTGCGGCGCGTCGGCAGTCGCCGCCGGACCTGTTTCTGGCCAACCGTAAACAGCTCTACGTCAGCGCGGGCAGCCCGGCGTGCCGCAACGGGCAGCACCCGCCGCGACATAGACGCCGCAGACGGTGCATTTGGCCATTTCCTGCGTATCGGTCGATGGCGTCTTGCGGTCATTGCCGCGTGGCGTCTTTGCCCGGTCACCGCCATTGCGGCGCAGGGCCGCCTGCCGTTCCCGCTGGACCTTGCCAAGCAGGCGGAATGCGAACCAGACGATGGCCAGAAGGCCCACCAGGGTGATGATCTTGGTCAAGGACAGCATGGCTGCAAAGTGTGGGAAGCCGGAAACGGGAGCAAGTAAATTCAGAGACCAAAGCGCGCGAAAGCGGCGCGTTCGGATGCCGCATCCGCCACCCCATCGGCCAGCGACCGCGCGTCCAGCCCGATAAAGCGCCCCAGGCCGGGACCGCGCGGGGGATTGATCAGGCGGATATCCACCTTCTCCCCGAACCGTTCGCGCAAGGTGGCGCGCATGTCGCCGGTGCGATCGATCAGGCCAAGCTCCAGCGCCCTGGCCCCGGTCCAGAAGGCGCCCGTGAACAGATCATCCTCCGCCGCCTTCAACCGGGAAGCGCGGCGGTCGCGCACCCAGGCCTTGAACGCCTCATGCATTTCCGTCTGGATGGATTTCAGATGGGCGACATCCTCTTCCCGCTCGGGGCGGAACGGGTCCAGCATGGCCTTGGCCGCCCCGGACGTATGGACGCGCCGATCGACGCCCAACCGCTCAATCAGGCCGGTAAAGCCGAAGCCGGCAGAGACAACGCCGATCGAGCCGACAATAGAACAGGCATCCGCCGTGATCTCATCCGCCGCACAGGCCAGCCAGTAGCCGCCGGACGCGGCCACATCCTCCACAAAAGCCAGGACGGGCACATTCTTTTCCGCCGCCAGCGCCCGGATTCGCCGCCCGATCAGGGCCGATTGCACCGGGGAGCCACCGGGAGAGTTGATGGCAAGCGCCACCGCCGCCAGCCCGTTCGGGGCGAAGGCCCGGTCGATATCATCGGCCAGCCCCTCCAGCGACAGGCCCCGCCGCCCCATGCCAATGGCCCCCGACAGGCGCAGCACCGATACCAGCGGCGACAATGAGAGGCCGGCAAGCTTTCTGAGGCGGCGGATCATGGGCGAAGGCTTTCCAAAGCGAAGGTCATGGTGAAGAGATGGGGGTGGCATGCGCGCAACGGTAGCCCCGTTCCATACGAAAGAGCGCGGAGAAGGTTTGACCGCGCCCCGGCAGCGGCGCACCCTGTCACTTATGACGAAGGTTCGAGCCGACACCACATCTTTTGTATATGTCACGCTGGCATTCTGCATCCTTTCATTGGTGCAGCTGGCCACACCACTCGCCTATGCAGAGCAAACGGTCGTAGAACTGATGGCCGTGCAAAGCCCGCCCATGGCGATGGCGGACGGGGAAGAGCCAGGTGCCGTTCTGGAACTGGCCACCGCGGCGGTGGAACGGGCGGGGCTGAAGCCCAAGGTCACCTTCATCCCCTGGCGCCGGGCGCAGGAAATGGTGTCGGGGGGCAAGGATGTCCTGATCACCCCGCTGACCTGGCTGCCGTCGCGCGCGGATAAATTCACCTGGATCGGGCCGATCTGCCGCATGGAACGATCCATCGCCAGCATCAAGGACCGTATCGACAGCCTGGATCAGGCCAAGCGGGAACGGCGTATCCTGGTGGTGGGGGCCGGCAGTGCCCAGGAGATCCAGCTGCGCGACTGGGGCTATCCGTCCGACCTTATCGTCGCCACGCCGCTGGGCACGCGGGAGGCAGAGATGCTGGCCAGCGGGCGGGTCGATGGCTGGTACAGCGGGACCGCACAGATTCGCTGGCGCTGGAACCGGGAGGGGCGGAAGGAGCGGCTGATCATCGGCAACGCGATTGTCGTGGATCAGATCCATCTGGCCTGTTCACGCGATTGCGACCCGACGCTGGCCGCCACCCTGCGCGGCGCGCTGCAAAGCCTGCGTGATGATGGAACGGCGGATCGCATCCTGGCGCGGTACGACCTTTACTATTGAAGGGGCAGCGGGGCCGCATCGCGCAGCATAGCCTCCACCGGGGCGGTGTAGCCCTGGCCCTCCCCATGCAGAACCAGACCGGGCAGCAGGGACAAAGGCCCGCGCGCGTCGCGCCGGGCGCTGACAATCACACGCTTGGCGGGCACGCCGGCGCGGGGCCAGAGCGGCAGGACGCGGATATCCCCGAACCGGCCCGCCAGCAGCGACAGCAGATGGTCCAGCCGTTCCGCCGGATAGATCAGGGTCAGCGTGCCGCGGCTTTTGCCCAGGCGCAGGGCGGCCTGTACGAATCCCGCCAGATCGCCCACCCCTTCCCCATGGCTGTTGGCCTTGTGCCCGCTGGGTGAGGGCGTGTGGCGGCCCGTGGGCCAGAAGGGCGGGTTGGCCAGAATATGGTCGAAACTGTTGGGGCGCAGGCCTTCCGGCGGGGCGGACACATCGCCATCCAGGACGGTGACACGGTCGGCAAGACCGCTTTCGGCGGCCCCGCGCCGGGCTAAACCGGCGGCAAGGTCCTGTATCTCCAGCCCCGTCACCGCCAGACCCGGCACACGGGCGGCCAGACACAGCAGGGCCGCCCCCGTGCCGCACCCCAGTTCCAGCACGGCCTGTCCCGCCACCGCCGGCACGGCGGCGGCCAGCAGGACCGGATCGATCGCAGCGCGGTAGCCGTCCGCAGGCTGGAACAAAGTGACGCGGCCACCCAGCAATTTGGTGGCATCGATATCGCCGCAACCGGTCACGCCGAAGCCCCCGGCGCAACGGCCAAGCCTGCCTCTACCAGCAGGGCGCGGGCATCCTCCAGATCATCATCGGCCACGCAGAGACGGCGGGGAATGGCCCCGATGCTGCCTTCCAGCACAGAGGTGTGCTGGTCCAGCAGGACAAACGGGATGCCGGCATCGGACAGGAGCGATTGTGCGAAACTCAGCTCCACCGGGTCGTTGCTGCGGATCAGCGGCTGCATGCGGGTCCATCCCCTTCGGAGTTTCAAGGCGGACATGCCGCGTATAAACGCCGGCAGGTCTTGACCCGCCGGGCTTCCCCGCTATGCTCCCCCGCAATCCCTCGGCCCGTCAACCGGGCTTGTTGTCTGCTGCCTTCTCGCGATGGAGCCTTGACCCGTGGCCACCGTGACCACCCTTGATCCCAAGCGCCGGAAGCCGGACACCAACGCGCTCGACAATCTGGTCGCCCTCGTGGCCCAGGATCTGGCCGATGTGAACGAGATCATCGTCAACCGCATGCAGTCGCCGGTAGCGCTTATCCCGCAGCTGGCAGGCTACCTGATCGCCAGCGGCGGCAAGCGTTTGCGCCCGGTCCTGACGCTGGCCGCCGCCAAACTGTGCGGGTACCACGGCGAGACTCACAAGCCGCTGGCGGCGTGTGTGGAGTTCATCCATACGGCCACCCTGCTGCATGATGACGTGGTCGATGAAAGCGACCTGCGGCGCGGGCAGGCCAGTGCCAATGCCGTCTATGGCAACAAATCCTCCGTCCTGGTCGGTGATTTCCTGTTCTCCCGCGCCTTTCAGGTGATGGTGGAGGCAGGATCGCTGGACGTGCTGCGCATCCTGTCGAACGCGTCCGCCGTCATCTCGGAAGGCGAGGTTCTGCAGCTAATCACGCAGAACGATACCGAGACCAGCGAGGAAGCCTATCTGGAGGTCATCAAGGCCAAGACGGCGGAACTGTTCGCCGCCGCCTGCCGCATCGGCGCGGTCGTCGCCGGTCGCCCCACGGCGGAAGAGGACGCCCTGCGCTCCTACGGCATGAATCTGGGCATCGCCTTCCAGCTGGTCGATGACGTGCTGGATTATTCGGCGGCGCAGGCCAAGCTGGGCAAGAATATCGGCGACGATTTCCGCGAGGGCAAGATCACCCTGCCCATCGTTCTGGCCTTCCGCCGGGGCGATGACGAGGAACGGACCTTCTGGCGCCGGACCATGGAAGATCTGGACCAGGGCGAAGGCGATCTGGACCGTGCCATCGCCCTGATGGCCAAGCATAATGCCCTGCATGACAGCGTAGAGCGCGCCCGCCATTACGTCTCGGTGGCGCGCGACGCGCTGGGCCTGTTCCCGGCCAGCCCGGTGAAGCGCGCCCTGCTGGACGTGCTGGAATTCGTGGTCGACCGGGATTATTGATTGCGACGTGTCACGCAAAAAATCAGGCCGGGAGGGATCACCCCCCGGCCTTTTTTGTATCGGGCGGAGCGGTGAGTGGGCGCGATGCTGCCATGCGGACCGGCATGGGTGGGAAAACGTCATCTAGGGCTTGCATGGGCCGTTCGATGACGCTATACAGCCGCCCACGCAAACGACGGCTTCGGCCACCGGGTGCGGAACATGTGACGGAGTATAGCTCAGCCTGGTAGAGCGCTGCTTTCGGGAGGCAGAGGCCGGAGGTTCGAATCCTCTTACTCCGACCAGTAAAAACCCCGGTTCGACACTGTCGGACCGGGGTTTTTTGCATATGGGCCGGGGTCGGGAGAGGGCGGCGGCGTATTTCCTGATCAGCCACTGACCATCCTCGCCCATGATTGACCACGCGGCGCGGGCACGATAGTCGTGGCGGTGGGTGCCCGTATCGGCGACGTCGGCGAGGCGTAGATATGCGAGGCCGATGTTTTCAGGGTGGCCGATCCGTTGATAATGTGCAAACGCCTGCCGACAGAGGGAGCAGGCATCCGCGCGGCCCACGAAATGATCGGACGCCCCGTCCGCCATTGGGGCTGGCCGGGGGACGAGGTCACCCTCACGGCCTGCGTCCGGCAGGTGCTGGAAACACATCTGTACAGAGATGAACCTCAGCCCCCCTCACAGGCGCGGGGCTGAGCAGTCGGCGGCCACTGATACTCCGTACTGAGGTCCAGCAGCCATCGCCGCCCGACCGGGCACTTCGGTGGTGCCGGCGGGGGACAGGCGGAAAAGTTTCAAGTCAGGCATGATCCGGGTCGATCTCTGCCTCGGGTTCGATTTCCGGCTCTGGCAGAATGAAGCCAAGGCGCTTCAGCCGGGAACGGATACCACCCTCGGTTCGTTCAAATCGGCGGGCCAGAGCAGCGATGTCCATACCGTCCTGCCAAAGGCCGGACAGTTCCGCGTCCAATACCTTGTTCCAGGAGGCGCCCGCATTGGCAGGCAAATCGACACGGCGCTGTTTCGCCTGCGGCTTACCCGCCCCATCCAGCGTCTGGATAATTTCCGCCAGGGCCGTCCATTCATTGCGCGTCAAGGTGATGGCAGGGCCACCCGGCGCCCGTAATTCCGCCACCGCGCCATCGTCCGGTATCAACAGGGCAAAGGCCTTACCCTTCACGTCCCATTCAACAATCTGGCGACGAACCACAGCCACCATGCTCATGCTACCTTTTGTGTACGACCGCGTCTTGGCGTCCCGCCCCGCGCCACCCGGATACAGTCCAGTTGCGTTCTTTTAGAAGAAAATTTGAGACGAGTGAAAATATCCTGGAACATCTACTACTGATTCCACCTTGTCAGAATTCGACTTTATCAATCTCTCCCTCTTTGAGTATGGCAAAGATTTTTCCATATTGGAATTATCAATATTATTAGCGTCAATGCTATCTATTAGATCTTTGCTGACTCCGTTTCTGATAATAACGCCGCTGGCAATATTTCCATCTAAATTTAATGGGACCGGGAACTGCAATCTACGCTCGCTTCCAATATACTTTTCCCCGCTGACTTCGAATATATTATCATCTCCTTTACGTACATCTGCAATTTCCTGAATCGCCATCTTTTTCTGAATGACTGCATTTTCCATTGCTTTCTGCATCCCTTTCTCATCCCTCACGGAACGAGCGCGACTGTAGCCGGCATCAGGGTCTAAAAAAGCGCCCGCAGCGTATGGAAGTCCGGATGCTGCAAAGAATCTTGACAAGCTACTTCTTGCAATCGCCTCTTTCGCTCTTAATTTAAGGGAGTCTGTTATATGAATTTTCTGCCCTGATCCGGGCGGGTCCGTGATGACCAAAACAGATTCGTGCCTAGGCGGGTCTTCATTTTCGGTCTTAGCAATGAATAGACCAGAAACAATCGTTTCTCCACCACCAATATCAAATATAAGATTTCTTATTTGCTCCTTTCCAGCCTCGATCTGTCTGTTTAATGGACCTCTTCCGCTTTGCGTACCTTTGCATTCGATCTGATGATAAACTCCGTTTGAGATACCAATAAAATCAGGGGTTTTTTGAGCCCCATTCACCGCTATCTCTCCAATGTATTCAGCCCCAGCATCATACGCCAACTCTTTAACGAAGTGCAGCCCATCACATACTTCGTCTATACCCAACATCTTGATCATTGCGTACATAGAGAACGCGACGCCAAAATCATCGCTGAGTATCGTTTTCTGATGTGGATCAATTGAATTATATTCTGGCTTCAGGCGGAGGTGGCGACCATCTATTACTGTGAAATAGTATCTAATCCACGCGTAATACTCAGCCAAGGAAGCGCCAAAAGAGGATACTGGGGTCGTCAAAACCCCAAGCAAATGAAAAACTTCATTTAGTGGAAATTTATAATAATACTCACCCGCTGGAAAGCATGACGGAACGTCTTTACCCAGCTCCAGCCAGCTCCTAGTCTGAACCTCAATCTTTACCCATTTTTCCATTATCGTGACTCCTTATCAGTTAAATTCCAAGTTAATTCTATTAACTGGAGCATCAGGACAATCAACTCTCCTCAGAAAATCCTATGGAGCCGTTCAAACCCGCAATTGGTGGCTTTGAACGGCCCACTGTTCAGGCTTTCGCGGTTTACCACTACTCCCCGCTTAATTTGAAGCGAAATTAGGCCAGACCATTGCCGCTGCACGTGCGCCCAAAGGCGTTCTGACAGGATGGTTGCCAAGGCCCGGTCCAACTGCACCTTACAGGTGGCGGGCGGCGCGGGGGTTGGGCAATGATGGTCAGGGCGGGGATCGGTTTATCTGGGTTTTCAGGAAAGGCTCAAAGGCCAACAGGTAATCCTATGGCCCTGTGAAGCGGCGGCCATAGCCTGGACCGTACCCAGATAGGTGATAACCGTTCGCCGCGCCTGTCCTGCCGTCCGGTTCAGAGCTGGCTGACGGGGAGCGGCAGGCCCACGGTTTCGGTCAGTTCTTCCAACAACCGCCCAAATAGAGCTGGCCGGGTTGACCACGACAGGCCCGACCGCGCCGACCGCCTGCATCTGCGCATAGAGGCCAACGGCATAGAAGATGCAATATTCAACCCTGCCAATCTCCGTGCACAGCCGCGTGGCGCGCCCGATCATCTGTTCATAGAGGATGCGGCTGAACACCCGGCGTACAAAGACCGGGTTCACAATCTTCGGCACTTGGCCATAGCACCGGGCGCGGTGAGAAAGCAAAAAAGGCGGCGCCGGAGCGCCGCCCTTATCTGGTGCAGAAGACTGCTTGTTAACAGCCAGACCGCGATCTCTGATACACAAAATCTGCCATATGCGAGGAAAATGTGCAACCTTTATTTTCAGGAATGCTTACGCAGGCGACCAATGCATAATAGAGAATTCAAATAAAAATATCTAAAAACATCTCAAATGAGAAGAGCGCTCATCCCTAATGATGAATAAGATACGTATCCTTCAATCAATGGCATGAGGCATGAAGATGCGCTGGCGGTTGGGCCTGGATATGGGGGCGGGTTCGTTGGGGTGGTGCGCGGTAGGGTTGGATGATCAGGGCTACCCCGACAGCATCCTGGCCGCCGGCAGCCACATCTTCGGCGATGGAAGAGCACCGTCGCGGGGGGATCAGCAAGGAACCCCGCTGGGCGTTGAGCGGCGTGCGGCGAAGGCCATGCGGCGGCGGCGCGACCGGTTTCTGGGAAGACAGGCCAAGCTGCTGGCACGGCTGACGCTGGCCGGCCTGTTTCCCGCTGACCCTGTCCGGGCCAAGGCGCTGGAACTGCTGGACCCCTATGTCCTGCGCGCCCGCGCGCTGGACGAGGCGTTGCCGCCCCATCAGCTGGGTCGCGCCTTCTTCCACCTGAACCAGCGCCGCGGTTTCAAGTCCAACCGCAAGACAGACCGGGGCGTGGACGATGAGGCCGGCAAGATCGCCATCGGTATCGACCGACTACGTGCCGCCATCGCGGCGGCAGAGGCCCGGACCATGGGCGAGTTTCTGCATAAACGCCGGCAATCGGCACCGGATGTAAACCAGATCCCCAGCGTCCGTACGCGTCTGCGCCCCGAAACCGGAGAGGAGGCAAAGGGTGACGGCTATGATTTCTACCCTGGACGTGAGCTGGTGGAAGAGGAGTTCGATGCCATCTGGGACGCGCAGGCCCCACATCACCCAAGCTTGCTGACCCCGGACAACAGAGCGCTGCTGCACGAGGCCATCTTCTACCAGCGCCCGTTAAAGGCGCCGAAGATCGGCAAATGCACCCTGCTGAACAACGAGCCACGCCTGCCCAAGGCGCACCCGCTGTTCCAGCGGCGGCGGCTTCTGGAAGAGGTCAACGCGCTGCGCATCGTGCGGCCAGGCGAGGTGGCAACCAAACTGACGTGTGAGCAGCGCGACCTTTTGATGCTGAAGCTGAAGGACAAGGCCAAGGTCAGCTTTGAAACCCTGCGCAGCAAGGTTTTGAAACTGGAGCCAGAGGCCCGTTTCAACAAGGAAGGGGAAAACCGAACAGAATTGGTGGGCGACGAGGTCTGCGCCCAGATGTCCGCCAAGACCCGGTTTGGCAAGGCCTGGGCACATTTCACCGATGAAAAGCGATGGGCGATCCTGTCCCGCCTGATCGAGGAGGAGGACGAAGAACGCCTGGACACCTGGCTGCGCACCGAGCATGGGCTGGACGCGGAGCAGGCAAGGGCGGTGGCTGGCGCGCGTCTGCCCGCAGGCTTTGGCCGGTTCGGGGAAACCGCAACGCGGCGGTTGATCGCGGCATTGCAGGCCGAGGTGATCGTTTATAGCGAGGCGGTTGTTGCCGCCGGCCTGGGCCATCACAGCGATATGCGGACGGGCGAAGTGCTGGCTGAACTGCCCTATTATGGCATGACGTTGGAACGCCACCTGCTGCCCGGAACCGGCGACAAGGCCGATCCGGAGGAATTGCGCATCGGCCGGTTAACCAACCCCACGGTCCATATCGCACTGAACCGCCTGCGCCGCATCGTCAACCGGTTGATCAAGACCTATGGCAGGCCGGAGCAGATCGCCATCGAGTTGGGCCGTGAGCTGAAGCTGACCGACGAGGATAAGCAGCGACTGTCGCGGCAGAATAACCGCAATCGCGCCGATGCGGAGGCGCGATCCAAGAAGCTGGCCGAACTGGGACAGGCCGATAATGGCGCCAATCGCGCCCGCCTGAAACTCTGGGAGGAGTTGAACCGGGAAAACGCATTGGATCGTCGCTGCATCTATAGCGGCCAGCAAATCTCCATCGCCATGCTGTTCTCCGATGCGGTGGAGGTGGACCATATCCTGCCCTTTGATGCCACCCTGGATGACAGCAACAACAATCGCATCCTGTGCCTGCGCGAATGGAACCGCCGCAAGCGCAAGCAATCGCCCTATGAAGCATGGGGCCACACCGACTATTGGCCGGATATCGCCGCCCGTGCCGCCCGTCTGCCCAAGGAGAAGCGCTGGCGGTTCGAGCCCGACGCCATGCAGCGCTTCTCTGCCGAGGACAGGTTCATTGCCCGGCACCTGGTGGATACCCAATACATGTCGCGGCTGGCGCGGGAGTATCTGGAGGCGCTGTATCCGGAGAAAGGAGAAGGCAGCGGCCATGTCTGGGTGTCGCCCGGTCGGCTGACCGAACTGATCCGGCGCAAGCTGGGCCTGAATGAATTGCTGCCCGACCATAATTTTGCCGGCGTCAAGAACCGGCTGGACCATCGCCACCACACTATCGACGCCTTCGTCGTGGCCGTAACCGACCGCTCACTCCTGCAAGGCATATCCCGCGCCTCCGCTCTGGAAGGGGAGGAAGGGCGGGAACGGGTGATCGTGCCGGAACCGTGGGACGGCTTTCGAGAGGCGTTGCGCACCACGCTGAACACCATCACCGTCTGGCACCGACAGGATCATGGCACCGCGTCCAAGGCCGGACTGGCCCAAGGGCGCGACCAAACAGCAGGAAAGCTGCACAATGACACCGCCTATGGCTTGACCGGTCGGCAGGATACCAAGGGCAACGATTTGGTGGTGAGCCGCAAGCCGCTGATGTCCCTGAAACCCGCCGATATCGAGCCGGTGCCCGACGTTGCGCCCATCACCAAGGGCGTGCGGGACCGCGATCTGCGCAAGGCATTGGCGCATTTCACCCAGGCGACGGAGGGTAAGGGATTCCTTCAGGCGCTGGAGCGATTCACACGCCTGGGGCCGCTGCATTTTCGGGGTATTCGCCGCGTCCGACTTATCCAGCCACTGGCAGTTATCCCAATCAAGGGGCCGGGCGGTGTGCCCTACAAGGGCTATCTGGGGGGAGAGAATTTCCGCTGCGATGTCTGGGAAATGCCTGACGGGGCCTGGAAACCGGAAGTGACATCCATGTTCCAGGCGCACCAACCGGGCTGGACCTCGGCTATCCGGGCCGCGTGCCCCACCGCGCGCAAGGTGCTGAGCCTGCACAAGCGGGACATGATCGCCATCGAACGGGAAGAAGGCGTACGCACCTTGATGGTGGTGGCACAGATCTGGTCCAACGGTCAGGTCACCCTGGTGGAGCCGCACGAGGCCGGTGACCTCAACAAGCGCAACAAGTCAGAGGATGATCCCTTCGGCTATTTCATGCCAACGGCAGGTGGGCTGAAACGGCTGAAGGCACGGCAGGTGCGCGTGGACGAGTTGGGCCGCGTTCAGGACCCCGGCTTCCCCGCCCGCAAGGCGCGCCGGCGGACGCGACCGAAACAGGTTGATTGACGGGACAGGTGGACCATGGGCCTGGAACGGATCGTTGATATCGCGACCGATGGACGGCACCTGTCGGCCCATCGGGGTTTCATGCTGGTCAGCGAGGACAGGCAGGAGGTAGGCCGTGTCCCGCTGGACGACATCGCGGCCGTCATCGTCCATGCCCATGGCGTCACCTGGACCACCAGTCTGCTGGTAGCCCTGGCGGAGAGGGGCGCCATCATGGTGTTGTGCGGGTCCAACCATGCGCCAGTGGCGCTCTGCCTGCCAATCGACGGGCATCATGCCCAGAATGCCCGCCTGCGCGCGCAATGGGACGCAGGCCGCCCCCTGGTCAAGCAATTATGGCGGCGCACGGTGGTCGCCAAGATCGACTGGCAGCGCACCGTGCTGCTTGCCCATGGCAAACCTGCCGATGCCTTCGACCTTCTGGCACGTAAAGTGACATCGGGCGACACCGGTAACGTTGAGGCGCAGGCCGCCCGCCGGTACTGGCCCCTGCTGATGGGGGACGATTTCCGGCGCGACCGCGACGCCGCCGATGCCAACGCCATGCTGAACTATGGCTATACGGTCATGCGTTCCCTCTGTGCCCGCGCGGTCGTTGCCGCCGGGCTGCATCCATCCATCGGTATTCACCATGCCAACCGCGGCAATGCCTTCGCCCTCGCGGATGATCTGGTGGAACCGTTTCGGCCCCTTGTGGATAGCCTGACAGTACGGCTTCTGGACAAGGGTGTCGTTTCGGTCGATCCGGCGGCCAAGCGTGCCTATGCAGGCCTTATCGCTTTCGATCTTCCGGGATCGGCCGGTACCACCACGGTGGCAGTCGCAGCCAACCGTGTGGCGCAAAGCCTAGCTCTCGCTTTCACGCTGGGCCGGTCGGATCTGCTGGAACTGCCCCCTCCCCCGCCAACGGCGGCGCTGGCCGATTTGGGCAGACTGGTGTCATGACGGCCACACAACTCAGCGGGTATCGGCTCATGTGGATCTTCGTGATGTTCGACCTGCCTGTAGCGTCGAAGGCGCAATCCCGTGCCGCCACCAAATTCCGTGAATTCCTCCTGGACGAAGGCTTCGAGAAGAGCCAATTCTCCGTCTATGCACGTTTTTGCAGCGGCAAGGAGCAATTCGAAACCTATATGCGGCGAATCGAAGGCAACCTTCCAGCCCAGGGAGAGGTGCATGTCCTCACTTTTACCGACCGGCAGTACGAAAATATCGTGCGTTTTTCCAGCCAACGCCGCCGGAAACCGAAGAAAAACCCCGACCAGCTGGCTCTGTTTTGACCGATCCGGCCCGATTTGCAGGCACAGAAAAGCCATCATACCCTTTAATATCAAGGGCATGATGGCTTATCTATAATAGCCGCTCAGAGATCGCGGTCCAGCGGCAACGCGGAGGTGGTGGAGCTGTCGAAGGGCATGATAATAGCCGCTCAGAGATCGCGGTCCAGCGGCAACCGCCCGAACACGCTCTTGCCCGTCCCCATGATAATAGCCGCTCAGAGATCGCGGTCCAGCGGCAACCGCGCCGATACCGGGGACGCGGCCCTTGAATAATAGCCGCTCAGAGATCGCGGTCCAGCGGCAACGAAACCATGCTTGGTCTTGGTGACTTCCGGATAATAGCCGCTCAGAGATCGCGGTCCAGCGGCAACTCCGGCCATGACGGCTTCCGTGAAGTCGCTATAATAGCCGCTCAGAGATCGCGGTCCAGCGGCAACTGCCAGAGGGTCGGGCAGGCTTGATAATGCATAATAGCCGCTCAGAGATCGCGGTCCAGCGGCAACTATCTCCCGATTGGCGAAGGTGAATGTCAGATAATAGCCGCTCAGAGATCGCGGTCCAGCGGCAACGTGGATGCCCACCCCCGCAGCGATAGGTATATAATAGCCGCTCAGAGATCGCGGTCCAGCGGCAACAAACCAGCATCGCGGCAACAGGCCGCGCACATAATAGCCGCTCAGAGATCGCGGTCCAGCGGCAACGCCCGCAGAATGGCGGCATCGACGCGGCCGATAATAGCCGCTCAGAGATCGCGGTCCAGCGGCAACGGATACAAGGTGCTGCTCGTCGACGCTGATATAATAGCCGCTCAGAGATCGCGGTCCAGCGGCAACGCCGCCGGCGGGCTGCCCCAGGCGCCACGGATAATAGCCGCTCAGAGATCGCGGTCCAGCGGCAACGAAAGAGACATACTATAGACCCTGGCAGCATAATAGCCGCTCAGAGATCGCGGTCCAGCGGCAACCGCAGGTTGGGCGAAAACGCAGCGTCCCCGGATAATAGCCGCTCAGAGATCGCGGTCCAGCGGCAACGGTCACCTCGACTGGCTTTTGGCTGGCCGCATAATAGCCGCTCAGAGATCGCGGTCCAGCGGCAACTTAGACCACGTTTCGACATTACCCAGGATCATAATAGCCGCTCAGAGATCGCGGTCCAGCGGCAACAAATGGCAGCCTGCGCAATTCATAGCGCTGATAATAGCCGCTCAGAGATCGCGGTCCAGCGGCAACTCCGCTGGTGTCCGCATGCCGGGCAGACATATAATAGCCGCTCAGAGATCGCGGTCCAGCGGCAACGCAACAGCCGCGCGACCAAGACCGCCAGCGATAATAGCCGCTCAGAGATCGCGGTCCAGCGGCAACGGCGCCCGCGAAGGTGTAATCGCGCCGCGCATAATAGCCGCTCAGAGATCGCGGTCCAGCGGCAACGATATCGGCGCCGATGCGATGGAGCGCATTATAATAGCCGCTCAGAGATCGCGGTCCAGCGGCAACGGCATGATGGTTCGGCAGTCGCCGCAGTGGATAATAGCCGCTCAGAGATCGCGGTCCAGCGGCAACTGCGTCACCGCATTCGTCAGCTCGCCCATTATAATAGCCGCTCAGAGATCGCGGTCCAGCGGCAACGCCGCGACCTTGGAGGACAGCAGGCCCGACATAATAGCCGCTCAGAGATCGCGGTCCAGCGGCAACGCTTCTGGCAGCTGCTTGCCGACGCCCTGAAATAATAGCCGCTCAGAGATCGCGGTCCAGCGGCAACACACTAGGCATAGATAGCCGGAATGTGTACATAATAGCCGCTCAGAGATCGCGGTCCAGCGGCAACAAGTCAAGGACATCAGCACCAGCGCCATTATAATAGCCGCTCAGAGATCGCGGTCCAGCGGCAACGCCCGGCTGTCGCGCGGCGGGGTGACCTTCGATAATAGCCGCTCAGAGATCGCGGTCCAGCGGCAACTCGCTGACGGGCACTATCTACCTGGGAAACATAATAGCCGCTCAGAGATCGCGGTCCAGCGGCAACAATGCGGTCACGCGAACAATCCTGGTTGAATAATAGCCGCTCAGAGATCGCGGTCCAGCGGCAACTTGTCCATCGCCGCATGGAACGTGGCATTGATAATAGCCGCTCAGAGATCGCGGTCCAGCGGCAACAACAGGTGTGGTGTGTCGACGATACCGCTGTATAATAGCCGCTCAGAGATCGCGGTCCAGCGGCAACAGCGTGAGCAAAAGACGTTGGGCAAAGTCAATAATAGCCGCTCAGAGATCGCGGTCCAGCGGCAACGGCCATTGGCGCGCTGCCGTGGCTGTCGGAATAATAGCCGCTCAGAGATCGCGGTCTAGCGGCAACTGTCCTGGCATCGCCGTTATCCAGGCCGCCATATGAGATAGAACTCCGACCCATAGAAGTTCTGCCGACCGGTCAGGGGTGAGCCTTGCCGATAAGGCGACGCGTCCTAACTCTCTCGTCATGCAAGAGCTTCCCTCCCTTCCCACCCCCGTGCGCCTGCTGGGCCTGTCCGGGGTTCTGCCGCAGGTGCTTTGCCTGGGCGCTGCCATGCTTGTCCCTTCGGTCCCGGAAAACAACGCACCCGCAGCCATGGGCCTCGCCTATGCCGCACTGATCCTATCCTTTCTGGGCGGGTTGTGGTGGATGGCGGCGTTGCAGCGGGGGGTGACGGCATCGGCACCCTATATCCTAGCGGTGCTGCCCAGCCTTCTGGGGTGGGTCGCTTTGTTCCCGGTCGCTCTTGGCTTTGACAATGTGCATTCCGCCCTGGGGTTTGTGGGGGTTCTGCTGTTGTTGAGCCCGCTGGTGGACCGGTATCTGGGGCGCAGCATTCCCTTGCCACCCGGCTGGGTCCGGTTGCGGGTGATGATGGCCGGTGGGTTGGGCCTGCTGACCATCGCCCTGGCCCTGGTGTGAGGTCCGCGATGGCGATGCGGCGCGCACCGGTCACTGTTTGGTATGACGGGGCCTGCCCGCTGTGCCGGCGGGAGATTGCGCTGATGCGGCGGCTGGACCGGCGGCGGGCCATCCGGTTTATTGATGCTGCTGATCCGGGTACGGCCTGCCCACTGGACCGCGCCGACATCCTGTCGCGGTTTCATGTGCGCGAGGGGGAGCGGATGCTGTCCGGTGCGGCAGCGTTTGCGGCCATGTGGCGGGCTATCCCCGTGCTGCGGCCCCTGGGCATCCTGGCCGGATGGCGGCCCGTGACGCCGCTGTTTGAGGCGGGGTACCGGATTTTCCTGCGGCTGCGGCCGCGACTGCAAAGGTTATTGCGATGAATGACCGTTCCCGCCCCGTGCCGCAGGCCCGCTTCGCCCGGCTGGCCGCCTTTGGACAGATGGCGGGCGGTGTGGCCACGGGCATGGTGGGCGAAGGCTTGCGCCGGCTGGCCCGCGGGGAGCGGCCGCAAATGTCCGACCTGATCCTGACGCCAGGCAATGCGCGCAAGGTGACGGAGCAGCTATCCCGCCTGCGGGGTGCGGCCATGAAGCTGGGCCAGATGCTGTCCATGGATGCGGGCGATGTGCTGCCGCCGGAACTGACCAGCATCCTGGCGCAGTTGCGCGACAATGCCCATATCATGCCGCCGCCACAGCTTGACCGGGTGCTGATCGAGGCCTGGGGGCCGAACTGGCGCCGGCGGTTCGCGCGGTTCGATCCCACGCCCATCGCCGCCGCCTC
The DNA here is from genome assembly GCA_001296005.1 of alpha proteobacterium AAP38. Lineage (GTDB taxonomy): Bacteria > Pseudomonadota > Alphaproteobacteria > Azospirillales > Azospirillaceae > Niveispirillum. The sequence continues at coordinate 300,689 of LJHR01000003.1, read as the reverse complement.
CATCGGGCAGGTCCACCGCGCCACCCTGCCGGGGGGCCGCGAACTGGCCATCAAGGTGCAATATCCGGGCGTGGCCGCCAGCATCGATGCCGATATCGACAATGTCGCCACGCTGCTGCGCCTGTCGGGCCTGCTGCCGGTCAGCCTGAACATCACGCCCCTGCTGCTGGAGGCCAAACGCCAACTGCATGAGGAGGCGGATTACCAACGCGAGGCCGCACAGATGCGGCATTTCAAGGACCTGCTGGCCCAGGACGAGCGGTTCCTGGTGCCCGAACCGGTGGAGGAGCTGCTGCGCCCCACGGTCCTGCCTATGGATTTCCTGTCGGGCCGGCCCATCGACACGCTGGCCGACGCCACGCAGGCCCAGCGCGACCGGGCCGTGGCGGCCCTGCTGGACCTGGTGTTGCGCGAGCTGTTTGTGTTCGGCCATATGCAGACCGACCCCAACTTTGCCAATTACCGCTGGCAACCGGAAACGGGCCGCATCCTGCTGCTGGATTTCGGGGCGGCACGTGCGGTGGAACCGGCCACGGTCGAGGGGTATCGCGGCCTGTTGCAGGCGGGGTTGCGCGGGAAGGTGGAGGCCATCCGCGATGCCCTGCTGCGCATCGGGTTCATCGCCCCGGCACAATTGCAGCGCCACGGGTTGGTGATTGAAGAGATGATCGGCATCCTGCTGCGCCATCTGGATCATAGCCGGGGCGGCCTGTTCGATTTCGCCGACCGCAGTTTCGTGGGCAGCCTGCGCGAACGCGGCGCGCCCATCCTGGCCGACCGCGCCAGTTGGACCGTGCCGCCTGCCGACACGCTGTTCGTACAGCGCAAGATCAGCGGTACCGTCATGCTGGGCGTGAAAATGCGGGCCAGATTGCCGTTGATCGAGATGCTAACGCCGTTCGCGGGGTAACGCCGCGCACCATCCCCATCCTGTCAGGCCCCTTGCCAGGAACCGTCGAACAATGGTCCTGTGATTGTCTGTTCCCGCCCCGGCCACAGACCCAGGAGACAAAAGAGTGACGGATCAGTCCCAACGCGAGCCGACGCTGGCCCGCAATGTGAACCTGCCGCAGCTGGCGCTTTACGGTTTGGGCAGCATGCTGGGGGCCGGCATCTATGGGTTGATCGGCAAGGCGGCGGGGGAGATGGGCAATGCCGTGTGGCTGGCCTTTCTGGTCTCCATGGTCGCGGCCCTGCTGACGGGTCTGTCCTATGCCTCGCTGGGCTCACGCTATCCGCGTGCGGGGGGTGCGGCCTATGTCACACAGCGCGCCTATGGCTGGCCCTTGCTGACATATCTGGTCGGGCTGACAGTGATGGCATCGGGCCTGACCTCGGTCGCGACGCAGAGCCGGGTGGTGGCGGAGGCGCTGACGCGGCTGCCCATGCTGGAAGGGGTGCCGGTGATGGCACTGGCGCTGGGCTTCCTGCTGCTGATCGCCGGCATCGTGTTCCGGGGCATCAAGGAAAGCATGTGGGTCAACATGGCCTGCACATTTATGGAGGCGGGTGGCCTGCTGGTGGTGATCGCCGTCGGCATTCCGTACTGGGGCGGGGTTGACCTGCTGGAGGTGCCGCCCACGACGGGCGGGATCGATGCGGCCATGATCCTGCAAGGGGCGGTGCTGACCTTCTTCAGCTTCATCGGGTTCGAGGATACGTTCAATGTAGCGGAGGAAGTGAAGGACCCGCAGCGTACCCTGCCCTGGGCCATCATCATCGCCATGGCGGCGGCCACGGTCATCTATCTGGCTGTCGCCATCACGGCGGTGTCGGTCGTGCCGTGGCAGGAACTGGCCACAGCATCCGGCCCCCTGGTGGAGGTGGTGAACCGCGCCGCGCCCTGGATACCGCCCGTCGTGTTTGTGGTGATCACGGTGTTCGCGGTGTCGAATACGGCGCTGCTGAACTATATCATGGCGTCGCGCCTGGCCTATGGCATGGCGCGGCTGGAACTGCTGCCGCGTGCGCTGGGCCGGGTGCATGCGGGGCGGCGCACGCCGCATGTGGCCATCGCCACTTTGCTGCTCATCGTGACGGCCCTGATGCTGTCGGGCGATATCGCGCAACTGGCCTCGGCCACGGTGCTGCTGCTGCTGGCGGTGTTCACCATCATCAACATCGCCCTGCTGATCCTGCAGCGCCGCCCGACAGAGGCGAAGGGCGTGTTCGAGGTGCCGTCCTTCGTGCCCGTCGGCGGGGCGATGATCTGCGCCCTGCTGTTCGTCAACCGGCTGACAACGGGCGACTGGAAGGCCCCGGCGCTGGCCGTGGGCATGCTGGCCGGGATTGTTGTGCTGTACCTGATCATGCGGCCCAAATGTGTGGACAATCTGGACAATGCAGATGAGGTGACGGTGGATTAAGACCGCCTCCCCTACCCCATCGCCTGGGTGCGCAGGTCGGTGCGGAAACGCTGCAAATCGTCGATGCGCTGATAGGGCAGAACGGTTTGCAGGTTCTCCGCCGGCTCGCCGCCCAGCAGGGCCAGCATGTGGCGGGCCAGTTCCTCACCATCGCGGCGCTGCGGCTGATAATAATAGGTGACGCCCTGTTCGAACGGCATGCGGAAGGGCATGCCGCCGAAACCGACGATGCGCAGTCCGCCCTGCGCCGGGTCCCGTCCCTGTTCCTGGGCCGCATCCATGGCACCGAACATGGAAAGCTGATTGGCGCAGATGATGGCTGTCACGCTGCTGTCGCGCGCCAGAAGGTCGCTTACCGCCGCCTGACTGGCCCAGACCGACAGGGGGGAGGTCACCAGCAGCGACCTGTCCCAGGGCAGACCCAAATCGGCCAGGGCGCGCTGATACCCCCGCAGCCGGAAACCAGCATAGGTCATGCCGCCGGTGGGATTGAACAGGGCGATGCGTTTATGCCCGTCTGCCGCCAGCCGGGTCACGGCATCATAGACCCCGCCTTCATCATCATGATCGACAAAGGCGTGGGCGCTGTGCAGTTCGGTGCGCCCGAAACTGACGAACGGAAACTTGAATTCCAGACAGAAGCGCGCTCGTTCATCCATGGGGGTGGTGCGGGAAAAGATGATGCCGTCGGCCAGACGCTGCTGAAACACCCGGCGTACGGTTTCCAACGGCGACTGGCTGGCCGTTTGCGCCAGGACGATCAAGTTGTAACTGTCGGTCTCAAGCGTACGCGACACGCCCTCCACCTGTGCCAGGAAGCCGGCATCGCCGTAATCCGCGACTTCAGGAGCAAAGAAGACCGAACAGATCTTCATGGTGCGCCCGGTGCGCAGATAGACGCCGCCGGCATCGGGCAGATAGCCCATTTCCGCCGCCGCCTGTTTCACCCGCGCCACCGTATCCGGCTTCACCTCCGGCCCGTCCTTCAAGGCCCGCGACACGGTCGTGATCGACAGGCCCAGATGTTCGGCCAAGGTTTTCAGATTGATGCGCGGAGGGGATGGCATGGCGGTCGGTCAGGTCACCTTTGAAAGTGGCAGAGAGTAAGATCAATCACCCGCCATGGGCACTGCATTCTCATGCATCACGCGGCGCATGAAATCGAACGATGCCTTTGGCGTGCGTTTCAGCGTCTGGTAATCGACATGCACGAGGCCGAAACGCTTGTTGTACCCGTGCGCCCATTCGAAATTGTCCAGCAGTGACCAGGGCATATAGCCCCTGATATCCGCCCCTTCCGAAATCGCCCGGTGCATGCCGGCCAGATAGTCCTGGTAATAGGCGATGCGGTCCTGGTCATCGATGCGGCCATCGGGGCCGGGAATATCCAGGAAGGCGGCGCCGTTCTCTGTCACGAAGACGGGGGGATTGCCATAATCGCGGCGCAAACCGTCCAGCGCCTGATAGAAGGCGTGGCCATCGATGCCCCAGTTCATCTCCGTCCGGCGCAGATATTTCGGCGGCTCCACAATCTTGAACGGCCAGGCCGCCCCGTCCACCGGCGACAGGTATGTGGGGAAATAATGGTTCACCCCCTGGTAATCCACGGGCCGATGGATCTCATCCATATCGCCCGCCTTTATATGCGGGGCGAACCGGTCCAGCACACTGTCGGGATAGCGGCCCAGATGGACGGGGCCCAGGAAAACCCCGTTCCACTTATCCTCAAACAATTTCACCAGATGCGCGTCACGGTCGGCAAATTGCGGCAGGGGGCGGCCCGTATGGACCGGCAGGACGAAACCGACGGGAACGCCGGGCGCCAGATCACGCACCAATCCCACCGCCCGTCCATGCGCCAGGTTCAGGTGATGGGCCACGCGCACAGCGGCGCGCGGGTCGGTCAGGCCGGGGGCGTGCCGCCCCTCCTCATTCCCGACCCAGGCGCAGACCGATGGTTCGTTGAAGGTGACCCAGGTTTTCGCCCGGTCGCCCAGGCGGCGCACCATCAGCGCGGCATAGTCGGCAAACCATGCGGCACTGTCGCGGTTGACCCAGCCGCCCCGGTCCTGCAACGCCTGCGGCAGGTCCCAATGATAGAGGCAGGGCCAGGGTTCCAGCCCGCGTTCCAGCATGCCATCGACCAGCCGGTCATAGAAATCCAGACCCTTCTGGTTGGTCGCCCCCGTCCCGTCCGGCAATACCCGGCCCCACATGATGGAGAACCGGTATTGCTGCGCGCCCAGGTCCCGGATCAGGTCCAGATCTTCGGCCCAGCGGTGATAATGGTCGCAGGCGACGGTGCCGGTGTCGCCATTGGTTACGCGGCCAGGGGTGGCGCAATAGGTGTCCCAGATGCTGGGTCCACGCCCGTCATCGGGCGCCCCGCCTTCGATCTGATAGCTGGAGGTGGAGACACCCCACTTGAACCCATCCGGGAAACGCATGATTGGATTCTTTCGCCGCTGAAAGGGAGATGGTCAAAATCGTAACGTTTCGAAAAATGCAGGTCCAGTAGAAATCACGGCCTTACCCTAGTTATCCATATTTGACATTCGCGGTTCCGCGTCCATACTTCCAGGAAATCGAAACGTTTTGGATTGTGCGACGCGATGAAGGTCAGGGCCAAATCATGCTGCGTCGCCGCAAAAGTTGCGGTCATCGCCTGCATCGCCCTGGGAAGCGGTGCATCAGGGGCGCAGGAACTGGAGGTCATGCACTGGCTGACCTCGGGCGGGGAATCCGCGTCGCTGTCCGTTGTGCGTCAGGCGTTCCGGGACCAGGGCGGGGTGTGGCGTGACGCACCGGTGCCGGGCGGTTCGGCGGCAAGGGCCGCTGCCGTCAACCGTATCCTGGGTGGCAACCCGCCGCCGGTGTTTCTATTTTCGCTGGGTGCGCAGCTGCGGGAACTATCCAGCCACGGGCTGGTGGTTCCGGCACCGGGGGCGGGCGATGAATGGGACCGGGTCTTGCCGCCGCTGCTGGCCCGGTCGGCCCGGCATCAGGGCCGATACATGGCAGCCCCCCTGAACATCCATGGTGAGAACTGGATGTTCTACAATACCGCCCTGCTGCAACAGGCGGGGCTGGAGGTGCCGCGCACATGGGACGCCTTCATCGCGGTGGCGGCAAAACTGAAATCCATGGGCAAGACGCCTATCGCGCTGGGTGGGCAGCCTTGGCAAGAACGGCTGCTGTTCAACGCCGTCCTGCTGGGCGTCGGCGGGCGGGATTTCTACCGCCGGGTCTATGAGGCGCTGGAGCCCGACGCCCTCTCCTCCCCCACCATGCTGTCGGTGTTTCGCACCTTCGCCATGCTGCGCCCGTTTGTGGATGAGGGCAGCCCCGGCCGCCGCTGGAACCAGGCCACGGCCATGCTGATGCGCGGCGATGCGGCGTTTCAGTTCATGGGCGATTGGGCCAAGGGCGATATCAAGGCAGGCGGATTGGAGCCGGGGGTGCAGATCGGCTGCGCCCTGGCCCCCGCCCCGGACCCTGCATACATCATGGTGGTGGACGCCTTCGCCTTTACCCAACCGCGCGACGCAGGCACGGCAGAGGCACAGAAGCGTTTCGTGTCGGTGATGATGGACCCCGTCGTGCAGGCCGGGCTGAACCAGGCCAAGGGATCGATCCCCGTGCGTACCGACATATCCGACGATGGTTTTGATACCTGCGCGAAGCAGGCCATGGCCCTGATCCGAGACCCGGAAACCAACCTTGCCTCCACCGGCATGGGCCTGTCGGGCGGCATGGCCGGGGCAGTTGACGATGCCATTTCACATTTCTGGAACGACCCGCGCCTGACACCCGAACAGGGTCAGGAATTGCTGCGCAAATCCATCCTGGCCTTCCGCTGACCCGGACCGCCAGCAACAATAATGACAAAGGGAGGACGGGATGAAGCCATCGCACCGGGCACCGGCCATCGCCCTGCTGCCGGCAGGGATGATCACCTTCGTCTGCTTTTATCTGTTCATCGCCTGGACCTTCGCCATCTCCCTGACCGGCTCGCAATTGCTGCCCAGCTGGGATTTCGTCGGCTTGCTTCAGTATGAACGGCTTTTCGCGTCGGCCCGCTGGTGGACGGCGATGGGCAACATGGCGCTCTATGGCGGGCTGTTCATCACGGGCTGCCTGACGGTGGGATATCTGCTGGCCATCCTGATCGACCGGGGCGTGCGGGCGGAGGGGGTGTACCGCACCATCTTCATGCTGCCGCTGTCCATGTCCTTCGTGGTCACGGGCATCATCTGGCAATGGATGCTGAACCCCGGCCTGGGCATTCAGCAGGCGGTGCGCGGCCTGGGGTGGGAGGAGTTTGCCTTCAACTGGCTGGTGCGGGCCGATAGGTCCATCTACACGGTGGCGCTGGCCGGCATCTGGCAGCAATCGGGCCTGTGCATGGCCCTGTTCTTGGCGGGCCTGCGCGGGGTTGATCCGAACATCTGGAAGGCGGCGAAAGTGGATGGCATCCCGACATGGCGGGTCTATGCCGCCATCGTCACGCCTATGCTGCGGCCCGTCTTCTTCACGGCCGCCATCCTGCTGTTCTCCCTGGTCGTGAAATCCTTCGATCTGGTGGTGGCGCTGACGGGCGGCGGCCCGGGCTTCTCCTCCGACCTGCCGGCCCGGTTCGTGATGGAGCATATATTGAACCGGCAGGAACTGGGCCTGGGCGCGGCGGGGGCCTGCATGATGCTGGCCACCATCGCCGCCGTCGTCGGCCCCTATCTCTATGCCGAGATCAGGCAGAAGAAGGGAGGCTGAGCCATGCGGCGTTTTCCGCTCTACCTGATGCTGACCATCGCGGCGCTGATGGTGCTGTTCCCGCTGTTGGTCATGCTGTCGACCTCGCTGAAACCCTTGGACGAGATCAATAATGGCAGCCTGTTCGCGCTGCCCCAAGACCCGACCATTGGCGCCTGGGCAAAGGCCTGGGGTGGGGCTTGCATCTCCGGCACCTGCCGGGGCCTGTCGGTCTGGTTCGGCAATTCCTTTGCCATCGTGCTGCCGGCCTTGTTCTGCTCCCTCGCCCTGGGCGCGCTGACCGGTTACGCGCTCAGCCTGCGGACGGCCAAATGGGTGGACATGCTGTTCGCGGCCCTGCTGATCGGCCTGTTCATCCCGCCGCAGGTGACGCTTTATCCGATGATCGTGCTGGTGCGGGAGATGGGCCTGTTCGGGACGCTGGGCGGGCTGGTCTTCGCGCATACGGTCTGGGGGCTGGCCTTTGTCACGCTGCTGTTCCGCAATTTCTTCCTGTCGGTGCCGCGTGACCTTTTGAAGGCGGCGCGCATCGACGGAGCAGGCTTCCTGGCCAGTTTCTGGCATGTGATGCTGCCTTTGTCGCTGCCGGTCTGTGCCGTCGCCCTGGTGCTGCAATTCACCTATATCTGGAACGATTTCATCCTGGGCCTGACCTTTGCGGGTCCGGGGCAGCAGCCGGTGACGGTGGCGCTGAACGTGCTGGCCGGGTCGCAGTTCGGGCCGCAGGAATATAATGTCAACATGGCGGCGACCATGATCGCCGCCCTACCCACCATCCTGGTCTATCTCCTGTCCGGACGCCTGTTCGTGCGCGGGATCGCGGCCGGGGCCGTGAAGGGATGAGAAGATGCAACGCGTAAATCTGCAGGGCATCGCCAAAAGCTTTGGTGGCACCACTGTCCTGGAACAGATCGACCTGAATATCGAACCCGGCGAATTCCTGGTGCTGCTGGGCCCGTCGGGCTGTGGCAAGTCCACGCTGCTGAACATTGTGGCGGGGCTGGAGGAACCGACGGGCGGGCGCATCCATTTCGGCGACCGCGACGTGACGGATCTGGAGCCCGATCAGCGCGACATCGCCATGGTGTTCCAATCCTATGCGCTGTACCCCACCATGTCGGTGCGCCGGAATATCGGCTTCGCGCTGAAGATGCGCGGCCTGTCCAAGGCGGAGATCGCAGCGAAGGTGGCGGGTGTGGCCAAGCTGCTGCAGATCGAACATCTGCTGGACCGCAAGCCGTCGCAACTGTCGGGCGGGCAGCAGCAGCGGGTGGCCATTGGTCGCGCGCTGGTGCGCGAACCGCAGGTATTCCTGCTGGATGAACCCTTGTCCAACCTGGACGCCAAGCTGCGCGCCGACATGCGGGTGGAGTTGAAGCGCCTGCATGAACGCGGGCGCCGCACCACGCTGTATGTCACCCATGATCAGGTGGAGGCCATGACGCTGGCCAGCCGCATCGTGGTGATGAACAAGGGACGGGTGCAGCAATGCGACCGGCCGGAGATGGTCTATGCCAAACCGGCCAACCGATTCGTGGCCGGTTTCGTGGGCGCGCCCACCATGAACTTCCTGGAAGGGGAATTGGCGCTGGTCGATGACGCGCCCGCGCTGCGCCTGGATCAGCAGATATTGCCGCTGCCGGGCCTGCGGGCCGGAACGGGGTTGCAGGTGGGGCAGAAGCTGGTGCTGGGCCTGCGACCGGAACATCTGTCCCTGGCACCGGCGGGGGAGAGCAGGACCTGTCAGGCCCAGGTGGTGATGACGGAGCCGACGGGGCCGGACACCTTTGTCCTGTTGCGGCTGGCCGGGCGGGAGGTGACGGCCCGCATGGCGCCGGGCGTGGCGCTGTCGGCGGGACAGATGGTCGGCCTACACCTGAACGGGGCCGCAGCCAGCCTTTTCGATACCGGTGAGGGGGTGCGGCTGAACTGAGGCACCCCCGCCCAATACGCGTAATAAGGGTAATTAACCAGAACCTGTTCTCGATATCGTCTTGAACAGCCTCCCCCAGGCGGGTTAATCAGGAGGGGGCTGCGCGCCTGCAGCCGGGAGAGGCCACACGCCCGGACACGGGTTATCGGAGAGGTGCTGCATGTACGGTTATCCCCAGACCATTTCCTTCCCGCAGACGATTTCCTTCCCGCAAACCATTTCGTATCCGCAGACGATCTCCTATCCCCAGACCATCTCCTGCGCCCCGGCCAACTGCGCCTATCCGCAGACGATCAGCTTCGCTCAGCCGCAGACGATTAGCTTCGCCCAGCCGCAGACGATTAGCTTCGCCCAGCCCCAGACCATCAGCTTTGCGCAGCCGCAGACGATCAGCTTCGCCCAGCCCCAGACCATCAGCTTCGCCCAGCCCCAGACGATCAGCTTCGCTCAGCCGCAGACCATCAGCTTTGCGCAGCCGCAGACGATTAGCTTCGCCCAACCGCAGACCATCAGCTTCGCTCAGCCGCAGACGATCAGCTTCGCTCAGCCCCAGACCATCAGCTTCGCTCAGCCCCAGACCATCAGCTTCGCTCAGCCCCAGACCATCAGCTTCGCCCAGCCACAGACGATCAGTTTCGCCCAGCCGGGCACCATCAGCTTCCCGCAACAGGCAGCGGGTGGGGCGCAGGCACCGGCGGCACCGCCGCAAACGGGTGTGGCCGGCAATCCCTGGGTGACGCAGACGACCTACTGCCCGCCGGCGGCCTGAGATCCGCGTGTAGGGGGCCGGTAGGGATGCTACCCTGCCGGCCCCGTTGCCCAGCCCTTGCGAAGGCGGCCCCATGTTTCTGCTGGCCAGTGATGTTGCGCCCTTTCTGCTGTCACGCGATCTGCTGACACAGCGCGATGTCGCTGGTGATCAACTGCGGGTGCGGGAGGTGCGGCGGCGTAACCGCAGCTTCCGTGTCTCAGGCATTGACGGGCCGGGCCTGTTCATCAAGCAGGTGGCGGCATCGACCCCCGATCTGGCCGGGTCGGTCGGGCGGGAGGCGGCCTTGCATCGGCTGGCGGAAACGGTGCCGGCGCTGGCCGCCCTGCGGGGCGCCACGGTGCGCCTGCGCCGGTTCGAGGAGGGGCGTCAGGCCCTGATCTTCGATCTGTTTGCCGACGCAGAGACGCTGGACGCCCACTACCGCCGCACAAGGCGGATGGATGTGGATATCCTGTCGCTGCTGGGTGCCGGTCTGGCCGGCATCCATGCGGAGGCGACGCCGTCGGCAGAGATGATCGGCACGCAGATCGGGGCGCAGCGCGTGCCGCCCTGGATACTGACCATCGGGCGGCGGGATGTGCCCCTGTTCGGGGCGGGGGGCGCGCAATTGGTCGCCATGATCCGCGCCACGCCCAGCGTGGTTCAGGGTCTGGAGGGGGCTGTGTCGCGCTGGCAGCCGCGTACCCTGATTCAGGGTGACATGAAGTGGGACAATATCCTGGTGCGGGGAGGGCCGGCGGGGGCGCCGGAACTGCGCATCGTGGATTGGGAACTGGCCGATATCGGCGATCCGCTGTGGGATGTGGCGGGGGTGCTATCCGGCTTTTACGCCTCCTGGCTGGTGGAAGATGGGCGCATGCCCTGGATGGCCGATCCCACGGCCCCGCCCCGCGCGCCGGAACCGGTGCCGATGGAACCGCTGACGGCCATGTTCCCCGCCATGGCCGGGTTCTGGCAGGCGGCGACGGGCGGACACTGGCAGGCCGATGACGCCAGCCTGCGCGCCGTGGTGCCCTATCTGGGGGCAAGGCTGCTGCAAAGCGCCATGGAGAGCACCTTTACCGCCGCCACCGTGCCGCCGCTGGCCGCCGAATTGACCAATCTGGCCGGTCTGGCCTTCAGCGATGCCGACCGGTTCATGGCGGAATTCATGGGGGTCGGCAGGGTGACGCCGGGCACGGCACCCGTGGCGGTGACGCGCGCGATGCAGGCACCAGCCGCCAGCGCCCCTGGCCTGTGGGCCGACCCCGCCCTGATCGCCATCGCGGAGGCGGTGCGGATCTTGCCGCCGCAATCGGTGCAGCTGCCGGGCCTGCCGCCCGTGGCGGTATCGGTGCAGCCGGGGCAGGATGTGCGGGTGGCGATGGTGGATGCCATTTGGCCCCTGCTGTATGAACAGGCCTATACAAAGCCCTGGACCGGTGCCGCAACCGAAGCGACGGCCCGCAACCTGACGCCCGATCCCGCCCTGATCGCGGCGCTGTCGGCGGCCAATGCCGGGCAGAATGTGCTGGACCGGGGCTGGCAGGTCTATCAGGTGACGCCGGACGGGCGGCTGCATGTTGAAAAGGGCGGCAGCTACCGCGTGGTGTCGGCGGCACAGGCGGGATTGCCGCCCGGATACACGCCGCCGCCGGGCCAGCGTATCGATATCCCCATGCCGAACCAGTCGCAGACGGCACAGGCCGGATATTTCCACGCGTTCGGTGAAACCCCGGCCAGTGCGGCGGATGAGGGGGAACTGGCGCGTCTTTATTTCAATGTCGCCGCCGAACAGGCACCGGCCCTGCTCCACCTGCTGACCCTGGGCCTGAATCGTTATTTCATCCCGTTCAGCCTGAAATGCCCATCATCGCCGGCGCTGTATGACCGGATCGACACGCTGGTCCTGTACCCGCCACGCCGGTACCTGCCGCTGGTGCTGGAGGTGCTGGACGAAGCCGTGCCCGTGCTGTCGCCCCTGCTGCGTCCGGGGGAGCCGCTGTTCACGCGCCGGTTGCTGCCGGGGCTGGGCGGGGCGGATGATCCGGGAACGGGTGAAAGCTTCGGCCAGTCGCGATGCCGGCAGGTGGCGGCGGGCATCATCGATGCCTGGACCGGCGGCGGGGCGCTGATGGATTGTATCGCGGCGCGGCTGACGGGGGCGGGCCTGCGGCTGGATGCGCTGCACCTGTCGCCGGGCATGGCCGATCTGTACCGACCCTTGGCGAGGGCGGCATGAACCAGATGCTGGCCAGTGCGCCCCTGGTGGAAGGACGCGGACATTTCCTGCGCTGCGCGGATGAGATCGGCCGCCGTCTGTGCCGCGACGCGCTGCGCACCGGGGACGGCACGGTGAACTGGCTGCGGACCCAGACGGAGCGGCGGGAGAACCTGACGCAATTCCTGCTGCGGCCCGTGGGTGGTGATCTTTATCAGGGGGCCGCGGGCATCGCGCTGTTCTTGTGGCTGCTGTATCAGCGGACGGGCGACCGGGTGGTGGCGCGCACCGCCGAACAGGCGCTGACCCTGGCCGAACAGCAGGCCGGGGGACAGGGTTTCTATACCGGTGCCGCCGGCACGGGCGGCGTGATGATCAGCATCGGTCTGGCGCAGGGGCGGCAGGACCGGGTGGAGCGCGGGCTGGATCTGGTGGCCCGCGCGGCGGCGGCGGTGACGGGGGTGGACCTGTTGTCGGGGGCCGCCGGTCTGGTGCCCGTCCTGCTGACCCTGGCGCGCACACAAGGGCGGGCCGAGTTCACCGACATGGCCGTCAAGGCCGGGGAGATGATCCTGGCCGCCGCACAGGCGGGGCCGGACGGTCTGTCCTGGCCGGCGGCGGATGCATCGGGACCCGCCCCGACGGGGCTTGCCCATGGCGGCAGCGGCATGCTGCCGGCCCTGGCCAGCCTGCGTCTGGCCACGGGTGAGGCGCGCTGGGCAGAGGCGCTGACGGCGGCCCTGCGGTATGAACGGGCGCGGTTCGATCCGGTGCAGGGCAACTGGCCCGATTTCCGCGATGCCAGCGGAAACCCATCCGCCACCCCGGCCTTCGGCGCCTCCTGGTGCCATGGCGCGGCGGGGATCGGGCGGTCGCGCCTGTGGCTGCTGATGGCCGGCGCGCAGGACCCGCTGCTAGAACAGGAGTTGGAGGCGGCGATGGCAGCACTGGTTGCCTTCCTGTCGCGCCCCATGGGGGCAGAGGCGCCGGACCAGAGCTATTGCCACGGGCTGGCCGGGATGGGCGATCTGCTGCTGGATGCCGGGCTGTGGCGCAACCGTGCCGACTGGACCGCGCTGGCCGCCGGCATCGGCTATCGCGGGATCGAACGGCACGGGCTGCCGCGCACCCCCTGGCCCTGCGGCGTGCGGGACGTGGGCGAGGTGCCGGGCCTGATGACGGGTCTGGCCGGGATCGGCCATTATCATCTGCGCCTGCATGACCCGGTGACCACTGGCAGCATCCTGCTGCCCGATCCGTTCCTGGGCACACGCAATATTCCAACGGGAGGAACCACACCATGAACGCCCCCAGACATGGCGCCCGCTTTCCCGGTTCCCCGACAGAAGGCGGCGGCACGGCACGGCTGGTCGTGTCGCACCGCACGGCGCATCTGCTAGATGATGAACAGCGCAAGCGGGCGCGGGAAAAGTTCGATACCTATGTCGACAAGGTGCTGTCCCCCATCACCAACCTGAAACGTCAGAAGCAGGCGCCGGGCGACCATGGCCGCCGCATCCTGGTGGTGGAGGGCGATGCCGGGGAGCTGGAAGCCAAACTGACGGAACGGCCCGACCATCTTCTGGTGGAACGGGAACTGCCGCGCGATATTCCGCACCCCCTGCCCCCCGTGCTGCGCGACCTGCACCGCCGGGTAAAGCCGGAACCCGCCCCCCGGACGGCAGCGGAGAAGAAGGCACAGACGGCCCTTCGCATGACCGTGCTGGCCGATGGGCAACCGGCAGAAGGCGCGCAGGTCGGCGTCTGGTTCGAAACAGGGGGTGAGGATACCAAGCTGGTGCAGGTGGTGGCCGACGCCAAGGGTGTCGCCGTGCTGCCCCATAAGCAAGGCTGGACCCCATCCAAGGGCCTGATCCTGCCCTATGGCAGGGCGTGGAGCATGCTGGTCCCCGCCCCCCATGACGGGCAGGTGGTGCATCTGCCGGCCCTGCCGCAGGGGCCGGTCGGGTGGTGGCAGGCGCTGACCGGCCATCCCAGCTATGATCCGCATCGCGGTGCGGGGCTGCGCATCGGGGTAATCGATACCGGCGTGGGGCCGAGCCCACTTCTGTCGCATGTGCAGGGGCTGGGTGCCTTCATCAATGGGGAGTTCATTCCAGGGACCGCCGCCGCCCATGATGTGCAGGATCATGGCACGGCCACGGTCGGCCTGCTGGGGGCCCGTCCGCCGGTAGACAGCCGGGATTTCTGCGGGCTGGTGCCAGGTGCCGATATCGGCGTCGTCCGCGTCTATCCGGAAAATGGCGGGGCCAGCCAGGTGGATATCGCGTCCGCCATCGACCTGCTGTCGCTGGATTTCAAGGCCGACCTGATCAATCTCAGCCTGGGCGGGGCGCCGTCGGCCATCGAGCATGACGCCATCATCGCCGCACGCCTGCGCGGCACGCTGTGTCTGGCATCGGCGGGCAATGGGGAGGGCGGGGCCGTCACCTATCCCGCCGCCTATCCCGAATGCGTGGCCGTATCGGCACTGGGCCTGCTGGGCACCCTGCCCGTGGGCAGTTTCGCGGCCAGTTGGGCCCCCGACACGCCCGACCGGTTTACAGCCGGCGGCATCTTCGTGCCGGATTTCATCAGCGTCGGCTGGCAGATCGATGCCATCGCGCCGGGGACGGGCCTGATCTCCACGATCCCGTCGCGCTATGGTCAGGCCAGCCCCTATGCCGATATGAGCGGAACCTCGCTGGCGGCCCCGCTGACCACGGGGGTTCTGGCCTCCATCCTGTCACGCGACCCGGTCTATGGGGCGCTGCCGCGCGGCATGGGCCGGGCCGATTACGCGCGCTATGCCCTGACCCGGCAGCTGGTCAATCTCGGCCTTGCCCCATGGTATCAGGGTTGCGGCGCCGCGCACGCGCATCCGGTGTTATGAGGGGCGGCGGCCTGCGCCACCACCTGGGACAGGGCCTTGTGGCCCTGCTGTTCCTGCTGACCCTGGCACAGGGGGCGGGTGCGCAGGGGGCCGGGGGGCCGGATGCGCGCAGCCATCGCCTGCTGGAGGAAAAGCGGGTGGTGATGGCCGCCGACAATATCTATCCCCGCACCCATTTCGCGCAGATCATCACCCAGCCCCAGGCCACCCTGTTCCGCCTGACCCAGGGGGTGATCGGGCGCATGCATGGCGAACTGATCGCCTGTTCGCTCTGTACCCAGTTGCCCAACGCGCTGGACGGGTCGCTGGTCACCTACACGGATGAGGCCGGGCGATTGGTGACGCGGGCCGTGTTCGACCTGCTGCCCAATCTGCGCTGGGGAGATGGCACGCCGCTGGAACTGGGCGATCTGGAATTCGGTCTGACGGTGGCCAAGCGCTACCCGCCCCTGATCCTGGACCCGACAGGCATCACGTCGCGCATCCGGTCGATGCGGATGACGGGGGAGCGCCGGCTGGAGGTAGTGTATGACGGGGTGCTGTGTAAGGAACAGCTTTTCGTGCCCCCGCCCCTGCCCCGCCGGCTGGAGGAACCGCTCTACATTGCCGATCCCGCAACCTATTTCCAGCGCACGCTCTATTTTACAAAGCGCACCCATCCGGGCCTGTATTTGGGACCCTATGTCATTGAGGCCGAGACGGCGCCCAGCGTGATCCGGCTGCGCCGCAACCCTTACTATGCCGGCCCTGCACCGTATTTTGAGCATATCGACATGCTGTTCGGCGACCCCGCCGCCGCTGAACAGGGGCTGCTGGACGGGACCATCGATATCCTTCTGCCCAAGAGCGTGCGGGAGGATGCGCTGATCCGGTTCACCAAGGAACGGCGCGACAATTTCAAGGTGATCTGGTCGCCCTCCTCCACCCTGACCTGGCTGACCCCCAATTTCGATCATCCGGCCCTGGGCGACCGGCAAGTGCGCGAGGCGCTGTATCTGGCGCTGGACCGCGAGGCCATGGTCCGCGACCTGACGCTGGGCACCTCGCTGGTGGCGCCGGGGTACCTGCATCCGGGTCTGCCGGCCTATACGGCGGGGTTCCCGCGCTATGGTCATGACCCGACACGGGCGGCCTATCTGCTGGACATGGCGGGATGGCGCCAGGACAAGGCAGGGCAGCGCCGCAATGCCGCCGGACAGCCGCTGGAAATGACCGTATCCTATCGCGCCGGCGACCGCAGCGTGGGGCAGGCACTGGCCGCCGCCTGGCGCGCCGCCGGTTTCGCCATCACGCTGAAGGAAGAGACGGACATTATCGGCACCTTCCGGGCGCGCAAATTCGACATGGTGTTGAGCAGCATCACCTATGTCGCCAACTCCCCCTCCATGCCGCTCTATTTCCTGTCCAGCAGCATTCCGACGGCGGAAAATGGCATGCAGGGCCTGAACTTTGCCGGCAACCGCACCCCTAATCTGGACCGGGCGATCGAGCGAATCGACCGGGCCGGATGCACGCGCGAGGACCAGCGGGAAGCGTGGCTGGGCTTTCAGAAGGAACTGATGACCGAATTGCCGCGCATGCCGATGTGGTTCAACAGCGTCGGCACCGTCTTTACCAACCGGCTGGAGGGGGTGGGCAACCCGCCCTTTGGCGATCCGGTGCTGACCGTGCAGCGCTGGCGGCCGAGAATGGCTGCCGCCCCGGCGCGGCCCTGACCAAGCCGCAAGTACATGTGGTTGAATATCTGCAAAGTTTGGGCAATCCTGCTTGATGATGCTGTGCGATGGATGAAAGACTGGGAATGAAGGATCAGGACTGGTCCGGATCGGGCAAGGATAGCCCGTCCCGGTGGCGGGTCAGATGGTGAGCATGATTGATGCCCGGCGCCAGGGACTGACATTGCGTTGGCAGGGCCGTCGCCTAGGCCCGATCCTGCGCGCGCTGATCCCGACCCTGGTCGTCGTCATCCTGATGGCCGGCCTGTACAGCCGCGGCGGACAGACGGTGCAGGACCTGTCGGGCGACAATGCCCTGATTCTGCGCAATATGGAGGCCAGCGTAAGGCTGGCCGATATCGGCAACCGCATGCAGGGGCTAAGCGCGCGGTTCAACTGGATCCTGGTGCTGAAGGCGGCGGAGCGTGAAGGCATCGATGTCCGCGCGGAGCTGGAGAATGCCACCGCCGCGCTGGACAGCGTCATCACCGATATGGAGGCCTATCGCCGCAATGATGCGCGGCCAGAGCAGATCCCCGCCATCAACGACATGCTGAACGAGCTGTCGGATTACCGCAGCGCCGTAACCTGGGTAGGGTCGATGGTCGATCTGGATTATCCCAGCGCGGTCGCCTACCTGGAATCCTTCGGCCAGATGTTCAACCGGGTGCAGAGCCAGCTGGACCGCATGGTCAGCGAGCATGGCAATCAGGCCCGCGAACTGGCCGCTGCCGCTGCGCACCGCGCCGACAATACCATCCAGACCTTCCTATACTTCGCCATCGCCATGTCGGCGGGCGTGGCCCTGGTTTCCTGGCTGATCGGTCGGTATCAGCAGCGGCTGCGCATCGATACCGAGATTTTGCAGGAAAAGGTGGATGCCCGCACCGCCGACCTGCGCCGCGCCAATGCAGAGCTGGAGGCGTCGGCCACGACCTTGAGCCGGCTGGGCCATGTCGGGCGCGACCTGACGGCCACGCTGGACCCGGCGGCGGTCTATGCCGCCCTGGCGCAGAGTGCCGCAGATCTGCTGCCCACCGATGCGTTCGGCATCGCCCTGCTGAACGAGGCGGCGGACGAGGTGGGCTATGTGCTGTTCACGCTGGACGGCGTGGACAAGCCGGACCTGCCCCGCTATCCGCTGAGCCACCCCACCTCGCTGACCGTCAAGGCGCTGAGCAATGGCGCCGATGTCCTGGTGCTGGACGGGGCGGCGGCGGCAACCGCCCCCACCTTGCAGGAAGGCGGGGATGCGCGCATGGCCTCACTGGCATTCTGCACCCTGGCCTTTTCGGAAAAGGTTCTGGGCGTCCTGACGGTGCAGACGCGACGGGCCGGCGCCTATGGCCCGCGCGAACAGGATATCCTGCGCACCCTGGCCGCCAGTGCGGCCATCGCCATCGCCAATGCCCAGGCCTATCGCCGGCTGGACACCACCTTGACCGAACTGCGCGCCACGCAGGCGCGGCTGGTGCAGCAGGAGAAGCTGGCCTCGTTGGGCGGGCTGGTGGCCGGTGTCGCGCATGAGATCAACACGCCGCTGGGCGTGGCCCTGACGGGCGCCAGCTTCATCGGCAGCCAGTGCGAGGAACTGCGGGAACGGGTCGATGGCCGCACCCTGAAACGCAGCGATCTGGAAGAATTCATCACGATCACCAGCGAAGGCATGCATGTGGTCCTGACCAACCTGACCCGTGCCGCCGATCTGGTGCAGAGTTTCAAGCGCGTGGCCGCCGATCAGTCCAGCGAGGATGCGCAACTGATCGATCTGGGCCAATATCTGCGTGAAACGGTGCGCAGCCTGGAACCGCTGCTGCGGCGCAGCCGGATCGGCATGGTGCTGGATCTGGCGGACGGCGTCACGCTGCTGGTGGCGCCGGGGCCGGTGGCACAGCTGATCACCAATCTGGTGCAGAATGCCGCTGTGCACGCCTTTGCCGACATCGCCGAACCGGTGATCACCATCCGCCTGGCCCCCGTACAGGGCCGCGACGAACCCGTGCGGTTCAGCGTCAGCGACAATGGTGTGGGTATGACGGCAGAGGTGGCGGCCCGCGCCTTTGACCCGTTCTTTACCACGCGGCGCGGCAGCGGCGGCACCGGTCTGGGCCTGCATATCGTCCATAATCTGGCGCAGGCCGCCTTGGGCGGGGATGTAGAACTGACCACGGCGCCGGGGGCCGGCACCCGTTTCACCATCACCCTGCCCCGCACCCCGCCCGCCCGCGCCACCGCCGCGCAATAATACCCTTCGGCGTACAACCCGCGCGGTGGCTTGCCGGAAACTCCCTCTTCTGTTTGGATGATGCTCCTTGTTCACGGGGCAACGTGACAGGAAACCCAACCAGAAGAAGGACGAGCATACGTGACCACACGGAAACTGCCCGCGCTGCTTGGCAGCAGCCTCCTGGCCATCACCCTGGCCACCACCCTGTCAGCCTGTGGCAAGAAGGAAGAGGCCGCGACCGCGCCCGCCGCCACGCCGGCCCCGGCCGAACTGATCGCCCGCAAGGACCTGTTCGGCAATCCCAGCCGTACCGGCGCCAGCATCAGCCCTGACGGCCAGTCCATCGCCTTTCTGGCCCCGCGCGACGGGGTACTGAATATCTGGGTCGCCCCCATCGGGCAGATCGACGCCGCCAAGCCCCTGACCGCCGACAAGGAACGCCCCATCCGCCGCTTCTTCTGGGCGCCCGCCGGGGACCAGATTCTGTATTTGCAGGACAAGGGCGGGAACGAGGATTTCCTGCTGTATGGCGTCAATATCGCCACGGCGGAAACCAAGCTTCTGACCCCGTTCGAGAAGACGACGGTGGAAATCGCCGCCATCTCCACCCAGGTGCCGGACGCCATTCTGATCGGCGTCAACAACCGCAACCCGAAATGGCATGACATCCACAAGCTGGATCTGAAGACCGGCAAGCTGGAACTGGTCATGAAGAATGAGGGGTATGGCGGGTTCGAGGCCGACCGCAGCCTGACCCTGCGCCTGGCGTCCAAGCCGCTGCCCGATGGCAGCCTGCAGATCGAGCCGATCAAGGATGGCAAGATCGGCAAGCCGATCCTGACCATCGCCGCCGAAGACGTGCTGACCAGCGGCGTCACCGGTATCCCGCTGGACGGCAATGTCGCCTATCTGCAATCGACTGCCGGGCGCGACAAGTCGGCCATCTATACCCTGGACCTGGACAGCGGCGAAACCAAGCTGCTGGCCGAAAGCGACAAGGCGGATATCGGCGGGGCCATGACCAACCCGGTCACCGGCGCGCTGGAGGCCTATAATGTCAATTACCTGAAGGATGAATGGCTGCCTGTGGGTGATGCGGTCGCCGCCGATATCGCGTTCCTGAACCAGGAGGCCAAGGGCAGTTGGAACGTCACCAGCCGGTCGCGTGACGATAATCTGTGGACGGTCATCATCGACCGGGTCACCGAACCGGCGGCCTTCTGGCTGTATGACCGCAAGGCCAAAAGCCTGACGCGCCTGTTCACCGTGCGCCCGAACCTGGAGGGCAAGACCTTGGCCCCCATGCAGGCGCTGGAAATCCCGTCGCGCGATGGCAAGGTGCTGGTCAGCTATTTGTCGCTGCCGCCGGGTGCCGATGCCAATGGCGACGGCAAGCCGGAAAAGCCCGTGCCGATGGTCCTGAATGTCCATGGCGGCCCATGGGCGCGCGATGGTTTCGGCTATAACAGCGAGCATCAGTGGCTGGCCAACCGTGGTTATGCGGTGCTGTCGGTGAATTTCCGGGGATCGACCGGGTTCGGCAAGGGCTTCACCAATGCCGGCGACAAGCAATGGGGCCGGACCATGCATGACGACCTCATCGACGCTGTCGACTGGGCCGTCAAGAATGGCATCACGCCCACCGACAAGGTCGCCATCTATGGCGGGTCCTATGGCGGCTATGCCACCCTGTGGGGCATGACCAACACGCCGGAGCGGTTTGCCTGCGGCGTTGATATTGTCGGCCCGTCCAACCTGAATACGCTGCTGGCCAGCGTGCCGGAATATTGGGCCGCCTTCTTTGAACAGCTGGCCCGCCGCGTGGGCGACCCGCGCACCGAGGAAGGCAAGGCCCTGCTGACCGAACGCTCGCCCCTGACCCATGTCGACAAGATCGCCAAGCCGCTGCTGATTGCGCAGGGGGCCAATGACCCGCGCGTGAAGCAGGCGGAATCCGATCAGATCGTGACGGCGATGAAGGCCAAGAACATCCCAGTCACCTATGTCCTGTACCCGGATGAAGGCCATGGCTTTGCCCGGCCTGCCAACCGCACCAGCTTCTATGCGGTGGCCGAAGGCTTCCTGTCGCACTGCCTGGGCGGGCGTCAGGAACCGGTGGGCACGGACTTCAACGGCGCCTCCATCCAGGTGCCAGAAGGGGCCGATTATGTGCCGGGCCTGAAGGACGCGTTGGCGACGAAGCAGTGACGATAAGGCCCCTACCCGGCTGTTCGCGTCGGGGAGGGGCCTCTTTTAAGGACAGGTCATGACCACCGAACCGCCCTTCCGGTTTCGTCACCGCGTGCGCTATGGCGAATGCGATCCGCAGCAGGTGGTGTTCAATGCCCGTTATGGCGATTTCATCGATATCGGCATCACCGAATATCTGCGCCATCTGATGGGGGGTATCCAGGGGCTGAACGCCTTGGGCCTGGATATGATGGTGGTCAAGCAAACCAAGGAATGGAAAGGCCCGGCGCGGTTTGATGATGTGCTGGAACAATCCATCCGCACGGGGCGGGTGGGCACCACATCCTTCACCATCCTGACGGATTTCACCCTGTGGCCCGATGGGGGCCCAGTGATGGTGGCGGAGACGGTTTATGTGATGACGGCGTTCGGGGTGGCGGAAAAGCGGGCCATCCCCGGCGACCTATCGGCAAGGCTGCTGGCCGGTGTGCCGGGCCGAATAGTCGATCATGCAGGAACGGACGGCGATATTTAGCGGCTGGACGCCGGGGGCAGCCATTCCACGTTCGACACGTCCAGATAATCGCGCATATAGACAGCCAGACGGTCGGCAATGCGGCGCAGGTTCGCCGCCTCTTCCGGCTGTGACTGTTCCAGACGCGCGGCCTCGGCCTGCATCTCGTCTGCTTTGATCAGGATGTCCTGGCGCAGGTCGTTCAGATCCTGGATCGTCATCATGATACCCATAATGAAGCCCGCCTTCTCATCCGGCATGATGGCACAAAAGGCGTCTTTGTAACGCCACAACTATGCAAGGTTGCCGCGAAATGATGAAGTTATGCTTAAGGCATGGATAGTTTCCCGCCGGAACCAGCCGCACCCGCACAAGGGACCTATGCGCAATCAAGGTCTTAGCCCGAAAGGCCTATGCTTAAGGGCAGGGGTCGGCGCCGGCTTCGTCCTGGATTTCGGCGCGTATCTTCGCCTCCAGATTGTCGATCCGGGCCTTCAACGCATCGATGCGGGCCAGCAGGTCGGGCAGGCCCAGGGCGCTGGCGGTTGACAGGGCGGCCACGCTTTCCGACAGGTCGGCGGCGATGGCGGCCAGATCAGGCTCCGGTGTGTCGCCCGGCCCGGTCATTGACCGCCCGCGTAATAGGTGAACAGCGCGATGGAGGCGGCGACGGTGGCGTTCAGGCTTTCGACCTGACCCGTATTGCCAATGGTCAGACGCTGCGCCGGCACCTGCGGCGGCACCCCCTGCCCTTCCTCGCCTAAGATCAGGCGGGCATCTTCGGGCCAGGGGAAGGTGGCGAGATCATCACCACCGGAATCCAGCGCCAGCAGCGGCCCCGCCGCCTGATCCAGCGCCGCCCAGCGCCCACCGCGCACGATGTTCAGCGTGAAGACGGCGTTGCTGGCGGCGCGCAGGCATTTCGGGTGGAACGGGTGAGCCGCTTCTTCCAGCAGGATGACCTTGGACGCACCAAAGGCCGAGGCACTGCGCAGCAGCGCACCCAGATTGGCGGGGTCACCCAGGGCGCAGACCAGTTCCAGCCCCTTTGGCGGGGCGGACAGGTCGGCCTGACCGATGTGCGGCAGGGTGCCCACCAGGATCGGGTAATCCGTCCCCGACACATCCAGTTCCCGGAACAGCGGGCTGGACAGCACTACGGGCTGAATATGCGCGGGCAGCGGCCAGTCGGCGATCCATTCCGGGTGGCGGATCAGGATGCGGGTGAAAACCTCCGGCCAGCGCGTCAGCGCCTCCGGCACGGTCTTCAGGCCCGCCAGCAGGAATTGGCCCTGCTTGCGGATGCCACGGCTTTCCAGCAGCCCGGACCAGGACTTGAATTGCGGGTTCTGGTGGCTGTCGATGTGGTGGAACATGGGGCACCGGGGGAATGTCGCATGCGCTGACGCTTATGCGACCTACGGGTTTGGTTCATTCGTAGGTCGCATAAGCGCAGCGCATGCGACAAGCGGCACATCTCACCCCTGGCGATAGTTCGGGGCTTCATTGGTGATGGTGATGTCGTGGACGTGGCTTTCGCGCAAGCCCGCGTTGGTGATACGCACGAATTTCGGCTTGGTCCGCATCTCTTCCAGCGTGGCACAGCCCGTGTAGCCCATGGAGGCGCGCAGGCCGCCGATGAGCTGATGCACCACGGCGCCGATGGGACCCTTATAGGGCACGCGGCCTTCCACGCCCTCGGGCACCAGCTTCAGGGTGTTGGACACTTCGGCCTGGAAGTAACGGTCGGCGGAGCCACGGGCCATGGCGCCGACGGAGCCCATGCCGCGATAGGCCTTGTAGGAGCGGCCCTGGAACAGGATGACCTCACCGGGGCTTTCATCGGTACCGGCGAACAGGCCGCCCATCATGGCGCAAGACGCACCGGCGGCGATGGCCTTGGCCAGATCGCCAGAATACTTGATGCCGCCATCGGCGATGACGGGGATGCCGTGCTTCTGGCAGGCCTCAACCACGTCCAGGATGGCCGTCAGCTGTGGCACGCCCACGCCGGCCACGATGCGGGTGGTGCAGATGGAGCCGGGGCCGATACCGACCTTGATGGCATCCGCACCGGCATCGATCAGGGCCAGCGCCGCGTCGGCGGTGGCGACATTGCCGGCGATGATCTGGGTATAGTTCGGCAGGTTGCGGGCGGCGCGCACCTGATCGGCCACCTTCTTGGAATGGCCATGGGCCGTGTCGATGACCAGGACGTCAACGCCGGCATCGAACAGGGCGGCAGCGCGTTCCAGGCCATCGGGACCCGTGCCGGTGGCGGCGGCGGCGCGCAGGCGACCGGCGGCATCCTTGGCGGCATGCGGATGGTTCTGCGCCTTTTCGATATCCTTGACGGTGATCATGCCGATGCAGCGATAGGCATCGTCCACGACCAACAGCTTTTCGATACGGTTCTGGTGCAGCAGGCGCTTGGCCTCTTCCTTGGACACGCCCGGCTTGACGGTGACCAGACCGTCCTTGGTCATCAGCTCGCTGACCGGCTGGTTCGGGTTGCTGGCAAAGCGCACGTCGCGGTGGGTCAGGATACCGACCAGCTTGCCGTTCTCATCCACCACGGGGAAGCCGGAGAAGCGGTAACGGCGCTGAAGCTCCTGCGCGTCGGCCAGCGTGTTGTCGGGGCGCAGCGTGTAGGGATTGACCACCATGCCCGATTCGAAGCGCTTGACGGCGCGCACTTCGTCAGCCTGACGGCTGATATCCATGTTGCGATGGATGACGCCGATGCCGCCGGACTGCGCCATCGCAATCGCCAGGGCCGATTCCGTGACCGTATCCATGGCCGCCGACAGCAGCGGGATGCCCAGCTGGATCGACTTGGTCAGCCAGGTCTTGGTATCGACCTCAGCCGGCATAACCTCCGACGCAGCCGGCACCAGCAGCACATCGTCAAAAGTCAGGGCTTCGCGGAAACGGTCACTGCTGGACATGAACCTGGCTCTCCCATGGGCGGGCCGGCGGGGCCGCCAAGAAACGGGTTATGGGACACCGAGCCCGCCCGCACCCAATGGCGCAAGCCGGTTCCATGTCCCAGATCAAAAGGTTCGCCGCACTATACACATGCGGGTGCCGTTGGGAAGCTACCAGGGATGGGGGGCCAGGGTTGCCATTTGGGCAAGTCATTGGATGGGGGCGGCATCGGCATCTGCCCTCACCCTCCCAAACGCTGGCGCGTTCGGGCCCCTCCCTCTCCCACTTCGTGGGCGAGGGGCGGAATTCGGGCGTACTTCTATATTTAGCCCCTCGCCCGCTGGCGGGAGAGGGAGGGTGAGGGAGCCACGCCCCAGCTCACACCAGCAACAGCAACCCGTCGCTTTCCTGAGGGACGCCCAGCGCCGACAGCGCCAGACCCGCGAAGGTGACGGAGATGTCGATGCGCCCGTCGGCGTCCAGATCGGCATGCAGGGTCGCCCCCTTATACCCGGCAGTGCCATCATCGGCGGTCCAGGTGAAGCGGCTGGTGCCGGGGCGCCAGCCCCAGACATTCACCTGCTCCCCCTTTTCGAAATCGACGATGGTGGTCCAGGCCACCTGACCGCCGCGCCCGTCGGCAAAGAAGATGTCCTGCCCCGCCCCGCCGATCAGGAAATTGGAGCCGGTGCCGCCATCCAGCACATCGTTACCGGCCCCGCCATTGGCGGCGTCATTGCCGCCGCCTAAGTTGACGAAATCATCCTGCTCGCTGCCGGCGACATTATCGGCACCCACCGTCCCCAGCATCTGCCAGTCCAGATGCGCCACGGGACCGGTATAGGCAGTGGGCGTGGTGGCGACGAAGCTGTTGGTGGTGCTGTTCCAGGCCTGGAAGGTGACAGGTGCGAACAGGGCGGCCTTGGCATCCACCCCGACATTCAGGCCGCTCATGCTGACGGTCTGATGATAGCTACCGGTCAGGCCACCACCGCTGAACCCCAGGGTCCAGGTGCCGTTGGTCATGGCGATGGCATAGCCGCCGGCGGCACTGGTCTGCCCCAAGACATTGCCATTCACGGCGATCGACACGCCGCCCACCCCTTCGCCGGGATTGTAATAGCCATCGCCGTTCAGATCGTTGAAGACCACGCCGGTGGCATAGCGGGCCTGTCCCGTGGCCGCGAAATTCTGGGTGATCATGGAGGCGTTGTAGCCCGTCATCTCCCCCAATTGCTGGCTGATCCCGATCTCCCGGTAATTGTCGCCCAGGATATTGACGCGGTGGCCGGGACTGAGGAACAGGCCGCGATGCTGCTGCTCGATATAGGCGGCGAGCTGACTGGTGCGGATCTGGCCCGTCGTCCCGCTCCACGAAATATTCTCCCCCCAGGTATAGGCACCGGTGAAGCGGTAGCCGGCGGCGGCCATCCGGTCGCCAGGGCTGGAGCCGTTGATACCGGTATGGCTGAAATTATCGGTCGCCAGCATCCAGTCGCTATGCGCCTCTGCCGCCGCCGCCAGCAGATTGTTGGGCGCCAGCGGCTGCTTGGCGGTGGCGGAGATGGTGCCGGGGTTCAGCCCCTGGTTCAGGTCGATGCCGAAGGCGGCAGCCGCCGCCACGGGATCGGCCCGCGCCCGGTTGATCAAGGTCAGCATGTACAGTTCGTAGGCGTCGAACTCGGCCATCACATCTCTCCTTACCTGCCAATATTGGAAGGGAAGGCAGCGGAAAGGCACAATGGCTCTTTCGGGTGGGAGGTGTGACAAGTGCCGACCTGAGGGCATATCCCAGGCGCGCATTGCAGGGTGGCAGGCTGCGCGTTCGCCATTGTTGCCGGTGAAACGATAGTTTTGACAGCCAATCTGTTGAGGAAGCGGCGGATGAGACCGGTTCATATGCTGGGCGCGCTGTTCGTGATGGCGCTGTGGGGGACCAATTTCGCGGTCTCACGCTATGCGCTGCGCGAATTTTCCCCGATGCTGATGATGGCGATCCGGTTTGCCATCGTGGCGGCCATCCTTCTGCCCTTCGTAAAATTCCCGCGCAACCAGCTGCGCCAGGTCCTTGCCTATGCCTTCGTCCTGGGCGGTGTTCACTTCCCCCTGATGCTGCATGGCATGGTGGGGGCGGAGGCATCGACGGCCAGCATTGTGATCCAATTGCAGGTGCCGTTCGCCAGCCTCTTGGCCGCCTACTTCTTTAAGGATACGCTGGGCTGGCGCCGGGGGATCGGCATGGGCATCGCCTTTGTCGGCGTGGCCGTCATCGCGCTGCGCGGCGGCGGCGGGCAAAGCGACCCGTTCCATCTTCTGCTGATCGTGCTGGCGGCGGCGGCGTTCAGCTTCTCCAACATCCAGGTGAAATGGATGGGGACGGTCGATCCCTATCAGCTGAATGCCTATATGGCGCTGTTCGCAGTGCCGCAGCTGCTGCTCTATTCCTTCGTGCTTGAAAGCGGACAGGTGGAGCAGGTGCTGAATGCCAGTTGGGGTGCCTGGACCGGTATCGCCTATATGGTCATTGCCTCCACCATCATCGCCTATGCCATCTGGCAGCCGATGGTGCGCAGATATGATGTGAACCAGACGGTGCCCTTCCTGATGCTGGTGCCGGTGTTCGGGGTGGCGTCGGGCGTACTGTGGCTGGGCGAAGCGATGAGCTGGGCACTGATCGTCGGCGGCGTGCTGGTGATCGCCGGCGTCGGCATCATCCTGATCCGCCGGCCCAAGATCGTGGTGGCGCGCAACACGGTGTGAGGCATACAGTGCAAGGCAATAGTGCCTTACAGGGGGGGCATCATGGGCATCATCCTGACCGTCACCGCCAAAGGGCAGGACGAAGGTGAGCGCCAATCACGCCAGCCAGATGGTCGTGCGCTGCCGATGGGCAGGCTTTTCGGGCGACTTCACCGTGAGGGCGAGAGAGCGTTGAGCATCGAGGAATTGAACGAAATCGCGGCAGCCTGTTGGGCCGGCGAACGGTGAGGTTTGACGTGCAAGGGAATTGGCCACTCAACCCATCATCCCGGCGAAAGCCGGGACCCAGGGGCCGCAAACTCAATAGTTTTGCAGAGTCTGGCCAAAATATCGAAAAGCACGGCGCACTTGGCCCCTGGGTCCCGGCTTTCGCCGGGATGACGATAAAGGGGTCGTTGGACAGCATGGTCGCCGTATGACCTCTCCCCCCCTCATCCCCCATCCCAGCCCCAACCATGGCCTGCGCCGGACCGACGGGCCACCGGATATGCTGGTGATCCATTATACCGGCATGCAGGATGGGCCGTCGGCCCTGGCCCGCATGTGCGATCCGGCGGCAGAGGTCAGCGCGCATTACATGATCGAGGAGGATGGCCGCATCTTCCAACTGGTGCCCGACGACCGCCGCGCCTGGCATGCGGGTGCCTCCCGCTGGGCCGGGCAGGATGATATCAACAGTCGCTCCATCGGGATCGAGCTGGTCAATCCCGGCCATGAATGGGGATACCGGCCCTTCCCGGAGGCGCAGATGCGCGCCCTGGCCGATCTTTCCACACATCTTCTGACGCTTTATCCCATCCCGGCCCATCGCGTGCTGGGCCATTCCGATATCGCGCCCTTGCGAAAGCAAGATCCGGGCGAGTTGTTCGACTGGCTGGGCTTGGCCATGGCGGGGGTGGGATTGTGGCCCGACCCGCGCCCCGCCGATGGGACGGCATGGGAAAAGGACGAGATTGCCCGGCTGCTGGAACGTTTTGGCTATCAGGTCGCCCCGGATGGGATTTCATGGGACGAACACCGCGCCCATGGGAAAACATGGGACGACAGCACCGAAGCGGCCCTGTCGGCGTTCCAGCGGCATTGGGTGCCGGCCAGCACAGGCAAAGGCATGGATCGTGAGACGGTCGCGGCGCTGCGCGCCCTGGTCCGAGACTCGGGCATCTGATCGCGGTTGCTTTCCAGACCTCAAGCGCCTACAACCCGCCGGCCAGACGGTCGGATGGTCGCTCTCATGCAATGGGGAAACCCGCATGGGGGAGGAAAGTCCGGGCTCCACGGAAGTACGGTGCCGGGTAACGCCCGGCGGGGGTGACCCCAGGGAAAGTGCCACAGAGAGCAGACCGCCGACGCCAGCAACCCCTTGGGATTGCTGGATTTCGGTAAGGGTGAAAGGGTGCGGTAAGAGCGCACCGCGACCCTGGCGACAGGGTTGGCATGGTAAACCCCACCGGGAGCAAAACCGAATAGGGACGGCACGGGCGGCAACGCCCAGGCGCACTTCCGCGCTGTCGTCCGGGTGGGTTGCGCGAGGTGTCCAGCAATGGGCATCCCAGAGGAATGACCATCCCCCGGATACCATCCACACGTGGGATATGGTCCGGTGGACAGAACCCGGCTTACAGACCGTCTGGCCCTTTACCTTGCATCGCGGCATGATTTATTTACGAATGGTTTACAGGTGTGCGCGCCATCACAGCGGCAACCCGCTGCCACACCTCCCCCTCGGCCCCAAAGCCGCCCAGATTTAGGGCCAAAACCGGCCCCAACCCCACAATATCTAGGCACAAGAACGGGTCGGAAAGCGGGTTTGAAATTTAAATATCACGGTTTTCGAGATATCGCCCAGATTCCCAGGATATTTCGAATTTCTAGTTAACAGAAAAACACCCTGTCCATTCGGGTTATTTTTAAGAAAAGGCAGGCATAGATTGCCTATGCCTTTCAGTCCGTCGCCCCACGCGAATCAAATCGGAACAAGAAAAACCAAGCATATCTTGGTGGATGGACTTGTTTTTCATCTTTGGGTGCGACTTATCCACAGTTCAAGACTCCCGCTGTGGAAAAACGCCGAATCAGGGCGAGACATTACTATCTCCCCTTTTCTCCCATAAATTCCCATGGTATCCCATAAAGACCCAATGACAGGGACCATCAGCCCATCCATGCCCAGATGATGCCGCCTTCGAGGCTGTATCGGAAGGGGTGATCGACAGGGCGTTGGAGGGGTCGGCGGGAAATCCGGTGCCGGGGTGGCACCAACAAGGTGGGGCGTGATGGGCTTGTTCCTGTCCACATATGTCAACAAGGTTGATAAGAAGGGTCGGGTCTCCATCCCCGCTCCCTTCCGTGCGACCTTGTCGGCGGGACTGGTGGCAGGCACACCCACGGAAATGGTGATCTTCCCCTCGCTGAAGGCCCACGCCCTGGATGCGGCTCCGCTCTCCTATCTGGAGAAGCTGTCCGACGCGCTGGACAATCCGTACATGCCGGATGATGAGCGGGAATTGATCGAAACCACCGTATTCGGCCAGTCGGCGCAACTGACGCTGGACCCCGAAGGCCGCGTGATCCTGCCCGACCACCTGATGGGCTTTGCCGGGATCACCGAGAATGTGACCTTCATCGGCCGCCGCAACACCTTCCAGCTTTGGGACCCGGTGGCGTTTGCGGCGCATGAGGCAGCGGTGCGCGAACAGGCCCGCAACAACAACATCTCCCTCTCCACCGTGCTGGCCAAGGCCAAGGGCCTGGCGAAGGGGGAATGATGACCGCACAGCCCGTTCACATCCCCGTCCTGCTCACCGAAGTGCTGCATGACATGGCCGTTGCCGATGGGCAGACGGTCGTGGATGGCACCTTTGGCGCCGGCGGGTACAGCCGCGCCCTGCTGGACAGTGCCGCCATCCGCCTGTTCGCCATCGACCGCGACCCCGCAGCGCATGAGCGCGCCCGGCCCATCATCGAGGCCTATGCCCCGCGCCTGTCCCTGCTAAACGGCTGTTTTGGGGATATGGAGGCGCTGCTGGCCGCCGCCGGCGTTTCCAGGGTGGATGCCATCGTCTTGGATATCGGGGTGTCGTCGCCACAGATCGATACGCCGGAACGCGGGTTCAGCTTCCGTTTCGACGGGCCCTTGGACATGCGCATGGGCGATACCGGCCCGACCGCCGCCGATGTGGTGAACAGTGCCGAGGAAGAAGATCTGGCGAATATCTTCTACCGCTATGGTGAGGAACGGCTGTCGCGCCGTGTGGCGCGCGCCATCGTCCTGCGCCGGGCGGAGAAGAAGTTTGAGCGGACGGGCGATCTGGCCGATGTCATCCGGTCCTGCGTACCGAAATCCAAGGACGGGATCGACCCCGCCACCCGCAGCTTCCAGGGCCTGCGCATTCATGTGAATGACGAGTTGGGTGAGCTGGAGCGGGCACTGGCCGCTGCCGAACGGCTGCTGTTGCCCGGCGGGCGGCTGTGCGTCGTCACCTTCCATTCGCTGGAAGACCGGCTGGTCAAGGAATTCATGCGCGAACGGTCGGGCAATCTGCCGGGTCCGTCGCGCCATATGCCGGGCCCGGCAGCATCCGGCCCCGCCCCCACGTTCCGCCTGCTCTCCAAATCCGGCACGGGTCCGGGTGCGGAAGAACAGGCCCGCAATCCACGCGCCCGGTCCGCCCGGCTGCGTACCGCCATCCGTACCGAGGCACCGGCCTGGGCACAGGGAGAAGCCGCATGATCGGGAAGTCCACCATCGTCTGGATCGCCGTTTCCTGTGCCGCCAGCGGCATCCTGTACCAGACCAGCTATAAGGCGCAGGAGCAGGAGCGTGAGTTGAACCGCCTGAACCGCGCGATCGTGACGGAGCAGGAGGCAATCCAGGTGCTGAAGGCCGAATGGGCGTATCTGAACGATCCGACGCGCCTGGAAAAGCTGTCGGCCGAACATCTGCTGTTGCAGGCGACCGGTGCCGCGCAGATCGCGCGCCTGTCCGACCTGCCCGAGAAGGACCCGAACCAGCCGCCCCCCTATACCCCCATTCCCGGCCGCAAGCCGGGCAGCCGCGCGCCGGACGTGATCGAGCGCGCGCCGATGCCCAAGCCCGTCCCTCCCGCCCCGTCGCGACGCCAGCCTGAAGGCCCGGTGATCCTGGCGAAGTATGGAGCCACGCGATGACCGACATCAATTACAGCCTGACGGGTTTCGATCTGGCCGGCGGTGACCGGTATGGCCAAGGCGGGCGGACGGAACCGCGCATCCGCGTCAATGGCCGTGCGTCCACCGCGCTGGCCATGGGCAAGTCGCGTCTGGTCGTCATGATGGCGGCCTTCACCGTCGGTTTCGGTGCGGTCGGGGCCAAGCTGGTGGATGCCACGGTCAGCTTCGGCGGGGCCAAGGAACCGTCGGTGGCCCGCGCCGCCACGCGCACCATGACCAACAGCCGCGCCGACATTGTGGACCGCAACGGGGTGCTGCTAGCCACGTCCCTGCACACGGCCTCGCTGTTTGCCGATCCCAAGCTGATCCTGGATGCCCGCGAAGCGGTGCAGCAGCTGTCAACCGTTCTGCCCGAGCTGGACCCGGTGACGCTGCTGGCCGATCTGAAGTCGGACAAGCGCTTTGTCTGGATCAAGCGCAACCTGTCGCCGCGCCAGCAGCAGGAAGTGTTCCGCCTGGGCATCCCCGGCCTGAATTTCCAGCGCGAAGAGCGCCGCGTCTATCCGCAGGGCAATCTCGCGGCCCATGTCGTGGGTTTCAGCGGCGTGGACAATAACGGCCTGATGGGGATCGAGCAGGCGTTTGACACAAGGCTGAAGGAAAGCGACGAGCCGCTGCGCCTGTCGGTCGATGTCCGGTTGCAGCATGTGCTGCGCAAGGAACTGGTCAACGCCGTGGACGAATTCAACGCCATCGGGGCCGCCGGCATGGTGATGGATGTGCGTACCGGTGAGATCCTGGGCATGGTTTCCGTGCCCGATTTCGACCCGCACGCCCCGCCGCCGCCCACGCAGGAGCAGGATACCGATCCGCGGTTCAACCGGAACACGCTGGGTGTGTACGAAATGGGCTCCACCTTCAAGATCTTCAACACCGCCATGGCGTTGGAGTCCGGCAAGGTGCGTTTGCAGGACAGTTTCGACACCACCCGCCCCATCAAGATTGGCCGCTTCCTGATCAAGGATTACCACCCGGTCAATCACTGGATGGATGTGGCCGATATCTTCAAGGAAAGCTCCAATATCGGTTCCATCAAGATGGCCGAACAGGTGGGGCCGAACGCGCAGAAGGAATTCATGGGCCGCCTGGGTCTGCTGCGTCAGGCCAGCCTGGAAGTGCCGGAACGTGGCTGGCCCATGATCCCGAACCCGTGGCGTGAAGTGAACATGATGACCATTTCCTTTGGTCACGGCATGTCGGTCAGCCCCGCGCATCTGGTGCAGGCCGTGGGCGGTGTCGTCAATGGCGGCATCATGCACCCGGCCACCCTGCTGAAACGCGAGAACCCGAACGAGGTTCCGGGC
The DNA here is from genome assembly GCA_001296005.1 of alpha proteobacterium AAP38. Lineage (GTDB taxonomy): Bacteria > Pseudomonadota > Alphaproteobacteria > Azospirillales > Azospirillaceae > Niveispirillum. The sequence continues at coordinate 267,908 of LJHR01000003.1, read as the reverse complement.
ACCCGCATCGTCAGCGAGCAGACCTCCATCACCATGCGCAAGCTGATGCGGCTGGTGGTGACGGAAGGTACGGCCAGCAAGGCCGATGTGCCGGGTTATGTCGTTGGCGGCAAGACCGGCACGTCGGACAAGGTGAAGGGTCGAGGCTATGTCACCAACGCCCGTATCTCCAGCTTTGCCGGCGTCTTCCCCGCCAATGACCCGCGCTATGTCGTCTATGTCCTGGTGGATGAGCCCAAGGGCAACAAGCGGACCTTTGGCTTTGCCACCGGCGGCTGGGTCGGCGCGCCGACGGCGGGTGCCATCATCGCCCAGATCGGGCCCCTGCTGGGCGTGAAGCCGCAGGACAATAACTCGCCCGAGATCATCCAGGCCATGGCCGTCCATCCGGGGGCAGTGGCCCCGCCGGGCGCGCAGGTGGCGGCGGTACCGGCATCGTTGCAGGCCGGGGGTGAAGAGGATTGATGAAAAGGCTGTCGGAGATCATGGCATCACGGACCGAACTGGCGGTATCAGCGCTGGCACTGGAACGCGACCCACCCATCACCAACCTGACGGCGGATAGCCGCAAGGTCGTGCCCGGAACGCTGTTCGCCGCGTTGCCGGGCACGCTGCGTGATGGGCGTGATTTCATTCCGCAGGCCATCGCATCCGGCGCCGTCGCCATCCTGGCGCCCAAGGGCACCACCCTGCCCGCAGGGGCAGACCATGTGACCCTGATCGAGGATGCCAATCCCCGTCGGCGTCTGGCCCTGCTTGCCGCCAGCTTCAGCGGCGAACAGCCGGAGAAGATCGCCGCCGTCACGGGCACCAATGGCAAGACCAGCACGGCGCAGTTCACGCGCCAGATCTGGGCGGGTCTGGGCCACAAGGCCGGGGCCATGGGCACGCTGGGCCTGGTCGCGCCTGGCTTTCCGCAGAGCGACAGCCTGACCACGCCCGACCCGGTGGCCCTGCACGCCACGCTAGCCGATGTCGCCCGCGCCGGTGTCACGCATCTGGCGCTGGAAGCGTCCAGCCACGGGCTGGATCAGTTCCGCCTGGACGGGGTGCTGGTGACAGCATCCGGTTTCACCAATCTGACCCGCGACCACCTGGATTATCACGGCACCATGGAGGCCTATCTCAAGGCCAAGCTGATGCTGTTCGACCGGGTGATGCCCAAGGGGGCGACGGCTGTCGTCAATGCCGACATCCCGGAATTCGAACAGATCATCGCCTGTGCCCACGCGCGCAAGCAGAATGTCATCGGCTTTGGCGAGGCGGGCCGGGAACTGCGCGTCATCGAGGTGACGCCCCTGCCCCATGGTCAGCGGCTGGAGCTGGAGCTGTTCGGGCGTCGCCGGACGGTGGAAATGCCGCTGGTCGGGCGGTTCCAGGTGTGGAACGCGCTCTGCGCCCTGGGGCTGGCCATCGGCACCGGTGAGGATGCGGAAAAGGCCGCAGACCAGCTTGCCATGCTGACCGGCGTGCGCGGCCGGCTTGAGATGGTTGCAACCCTCAAGAACGGCGCGGCGGTCTATGTGGATTACGCCCATACGCCGGACGGGTTGGAGACGGTGCTGCACGCGGCCCGGCCCCATACGAATGGCAAGCTGTCGGTCGTGTTCGGCTGTGGCGGTGACCGCGACAAGGGCAAGCGGCCCATGATGGGCGCCATCGCGGCCCGTCTGGCCGACCGCTGCATCGTTACCGACGATAACCCGCGCAGCGAGGTACCGGCGACGATCCGCGCGGCCATCATGGCGGCCTGCCCCGGTGCCCTGGAAGTGGATGACCGGGCCAAGGCCATCGCGGTTGCCATTGGCGAACTGGGGCCCGGCGATGTGCTGATCATCGCCGGCAAGGGGCATGAACAGGGGCAGATCGTGGGGACCGAGGTCCGTCCCTTCGACGATGCCAGCGTGGCCCGTCAGGTGGTGGCGGGTCTGTAAGGTTGGGTTTGGTCGGTTTTGAAGGGTGGGTGTGGGATGTCAGACATCCTGTGGACGGGCAAGGAAGTGGCGGCGGCCTGCAATGGCAAGGCGCTGGGCGATGCTGCCTGGACCGTCACAGGCGTGTCCATCGACAGCCGCACCATCGCCAGGGGCGACCTGTTCATCCCGCTGAAAGGTCCGAATTTCGACGGCCATGCCTTTGTCGCCCAGGCCCTGAACCAGGGGGCCGCCGGCGCCATCGTGGCCGACATCCCCGCCGGCATGGAAAGTGATGCCCGCCTGATCAAGGTGGATGACACGATGCTGGCCCTGCAGGACCTGGGCCGCATGGGCCGGGTGCGGGCGGGCGGCAAGATCATCGCCGTCACCGGGTCGGTCGGCAAGACGGGCACCAAAGAGGCGTTGAAGGTCGCCCTGGACAGCCAGGGCAAGACCTTCGCCACCGTCGGCAGCTTGAACAATCACTGGGGCGTGCCCCTGTCCCTGTCGCGCTTTCCCGCCGACAGCCGGTTCGGCGTGTTCGAACTGGGCATGAACCATGCCGGGGAGATCGGCCCCCTGTCGCGCATGGTGCGGCCTGACATCGCCATCATCACGACGGTGGAAGCCGTCCATATCGAGTTCTTCGCCAGTGTCGAGCATATTGCCGACGCCAAGGCCGAGATTTTCGAGGGCATGGACGCATCCGGCACGGCCATCCTGCCGCGCGACAATGCCCATTATGCCCGCCTTCTGGCCGCTGCCCGCACGCAGGGACTGACGCGGATCCAGTCGTTCGGCGCGCATGAGGGTGCGGATGGGCGGCTGTTGACGTATGAGCCGCATGCCGACCATGGCGTGGTCACGGCCCACATTGATGGCATTGACGTCACCTACACCATCCCCCTGCCGGGCAAGCACCATGCGGTCAATTCGCTGGCGGTCCTGCTGGCCGTGAAGGCGGCGGGCGGCAATGTGGCAGAGGCGGCGGAAGCGCTGGCCGGGCTGGCCCCCATCAAGGGACGCGGGCAGCGCCGGGCGATCGAGCTGGAAAGCGGCTCCTTCACCCTGATCGATGAAAGCTACAACGCCTCGCCCGTGTCCGTGGCCGCCGCCGCCGGTGTGCTGGGTCAGGCGGAAGTCGGCGCGGGTGGGCGGCGCATCGCCGTGCTGGGTGACATGCGCGAACTGGGCGATCACGCGCCCGTCCTGCATGCCGGTCTGGCCGATCCGGTCGTGAAGGCCCGCACCGATCTGGTTTTCTGCTGCGGTCTCAATATGCGCCATCTGTTTGACGCATTGCCCGCCGACAAGCGCGGCGCGCACACGCCCGACAGCGCCACCCTGGCCCCCATCGTCACCGCCGCCGTGAAGGCCGGTGACGCCGTGATGGTGAAGGGGTCCGCCGGCAGCCGCATGGCGCTGGTGGTGGACGCGTTGAAGGCGCTGGACCGCGCACAACAGGACAATAACCCGCAAGGGACGACCGCCGGCAACAAGGCGGGGAAACCGAGAGATAACGATGCTGTATAACCTGCTCTATCCCCTGGCGGACGAATTCCAGATTTTCAACCTGTTCCGGTACATCACGTTCCGGACAGGCGGGGCCGTGATGACGGCGCTGATCATCAGCTTCGTCATCGGGCCGCGCGTCATCCGCTGGCTGAAATCCAAGCAGGGCGAAGGTCAGCCGATCCGTACCGACGGGCCGGAAACGCATCTGAAGAAGAAGGGCACGCCCACTATGGGCGGCCTGATGATCATGATCGCCGTCATCGTCTCCACCCTGCTGTGGGTGGACCTGACCAACACCTATACCTGGATCGTGCTGCTGGTGACGGTCGGCTTCGGTCTGGTCGGGTTTGGCGATGACTACCTGAAACTGACCAAGCGCAACACCAAGGGCCTGTCGTCGAAGGTGAAGCTGGTTGCCACGCTGGTGGTCGCCGCCGTCGCCACGGGCTGGTACCTGATGGTCACGCCGTGGGAGATGGGGACGGGTTTGGCCCTGCCCTTCTTCAAGGATCTGCTGATCAATTTGGGTTGGTTCTATGTGCCGTTTGCCATCATCGTCATCATCGGCTCTTCCCATGCTGTGAACCTGACGGACGGGCTGGATGGGCTGGCCACCGTGCCGATCATGATCGCGGCCTCCTGCTTCGGCCTGATCGCGTACCTGTCGGGCAATGCCATCTTCTCCAACTATCTGGGCATCCACCATGTGCCGGGCACGGGCGAACTGGCCGTGTTCTGCGGGGCGCTGGTCGGGGCCGGCCTGGGTTTCCTGTGGTTCAACGCGCCGCCGGCCATGGTGTTCATGGGCGATACCGGCTCGCTGTCGGTCGGCGGGGCGCTGGGTGCCATTTCCGTCATCACCAAGCATGAACTGGTGCTGGCCATTGTCGGCGGGCTGTTCGTGCTGGAAGCGCTGTCGGTGATGATCCAGGTGGCGTCGTTCAAGCTGACGGGAAAGCGCGTGTTCCGCATGGCGCCCATCCATCATCACTTTGAAAAGAAGGGCTGGTCGGAACCGACCGTCGTGATCCGGTTCTGGATCATTGCCGTCATCCTGGCGCTGGTCGGCCTGTCCACCTTGAAGCTGCGTTGAGGGTTGGAATGATTGATCTTGGCCATCTGAAGGGTCGCAGGATCGCGGTGATGGGTCTGGCACGGTCGGGCCTGACGGCGGCGCGCGCCCTGAAGGCGGCCGGGGTCACGCTTCTGGCCTGGGACGATGGGGACGGCGGGCAGAAGGCCGCGACCGAGGCCGGGATTGACCTGACCAACCTGCATGAGGCGGACTTTGCCGGCATCGACGCCCTGGTCCTGTCGCCCGGCATCCCCCACACCTACCCCGCGCCCAACCCCATCGCCGCCAAGGCCAAGGCCGCCGGCGTGCCGATCATCAGCGATATTGAGCTGCTGCGTCAGGCATGCCCCAAGGCCACCTATGTCGGCATCACCGGCACCAACGGCAAATCCACCACCACCTCCCTGGTCGCCCACATCATCGCCGGCACGGGCAGGCCGACACAGGTGGGCGGCAATCTGGGCATTCCGGCCCTGTCGTTCGACGCGCTGGGTGGTGACGGCGTCTATGTCCTGGAAATGTCCAGCTATCAGTTGGAAATCACGCCGTCGCTGGGCTTTGACGCGGCTGTCCTGCTGAACATCACGCCTGACCATCTGGACCGCCATGGCGGCATGGATGGCTATATCGCGGCCAAAAAGCTGATCTTCCAGAAGGGGATGGCGACGGGCGCGCAGGTGGCCGTGATCGGCATTGACGATCCGCATTGCGCCCGGATGGCCCTGGAACTGGACGCCGAATTTCCGGGCAAGGTCATCCGCATCAGCGCCGAAGGCCCCGTCAGCGGCGGGCTCGGGGTGGAGAACGGTGTTCTGGTCGATGACCGGGGTGGTCACCATCATCCCGTCACCGACCTGCGGACCTTGCCCGCCCTTCCCGGCACGCATAATTGGCAGAATGCCGCCGCCGCCTATGCCCTGGCGCGCGCGGTCGGTATCAACCATGCCGACATCCTGGACGGGTTGCGCACCTTCCCCGGTCTGGCCCACCGCCAGAGCCTGGTGGGCAGCATCGATGGGGTCCGCTTCATCAATGACAGCAAGGCCACCAATGCCGATGCGGCGGCCAAGGCGCTGGCCTGCTATCAGCCCATCTACTGGATCCTGGGCGGCAAGGCCAAGGATACGGGCCTGGACGGGCTGGACAGTTTCATGCCGGCGGTGGCGCATGCCTTCCTGATCGGCGATGCAACAGAGGCGTTTGCGCAATGGCTGTCGGCGCGCGGCGTGGCGCATACGCGCTGCGGCACCATGGATGTCGCTGTCAGTGCTGCCTTTGCCAAGGCCAAGGAAGAGGGGCGGGAGGCGCCGGTCGTGCTGCTGTCGCCTGCCTGCGCCAGCTTTGACCAGTATCCGAATTTTGAAGTGCGCGGCGATGATTTTGCGGCCCGCGTCCGGGCCTTGTCCAATGGGGGGATCGTCTGATCATGGTTTCATTCTCCCGTACCGATCATTCGATCCTGGGCCGCTGGTGGTGGACCGTTGACCGCTGGACCATGGCGGCGGTGATCCTGATCGCCACGATCGGCGTAGTCTTGGTCCAGGCGGCCAGCCCCGCCGTGGCGACGCGCATCGGCACCGACAGCTTCCACTTCATCGAAAAGCATCTGCTGGTGCTGATCCCGTCGCTGGGCCTGATGTTCGGCGTATCGCTGCTGTCGCCGCGCGGCGTGCGGCGGCTGGCGGTCATACTGTTCCTGGCCGCCACGTTCGGCGTGTTCCTGACCCTGTTCATCGGGATGGAGATCAAGGGCGCCACGCGCTGGTTGCAGCTTCCGGGCATCTCTGTTCAGCCGTCAGAATTCCTGAAGCCCGCCTTTGCGGTTGTTGCCGCGTGGCTGTTCGCCCTGCATCGCACGCAGGAGAATGTGCCCGGTATCCCCGTGGTGGTGGGGCTGTATGGCCTGATCGTGGTCCTGCTGATGAGCCAGCCCGACCTGGGGCAGACCTTTGTCATCACCTGCATCTTCTTCGGCCAGTTCTTCCTGGCGGGCCTGCCCATCGTCTTCGTGGCGTCCTGCGTGGTGATGGGCATTGGCGGTCTGGTCAGCGCCTATTTCCTGTTCCCGCACGTGCAGAGCCGTATCGACCGGTTCCTGGACCCCGCCGCCGGCGACAATTATCAGGTTGCCCGCTCCCTTGAAGCGTTCGAGAAGGGCGGCATCTGGGGCACCGGACCCGGCCAGGGTACGGTCAAGATGTCCATCCCCGACAGCCATGCCGACTTCATCTTCTCCGTCGCGGGCGAAGAGATGGGGATGATCACCTGTATGATCATCATCTGCCTCTTCGGCTTTGTGGTCCTGCGCAGCTTTGCCCGCGCGTCGAATGACCAGAGCCTGTTCGTGATGTTGGCGGCCAGCGGCCTGACCATGCAGTTCGGCCTGCAGGCCCTGATCAATATGGGTTCGGCCCTGCATCTGATGCCGACCAAGGGCATGACCCTGCCCTTCATTTCCTATGGCGGGTCGTCGCTGATCGCGCTTGGCATCGGCATGGGCATGGTGCTGGCCCTGACCCGCAAGCGGTTTGGACCGGGAGAGGCGCTATGACCGCATCTCGCCCCATCATCCTGGCCGCCGGGGGAACCGGCGGCCACATGTTCCCGGCAGAGGCGCTTGCCCGCACGCTGATCGCGCGCGGGCATTCGGTCATTCTGGTGACCGACAAGCGCGGCAAGGCGTTTGGCGACAGCCTGCCCGACGTGCGCGTCGAACGTATCCGCGCCGCCACATCCGCCCCCGGCATTTGGGCCAAGCTGCGCATGGTGGTGGAACTGGTGGTGGGCACGGCGCAGGCGCGTTCCCTGCTGCGGCAGTTGCAGCCGGCCCTGGTGGTCGGTTTCGGCGGCTATCCGTCCCTGCCGACGGTGTTTGCGGCGCAAAGCGCGGGCATCCCCACCCTGCTGCATGAACAGAATGCCGTGCTGGGCCGCGCCAACCGGCTGCTGGCCGCCAAGGCGCGGATGATCTGCACCAGCTTCCCCAGCGTTGCTGGACTGCCGGCGGTGGATGGCAAGCGTATCATCCGCACGGGCAACCCCGTCCGCCCCGACATCCTGGCGCTCCGCGACGCGCCCTATCCCGCGCCTTATGCCGGTGGTTCACTGAACCTGCTGGTCACCGGTGGCAGCCAGGGTGCGGCGATCTTTGGCGAAGTGCTGCCGCGGGCCGTGGAAATGCTGCCCGAGGATGTGCGGTACCGCCTGAAGATCGTGCAGCAGGCACGGGCGGAAAATATCGAGGCAGCCCGCAGCGCCTATGCCCAGATGGGTGTGGAAGCGGAACTCGCCACCTTCTTCAAGGATATGCCGGCCAAGCTGGCGGGATGCCACATGATGATCGCCCGTTCCGGTGCCGGAACGGTTGCCGAGTTGTCTGTGGTTGGCCGCCCCTCCCTGCTGGTTCCGTACCAGTACGCCATGGATGATCACCAGACCGCCAATGCACAGTCGCTGGTCGGCGCCGGTGGCGCCTGGCTGCTGTCGCAGCAGGATTTCACACCTGTTTCGGTATCAGAACAGTTGGCTTCTTTCCTGGCTGATCCGGGCCGTTTGGTCAGTGCGGCAAAGGCCGCCGCCGGCTGGGCCATCCCGGACGCCGCCGACCGGCTTGCCGATGCCGTTGAACGCGTGGTGAAGGGGGATGCCGCATGAGCATGATTGATACCACCGCCGAACCCACGCTGGCCGAACTGGAGCGCGCCTTTCCGCTGCTGCTGAACGGGCTGACACGCCGGCGCTTCACCCTGCCGCAACCGCAGAGCCCTTTGAAAGGCGGGTTTGTTTCACATATGGAACAAAAAATCGCCCCGCGCCTGCACCATGATTATTCCACCATCACCCGTCGCCTTGGAGTTTGACCCATGCGGGCTTTGCCGCTGAATATCGGAACCCTGCATTTCGTCGGCATCGGCGGCATCGGCATGTCCGGCATCGCCGAGGTGCTGCACAATCTGGGCTATGCCGTGCAGGGCAGCGACATGGCCGACAATTACAATGTGCAGCGTCTGCGCAAGCTGGGCATCAAGGTGGAGATCGGGCACCGGGGCGAAAACCTGGGCGATGCCGCCGTTCTGGTCATTTCCTCCGCTGTGAAGAAGGACAATCCGGAGGTCGTGGCGGCACGGGCGGGCATGATCCCCGTGGTGCGCCGGGCCGAAATGCTGGCCGAGCTGATGCGCCTGAAATGGTCGATCGCGGTGGCCGGCACCCATGGCAAGACCACCACCACCAGCATGGTCGCGGCCTTGCTGGAAGGCGGGGCCATGGACCCGACCATCATCAATGGTGGCATCATCAATTCCCTGGGCACCAATGCCAAGCTGGGCAGCGGCGAATGGATGGTGGTGGAGGCCGATGAAAGCGATGGCACCTTCACCAAGCTTCCATCCACCATCGGCATCGTCACCAATATGGACCCCGAACATCTGGACCATTACGGGACGTTTGAGGAGGAGCGGAAGGCCTTCGACCGGTTTGTCGAAAACATCCCCTTCTATGGCTTTGCCGCGCTCTGCATCGACCATCCCGAGGTTCAGGCCATGCTGGGCCGGGTGGACCGCCGCGTTGTGACCTATGGTTTCAGCCCGCAGGCCGATGTGCGCGCCGTCAATATCGTGACCAACACGTCCGGCTGCTATTACGACGTGGAACTGACCGACCGGGCCGCGTCGGAGGCACGCACCATCACAGGCGTGCATCTGCCCATGTACGGCCTGCACAATGTCCAGAATTCCCTGGCGGCCATCGCGGTCGCCATCAGCCTGGGCATCAGCGACGACAGCATCCGCGCCTCCTATGCCAAGTTCATGGGCGTGAAGCGCCGCTTCACCAAGACCGGCGAAAGCAATGGGGTCGTTGTCATCGATGATTACGGCCACCATCCCGTGGAGATCGCCGCCGTGTTGAAGGCGGCCCGCATGGCCGGCACGGGCCGGACCATTGCGGTCGTACAGCCCCACCGCTACACCCGCCTGCAAAGCCTGTTCGCGGAATTCTGCACCTGCTTCAACGATGCCGACGCGGTTGTCGTGGCCGATGTCTATGCGGCAGGCGAGCAGCCCATTGAGGGTGCGGCCAAGGATGATCTGGTGGAAGGCCTGCGCGTGCGCGGCCACCGCAATGTCACGGCCCTATCCAGCCCGGCGGCCCTGCCCAGCCTGATCGCCGAGATAGCGAAGCCCGGCGACATGGTGGTCTGCCTGGGCGCCGGTACCATCACGCAATGGGCCAATGCCCTGCCGGGCGAGTTGGACAAGCTGGCCACCCTGAATAAGGGAGGCGACTGACATGGTGCAGGTGCTGGATGGACAGGCGCTGACCAACCGGTTGAAAGAGGCCGCCCCCGATATCCGGGGACGGCTGACCCCGGATGCGCCGATGGGCCCCAGCACCTGGTTTCGTGTGGGCGGCAAGGCAGAGGCCCTGTTCCGCCCGGCGGACGCGGATGATCTTTCCTACTTCCTGGCCCATTGCCCCGCCGATGTGCCCGTCACCGTCATTGGTGTGGCCAGCAATCTGCTGGTCCGGGATGGGGGCGTTCCCGGTGTGGTGATCCGGCTGGGCGGTCCGTTCGCGGAGGTTTCGGTGGACGGGGACCGGATCGTCGCCGGTGCCGGCGCGCTCGACCTCAATGTCGCCCTGACGGCACAGGCCGCCGGTCTGGCGGGGCTGGAGTTCCTGTCGGGCATTCCCGGCACCATTGGTGGGGCGGTCCGCATGAATGGCGGCGCCTATGGTGCCGAAACGGTGGATGTCATCCTGTCGGCGGAGGGCATTGACCGGCGCGGGGTGAAGCACAGCTACACGCGTGAGGACCTGCACCTGACCTACCGCCATTGCGGGGTGCCGGACGATGTGATTTTCACCAGCGCCATCTTCCAGGGGCGGCCCGACGATCCCGCCGCCATCCAGGCGCGCATCGACGCCATTCAGCAGGCCCGCGCCGACAGCCAGCCCGTGCGCGCCCGCACCGGCGGATCGACTTTCGCCAACCCCGACGGGCACAAGGCCTGGCAGTTGATTGATGCCGCCGGATGCCGGGGTCTGACCATCGGCGGCGCGCAGATCAGCGAGAAGCATTGCAACTTCCTGCTGAATTTGGGCGACGCGACCGCCCATGATATCGAATCGCTGGGTGAAGAGGTCCGGGCGCGTGTGAAGGCGAAGAGCGGCGTGGATTTGCGCTGGGAAATACGCCGGATCGGACTACCCCGTTCGAACGGGGGTGAGTCATGAATGCCACCCTGGCCGACAAATGTGAGTCTCCGCTGCAACAGGTCGCAGCACCCCGAGTCGCTTTTTTAAAAGCGCTTCATTTTGGCGCTTGCAGCCCCGTAATCCGTCGCTTACACCGAATCTTGTGGGAAGGCTGGGGCTGCCTCACACAACATCTTGCGATAGCGCAGAATTTGCCGGAAGGGCCGGCAGGAATGGCGACGCGTCACCACGCGTCAGCCAAAGGGGGAACTGTTGTGATGGGCACCGAGAACCGTTCGAAGCATGTCGCCGTCCTGTTGGGCGGATGGTCTGCGGAGCGGGAAGTGTCCCTGGTCAGCGGGTCCCGCATCGCCGAGGCGCTGGAGAGCAAGGGCTACAAGGTCACGGCCATTGATGTGCAGCGTGATCTGGCCGGTCTGATCGCAGCATTGACCCCGCATCCCGACGTGATTTTCAACGCCCTGCATGGCAAGGGCGGCGAGGATGGGTTGATCCAGGGCGTTCTGGAATATCTGGGTGTGCCCTATACCCATTCCGGCGTGATGGCATCCGCCGTCGCCATGGACAAGGCCCTGACCAAGCGCATCCTGGCGACCGTGGGCATGCCCGTGGCCGATGGCGTCATCGCCACCAAGGAACAGGTCCTGGCCGGCCATGTCCTGCCCCCGCCCTATGTCGTGAAGCCCGTGGATGAGGGTTCCAGCGTCGGCGTGCGCATCGTGCGCGAGAGCGACAATTTCACGGTCCTGGAAGAAGACAGCTGGGTCTATGGCCGCCGCGTGCTGGTGGAGAAGTTCATTCCGGGCCGCGAACTGACGGTCGGCGTCATGGGCGACCGCGCCCTGGCCGTCACGGAAATCGTCCCCCGCACCGCCTTTTATGATTATGAGGCGAAATACGCCGATGGCGGTTCGGTCCATGTCTGCCCGGCTGAGATCCCGGCGGACGTGGCCGAGGAGGCCAAGCGTCTGGCGCTGCTGGCGCATCAGGTGCTGGGCTGCTCCGGCGTGTCGCGCACCGATTTCCGCTGGGATGATGCCAAGCCGGGAATTACCGGCCTGTGCTTCCTTGAAACCAATACCCAGCCCGGCTTCACGCCGACCTCCCTGCTGCCTGAACAGGCGGCATCGCTGGGCATCAGCTACGCCGATCTGTGCGCCTGGATAGTGGAGCATGCCCGATGCCACGCGTGACGCCCACCGCCCCGCCCACCACCGATAATCCCCGCGCGCGCTTTGCCGAAACGCAGAAGCGCGCGACGCTGCGTGCCGCCCAGGAGGCGAACCGCCGCCGTGCCCTGCCCCGCTGGGCCGAACCGGCGATGAAGATCGCGCGGCGGTCGGCGCCGCTGGTGGCACTGCTGGCTGTGGGCGGCTGGGTCTGGGGCTCGGGCTATGGCGAGTTGCTGATGCATGCCGCCACCGACAAGGTCCTGACCGCCAGTGTCGAGGCCGGCCTGTCGGTGCAGGATGTGACGGTGGTCGGGCGCGAGAAGGCGGCGCAGGCCGACCTTCTGAACGCGCTGGCGGTGCAGCGCGGCACGCCCATCCTGGCCTTTGACCCGCATCATGCGCGCTCGGCACTGGAACAGATCCCCTGGGTCCGTCAGGCGCGGGTGGAACGCCGCCTGCCCGACACCATCGCCATCACCATCACCGAACGTGAGCCGATGGCCCTGTGGCAGCATGACCGGCAGATGCGCCTGATCGATGCCGACGGCATCGTGCTGACGGCCAATGACCTTTCGAAATGGCCGAACCTGCCGCTGCTGGTGGGACCGGACGCGCCCAAGCGCGGGCCAGCCCTGCTGCATATGCTGGCCAAGCAGCCGGCCATCGCGCAGATGGTTGAGGCAGCGGTGCTGGTCGGTGGTCGCCGCTGGGACCTGCGCCTGAAGAACGGCATCGATATCCGCCTGCCCGAACATGATGTGCCGGAAGCCCTGCATCAACTGGCCATGATTCAGCAGACAAATGACGTGCTGAACAAGGATGTGGTCGCCATCGACCTGCGCATCCCGGACCGCCTGTCGGTCCAGACCTCCGCCGCTGCGGCCGATTTGCGCCGCAAGCCCCCCGAAAAGAAGCAGAAGACCTGAGGGCACGCGATCATGGCATTTCCCGGCGCCCTCAATACCCGTACCAAGGCCCGCAAGGTTCCGCGCGGCGGCACCATCGCCGCGCTGGATGTCGGCTCGTCCAAGGTTGTCTGCTTCATTGCCAAGGTCGATGATCCGGGCAGCATCCGCGTGGTCGGCATCGGCCACCAGATCAGCCGGGGCGTGCGCTCGGGCGGGATCGTCGACATGGAAGCCGCCGAAACCGCCATCGGCACCACGGTCCATGCCGCCGAAACCATGGCTGGCGAACAGATCCGCGAGGTTCTGGTCAGTCTGTCGGGCGGGCAGCCGGAAAGCCAGACCCTGATCGCCGAAACGGCGGTGACGGGGGCGGAGATCGGTGACAGCGACGTGCGCCGCGCCCTGACCGAGGCGCGCAAGCTGGACGTGTCGCCCGATGCCGAACTGATCCATTCCATCCCCGTCGGCTATGCCATTGACGGGGTGAAGGGCATCCGCGACCCACGTGGGATGGTGGGCGAACGGCTGGGCGTGCGCACCCATGTGGTGACCGCCGCCGGCGGCCCGGTGCGCAACCTGTCCACCTGTGTCGGGCGTTGCCATCTGGGTGTCGAAAGCTTCGTCATGAGCCCCTATGCCGCCGGCCTGTCGTGCCTGGTGGAAGATGAGATGGAACTGGGCGTCACCGTCATCGACATGGGCGGCGGCACCACCAGCATGGCCGTGTTCAATGACGGCAAGATGGTCTGGTGCGACAGCATCCCGCTGGGCGGCGGCCATGTCACCAACGACATCGCCCGTGGCCTGACCACGCCGGTGGCCCAGGCCGAGCGGTTGAAGACCCTGTACGGTTCCGCCGTGTCCGCCGTGTCGGACGAGCGGGAGATGATCGACGTGCCCCAGGTGGGCGAGGAGGAGCGCGGCCAGACCAACCATGTGCCGAAATCGCTCCTGGTCGGCATCATCCAGCCGCGCATGGAAGAGATTTTCGAACTGGTGCATGGCCGCCTGGACCAGTCGGGCTTTGCCAAGGCCGCCGGTCGCCGCGTCGTCCTGACGGGTGGCGCCAGCCAGTTGTCGGGCGTGCGCGAACTGGCCGCCAATGTGCTGGACAAGCAGGTGCGCCTGGGCCGTCCGCTGCGCATCGGCGGGCTGGCCACCAATGTTTCCGGCCCGGCCTTCGCGTCGGCTGCCGGTCTGCTGGCCTATGCCATGCAGCAAAACCACGAGATGCCGGCGCTGGCCCCCATGCCGGAAAAGTCCACCGGGCTTTGGGGCCGCGTCAATGGCTGGCTGCGGGAGAATCTATGACCCGAAGACCATGCCACAGGCCCCGCGCCCGCCGACGAGCAGCCAAAGCCTGAACCACCCGTTCCCGCCGCCTTTCCCGATTTCCCTCCCCCGCCAGAGGAGCCCACAGCGATGAGCATCAAACTCGGTATCCCCAGCGTCGAAGTGCAGACCAAGCCCCGTATCACCGTGTTCGGTGTCGGCGGTGCCGGCGGCAACGCCGTCAACAACATGATCCGTTCCGCGCTGGAAGGGGTCGAGTTCGTGGTGGCCAATACCGACGCGCAGGCGCTGCAGGGCAACCTGGCCTCCAAGCGGGTTCAGTTGGGCTCCACCATCACCCGCGGCTTAGGCGCAGGGTCGCGCCCCGATGTGGGCCGTGCGGCGGCGGAAGAACAGCTGGAAGAAATTCTGGGCCATCTGTCGGGCACCAACATGTGCTTCATCACCGCCGGCATGGGCGGTGGTACCGGTACGGGTGCGGCCCCCGTCATCGCCCGTGCGGCGCGTGAACAGGGCATCCTGACCGTCGGCGTGGTGACCAAGCCGTTCAATTTCGAAGGCGCGCACCGCATGCGCACCGCCGAAAGCGGCATTTCGGAACTGGCGCAGTATGTCGACACGCTGCTGATCATCCCCAACCAGAACCTGTTCCGCATCGCCAACGAGAAGACGACGTTCGCCGACGCCTTCAAGATGGCCGACGATGTTCTGCATGCCGGCGTGCGCGGCGTGACCGACCTGATGGTCATGCCAGGATTGATCAACCTGGACTTCGCCGACATCCGCACCGTCATGAGCGAGATGGGCAAGGCCATGATGGGCACCGGCGAGGCCGAGGGCGACCGTCGCGCCATCGACGCCGCCGAAGCCGCCATCAACAACCCGCTGCTGGACGATATCAGCATGAAGGGTGCACGCGGCGTGCTTATCAACATCACGGGCGGTCATGACATGACCCTGTTCGAGGTGGATGAAGCCGCCAACCGCATCCGTGACGAGGTCGACCCCGAAGCCAACATCATCTTCGGTTCCACCTTCGACGAACATATGTCGGGCAAGATGCGCGTGTCGGTCGTCGCCACGGGCATCGACAATGCCGTGCAGCAGCGTCCGCCGATCGGTCAGCCGCAGTTGCAGGTCGTGTCGGGCCGCCGTGTCGCCCCCGCACCGGCCCCGGCTGCTGCGCCGGCCGCCGCCGTCGCCGGCATCCCGCCGGTCCCGGCCAACCCGATCCCGGCCCGCCCGGCCCTGCAGCCCGCCGCCATCCCCGGTGTCGCGGCTGCCGCCCCCGCCTTTGCCCCGATGCAGCCAGCCCCGATGCCGGGTGCCGCTGTGGCCATGACGGAGGAAGCCGCCCCGGCCATGACTGATGAAGGCACGGCGGAAGCCCAGGCCGCTGTTGCCATGGCCGCCGCCACGGCACCGCAGCCGCATCATGAGCTGCGCCCGTCCGACATGCGTCCGGCCGCCCCGGCCCGCCGCGACGATGCCTTCATCCCGCCGCGTGCGGCTGAAGGCGCCCCGCGCAGCAGCCAGCCGGCAGCACCGGAGCGGTTCACGCCGCCGGCCCCGCAGCCGGAAAAGCGTGGCCTGTTCGCCAAGCTGTTCGGCGGCGGCGCCCCGCAGCCGGCACCGGCCGCCCCGCGCATGCCCGCCCCGGCCCCCCAGGCCCCGGCACCGCAGTTCAACGCCCAGGCCCGTCAGGCCGCCCCCGCCCCGGCCCCGCAGCCGGTGGCACAGGCTGCCCCGCAGGCCCCCCGCCCCAAGACCGCGCAGAGCGACGAGGAGATGCTGGACATCCCCGCCTTCCTGCGTCGTCAGGCGAACTGAAGCGTATTCCTCAGTCGCCGGCGCTGTTTTCGGTTTGCCAAAAACAGCTCCGAGCATCTGAACTTCGTTCAAAATCAAACGCTTATCGCAGTGCACAAGGGGCCGGTCCGGCGGGGACCGGCCCCTTTCTTTTTGTTTGTTGCCACAATTAAGACAAAATTATGAAAGTGTTTCAGACACTTACCAACACTCTCCGTAACAATCGGTAACAAAG
This sequence comes from alpha proteobacterium AAP38, assembly GCA_001296005.1. Lineage (GTDB taxonomy): Bacteria > Pseudomonadota > Alphaproteobacteria > Azospirillales > Azospirillaceae > Niveispirillum. The sequence goes on along the minus strand of LJHR01000003.1, from coordinate 251,766 downwards.
AGTGATTTGAAGCTGGACGCGCACTCTGTCATTTTCACGATGCGGCGATCAGCGATACCGCATTGCAACGCAGGTGGGATGGCGTTGCACTCCAAATTGGCCCCCGGCCAAGGTCGGGACTGCCATTCGGAGCCGGTGGCTGGATTTCCGCATCAGGGGGCGTTACTGTCGATTTATCGGAAAGGGACAAGCCCATGTCCTGGCAACAGACGCTCAATACGACCATTCACTGCGCTGGCGTCGGCCTGCATTCGGGCCGCCGCGTCCGCATGACCTTGCGCCCGGCCCCGGTCGATCATGGCATCTGCTTCATCCGCACCGATGTGCCCGCCGACCGCGCCGTGATCGCGGCCCGCTGGGATCTTGTCGCGGATACCCGTCTGTGCACCCTGCTGAAGAATGAGCAGGGCACGACCATCGGCACGATCGAGCATCTGATGGCCGCGCTGCGCGGCCTGGGTATCGATAATGCCGTGGTGGAGGTGGATGCACCGGAACTGCCCATCATGGATGGTAGTTCGGCCCCGTTCGTCTTCCTGATCGAATGCGCTGGCATCAAGCAGCAGGACCAGCCGCGCCGCATGATCCGCGTGCTGAAGGAGGTGCGTGTTCAGGACGGTGACAAGATCGTCAGCCTGTCCCCCGCCCCGGTCAGCAGCTTCCGCGCCGAGATCATTTATGACAATACGGCCCTGATCCGCCGTCAGGAAGGCTTCCTGCGCCTGACTGACGGTGCCTTCAAGGCGGAGGTTGCCGATTGCCGCACCTTTGGCTTCGCCCATGAGGTGGAGGCGATGCGCAAGGCTGGCCTGGGCCTGGGCGGCTCGCTGGACAATGCCATCGTCATTGATGGCGACCGCGTGATGAATCCGGGCGGCCTGCGTCATGCGGATGAGTTCATCCGTCACAAGATCCTGGACGCTGTCGGCGACCTGTATCTGGCGGGCGGTCCCATCCTGGGCCATTACCAGGGCCTGCGCCCCGGCCATGCCATGAACAATGCCATCCTGCGTGCCCTGTTCGCCGACGCCACGGCGTGGCGCCGCGAGGATGCGGAAACCTGGGACAACCGGGCCGCCGTGGCCTGATCGGGCTGTATCGCTGAAAACCGAAGGGCGCCGGATTGTCCGGCGTCCTTTTTTTCATTTTACTGTCACTGGTATTCACGGGATCATCGGGCAGTATCCACATCGTTCCGAGGGCGAGCGATGATGCGACGGCCAGTTCCCAGCCTGCCTCTTGCCACCCTGCGGGGCTTGGCCATGGTCCTGTTGTTGGCTGTGGCAGCCGTGATGATGGCCCGCGCCGGCACCGCCCCTGATGGCGCATCGGCCACCGTCCGGCTGTCCAGCCTCGACTGGCCGCCTTTCAGCGGTGAGGGTTTGCCGAACCGGGGGCTGACGACGGCCATTGTCGAACGCACCCTGGCGCGCGCCGGCCTTTCGGCGGAAGTCACGTTCCTGCCCTGGCAACGGGCTGTGGCCACGGGCCTGAAGGCGCCGGGCCACGCCGGCTATTTCCCGGAATACCGGACCGCCGCCAGTCAGGCACAATGCCTGCTTTCCGCCCCCATCGGCAGCAGCCCGCTTGGCTTCGCCGAACGTGTTGCGGCCCCTGTTACCTGGCGCAGCCTGGGGGATCTGGCGGGCCGGCGCATCGGCACCGTGCGCGGTTATGTGAATACCGACAGTTTCGACCGCGCCGCCGCCGACGGCACCCTGACCGTGGAACCGGCGGTCGATGATGCGGCCAACCTGCGCAAGCTGGCGGCAGGCAGGCTGGACATGGCGGTGATCGACGCCAACGTCCTGGCCCATCTGTTATCGGCGGACCCGGACCTGCGACCCTTGCGCGCGGGCCTGCGCTTCAATGCCCGGCTGTTGGAGGATAAAAGCCTGCATGTCTGTTTCCGCCCCGGCCCGGAAGGCGAAACCCTGCGCCGTCGTTTCGACAGGGCGCTGGCCCAGGACAGGCCGGATTCCATGCTGCAGGCCTCGCGGCCCGCGCCGGAACGGTGATAACAGGCCCCAGCCTGCCATGGTTCCGCCAGGATTCACCGCCATCTTCCGCGAAAAGCGCCTTTGCGTGCGTGCCCGTGACGTTTGCCGCTTGGCGGTGGCGGTCCCGTGCGTGCTATAAGGCATCCCGCATTCATGCTTGCTGCTTGGTTGTCCTTGCCGATGCTCCGCACCGAACGTCCGAACCGCCGCGCCCGTGTCCTTCGCCATCTGGCGCCGGTCGCCCTCATGTTCCTCGCCGCCTGCTCGGGCAAGAAGGATGAGCTGCCTTATGTCGAGCGGCCGGTAGAGCAAATCTACTCCGAGGCGTCCAACGCCATCGACAACCGCAACTATACCAAGGCGGCGCTGCTGTTCGACGAGGTCGAGCGCCAGCACCCGTACAGCCAATGGGCCGTGCGCGCGCAGCTGATGGCCGCCTATTCGCACTATCAGGCGCTGCGGTACGATGATGCGATCACGACGCTGGATCGCTTCATCGCGCTGCATCCGGGCAACCGCAATGCGGCTTACGCTTTCTATCTGAAGGCCCTGTGCAATTATGAGCGTATCAGCGATGTGCGCCGCGACCAGGGCACGACGTATGAGGCGCTGAAGAACCTGCAGGAAGTGGTCCGCCGCTTCCCCGCCAGCCCCTATGCCCGTGATGCCCGCCTGAAGATCGACCTGACCCGCGATCATCTGGCCGGCAAGGACATGGAAGTGGGCCGATTCTATCTGGCCACGGGCGAGTATATGGGGGCCATCAAGCGCTTCCGCCGCGTGGTCGATGAATATCAGGCCACCAGCCACGTTCCTGAGGCCCTGCATCGTCTGGTCGAAAGCTACCTCGCCCTGGGCATCCGGGAAGAGGCGCAGGCCCATGCCGCCTTGCTGGGCCATAACTATCCCGGCTCCGTCTGGTACCAGGACACCTACGCCCTGATGAACCGCAGCGAACGTGGCGAGAAGCCGTCGCTGTTCCAGCGGGCTGTCGACTGGCTGTTCTGATCTAGATTTAACATACCCTGACCCTATCGCCCCGGCTGCGCCATGCTTGTCACCCTGTCGATCCGTGACGTCGTCCTGATCGAACGCCTGACGCTGGCGTTCCAGCCGGGGCTTTGCGTTCTGACCGGTGAGACCGGCGCCGGCAAATCCATCCTGCTGGATGCGTTGGGGCTGGCGCTGGGGGCCAGGGGCGACAGCAGCCTCGTCCGCCATGGCTGCGAACAGGCCAGCGTCACCGCCGAGTTCGACCTGGGCAAGCGCGGCGACCACCCCGCCTTCGCCATCCTGCGGGAGCAGGAGCTGGAGGTGGAGGACACGCTGGTCATCCGCCGCACCCTGACCAATGACGGGCGCTCCCGCTGCTTCGTGAATGATCAGCCGGTGGGCGTCACCCTGCTGCGCCGGCTGGGCGAAACGCTGGTCGAGGTGCATGGGCAGTTCGACACCCATGGCCTTCTGGACCCGCGCACCCACCGCGACCTTCTGGACGATTACGCCCAGCTATCAGTGCAGGGGCAGAAGGTGGCAGCAAGCTGGCGGGCCTGGCGGCAAGTGGAGCAGGCAAGGCTGACCGCCGCCGCTGACGCCAACCGCGCGCGGGCGGAGGAAGATTACCTGCGCCACGCGGTGGAGGAGCTGGACCAGCTTTCGCCCGAGGAAGGCGAGGAAAAGGCGCTGGCCGAACAGCGCATCGTGCTTCAGCACCGCGAGAAGCTGATCGAGAGCCTGACCCAGGCGTCGACCGAACTGTCGGGCGAGCGCGGGGCGGAACGGGCCCTGGCATCGGCCCTGCGTACATTGTCGCGCATCGCAGACAAGGCCGGCGGCAAGCTGGACCCCATCATCTCCGTCCTGGATCAGGCGGCCAGTGAGGTGGGCGAGGCATCGCGCGCCATCCAGGGCTTTGCCGCCGATATGGATGGCGATGGCGGCAATCTGGACAAAATCGAGGAACGCCTGTTCGCCCTGCGCGGTGCCGCGCGCAAGCATGGGACCGATGTCGACGGTCTGGTGACCCTGCGCGCGTCGATGGCCGCCAAGTTGAACCTGATCGAGGATCAGGGCGACCTTCTGTCGAAGCTGGCAGCGCAGGCGGAAACGGCCAAGGCCACGTATCTTGAGGCGGCCAAGGCCCTGTCGGCGGGCCGGTCCAAGGCGGCTGGCAAGCTGGATCAGGCGGTGGCGGCGGAGCTGAAGCCCCTGCGCCTGGAAAAAGCGCGCTTCGCCACCAAGGTGGAACAGTTGGGCGAGGAAGGGTGGAGTGCGTCAGGCATCGACGACATCGCCTTCCAGGTCGCCACCAACCCCGGCACACCGCCAGGGCCCCTGGCCAAGATCGCATCGGGTGGTGAGCTGGCGCGCTTCATGCTGGCCCTGAAAGTGGTGCTGGCGCAGGTGGGAACCGTGCCGACCCTGGTGTTCGACGAGGTCGATACCGGCGTGGGCGGGGCCGTGGCCGATGCCATCGGCGAACGCCTGGCCCGGCTGGGCCAGCATGACCTGCAGGTCCTGGTCGTCACCCACAGTCCGCAGGTGGCCGCACGCGGTGCCCATCACTGGAACGTGCGCAAGAAGGTCAGCGCCGGCCGCACCGCCACAGAGGTCGTGGCCCTGTCGGTGGAAGAACGGCTGGAGGAAGTGGCCCGCATGCTGTCGGGTGCAGAGATCACTCAGGCAGCCAGGGCAGCGGCGGAAAGTTTGTTAGCCGGGCGGGGGTAAACTGCCTACGGTGCGATCAGGCCCAGATGGACCGCCATGGCGATGGCGTGGGGTTTGGTGTGGACGCCCAGCTTCTGCATCGCGTTCTCCACATGGAACTTCGCGGTGCGGTCGGAAATATTCAGGATGATAGCCGTCTCCGCGATGGTCTTGCCCCGGCAAGCCCAGAGCAGGCAGTCGCGCTCCCGTCCCGTCAGGGGCGGCGGTGGCGTCAGGCCATCGCGCACACCACGCAGCGCCAAGGCGCGTTCGTGATAGGCCAACGCCGCCAGCCGCAGCCAGCGCGGTGTGCCGGCGGCCAGTTCGTCGGGCCGATCCGTCCAGTACATGGAGATCAGGGAGGAAGCGGGCCGCCCGGCGGCATCCAGTGCATGGACCGGCAGCACATAGCCCTGGGTGTAACCATGATCATAGGCCGCCTCCAGCACCCGGCGCGGCTTCGTCCCCCGTGCCGTGGCGGCGAAATCGGGCAGGTCGGTCCACAGGAAAGGCGTGTTGGTGCTGGCGGCACGGGCAAAGACCGGATCATGCAGGATGAAGCCCTCATCCTCATAGGTGCGGGCGAAATCCGCCCGCACACTGGTCTGATAGAAGGGCAGGCCGTCGCCCGCGCGCAGCTCGCGGATATCGATATAGGAGAAGCTGGCAAAGCCAAGCCGTGACAACAGGGCGTTGAACGCGGCATGAAGCCCGTCGAGATCGCGGCTTCCCTCTATCGCACCTAAGGCATCGTCCAGGGTCGGCATCCGGCATCACACGAAAGAGGGAAAGGCCATATGACCCCGTCATCCTGTCTGAACAGACAGTGTCGGGCAAAGGCAAAAACTGTCCTACTATTTTCATGTCGATGAAGACCCGCCCCATCGCCCACCCCACTGCCCCTGCCGGCCCGCTGGCCGATCACGGGTTGCGTCTGGCCCATGCCATGGACAAGGTGGGATGCGGGATGCCGCGCCGTCAGCGATCTTTCCTGATCGGGGGGGAGATGCGGGCCGTGCGGATGCCGCCCGATCTGTGGCTGGCGCTGGATGGGATCGCCCTGACGGAAGGGGTGATGACCGCCTTCATCGTGGAGCAGGTGGCCCGCCGCCGTGCCGCAGGGGTCGGCCTTGCCGCTGCCCTGCGCTGTTTTATCCTGGCCTATCACCGCCGGGATTAGGAAAGGGCAAGGCGGACCGCCTGCCCTCTCCCCCGCCCGCCCTTTGCGGGGGACGGGGGGATGGGCGGTCCGCCTTTCCCGATCACAGCACCTTCAGAATGTGCTCGGCGCTCGACACCTCAAAGGCGCCGGGCTTTTCCACTTCCAGGCGGGTCACGACGCCATCTTCGGCCACCAGGGCGAAGCGCTGGCTGCGGTGGCCCAGATTATAGGCCGTGCCATCCATTTCCAGGCCCAGGGCCTTGGTCAGGGAGCCATTGCCATCGGGCAGCATGGTGACCTTGCCGGCCACGTTGTTCTGCTTGCCCCAGGCCTGCATGACGAACGGGTCGTTCACGGCCATGCAGACGATGTCTTCCACGCCCTTGGCCTTGAACGCCTCGGCATTGTCAACGAAGCCCGGCAGGTGCTTGGCCGAGCAGGTCGGGGTGAAGGCGCCGGGGACGGAGAACAGGACGACCTTCTTGCCCTTGAACAGGTCGTCGGTGCTGACCTCCTGCATGCCGGACTCGGTCAGGTGCTTCAGGGTGACCGACGGGATGCGGTCGCCAACCTTCACGCTCATCTGGATATCCTCCACAAAGGGGATGTTGATTGAACCTATGTGCCGTTTCTAGGCCACACCCGGCCCCGCGACAAGCAAAAGGGACCTCCAGAAAAACCGCCCACCTTGGCGGCACGGGCTGCTATGATCGGTTGCCAGGATGAAAGCCACGCCACAGCCCATGCCGACATCGTCCAAGAAGCCCCTGAATTCATTGACCGGTCAGTTCCTGATCGCCATGCCGCAGATGCCCGATCCGCGGTTTGAGAAAAGCGTGATCTATATCTGCGTCCATAATGCCGAAGGGGCGATGGGGCTGGTGGTGAACAAGCTGTTCGATGGGATCAGCTTCACCAGCCTGCTGCACCAGCTGGATATCGAGGTGACGCAGCCGGCCCGCGAACTGACGGTGCATTTCGGCGGCCCGGTCGAATCGGGACGCGGTTTTGTGCTGCACAGCGCCGACTATAACCGCGAAGGCAGTGTGCAGGTCAGTGATGGGGTGGTGCTGACCGCCACCGTCGATATCCTGCGCGCGGTCGCGGAGGGTCAGGGACCGCAGAATGCCATCCTGGCGCTTGGCTATGCCGGCTGGGGCCCCGGACAGCTGGATCAGGAGATGCAGCAGAATGGCTGGCTGCACGCGCCCGCCGACAACCGCATCCTGTTCGATACCGATCAGGAACGGAAATGGGAACGCGCCCTGGCCAGCCTGGGCATCAACCTGTCCATGCTGTCCGCCGATATCGGCCACGCTTGACGCGTTGCCTCAGGCGCCGGCGCCGCGTCCGCGGCTTGGCTTTACGCCCGCATGGGCGGGCGCGGCGGCAGTCGCCGCCGGAGCGGCTTTCCGGGTTGCCGGAAAACCGCTCTCGGGTGTCCCGGTTCCATGGCATGGTGCCCTCTGCTCGCGCCGACAGCCATATGCCAAACACAGGCCCGGCTTTCGTCCAAGTCCCGCCGCAATCGCAGGGCTGGATGATGGGGGGCCACCGGTCTTCCCGACCGGCGGAAAACATCTGGGAATGAGAGATACAAGATGAAACGCACCAACCTTTTGCTGCTGGCACCCGTGATGCTGCTGGCGGCCTGTTCCTCGGTCAGCGACCGCGACAAGGATGCCAGCAGCAGCGGCGGCGGTTACACCACCCCGTTCCCCGGCGCGGGCACGCCCGCCACCGGCGTCGAACAGTCGAACCTGAATTCCAACCTGTCGCCGCAGCAGCAGCTGGCGCAGATCGGCGACCGTGTGTTCTTCGGTCTGGATCAGTTCGAAGTATCGCCGGAATCGGCGGCCACCCTGGACCAGCAGGCACAATGGCTGCGCGGCAACCCGGCCATCACCCTGACCATCGAGGGACACTGCGACGAGCGCGGCACGCGTGAGTACAATCTGGCGCTGGGCCAGAAGCGCGCCGACAGCGTGCGCCGCTATCTGGTGGCCGCCGGCATCGATGGCAGCCGGTTGCAGGTCATCTCCTTCGGCAAGGAACGCCCCGCCGTGGCCGGTTCGTCCGCCGATGTCTGGGCCCAGAACCGCCGCGCCGTCAGCATTGTGAACTAATCCCTTCCCTGCTTTGCGGGCCATCGCCAAGATGAAACCCGCAAGGTGGGGATGCAACCGCGACACTTATACTTGTTCATGTACTATTGCTTGAATGCTCGTATACTATTTCACGATGAGCATCGGATGCAGTGGGGAATGAATGAACAAGCTTCTGGGGCGGTTGACGGGACTGTTGATGATTGCGCAGGTATCCGTAGCGGGTGTTGCCCATGCGCGGGATGTCACGGCAGACAATAATCAGCCCGGACTGTTCGTCGGAGCCAAGGTCACCATTCCCTTAGGCACGCATCGCAAACAGCCGCAGCAGCCACAGTTGGGCCTGTCCGCCGGCCTGCGCGTGCAGAATCCGGATTTCGGCTGGATGAGGCCGACGACGGAGGCCCGCCTGGCCCCGCCCCGCCAGATGGATCTGGTTGGCCTGCATATGCGAGGATCAACGGATGTCCGATTGAGCGCAGTGGGTCAGGAAATGCGCTTCCAGCAGGGCGACACCCGTCTGAATGCCGATGACGGCGAAGGGAGCAATCCGGGCTGGTGGCTAGCGGGCGGTTTGCTGGCCGGTGCAGCCGTGGCCGGAGTGGTTGTCCTCTCACGAGCTGTGGATGATTCAGGCGGAGAGTAAACCGCCCTACGCCACCACCACCGGTGCCCACAGAACGTCATCGATACTGCCGGCGCCTGCGATGATCATGGCCAGACGGTCGAAGCCCAGGGCGATGCCGGCGCTGTCGGGCATCATCGGCAGGGCCGCCAGGAAATCCTCATCAATCGGGTAGCGTTCGCCGTAGAGCCGTTCCTTTTCGGCCATGTCCGCCTCGAACCGCGTCCGTTGCAGCACCGGGTCGGTCAGTTCGCCGAAAGCATTGGCCAGTTCCACGCCGCAGCCATACAGCTCAAACCGTTCCGCGACGCGCGGATCATCCGGCTTGGGACGAGCAAGGGCCGCCATGGAGACGGGATAGTCGGACAGGAAAGTGGGTACATCCATGCCCAGATGCGGCTCAATCCGGTCCAGGCTGACGCGGAAGAACAGGTCTTCCCAGGTGTCAGTCTCCGCCACGCGGATGCCGATGCGCGCCACCTCCGCCGCCAGACGGTCACGGTCGGGGCGTAGGGGATCGGGCGCGGTGGCCAGCAGGTCGATGCCGGCATAGTGCAGGAAGGCATCCTGGACCGTCAGCACGCGCCAGTCGGCAAACGGATCGCATTCAATACCCCGGAAGCGCAGCTTGTCCTTGCCCGCAGCCATACAGGCCGCGCGCACCAGCGCCACACAATCATCCATCAGGTCGCGATAGCCGGCCCCGGCCCGATACCATTCCAGCATGGCAAATTCCGGGTGATGCGTGCCCGACCGTTCACCATTGCGATAGACATGCGACAGCTGAAACAGCCGGGTTACACCCGCCGCCAGCAGCTTTTTCATGGTGAATTCGGGGCTGGTGTGCAGATAGAGGCGGCGGCGATCATCCGGGTGCGGGCCGATAAGGTCGGTCGCAAAGGCCATCAAATGCACCTCCAGCCCCGGTGAGACCTGCAGGGCCGGCGTCTCCACCTCGTCAAACCCGTGATCCTCAAACCAGCGGCGCAATGTGCGCATCACGGTCTGGCGCACGGCCAGATGCGGGCGTTTTTTCTGGAAATGGTCGGGGTGCCACCAGGGGGGCGAAACGGTGCGGCGCATGATCACTCGACAGCGGGCGGGCAAGACGGGCACTCTCGCCTTCCCGCCCGCGACTTGCAATCCCCGATGACCGACCAAGAAAGCCTCCCCAATCTGCGCATCGTCTGGGACGTGGGCCGTCTTTCGGAATGGTCGCGTCTGCTGGCCGATTGCGGGCAAAGCAGCCTGACGCAGGGGTTCGGCTATAATCAGGCCATGCTGACGGTGGAGGGCTGGCGGCCCCGGCTGGGCATCATCGAACTGTCCGACCGGCCCATCGGTCTGGTGGTGATGAGCGAGCGGCGGGTGTTCAAGCTGATCCGCGTAGCCCGCCTGCACCGGGGGCCGATGCTGCGGCCAGAGGCGCGCAAGCCCGCCGTCTTCGCCATGGTCATGAAGCTGATCCGCAAGGAATATCCCAGCGGACCCCTGAACTGGACCGCCGTCGTCCCCGAATGGGGGGCCGGCGAAGAGGCAGACGCCATGATGCGCTGGGCTGGGTTCCGGCGCGACAAGGCACCGGGATACCGCACCCTGTGGGTCGATCTGCGCCGGGATGAGGCGGCGCTGCGCGCGCGGCTGGCGCAGAAATGGCGCAATGCGTTGAACCAGGCCGAACGCGCGGGCCTGAGCATCGAGATCGACCGCGACGGCAAGACACAGCTTCCCTGGCTTCTGGAACAGTACCAGAGGGACAAGGCGGCCAAGCGCTATCGCGGGCCGTCGCCCAAGCTGGTGATCCGCATGCGCACCGGCATGCACAAGGATGGCGACATCCTGCTGCTGCGCGCGGTCAAGGACGGGGTGCCGGTGGCGGGCATCCTGATCCTGGGCCATGGTAAGGCGGCAACCTATCAGATCGGCTGGTCCGACGGGGCGGGCCGCGCGGCGCGGGCGCATAACCTGCTGCTCTGGCGCGCCATGCAGGAACTGAAGCGGCAGGGCCGGGACTGGTTTGACCTGGGCGGCATCCTGCCCGATGAGGCACCGGGCGTGACGGCGTTCAAACGCGGCATGGGTGGGGAAGAGGTGGAACTGGTCGGCGCGTGGCGGTGAGCCGTCAGGCGTTGCCGGCCAGCCCCACCAGATGGCGCAGCTTGTCCGGGTTGCGGGTGATGTAGATGGCGGTGATACGGTCATCGTCGATGGCAAAGGCGGTGCTTTGCACCTCCCCATCCGATGCCAGGGTGACATAGCCGGGCAGACCGTCGATCAGGCCCGTCCATAGCACGGGCGGCAGCGCGTGGCCGTGTTTGGCGGCCAGACCTGCGAAGAAGCGGGATACCTTGTCCTGGGTTCTGACCGGGTTCATCACGGCGATGCGCTTGCCGCCGCCATCCGCATACAGTACCACATCATCGGCCAGCAGGCCGCGCAGGCCCGACAGATCGCCATTGTGGCTGGCGGCCAGAAAGACAGCGGCGATTTCCCGGCCACGTTCCGGGGCCACGGGAAAACGCGGGCGCGACGCGCGGACATGGGTGCGGGCGCGCGTGGCCAGCTGCCGGCAGGCCGCGACGTCGCGGTCCAAGGCGGCTGCCACCGCCTCAAACGGCTGGCCGAACACATCATGCAGCAGGAAGGCGGCCCGTTCCAGGGGTGACAGCCGTTCCAGCGCCAGCATCAGGGCAAGCGTCACCTCCTGCCCCTGTTCCAGGCTGTCATCCGGATCGATGATCGGTTCGGGCAGCCAGGGGCCAATATAGGTTTCATGCCGGGCGCGGGCGGAGCGCATCTGATCCAGGCACAGCCGGCTGACCAGCCGGACCAGATAGGCATCCGCATCCGCCACCCCGGCATGGTCCACACCGGCCCAGCGCAGCCAGGCCTCCTGCACCATGTCGTCCGCTTCCGCCTGTGACCCCAGCATGCGATAGGCGATGCGGGACAGGCGGGGACGCAGACGAGTGAACGCGGCCAACGGGTCAGGCGGCGGCACGGGCCGGGCCCTTGGGGTGCTGCGACCGGAAGCCGATGGCAAAGCGGTTCCAGGCATTGATAGTGGTGATGGCCAAGGTCAGCTTTACCTGCTCCTCCGGCGTCAAATGCGCCTGGAGCAGAGCGTAATCCTCATCCGCGGCGCCGGTGCGGGCCACCTCCGTCAAGGCTTCGGTCCAGGCAAGCGCCGCCCGCTCCCGCGCCGTATAGAGCGAGGATTCGCGCCACGCGTCCAGCAGATAAAGCCGTTCCTCCGTCTCGCCCAGGGCGCGGGCCTCACGCGTATGCATATGGATGCAGAAGGCGCAGCGGTTGATCTGCGATGCGCGGGTCTTCACCAGTTCCAGCAGGCTCTGTTCCAGGCCGCTGCCTTCAAAGGCAACAGCGCTCAACTCCACCATTGCCTTCACGGCGGCGGGGGCGGCGGCATAGAAATTCAGGCGCATGTTCATATCCATCTCCGTCAGGCCGGTAATGGCCCCCGGATATCCGGGGGCCTTCACAGACAGGACGGGATGGGATCGGTCAGTGTGACATGGGTCCCTGAATTATTTTCAGGGTGCGTCGCCAGCCCGCTTCCAGGTCCAGCGGAAACGGCGTACGCCGCCATTGCCGTCAGGCCCTTCCAGCGCCGCCACAACATTGCCGCCATAGCGGTTGAAGACGATGCGCTGTGGATAGGCGATGTCGGTATTGGCGAACACCGCCATATTGTCCCCGGACTCGATCAGCTTGTAGGCAATGATCTCATTGCTGCCTAGCGGCTGACCGTAATAGGTCACGGTTCCGTCAGGTTCCGCGACAATGCGCATGAACTCCGTATCGGCCCCGCGGGAGGGGGACATGGACCGGCGCATGCCCAGCATCACACCGTCGCCGGGCTGCATGAAATGCTGCTCGGTGCGGGTCGGTCCTTCGCGGCCCACCCATTGGCCCGACAGCCAGGTGAGTGATTTCAGGGGATCGTTGCCGGCCTGTGCCGACGGGGGTAGCGCCACGAGCAAGCCCAGCAGCAGCAGGGCGGACACGCGGACCGCAGAGAGGGTGAACATGGGCACTCCTCCATACTGTTTTGTTTTGAATATGTTACGCCTTTCCTCCGGCCCCGTCCCCTGGCGGCGGCGATTTTGACGATTTTGCAGCAGCCCGCATGGGGTAGCTTTCAAGGTGCGGCCCCGACCAGCCGCCAGGACCAGCCGAAGCGCTTCACCTGCCCATCCTTGCCCGGCCCCTCGATGGTTGCCGACAGGGTGTCGCCCTCGCGGCGATAGGTGATCTTCTGCGGGAAGTCGTGGGCCGGGTTCGTGAAAACTGCAAGGCCAGGGGCAGACTCGACCAGGGCGAAGCTGGCCGGGGCCTGCCCCTGCGGATGGGCGTGATAGGCCAGTTTGCCGTCTGCACCGGGGCCGATGCGGATGAATTCAACCGATGGTGGCTTGCCGGGCCTGACCGTCCGGCTCATGCCCACGATGATGCCGGCGGCGGGGCGCATATAATGCTCCTCCATCCGCCGCTCCCCCTCCCCACCCAGCCATTGGCCGGACAGCCAGGCCAGATCCTCAATCACCGGGTCGGCGGCGCGGGACGGCAGGGTAAGCGACAGTAGCAGCAGCAAGGACAGCAGGCGGCGCATGGGCAATCCTCCATCACGATTGCCCAGCATAGCGCGTCAGCGCGGGTCCGTCGCGCGCAAGGAGGGCCGGTCGATCACCCCGGCGAACCAGCCGGCCAGCGCGGGGCAGCCGGCCCGCCAATTCAGGTCCCCATGCCGGAAATCCAGATAATCCAGCGCACAGGCCACCGACAGACCGCCCAGGCCGAAGCCTTCCGCCGTCAAATCGTCCAAAGCCGCCTCCAGCACCGGCAGGGTGCGGGCGATGGCTGCCTTCTGCCGCGTCACCCACGTGGGGGAGCGTTCGCCGGCGGGCCGCCGCCCCTCAATCACCGCGCTGAAGGCTGCATCCAGCAGCCCCTGGGCCAGGGCCGACAGGCGCAGGCCGCGCCAGCGGGCGGGACCGTCGGCGGGCAGCAGGCGGCGGCCCGGCAGGGTGGCGTCCAGATAATCGGCAATGGCCCAGCTTTCGCCCAGGCACCAGCCCTCATCCGTCACCAGGGCCGGCACCTTGCCGGACGGCACGGCGGATTGCAGGTCGGCGGGGTCGATCCAGGGGTCCAAGGTCACGACATCGACCGACGCGCCCTTTTCATAGATCAGGGCCAGCACCTTGCGCGCATAGGGGGAGGTCTTGGCGATATAGAGCTTCATGATAAGGCTTCCTTTTTCATCAAGGACAGACCGGCAAACCCCGCCACGGCACCACAGGCCAGCAGGGCGGCACCCGCCGCGAACAGGGGAAGATGGCTGCCCGTTGCGGTGAACAGGGCGGTCAGGGCGTAGCCGCCCGCCGCCTGAAACAGGGCATAAAGCGCCGTCATCCGGCCCCAGGCCGCCGTATGCCCCGCCGCCCCGGCCAGTTGCCCCGCGACACCCGACGCCAGTGCCACGGCACCCGGCGTCAGCATCCCGACCAGGATGGCCGACAGGCCCAACGGAAGGGGGGCGGATGACAGCAGCGGCAGCGCCACGGCCAGCGCCTTGACGCCCAGCGCCAGCACCAGGGCCGGCGCAAAGCCCATGGCGCGGGCCAGCCGCGAGACGATCAGCGGCCCGCAAAAGGCCCCGATACCGAACAGGAACCAATAGGCCCCGCCCATCGCCACCCCCTGCCCCAGGCCGCGGGCCACAAAGTCGGACAGGAACAGGGTATGCGGCAGAAAGCCCATGCCGTCGGTCGCATAGGCCAGGGTGAAAAGCCAGAGCGGCCAGGACCGGCCCGCAACCCCCGTGCCCGCCGACAGTGACCGCGCACCGGGCGGCCACTGCCCCCAGGCCAGCCCCGTCAAGAACAACGAGAACAGCCCGATCCCGGCCCAGGCCGCCGTCAGCCCATAGGTGGCAAGCCAGGGCAAGGCCGTGCCCGTGACCATCACACCCATGCCGATCCCGGAAAAGACGATACCCGCCACCAGCGGCTTCTTCTCCGGCGGCACCTGCGCCATCAGGACGGGGGCGGCCAGGATCATCAGCATGGCACCTGCCACGCCGGCCAGAAGCCGCCAGACGCCCAGCCAGAGCAACCCGCCATTCCAGGCGCAGGCCAGCAGCGACAGCGCCACCAGCAGCATGGCCGCGCGCAGGACCGGCACCGGCCCCAGCCGCCGCCCCGCCCGCGCGGCGGTGACAGCGCCCAGCAGATAGCCGGTCAGATTGGCGGCCCCCAGCAGGGCACCGCCGGCGGCATCCACCCAGCCATCACCGATCAGGGCCGGCAGCAGCGGGGTGTATGCAAACCGCCCCAGACCGACACCCAGCAGCGTTCCCGCCAGGCCCGCAACGGCCAGCCGCCAGACAGAGGCCATCATTCACCCCGCAATCCATCAAGGATGCTGACGATGACATGCCATTGACATCATGAAAAATGAATTGTCAGGATAAAAGAAATCGATCTGATTGATGGATGCGACGATGGACAGCACCGATCTTTCCTTCTTCCTGGCCGTGGTGGAGGAAGGGGGCGTCACGGCGGCGGCGCGGCGGTTGAACTGTGTGCAGTCGAACGTGACGGCGCGCATCCGGTCGCTGGAGGCCGACCTGGGCGTGCCGCTGTTCCATCGCAATGGGCGGGGCGTAGTGCCGACACGGGCCGCGGAGCGGTTGTTGCCACATGCAAGACAGGTGGCGGCGGCGCTGCGGGCGGCCCGCGACAGCCTGTGGGACCTGCTGAACCCCGACCGGCCCGGCGGGCAATTGACCATCGGCAGCATGGAGACGACGGCGGCTTGCCGGCTGCCGCCCGTTCTGGCCGCCTATCACGCGGCCTTTCCCGATGTGGAACTGAGCCTGCGGACCGGCGGTACGGGGGTGCTGACGGAGGAAGTGTTGGCCTATCGCCTGGATGCCGCCCTGGTCAGCGGCCCCATCGACCATCCCGACCTGATCGCCGCCGATGTGGGTGTGGAGCAGATGGTGGTGGTGACGGCAGCCGGCGCCGACTGGGCAGCGCTACAGACGCGGGCCAGCCTGTCCGCCCTGTGCTTCCGGCGCGGCTGCGCCTATCGCGAGCGGCTGGAAAGCCTGCTGGCGGGCATGGGTCTGGGCCGGACACGGATGCAGGAGTTCGGCACCTTGGAAGGTATTATCGGCGGGGTGGCCGCCGGCATCGGCATCTCGCTGCTGCCGCTGGCCGCCGTGGAACGCTCTCCCCTGCGCGCGTCGCTGTCGCTGCACGAGGCACCGGACCCATGGGCCGTGGCGCCGACGCAGCTGATCCACCGCCGCGACAGCGTGATGACGGCTGCCCTGTCCCGCTTCATCGCGCATGCAAGGCTGGGGTGGCAAAGCGATTTGCAAAATGCAGTAATTGCATAATGCAAATCCATTCGCCCTACCAGACCAGGGAGACTGCGGGGCGGTAGGGCGCCTGCTCGAACATGCCATTCACCAGCCCCTGCAATTGCAGGCGCGCGCCTTCCGGCTCGTTCGAGGGGACGGACGCCTTGGAAAGGGCCTTGATCATGAAGCCGCCGCTGCGCAGCTTTTTCAGGGTGACGCGGGCATCATCCGCGCGGGACGGATGGATGGCGGCGACAGTGGCCACACCTTGCGGCGGGCGGACGATAAACAGGCCGAAGTCGGTCATGGAAACCCCCTATGCCAATGGATAGGGAGCTTAAAAGCAAATGCGATGCCAAAGGCTTGGGCGTGCTTAAGAGGTAGAACGGCGCGGCAGGATCAGTCCACGGCCCAGGCGCGCATGGGACCTTCCGCCTGATCCATGAATTCGGACAGGGAGACGACGCCATCGCCATTCTTGTCCATGATGGCATGGCGGCGCGCGGCCTCCGCCATCAGTTCATCGGGCGTCACGCGGAAATCGGCATTGCTGTCGGCGGACATCACGGGATCGATGCCCATGCGGTAATCGGGCCGGCCACGCCCATCGGTGCGCACCGTCGCCGCCTCGTCCGGGGTCATGTCGATGCGGCCGGGGCGCAGGCGGCGGCCACTATCGGCGGGGGCCGTGTGGGTAGGCAGGCCGACCCGATACTGCGTCAGTTCGTAGGAGGTGACGAAGCCATCATGGTTCAGATCGTACAGCGGAAAGACGCGCGCCGCCTCGGCGGTGAACTCCGCCAGCGACAGGTTGCCATCCTTGTTAGTATCGGTGCGGGCAAACCAGTCGCGCATGGTGGCGCGATAGGCCTCGGCATCGCGGGTCGGGGCGCTGAGCGGTTCGCCCAGCGGGCTGACGGCGCTGTAGCGGATGCCGGGCCGGTATTTATCCCCGCCGCCGCAGGAGGCCAGAACCAGGGCGAGGGCCAGACCACCCGCTATCCGCCACGCCATCGCCCGCCGCATCCACCACTCCGTCATCAACCCACCCCTTGATTAGCCGGTGGGCGAAATCCTTGCCAGCCGAAAAAGGCGGAATGGCGGCGGATCAGCGGGGCGGGCCGCCGCCGCCGGGCGGACCACCACCACCGCCGCCACGCCGGCCACCCATGCCGCCGGGACCGCCCCGCATCGGGCGTTCATTATAGGCAACCACGGCACCGGCGCGGATTTCCTCCAGGCTGGTCTTGCCATCGCGGTCGCTGTCCAGGGCACGCAGACGGTCGAAGGTCAGGAGTTCCAGTTCTTCCCGCGTCACCCGGAAATCAAGGTTGCGGTCAGCCTCCATCACCTTGTCGGCACCGCCGCCGGCCATCATGCCCATGCCGCCACCGGGCCGCTGACCAGCGCCAGCCGGCGGTGGCGGGCGGTTACCGTCCGCTGGCGGCGGCCCTTCCGGCGGCGGATTTCCGTCAGGACCGGGGCCTTGACCACCGCCCGGCGCGCCGCCACGCAGCGCCGCCATCCGGGCCATGCGGTAATCGCCTAGTTCACGGGAATTGATGGCCCCATCCTTGTCCGTATCAACGGCCTGGAAGAACCGGGCAATGTCGGGTTTCAGCTCATCAGGCGACAGAAACCCATCGCGGTTGGCATCCAACCCGCGTGCCCAATCCACAACGATATCGGCATAGGCGCCCTCGTCCGGGGCCATGCGGCCCAGCATTTCGCCCGACAGCGACAAAGGCAGTCGCCCCATGGGCCGCCGCCCCTCGGGCCCGCCGCCGGGCGGTCCATCGGCGTGGGAGGTACAAGCGGTCAGCAGCAACAGGGCGGAAAGGACGATGGGGCGCATGGGCGGAACCTTGGCTGATGTCCCGCTTACACGCCCGCCGGTCCTCGTACCTGTCGGATCAGGGCGTGGCCGCCGCCTCGCCCATGGCTTCCGGCAGGGTGCAATCCCGCAGCTTCAGGCCCTTCAGCCTGTCCACTGGTATCATAACGCTGGTGAAATCCACCCATTCAAGGGCGGCATCGCGCAATCGCACGGGCAGCGCACCGCCGCCCCGCAATTGCAGATCCTCCATATTGGCGGCCTCCAGCACGGTGTTGCGCAGGGTCGCCCCCTCAAATCCGGCCCCGCGCAGGTCGGTACCCGACAGGTCGGCATAGGCGAGGTTGGCGCCGTTGAAGTCGCTGGCGGCCAGCTTGGCGTGGCTCAGCTGTGCACCCGACAGGTCGGCCCCCCGGAAGGACATGGCCGACAGTTCCCGCCCGCGCAGGTCCACGCCCTTCATCTTGCGGCCCGTGAAATCGGCCCGCACCCCGACCTTGCCGCCGCTTTCCACCCATTCTTCATGCTGGGCGACGATGCGGTCGATCTCCGCCAGGTTCTGCAAATGCTCGGTAAAGGCCGGCAGGCCGTGGAACAGGCGGCGGGTCGTGTCATCGACGGTAAATGTGGCGTCCTTGATATCGGCATGCAGGAAGTTCGCCCCCTGCATCTTCGCCCCCAACAGGACCACGCCCTGCAGGTCGCTTTCGCTGAAATCGGCGTTGGCCAGGTTGGCATTGCGCATATTGACGCCGCGCAGGCGCACCTTGCGCACCACCGCATCCTCCAGCGATGCCTCTTCCAGATTGCAGAAGGACAGGTCGGTCACGAATTCCCGGCTGACCACATCCTCGCCCTTGCGGTGCAGGGTAAGGTTGCCCATGCGCATGTCGCTGCCATCCAGCTTGGCCTGGGCCAGATCGGACTTGTAGAAGCGCGCACCACGCAGGTTGGCACGGGTAAAGTCGCAATGTTTGAGATTGGACCCGATGAACAGGCTGTTGGCCAGATCGCTTTCCCTGAACTTGCAGCCTTCAAGATTGGTCTGGGACATGTTGCAGGCCAGCAGCGTGGCCTGGGACATGTTGAAACCCTTCAGCTGCAACCCTTCCATATTGGCCAGACGCATTTCCAGCCGACGCCCGCCCTTGTTCTTGAGAAACAGGGAGTGCATGGCCAGATGCGTTGTCAGGTCCGTACGCGGGGACCCGGTATCGGGAGTTTGAGCCGCCATAAACATTCAACCGTGTGCATTCGAATTGTCACGCGGTGATACGACGACTGTCATGACGCGCGACGAAAAGGATAGTGGCGCGTTCAATAGCAAAAGAAAATGATTAATAAGTTAATATTAACAACCAAAAATCAATGTTCGTCCGGCATCGGGCATTCGCGTAAAACAGCACCCGCTAATTGTTCGGATGTGATCACGCATTGCGAGAAATTCGTCCACTCGATAGATGCCCCGGCGAACCGGATGGACAGCTTGCCGCCGCCCCGCAACTCCAGGTCCCCAAAATCAGCGCCATCGACAATCGTGTGCAGCAGGCGGGCATTTTCCATGCCGGCACCGCGCAGATCGGCGTTGGAAAGCTCGGCATAGGCCAGCGTGGCGCCGTTGAAATCGGCAGCGGCCAGACGGGCATGGGCCAGCTTGGCCCCCGTCAGGTCGGCGCCACGGAAGGACACAGCGGACAATTCGCGACCGCGCAGATCCACACCGCGGAGCGCGAGCCCTGCGAAATCGGCACGCGACCCGTTGCGACCGGCGGAATTCACCCATTCCTCATGCGCGGCGACGATCCGGTCGGTTTCGCGCAAATTGGCCAGATGCTCCTCAAACGCCGGGTTGCCCGCAAACAGGCGGCGCGTCTCGTCATTGACCGTGAAGACGGCGTTCTTGATGTTGGCGCCCGTGAACTTGGCCCGCTGCATCTGTGCGCCCAGCAGTACCACGCCCTGCATGTCAGCGCCGGACAAGTCGGCCCCCGACAGGTCGGCATTGCGCATGTTGACACCGCGCAGCCGCACATTGTGCAGCACGGCATCCTGCAAGGTCGCCTCCTCCATGTTGCAGAAGGACAGGTCGGTGGTGAATTCCCGCTGCTTGGCCACCCCACCGCTGTTCAGCGTGATGGAACCGACGCGCATGTCCGACCCGGTCATCTTGGCCTGTTGCAGGTCGGATTTATAGAAGCGGGTGCCGCGCAGGTCGGCGCGCGTGAAATCGCAATGTTTCAGGTTGGCGCCGATGAACAGGCTGTTCGACAGGTTTGCCGCCTGAAAGCTGCATCCCTCCAGGTCCGTATAGGAAAGGTTGCAGGCCAGCAGCAGGCATTGCGACAGATCGAAATTGTTCAGCTTGATGCCCGACAGATTCTGCAGGCGCATTTCCAGCCGCTTTCCCGCGTGACCACGGGCGAACAGCGTGTGCTGGGCCAGCATGACCTGCATGTCATGCGACGGCAATGTGTGGGCGCTCTGCGGTTTATTCATCGCGGGGACTGCTTGATCCAACTTCTGGTTCAACTATGACATACACGCGTGTCAGGGTAATCCACCAACATCCGCATAAGGTCCTGCCCAAAAGACATAGACCGCGGGTAGCTGCGTTGCGGCAGGCTCAGCCCCAGACTCCAGCCGCCTCTGGACGGACCAGCGCGCCATCATAAATCAGGCCCGGTTCCCGGTCGCTGGCCAGCAGCAGCGGCCCGTCCAGGTCAACATAATCGGCCCCCTGCGCCAGCAGCAGGGCCGGCGCCATGGAGAGCGAGGTGGCGACCATGCAGCCGACCATGACATCCAGGCCCAGCGCCTGCGCCCGCGCCTTGACCGCCAGCCCTTCCGTTAGGCCACCAGTCTTGTCCAGCTTGATATTCACCACCTGATAGCGACCGGCCAGTTCCTCCAGCCCCTCCAGCCCATGGGCGCTTTCATCGGCACCCAAGCGGATCGGGCTTTTGAACCCGTCCAGAGCCTGATCAGCCCCGGCCGGCAGCGGCTGTTCGATCATCTCCACCCCCAGCCGGGCAAAGGCGTCGGGCAGGGTGGCAAGGTCGTCCGGCTTCCAGCCCTCGTTCGCGTCCACGATCAAGCGGCTGGTCGGTGCGGCGGCGCGCACGGCGGCCACGCGGTCAAGATCAATCCCGTCACCGGCCAGTTTCAGTTTCAGCAGCGGACGGGCCACGCTGCCGGCGGCAGCGGCCATGGCGTCCGGCGTGTCGATGGACAGGGTGAAGGCAGTGACCACCGGTTCCAGCGGGGCCAGACCCGCCAGTTCCCAGGCGGGCCGCCCCGTACGTCGCGCCTCCAGGTCCCAGAGCGCGCAATCGAGCGCATTGCGGGCGGCACCGGCCGGCATGGCATGGGCCAGCGCCCGGCGGCTCAACCCCCGCGCAAAGGCATCGGCCATGGCCTTCATCGCGGCCTCCACCCCCTCCACGCTTTCACCATAGCGGGCATAGGGCACGCATTCGCCGCGCCCGACATGGCCGTCGCCATCCGTCAGTTCGGCCACCAGCACCAATGCCTCCGTCTTGGCGCCGCGCGAAATGCGGAAGGTGCCGCGGATGGGGAACCGTTCCTGCCGGACTGTCAGGCGGACGGGCGGGGCGGGCGGAAAAGGCATTGCAAGCTCCGGCAACGTTCTGCTGATTTTTCTACAGCAATCACAGGGGCTTGTCGAAGCGTTGCCCCTGTGGCACGTCGACATAGCATTGCGGTCGCGCGGGAACACCCCATGTGTTAGACCGTTGCCCACCGACGGCAATTTTGCGGAACCCGGGTTTGCGATGAATTTCAAGGACGCCTGGCGCGAATCACTGGCGATCTATCTGCTGCTCCTGTCCGATCCGGGCCGCGTGCTGCGGTTTGCGGGCGCGCCTGCGCTGGTGCTGGCGGTACTGGGCGTGGCGCAGATGACGGCATCGGGCGAAGGCGGCGGTGCCGCCCTTCTTCAATTCCTGTCGGTTCTGGGCATGATCTGGGGTCTGGGCATCTGGACGGTGCGCTGGGCCCGGTTCATCCTGACCGGTGAAGATCATAGCCAGTTCTGGGATATGCCGTTCGATGGCCGGTACTGGCGCGTTGGGGGCATATTGCTGGCCCTGGTGCTGGTCGCCGGTCTGGTATCGGTGCTGCCGGCGGCGGTGTTCATGACCTTGCTGGCCAGTGTTACCGGCCATCGCCTGTCGCCCAATCCGGCGCAGGGGCCGGCGGATACCGCCGCCCTGGCCTTTGCCATGCCCGACTGGTTTTTCCTGACCACCTATGCCGTCATCATCCTGATGACCCTGTGGCCCGTGGCGCGGCTGGGTCCTGCCATCGGGTCGGTGGTGCAGGATGGCAAATTCGTGATGGGGGCCAGTTGGAAGGCAACCCGACCGCTGGGCGGGCTGCCGCCGCTTTTCGCGCTGGTCATGGTGAACCTGCCCTTGCAGGTACCGGGGGCGATCCTGCTGCTCATGGGGCTGTCATCCGACAGCACCTTGGCCGTGCTGGCCGGCAATATCGTGCTGTCGATTACCAATCCGCTGGTCGCATCCTTGACGGCAGTGCTGTGGGCGCGCATCTATGGCGTGGCCGTGGCGCCGCAGCAGGTGCCGCTCAGCGACCGGGATGAGGAATGACCAGGGTCTGGCAGATGCCCGGCCCCTCGATCCGCTGAACCGCCCCATCGGGCCAGCGCACCTCCACCCGTTCCACGGCCTCCAGCCGGCCCAAGCCGAAATGGGCCACCGGCTCCATCTGGCACAGATAGCCGGAGCCGGCGCAGATGGCGCGCATCTGCATGCGGTCACCGGCCCACAGGCGCACCACCGCGCCGCGCGCCGGCGCACCCGCTGCCGTCAGGGGCCGGATACGCAGCCAGTGATTGCCGCGCGGCTCCCCGATGAACAGCGACAAGGGTTGCGGCGCCTGCTCCCCATGCGCGACCAGCAGTTCCAACTGCCCATCCCCATCCAGGTCGGCCACGGCGGCCCCGGTGCCGAAACCGGCGGGCAGGGCCGCATCGCCGATATCGATGGCTGTCCAGCGATCATCGCGCCAGCCGAACAGGCGGTTGGGTTCGCCCAGATTGTTGATGAAAATCTCCTCATACCCGTCATTGTCGAAATCGGCGGCGATGACGGTGCGGGCGCGGGTCGGCTTGGCCAGGTCCGGCGGGGCCAGATCGGCGAAACTGCCGCCGGCCTGCTGCTGATAAAGCCGGTGCGGCGCCTCCCAATTGGCCAGCATGATGTCGAACAGTTCATCGCCCTGCACCAGGGCCACGCCACGCGCCGGCAATGCCGCGTCGGACAGGCCCAGCGCGTCCGCCATCTCGATAAAGGTGCCGTCGCCCTGATTGCGGAAGAACAGGTTGGGTCCGATCTCATTGCCCGCGAAAATATCGGGACGGTCGCCCAGGATGGGGGCCGCCAGCAGGGAACGCCCACCCGTAAGCGCATCCAGCCCCACCTCATCCGCGACATCGACGATGCGGCCCCGCGCGCCCATTTCATAAAGCCGCATCGGCCCGCCATAATTGGCGACGATGAAGCCATAACGCCCCGTGCCCTCCCGGTCGATGACAGCAACGGATCGGCCCGCGAAGCGGTTGGCAGCGGCGAAATTCTCCTGCAAGGCGAACAGGTCAACCCAGCGGTCCCCAAAACAGGCCAGCAGCCGGTCGGACACCTGCTTAGGCCCTGAAAACCCGTCGCTGTTCAGGATGTAGATTTCCTCCCGCCCGTCGCCGTCAATATCGCCACAGGCCAGACCGATGGCCCGCCGCCCCGCATCGGCCAGCAGCGGCGGGGCGATATCCACCAGCCCCTGCCCACCCCATTTCAGCACACGGTTGGGGCCGCCATAGCCGGCGACAATGATCTCATCCTGCCCATCGCCATCAATATCGGCCACGGCCACGCCATAGGACAGGGCGGGCAGATTGCCGGCGATCAGGTTGGAGCATTCGATGAACATCCGGACCCCGCGCAGTGGCTGTCGTCCCAGCACCGGAACGGCTTATTCAATAACGCGGACGGGGCGTTGCGGGCAAGGCGGGGGACTGTGACGTTTGACAGGGGAATGGGGGCATGGGGAGGATGAAAGAGACGCAGCACGCCGACACTACATATAGATATCCTTGGCGTTGCCGGCCCTACCCGTATGAGTGATCCTAAGGATGTGATTTATGTCCTGACGGCCAGTATCGGCGGTGCCGACGCGATCCTGACGGGGGACCTTCGGGACTTCATCGAATCTCTTTATGGCGACGCACGGGTGCTGTCTGTCCGACAGTTCCTGGACCTACACCCCTGAATCCAGGGAAAAATCGCGGCTAGTCCGGCACGGTGGCCCCGTCAAGCCGCGTGCAGCGCATACCCCAACCCCGTTCGCAAGCCCCCTTGGAATAGCTGACGTCAAGCCTATTCATGATGGATAGGGCGGAAATTTCTGCCTTGTGGTGGGCACGGGATTTGGTACGATCCGGACCTCAACAAACAAGATGTTGTGTCCTGTGGTCGGTTATCCACAGCCGGGGCTCTGGGGAAAACGGGGATAAGTCATGCGCGATGGTGAAGTGAACGAGTGGGCCCCGCAGGGCGCCGACCTATTTGGCCAGATCCAGATGCGCAAGCACGCGCCGGTGACTGTGGATCATTCCAGAAACGAGTTGCTGACCACGTTCGGCAAGGCGACGCTGGACGATCGCTATCTGATGCCGGGCGAGACCTATCAGGATCTGTTCGCCCGCGTCGCCAGCTACTATTCCGACGATCATGCGCATGCCCAGCGCCTGTATGACTATATCTCCCGCCTGTGGTTCATGCCGGCCACGCCCGTCCTGTCCAACGGTGGCACCGCCCGTGGCCTGCCCATCTCCTGCTTCCTGAACGAAGCCAGCGACAGCCTTGAAGGTATTGTCGGCCTGTGGAACGAGAATGTCTGGCTGGCGGCCAAGGGTGGCGGCATCGGCAGCTATTGGGGCAACCTGCGCTCCATCGGCGAACAGGTGAAGGATAGCGGCAAGACCAGCGGCGTCATCCCCTTCATCCGCGTCATGGACTCACTCACGCTCGCCATTTCCCAGGGTTCGCTGCGCCGTGGCTCGGCTGCCTGCTACCTGCCCGTCTCCCACCCCGAGATCGAAGAATTCATCGAGATGCGCCGCCCCACGGGTGGTGATCCGAACCGCAAGGCGCTGAACCTGCACCATGGCATCGCCATCCCCGACGCCTTCATGCGCGCCGTGGAAGCCGATGAGGAATGGGCGCTGACCAGCCCCAAGGATGGCAAGATCCTGCGCCGCGTGAAGGCGCGCGACCTGTGGATCCGCATCCTGACCGCCCGCATGGAAACGGGCGAGCCCTACATGCTGTTCATCGACCATGTGAACCGGGCCATCCCGGAACATCACAAGCTGGCCGGCCTGACGGTGAAGATGTCGAACCTGTGCAGCGAGATCACGCTGCCGACCGGCATGGACCCGTGGGGCAAGCAGCGCACGGCTGTGTGCTGTCTGTCGTCGCTGAACCTGGAAAACTTCCTGGAATGGCAGGACCATCCGACCTTCATCGAGGACGTGATGCGCTTCCTGGATAATGTCATGACCGACTTTATCCAGAAGGCGCCGGACGACATGGTCAAGGCCAAGTATTCCGCCATGCGCGAGCGCTCGGTCGGTCTGGGCGTCATGGGCTTCCACAGCTTCCTGCAAAGCCAGATGATCCCGATCGAAGGCGTGATGGCCAAGGTCTGGAACAAGCGCATGTTCGCCCTGATCAAGCGTCAGGCCGATGCCGCGTCGGTCAAGCTGGCGCATGAGCGTGGCCCCTGCCCCGACGCCGAGGAATATGGCGTGATGGAGCGTTTCTCCAACAAGATCGCCATCGCGCCGACGGCTAGCATCTCCATCATCACCGGTGGCGCGTCGCCCGGCATCGAGCCGGTGGCCGCCAACGCCTATACGCACAAGACCCTGTCGGGCAGCCATTCGGTGCGCAACCCGTACCTGGAGAAGTTGCTGGCCGAAAAGGGCCGCAATGACGAGGACACCTGGTCGGAAATCACGCTGAACAGCGGGTCGGTCCAGCATCTGGACTTCCTGACCCAGGATGAGAAGGACGTGTTCAAGACGGCGTTCGAACTGGATCAGCGCTGGCTGATCGAACATGCCGCCGACCGCACCCCGTTCGTGTGCCAGAGCCAGTCGCTGAACGTCTTCCTGCCCGCCGACGTGCATAAGCGCGACCTGCACCAGATCCACATGATGGCCTGGAAGAAGGGCGTGAAGAGCCTGTACTACCTGCGCTCCATGTCCGTGCAGCGTGCCGAGAGCAACGCCACCAAGGAGATCGGCCGGGCCAAGGCCGCTCCGATGGCGGAGACCAACAAGTACGAGGAATGCTTGGCCTGTCAGTAAGGTCCAGATATTCCAAGATAAGGAAGGCGGGCAGCGATGCCCGCCTTTTCATTTGGGGGGCCTCCATGGCGGTCCCCGCCCCACCGGGACCGCCATCGCATGCATTCATCTGGTCACGGGCGGTCGGCACCGACGACCAGCATCAGGTACAGCACCTCTCCATCCCGCTAAGGCTTCCCTGTAAGCCGGGTCATCACTTCATCGAAGGTGGCCACCCAGATCTCCTGGCGATGGGCCGCCAGGTAATCCAACAGTTGCTGGTGCGCCTGGGCCGTGGTGATGGAATAGTCCCCGCCCACGCCGTGGAATCCGATGACGCCCAGCCCGCCGCGGCCCCGCACTTCCTCCACGAAGGCGATCAGTTCCGCACCAGTCACCGTCTCGGCAAAGAAGGTGGCGGGGACGTTGAAGGGATCGACCTCTCCCGGTGTCGCTGCCGGCGGGGCAATGCTGCGGGCAAAGCGCACCAGCCCGGCGGTGCGCAACGCCTCGACATAATCCTGCCCCCTGCCGACCAGCTTCTGGCCGCGAGTCATGGCGAAGGTGCGGGCCGTTTGGCCGTCGATGGCGTGCAGCAGGGTGTTCTGCACGCGGATTTCGGTCAACATGTCACCGACCTGATAGGATTCAGAATTCTGACGGTCCTGCATCGGGAAGGTGCCGCGCGCACAGGGATGCAGGACCGTATGATTGCCCAGCTCATGCCCGCGGGCCGCAGCCGCCCGCCAGCGGGGAACCAGCTTTTGGTCGAAGATGGCGGAAAGGAAGAAGGTGCCCTTCAGGCCGGCCTTGTCCAGTTGCGGGATGGCCACGTCCAGATGCGACGGCAAAGCATCGTCATAGGTCAGGACGATGGCGGCCTGATGGCCATCGGGCCAGTTCCAGGCCGGTGCGGCAAGCACCGGCATCACGCCCAGCAAAGCCGCGATCAGTGCCATGATCCGTTTCATGCCCGCCCCCTTCATCCAGGGGCGGAATTATCCACCAATCCGGCAGCTTTACAACCGCCCCAACCGTTCCAGTAGCAGGTCAAAGAACCCGTCCGCCTCGGCCTTAAGCATGAAGAACACATTCTTCGGGCGCTGGGTGATGCACCAGCGGTCGACCACCGTCTGGCCGATGGTCAGGGGAGAGGCGGTTTCCACCTCCACATTCACCTGTTTACCCTGGAACAGGTCGGGCTTGATCAGCCAGGCGATGACGCAGGGGTCGTGCAGGGGGCCACCATCGGTGCCGTATTTGGCCTCGTCATACTGGCGATAGAAATCCAGCATTTCATAGGTGACGCGCCCCACGGGTCCGGGGATGGCGCGGACGCGGTCCATCTGTCGCTGGGCCGTCAGCACCTGATGCGTCACATCCATGGAGAACATGACGATATCGACGCCGGATTTCAGCACGATTTGCGCTGCGTGCGGATCGACGAAGATGTTGAATTCGGCCACCGGGCTGCTGTTGCCGCCTTCGAACTGCGCCCCGCCCATCAGGACGATGCGCTTGATCCGCGCCGCAATGTCGGGTGCGCGGGTCAGGGCGGTGGCGATGTTGGTCAGCGGACCCAGGGGGCAGAGCGTGACGGTGCCCGGCGGTTCGGCGCGAAGCGTGTCGATGATGAAATCGACCGCATGCTGTGCCTGCAATGGCATGGTGGGCGGGGGCAGGTCGGGACCGTCCAGGCCGGTATCGCCATGCACCTCCGGGGCCGTATGCAGATCCAGGAACAGAGGGCGGTCGCAGCCGGCGAAAACCTTGATATCGGGCCGGCCCGACAGTTCACAGATCTTGCGGGCATTAATCTCGGTGTGGGCCAGTGGCGCGTTGCCGGCCACCGCCGTGACGCCCAGCACCTCGATCTCCTCCGGTGAGGCAAAGGCCAGCATCATGGCGACGGCGTCGTCCTGTCCGGGATCGGTATCGATGATGATGCGTTCGCGTGCCATGGCGGCCTCCGTTGGTCCAATCGCCGTCTGATATCCCGAAAAATCTTGAGCGGGAAGGCCCAGGCCTGTTTTATGCGCGGCGACCATGACACGACGCATCGCCATCTTTGATTTCGACGGCACCCTGGTGGGGGGGGACAGCCTTTTGCCCTATCTGGGCCGGGTGGCGGGGCGCATGCGTTCCGGCCTGGTCTTCGCCCGCGCCATCCGGGCGGGGTTGATGAGTGCGGGGGCCAATCCCGACGATGATCTGCGCACCCGCATCAAGGCCGGGATGCTGCGCCGGGCGCTGGCCGGAGTGCCGGTGAGTGTGGCCCAGGATGCGGCGGAACGGATGCGCGGCTGGCCCCGCTGGTATGAACCCACGCTGACCGCCCTGAAACGCCATGCCGATGCCGGCGATATGGTGGTGGTGGCCACGGGCGGCCTGTCGCTTTACATCCCCATCCTGCTGCAAGGGCTGCCGGTTGACCGCATCCTGGCCACCGATATGGAGGTTCGGGACGGGGTTCTGACGGGGCAGATGCTGGGCGGCAACTGTGTGCGCGGCGAGAAGGCACGGCGGGTGGCGGCCCTGCTGCATGAGGCGGGACCGTTTGATGAAAGCCATGGCTATGGCAATCGTCCCTCCGACCTGCCCTTTCTGGCATTGATGAGCCATCCGACCGTGATTCCCACTGTGCCCAGAAAGTAATGTTGCGATAGAACGATCACAGGACTTTGCCTTGCCGGCTTTGTCACAGGGCCTATATGTTGGTTCGATACGAAACTTGGAATGATTCCAGAAAGCCCGATTCCGTGACCGCGCCTAACGCCGCCCTTTGCCGCCGTACTGTCCTGGCCCTGGCCGGTGCCGGGATGCTGTCGGCTGGCCTGCCGGCGCGGGCGGCGGAAAAGCCGATCTTGCAGGCGACGACGGGACAGGTGGCGGAATTGCTGCGTGCCGTGGCCGGTGATACGGCCAGCATCAGCAGCCTGATGGGCGAAGGGATCGACCCCCATTCCTATAAGCTGACGCGGTCGGACACGGTCGCATTGATGAAAGCCGACGCCGTCTTCCATTCCGGCCTGTTCCTGGAAGGCAAGATGGCCGAGATGCTGGACAAGCTGTCGGCCAGCAGACCGGTGCATGCGGCGGCCTCCGTCCTGCCCAAGGATCGGCTGATCCATCCCGATGGGGCAGACGGCCATCCCGACCCCCATGTCTGGATGGACCCAACCCTGTGGCGGCTGGCCCTGCTGGGCGTGCGGGACAGGCTATCCACGCTCTATCCCGCCAATGAAGCGCTGTATGCCGCCAATGCGGCAAAGGCGGCGGCGGAGTATGAGGCGCTGACCGCCTATGCCGGCAAGGTCTTGGCATCGGTGCCGGAACAGCGGCGCGTGCTGGTCACCGCCCATGACGCCTTCTCCTACCTGGGCCGGGCCTATGGATTGTCGGTGGTGGGCATTCAGGGGATCAGTACGGAGTCCGAAGCCGGGTTGCAGCGGATCGAAAGCATGGTGTCCCTGCTGGTCGACCGTAAAATTCCGGCTGTTTTCATTGAGACCTCGGTGTCCGATCGCAATATCCAGGCGTTGATTCAAGGAGCGGGGGCCAAGGGGCACAAGGTGTCCATCGGCGGCTCGCTTTATTCCGACGCCATGGGGGCGCCCGGCACCTATGAAGGGACCTATGTCGGCATGATCGACCACAATGTCACCACCATCGCCCAGGCCCTGGGCGGCTCCGTGCCGGCGCGCGGGTTCCAGGGCCGGCTGGCGGCACGGTAAGGGGATGGTCCGATGCTGCAACGGCTGTTGAGCGATAATTTCATCCCCAGCGCCGATGCCGGCGTCGGCGCCCTGGCCGTGTCGGGCCTGTCGGTGGCTTACCATCAGCGCCTTGTGCTGCGCGATGTCACCTGGACGGCCCCGGCCCAGGGTCTGGTCGCCGT
This sequence comes from alpha proteobacterium AAP38, assembly GCA_001296005.1. Classification (GTDB taxonomy): domain Bacteria; phylum Pseudomonadota; class Alphaproteobacteria; order Azospirillales; family Azospirillaceae; genus Niveispirillum. Next base: position 221,654 of record LJHR01000003.1, on the reverse strand, counting down.
GGTCGGCCCGAACGGGGCCGGCAAATCCACCTTCCTGAAGGCGGTTCTGGGCCTGGTCCCGGCCCTGACCGGCACCATCGAGGTCTATGGCCGCCCGCTGAAGCGGCAGCGCGCCCTGATCGGCTATGTGCCGCAGCGGGAGAGCGTGGATTGGGACTTCCCCGTCAGCGCGCTGGACGTGGTCACCATGGGCCGTTACGGCCTGATCGGCTGGGGCCGGCGCATCACGGGCCGGCACAAGGCCGCCGCCATGCAGGCGCTGGACCGGGTCGGCATGGCGGATTTTGCCCATCGCCAGATCGGGCAATTGTCGGGCGGGCAGCAGCAGCGCGTGTTCCTGGCCCGCGCGCTCGCGCAGGAGGCGCGGCTTTATTTCATGGATGAACCGCTGGCCGGCGTGGATGCCGCCACGGAACAGACCATCCTGGCGGTCCTGCGCGAACTGGATGCGGAGGGGCGCACCGTCATCTGCGTGCATCATGATTTGCAGACGGTGGCCGAAACCTTTGACCATGTGCTGATGCTGAATGGCGGTGTGGTCGCTGCCGGGCCGGTGCGTGAGGCGCTGACCGAAGAGAACCTTCGCCGGGCCTATGGCCAGCGGGCCAGCGGGCTGCTGCTGGGTCCGCGTTGATGGAGATGGTGGGGCATAACACGCTGGTCGTGCTGCTGGGTGCCACGGCACTGGGCATGGCGGCGGGCATGGTGGGCTGTTTCATGGTGCTGCGCCGCCGCGCCCTGGTCAGCGATGCGTTGAGCCATGCGACCTTGCCCGGCATCGTGGCCGCCTTCCTGACCGGCATGGCGCTGGGGGTGGAGGGGCGGTCCCTGCCCCTGCTGCTGACTGGTGCGGCCATCAGCGGGGCCATCGCCGTTGCCACTATCCAGGCCATCAAGCGCTGGACCCGACTGACCGAGGATGCGGCCATCGGCGCCGTTCTGTCGGTGTTCTTCGGGGCCGGTGTCGTGCTGTTGTCGGTGGTGCAGGAACTGCCCGCCGCCAATGCCGCCGGGTTGAAGGGCTTCATCTTCGGGCAGACGGCGGCCATGCGGACGGGGGAGGCGTTTGGCCTGGGTGCCCTGGCCTTGCTGGCCGCGTCCATGGTCTGGCTGTTTTTCAAGGAATTCCGCCTGCTGGCCTTTGACGAAGGCTTTGCGCGGGCCGCCGGCTGGCCCACGGGGCGCATCGATCTGGCGCTGATGGCGCTGGTCACGCTGGTCACCGTGGTCGGGTTGCAGACAGTCGGCTTGGTCCTGATCATCGCCCTGCTGATCACGCCCGCCGCCACGGCCCGATTCTGGACCGATGATCTGTCCCGCATGCTGATCATCGCGGGCTGTGTGGGGGCCGTGTCGGGCGGGTTTGGGGCCGTGCTGTCGGCGCGGTTCGCGGACCTGCCGGCGGGTGCCGTCATCGTCCTGGTCGCCACCAGCCTGTTCTTCATCAGCCTGATCATCGCGCCATCGCGCGGGCTGCTGGGTCGCAGCCTGCGCCGCGCACGCTTGCGCCGCGCCTTGCTGGCGGGGGAGATGGTGGGATGAGTTTCGATACCGCCACCTTCCTGACCGTCGATCTGCCGGCCCTGCTGGCGGCTTTGTTCGCCTGCCTGTCTTGCGCCCTGGTCGGCAATTTCCTGGTCCTGCGGCGGCAAAGCCTGATGGGTGACGCGATCAGCCATGCCGTGCTGCCCGGCATCGTGGCTGGTTTCATGGTGGCCGGCACCCGCGATACCTTCCCCATGTTGGCCGGCGCCCTGACCGCCGCGCTGGTGGCGGGCGGGATGATCGAACTGGTCCGCCGTCTGGGCCGGGTGGAGGCGGGGGCGGCCATGGGCGTGGTCTTCACGGGCCTGTTCGCCCTGGGCGTCGTCCTGATCGAACAGGGGCCGGCGCGGCAGGTCGATCTGGATGCCGATTGTGTTCTGTATGGCCAGTTGGAGGCCATCTTGTGGCTGACGCCCGGCGGCTGGGCCGATCTGGCCGATCCCGCCATCTGGGCCACCCTGCCCCGGCAGGTGCTGCAATTGATGGCCGTGTTCGCGCTGTGTCTGGCCATCATCCTGGTCTTCTTCAAGGAATTCACCCTGGTCAGCTTTGATCCTGGCCTTGCCGACACGCTGGGCCTGACAAGCGGGCTGGTGCAGCAGGGGATTGTCGTGCTGTCCGCCCTGGCCGCCATCGCGGCATTTGAGGCGGTGGGGTCCATCCTGGTCATCGCCATGCTGATCTGTCCCGCCGCCACGGCCCGGCTTTACACCGATCGGATGGGGCCGCAGGTGGGCTTGTCCCTGCTGATCGGGGGGATCACGGGGATTGGCGGCTATGGTCTGGGTGCGTTCGGGCCGTCGCTTCTGGGTTATGACATGGCCGTGAATGCGGCGGGGTCTATCGCCGTGCTGGCAGGGGTGATCCTGGGGCTTTCCATTCTGCTGGCCCCACGCTATGGCGTCATCGCGCGCCGGATGCGGCGCGGGCTCTGGGGAGCGACGGCGTGAATTATTCTGTTCCCTCAAGCGCCGGGCGCCGCCATCCGGCGGCTGGGCTCACGGCGCATGTGCGCCGGGTCGGCAGTCGCCGCCCTCCACTGTCATGAGAAGAGACCTCATGCCAGTGGAACTGTCCTACATCGTGCTGGGCGTGACACCGGCCACGGCAGCGGCGTGCCGCACCCTGGCGGGCCAGGGTGGCTGTTTCACGATCATGGACATGGATCAGCCGGCAGGACACCGGCTGGTACTGGAACTGAATACCGGCAGCCGGGGGCGCGCCATCTTCGTGCCCGGCAATCCGGAAGAGGCGGGTGACCGGGCCGACGCCATGGCGGAAAACGCCCGCTGCTGGCCCGATCAGACGGCCCTTATCCTTTCGCCCGCATCGCTTTGACCCCGTCCAGGATCTGTCGCAGCATGCGTTCGCGCGATGAGATCTCCGCGAACCGGGCCTTGGCCTTCTCCTGAAGCTGACCACGCAGGTCGGGATCGTCGGTGTATCGCGTGGTGGCGGGTGCGAAATCGGCGTAGCTGGACAGGTGGAAGGCCGGTCCCACCACCACGCCGACATCCCCACTGTTCAGGCTGTAGGCCGGGATACCGCGCGACAGGGCATAGGCGGCGGACGTGCCCCCACCGCCACGCGGCGGGTTGATATAGAGGTCGGCCGCCGCCATCAGGCCCATGACGTCGGTTTCATGCCCCTGCGACCGGGATCGTGCCGCCAGGGCGGGATGCGGGGCCACAAGGTCGGCGTAATTATCCATCTGCCCCACAAACAGGAAGAACAGGCGTGGTTCGGCCTGTACCGCCGCATCCAGGGCGGCGGCGAAGTCCGGCGTCACCTCCCGCGCCAGGCGCAGGCCGATGATCAAGGTCAGGATCGTGTCATCGCCCAGACCCAGCGCCGCCTTGTTCCGCACCGTCATGGCGGGCGGCGGGGCATAGGAATATTCGATGCGGATCACCCTGTCAGGGGTCAGCCCGCCCACCGCCAGGGCCGGCGTCTCTCCGGGGTTCAGCGGGCGCGGCAGGGCCAGCCATGTCGGCTCCGCAAAGGGCAGATAGCTGCCATAGGGGATGGCAACCACATCCAGCAGGCCCCGGCACAGGTCGGAGACGGGGCAGAGCGTGCCGAAGGACAGGACCAGATCTGGCTTCAGCGCCAATATCTGGTCGCGGGCCTCAGATGCCATCTGCGGATCGGTAAATCCAAGCGGCAGATGGATGAACGGAATCGGCAAACCATCGATAACCAGCTTTGTCCCGGCCGCCAGCTCACGGTCGACGCTGCTGACGAAATTGCCCAGATAGGGAAAATAGGACTTCACCGGGCCGTCGGCGGTATTGACCAACACCACCCGCCGGCCCAGGCGCAGCACCAGCTTGGTCACGAAATCCAGCATGTCTGTGCTGGGCTGATGCGCACCCCGGATGAATTGTCCTGTGGTGATGACGATCAGGTCCCGCTGACGAGCATGCGCTGGAACCGGATCGCGGGCCGGCATGGCGGCACGGTACTGGTTCAGCATGGCGTGCCAGAGCCGGCGGATCGCCATGTCATGGGCGCCGGGATCCGCCAGCTTGATACGGTTGGTCCAGACGCCAAAGATCATGGCGCGCAGGATGTAATCCGCCTGGATCAGGCTGTGCCGGGGTTGGCCACTCTCAAGATCGGCGGTTAATATCTCGATCACACGGGTGGCCGCATCGGCATCCCAAAGCGCCATGGCGCGGAGCAGGTGGTACAGCGTCTCTTCCCGCGCATTATGGCGGGGCACCCGGTCCAATGCTGCTGCAAACGGGGTCGGGTCGGCGCCAGCGGCCACCAGCTTTCCGCAGGTGCCAGCAAGCTCTTCCATCCGCACCCAGACATCGGCGTCGAAGATCGGCTCCTCCATTCCGCCGGCAAGAATATGCGCCAGCGTGGCGGCAAGGTCCGTCAAACTGTTCTCGACACCGGTCACCACCTGCTCCCCATCCGCCTGGACGGGATCATAGACAGCGGGGCCGGAAATGAAAACGCCCGGCGCGGATATCTCCACGCCGGGCGTTCCAAAAGGCCGGGTCCTGGAACCCATCAAACCTTATTCGTCGCGCTGACCCATCAAGGACAGCAGGAACTGGAACAGGTTGATGAAGTTCAGATAAAGGCTCAAGGCACCCATGACGGCCAGCCGGCTGTTGGACTCTTCACCCCAGTGGGAAGCATAGCTTTCCTTAATCCGCTGGGTGTCCCAGGCCGTCAGGCCCGTGAAGATGACCACGCCCAGCACCGAGATGGCGAACTGCAAGGCGCTGGAAGCCAGGAAAATGTTCACCAGACCGGCGATGATGATGCCGATCAGGCCCATCACCATGAAGCTGCCCATCTTCGACAGGTCGGTCTTGGTCGTGTAGCCATACAGGCTGATGCCTGCGAACATCGCCGACGTGATGAAGAATACGCGGGCGATGCTGGCGCCCGTATAGACCAGGAAGATCGACATCATCGACAGGCCCATCAGGGCGCTGAAGGCGATCAGGCTGGTCCGCAGGGCCGACGCAGACATCCGGTCAGGCCGGAAGCCGAAGAAGATGAAGGCGAGCGGGGCCAGCATGACCACCCACTTCAAAGGCGTACCGAAGATCATGGCAACCAGGGCTTCGCTCTGCGAACCCAGGAAAGCCACGCCGCCGGTGATTGCCAACGCCAAGCACATGTAATTATAGACGCGCAGCATATGGGTACGCAGACCTGCGTCGAACGACGCCTGGTCCATGGTCCGACTGCCCGCCGCATACGGATTATAGGGTCCGTTTACCATCGATGTATCCTCGACAGGGGCTGTTGAGTACTGAAGCTCTATATTGGGTGCCTCTCCCCCCCGATCAATGGAAATCGGTCTGCGGCCAACGCATTTTCACAAGCCCGTGCCCCCCGGTCAGCGCAGATAGGTCGGCACGACCAGTTCCACGGCCTTGGGCGTGATCCCCAGATCGGTCAATCCCGGCAGGGTGCCGGAGACGACATTGTCCCGGCGCAGCAGCGTCACCTGATCGCGCGTCAGCGGCTTGCCCGGCAGCATTTCCATGAAAAAGGCCTGTAGCATGGCCACGGGGAAAGGCAGGGTCAGCAGGCCGCGATGGGGCACGCCCGCCTGACGCCGGATGTAATCCAGCAGTTCCTTGAAGCTGTAGGCACGCGCCCCCCCCAGCTCATAGGTCCTGCCCGCACAGGCCGGATCGGTCAGGGCGACCATGACCGCATCGGCGACATCGCCGACATAGACGGGCTGGAATCGGGTATGGCCACCGCCGATCAGCGGCAGGAAGGGCAGGACCTTGGCCATCTGTCCGAAGCGGTTGAAGAAGCCATCGCCCGGTCCGAACACGATGGAGGGGCGCAGGATCACGGCCCCCGGCATGGCGGCCCGTACCGCCGCCTCCCCCGCCGCCTTGCTGCGCGCATAGGCCGATGGCGAGGCCGCATCGGCCCCGATGGCCGATATCTGCACGAAGCGGCGGGCACCGGCAGCAGCGGCGGCGCGCGCAATGCGGCTTGCCGCCTGATGCTGCACACCATCGAAACTGTCCCCGCCCGAAGGGGCCAGGATACCGATCAGGTTGATGACGGCATCGGCCCCCGTCACGGCGGCGGCCACGGATGCATCATCACGCGTGTCGGTGGCGATGGGCAGCACCTGCCCGACATCGCCCGCCACCTTCATCCAGGACAGCAGGCCCGGATGACGCGATGGCACGATGACCCGCGCGCCAGCCTGCGCCAGCCGTTTCACCACCTGCCGCCCGATGAAACCGGAGCCGCCGAAAACCACCACCGTACCCAAGGATGCGGACATCGCCCCCTCCCCCACCTTTAAGCGTATGATTTGGATATGGTTCAGGGGCCCTGCATAAAAAGTCGGGCGATCATGAAAAACATCTGTTGACGGCACCGGCGGCGGTCATTATACACCCGCTCCACGACGCGCCGCCCACCGGCAACGATGGAAAGCGCGGTTCGGAGAACGCCCAGATGGCGGAATTGGTAGACGCGCAGGTTTCAGGTACCTGTACCGCAAGGTGTGGAAGTTCGAGTCTTCTTCTGGGCACCATTCCGATGTAACGCATTTAAGGCCGCCGGTTAATCCCGGCGGCCTTAAGCGTTTCTGGGCCGATCGCAGCGCGTCAGAAATAGCGTCGAAAAAAATCAACAAACCTGTTGACGCCCGTAAAGCCCCCCTTTATACAGCCGCTCCACGACGCGCCGCCCATTGGCAACAACGGAAAGCGCGGTTCGGATACGCCCAGATGGCGGAATTGGTAGACGCGCAGGTTTCAGGTACCTGTACCGCAAGGTGTGGAAGTTCGAGTCTTCTTCTGGGCACCATCCGCATTAACGCTCTTAAGGCCGCCGGCAACTCCGGCGGCCTTAAGCGTTTTTGGCCCTTCCCTTCTCCTCGGCATCGGACCCTTGCGGCATCGCCCCTTGCGATGAACGGTCCGGCAACCGATAAGGGGAAGTGCGCACATCATTTCTGCCAGCAAGGAACGCAGCTCATGGCCCAGATCTCCCTTTACGATGGTGACCTGCCCGACGGCCTGGACCTCGGCCCCGTCGTCGCCGTCGATACGGAGACCATGGGCCTGAACCCGCATCGCGACCGGCTGTGCCTGGTGCAGCTGTCGTCCGGCGATGGCAATGCCCATCTGGTGCAAATCCGTAAGGGCCAGACCCTGGCCCCCAACCTGAAGCGCCTAATGGAGGACCCGGCGGTCCTGAAGCTGTTCCATTTCGCGCGCTTCGATGTCGCCGTGCTGTACAAGGCGCTGGGCATCACCTGCGCCCCCATCTACTGCACCAAGATCACCTCAAAGCTGGTCCGCACCTCCACCGACCGGCACGGGTTGAAGGATCTGTGCAAGGAGATGACGGGGATCGAGCTGTCCAAGCAGCAGCAGTCCAGCGACTGGGGTGCCTCGGACCTGAATGAGGAACAGCTGAAATACGCCGCATCCGACGTTCTGTACCTGCACCAGATCAAGGAAAAGCTTGACGCGCTTCTGGAGCGTGAGGGAAGGCGCGAACTGGCGGAGGCGTGCTTCGCCTTCCTGCCGGCACGCGGCAAGCTGGACCTGCTGGGCTGGGAAGAGCCGGACATCTTCTCGCACTAAGCCCGGCGCGCTCCACCCATTGAGCTGCGCACGCACGGCATGGCGGGCCGGCCCTGTGCGGTCCGTCACAGAATTGCCGTCCTGTTCTGTCATCTGCTGCGCCCCTGACACCCGAACATCCGCAAGGACCCTTCCCCACCCATGGCCACCGCCCCCGCCCCGTCCAACCGGCCCACCGCGCCGCGCCTGCCGGCAGGCGGTGGACGCGACCCGTTTGCGCACAGCAAGGCGGTCCGGGTGGCGCGGGTGGCCCTTCCGGCGGTGGCGGGTGTGGTGCTGCTGACCATCTTCATCTGGCCGCTGTTCGGTGGATCGTCGGACAAGTCCAACCCCGGCCCGGCGCAAGGCGACCTGGAACTGACCCAGGCCCGCTATCTGGGCACCGACAAGGGCGATCAGCCCTTTGAAATCCGCGCCGAACGCGCTGCCCAGCAGGGTGGGGGCCGGTCCAGCGTGGATTTGACGGTGCCACAGGCCGATATCACCCTGAAGCGCGGGGCCTGGTTGTCCATGACAGCGGCCAAGGGCGCCTATGATCAGGACAAGCAGGTTCTGTCCCTGCAAGGCCCGGTCAGCTTCTATCACGGGTCAGGCTATGAGTTGCGCACACAAGAGGCCATACTGGACGTGAAGAAGGGTATCGCCTGGGGCAACAGGCCCGTGGAGGGCCAGGGGCCGATGGGGACGGTGGAGGCTGGTGGCTTTCGCGTCCTGCAGGATGGCGACGTACTGGTCTTCACCGGCCATGCGCGGCTGCGGGCCTTTGGGGCGGGGTCGGGCCAGACGGCCCAAACGAATGACAAGCCGAGGGCAACGGCACCATGAAGTCTGTGATGCGGGTGAATATCGGGTGGGGCCGCCGTCTGGCACCGTTGGCGCTGGGTTTGGCGCTGGCCGCCGGCACCGGTCTGGCGCAGCAGGCACCGGTATCGGACGCACCCGCCACCGCCACCCCCTCGCTGGAGATTGGCGGATCGAAGCCGATTGAGGTCGATGCCCCCGCCGGGTTCGAATATCACGACAAGTTGCAGGTCGCCATCGCGCGCGGCGGGGCCACGGCCACGCAGGGCGACATGGTCCTGACCGCCGACACGCTGGCCGCCTATTTCCGTAAGACCAAGGATGGCGGGAACGAGGTCTATCGCCTGCTGGCCGAAGGCAATGTGCAGCTGAAGAATAACGACCGCACGGCCCACGGGTCGCGCGCCATCTATGACCTGGACAAGTCGGTGGCCGTGCTGACGGGCGAGGGCCTGCGCCTGACCACCGCAACAGAGACGGTGACGGCCCGCGACAGTCTGGAATATTGGCGCGAGCAGGAACTGGCCGTGGCGCGGGGCGACGCCCTGGCCGCCCGCCCGCAGGACCGGATCCGCGCCGACCGTCTGGTGGCGCTGCTATCGCGCGGTGCCGGCGACAAGCTGGGCCTGTCGCGGGTCGATGCCGATGGCAGCGTGGTCATCACCACGAAGACGGAAACGGCGCGCGGCGACAAGGGCACCTATGACCTGGACAGCGAGCGTGCGCTGCTGACCGGCAATGTCCGCGTCACGCGCGGCCAGAATCAGCTGAACGGCCCTGCGGCAGAGGTTGACCTGAAGTCCGGTGTCAGCCGTATTCTATCCCGTACGCCGGGTACCGCCCCGCAAGCGACCGCCCCCGCCACAGGCGAGCGTGTAAAGGGTCTGTTCATTCCCAACCGGCAGGGCGAAGGCGGGCTGCCACAGCAGCCCAGTCCGCCCGCCAACCCCAAGGGGAGCGAGAAGCCATGACCCAGCCGACCCAGGACAAGTCCGCGACCGGCCCCCGCCTGATCGCCGACAATACGGGCCTTGTGGCATCACGCATCGGCAAGGCCTACAAGGGCCGGCCCGTCCTGCGCGACATCTCGCTGTCGGTGAACCGGGGCGAGGCGGTGGGGCTTCTGGGACCCAACGGGGCCGGCAAGACCACCTGCTTCTACATCATTACCGGCCTGATCCTGCCTGACCATGGCAGCATCACCCTGGACGGGATTGACGTCACCTCGCTGCCCATGTATCGCCGCGCGCGGCTGGGCATCGGCTATCTGCCGCAGGAAGCCAGCATTTTCCGGGGCCTGAGCGTGGAGAACAATATCCGCGCCGTTCTGGAGGTGGTGGAGCCCGACCGCGATATCCGCGAGCAGCGGCTGGACGAACTGCTGGCCGAGTTCTCCATCACCCATCTGCGCCGCACGCCGGCCCTGGCCCTGTCGGGCGGTGAGCGGCGGCGCGCGGAAATCGCCCGCGCGCTGGCCAGCCAGCCGCATTTCATCCTGCTGGACGAACCGTTCGCGGGCGTGGACCCCATCGCCGTGAACGAAATCCGCGAACTGGTCGGCCATCTGCGCGAACGCGGCATCGGCGTGCTGATCACCGATCATAATGTGCGCGAGACGCTGGATATCGTGGACCGCGCCTACATCCTGCATGACGGCGTCGTCCTGATGGAGGGTGCCCCGTCGCAGATTGTCGCGAACAAGGATGTGCGCCGGGTCTATCTGGGCGAACGGTTCAGCTTGTAGCCATTGCGGCCAGTTAGCCATAAGGGGACGGGGCCTTAATGGCGCGGCCCCAATTCGCCGCAGAAATCAATGGAATAATTTTCGACCTCGCCGGGCCTAACTGTTGCGGGCATGCGTCTTGCATCGTACCTTGGGCCTCGCTGGGGACAGCCGACGGGGGTATGCCAGCCGAGTGGCCGTCAGGGATGATGGCAGCGGCGTTTCAAGGATCACCACCGTCGGGCCTTTGAACCGGCATTGGTGCAACCGGCAGATATAAGCCCGTCAGAACAGGTTTTCCGGCAAGAATGGCGCTCCAGCAACGGCTCGATATACGCCAGGCACAGTCGCTGGTGATGACGCCGCAGCTTCAGCAGGCGATCAAGCTTCTTCAGCTGTCGAACCTGGAGCTTGCCGACTATGTGGACCAGGAACTGGAACGCAATCCGCTGCTGGAACGCGATGATGGCGCGGGCTGGAACGACGCGCCCACCACGGGTGTCGACCGGGAGGAAGCGCCCGCCCCCGTGAATGAAAGCCGGGTGGCCGACACGGTGGAACTGGCCACGTCCGACCGGATGGCCGGGTCCAACGATGCCCCGCTCGATACCGATTTCGAAAATGTCTACACCAACAGTTCCGCCGCCGACATGGACAGTGCGGGGCTGGGGTCGGGGGAGCAGTTTGGCGACTGGTCATCCCGGTCGGGCGGATTCGATGATGATGGCGAGGGGTTTGAGGCGACCCTGACAGAGCGGCCGAAGCTGCGCGACCATCTGGAAGAACAGATTACGATGGATTTTCCAGACCGGCTGGACCGGCTGGTCGCCTACGCCCTGCTGGATCATCTGGACGAGGCCGGGTATTTTACCGGCAACCTTGAGGAAGTGGCGGTCCAACTGGGTTGCGGGTTGGAGCAGGTGGAAACGGTGCTGCTGCGCATGCAGCGCTTCGACCCCGCCGGCATTTTCGCCCGCACGCTGGCCGAATGTTTGGGCAACCAGTTGCGGGAGAAGAACCGTCTGGACCCCTGCATGCAGGCGCTGCTGGCCAATCTGCCCCTGCTGGCGGCGCGCAATCTTCAGCAATTGCTGAAGGTCTGCGGCTGCGACGCCGAAGATATGTCGGACATGGTAGCAGAGATCAAGGCGCTGAACCCCAAGCCGGCGCTGGCCTTTGATTTCGAGCCTGTTCAGACCGTCGTGCCCGACATCCTGATGCGCGCCAGTCCCGGCGGCGGCTGGATCGTGGAGTTGAATACCGAAACGCTGCCCCGCGTGCTGGTCAACCAGCGCTATCACAGCCGCGTGACCACGGGTGCCCGCAGCAAGGCCGACAAGGAATATATCGCCGAACAGTTCCAGTCGGCGAGCTGGCTGGTCAAAAGCCTGCATCAGCGGGCCAACACCATCCTGAAGGTGGCAACCGAGATCGTGCGTCAGCAGGACGCCTTCTTCCTGCACGGCCTGCAATTCATGAAGCCCCTGATTCTGCGCGATATTGCAGAAGCCATCGGCATGCATGAAAGCACCGTCAGCCGGGTTACCACCAATAAGTTCCTGTCCTCCCCGCGTGGGGTCTTCGAACTTAAATACTTCTTCACGTCCGCCATCCAAGGTGCCGACGGCCAAGCGGCCCATTCGGCAGAGGCTGTGCGTTATCGCATCAAGGCCCTGATCGATGCGGAGAAGGCGAATGACACCCTGTCCGATGATAAAATCGTGGAAATCCTGCGTGCCGATGGGATCGACATTGCACGCCGGACGGTGGCGAAGTATCGTGAAGGCATGAAGATCCCTTCTTCAGTCCAGCGCCGTCGGGAAAAGGCCCTTGGGTTGTAACCCCTGCGCTGGCCGCTGAAGGAATACCCATCCTGGGACTCCCGGTCTGGATGCCGGTTCCTGGATGACGGTTCCTTCGGGTCAGGCCATGCGCCCTGAAACGACAGGTCGAATATGCAAGTTACCGTCAAAGGCAAGCAACTGGATGTGGGCGATGCACTGCGGACCCATGTGAAGGATCAGCTGGCATCGATGGTCGGAAAATACTTCGGAAACCCTATGGAGGCGACCGTCATCCTCTCGAAGGATGCGCATCTGTACAAGGCCGATATCCAGGTGCATGTCGGTCGCGGGATTCTGTTGCAGTCGAACGCCGAAGCCACGGAACCCTATCCCGCCTTCGACGAGGCCGCCGACCGCGTGGCCAAGCGTCTGCGCCGTTACAAGCGTCGTTTGAAGGATCATCATGAACGGACCACGCTGAACCAGCTGCCCGTTCAGGCCGCCCGCAAGTACATCCTTGAAGCGGAGACGGATTCCGACGATTATGCGGCGGATGAAGCGCCGGCTCCGGAAGGGAACGGGCATCACGGCGTGGTCGTCGCGGAGATGGAAACTTCCATCGAAATGCTGACGGTCAGTGACGCCGTGATGCGCATGGACCTTGGCGAGCTGCCTGCATTGATGTTCCGCAACCGCGCCCATGGCGGGTTGAACATGATCTATCGCCGGCCCGATGGTAACATCGGCTGGGTGGACCCTGCCGGGGCGGCCGGGTCGGTGAAACAGTAAGGTGATGCGTACCCCATGGCTCTGTCCCTACGTTCCGTATCCCCTTCATTCCAGACCCCTTCGGCAGCGATGAATGATCTCTTGACGCCGGAGGCGATCCTCCCGAACCTGAAGGCCGGCTCCAAAAAGCAGGTCCTTCAGGAACTGGCGAAGAAGGCGGCCGACCTGACCGGCCAGCATGAACGGGCAATTTTCGACGTGCTGGTGGAACGTGAACGCCTGGGTACCACGGGCGTGGGGCGCGGCATCGGTATCCCGCATGGCAAGCTGCCGGGCCTGACCGGTGTCATGGCCATTTTCGCCCGGCTGGAAAAGCCGGTCGATTTCGAGGCGATCGACGAACAGCCGGTGGATTTGATCTGCCTGCTGCTGGCCCCGGAAGGGGCTGGCGCCGACCACCTGAAGGCCCTGGCACGTGTGTCACGCGCGCTGCGGGACCCGGTGCTCTGTGACAAGCTGCGCGGCGCGGAATCGGGCGATGCCCTTTACGCGCTGCTGGCCCAGACCGAACAGGTGAATGCCGCGTAAGGGTTTGGGCTTGGTATAAGAGTGGTGAAACCGGCGTCCCGGCAACGGGGCGCCGGTTTTGCGTTTGGGGGAGCGGACAGGGGATGGGACGGTATTGGCAGCCATCAGTGTTTCTGTTTGCAACATTGACAATGTCCGCCATAGCAGCGCCAGAGAAGCGTCCCGTGCTGATGGGCGATCCACCTGAAAGTGCGAATTGTGGATACTCTGGCGAACGCTGCCTGGAACTGATCGGCGCGGATATCTTCTTCAAGCCCGGTGGGATAGAAGCACTTCCGGACACAAAGTTCGAGGAACGCTTGGGCTGGCAAGGCTCCATGCTCTTGTCGTACCCGGACTTGAAACTTGTTGTTATCGGCTACAGCGGTGACGATGACGGCAGCGATGGCGCCAATCTGGCCTTACGCCGGGCTGGAAGGGTTCGGGATATCTTGATCGGCATGGGGATCGCCCCTGATCGACTTCGTATCGCTGCCTGCACGCGGACACCCGACCCCGGATATGGCCCTAGCTTCACGCCGGAGATGGCGGCGGCCCATCGCAACTTCCGATCACGCCGGACGACCAGCTATATTGACGACAAACGTGGTGTTGATTGTCCGGGTTAACCGGACACGACAGGCCGCCCATCCCTTACCGACTCCCGCCGCACCCCAAGTAAGGATAGATTCGACTGGCGATTCGCCCTTGCGACTCGCAAGCCGCAGAAAGCCTCGCTTCCCGAGTCGCGCACCCAAAAGAAAAGGGGGCCTTTCGGCCCCCTATCCTTACTTGGTCTTACTCTGCGCTCAGTCGTTCCGGTGCCGTAACAGGGATCGGTAGCCGGTTCAGCATCTCCTTCGGGACCACCTGCCAGAACTTGCCCCGCACCAGTTCCCAATCGTTGAGAAGCTGGGCGGCCCAGCGGCTGCCCGTCTCGTCGATATGTTCCTGGATCAGGGCCTTCAGCTGATCCTCGTAATGCGGGACTTCCAGACGCTGCCAGATAACGCTTTCCGGGTTCACGAACAGCGGGAACTGGCCTTCCTCGTCATAGACATAGGCCATGCCACCCGTCATGCCGGCGCCGAAATTGTCCCCGACCTTGCCCAGGATGGCGGCCAGACCGCCCGTCATATACTCGCAGCCGTTGGAGCCGCAGCCTTCGACCACAACCGTGGCGCCGGAATTGCGCACCGCGAAACGCTCACCAGCCTGGCCCGCTGCGAACAGCTTACCCGCCGTGGCACCGTACAGAACGGTGTTGCCAATGATCGTGTTTTCGTTGGTTTTCAACGGGCTGGCCGTCAGCGGACGCACCACGATGGTGCCGCCCGACAGGCCCTTGCCGACATAGTCATTGGCATCGCCGAACACTTCCAGCTTCAGACCCTGCACCGCGAAGGCACCCAGCGACTGACCCGCCGAGCCGCGCAGGCGGACGGTGGCGTGGCCGGGTTGCAGGCCCTTCATGCCGAACTTGCGGGTGATCATGCCCGACAAAGCCGTGCCGATGGCGCGGTGCGTGTTCTGGGCGTGATACTGCATCTGGGTCTTCTCACCCACTTCAAACAAGGCCTTGGCGTCCTTGATCATCTGGGCGTCCAGCGTGTCCGGCACCTCGTTGCGGCCTTCCAGCGTGCAGTAGCGGGCATATTCGCCCGGATCGGCCACCGACAGCAGCGGGTTCAGGTCCAGATCGTCCAGATGGGCGGCACCACGGCTGACCTGATGCAGCAGGTCGGAACGGCCCACCACTTCGCGCAGCTCGCGGAAGCCCAGGTTCGCCAGAATCTCGCGCACTTCCTCCGCGATGAAGCTGAACAGGTTCACCACCTTTTCCGGCGTGCCTGTGAACTTCTTGCGCAGGTCTTCATCCTGCACACAGACACCGACGGGGCAGGTGTTGGAATGGCATTGGCGAACCATGATACAGCCCATGGCGACCAGAGCCGCCGTGCCGATACCAAACTCCTCGGCACCCAGCATGGCGGCCATCACGATGTCACGGCCCGTCTTCAGGCCGCCATCGGTGCGCAGGGTCACGCGGTGGCGCAGACGGTTCAGCGTCAGCACCTGCTGCACCTCCGACAGGCCCATCTCCCACGGCACGCCGGCATACTTGACCGAGGTCTGCGGCGAGGCACCTGTGCCGCCATTATGGCCGGCGACCAGGATGATGTCCGCACCGGCCTTGGCCACACCGGCGGCGATGGTGCCGATGCCGGACCGCGACACCAGCTTCACGCAGACCTTGGCCGTCGGGTTGATCTGCTTCAGGTCATAGATCAGCTGCGCCAGATCTTCGATCGAGTAGATATCGTGGTGCGGCGGCGGGCTGATCAGCATGACGCCCGGCGTGGAGTGGCGCAGCTTGGCGATCAGTTCGGTGACCTTGAAGCCGGGCAACTGCCCGCCTTCACCGGGCTTGGCACCCTGCGCCACCTTGATCTCGATCTCGCGGCACTGGTTCAGATATTCCGCCGTCACGCCAAAGCGGCCGGAGGCCACCTGCTTGATGGCGCTGTTCCAGTTGTCGCCATTGGCGTCTGGCTTGAAACGCGCCGGGTCCTCACCACCCTCCCCGCTGACCGAGCGGGCGCCGATACGGTTCATGGCGACGTTCAGCGTGCCATGCGCCTCAGGCGACAGGGCGCCCAGCGACATGCCCGGCGTGATGAAACGCTTGCGCAGGGAGGTGATGCTTTCCACCTCATCCACCGGCACCGACTTTTCCGCCGGCTTGAAATCCAGCAGGTCACGCAGATTGATGGGCGGACGCTTGTGCAGCGCCTCGGAGTACTTCTTGAAGGTGGAGAAGCTGTCGGTGCCCACCGCCGTCTGCATCAGGTGGATCAGGCCACCTTCCCAGGCGTGACGGTCACCGCCCTTACGGAAGCGGTAGAAACCGCCCACCGGCAGGGCCACCACATCCTCGTCATAGGCGATCTTGTGCTGGCCCACGACTTCTTCCTGGATGCCGTTCAGGCCCAGACCGGAGATGCGGGACGGCAGACCGGGGAAGTATTCGGCAGCCAGCGAGCGCGACAGGCCAATGGCCTCAAAATTCAGGCCACCGCGATAGGAGCTGATGATGGAGATGCCCATCTTGGACATGACCTTCAGCAGACCGTCATTGATGGCCTTCTTATAGCGCTTCAGGCATTCCTCCAGGCTCATCGCGCCGAAGAGGCCACGGCGGTGGCGGTCGGCGATGGCTTCCTGGGCGATATAGGCGTTCACCGTCGTGGCACCGACGCCGATCAGCACCGCGAAATAATGCACGTCCAGGCATTCGCCCGACCGCACATTCAGCGAGGTGAAGGTGCGCAGCTGCTGACGGATCAGATGGGTGTGGACGGCACCGGTTGCCAGGATCATTGGCATCGGCGCGCGGTTGGCCGTCATCGCCTCATCCGTCAGGATGACATGGGTGGCGCCGCCACGTACCGCATCCTCCGCCTCCTGGCGGATACGGCGCAGACCGTCGCGCAGGGCGTTGGGGCCGGAAGCCGGTTCGAAGGTGCAATCAATCTCCGCCGCCGTGGCGCCCATGTATTTGCGCATGGCACGGAATTCGGCACTGGTCAGCACAGGGCTTTCCAGCTGCAACAGGCGGCACTGGGTCGAATCCTCGTCCAGAATGTTGCCCAGGTTGCCCAGACGCGTCTTCAGCGACATGACGCGGGTTTCGCGCAGGCTGTCGATGGGCGGGTTGGTAACCTGGGCGAAGTTCTGGCGGAAATAATGGTGCAGGCCGCGATACTTGTCGGACAGCACGGCAATGGGGCTGTCATCACCCATCGACCCGACGGCTTCCTTGGCGTCGTCGACCATGGGCTGCAGGATCAGTTCCAGATCCTCCATGGTGATGCCATAGGCCAGCTGACGGCGGCGCAGCTCGTCCTTGGACAGTTCCGCCGGCTCCACCGGGGCCTTCTTGACCAGATCGTCCAGGACCGTGATCTCACCGATCCATTGGCCATAGGGACGGCCGGAGGCCAGATTGTCCTTGATCTCTCGGTCGTGGAACAGCTTGCCTTCCTTCAGGTCGACGGCAATCATCTGCCCCGGACCCAGGCGGCCCTTCTCGACCACGGCCTGTTCATTGATCTTGACCATGCCGGTCTCCGACCCGCCGATGATCAACCCGTCGCCGGTAATGACATAGCGCAGCGGACGCAGGCCGTTACGGTCCACACCACCCACAACCCAGCGACCATCATAGATGGCCAGCGCCGCCGGGCCGTCCCACGGCTCCATCACGGCATTGGCGTAGCTGTACAGGTCGCGGTGGGCCTGCGGCATCACTTCCTTGTTCGACCAGGCTTCCGGCACCAGCATGGTCTTCACCATGGGCGCGGAACGGCCCGACATCAGCATCAGTTCGAACACGGCATCCAGGGCACCACTGTCCGACGAGCCGACCTGGATGACGGGCTTCAGATCCTCCACATGCGCGCCAAACGCCTCGGAATACATGCGCGTTTCATGCGCCTTCATCCAGTTGACGTTGCCGCGCAGGGTATTGATCTCGCCATTATGGGCCAGCGTGCGGAAGGGCTGGGCCAGCTGCCAAGTCGGGAAGGTGTTGGTGGAATAGCGCTGGTGATAGACGGCGAAATTGCTCTCAAACCGCGCATCCAGCAGGTCCGGGTAGAAGGCGGTCAGCTGTTCGGCCAGGAACATGCCCTTGTAGATGATGGAGCGGGCCGACAGGGTGCAGATATAGAAGCCGCCGATCTGTTCACCGGCCACCGCCTTTTCGATGCGGCGGCGGATGATGTACAGGTCGCGCTCGAACTGCTCGTCCGAGACGGTGCTGTCATTGCCGACCATGATCTGTTCGATCTCGGGCCGCGTGGCGTTGGCCTTCTCGCCGATGATCGAAATGTCGATGGGCACCTGGCGCCAGCCATAGATGGTGTAGCCCCAGTTCAGGATTTCCGTCTCGACAATGGCGCGGCAGCGTTCCTGCGCCGACAGGTCGGTGCGCGGCAGGAAGACCTGGCCAACGGCGATCAGGCCCTTGGGCTCCGGATGTCCGGTACGAACCACGACCTCGCGGAAGAAAGCCTGGGGCAACTGCACATGGATGCCCGCACCGTCGCCCGTCTTGCCGTCGGCATCGACCGCACCACGGTGCCAGAGCGCCCTCAGCGCCTCCACGGCCTTTTCCACCACTTCGCGCCGGGGCTTGCCATCGATGGCGGCCACAAAGCCGACGCCGCAGGCGTCGTGCTGTTCGGTATCGACAAAGGCGGTGGTGTCCAGCAGGGCCTTGTTGGCGGTGTATTCCGCCGCGAAAATCTCACCGGCGTTGATGGTGGCGTCGGTCATGGTCAGGCCCTCTGTTCAGAAGTCAGCGCATCGGCCAGGGGCACGGGCGTGCCCACGGCGTCTGTGATCTTGATGTGGTTCGGCTGGGCGGCAAACCGGTCCAGCCAGTCGCGAATGGCGGGATAAGGGGCAAGGTCAAAGCCCCCCTCCTCCGCCACATGGGTGTAGGCGTAGAGTGCGATGTCGGCGATGGTGGCGCCCTGACCCACGAACCAGTCACGGCCCGTCAGGTGGCGTTCCATCAGGCGCAGGGCGGCATGCCCCTGCTCGCGCTTCACGATCAGGGCATGGATGCGTTCGGGGTCCATCGCCACCTTGTGGGTGATCCAGAACCGCGCCGTCGCGATATTCGGCTCGTGGCTATACTGTTCCCAGAACAGCCATTGCAGGACGGCGGCCTTGTCCCGGCGGTTATCCGGCCAGAAGGTCGTGTCCTCGGCCAGCCAGCGCAGGATGGCATTGCTTTCGCCCAGAAAATCACCGGGCGAAAGCCGCAGAAGCGGGATGCGCCCGTTGGGGTTCAACGCCAGGAACGCCTCTGTCCGCGTCTCACCCGCATCAATATCCATCTCCACCCGCTCAAACGGGAGGCCAAGCTGCGTCAGCAGCCAGCGGCACTTATAGCCGTTCCCGGAGGAGAGGTTGTCGTAGAGGCGGAGCATGGTGCGGTCGGGTCTTTCTTGTGTCTCAGGGTTACTCGGCGGCAGCGTCGGGATAGTCGCGCTTCAGGTCTTCAGGATGGGTGCGGTACCAAAGGCTATCGGCGCTGAAGTCAATCTCCTCCGGCCAACCCAGATAATAGCCATCCCCACCCACATACATTTTCGTGGTGAAGAAGGCTGGGTCAGCCATGACTGTACAGACGCCTCCCTTCTCGATGTTCCCTTTGAAATCCACCGTCGATATGGCGTCGTGTTTCCAGCGGATGGTCACGGTGAAGTCGGGATTGGCCGTCGCCTCTTCAATCCAGTACATGGCCTCACTCCTTGATCGTCGGGATCGGCTGCTGTGCGCGCGCATTCGTCCAGGCCTGATAAAGGGCCGGCAAATGGCGGCGCGCCCATGTCCGAATCTCCCGCAATTCGCGGGTCGTCAGTTCTCCCTTCACTTCCGCCAGAGACAGATCCGCCAGCATTATCTTGGCGGTGGTACCTCTACCTCTGATGTGAAAGTGGGGTTCACCATGGTCATCGTAGAAGAAAACGATGGCGAAGCCCATGATCCATGCGACGGTCGGCATCCCTCACTCCGCCGCCACCGCCACGCCCTGGGCGATCTTGGCCTGGATGTAGTTGTGGATGCCCACCGCGGCGTCGCGGCCATCCTTGATGCCCCAGACGACCAGGGAGGCGCCGCGCACGATGTCGCCGGCGGCGAAGACGCCGTCCAGGTTGGTCATCATGGTGGCGTACTTCACCTGCACCGTGCCCCAGCGGCTGACCTTCAGTTCCGGCACGCCGAACAGGCTGGGGATATCTTCTGGATCAAAGCCCAGGGCCTTGATCACCAGATCGGCATCCATCGTGAAGTTGGAGCCTTCGATAGGCATCGGGGTCTGACGGCCCGTGGCATCGGCCACGCCCATATGCATCTTGAAGGCCTTCACGCCCGTGACATGCGCGTCGCCAGTGAAACCTTCCGGCGCGGTCTGCCAGACGAATTCCACGCCTTCTTCCTCGGCATTGGCGGTTTCGCGCTGGGAACCCGGCATGTTCTTGCGGTCGCGGCGATAGACGCACTTCACCGACATCGCGCCCTGGCGGATGGCGGTACGCACGCAATCCATGGCGGTATCGCCGCCGCCGATGACGACGACCTTCTTGCCCTTGGCGTTTAGCTTACCCGTCTCGAAATCCAGGACCGTGTCGCCCAGGCTCTTGCGGTTGCTGGCCGTCAGGTAATCCAGCGCCGGAACGATGCCGTCCAGGCCGGAACCGGGGCCGCCCAGGTCGCGGGCCTTGTAGACGCCGGTGGCGATCAGGACCGCATCATGCTGGGCACGGAGCGTGCGCATGTCGGTGTTGCGACCGATTTCCACGCCCAGGTGGAACTTGACGCCGCCTTCCTCCAGCAGCTTCCAGCGGCGGATGACCACATCCTTCTCCAGCTTGAAGCCCGGAATGCCATACATCAGCAGGCCGCCGACCCGGTCATACCGGTCATAGACATGGACCTGATAGCCCTTCTTGCGCAGCTGGTCGGCAGCGGCCAGACCGGCGGGGCCGGCACCGATGATGGCGACCGACTGTTCGCGCTCCATCCGCGGCACGATGGGCTTGACCCAGCCATTATCGAAGGCCGTGTCGGTGATATACTTCTCCACGGCCCCGATGGTGACCGTGCCGTGGGTCGACTGCTCAATCGTGCAGTTGCCTTCGCACAGGCGGTCCTGCGGGCAGATGCGGCCACAGATTTCGGGCAGGTTGTTGGTGGCCTGCGACAGCTCATACGCCTCTTCCAAGCGCCCCTCGGCCGTCAGCTTCAGCCAGTCGGGGATGTTGTTGGAGACGGGGCAATGCACTTGGCAGAAGGGCACGCCGCACTGCGAGCAGCGGTTAGCCTGTTCGACCGCGCCCTTGTCGGTGAAGCGGGCATAAATCTCGTTGAAATCCTGGCGACGGATTTCCGCCCCGCGCTTTTCGGGCATACGCTGGTCGGTGTGAACAAAGCCCAGCATCTTCTGCGTCGCCATGGAACCAATCCTTACCGTCAAACGGGGCCGGGCCCCTTCCCTTGCCGCAGTGCAAAGGGCCAAACGCCCCGCACCGTTGGAAACGGCGCCAACAGGCGGGTAATCCCCTTTCCCGAATGGCGCCGGTAAGGTTCATATAAAACGTAAAATCAGCCCCCGCCAGCAGTTTTTTAGCGTTAGGTCAGCATTACTGACCATTTTACCCTGCATAGTTCCGTTGCATTTGCGCATACCGGGCATTGCGAACCGTTCGCAGATGCGCAAATAGGTCCGAACCGGGACTATGTGTGATTTTATTGAGGCAGGCGGCCTGTTTGGTGGGCAGGCCGCACCCGTCCCCTCACCCCGGATGCACCATATCCTCGGGCCGCACCCATTGCTTGAACTGCGCCTCGGTCAGCAGGCCAAGGGCCATCCCTGCCTCCAGCAGGGTGGTGCCCTCATGATGCGCCTTCTTGGCGATCTTGGCGGCATTGTCATAGCCGATATAGGGGTTCAGCGCCGTGACCAGCATCAGGCTTTCACCCATCAGGCGGCTGATCCGGTCGATATTGGCCGTGATGCCAATAACGCAGTTCTCGGCAAAGGACCGGCTGGCATCGGCGATCAGCTTGATCGATTGCAGCAGGTTATAGATCAGCACCGGCTTGAACACGTTCAGTTCGAAATGGCCCGTGGCGCCGGCATGGGTGATGGTGACGTGATTGCCCATCACCTGCGCGGCCACCATAGTCATGGCTTCCGACTGGGTGGGGTTGACCTTGCCGGGCATGATGGAGCTGCCGGGTTCATTTTCGGGCAGGCTGATCTCCCCGATACCGCTGCGCGGGCCGGAGCCCAGCAAGCGGATATCATTGGCGATCTTCATCAGGGATACGGCGACGGTATTCAGCGCGCCCGATGCCTCCACGATGCTGTCATGGGCGGCCAGCGCCTCGAACTTGTTAGGGGCCGTGATGAAGGGCAGGTCGGTGATGGCGGCCACTTCCTGCGCGAAGGCCACATCAAAGCCCTTGGCCGTGTTCAGACCCGTGCCCACCGCCGTGCCGCCCTGGGCCAGGCGCAGCAGGGCCGGCTGCACCGCCTTCACCCGGTCGATGCCATAGGCCACCTGCTGTGCATAGCCGCCAAATTCCTGACCCAGCGTCATGGGCGTGGCGTCCTGCAGGTGCGTGCGCCCGATCTTCACGACATCCGCAAACTCCACGGCCTTGGCCGCCAGGGCGGCGTGCAGCTGTTCCAGGGCGGGGATCAGGTCGTGATGGATGCGTTCCGCCGCCGCGATATGCATGGCGGTGGGGAAACTGTCGTTGGAGCTTTGGCCCCGGTTAACATGGTCGTTGGGGTGGATCGGCTTCTTTGCCCCCATCTGCCCGCCCAGCATTTCGATGGCGCGGTTTGAGATGACCTCATTGGCATTCATGTTGGTCTGGGTACCAGACCCGGTCTGCCAGACGACCAGCGGGAAATGGTCGATCAGGGTGCCGTCGATCACCTCATCCGCCGCGCGCATGATGGCGTCGGCCAGGGCGGGGTCCAACTGTCCCAGCGTGACATTGGCCTTGGCGGCGGCCTTCTTGACGATGCCCAGGCCCCGGATCAGGGCCGGCGGCATACGTTCGCCACCGATCTTGAAATTCTGCAAGGACCGCTGGGTCTGGGCACCCCAGTAACGGTCCACCGGCACCTCGATAGGGCCGAAACTGTCGGTTTCGATGCGGATATTGGCGGCCATCACCGGCGCCCCTCTGCTGCCAAAACGGACGCAGAGGGTAGCAGATGCATCGCCGCCCGCAATGAAGCTGTTGATGTTCCCTCAAACGCCGGGCGACCTGAAAAGGCTGCTTTGCTTACCGAAACTGCGACTTCCAATCCCGGAACAGGCGTTCCGCCTCGTCCGAGCCGGCCAGGATTTCCACCATGCGCAGGCCGTTGAACATCTGGCGTTGGCCTTCCGGTCCCATGGAGCCGTCGCGGTTGCGGGGCGCATTGCGCAGGGTGGCCAGCGTATTGTTCACCACCTGCGTCCGCGCCTCGGTAATCTTGGCCGCCACCTCACGCTGAATGCCCAGCGGTCCCGCCAGCTTGGAGGACCGGCGCAGGGCCATCGCGAACTGCTCGGCCTTCTTCACTTCCTCGTCGCTGGGCAAACCTTCATGGCTGAACAGCGCCTCGGTCAGACCCTTGTCGACATCGGCGCAGATGTTTTTCAGCACGAATTGCGCGATCTCCGCCCGGGCATTCTTGACCTTGGAGGTGATCTCCTTGTCGCGCAGCCCCTGAACCGTGTCATTAACAGAGTTCAGACCGTCCGTCAGACGTTCGGCAGCCGCCGCCAGACTGGAAACATCACCGGTAACCCCCGGATTCTCCCTGTCGAAATCGGTCGTCTGGCGCAGCAGGTTGCCAACGACATAGCCCGACATTTCCTTGGTCAGCGTTTCCTTCTCCGCCGCCGTGCCGCCCAGACGCACCTCGCCCAGCATGCGCAGCAACTCACCCGGACGCTGCATGCGCGACGCAAGGACCAGCAGCAGGGGCTGCGTCAGGGCCGCTTCTTCCTTGCCCAGTTCGATCAGGTTGTTGCGGATGATCTCCACATGCGATTCGGCCAGATCGATAATGGGGCGCGGCGGCAGGGCCGCCTTCAGCTTTTCCACCCGGAAGGCGACCGCCAGAATCTGGCGCAGCGTGTCCAACTGCCGCTGCACGTCATCGTCACGACCGAACAGGTTCAGCTTGTATTTCAGGTTGTTCTGGCATTCGGCCATGACCTTGGCCAAGGCCTCCACACCCGCCTGCCACAACGGCTCGCAGATGACGGCGATGGCGGCACCGTCGCGGTAATCGATCCCCGCCATTTCGCGCTGAACCTCCTGCTGCACGGCGGCGGGGATATGCTCCTTCACCGCGGTCCAGCAGGGCGACAGGGTGGCGCGGCAGATGCGGTTCAGACGGCGGGTGTAATGCAGGGCATCATCCAGCATGTCCTCTGCCGGCAGGAAGAACAGCCGCGACAAGGCAGGCCGGCGCGGCGGACGCAGCGTGGTCAGGCGCGGACGCATCGCCTCGAACGCGTCTGAAATTTCCGGCTTGTCACCGACCTGCTCCAGCAGGCGATAGATCTGAAGCAGCTTGCGGTCTGGCAGACGCAGCACGTCTGTGCCCAACGCCGCCCAATCACTGGGCTTTACAGGGGGCGGCGCGGGGGTACCGGGCTTGGCTTTGTCGTTCATGCTCCGCCCCCTCAGCTCATGGCCGCTTTGAGGGATTCAAGCCGCATGACGGCGTCCATATCCAGAACACCGGTGCGCCAGTCCTGGTTCACGCGGACCCATTTCTTCTGCAGGCGCTGAATGGCGTCCAGGTCCAGGGCGTCGGTGGCGGCGCTGATCTCCTCCTTCGGGATCATGGGCAGCAGGCGGGAAATATCGGTGATGGTCGTCTGCTTGGTGGCCGACGGCCCGTCCTTCACGCTTTCCCACATGGCGATCAGGAATTCCCAGCCATCCAGCAGCCAGGAGATACGGCCCACGGATTCCGCGATGACCCGGTGCAGCTTTGGCGCGTCATTGACAATCTGGCGCGCGTCACGGCAGGCGGCGTCCAGCTTGCCGATCCGCTGCCGCGCCAGGGTCAGCGTATGGTTGGCAACGGTGGCGATATAATTGCCCAGCATCGCCGCCTCCGAAGGGTCGGTATCGGCAAAATGCTGGGTACCCTGGGCAAAGGCCTGCAACCGGTCGGCCAGCGCACGCAACCGCCCGGATTTCGGCGCCTGTGGAAGGCCGACGGGCGACACCGCCTCACCGATCTGATCCACACGCGTCGTCATGTCATCGGGCGGGATATCGACCATGGCCGCCACCTTGGCCAGGGCCTGACGGGCCACACGCTTGCTGTCATCCGCCGTCATGCCGGGACGCAACAGGTCAGCGGCGCTGATATTCACCAGCTTTAGCAGTTCGGTGACCAGGATGAACTGCGTCAGCACCAGATACTGCCCGTCCTGATCGCGCAGTTCGGAAGCCCGTGTCGCCGGTTCCGGCCCGCAAACGCCGGTGGCCTGGACCGTCAGGGCGCAAGTACGGATCTGTTCGGGCGAATGGGTTTCCAGCTGTTCGATCTCCTCGAACAGCAGCCGGTCATGCAGCGTCAGGGTCATGACGTTGGGCAGACCCTTCCAGGGCAGGACATAGGTGCCCTTGCCGGCGGTGAAATTGGGCAGCAGGAATTCGAACCGGTCATTCTGGTCACGGCGCAGGCGCGCCTGACTGAGCAACGGGGTCGTGAAGGGGACGGTGACGCCGCGCTCCTCGAATGTCGCGGGCGCGAAATCCTCCATCATCTTGCGGGTACGCCCGCTGTCCCCTTGATCCGTCATGTCTGGCCGATCCGTCCCGCCTTTCGACACCGCTCGCGCGGTATGGCCTTTGTTATATATCGTATTTTAGATAGTTGGACAGTTTTCCGTTAACCCAACCGACGATTTCAAGCCACGCATGGTGCAGCGCAGGGGTGCGGTGTGCAGCGGCTTGACCCCGTGGCGGGCGGGTGCCTACATTTCCTCTCGAGAGGCGGCGCACAGGATGGCCCGCACCCATGACACAAACCCTCCGAGGGAAAAATGGCTGATATCATTCACGTTACCGACGCCAGCTTCGATGCCGACGTCCTGAAAGGTTCCGGCGCGATTCTGGTGGATTTCTGGGCCGAATGGTGCGGCCCCTGCAAGATGCTGGCCCCCAGCCTGGAACAGCTGGCCACCGAACTGGACGGTCAGGTGACCATCGCCAAGATGGATATCGATGAGAATCCGGGCACGCCGGGCAAGTATGGCGTGCGCGGCATCCCGACCCTGATGATCTTCCGCGACGGTCAGGTCACCGCCACCAAGGTCGGCGCCCTGCCCAAGCAGCAGCTGAAGACCTGGATCGAGAACAGCCTCTGATCCGTCCTGATTGCACTGAAAAAACCCCCGAAGCCGGAAGCTTCGGGGGTTTTTTCATGCGTTCAGGGCCAGGACGGTGCCCGCCAGATAGAGCGAGCCGCAGATCAGCAGC
Organism: alpha proteobacterium AAP38; assembly: GCA_001296005.1. Classification (GTDB taxonomy): domain Bacteria; phylum Pseudomonadota; class Alphaproteobacteria; order Azospirillales; family Azospirillaceae; genus Niveispirillum. Next base: position 195,309 of record LJHR01000003.1, on the reverse strand, counting down.
CTTCCCGGCTGCCCCTGCCCGGCCAGTGTCGCCAGTTCGGTGACCGCTGCCTCTACATCGGGGCTGGCCGCCGCATCCATGCCGGCGGTGCGGGCGAAGGCGGCGGCATCTTCCGCCGTCACGCTGTTGGGTTCGCCCGGAATGGAGACGGCGCGCAGGCGGCGCACATGCGGGGCCAGGGGGGTGAGGAAATCCAGGGGTCGCTTTGACCCCAACATGCCGAAAACCATGTCCAGCGGGCGGCCATCTGCATTCCAGCGCGCCAGTTGCCGGGCCAGAACCTCACCCGCGCTGTCATTATGCCCGCCATCCAGGAACAGTTCCCAGTCGGAGGGCAGAAGGTCGGGCAAGGGGCCACGCGTCAGACGCTGTAACCGCGCGGGCCATTCCACGGCCACCAGCCCCCGGCGGATGGCATCATCCCCAATGGTCAGCGGCAGATGGGCCGTGGCCGCGATGGCAAGGCCGGCATTATCAACTTGATGCGCGCCCATCAGGCCGGGCGGCGGCAGGTCCAGGGTGCGGGCGGCATCCTGAAAGCGGAAACCCGTGTCGGTCGCCGCCACGGACCAGTCGCGCCCATGCAGGAACAAAGGCGCCGACAGGACGGCAGCCCGTTCGGCGAAGACCGCATTGGCGACCGGGTCCGCCTGTGGCCCCGCGATGGCTGGACGGTCCGGCTTGATGATGCCCGCCTTCTCGCCCGCAATGTCGCGCAAGCTCGGCCCCAGGAACTGTGTATGGTCCAAGGAGATGCGGGTCAGCAGGCTGACCACCGGCGCGTCGATGACATTGGTGGCATCCAGCCGCCCGCCCAGGCCCACCTCCAGGATCAGAAGGTCGGCGGGCACGCGGGCGAAGGCCAGGAAGGCGGCTGCCGTCGTCACCTCGAAAAAGGTGATGGGATGGCCGTCATTGGCCCTCTCCACCTCTTCCAGGATGTCGGCAAGGTCATCGTCGCCGATCAGCGATCCTGCCAGCCGGATACGCTCGTTGAAGCGCACCAGATGCGGGGAAGTGTAGACATGGACCCGGTGGCCCGCCGCCTCTGCCATGGCGCGCAGGAAGGCGACGGTGCTGCCCTTGCCGTTGGTGCCGGCCACATGAACCGTCGGCGGCAGGCGGCGTTCCGGATGGCCCAGCGCCGCCAGCAGCCGTTCAATCCGGCCCAGCGACAGATCGATGACCACCGGATGCAACTGCCGCATCCGATCCAGCGCCGCCTCCAGCCGGGGGGAGGCGGGCAGCAGCGGCGGCGCCTTGATCATTGATAGCCAGCGCCACCCTGAATGGCGCTGACAGCGGGACCGGAACCGCCGGGCTTGCGGCCGCCACGGTCGCTGCCCCGACCGATCTTCACGATATCGGCGGTGGGGCCGGGACGGCGCAACAGGTCGATGACCCGGCCCAGCGTCTCCCGCAATTCCTTGCGATGGACCACCATGTCGACCATGCCATGGTCTCGCAGATATTCCGACCGCTGGAACCCTTCGGGCAGCGTCTCGCGGATCGTGCTTTCGATGACGCGGGCGCCCGCGAAACCGATCTGCGCACCCGGCTCGGCGATATGGATGTCGCCCAGCATGGCAAAGCTGGCCGTGACGCCGCCCGTGGTCGGGTCGGTCAGGACCACGATATAGGGCAGGCCCGCTTCCTTCACCATTTCGACCGCGATGACAGTACGCGGCATCTGCATCAGCGACAGGATCGCCTCCTGCATGCGTGCACCGCCCGAGGATGGGATGGCAATCAGCGGCACCTGCTGCAACACGGCCAGACGGGCGGCGGCCAGCAGCCCCTCACCCACGGCCATGCCCATGGACCCGCCCATGAAATTGAAGTCGAAGACGGCGGCAACCGCCCCCTGGCCGTTGATCTTGCCATGGGCCACGACAATGGCGTCCTGTCGGCCCGTCTTGGACTGCGCCTCTTTCAGGCGGTCGGTGTAGCGCTTCTGATCGCGGAACTTCAGCGGATCGACCAGAACCTTCGGCAGCTCGATGGTCTGATAGCCCGGATCGAACAGCGTCTTCAGCCGGCGCACGGGGTCCAGGCGCATATGGTGGCCGCAATGCTGACAGACATGCAGCTGCTCCTCCAGATCGCGGTGGAACAGCATGGCGCCACAGGACGGGCATTTGTGCCAGAGATTGTCCGGGACCTCCTTCTTGGAGACGAGGGCCTGGATCTTCGGTTTGACGAAATTGGTCAGCCAGTTCATGGGACTTCCTGGATAAGCGACGCGACGGCCCGCAACTGGTTGATGGCTGTCTGGATACTCAAGGGACCATCCAGCACGCCATGGGCAATCAGATTCCGCGCATCATATAGTCCGCAAGCGTCCCTGTACTCAACCCTCTGTCTGTCGATCAGCAACGCAAGACGTAATTTGAAGGGGATATCCTGGATACGTTTTGTACGAGGGACAACCGCACCCCATAGTTCTCGGGTACGCCAGTCTGAGGCCTCACGCCCACGATCGATCTGGACATTGACGGCGTTGTTTACCAAATCTTCAAATTGCGCGACGAGCAGGACGAAATAGGCGCGTTCATTGACATATTGAGCGGTAACCGCCGGAGGACTGCCGTCAATCTCCAACGGGCTGGACTCGTCTGCGGCCTGACGCTCGGAAAGTGCGATATCGGTCGCTAGGTACGACGCCTCAATAACGTCGAAATATTTCACCGCAAGCCGTCCAGCAGATTTTGAAACTCGGCACAGTTCAAAGGAGCGTTCTGACTCCGGTCGCGATAAGGATAGAACCGCCAGTCAGGCACCCCTGGCGCTCCATGGTCTTCGATGTAAGTCCGTCCCAAGGGGTGGAAGAGGAATAGCCGCCCACGCGTCAGCAAAACCCACCGAGATTCAGGGAAAATCTGGAGGCGCTTTTCAGAAGACCGATGCTCGATCTGAAGTCGCGGAACCTTGATAGGGACCGTGACACCCGCCTTCTTGGCGACGGGATCAAGGCTGTCGGCTTCATGACGAGTCACGCCAAAATCCTCACCAGCCGGAAGCCACCCTTCAAGGGTGCTGTACAGCTGGCGAAGGCGCGTCAGCCAATCCTGCTGTTCTGCTTCCACCTCATCTTTCGACAACAAGGGTGGAAACACATCCTGGTCATCATCAAACGCATAAGCCATGGCGCACCTCGAAGCCGTGGCACTTACACCCGGGCGGTACGCACGCCCTGGGCCAGCGCCCGCACGAAGTCTAGCACGTTGGGCACCAGGGCGGCAGTGGGCTTGCCCTCGGCGTCCAGGTTGACCTCCACCTGGCGCACGATGGCGCTGCCCACCACGGCGGCGTCGGCCACGCGGGCGACGGCGGCAGCAGCTTCAGGCGTCGTGATACCGAAACCGACGGCCAGCGGCAGGTCAGTATGGCGGCGCAGGCGGGCCACCGCCTCGTCAATGGCGCCGGCACTGGCGCTGCCGGCGCCGGTGATGCCGGTCACGGAGACGTAATAGACAAAGCCCGAGGTATTGGCCAGCACGGCGGGCATCCGGTCATCATCGGTCGTCGGCGTCGTCAGACGGATGAAATTGACACCGGCGCGCAAGGCCGGCTCACACAGTTCCCCATCCTCTTCCGGCGGCAGGTCGACCACGATAAGGCCATCCACGCCCGCCGCCTTGGCATCGGCCAGGAAACGTTCGACGCCATAGGAATAGACGGGATTGTAGTAGCCCATCAGGACCACGGGCGTTTCATCGTCGCCCTTACGGAACTCCCGCACCATATCAAGCGTTCGGGTCATACGGGCGCCATTGTTCAGCGCGCGCAGGCCCGCCGCCTGAATGGCGGGACCATCAGCCATGGGATCGGTGAAGGGCATGCCCAGTTCGATGACATCGGCCCCGGCAGCCGGCAGGCCCTTCAGCAGGGCCAGGCTGGTCTCATGGTCGGGATCACCGGCGGTGATGAAGGTGACAAGGCCGGCCCGGCCTTCCGCCTTCAGCGAGGCAAAGCGGTGGTCGATGCGGGTGGCGGCTTGGATCGGGGCGCTGGTCATGCGGGTGGGCTTCCAAACTGCTTTCAAAAGGCGGCGCACCATAGACGCAGGAACCGGACGAAACAACCGCCGCTTTGCGCGTGCCGGCCCGGCGTGGCGCGGATTTCTATGCGATTCGTCATAGGCCTGCCTCTACCGATGAAACAGCTTCACGGACACAGGTCACAGGGCGTATCAGCTATACAGCACCTAGCGAGGTCGATCAGCGTGCAGGACATCTTCGACCATCCCGCAGCGCCGACACAGGCGTTGCGTCAGGCCAATCCGTCCCGCGCCGTCGTCTGGCTGGCGCTGATGGCGCTGCTTGTCGCCTTGGCCCTGTTTGGGGCTGAACTGCTTCTGGGCCGGGCTCGCGTGATGGAGCGGGCGACCGTCGATACGCGGACAGAGGCGGATCAACTGGCCGAACATGCGGCCCGGCTGATGGGTGCCCATGCCCTTGTCCTGCGTAATGCCGAATGGCTGGTGCGCAGCCAGGGCTGGGACGCGGTGGCCAATACCCCGCACCTGCATGAATGGCTGCGCGATCTGGCCAGCGAGGCGCCCGAGGTGCAGTCCTATTGGCTGGCGGATGCCAACGGCAAGGTGCGGGTCAGCACCCTGCGCTGGCCGGCACCGGATCTGAATGTCGCCGACCGCGACTATTTCAGCTCGCACCAGAGCCAGAATGCCGGCCCGCATGTCAGCACGCGTCTGGCAGGGCGTTTGAACCCGGAATTATTCTTCGCCCTGTCCCGCCGTGTGGAGGCGCATGACGGATCGTTCCTGGGCGTTGTCCAGGTATCGATGCGGCCCGCCTATTTCGAATCCTTCTATGCCAGCGTCGCGACCCGCCCGGATGTGGAGGTGATGCTGGTCCGCAGTGACGGGGAGGTGCTGGTGCGCCACCCGGCCACGGCGGATGCGGGGCTGACGCTGGGCAATGTCACCGATCTGGTGGCGCAGCGTGATCAGACATCCGGCCTTGTCACCGCCCCGTCGCCCTTCGACGGGCAGGAACGGCTCTATGCGGTGGCCGATGTCGACCGTGTGCCGGTGCGTGTGGTCTACGGCATCTCCACGGCGGGTTTGCGCTCCGACTGGGGTTGGTCGGCGCTGGGCCATTTCAGCTTCGCCTTGCTGGCCACGCTGATGCTGTTGCCACTGGCTGCCATCGCCCTGCGCCAGACACGGCAGGCAGAGGTGGCGCAGGGGCAGTTGCGCAGTTCCAACGTGGCGCTGGAGGCACGGGTACGGGAACGCACGGCCCATCTGGACATCGCGCTGGACGATCTACGCCGTAGCGAGGAACGGTTGAGCCGGCTGGTCAGCACGGCCCCGGTCGCCATCATGGAGATCGGACCCGACGGGCGTTTCACCGATGTGAATGCCGCTGCCGAGCGTATTCTGGGCCTGTCGCGGCAGGCCATCATCGGCGTGCGCCATGACGCCGCCATCTGGCATGCAACGGCCCTGGATGGCCGGCCCATGGCCAGTGTGGATTTCCCCACGGCCCGCGCCCTGGCGGGGGAAGAGGTGCGTGACGGTGAATATGCGCTACGCGACCCCAAGACCGGCGCGCGACAGATTCTGTCCGTGAATGCCGTGCCCATCCGGGACGAGGATGGGCGCATCATCGGCTGCACCGCCACCGCCATGGATGTGACGGGCCGGTACGAGGCGGAAGACCGCCAGCGCCTGCTGATGCGCGAGGTCGATCACCGCGCCAAGAACGCGCTGGCCGTGGCGCAGGCCGTGGTGAGGTTGAGCCGGGCCGACAGTATCGAGGCCTTCACCAGCGCCGTGGAGGGCCGCATCTCCTCCCTGGCGCGGTCGCACTCCCTGTTGGCCCAGGCATCCTGGTCCGGCGCCGATCTGGAACGGCTGGTGGAGGATGAGGTGCAGGCCTTTGCGGCGGAACCGTCGCAACTGACTCTGCGCGGCCCGCGCGTCCGCCTGGGTGCGGACATGGTGCAATCGCTGGGCCTGGTGTTCCATGAACTGGCCACCAATGCGGCCAAGCATGGTGCGCTGTCACGACCGGACGGACAGGTGACGGTCGATTGGACGGTCCGCCGCAACATCCTGGAACTGACCTGGACGGAAACCGGTGGCCCTGCGGTGACGACCCCACCCACCCGCAAGGGCTTCGGCTCCACCCTGCTGGGTCAGGTGCTGCGCCATCAGCTGGGCGGGAAGATCGACATGGATTGGGCCGCAACAGGGCTGAAATGCCACGTGACCTTGCCGCTGGGCACCGGTAACGGCTGAACCGTTACCCCTTCGTCATCAGGAATACCAGGATGGCCGTGGTTGCAGACACGTTCAGCGACTGCACCCAGCCGCTGCCGGCGATGGTGACAAGGTCGGTACAGGCAGCCTGGCTGTCGGGCGGCATGCCATGTTCCTCATTCCCCATGACCACGGCCACGGGCTTTCCGCCCGGCTGCCGCGACAGGTCGGACAGGGCCGGGAACGGTCCAAGGGCCGTACCGATGGTGCGGTAAAGGCCGCCCAGCGCCTTCAAAGTGGCGGCAAAGCCGGTGGCGCGGTGCAGGTTCACATACTCGAACCCGCCTTCCGCCACGCGATAGGCGGCCTCCGACGGCAGGGCTTGGCCCGGATGATCGGAAATGAGGATGCGATCGACGCCAAAGAAGGCGGCGGTGCGCACGATGGCGCCCAGATTATGCGGGTTCGACACCCCGTCCAGGATCAGCAGCGGTTGGCCCGCCGCCGCCCAGTCATTGGCCAAATCCAGACTGAAGGGGTGGACCGGCCTGGGTGACGCCTCCACCACGATCCCGCCATGCATGGCGGAACCGGCAATCTTCTCCAGTTCTTCGGATGGGACCAGCCGGAAGGGTTTGCGGGCCGCCGCCATGCGGGTGCAGAAGGGGGCGGCCGCATGCTTCAGCCGCTCGTCGAAATACAGCTTCTCCGCCCGATCCGGGTCACGGTCGAACAGGGCCGATACCGCCGGAAGGCCCCCGATGCGGAACGGCTTGCGCCGTGCCTTCACGGGGGCTTGGGGTGCGGGCTTCGGTTTCAGCGACAGGGTTGGGCGGTCAACCATGGTATCAGCCTGCGAAGAAGGTCAGCCAGGCCAGCATGATGCTGCCGATGACGATGCGGTACCAGGCGAACGGCGCGAAGCCGTGCCGGCCCACAAAGGCCACCAGCCAGCGCACCACCAGCAGGGCCGACAGGAAAGCCACGATGAACCCCACGGCAATCATGCCGACGCTGTCCACGGCCAGAACCTCACGGTTCTTATAGAGATCATAGGTGGCAGCCCCCAGCATGGTGGGAATGGCCACGAAGAAGCTGAACTCCGCCGCCGCCTTGCGCTCCACCCCCATCAGCAGCGCGCCGATGATAGTGGCACCGGACCGCGACACGCCGGGGATCATGGCCAGACATTGGGCAAAGCCGATGGACAACGACAGTTTGGGCGGGAACGCCTCCACCGCGAAATGCTGTGGCCGGGGCACCAGCCGTTCGGCTGCCAAGATGGCGATGCCGCCCGTGATCAGGGCGACCGACACCACGGTCGGGTTGAACAGCACGCTCTTGATATAGGAATGCGCAAAGACGCCGATCACGGCGGCGGGCAGGAAGGCCAACAGGATGGCGGCAGTGAACCGGTAGCTCTCGCCATTGCCCTGTACCAGCCCGCGCACCACACCCCAGAGCTTCTGGAAATAGACCAGCAAGATGGCCAGGATGGCGCCCAGCTGGATCACCACCTTGAACAGGTCCTCCGCCTGCCCCTTGAAGCCCAGCATCTCTCCCAGCAGGATCAGATGCCCGGTGGAGGAGACGGGAATGAATTCCGTCAGCCCTTCCAGCAGGCCCAGAAGGACGGCGTCGAGATATTGGGCGAGGTCGGTCAATTAGGGGGCATCCCGGCTGGCATAGGTCCGCGCCTTATAGCAGCCGGTACCGGGGGCGGCGAGGGGCATGATTGTGGCCCGATGCCGCGCCGCACTGGCATCGCCCCCGTCTCATTTCAAGTATCCTTCAAAACCTTTCGGGCAATGCAGATACGCCCTTCCAACCGGGGCCAATCATTTCATATGATCATAGGGCGCAAGAGGGGACCCATCAATTGATCGTTAACCGCCATGGCTGAGGATGACAAGCACGGGAATGGGGGGACGTCGACAGGCGTGGTCGTGAAGGCCAAGCCGAAGACGAAGAAGCCCGCCATGTACAAGGTGCTGATGCTGAACGACGATTACACCCCTATGGAGTTCGTCGTGCATGTCCTTGAACGCTTCTTCAACAAGAACCGTGATGAAGCGACGCGGATCATGTTGCATGTCCATCGGCGTGGCGTCGGCGTCTGCGGCGTGTTCACCTATGAAGTGGCGGAAACGAAGGTGACCCAGGTCATGGACTTCGCCCGTCAGCACCAGCACCCGTTACAGTGCACCCTGGAAAAGGATTAGCGCATCATGCTGTCGCGGAATCTCGAACAGACCCTCCACCGGGCCCTGGCCAACGCCAACGAACGGCGTCACGAGTATGCGACGCTGGAGCATCTGCTGCTGGCGCTGACGGAGGACCAGGACGCACTGGCCGTGCTGCGGGCCTGCGGCGTGGATGTGGCGAAGCTGAAGGCAGAGCTGGTCGAATATCTGGATGGGGAACTGTCCAATCTGGTCACGACCCGCCAGGACGATGCCAAGCCCACAGCCGGGTTCCAGCGCGTGCTGCAACGCGCCGCCATCCATGTGCAAAGCTCCGGTCGCGAGGAAGTGACGGGCGCCAACGTCCTGGTCGCCTTGTTCTCCGAACGCGAAAGCCACGCCGTCTATTTCCTGCAGGAGCAGGAGATGACCCGGTTCGACGCCGTCAACTACATCTCCCACGGCATCGCCAAGGCCCCCGGCCGGGCCGAGCCAAAGCGCGTGTCGGGCGCCGATGAAGAGGCACATGCCGAAAAGGTGGTGAAGAAGGGGACGGAGGCGCTGGAAGCCTATTGCGTCAACCTGAACAAGAAGGCCCTTTCCGGCAAGATCGACGCCCTGATCGGGCGCGAGCAGGAGGTGGAGCGCACGATCCAGATCCTGTGCCGCCGGTCGAAGAATAACCCGCTCTATGTCGGTGATCCCGGCGTAGGCAAGACCGCCATCGCCGAGGGGCTGGCGCGCCGCATCGTGCAGGGTGAGGTGCCGGAAATCCTGCGCAAGGCCACCATCTACTCGCTCGACATGGGTTCGCTGCTGGCCGGCACGCGCTATCGCGGTGATTTCGAGGAGCGGTTGAAGGCCGTGGTCTCGGAACTGGAGGCGATGGAAGGCTCCATCCTGTTCATCGACGAGATCCACACCGTCATCGGCGCCGGTGCCACCAGCGGCGGGGCCATGGATGCGTCCAACCTGCTGAAGCCGGCCCTGGCGTCCGGTGCCCTGCGCTGCATCGGCAGCACCACCTACAAGGAATACCGGTCGTACTTTGAAAAGGACCGCGCCCTGGTGCGCCGGTTCCAGAAGATCGACGTCAATGAGCCGTCGATCGAGGATGCGATCAAGATCCTGGACGGCATCAAGGTCTATTACGAAACGCACCACAAGGTGCGCTACACCAAGGACGCCATCCGGTCGGCGGTGGAACTGTCGGCGCGCTATATCGGCGACCGCAAGCTGCCCGATAAGGCCATCGACGTGATCGATGAGGTCGGGGCGGCACAGACCATGCTGCCCGAGAACAAGCGCAAGAAGACCATCACCCAGAAGGATGTCGAAGCCGTGGTCGCCAAGATCGCGCGCATCCCGCCCAAGTCGGTGAGCCGTGATGACAAGGAAGTGCTGCTGAACCTGGAGCGCGACCTGAAGACCATGGTCTTCGGTCAGAATGCTGCCATCGAGGCGCTGGTGTCGGCCATCAAGCTGGCCCGCGCGGGCCTGCGCGAACCGGAAAAGCCCATCGGCAACTACCTGTTCTCCGGCCCCACCGGCGTCGGCAAGACGGAAGTTGCCAAGCAGCTTTCCCGCACGCTGGGGATCGAGCTGGTCCGATTCGACATGTCGGAATATATGGAGCGCCATACGATCAGCCGGCTGATCGGCGCGCCGCCGGGCTATGTCGGGTTCGATCAGGGCGGCATGCTGACCGATGCCATCGACCAGCATCCGCATTGCGTGCTGCTGCTGGACGAGATCGAGAAGGCGCATCCCGACATCTACAACATCCTGTTGCAGGTCATGGACCATGGCAAGCTGACGGACCATAACGGCAAGATCGTCGACTTCCGCAATGTCATCCTGATCCTGACCACCAATGCCGGCGCCGCCGACATGGCCAAGCATGCCATCGGCTTTGGCAGCGGCGTGCGCACGGGCGACGATCAGGAAGCCATCAACAAAACCTTCACGCCGGAATTCCGCAACCGACTGGATGCCATCATCCCATTCGGCAATCTGGGTCCGGACGTGGTGGCCCGCGTGGTGGACAAGTTCGTGATGGAGCTGGAAGCGCAGTTGACCGACCGGGGCGTGACCATCGAACTGACCGATGGGGCGCGTGCCTGGCTGGCCAAGAAGGGCTATGACCCCGTCATGGGCGCCCGCCCGCTGGCCCGCACCATCCAGGAACATGTGAAGAAGCCGCTGGCCGAGGAACTGCTCTTCGGCAAACTGTCGAAGGGCGGGGCCGTGCGCGTCATCCTGAACAAGGAAGGCGACGGCCTGGATTTCGACTATGCCGAGCCGAAAGGCCAAAAACGCGAGGAAAAGGTCGAAGAACTCGCGTGATTTGACATTTCGCAATAATTTGAAGACATTGGGCGTATGAGCAACGCCCAATGTCGGGGGAATGATGCGTGGCCTGAAGGTATTGAGCTGGCCTATCCTGCTGCTGGTCAGCGTGATTATGTCGGGATGTGGTGGCAACACCGCCCTGGTTCGGGACCGCGAGGATGTACCGGTCCTGCAAGGGTCCGGCAAGGCGCTGGTCTATTTCAGCGCCGGCATCGACCAGATGGGCGGGCTGTTCACCAGCGACTATGTCTCCCAGCCGATGCTGACGCTGGCGGTGGATCCGCCCGTGAAGGTGATGGAAAAAGGCGTCCTGGTTGAAAAGGCGCTTTTTTTTGCCGTTGCCCAGGACCGTTTCTTCACCTTGCCCGCCGGTCGCTACGGTTTGGCCAATATCACCACCTATGACGGTGGCCGCAACAATGCCAGCTACAGTCTGGGCCGTATCGATGGCCGATGGATCATTGATTTCGAGGTCAAGGAAGGCGATGTCCTATACCTGGGCCATTGGCATTTCGCACCCGACCGGTCGGACCCCGCCAAGGTCCGGCTGGATATCCGTGTCGATGACCGGTTCGACCAGATCGCTGCCGACCTGCGCCAGAAACTGAACAACCAGGAACCAAGCCGTGGTGACCGGCTGGTGCGGCGTCTGGTGGTTCCCAGTCGTGCGTCCATTCCGTTAACTGCGGCGCCGGCGAGCACTCCGTAAAAATGCAAGGGCCGTTGGCTGGTGAGTTGTTGCCCGTCTCGGCCAACGGCCCTTCTGATCAGATCGCCACCCGCCGGAACGGCACATCGAACCGGCGCAAAGTGGCGCAGCGCCAAAGCCATTCCACGGGACCATAGGCATGGTGGCGCAGCCACCAGTCGGCAAAGCGCATCTGCGCGGCCACGAACAGCACGCCCACGCCCACCGACAGGGCAATGCCCCAATGCTGATAGAAGCCCAGCCCATAGCCATGGAAAAAGGGCACGAAGATGATCGAATGCATCAGGTAGCAGGTCAGGCTCATCCGCCCGAACGCGGCCAGCCGGCCCGTGAAGCCAAAGCCCGCGATGCGGCGATAGATCAGGGCGAAACCTGAGGCCCAGAGCAGCATCTGCATCAGGTTGGCCCAGCCGCCCGTCATCATGCCCAGATGGTATTTCAGCAGGCCCTGCAGGGGCAGCCCCTGCACCCATAGCGACAGCGGGAACAGAAGGGCGAAACCGGCCAGGGCCAGTTGGAATGTCCGCAACCAGATGCGGCGATTGTCAGGACTGTCCAGGTAAAGCTGCAGCCGCCCGGCCATCATGCCCAGGATCAGCAGGCCCGCCATCTGCTGCCAGCGGCCCGATTCGGCGAAGAACCAGAACCGCGCCGTCTGCCCTGTTGTCAGGTTGTTCACGAACACCGCCGACCAGCTATCCTGGGTGAACAGCGTGAAGATGCGGCCATAAAGGGCCCAATGCGACGGGTTGGATGGCGTGGTCTCCGGCGTAATCCACAGGCTGGCCACGGCCCACAGCGACACGGCCTGACCCAGCAGCAACACAACCAGCGGCCAGAGAAACCGGTCGGGCACGCGGTAGAGCAGGACCAGCGGCAGGCCGAAAACGGCCAGGACCAGCAAGATATCGCCGATATAGAGCAGGGCATGGACATAGCCCAAGGCCCCCAGCAGCACCAGCCGCCAGAGGAACCGCAGCCTCGCCGTCGCGTCGCCATCCTTCCTGGCCCAGCTTTGCAGGATCAGGGTGAAGCTGATCCCGAACATCATGGCGAAGATGGCGTAGGCCTTGCCCGCGAACAGGCCAAAGGTCAGCTGATGCACCCACTGGTTCAGGCTGTTCAGCCAGTCCGGCGCGTTGACCGGATAGCGCAGCAGTTCGAAATGTTCATCCATATGGACCAGGAACAGCCCGATCAGGGCCGTTCCGCGCAGCGCATCCACCATGTCGATGCGGCTGCCGTCCCGTGACACGACATTGCCCATTATCTACTCCCCTGCCCTGCCAGAACTCCCCTGGCGGGCCGCCCCGGTCTTGCCGCCGGTGGTCATTGGTCGGGCACCCCACTTCCGGGGCCGAAGGTGACATGGCGGGCGGGGATGGGCAAGCCGCAGGCGTCAGCGGCGCATGTGATCGGGCAGGAATTCTTCTGGGAAATCCAACTCCATGACGAGGTCATAGGTAAAAGGCATGTTTTCCGGAAAGACGGACACATCAACCTCCGCTTCATCCGCCGCGATATGGCGCGCCTCCGCGTAAATCTCGGACAGACACTCCCGCGCCATGGGACGCAGGCTGGGGCTGCGCTTCAAGCGTTTGGGTATGTAACGTCGATGTTCACGGATGGTCAGCCACCATTGCCTTGCGTTGCGTTCGCGCAGTGCGGGGCAATAGATCAGCTTCAACAGGTGGGTCAGCAGCAGGCCGAGACGGTTTTCGATCTCGTCCCACTTCACATCCCCCATATCCTCAATCTCCTCGGCTACCCGCTCCCAATCAATCGCACTGTTATGCCCACTCTGACCCGCCTCGCGCAGGCGCATGGCCTGCTCGCGCGTCCAGGCGTAATAATCGCGGTCGTAGAGATTGTCGGGCATGGGCATCCCCCATCGACGGAACCAGAGGGATTGTGGGGGAATAAAGTGACTGCGGCAAGGGGGTGGCTGGCTTCTGATTGGCAACTGTTCTAGGGTCGCGACCATGTGCACATGCATGGGACGCGCCGGAGGGCGGGAATGGTCAAGAACATGGGGCTGATGCTGGTCCTGGCCGGTGCCCTGGCCCTGTCGGGCTGTGGTGTTGCTTCTACAGTGGGAACCGTCGTCGGAACCACGGTCGACGTTGCCACGACGGCGGTCTCCACGACCGTGGATGTGGTGACGGCACCGCTGCCCTGAAACAGAAAAGGCCCCGTCACCCTGCGGTGACGGGGCCTTTCGTTTAAGCTGTGATCAGCGGCAGTAGGGCGGCAGCGGCTGCGGGCCGGCGGCCTTTTCGATGACATCGGCGACGCGCAGCATCGTCTCCTCATCAAACGGACGACCGATCAGCTGCAGACCCAGCGGCAGACCATCGTAAGCCAGACCCGCCGGCACCGACATGCCCGGCAGACCGGCCAGCGAGGCCGGCACCGTGAACACGTCGTTCAGGTACATGGCGATCGGGTCGTCCTGCTTTTCCCCAATCGCGAACGCCGTGCTGGGCGCCGTGGGCGTCAGCAGGATGTCGCATTGCTCGAACGCCTTGGCGAAATCCTCGGCGATGCGGGCGCGGACCTTCTGGGCCTTCAGGTAATAGGCATCGTAATAGCCCGCCGACAACACATAGGTGCCGATAAGGATACGGCGGCGTACTTCCTTGCCGAAGCCCTGCCCGCGCGTATTCTCATACATCTCCGCCAGATCCTTGCCCTCAACCCGCAGGCCGAAGCGCACGCCATCATAGCGGGCAAGGTTGGATGAACATTCGGCGGGAGCGACCACGTAATAAGTGGCCAGCGCGTATTTGGTGTGCGGCAGGCTGACCTCCACCGGGGTGGCCCCTGCGGCCTTCAGCCATTCGATGCCTTGGCTCCAGACGCGCTCAATCTCCGCCGGCATGCCATCGACGCGGTATTCCTTGGGAATGCCGACGCGCAGGCCCCGGATATCGCCGGTCAGCGACGCAAGGAAGTCCGGCACCTTCATATCGACGGACGTGCTGTCCTTCGGGTCGAAGCCGGCCATGCTCTGCAGCATCAGGGCGGCATCGCGCACGGTGCGGGTCATCGGCCCGGCCTGATCCAGCGAGCTGGCAAAGGCGATGGTGCCCCAGCGGGAGCAGCGGCCATAGGTGGGCTTGAGGCCCACGATGCCAGTGAAGCTCGCCGGCTGACGGATGGAACCGCCCGTGTCGGTGCCCGTGGCGGCGATGGCAAAGCGACCGGACACGGACGCGGCGGACCCGCCGGACGAGCCGCCGGGCACCAGCTTGCGATCCGCACCCGCCGGGTCCTTGCCCGTCCAGGGGTTCAGCACGGGGCCGTAATAGGAGGTGATGTTGGCCGAACCCATGGCGAATTCGTCCAGGTTCAGCTTGCCCAGCATCACAACACCGTCACGGAACAGGTTTTCCGTGATCGTGCTTTCATATTCCGGCTTGAACCCGTCCAGGATATGGCTGGCAGCCGTCGTCAGCACGCCCTTGGTGCAGAACAGGTCCTTGATGCCCAGCGGCATACCGTCCAGGGGCAGATTGGTGCCCGCGGCATAGCGGGCGTCGGACGCCTTGGCCTGTTCCAGCGCGATATCCGGCGTCTCCGTGATGAAGGCGTTCAGCGGACGCGCCGCCTCAACAGCGGCGATATAGGCGTTGGTCAGTTCCAGCGCCGTGAAATCCTTGGCCTTCAGCCCGGCCAGGGCATCGGACATGGAGAGATGGGTCAGGTTGGTCATTATTCGACGACCTTGGGCACGGAGAAGAAATGTTCGGCGGCGTCGGTGGCGTTCGACACGACCTTGTCGGGATAGCCGCCATCCGTGACGACATCCGCGCGGCGGCGCAGGGTCTGGGCCGCGACAGACGTCATCGGCTCCACCCCGTCAGTATCGACTTCGCCCAATTGCTCGACCCAGTCGAGCAGCTTGTTCAACTCGCCCGCCAGATGCTCCTGCTCTTCGGCGGGAACCTTGATGCGGGCAAGATGGGCGATCTTCGCCACGGTCTTGGCGTCCAGGGTGGCCTTGTCCTGCGACATGGTGCTAAATCTCATCATTGCTGTGGGCTTGTCGTCCCAGCCGTCCGCCGAATGGAAGACGCGGGCGTTAAAGCGGTCAGGAAGCTAGCATCCCATCATGTCCATCCGCAACCTTGTGGAACTGAAAGCGGTCATGCCGCGCCATGCACGCCTTATCGGGCTCGATATTGGCGAAAAAACCATCGGCATGGCGGTCTGCGACCCCGGTTTTACCGTCGCCTCGCCCATCGGCACCATCCGGCGCACAAAGTTTACGCAGGATGCGCAGGAACTGGCCCGCGCCATGAAGGACCGCGACGTGCGCGGTCTGGTCATCGGCCTGCCCGTGAACATGGACGGGACAGAAGGCCCGCGCTGTGAGTCGGTGCGGGAGTTCGCCCGCAACCTGCTGATCCGGCCCGAGCTGTTTGGCAAGGTGGAGCCGGAGATCGCGTTTTGGGACGAACGCCTGTCGACCAGCGCGGTCGACCGCATGATGATCGAATGGGACATGACCCGGAAGCGGCGCGACGAGGTGGTGGACAAGATGGCCGCCGCCTACATCCTGCAGGGCGCGCTGGATTATCTGAAAAAGGCGGCGGAGGAGGATGAAGGTCAGGGGGACGCCTGACAGCCTCTTAAATCACCCCATATCCCCCGCCACCCGGCGTCTCGATGACGAACACGTCTTCGGCTCCCATCTCGGCCTTGGCGGTGGCTGACAGCACCTCAATGCGCCCATCGGCCCGTTCCACCCGTGCGCCGCCCGGCAGGGCATCGCCGCCACCCGCCAGCCCATAGGGCCGGATGCGGCGGTTGTTGGACAGGATGGCGGCGGTCATCGGCTCCAGGAAGCGGATGCGGCGTTCCACGCCCTCTCCGCCCGTCCAGCGCCCCACCCCGCCGGAACCGCTGCGCAGGCGGAAACTGTCCAGCAGAACAGGGAAGCGCCATTCCAGCACCTCCGGATCGGTCAGGCGGCTGTTGGTCATGTGGGTATGCACGCCGTCGGTGCCGTCAAAGCCGGGCCCAGCGCCCGACCCGCCGCAGATCGTCTCGTAATACTGGTACTTCTCGTTGCCGAAGGTGAAATTGTTCATCGTCCCCTGCGCGGCGGCCAGAACGCCCAGCGCGCCATAGAGCGCATTGGTTACGGCCTGACTGACCTCCACATTTCCGGCCACCACGGCGGCGGGGTAGCGTGGGTTCAGCATGCTGCCCTCTGGAATGATGATCTCCAGCGGCTGCAAGCAGCCATCATTCAGCGGGATGTCATCATCCACCAGGGTTCGGAAGACATACAGCACGGCAGCGCGAACAATGGCCGACGGCGCGTTGAAGTTCCCCGACTGCTGTTCCGACGTGCCGGTGAAGTCGATCCGCGCCGACCGGGCGGCGCGGTCGATGGAGGCGGCGACGCGCACATGCGCTCCGCTATCCATTTCGAGATCGAAATGACCATCCTTCAGGACGCCGATCACCCGGCGCACCTGTTCCTCGGCATTGCGCTGGACATGGCCCATGTAGGAGATAACCGTTTCGATACCGAAAAGATCGACCATCTTCAACAGTTCATCCCGCCCGCGTGCATTGGCGGCGATCTGGGCGCGCAGGTCGCCCAGATTCTGTTCGATATTGCGGGCGGGCCAGGGGCCGCTGGTCAGCAGGTCCACGACTTCGCGTTCCAGCAGGACGCCATCGCGGACCAGCAGGAAATTGTCGATCAGGATGCCTTCCTGATCGATATGGGTGCTGTCGGGCGGCATGGAACCGGGCGTGATGCCACCGATATCGGCCTGATGCCCCCGGCTGGCCACCCAGAACAGGATGTCCCTTCCGGCCTGATCAAAGACCGGCGTCACCACGGTCACATCGGGCAGATGCGTGCCGCCGCGATAGGGGTTGTTCAGCATCACCGCATCGCCAGGACGCAAACTGTCGCGCCGCGCAGTGATCACGGTGCGCACGCTGTCCCCCATCGACCCCAGATGGACCGGGATATGCGGGGCATTGGCGATCAGATTGCCGCCCGCATCGAACAGGGCACAGGAGAAATCCAGCCGTTCCTTGATATTCACGGAATGCGCCGTGTTCTCCAGCGCCAGCCCCATCTGTTCGGCGATGGACATGAACAGGTTGTTGAACACCTCCAGCATCACGGGATCGGCATCGGTGCCCACGGCCACACGGGCCGGCAGCGGCACCACGCGGCGCAAGATCAGGCCGCCCCGCACCGTCACCCGCGCCTGCCAGCCGGGTTCAACCAGCGTCGTCCCCGTCGCCTCCGTCAGGATGGCGGGACCGTCGATGGCGACACCGGGGACCAGGGCGTCGCGGTCATGGACGGCCACCATCCGCTCCACACCCTCCATCCAGACGGGCACGGTGGCACGCGGCGACGGGGCGGCCACAGTGTCGGGTTCGGCCATCAGGGTGTCAGACAATTGTTCCCCACTGGCCGCCACCGCCTCCGCCGACAGGCTTTCCACCACCAGCGGGCGGTGGGGAACATCAAAGCCGAAGCGCTGGCGATGTTCGGCCGCAAAGGCGGCACGCATGTCGGACTCCGATCCGAATGGCACCTCCAGCGTCGCATCGGTGCCCGCCACCTTGATGCGGGCCGTGTGGATCAGGCGGATACCGGCATCGGTGACCCCCTGTTCGCGCAGTTCCGCCGCTGCATCGGTGCCCAGCGCCTCCAGCACCGATGACAGTTCCGCCATCGCGTCCGGCCCCAGGACCAATTCCACCGACCGGTCGCGCAAGGCACCCAGATCGGCCAGGCCCATGCCATAGGCCGACAGCACGCCCGCGAACGGGTGCAGATAGACGCTGGTCATGCCCAGCGCGTCGGCCACCAGACAGGCATGCTGCCCCCCTGCCCCGCCGAAGCAGTTCAGGGCATAGCGGGTGACATCATATCCCCGCTGAACGGAGATATGCTTGATGGCATTCGCCATATTCTCCACGGCAATTTTCAGGAAGCCCTCGGCCAGCGCCTCTGCCCCCATGGGCCGGCCCGTGGCCGCCGCCACCTCCGCCGCCATGGTCGCGAACTTCGCCCGCACCATTTCGGCGTCCAGCTTCTGATCGCCGTTGGGGCCAAACACCGCGGGGAAGAAATCGGGATGCAGCTTGCCGACCATGACATTGCAGTCGGTGACCGTCAGCGGCCCGCCCCGGCGATAGGCGGCGGGACCGGGATTGGACCCCGCCGACTGCGGCCCCACGCGCAGCCGCGCGCCATCAAACCGGCAGATGGACCCGCCACCCGCCGCCACCGTATGGATGCGCAGCATGGGCACGCGCAGGCGCACCCCCGCCACCACCGTTTCCAGGCTGCGTTCATAGGTGCCGGCATAGTGGGAGACATCGGTGCTTGTCCCGCCCATGTCGAAGCCGATGATACGGTCCAAACCTTCCGCCGCCGCCGTCCGAACCGCGCCGACGATCCCGCCGGCGGGACCCGACAGGATCGCGTCGCGGCCCTGGAAACGGGCAGCCTCCGTCAGGCCGCCATTGGACTGCATGAAATAGAGCGGAATGCCGGGCAGCGCGTCGGCCACCTGCGCCACATAGCGGCGCAGGATGGGCGACAGATAGGCATCGGCCACGGTCGTGTCGCCGCGCCCCACCATCTTCATCAGGGGGCTGACCTGATGGCTGGCCGACACTTGCGTGAACCCGATCTCCCGCGCCAGATCGGCCACGGCGGCCTCGTGTGCGGGATAGCGATAGCCGTGCATGAAGATGATGGCGCAAGCGCGATAACCCGCCTCGAACGCCGCCTGTAACCCTGCCCGTGCGGCATCCAGGTCCAGGGGACGGCGCACGGTGCCATCGGCCATCACCCGTTCCGGCACCTCCACCACGCGGGTGTAAAGCTGTTCGGGCAGTTCGATCCTGCGCGCGAATATCTTGGGCCGCGCCTGATAGCCGATGCGCAGCTGATCGCCCAGGCCGGCGGTGATGACCAGCAAGGTCTTCTCCCCCTTGCGTTCCAGCAGGGCGTTGGTGGCGACCGTCGTGCCCATGCGCACAGCCTCCACCGCGTCCGCCGGCACGGGTTCCCCCGGCGCCACGCCCAGCAGGTCGCGGATGCCCTGCACCGCCGCGTCGCGGTAGCGTTCGGGGTTTTCCGACAGAAGCTTGTGGGTCAGCAGGCGGCCATCCGGGCGGCGAGCCACGATGTCGGTGAAGGTGCCGCCCCGGTCGATCCAGAATTGCCAACGCCCAGCCGTCATACCGCACCTTCCGCACCGTCAGAACCCAAACGGCGCGGAGTGTGCCGGGAACCGGGGGTGGGCGTAAACCCCCGTAACGGATTGGCACCGCGAAGGCACCCTTCAGGGTGGCACCCCTGCCGCCCTTCCACTATCCTGCCCCTCACCATCACTGTTCCAAGCCGCCCCATGAAAAGCCCGCCCAGTCTCCTCGGCATGTTGTTGATGTGGTTGATCGTATCGGTCGCCCTCACCATCATGGGGCCGTTTGGAACGATCCGCATTCCGTTCCAGGAACGCCTGCCCTATTGGCTGGGGCTGATGGCGGTCAGCTGCCTGAAATGGTGGGTCTGGTTCCGGCTTACCGGCCCGCTGGTTGGCTGGCGGGAACGCGACATGGCGCTGATGGGCGTTCTGTCGGTGTTCATTCTGCACCTGACCCTGCCGTTTGAGGTGCAGGTGGCCAACGCCTTTGTCGGTGGCCCGGCGCCCGCCTATCTGCCGCTTTACGGCACGGCGGTGGCCCTGGGCCTGATCATCTGCGCCGGGATCGAGGCTGCACGCTGGGGCATGCGCCGGCATCAGATGACCGGCACGCCGGAGATGGCGGCGGTTGCAACCGCCGCAGCAGCAGACATGGCAGTGACAGCACCAGCCCTGCCCATCGATCCACCCAGCGGCGGTCTGCTGCTGCGGGCCGGGGTGACAGACCCCGCACAGGTGATGGCGGTGGAGGCAGAGGATCATTATCTGCGCCTGCATCTGAGCGATGGGCGAAAACCGCTGGTGCTGTACCGGCTGCGCGACGCGCTGGCCGAACTCTCGCCGCTGGATGGCGAACAGGTGCATCGCGGCTATTGGGTGGCGGGTCAGGCCGTGCGCGGCCTGGAACGGCGCGACGGGCGCAAATGGGCGCTGCGTCTGGAGGGCGGCCTGCTGGTTCCCGTCAGCGCCACCTTCATGCCGATGGTACGCAAACGGGGCTGGCCGGAATTGAGCCCGGCCCTGGAACGCTGAACAGAGAGGGGAAACAGGGGGATGATGGGATTTCACGGAACCGTGCGGCCAGGAATGACCCGCACGGCCCTCGGCCTCCTGTTGCTGGCGGCGTCACTTCTATCCCCCGCTCTGGCCCATGCCCCGCCGGGCGCCATGGAACGGCCCTTTGCCCCGGCGGAAAAGGGCGCCCGCGTGATCTATGCCGGCGTTACCCTGATCGACGGGCGCGGCGGACCGGCACAGCCCGGCATGGCGGTGATCACGGAAGGGGAGCGGATCGCAAAGGTGCTGCCCCTGGCGCAACTGGATGAGGCCAGCCGCACGGGCGCCACCCTGATCGACCTGACCGGCCAATATCTGATCCCCGGCCTGATCGACAGCCATCAGCATATGGCGACACCGCCCAACCGGGTGCAGGCGGAAGCCCAGATGCGCCGCGATGTCTTTGGCGGCGTCACGGCGGTGCGCGACATGGCCGACGATTTGCGCGCCATCAATGAATATGCCCGCGCCGCCCGCGTGGGCGAGGTGCCGGGGCCGGACATCTGGGCCGCCGCCCTGTTTGCGGGTCCCGACTTCTTCGATGATCCGCGCACGGCGGCAGCGGCAGAGGGGGTGAAGCCCGGCACCGTGCCCTGGATGCGCGCCGTCGATGACGCCACCAACCTGGCGGAAGCCGTGACCCTGGCGCGCGGCACCTCGGCCGTCGCCGTCAAGCTGTATGACAATCTGCGGCCCCAGGATGTCCGCGCCATCACGGCGGAGGCGCACCGCCAAGGCCTGCGTGTCTGGGCCCATGGCATGGTGTTCCCCACCCCGCCCGCCGATGTGGTGGCCGCCGGCGTCGACAGCATTTCCCACACCTGCTACCTCGCCTACCACATCTCCAACCCCCGCCCCCTGACCTACAAGGATCGGCGTCTGGTGGAGATCGACCGGCTGAAGGGCGGGGATAACCCGGAGATGGCGGCCCTGTTCCGGGACATGGCAAAGCGCGGCATCATTCTGGACGCCACCCTGCGCGTCTATCAGGAATATGACAGGCGTCTGGCCGCCAAACCCGACATGAAGCCACGGCCCCATTGCACCCTGGAGGTGGCGGCGGCCCTGACGGCGCAGGCGCGGCGTGAAGGCGTCACCATCGTCACCGGCACCGACGGCGTTCCCCCCGCCGCCCATCCCTGGCCCGCCCTTTATGATGAGCTTAACCTGCTGCACGCAAAGGCTGGCATGGGTACGGCGGAGGTGATCCGCGCCGCGACGCTGGACGGCGCCCGCGTCCTGGGCCAGGAGGCGGAGATGGGCAGCGTGGAGGCCGGCAAGCTTGCCAATTTCGTGGTGCTGGCGAAGGACCCGCTGGCCGATCTGGGCAACCTGACCTCCATCCGTTTCACGGTGAAGCGCGGCACGCGCCTTGACCGCACCGCCTATCGCCCCATCACCGCACAGGAGATGCCCCAGGATGACTGAAATTGCCCGACGCCATCTGCTGCTGGCCGGGGCTGCGGCGGCCCTGCTGCCCGCAGCGGCACAGGCCGCTACTGCCATCGCCGGTCCTACGGGTGCCAGCAGCATCCGCAACATGCTGGTCATCAATGCCCTGGGCGGGCTGGGCAATCCCAATGTGAAGCCGGCGGACGGCGCCTCACGGGCGGAAAAGCTGCGCATCGATCAGCGCGCGCTGGATGATGCCCGCCGGTCGGGCCTGCATGTGGTCAACAGCACCATCGGCTGGGTCGCGGGTCCGGGGGAGCCGTTTGAATTCAGCGTGCGGGAGACGGCCTCCACCCTGCTGCAAATCCGCAACCAGCCGCGTGATCTGTCCTTGATCCTGACGGCGGGCGATATTGAGCGCGTGCGGGCCGAGGGCAAGATCGGCATCATCATGGGGTTCCAGAACGCCACCATGTTCGGCAAGGACGCAAGCCGCGTCGATCTCTTCGCCGATATGGGCGTGCGGGTCATGCAGCTGACCTACAATGTCCAGAACGACCTGGGTTCGGGCAGCCTGATGCCCGAAGACCAAGGCCTGACCGATTTCGGGCGGGAGGTCATGGCCCGGATCGAGGCGAACAGGGTCATGGTCGACCTGTCCCATTCCAACCGCCAGACCTGCCTGGACGCGATCAAGGCGGCGACACGGCCCCTGTCGGTCAACCATACCGGCTGTCGTGCCATCACCGATCTGGGGCGCAACAAGACGGATGCGGAAATGCGCGGCATCGCCGACAAGGGCGGCTTTGTCGGCATCTATTTCATGCCCTTCCTGGCCAAGGGCCGCATCGCCACCGCCGATGATGTCGCCGCCCATATAATGCACGCCGTGAAGGTGGCGGGGGAGGATCATGTCGGCATCGGCACGGATGGCTATGTCACCTCCTATGACGATATGGACGCCTATATGGAGGAGCTGCGGAAGGAGAATGCGCAGCGGGTGAAGCTGGGCATCGCGGCGGCAGGCGAAAGCGCCACCACCACCCCCTTCATCATGGATCTGCGCGGGCCGGGACAGTTCCAGAAACTGGCCGACCTGCTGCTGGCCAAGGGTCTGAAAACCGGACAGGTGGAAAAGATCCTGGGCCGCAATTTCCTGCGCTTTGCGCGCGATGTCTGGGGTTGAAGGAGAACCGAGATGATGAAGCATGCACTTGCCGCCGGCCTGCTGCTGGCCGGGATTTCCACAGGCCCGGCCCTGGCCGATGACATGGTCTTCCACAAATCCTTCCCCGGTGCCCCCTTCTCCGAATCGGTGGAAGTGGATGGGGTGCTTTACCTGTCGGGACAGCTGGGCACCGATGCCAACCTGAAACTGCCCGATGGCATGGTGGCGCAGGGCCGGCAGGTGATGGAGAATATCAAGGCCGCCGTGGAAAAACGCGGACTGACCATGGACCATGTCTTCAAATGCACCGTCATGATGGCGGACATGAAGCAGTGGGGCGACTTCAACAAGATCTACGTCACCTATTTCAAGCCCGACCGCCTTCCCGCCCGCTCTGCCTTCGGCACCAACGGCCTGGCCCTGGGTGCGCTGCTGGAGGTGGAGTGTCTGGCGAAGATGCGGTGAGCAACCGCACCTTAATTTGTAGATACAATCCGCCTTGCCTCATCATCTTTTTGTAGATACGATCTGCTATGGAGATCGAATTTGACCCGGCCAAGGATCAAAGGAACATTGCCGAACGCGGCATTTCCTTTGCCTTGGCCGCAGACTTCGACTTCGCCACGGCACTGATCGCCGCCGATGACCGACGGGAATATGGGGAACCGCGTTTCCAGGCCCTGGGATTTATCGGTGACCGGCTGCATGTGCTTGTTTTCACTATGCGGGGGCAGGTGCTGCGCGTCATCAGCCTTCGCCGCGCCAATGAGCGGGAGTGTGCTCGCTATGCCGAAACCCAACCCTGAGCTGACCGACGAGGTATCGCCTGAATTGGATGCGGATTTCTTTGCCCGCGCCAGACCGGGGGCCGAGATGCTTCCCCGTCTGCTGGGGGAAGAGGCGGCAGGGCAGCTATTGCGGCGGCGGGGGCCGCAGAAGGCGCCGACCAAGGCGCTGGTATCACTCCGCCTTGACCAGGATGTGATCGACCATTTCCGGTCGGGTGGCTATGGGTGGCAGTCCCGGATGAATGCAGCCTTGCGTGAGGCCGCAAGGCTGGCACCTGTCAAAACACCCCCTCGCTGATCACCCCTCTCCCTCGCCTTCCGCCCCCTGCTGCCGGGAAAAGCGGATGGAGGCGACCTCGTCGAACATCTGGGTTTCCCGGTAGCGGCGGGCTTCCTTGGCGGCAAGGTCGCGCTGTTCTTGCACCTGCTCGAACTTCTTCTGTTCGCGGAACGCCTCGGCCAGGGCTTCCTCCGCCCGCTCAAGTTCCAGGCGCAGGGTGGCGGCCCGGCGTTCATACTCATCGCGCAGCATTTCCACCCGCCGGGCAAAGGCCGGGTAGGATTTGGCCAGCATCAGGTCGGTGGCGGCCAGATCGCGCTCCACGATCACCTGTTGTTCAAACTGCTCCCGCTCCGCTACCAGACGGTCCTGGCTTTCCTGAAGCTGCACGACGACGCGGCGGCGCTGGTCAACCTCGCGCTGGTTAAGGCGGATCAGGGGTTTGAGGTCCTTCATCCGCTGGCCCCGCCCAGGATGGCCGCCAGTTCGGCATAGCCCTGGTCAAGGGTGCTGCGTTCCCCCTTGTTCTGGCGCAGAAAGGCCTCGATGGCCGGGTTGTAATGGATGGCCTCATCCACCTGCGCGTCGCTGCCCTTGCGATAGGCGCCCAGGCGGATCATCTCCTCCATGTCGGAATAGGCCGACATCAGGCGCCGCGCCTTGCCGACCAGGGCGTTCTGTTCGGGCGTGTTGCAGCCCGGCATGGTACGGCTGACCGAGCGCAGGATATTGATGGCAGGATAGCGCCCGCGCTCGCCGATCTTGCGTTCCATCACGATATGGCCGTCCAGGATACCGCGCACCGCGTCGGCGATCGGTTCTTCCATGTCGCCGCCTTCGACCAGCACCGTGAACAGGCCGCTGATCGTGCCCACGCCTGTGCCCGGCCCGGCGCGTTCCAGCAGGCGCGGCAGTTCGGCGAACACGGTGGGGGGATAGCCCTTGGTGGTCGGCGGTTCGCCGGCGGACAGGCCGATCTCACGCTGGGCCATGGCGAATCGGGTCACGCTGTCCATCAGGCACAGCACATCCTGTTCCTGATCGCGGAAAAACTCCGACACGGCGAAGGTGAGATAGGCGGCCTGACGGCGCATCAAGGGCGGCTCGTCCGACGTCGCCACGACAACGACGGACCGCGCGATACCTTCGGGTCCCAGATCATGTTCCAGGAATTCCTGCACCTCGCGCCCACGTTCGCCGATCAGGCCGATGACGCTGACATTGGCCTCTGTATATTTGGCCAGCATGGACATCAGCACCGACTTGCCCACGCCCGACCCGGCGAAGATGCCCATGCGCTGCCCCCGGCAGCAGGACAGGAAGGTGTTGATGGACTTGACGCCCAGATCCATCTTGCCCCCTACCCGTTTGCGGGCATGAGCGGGCGGCGGGCCAGCCTTGATCAAATAGGGGACGTCACCGGTGGGCAGGGGGCCCTTGCCGTCGATGGGCTGTCCCAGGGCGTTGATGACCCGGCCCAGCCAGGCCTGCGTCGGATAGATGGAAGCCTGCCCCTCCGCCACCTCCGCCCGGCAGCCCAGGCCAATATCGTCCAGCGTGCCGAACGGCATCAGCAATGCGCGTCCCCCGCGAAAGCCCACCACCTCGCACGGGACAGGTTTACCCCCGCGCGTGATGACGCGGCAGCGGCCGCCGATGGACAGGCGCCGTTCCACGCCCCCGACTTCGACCATCATGCCAAGCACCGAGGTGACGCGGCCAAACACGGCATAGGTCGGCAAGGCGTTGATCTCTTGCACCAACTGATCGTGATCAAGCATGGAACGCCCCTGGTCTTTGGCAAATCCGCAATGACATGGCCGGGCACATACGAATGAACAGGCTATCACCCCTGGCAAAACCATTGGTCGGATAGCATATCCGTAGAGGCTCTGTTAACCTATCTGCCGTAGATGGGTTATACCCACTCCTGCTCCCGAGGAAACCATCATGCGCGTCCTGCTGGTTGAAGACGATGCCGCGATGCAGAAAAGCATCCAGCTGATGCTGTCCGCCGAAGGCGGGTACATCGTGGACGCCACCAGCCTGGGTGAAGACGGGCTGGAGATCGGTAAACTCTACGACTACGATATCATCATCCTGGATCTAATGCTGCCCGACATGGACGGGTACGAGGTGCTGCGCCGCCTGCGCGCCTCGCGGGTCAACACCCCCATTCTGATCCTGTCGGGCCTGTCCGATCTGGATAACAAGATCAAGGGTCTGGGTTTCGGCGCCGATGATTACCTGACCAAACCGTTCGACAAGCGCGAGCTGATCGCGCGTGTACAGGCCATCATCCGCCGGTCCAAGGGCCATTCGGAAAGCATCATCCGCACCGGCAAGCTGACCGTGAACCTGGATGCCAAGACGGCCACGGTGGAGGGTGCGCCCCTGCACCTGACCGGCAAGGAATATGGCATTCTGGAGCTGCTGTCCTTGCGCAAGGGCACGACCCTGACCAAAGAGATGTTCTTGAACCATCTCTATGGCGGCATGGATGAGCCGGAGCTGAAGATCATCGACGTCTTCGTCTGCAAGCTGCGCAAGAAGCTGACCACCGCCACAGAGGGCGACAATTATATCGAAACGGTGTGGGGCCGCGGCTATGTGCTGCGCGACCCGACCGAAGGTGCCGTGGCCACAAAGGCCGCCGGTTGAGCAGGCCACAGCGTATCCTGCTTCTGGGCGGTGGTCATGCACGCCCGCCCTTGCTGAAACGCCTGTCCGCCCTGGGCAAGGGTGGGCACAAGACCACGCTTCTATCCCCTGCCCCGCAGGTTTGGGCAGAGGCCGTGCCGGCCCTGCTGGCCGGGCGGATCGATCCGGCCACCGCCCGCCTGGATGCGGGCGCCCTGGCGCGGGATGCGGGGATCGGATTCATCGATGATGCCGTTCTGGGCCTGGACCTGAAGGCCGGGCTGGTGCATCGGCATGAGGGGGAGCCCGTCCCCTTCGACCTGCTTTCCATCGCGCCCGATGCGGGCACCCGGCCCCTGCCCGGTACCCAGGGCCATGCCCGCTGCTTCGCCACCCGCCCCCTGTCCCGCCTGCTGGACCTGCGTTCGGCGCTGGAGGCGCGGTTTGAGCAGCATCCGGGCCGCGTCGTGGCCCTGACCATCGCCGGCGGCGGGGTAGAGGCGGTGCGCATCGCCCTGTCGATCATCAATCTTGCCGCCCTGCTGGGCGGGCATGTGGCCGTCACCTTGCTGATGCGCGGCCTGATCCTGACAGAATTGCCGGGACCGGCGGGGGTTAAGCTGGCGGAAATCCTGTCGACCCATGGCGCCATCCTGATCGAAAAGGCACCCGTGGCGCGGGTGGAGGGGAATGAGGCGGTACTGGTCAATGGTGACCGCATCGCCTTCGACCTGTTCTTGAATGCGACCGGCGGGGCCGGGCCGGCCTGGCTGAAAACCAGCGGACTGGATGTCGATGCGAACGGGCGCCTGCACTGTGATGCCAAGCTGTTCGTGGGCGGGTTGGAACATGTGCTGGCAGGTGGTGAAGCGGTGAGCCCGGAGGGCGGGCGGCATCCCGGCTGGGGCACGCTGGGGTACAATCTGACGGCCATGGCCAATGATCTGGTGCCGCGCCGGGCGTCAGCGCGCAAACCGCCGCTGTTCTTCGACCTGGGTAATGGCGAGGCGCTGGCAGCCTGGGGCCGGCGCTGGATGCTGGGACGTACTGCGCTATGGGCCCTGCGCTGGGCCGAGGGGCGTTGGCTGCTGTGACCGCAAGAACCGGGTCGCTGCTGTGGCCCTGGCCTGACATCGTTGCGCCATCCCTAATGATGGAGCGTCCCCCATGTCCTATATTGTCAGCGGCCTGCAATCCGCCCCCTTCGCCCCCTTGTTCGGTCTGGACGATCAGGCGCTGGCCCAACGCGGCATCCGGCGCATGACGGCGCCGCAGGATGGGCTGTACCCCTGCCGCGTCACGCTGGCCGATGTACCGGCGGGCACCGATGTCCTGCTGCTGTCCTATCAGCATCAACCGGCCCACACGCCCTACCGCGCCGAGGGGCCGATCTTCGTCACCGAAGGCCATGCAGACACGGCGGTGGCGAAGGGCGAGGTGCCATTAATGATGGCCAAGCGCATCCTGTCCGTCCGCGCCTATGACGGCGATGACATGATCGTCGATGCCGATGTGGTGGACGGCAAGGACGCCGACGCCCTGTTCCGGCAGTATCTGGCCCGGTCAGAGGTGGCGTATCTGCATGTGCATCTGGCCCGGCGCGGATGCTATGCCGGGCGGGTGGACCGGGCTTAACCCGTCCGCCGATCCTTCTCCGCCGCCCGTTCAATGGTGCGGGCGATGGGGAAGCGGATATGGACGCTTGTGCCCTTGGCCGGTGCTGTCTGGATGACCAGCGTCCCCTCGTGCAGACGCACCAGGGCGTTGACCAGCGACAGGCCAAGGCCCGACCCGCCATGGCCTTTGGCCAGCCCGCCTTCCAGCTGCGTGAAGGGTTCCAGCGCCTTGGAAACCATGGACGGGTCCATGCCGATACCCGTATCCGACACGGTCAGGCAGAGGCGGCGATCGGGTTCGAAACTGGCGGACAGTTTCACCTTGCCGCCCGCCGGCGTGAACTTGACCGCATTGCCGACCAGATTGATCAGGATCTGGCGGATGGCACGTTCATCGGCCTGCAGGGCCGGCAGGTCGGGTGAGACATCCAGGATCAGGCCCATGCTGCCGCTTTCGGCCAAGGGCTGCATCAGGCGATGGACGCCGCGCAGGACGCGGGCGAGATCCAGCGGCTGTTCATTCAGCTGGAACTTACCCGCCTCCAGCCGGGAGAAATCCAGCACGTCATTGACCAGCGCCAGCAGATGCTTGCCGCCATCATGGATATCGCGGGCATGTTCGACATAATGTTCATCGATGGGGCCATAGGCCTGATCGGCGATCAGCTGTGAAAAGCCGATGACGGCGTTCAGCGGCGTGCGCAACTCATGGCTCATGGTGGCCAGGAACTGCGACTTGGCAAGGTTGGAATTCTCCGCCTCCACCTTGGCCTTGCCCAGTTCCTCCAGCAGCAGGGAATGGCGCTGGATCTCCGACGTCACCCGGTCGATGACACGGTTATACTGGGCCGCGATCAGTTCCACATCCGATTGCGGCTCCACATGGACGGGGCGGTCGAACTTGCCCTCCTGGCGGTGGCGCTCCATCTCGGCGGCCAGATCCAGCATGGGGGAGGTGGCGCCATGTTCGGCAACGTTCAGGCCCAGCCGTTCGGCCTCCACATCGATGCGCAGCGGGAAGATGCGGTTGATGACCCGCAGCAGGATATAACCGCTGCCAAAGGTGAAGACACCGCAGGCCGCCACACCCGTCAGCTGCACACCCAGCTGCTGCCACCGCGACAGGCCCGTGCCGAACAGGGCGACATCCCCGAACAGCGCCACGCACAGGGTCCCCCAGATGCCTGCGAACAGATGCACCGGCACAGCGCCCACGGCATCGTCGATCTTCAACCGGTCCAGCAGCACGCCGCCGGCAATGACGATGATCCCGGCCACGGCCCCGATGATGGCAGCCGACCCGGTCCCCACCACCAGCGCACAGGCCGTGATGCCAACCAAACCGCCCAGAATGCCGTTAAGGAAATGTTCGACGCGCGGCTTCGGCTCCATCAGCACGGAGACGAAATGCCCCGTCAGGCCACCGGCGCAGCCCGCGACCACGGTGTTCAGCAGGACCCCCGGCGCCTTGTCGAGATCGCCCAGCACCGACCCGCCATTGAAACCCAGCCAGCCGAACCACAGGACCAGCACGCCCGACGCCGCCATGGTCAGGTTGTTGCTGCCCAGCGCGCGCACGCCGGGGTCAAAGCGCCCGGTACGCGGCCCGATGACCAGCACGGCCGCCAGCGACAGCCAGCCCCCCACCGAATGCACCACGGTGGAGCCGGCGAAATCGATGAAGCCCAGGGCCGAGAGCCAGCCCTGACTCTGCGGTCCCGCCATCCCGCCCCAGGCCCAAT
Source organism: alpha proteobacterium AAP38 (assembly GCA_001296005.1). GTDB lineage: Bacteria > Pseudomonadota > Alphaproteobacteria > Azospirillales > Azospirillaceae > Niveispirillum. The sequence continues at coordinate 164,950 of LJHR01000003.1, read as the reverse complement.
GCCCGAAAACCGGATAGATCAGGGCCGATAGCAGGGCCGAGACGACGATATAGCTGCCATAGCCCATGCGTTCGGCCACCGCGCCCGACACAATCGTCGTTGCCGTGCCGCAGAACATGATCTGGAACAGGATGAAGACCAGTGGCGTCGCGGCATCCAGATGGTCGGGCATGAAGCCGCCCGTGCCGATCAGGCCCAGCCAGCTGGGCCCGAACATGATGGCATAGCCGAACAGCCAGAACAGGAAGCCGGCGATGCAGAAATCCATCACATTCTTGATGGCGACATTGATGGAGTTCTTGGCCCGGACGAACCCGACCTCCAGCAGGCAGAATCCCAGCTGCATCGCGAAGACCAAGGCCGTCGCGGTCAGGACCCATAGATGAACGACCGGATCACTCGTCATCCACATCCCCGCCGACGCCTTCCCCCCTCCCGTTGGGGGTGGGCCGGAAATATTGGTGAATATTATTGCGTGACACCGCTAACATCCATGCCAACACGGATCATGCTGCATTGCAATCGAACTTTCATGGCGATTATGCGGGGGCGCCGGGGAACAATTGCATGCCGGGGCTGGGATATTGCCCGCCGATGCCCCATGTTAGGGGGATCGGATTTCCGCCAACCCTTGGATAAGAAACGATGAAATACCTGCATACCATGGTCCGTGTGACCGACCTGGAGCAGTCGCTGGATTTCTACTGCAACAAGCTGGGCCTGAAGGAACTGCGCCGCATGGAAAACCAGGCGGGCCGCTTCACCCTGATCTTCCTGGCCGCCGATGAGACGCCGGATGCGCAGGTGGAACTGACCTATAACTGGGACCCAGAGGTCTATGCGGGCGGGCGCAATTTCGGCCATCTGGCGTTTGAGGTGGATGACATCTACGCCACCTGCCAGTCGCTGCTGGACAAGGGCGTGACCATCAACCGTCCGCCGCGCGATGGTCGCATGGCCTTCGTCCGCTCGCCCGACAATATCTCGATCGAGCTGTTGCAGAAGGGCGGCTCGCTGGCTCCGGCAGAACCCTGGACCAGCATGCCCAATACGGGCGTGTGGTAAGGAAAGCATGGGCGGGCCGGCGGGTCCGCCCCATTTCTTATACCGCCATATTGTCCAGCAGCCGCACCCCGCCCAGCCGGGCGGTGCAAATCAGACGACCGGGGACGGGTTCCGTCAGCGGTTCCAGGGTCAAGGCGTCAACCAAGGCAAGGTAATCCACCGCGGTGAAGCCGGCATCCAGCAGGGCATTAATACCAGCCGACAGGACGGGTTCCACCGCCTCACCGGCCTGCAGCCGGGCGATGGCGTCGCGCATCACGCGGTTCAGCTGCCCCGCCACCTGCCGCTGTTCGGGTGACAGATAGGCGTTGCGCGATGACAGGGCCAGCCCATCCGCCTCCCGCACCGTTGGCACGCCTTCGATCTGCACCGGGATATCCAGGTCGCGCACCAGTTGCCGGATGGTGCAGAGCTGCTGGTAATCCTTTTCCCCAAAACAGGCGACATCGGCGCCGGCCTGCAACAGCAGCTTGGTCACGACCGTGGCCACACCCTGGAAATGGCCGGGGCGGAAGGCGCCTTCCCAGCGGGTGGTGACGGGGCCGACATCAATGCCGGTGGCAAAGCCCGTCGGATACATCACATCAACGGTCGGCGCGAACAACAGGTCGCAGCCGGCACTGGCCAGCTTGGCGGCGTCGCCGGCCTCATCGCGCGGATAGCGGCTGAAATCCTCGTTCGGGCCGAACTGCGTGGGGTTCACGAAGACGGTCGCCACCACCCGGTCGGCCAGTTCGCGCCCGCGTCGCACCAGGGTCAGGTGCCCGTCATGCAGGGCGCCCATGGTGGGCACCAGGGCCGTGCGCAGCCCCGCCTGCCTCCAGGCGGACACCTGGGCACGCAGGTCGGCGACGGTGCGGACGATGGCAATGCTCATGGCGGCGGCTCAGGTCTGTTTCGCGGGTGCGGTATAGGGAGGTATGCCCTCGCCGGCCCCACGACAAGCGCTAATGCGCCATATAGGCCTTGATCTTGCGCAGCACCCAGCCCAGCAGGGGCAGCTTTTCATAAAACTGCTCGGCGGCGTCCCAATGGTCGATATGGCTGGTCACCTGTCCGGCCAGATCGAACCGCACCTCCGACATGCCCTCGATGGTGCTGGGGCGAGGCTGACCCTTGCGGCGGAAGACAAAGCCCCAACGCAGGTACGCCGTCTGTTCCGACACGGCATGATCCCGCACGATGAAACGCGGCTGTTCCAGCACATCGAACATGGCCGTGAACACCGCCTTCATCCGGTCGCGCGACCGGAAATCATTGAACGGGTCCTTGAAATGCACGTCCGGCACGGCAAGCCGGTCCAGCCGCGCCACCGTTTCAGGCCGCAGTTCCTGATAAAAGCGGATATAGGCGCCCAGCGCCTGATCCACCGGAACCTGTCCATTCACCGATCCCATGCCAACCCTGATCCAAGCCGTTTCCTGAGGGTCCAATCCCGGCGCTTATTTCGGCACGGTTCCACGGACCATCATGAAATACAGTGCATCGGGAAAACAGCGCAACAGCAGAAGCAGCCATGTAAAGCGACGGGGGAACGTTATCTGGAACCCGTTGCCTTTAAGTCCCGCCACCAGCCGCGCTGCCGCCTTCTCTACCGGCATCAGGAACGGCATGGGGAAGTCGTTCTTGTCGGTCAGGGGCGTCTTGATGAACCCAGGGCAGACCAGCTGCATCTTGATGCCATACCGCTCCACATCCAGCTTCAGGCTCTCGGTCATATTGTTCAAGGCCGCCTTGGACGCGCCATAGGCCAGGGACCGGGGCAGGCCGCGATAGCCCGCCACAGAGGACACCACCGCCACATGCCCCCGCTTCGCCGTGATCATGCCCGGCAGGATGGCGGCCAGACAGTTCACGGTACCGATCAGGTTGACATCAATGGTGCGGGCGAATGTGGCGGGGTCCAGGTCCTTGGCCGCATCCGGCTGATAGGTCCCGGCATTCAGCACCGCCAGCGCGATGGGGCCATGCGGCGCCAGCGCTGCCTTCACCCCATCGGCATCGGTGATATCCAGCGGCACCGGAATAATCCGCCCCGACCCCACGGCCCGCGCCGCCAATGCTGCCAACGGCTCCACCCGCCGCGCACTGGCCAGCACGGTCCACCCTTCCGCCGCCAGCGCCAGCGCCACATGCTCCCCAATCCCGGAAGAGGCACCGGTAACCCAGGCAAAACCATCGGTTGGGGTGGGGGTGTGCAGATTGGTCATGATCTCTCCGTTCCCGTGGCCGGATAGGCTGGCACCAGCCCCGCAATGAACCGCCCGGCCTGATCCCGGATGCCGTCGCGCTTGGCCGGTTCCATGCCGTCCAGGCCCTTATAAACCAGACCCATGCGGGGATTGGCGCGCAGCTTGCCCTCATTCTCCATCAGGAAGTTCCAATAGAGGGCGTTGAAGGGGCAGGCGGTGGGGCCGGTGGTTTCCTTCACATCGTAGCGGCAGCGGGTGCAGTAATCCGACATGCGCTGAATATACTTGCCGCTGGCGGCATAGGGTTTGCTGCCCAGATAGCCGCCATCGGCATGCATCACCATGCCATGCACATTGGGCAGTTCCACCCAATCATAGGCATCGGCATAGACAGCCAGATACCATTCCTCGATCTGCGCTGGCTCCACGCCCAGCAACAGGGCGAAATTGCCGGTCACCATCAGGCGCTGGATATGGTGGGCGTAGGCCAGACGTTCCGTCTGCCCGATGACCTGCGCCATGCAGTTCATGTCGGTGCGCCCGGTCCAATAGAAATCGGGCAGTGGGCGGTGGGCGTTCAGTGCGTTGGTCTCAGCATATCCCGGCATTTTCAGCCAGTAGATGCCGCGCACATATTCGCGCCAGCCCAGAATCTGGCGGATGAACCCTTCCACCGCATTCAACGGCGCTTGCCCCCGCCGCCATGCGGTTTCGGCGGCATCCACCACGCGGCGCGGGTCCAGCAGGCCGGCATTGATGTAGGGCGACAGGATGGAATGGAACAGGGTTTCCTGCCCCATGGCCATCGCATCCTGATAATCCCCGAACAAAGGCAGGCAATGGCGGATGAAATGGTCCAGCGCCCGTTCCGCCCCCGCCGCCGTGACGGCATAGAAGAACCCTTCCAGTTTGCCGAAATGGCCGGCGAAACGGTCGGCGACCAGGGACAGCACCTCGGCGGTAATGGCATCGGGTTCTTCGCGATAGGGGGGAGGGATTTTCAGGCCCTTGGGCAGGGACTTACGGTTCTCCGCATCGAAATTCCATTGCCCGCCCTCCGGCTGCCCCTCTTCCGTCAGCAGGATTTTATAGTCGCGCCGCATCTCCCGGTAAAAGAACTCCATGCGCAGCTGCTTGCGCCCATCGGCCCAGGAGCGGAAGCGCGCGATGGGGCAGAAGAAACGGTCATCTTCCTTCACCTCAACCGGAACGCTGAAATCCTGCTGCCATTGCCGCATCTGTTTCCAGACACGCCATTCACCGGGGAAGGTGACGATGGCGCGGGCGGCCCCATGCCGGGCAATGGCGCTTGACAGTTCCCCGCCCAGGGTGCCGCTATTGTCGGGATCATCCAGGCGAATGTAATCGACGTGGATGCCATCCGCCCGCAGCTCTTCGGCAAAGTGCCGCATGGCACTGAACAGAAAGGCGATCTTCTGCGGGTGGTGGGGGACATAGGTCGCCTCCGCCATCACCTCTGCCAGCAGGACCACATCCTGGTCCTTGTCCAGCCCGCGTAAGGACGCCAGATTGCGCGACAGCTGATCGCCCAAGACCAGACGGACAGCACCGCTCATGGGGTGGAGGCCGATTGCGGGGCAGGCTGCGGCGGCACCGGAACGCTATCCAGGATATAGGTGATTTTCTGTCCCTTCGCCTCAAACGCCAGCCCCACCCATTGGCCGGTATCATCGTACCAGAGGTCGATCTGGTTGGTCTTGCCGGGCGGGTTGGTCAGGATGTTGATGGTGTGGCGATGCGCCCGCGTCGGGCCGGATTGCGTGTCCAACACCTCCGGTCCCCTATCCTCCATCCGCACATCCATGATCAGGCCGCGTTGCGTGTCCAGAAGCTGGGTCGCGCCGGTGATGGCGTTGTTCCAATAGCTGGTGGGGATGATGTCGGCGGGGGCCACATAGGCCCCCCCGCTGCCTTCGACCATCAGCCCGTCCGGCCCCGCCTTGGCGCGCAGCCAGTAATCGTCGCCGTCATCATCGGTGCGGGTTTCAATCTCGATCAGCCGCCCCGCCTCCCAGACCTCCCGGTTGCGGTGGCGGTAGCGATAGGCGGTGACGAAGGCCAGCGTCACCTCCAGACTGATTTCCTTTTCCATGATCAGCCGGTCACCGTCGCGCGTGAAGCGCATCCGGTGAAAGCCCATAGGGCTGTCATTCTTGCGGAACACGGAAAAGGAAACGGCATCCGTTTCCGGAAGGATGAATCCCGCCGACCGGCGCGGCAGGATCAGGCCAAGGCCCAGCGCCAGCGGGCATGAGAGGATCAGGTGGCGGCGATGCATGTTCGTCTCCTATCCCTTGGTGCGAAGTGTACTACGTCCCCCATCAACGGCCAGAACCTGCCCTGTGATCCATCCGGCATCGGCGGACAGCAAAAAATCTGCCATGGCAGCCAGATCATCGGCCTCCCCCAGCCTTGCCAGCGGGTGCATGGCGGCAATCCCCTGCGCCATCTGTTCGGAGGACAGCAGCGGTGCCGCCAGCGGCGTGCGGGTCAAAGACGGAGCGATGACATTCACGCGCACATGCGGTGCCCATTCCGCCGCCATGGCCCGGCCCAGGCCCGCCACCGCCCCCTTGGCCGCCGCAATAACGGCATGGTTGGTAAAGCCCTGTTCGACGGCGACGGTTGAGAACAGCACGACCGCCCCCTTGGCCGCCTTCAACCCCTTTTCCGCCGCGCGCAGGGCCGTGGCCGCACCCAGCAGGTTCAGGTTGAAGGCTGTCAGGAAATCAGCACTACGGGTCGCCTTCAAGGGCTTGATGACGATGGAGCCGACGCAATAGGCCAGACCCGCGATGCCTTCACCCCGGTCGCCCAGCGCCACCGCATCGGCCAGCGCATCCTCTGCCATCACATCGGCGACGGCATGGGTGGCGCCCAGGTTCTGGGCCAGATCCTCCACCCGCACCGCATCGCGCGCCACCAGATGCAGGGCATGGCCCTTGGCCGCCAACCGCCGGGCCAGGGCCTGACCGGTGCCGCCGGTCGCACCAATAATGATGATGGGGGATGCCATAACGCTGTTCCGTCCTGTCCTTTAGGGGCAACAGGAGCTAGATCGCGGCAGGCCAACGCCAAGGGGGGGCGGGAACCTTCCGCCCCCTTTGGCTGTTCTATCGCCGAAGACCACCCGTCAGGGGTGGTCGAAAGACACAAATGGATGGAGAGAGATCATGCGGATGAACCTTCTGCGCCAGGGCACCCTGGCCGTCATGCTTCTGGCAGCCCCCCTGGCCCTGACGGCCTGCGACAAGAAGGGCCCGGCCGAACGGGCGGGTGAGAAGATCGACGATGCCGCCGAAAAGACCGGCGACAAGCTGGAAGACGCCCGCGACAAGGCCGGCGAAGCCGTGAAGGACCTGCGCGACAAGGCGGATGATGCCGTGGAAAAGGCCAAGGACGATAAAAAGTAACACCGTAAACGCAACTGGGGGGATCACACCCCCAGCTTGCGCCGCACGTCGTAATCCTTGCCCTTGGACCAGCGCTCGATGAAGCTGGACAGCTCGGCATCCGGCTTTTCCGGCAGCATCACCATCAGCTTCACATAAAGGTCGCCCGTGACCTTGCGGTCGGCATTGGGGATGCCCTTGCCCTTCAGGCGCAGGATCGTGCCGCTATTGGCGCCGGCGGGCACCTTCACGGCCACCTGCCCGTCCAGGGTCGGCACCTTGATGGCCGCCCCCAGGACCGCTTCCTGCAACGTCACCGGCACATCCAGATGGATGTCGTCATCCTTGCGGGTGAATAGCGGGTGGGGGTCCACCAGCACCTCGACAATCGCGTCGCCGGCCCCGGCACCGCCCAGCCCCGCCAGACCCTGCCCCTTCAGGCGCAGCTTGGTCTGATCGCGCGTACCGGGCGGGATGTTGACATCGATGGTCTTGCCCGTGGACAGGGTCAGCCGGCGCTTGGCACCCAGGCAGGCATCGGCAAAGCTGACGCTGACCGAATAATTGACGTCGCTGCCCTTGGCCTTGACGCCGGCACCGGAGCCGGCGGAATAGCGCCGCTTGGTCGCCCCGAAAATATCGTTGAAGAGATCATCGGCAAAGGGATCGTCGCCCGCACCGGCGCCACCGGCACCCGGCTTGGCCCCGCCGCCGGGACCGCGCGCACCGAATCCAGCCCCACGTCCCGTACCCGGCCCCGCGCCCCAGGCGCGGCGGAAGGTGCGGTCGGGCCGTTCGGCGCCGCTGGCATCGATCTCGCCCTTGTCGAACCGCGCCCGCTTGTCCGGATCGGACAGTAGGGAATAGGCGGCGTTGACCTCCTTGAACTTCTGTTCAATGTCAGGGCGACCGGGATTGAGGTCCGGATGGAACTGCTTGGCCAATCCGCGAAAGGCCTGCTTGATGTCATCGGCAGAGGCACTCCGCGTCAGGCCGAGGACAAGGTAGGGATCGCGCATGGTCACCAGCAGGCAGAAAAAGTGAAAACCTGCCGCATCCTACGCCCCATCGGCCCCCGGTCAAGCATGGCCGACAGGAAGCGGCCAGCGCATGCGTATAAAAAACCCCGCGCCAGGGGGTAGACCCTGACGCGGGGTGATCATTTGTCCTGCCGATTGGGCGATCGTCAGCTGACGATCTTCCAGGAACCGTCCGGCTGCTGACAGGCGCGGCCATAGGCCTGTTCACTGCGGCCACCGACGATGATCGTCTGCTGGTATTCGCGACAATAGGCGTTGGTGCCGGCCTGACGGCCTTCCTGGGTGGGCGTCACGATGACGCGGTTGCTGTTATTGGGGTTATCCCAGACGATGGGTTGGTTCAGCGGCGCGTTGAAGGACGCGTAGGTGTTGCGTTCCAGGGCGGCGCGGTCAGCCTTGTCCAGCGAGGCGCCCACTTCCGAACCGATCAGCGCACCCAGCACCGCACCGGCGCCGGTCGCCCACAGCTTGCCCGAACCGCCACCGATCTGGCTGCCGGCCAGACCGCCCATCAGGCCGCCGATCACGGCGCCACCGGTCTGCTTGTTGCCGCCCGTGGTCTGACACCCGGCCAGCAGGGCCACCAGGGCGGTGGCGACAACGATCTTGCGAATCATTTTTCAGAACCTTTCTCGGATCATGCTTTGCCCCCGAACCATTCGCCATCGGGCGTTTCCGCCTGCGGACGGGTGCCATGCGGGGGACGGCATGGACAAACAACCCATGCTCCTTATCTTCGTGATGAATTCAGGCGCAACTATGACGAAGATCAAGCCATGACGCTGGAAAACGCCACCGACCCTTTCGCGCAGTTCCGGGCGTGGTTCGCCGAGGCCGAGACGGCGGAGATCAATGATCCCAACGCCATGTCGGTGGCCACCGTCGGCGCCGATGGCCGCCCGTCGGTGCGCATCCTGCTGCTGAAGGGCCTGGATGACCGGGGTTTCACCTTCTACACCAATACGCAGAGCCGCAAGGGCGACCAGTTGGACGCCACCCATTTCGCCGCCCTGACCTTCCATTGGAAGTCGCTGCGCCGTCAGGTGCGGATCGAAGGGCCGGTGGAGCGGGTGACGGACGCAGAGGCCGACGCCTATTTCGCCAGCCGCCCACGCGGCAGCCGCATCGGCGCCTGGGCCAGCCAGCAGTCGCGCCCGCTCGACAGCCGCGCCACCCTGGAGCAGGCCGTGGCCGATACCGAGGCGCGGTTCGATGGCGGCGAAGTGCCGCGCCCCCCGCACTGGACCGGCTTCCGCGTCGTTCCCGACCGCATTGAATTCTGGCAGGATCGCGAATACCGGCTGCATGACCGTATCCTGTTCACCCGCGAGGGTGAGGGGGAATGGAAAAAGGGCCGGCTTTACCCCTGATGTGACAGGTGTGCGGTGACGATAACGGCAGCGGCGGCGGATCGGTACAGGCGGTGGGCAACCTATGCCAGTGTGACCGTTGCCCTGATCCTGATCGCGGCCAAGCTGGCCTCCTACATGGCCACGGGGGCGGTCGCCATCCTGTCCTCGCTAATGGACAGTTCGGTCGATCTGCTGGCGTCCGTTGTCACCCTGCTGGGGGTGGCGCAGGCGTTGCAGCCGCCCGACAGCAAACACCGGTTCGGTCGTGGCAAGGCCGAACCGCTGGCGGCCCTGGCCCAGGCGGCGTTCGTGGCCGGTTCAGGCGTGTTCCTGGGCTATGAAGGTGTAGGCCGGCTGGCGGAGCCGCGTCCGGTGGAGAATGCCGAACTGGGCATCGCCACCATGGTTTTCGCCATCGTGATGACGGGCCTGCTGCTGCTGGTGCAGCGCTGGGTGATCCGGCGTACGAAATCCATGGCGATTGCTGCCGACAGCATGCATTACAGCGGCGATCTGCTGATGAATTCTGCTGTCATCGCGGCGCTGGGCCTGACGGCATGGACCGGCTGGCCCTATTGGGACCCGATCTTCGCGCTCGGCATCGCCGCCTTCCTGGTCTGGGGTGCCAGCCGTATCGTGCGCGACGCGCTGGGCGTGCTGATGGATCGCGAATTGCCCGATGGCGACCGGGCACGCGTGAAGGAAGTGGTCCGCGCCCACCATCAGACTCGCGGCATCCATGATCTGCGCACCCGGTCCACCGGCATTGGCCAGCATATCGAATTCCATCTGGAACTGGACCCGCATTTGACGCTGGCCCAAGCGCACGACATCACCGACGAGATCGAGCGGGAGTTGCGCGCCGCCTTCCCCAGTGCCGAATTCGCCATCCATCAGGAACCGGCCGGCCTGGAGGATGAGCGCCTGGACCACCGCATCCGGCGGTAATATTGCCACAGCGCTTTCCAACCTATCCCGATGCACGCCCGCCATGACAGATTCGTGACTGCGCCTGTGTGCCTCGTCACAGGAACATCGGCACGGTCGCATTTATTTTTGTGGAACCTTCGGGGCGTCTGGCGGAATGTGTCCGCTGGTAACCGGGGGCAATCGGCCGGGCATCGCCCGGCCCCAGGGGCGTGTCATGGAGTTCAAGGTTAAGTTCTGGGGCGTGCGCGGGACCTTCCCCTGTGCCTTCGCCTCGCATCTGACCTATGGCGGCAATACCAGCTGCATCGAGGTCACCGTGGGTGGCCGCACGCTGGTGCTGGATGCCGGCACGGGCCTGCGCCCGATGGGCAAGCATTTCCTGCGCGACAATATCCGCAACGCCACCCTGCTGCTCAGCCACGCCCATTGGGACCATATCAACGGCTTCCCCTTCTTCGAACCCGGCTATGTCCCGGATTTCAGCCTGGATATCTTTGCCCGCGACCTGTCGGGCTGTTCCTGCATCGGGGAGGTGCTGACCACCTGCATGGAAAAGCCGCTGTTCCCGGTGCCGCTGACCACCATGCGCGCCAAGATCGGCTTTCAGAACCTGCATGCCGGTGACCAGCTGGACCTCGCCCCCGGCCTGGTGGTGAAGACGGGTGAGCTGAACCATCCCGGTGGGGCCGTTGGCTATCGCATCGAATATGCGGGCAAGTCCTTCTGCTATGTCACCGACACCGAACATGTGCCGGGGCAGCTGGACCAGAATATCTTGCGCCTGATCGAGGGCGCGGACGTCGTCGTCTATGACACGACCTACACGGAGGCGGAATACGCCACCCGCGTCGGCTGGGGCCATTCGACCTGGAACGAGGGCGTGAAGCTGATGGAGGCGGCGGGTGCCAAGCGCCTGTGCCTGTTCCACCACGACCCCGACCATGATGATACGGCCATGGCCGCCATCGAGCGGGAGGCCGCCCAGCGTTTCCCCGGCGCCTTTGCCGCGCGCGAGGGGGTGACGCTGGACATGCTGAACCTGCCGGCGGTCGACGGGATCGTGGTGGCGGCTTAAACCTTACAGTTTCCAGCTCTTCGCCGCCTCCAAAAGCTGATCCACCACGGTCGACCAGCCATCATAGAAGCCCATCTCGGCATGGCTGGCCGCACCCTCGGGCGTCTGGTGCATGGCGCGCGCGGTATAGCGTGTGCCACCCAGATGATCCTCAAAGGTGATGTCGGCGGTGAAGGCGACGAAGCCCGGCGTCACGGGCCGGAATTCCGGCGCCATCATATTGGTGAAGACCAGGCGCTTGCCCTCTTCGATCAGCAGGAAGATGCCGGGATTGTCCGACACGCCGCCATCCGGCCCCTCCATGCGGGTATAGAATTCCCCGCCGGGCCGCAGGTCCATGCGGACCTCCACCGTCTGCCAGGGGCGCGGGCACCACCATTGCTTCAGATGTTCCGGGCTGGTCCAGGCCTTCCAGACCAGATCGCGCGGCACATCCAGGATGCGCGTGATCCCCAGATCGCGGTCGGCGACCAGCACCTGACGTTCCAGCCGCTCCAGCGTCTGATGGCCGCCGGCCTCCGCCCCGAACTTGCGCTTTTCCTCCAGCGACTCCACGGTGGGGCAGACCATGGTCAGGGTCACCCTGGTCTTGTCCGCCCCCACCTCCTCCAATCGGATGGAGGCATCGAACAGGCAATGGTCGGGATCGTCGCCGCCATGCTCATACTCCAGCAGGGCCGGCGCCTCGACCTTGCGATAGCGGATCCAGTTCTCGAAATCCTGACCCCATCCATGCATCGTGTAGCGCCAGGTACCGCCCGGTCGCACATCCATCTCGTGCACCGTGGTGGAGAAGCCGTTGGGGCCCCAGAACAGGGGGATATGCTTCGGGTCGGTCAGCACCTTCCACACCATCGGGCGCGGCGCGTTCAGGGTACGGGTGATCACCATGCTGCGGTCAGCGGGCGGTGGGGTCGTCATCGGTCGCTTCCTCCTGTTGCTTCAATATCTGCAAATAGGCGTCCAGCCGGTCGAACCGGGCCTCCCAGACGGCCCGCTGCCGCGCAATCCATTCCCCCGCCGCATCCATCGCGTGGGGCTGAAGCCGGCAGGTGCGGACACGCCCCACCTTTTCCGTCTGGATCAGGCCGCAATCCTCCAGCAGCCGCAGATGCTGCATCAGGCTGGGCAGGGCCATGGGCAGCGGCTTTGCCAGCTCCCCCACACTGGCCGGCCCTTCGGCCAGCCGTTCCAGCACCGCGCGGCGCGACGGATCGGCCAGGGCGTGGAACATGCGGTCAAGCTGTATCGGGTCGGTTTGAATGTTAGGCATAAACCTAACTATCAGGGCGCAGGCATGGCCGCAAGGGAATAGTTTGTAAAATACCTAACTATTTTCCCAACCGAAATTCCCATGGCCCCGTCGGTCCCGGCGTTGTACGCCAAGGGGACAGTCTCCCCATCCCCACCGGCGCCCATGACCATCCTGATCCTCACCATCTTCGTGCTGGTCTATCTGGGCATGGCCGTGGGCCGCTTCCCCGGATTGCAGATCGACCGGACCGGCATCGCCCTGCTGGGCGCCGTCATTCTGGCGCTGGCCGGTGCCATGCCGGGTGATGCGCTGGGTGCGGCCATCGATTACCCGACCCTGTTCATCCTGCTGGGTCTGATGATCCTGTCGGCACAGTTCGAACTGGCGGGCTTCTATGGCTGGTGCGCCGTCCGGCTGGCGCAGGCGGCGTACAGCCCCGTGGCGCTGCTGGCGCTCGTGGTGGCGGTGGGCGGTGGGCTGTCGGCGGTACTGGCCAATGATGTGGTGGTCTTTGCCATGACGCCGCTGCTCTGCGCCGGGCTGCTGGCGCGGGGGCTGGATGCGCGGCCCTATCTGATCGCGCTGGCCGGTGCCGCCAATGCTGGATCGGCGGCCACCATCATCGGCAATCCGCAGAACATCCTGATCGGACAGCTGGGCCACCTGGATTTCTGGCCTTTCCTGGCGGCCTGCGGCGTACCGGCCCTGCTGGGCATGGGCTGCGTCTTCGCCACCGTCGCCCTTGTCTGGCGCGGGCGGCTGGAAATGGCCGATGCCAGCCCCCTGCCCCTGGCCCCGCCCGACCTGGACCTGTGGCATCTGAAAAAGGCGCTGCTGGCCACCCTGGCGCTGCTGATCTTCTTCGCCACCCCCCTGCCGCAGGAAGAAGGGGTTCTGGCCGTGGCCGCCGCCATGCTGATCAGCCGCCGGTTCGCCAGCCGGCGCATGCTGGGGCTGGTTGACTGGCACCTGCTGGTGCTGTTCGCGGCCTTGTTTGTGGTGACAGCGGCCCTGGCCCGCACCGGCCTGCCGGGGGAGATGGTGGCGGCGCTGGCCAGCAGCGGCTGGCCCATCGACCGGCTGTCGGTGCTGGCACCCCTATCACTGGCGGCCAGCAATTCCATCGGCAATGTGCCGGCGGTACTGCTGCTGATGCAGGTCTGGCCTAGCCCGCCGGAAGGCGCGCTTTACGCGCTCGCCGTCCTGTCCACCCTGTCGGGCAACCTGCTGCTGCTGGGCAGCCTTGCCAACCTGATCGTGGTGGAACGCGCGGCAGCCAGCGGCGTGACCCTGGGCTTCTGGGAACATGCCAGATGCGGGGTGCCGATGACGCTGTCCTCCATCGTCCTGGCCATCGGGTGGCTGTGGGCGATGGGGTATGTGGGGTGGTGAGGCGGTGTCGCATGCGGGCAATCGCCCTTATGCGACCTACGAAAACCGCCTGTCCCCGTAGGTCGCATAAGCGAAGCGCATGCGACGGACTTACGCCGCCTTGGCGTTCACCACGCTGTCGAACAGTTCCTGCACCGTTTCGCGCTTCAAATCCTTGACGATGAAGACGATGCGGGTGCTCTGGTCGGCGGTCGGCCAAGCGTCCAGCTGGACCGGCGGGTGGAACAGGTGCTGCACGCCGTGGATGACGATGGGGCGTTCCGCCTCCTCGACATTCAGCAGGCCCTTCACGCGCAGGATATTGTCGCCCTGCGCCTTGGCCACCGTCTCGAAGAAGGTCACCAGACCGTCCCAGGGCAGCGGCTTTTCCGACCGGATCACGAAGGACGAGATCTTGTCATTGTGACGGTTGACGTCATGGTGGTGATGGTCGTGGCCATGCCCATGGTCGTGATCACAGTGGCCGTGATCATGGTCGCAATGGCTATGATCATGATCATGATGGTCGTGCCCATGGTCATGGGCGTGGTGATCATGGCCGTGATCATGCCCATGTTCATGATGGTCATGGGTGCAATGGCCATGGTCGTGGTCGCAATGGCCGTGGTCATGATCATGGTGATCATCATGACCACCCTCATACGCCTCGGCCTTCAACCAGCGCTGCACGTCCAGCGACTTGGTGTTGGGATTGTACAGGCCCGCATCGAACAGCAGGACCGGCAGGCCCTGATCCTTCTGCGCGTCGACATGCACCGCACCGGGGTTGAGGTCATGCAGGCGGCGGCGCAGGGCCTCCACCTGGGCCGGTTCGGCCAGATCGGTCTTGGTCAGGACCACGCGGTCGGCCACCGCCGCCTGCTTCAGGCTTTCCTCGTGTTCGTCCAACTGGCCCATGCCATGGACGCTGTCGATGGTGGTCACGACCCCGTCCAGACGGAAGCGCGAGGCGATCAGCGGATCGGTCATCAGCGTGTGCAGGATGGGCGCCGGATCGGCCAGACCCGTCGTCTCGATCACCACCCGGTCGAATTCCGGGATCTCGCCGCGCATACGCTTCATGTAGAGGTCGCGCAGCGTCTCGGCCAGGTCGGAACGGATGGTGCAGCACAGGCAGCCGCTATCCATCAGCACCATATTCTCGTCCGACTGTTCCACCAGCAGATGGTCCAGCCCGACCTCGCCAAATTCATTGATGACGACGGCGGTGCGCACCATGGCCGGGTCGCGGATCAGGCGCGACAGCAGCGTGGTCTTGCCGCTGCCCAAAAACCCGGTCAGGACGGAAATGGGCAGGCGGGGCGGCGGGCTGGGCGGGGTCTGTTGCGTGGACAAGGGAGGATTCCTCGGGCAGAGAAAGGTCGGTTACTTAAACGGACATGTGGGGGACCAATACCCCAATCGTCAATGGTCGCGGCAGTCGGGGCAGATGCCCGTTACTTCAACGGTCTGCCGCTGCACGGTAAAACCCTGCGCCGCCGCACTGTCGGCGATGGCCGCCGCAATGCCGCGGTCGGTCAGTTCGGTGGCGTTGCCGCAGCAGGAGCAGACCAGGAACTGCCCCGTATGCGCCGTACCCGGATCAGGACAGCCGACAAAGGCATTCTGGCTTTCGATCCGATGGATCAGCCCCTGTTCCAGCAGGAAATCCAGGGCACGGTAGACGGTCAGGGGAGCCACCCGCTTTCCATCCGCCGACAGGTCCTCCAGGATGGCATAGGCGCCACGCGGCTTGTGGCTGGACCAGACCAGTTCCAGCACCCGCGCCCGCTGCGACGTCAGGCGCACGCCGCGTTCGGTACAGAGCGCGTCGGCCCGCGCCAGCGCATCCTTGACGCACGAGCCATGGTCATGGCGGACGGCATGGTCATGGTGGTGATGGGCGTGGGCAGGACTGGACATGGGAAAGCCTTCGGCAAGGATGATGCCAATGTAAGCAGGCCGGCAGCATATGGAAAGGAGGGTTACCCCCCCTCCCCCCAGCGCCGCACCCGGCCCGTGTCGATATCGAACAGGTCGAGCACGCGCCCGATCGTATGGTCGACCATGTCGTCCAGGCTTTGCGGATTGGCATAGAAGGCAGGAACGGGCGGATAGACGATGGCCCCCATCTCCGTCACCGCCGCCATGGAGCGGATATGGCCCAGATGCAGCGGCGTCTCGCGCAGCATCAGCACCAGCCGTCGGCGTTCCTTCAGCACGACATCGGCGGCACGGGTCAGCAGCGAACTGGTGACCCCCGACGCAATCTCCGACAGGGAGCGCACCGAACAAGGCGCGACGATCATGCCCATGGTGCGGAAACTGCCCGATGATATGGCAGCCCCGATATCGGTGATGGCATAGGTGACGTCGGCCAATGCGCGAATGTCAGCCACCTTCAGCCCCGACTCGTGCGCAGAGGTCACCTCGGCAGACCTGCTCATTACGAGGTGGGATTCGATGCCCAGCCGGCGTAACGTTTCAAGCAGGCGTATGCCGTAAACAATGCCCGACGCCCCGCTGATCCCGACAATCATCCGTCGGGGCGGTGTGGATGCCGGGTTCTGGTCAGGACCGGAAGAACCGGCCGGCTGTGGGAGGATATCTGCCATGGAGGTGATGTAGCGCCCCCGATGGTTTTCGTCCAGGGTGGCTAATCCGCCCCTCGAAAAACCCCACCACCCTATCCATATGCATAGAGCCGCAAGTTACGATTCCATGTCAGGATCGTGACCCATGTTTTGTCCCTCAGGAAAGGTCAAGCCGCGTTTCAGGTCCCAACAACCAGACAGGTCCGTTGTTCCATCGTTCAAGAAGGAGAGGCCGTATGTTGTTCCCCGAGCGTGTTGAATCGCTGCGTACGAAGCACGAGAACCTGGATCGGGAGGTGCGCATGGAAGCGCGCCGTCCCATGCCCGACACAACGACCCTGACCCGCCTGAAAATGGAGAAATTGCGCGTGAAGGAGGAAATGGACCGCCTGGCCCGCGCCTGACGGCATTTCCGGCCCCGAACGGCCAGAAGAAAGGCCCCCGTTCGCGATGCGGACGGGGGCCTTTTGTTTCAGGGCGACTTGTCCTTCGGCCTTTCGGGCGTTGCCGGTACCGACACCCGCTGCTGGATCAGCTTGGTTTCCAACACCATGAAGTCGGGCGGTACCACCGGTTCCAACTCCGCCCGGTATTTCTCTAGCAAGGCCGCCGCCTGTTCAAACCGACCCAGCCGGCGATGCAGCTCGACGGTCAGAAAGCGCAAGCTGGCCACATTACGGACATCGACCGGTGGTTGCTTTTCAAGAACTTCCTGGAACAGCGGCAGCGCCTCTTCCAGATAGCCCAGTGCTTTCTGCTCATTCGCCTCTGCCTGCCAGGACGCGTACAGAAGACTGAAGGCGATATCCTCTGTTGTATAACCCAACAGAGGCTGCAAGCGGGCGACCAGGTAATAGACGGGATGGCTTGCCACCAACGCCTTGTATTCCGGTGTCGCAGCGAAGGCCTTCAAGGTTTCAATCTGTTCTGTTTTGAATTCTTCCTGAAACAGGGGGAAGCCGTTGCTGGGACAGGTGACCATCGGCCAAGGCGAGGCGATGGGCCCAACTTTCCGAAAATCAAGCCGACTGCCGAAAGAGGTCCCGGATGCCATTGTTGGGGCGGTGAATTTCTCCCCGGTGATGGGGCAGGTATAATCAACCTCGACAAAGGTCAATGCTGCGGCGGGTACGGCATGGAGGAGGGAAAGGCTACAAAATGACAGCGCGACCAAGGAACCAAGGATACGTGCCCGCATGATCCACCTCCTGAATTGATAATATAATTAGCTATTTTGCCTTATATTTATTAATAAATTATCTGTGCATGGTTCTTTTTGATTGATCCGCCCCGCAAGCCGGAGCGGGTGGCCTTCGCACCACCCGCTCCCTGACCTGCCCCCTCAGTGATGATCCTCCGGCACCGGCCTGTCCGACAGGTACACCTGCCCACCCTTCTCCTTGAACGCCGCCGACATGGCGGCCATCCCCTCCTGCGCCGCTGCGTAATCGCGCACTTCCTGCGTGATCTTCATGGAGCAGAATTTCGGCCCGCACATGGAGCAGAAATGCGCCAGCTTGGCGCCTTCGGCCGGCAGGGTCTGGTCGTGATATTTCTCCGCCGTTTCGGGGTCCAGCGACAGGTTGAACTGGTCGCGCCAGCGGAACTCAAACCGGGCGCGTGACAGAGCGTCATCACGTTCCTGCGCACCGGGATGCCCCTTGGCCAGATCGGCGGCATGGGCGGCCAGCTTGTAGGTGATCACCCCCACCTTCACATCGTCACGGTCGGGCAGGCCCAGATGCTCCTTGGGCGTGACGTAGCAGAGCATGGACGTGCCGAACCAGCCGATCATGGCCGCCCCGATGCCGCTGGTGATATGGTCGTATCCCGGCGCGATATCGGTGGTCAGCGGCCCCAGCGTGTAGAAGGGTGCCTCGCCGCAGACCTTCAGCTGCTTGTCCATATTGGCCTTGATCTTGTGCATGGGCACATGGCCCGGCCCCTCGATCATCACCTGCACATCATGCTTCCAGGCGATCTGGGTCAGTTCGCCCAGCGTGTCCAGCTCCGCGAACTGAGCCGCGTCATTGGCGTCGGCAATGCTGCCGGGGCGCAAACCGTCACCCAGCGAGAAGGCGATGTCATACGCCTTCATGATCTCGCAGATCTCCTCGAAATGCGTGTAGAGGAAGTTCTCCTTGTGATGGGCCAGGCACCATTTCGCCATGATGGAGCCGCCCCGGCTGACGATCCCCGTCACCCGTTTGGCCGTCAGCGGGATATGGGCCAGCCGCACACCGGCATGGATGGTGAAATAATCCACGCCCTGTTCGGCCTGTTCGATCAGGGTATCGCGGAACAGTTCCCAGGTCAGGTCCTCCGCCTTGCCCCCCACCTTTTCCAGCGCCTGATAGATGGGCACGGTGCCGATGGGGACCGGCGAATTGCGGATGATCCATTCGCGGATCGTGTGGATATTGCGGCCCGTGGACAGGTCCATCACCGTATCGGCGCCCCAACGGATGGCCCAGACCAGCTTGTCCACCTCATCCGCGACGGACGAGGTTACCGCCGAATTGCCGATATTGGCGTTGATCTTCACCAGGAAGTTCCGGCCGATGATCATCGGCTCCGTCTCCGGGTGATTGATATTGTTGGGGATGATGGCCCGTCCCCGCGCAATCTCATCCCGCACAAATTCCGGCGTCACATAATCGGGGATCGACGCCCCGAAATCCTCGCCATCGCGCGCGGCCTGTTCGGCCAGCTTGGCCCCGCCCAGATTCTCGCGGATGGCGACATATTCCATTTCCGGCGTGATGATGCCTTTGCGGGCATAATGAAGCTGGGACACGTTCGCCCCTGCCTTGGCGCGCAACGGCGTGCGGGATGCCCGATCAAACAGCGGCACGGGGCTTTCCTGCCCCTCACGCAGACCATTATCCTCCGGTTTGACCTCGCGGCCACCATACGCCTCCACATCCCCGCGCGCGGTCACCCAGGCGCGGCGCAGTTCGGGCAGGCCCGAACGGATATCGGTACGGATGGACGGGTCGGTATAGGGACCGGACGGATCATAGACGCGCACCGGTGCCTCATTGGCGCTGGGCGATAGATCGATCTCGCGCATGGCCACGCGGATATCGGGAAAACGCTCCCCTGCCACATGCACCTTCCGGCTGGCGGGTAGCGGGCCGGTGGTCACGCGGAATTCGGGATCGGTAATGTTGGTATCTGGCATCTGGACCTCCCTTGCGTTGGAGATCCGGGTTTGCGTGCGGTGAGGCGGCACGGTTGGGGCAAACGGGGCCCCTATGCTTCCATCCCTACGCCGGTACGACCCGGATCAGGTTCGAAGGGTTCCCGCGCCGGTGCCGCCATCCTGGCGGTCCATGCGGTGTCTCAGCCCCTTGCCGGGGTTCCCCTTGGACGGGAGGGAAGGTGCGGGATGATGGGGTTGGGTGTCAAGGGTGGGTGGTTCAGGGGACGAACAAATGAAAAGCCCCGGCCCACCCATACAGGTGGACCGGGGTCAAGCCATTCACCGGTAATGCAGTGATCCTTACGGTGCGCCCTCCAGCGACAGGGCCAGGAAGGTCTGTTCACCACGGCGTTCGACCAGCAGCAGCACGGCCTTCTGGCCGGCGGTCTTGGCCTTGCCCACGCGGTCCTGCACGTCGGCGGGGGTGGTTACCGGTTGCTGACTGACCTCCAGCACCACGTCGCCGGGGCGCAGCTGACGGGACTGGGCAGGGGCGTTGGGATTCACCTTGGTGATGACCACGCCCTTGGTGCCCTCAGCCAGTTCGAACTGCTTGCGCAGTTCGGCGGTGATGGCGGAAACGGTGAGGCCCAGCGCGTCCACCTGCTGCTGCGCACCGGAGGTGCCAGACTGCTGCTCCTCGGGCTGCTCCTCTTCTGCGGCGGCGGGTTCCTCGGGGAATTCGGCCAGGGCAACGGTCACATTCACCGGCGTGCCCTTGCGGGAAATGCCGACATTGACCTTGGTGCCCACCGGTGTGCCGGCCACCATGCGCGGCAGGGTGCGGTTGTTGGCAACCTCCTTGCCGTCAAAGGTCAGGATGACGTCGCCGGGCTTCAAACCGGCGGCGGCGGCGGGGCTGCCCTCCGTCACGGTGCCGACCAGGGCACCCTTGTGATGGGCCAGCCCCATGCTTTCGGCGATTTCCGGGGTCACCGACTGTATCTGCACGCCCAGCCAGCCACGGCGCACCTTGCCGGCCTTGCGGATTTCCTCAATCACGGTGCGGGCCATGCTGGACGGGATGGCAAAGCCGATACCGACCGAACCGCCCGTACGGCTGTAGATGGCCGAATTGATGCCAACCACGTCGCCGGCCAGATTGACCAGCGGGCCACCGGAATTGCCCTGGTTGATGGCGGCGTCGGTCTGGATGAAATCGTCAAAGCGACCGGCACCGATATCACGGGCGCGGGCCGACACGATGCCGGCGGTGACGGTGCCACCCAGGCCGAACGGATTACCGATGGCCACCACCCAGTCACCGACCTTCAGCACATCGCTGTCGCCCCATTTCAGGGCGGTCAACTTCTGCTTGGTCTCAACCTTCAGCAGGGCCAGATCGGTCTCCTTGTCGGTGCCGATCAGCTTGGCCTTCAGTTCGGTCTGGTCGGCATCCTGGAAGATGACGGTGATTTCGTCGGCACCTTCAATCACGTGGTTGTTGGTGACGATATAACCCGACGCGTCGATGATGAAGCCCGACCCCAGCGACTGCGCCTTGCGCGGGGCGCCCTGGCCCTGCTGCTGGCGTTCCAGGAAGTCGCGGAAGAATTCTTCCATGGGCGAGCCGGGGGGGAAGTCGGGCATGGGCACGGCGCCGCGGCCACCCTGCTTGTTCTGGATCGTCTGGCTGGTCGAGATATTGACCACCGACGGCAGCGTCTTTTCGGCCAGCGGCGCGAAACTATCGGGCGCGCCACGCTGGGCCAGGGCCGGCGGGGTGAAGATCAGGGCGGCAGTCACCGCCAGCAACGACAAGAGGCCGGCCACGCGGCCTTCCCGGACGACGGCCCCGGCAGTGGCGCGGGCGGAACGGGAACGGAAGGCGTCGATCACGTCAATCTCCAGGGGCCGGTCATCCGCGCCCACACCCCGGGGCACGCATCGGCACGCCGGCCCGAAAGGGGCGCACCGACAGCCAAGGAATATAGCGTGAAAGACCGCCTTGCGAAGCATTCCTTCGTAACAGGCGGATGGTCTTGGATGCGAAAAGCGGCACCAGAACCTTTGTAGCGTGTTTCCGTTGTCTGGAAACACGCTACAGCCTTTCGTTTTCCTCAGGCGCCGGCGCCAACGTCCGTTGGCTTGGCTTCACGCCGCACGTGCGGCGCGGCAGCAGTCGCTGCCGGAGCTGTTTCCGGTATACCGTAAAACAGCTCTAGCCCCGGATCGCGGCCAAGGCCACGACGCCCAGGATGGCGGCACCCAAGCCGATCCGGCGCAGCATGACAGGCTCCATGCCGGTAATGCGCTGGGCCATGTCCCGCATGGAATTGGGCGCAACGGCATAAAGAAGCCCCTCGATCACAAAGACCAGGGCCAGTGCGGTCAGGAAATCGGTCACGGGAGGTGTCCGGAAAAGGAGGGGGCGCGGGGCGGTCAAAACCGCCCCGCGCAAGGCAGCATCACCGCTTGGTCACGCCGCCCGTGCTGTTGAAGTAGCGGAAGAACTCGCTGTCCGGTGACAAGACCATCTGCGTGTTATCGCCCTTCATCGCCGCCTTATAGGCATCCAGCGACCGGTAGAACCCATAGAATTCCGGGTTCTTGTTCGCGGATTCGGCCAGGATACGGATAGCCTGGTTGTCGCCTTCACCGCGCAGCACCTGGCTGTCGCGCTGGGCTTCGGCCAGGATGACGGTGCGTTCACGCTCGGCCCGGCTACGGATCTGCTGGGCCTGTTCACTACCCTGCGCGCGGGCTTCCTTGGCCTCGCGCTCGCGTTCCGACCGCATACGCTCATAAACGGCCTGCGAGGTGGCTTCGGGCAGGTCGGCGCGGCGGATGCGGACATCCACGATCTCCACCCCGAACTGGGCGGCTTCCTGGTTCACCTGCGCCTTGATGTCGGTCATCACCTTGCCGCGTTCCTTGGACAGGACGGCCAGCAAGGTGGCGTTACCCAGCACACGGCGCAGGGCCGAATTGACGGTGGCGGCCAGACGCTGTTCGGCCACGTTCTCATTGCCGACCGACGTATAGAACTTCAACGGTTCGGTGATGCGATAACGTGCAAACGCGTCCACTTCCAGACGCTTCTGGTCGGCCAGGATCACCTGTTCGACCGGCGGATCGACATCCAGCACGCGGGCGTCCAGCAGAACCACATTCTGCACGAACGGGATCTTGGCATGCAGGCCCGGCTCCTGAATGGTCCGCTTCCATTCACCCAATTGCAGCACCAGGGCCTGTTGGGTCTGGTTCACGGTGAACAGGGAGGCCGAGGCCAGGATGGCGGTTGCGGCGGCGGCAATGCCGAGAGCGACAAGTTTGGTGCTCATGGTCCGTCCCCCTTACTGGCGCGGTGCGGCCGGAACGGCCGGCGTCTGTTGGCGGATCTGGTTCGTCAACTCGTTCAGCGGCAGGAACGGCACGACACCGCTGCCCTTGCCCTGATCGATGATGACCTTGTTGGTGCCGCCCAGCACCTCCTGCATCGTTTCAAGATACATGCGGCGGGCCGTAACTTCCGGCGCCTGACTATAGGCCGCAAGAACCTGGGCGAAACGCTGCGCATCACCCTGTGCCAGGCTCACCACCTGTTCACGATAGGCCGATGCCTGCTGGATCAGCTGTTCGGCCTCACCACGGGCGCGGGGGATGATGTCGTTGCGATAAGCCTCGGCCTCGTTACGCAGACGCTCGCGGTCCTGGCGGGCGCGCTGCACATCGTTGAACGCATCGACCACGGGGGCCGGCGGGTCCACCTTCTGCAACTGCACCTGCGTGATCTCGATACCGGACTGGTACTCGTCCAGCATGGTCTGCAACAGGGCCTTGGTCTGCTGTTCGATATCCTGGCGCGCCTCGGTCAGCGCGGGCTGGATATCGGTGCGGCCGATCACTTCGCGCATGGCGCTTTCGGCGGCCATCTTCACGGTGTTGGCCGGATCGCGGATCTTGAACAGGTAATTGCCCGCATCCTTGATCACCCACAGGACCGTGAAGTCGATGTCGATGATATTCTCATCGCCTGTCAGCATCAGGCTTTCGTCAAGGATGTCGCCGCCGCCGGGACGCCGGCTGTCGGTGCCGGAGCGGTAGCCGACCTCCAGACGGTTGACCAGCGTCACCTTGGGCGTGTCCACCATTTCGATTGGGGCGGGCAGGTGATAACGCAGGCCCGGCTGTTCGGTGCGGACATATTCACCGAATCGGCGAACCACGCCCTGCTCGTCGGGCTGCACGCGGTAAATGCCCGACAGGCCCCACAGCAAGCCCAGGGCGACCAGCCCGAGCGCGATGCCCTTGCCGCCGCCCAGGCCGCCGGGCGTCAGGTTCTTGAACCGCTCCTGCCCCTTGCGCAGCAGTTCCTCCAGGTCGGGGCCGCCGGGCGGTTGCCCGCCGCCGCCACCGCCGGGCGGACGGCCCCATGGATTGTTACCGCCGCCATTGCCGCCACCACCCGGGGGAGAACCCCAGGGGCCACCGCCATTGCCGCCACCTTGATTGTTCCAGGGCATATTGCCGACCCTTTGGTGATTGGACCCACGTAACTGCCAAACCGACAGGCCTGCCCCCAGGGACAGGACGCTTTCTCTCTGTGATACGCCACCCTATATATCGCGGCGCACCGGAGACAAGGCCCTTGGGCCATCGGTCACCGCAGATATTGGGAAAAGAACGGGGTTTTCAACCATGGCCGTGGTCAGCGAGGAACAGGTTCTGAAGGCGCTCGGCACCGTGAAGGACCCCGACCGGGGTGCGGATGTCGTGTCGCTGGGCATGATTTCCGGCCTGACGGTGAAGGGCGGCAATGTCGCCTTCGCGCTGGAGGTGGACCCAAGCCGCGGCGCCGCATTGGAACCCCTGCGTCAGGCGGCGGAAAAGGCCGTGGACGCCCTGCCCGGCGTTACCTCGGTCACCGCCATGCTGACGGCCCATCGTGCACCGCCAAAGCTGGGGGGCGGCCATGATCATAAGGGGCATGACCATAAGGGTCACAGCCATGGTCCCGCCCCCGCCGCCGCCCCGCCGCCGAAACCTGCTAAGATCGGCGTGCCCGGCGTGCGCGCCATCATCGCGGTGGCGTCGGGCAAGGGCGGGGTGGGCAAATCCACGACCTCGGTCAATCTGGCGCTGGGCATGGCGGCCAATGGGTTGCGCGTCGGTCTGCTGGATGCCGATATCTATGGCCCGTCCCTTCCCCGCATGATGGGCCTGTCGGGCAAGCCGGAAACCGCCGATGGCAAGGTCCTGCGCCCGCATGTGCGCCATGGGGTGAAGGTCATGTCCATGGGCTTCCTGGTGGCCGAAGAAACCCCGATGATCTGGCGCGGCCCCATGGTGATGGGCGCCATTCAGCAGATGCTGCGCGATGTCGCCTGGGGCGAACTGGATGTGCTGGTGGTCGACATGCCGCCGGGCACGGGTGATGCGCAACTGTCCTTGTCGCAGAATGTGCCCCTGGCCGGGGCCGTCATCGTCTCCACCCCGCAAGACATCGCCCTGCTGGATGCGCGCAAGGGGCTGAACATGTTCCGCCGCGTCGATGTGCCCGTCCTGGGCATTGTGGAGAACATGTCCTATTTCTGCTGCCCCAATTGCGGCCACCGCAGCGATATTTTCAGCCATGGCGGTGCCAGGGCCGAAGCGGACAAGCTGGGGATCGATTTCCTGGGCGAGGTGCCGCTGGATATCGCCATCCGGGAGACCAGCGACGGCGGCGACCCCATCGTTGTCTCCCAGCCCGACAGCGACCATGCCAAGGTCTACCGTTCCATCGCCGCCCGCGTCTGGGACAAGATCAGCATCGGCAGCGGGCGGGCCGCACCCCGTATCCTGATCGAATGATCAAGGCGCGCCCAACCCGATATTCCGGCGATTATTGAATACCCCGATCGGGTTGGTGCGATATTTTACAAATGTTCATTTGAAACACCCTTTCGCGCAGAGCCCGCAAAAAGACGGATTGCTGCACTGCGTATCGTGCAATGGATTTTTCCTTTCCGTCCAGGCCGGCATTTGGTACATAAACTTCGTACTCCGCTGGAGGACGGACAGGATGTATCAAGACGAACCGATCCGAGTTGCATATGCGTTTCGCGATGGCGCCCACTCTTTCCGGGCTGCCGACCCTCGCACGGGCGACATTCAGGTTGCACACGGCCTACCCGAAGTCGCCTATGAGGAAGTAACGCGTACGCTAAGCGAACGGGTTGCCGATCGTCTGGGTGCATACGCGCAGGCCCGTCCCCAGCTGGCGTTCAAGGAATTCTGGACGTGGCTGCAGATGAACCCCATCGCGGCCATGCCGAACACCCCTTGCCATGTCGAGTTCGCTTGGGAAGTCCGACCCTGAACCCGGTATGGTGAGTCGCCATGTAGGCGGTATGTGTATGGATTGCTGAACAACTGGCGCCCGGCCCCAATCCGGGCGCCATTTTTTTATTCCGGCCAGAACCCGTCATCCGCCATCTGGTCATAGGTGAAGGGGCAGGTGGCGGGGAAAGTGTAGCTGGATAGCCCAGTCTCACGTTCGGCAGCGATCACAGCATCGCCATAGGCCTCGTCAATCGACTCCGCCAAAGTGCCTTTGAGGCTGGGATTGTCCTTCATATGCCGCAAAAGTTGGCGGCGTTGCTCTCGCACTGTCAGTGCACAGCTACGACTGCGCAACCCCGGCTGGAACTGCCACTTCAGCAGATGCAGCAGCAAAACGGCCAGACGGCTTACCAACTCGCGCTTTTCCGTCCGCCCCATGCTTTCGATCTCCTCGGCAATGTTGGCGATATCGGCGGCATCCAGCTTGCCTGCACGCAACAAGGCTGCCTGCTGGTTGGCCCAGGCGTAGAAATCCTTCTCATAAAGGCTCATGGCACCCTCCCTGGCGACATCCCAGATTTGGGCAATCACCGACGGCGGGGTAAGCGGAAAACCGCCCGCCCCGCCGCAACACTTACCGCAGCGCCTGTTCCAGATCGGCCAGCAGGTCGTTCACGTCCTCCACGCCCACCGACAGGCGGACCAGACCGTCATCGATGCCGATGGCGGCGCGCTGTTCGGGCGGGATGCTGGCATGGGTCATGATGGCCGGATGCTCGATCAGGCTTTCCACCCCACCCAGGCTTTCGGCCAGACTGAACAGCTCCGTCCGTTCCAGCATGCGGCGCGCGGGTTCCAGCCCGCCTTTCAGGTGGATGGTCACCATGCCGCCACCGGCCCGCATCTGCCGCTTGGCCAGATCATGCTGGGCATGGCTGGGCAGGAAAGGATAGCGCACCTTGGCGACCGACGGGTGTTTTTCCAGCCATTCGGCGATCACGACGGCGTTCTGGCAATGGCGCTCCATGCGGAGCGCCAGGGTCTTCAGGCTGCGCATCACCAGGAAACTGTCGAACGGACCCTGGATAGCCCCCACGGCATTGTGCAGGAAGGCCATGCGATCGGCGATTTCGCCAGCTTCGCGCACCACCGCGACGCCGCCCACCATGTCGGAATGGCCGTTCAGATATTTGGTGGCCGAATGGACGACAATGTCGAAACCCTGCTCCAGCGGTCTCTGAATCCACGGGCTGGCAAAGGTATTGTCGGCGACGGAGATCAGGTTATGCGTCTTGGCCAGTTGCGCCAATGCCTCCAGGTCCGCCAGCTTCAGCAGCGGGTTGGTCGGCGTCTCTACCCAGATCATACGGGTTTCCGGGCGGATGGCCGCCTTAACCGCGTCCAGGTCGGACAGGTCGACCGTCGTCACCGACAGGTTGGCCGTGCGCGACCGCACCCGGTGCAGCAGGCGGTAGGTGCCGCCATAAAGATCATCCGACGCGATGACATGCGCGCCGGCATCCAGCAGTTCCAGGATGGTGGCCTCCGCCGCCAGACCGGAGGCAAAGGCATAGCCGCGATATCCTGACTCCAGATCGGCGATGCAGGCCTCGTACGCCATGCGCGTCGGGTTCTGGCTGCGGGCATATTCATAGCCCTTATGAACGCCGGGGCTTTCCTGCACAAAGGTGCTGGTGGCGTAGATCGGCACCATGATGGCGCCGGTCGTGGGGTCGGGCTGCTGACCGGCATGGATGGCGCGGGTCGCGAATCCCTGGCGGTTGGGGCGGTCCTTCATGCTGAACATCCTCTATTGTAAGCGCCCAACATCTCTTGGGGTCGGGTGATTCACGCCCCGGACGTCACCGTCCGGAACGATCACCCTTATCGTGTCGGGTCGTTGACAGCCTCGGCCAGCACTTCCTCCAGCCGGGCAATGAACTGGGCGATATGCAGCCCGTCGATCAGGCCGTGATGGGCCTGCACAGCGACGGGGAAATCCACGCGGCCATTGCTGTGGCCGAACTTGCCGATGGCGATATTGGGGATGGAGCAATCGCCAAACCGTGCCATCGGATGCTGGATAGAGGTGAAGCGCAGCCAGGGCAGGCAGGTGGTGAAGATGTAATCGCGGGTGCTCAACGGCGTCAGCCGCAGTTCCACGGCGTTGCGCGCCACTTCCCGGTCGGCCAGGTAGTTTTTCAGGAAGGCCTGGAAATCCGGCACGAACGGGATGGTGGAAAAGTTCAGGTTCTGATCCCGCCCGATCACCGTATAGGACATGGTCAGGTTCTTCACCTCGCTGACCCGCTTTTCCAGCAGGCGCAGGCGCATATGCGGGATGTCCATGCTGGCCCGCCCGATGGCGTGCAGGACGCGGGCGAAGGGCGGAATACCGGCATCCTTGGCCGGCGTCACGAAATCCGGGCAATCGGCCACCGCCGCGATATTCACGGCGGGCTGGTCATAGCGGTCGAAAAGGGCAATCTGGCGGCTGCGGTCGATCAATTCAGTGCTCCCATGACGGGTTCCCGACCCGATCCGGGGCACTTAGTTTACGGGGTGCAGGCACCCGTCGGCTCCGCCAGAGCGTGTTTTGGATAACCGTGATGGGGTTTCCGGTCAAGCCGTAGCGCGGATGAGCGAAGCGTAATCCGCGCAAACCCCGGTGCGTCGCCTCAAGCCGGCAGCAGCACCAGACCCGCCAGCGGTGGCAAGGCGATCTCCACGCTGAATGGCTGCCCGTCCCAGGGCAGGTGTTCGGCCTGCACCGGTTGCGGATTGGTGATGCCACTGCCGGCATAGGCGGCGGCATCGCTGTTCAACGCCTCCCGCCACATCCCCCCCGAAGGCACACCCACGCGATAACGCTGACGCGGGACGGGCGTGAAATTCACCAATGTCACGGCGACCGCCCCCTCGGCAAAGCCATGGCGGCTATAGGCCAACACGCTTTCATCCGCCGCCCCGCCCTTGATCCAGCGGAAGCCCTCGCCCTCGCAGTCCCGCTCATGCAGGGCCGGGGTATCGCGGTAGAGATGGTTCAGATCGCGGACCAGATCGCGTACGCCCCGGTGCCAATGGCCGCCGCCTTGATCGTGCAGCAGATGCCAGTCCAACTGCCCATCATGGTTCCATTCGCGTCCCTGCGCGAACTCGCCCCCCATGAACAGCAGTTTCTTGCCCGGATGGGTCCACATGAAGCTGAAATAGGCGCGCAGGTTGGCGAATTTCTGCCAATCATCGCCCGGCATGCGGGCCAGCAGCGAGCCCTTGCCATGCACGACCTCATCATGGCTGAGCGGCAGGATGAAGTTTTCGGAAAAGGCGTAGAGCAGGCCGAAGGTCAGGTCGCTATGGTGATGGCGGCGATGGATGGGGTCACGCTGCATATATTTCAGCGTGTCATGCATCCAGCCCATGTTCCATTTATAGCCGAAGCCCAGGCCGCCGGCATGTGCGGGCTGTGACACGCCGGGCCATGCGGTGGACTCTTCGGCAATGGTCATTGCCCCGCCGCCCTGCCCTTCCTCGGTGCCATAGACGAGCGCGTTCATGCGGCGCATGAAATCGATGGCTTCCAGGTTCTCCCGCCCGCCATGGCGGTTGGGAATCCATTCGCCTTCCTTGCGGCTGTAATCCAGGTACAGCATGGAGGCGACCGCATCCACGCGCAGCCCGTCGATATGGTAATGGCGCAGCCAGAACAGGGCGTTGGAGATGAGGAAGTTCGTCACCTCATTCCGCCCGAAATTATAGATCGCGGTGTTCCAGTCGGGGTGATAGCCCTGGCGCGGATCGGCATGTTCGTACAGGTGCGAGCCGTCGAATTCATACAGGCCATGGGCATCGGTGGGGAAATGGCCGGGCACCCAATCGATGATCAAGCCGATTTCCGCCTGATGGCAGGCATCGACAAAGGCCTGGAAATCCGCCGGCGTGCCAAAGCGGGAGGTCGGCGCGAACAGGCCCAGCGCCTGATAGCCCCAGGAACCGTCAAACGGATGCTCATGAACGGGCATCACCTCGATATGGGTGAAGCCCATTTCCTGCACATAGGGCACCAACTGGTTCGCCAGATCGCGCCAGTTCAGGTAACCGCCATGGCCGGGCCGGCGCCAGGAACCGGGATGCACCTCATAGATGGAAATGGGTGCCGACCGGGCATTGCGCGCCGCCCGCTTGGCCAGCCATTGCGCATCCTGCCAGGGGTGATGATCGATGCGCGACACGATGGAGGCGGTGGCGGGCCGGAATTCGGCGGCCAGGGCATGCGGATCGGCCTTCAGCGGCAGCATATAGCCGCCGGCATCCAGCATCTCATACTTGTAATGCGCGCCCTCGGTCACGCCGGGGATGAAAATCTCCCAGATGCCCGCCCCCATGCGCAGGCGCATGACGTGGATACGGCCATCCCAGCCGTTGAAGTCGCCCACGACTGAGACGCGCCGCGCATTGGGCGCCCAGACGGCAAAGCGCACACCGGCAACCCTCTCGATCACATCCAGATGCGCGCCCAGCTTCTCATAAGACCGCCAGTGTCGCCCCTCGCCCAGAAGATACTGGTCCATCTCCCCCAGGATGGGCGGAAACCGATACGGGTCCTCAATCTCCCAGCGGTCATTCCCGCGCGACAGACGCAGGCGGTAACCCACTGCCTGTTCAGCGGTCAGGGTGCCGGCAAAGAACCCGTCGCCATGCAGGCGCGGCAGGTCCAGCCGTTCCGCCCCATCCGCGCCGATCACCACTACCCGTTCCGCATCGGGCCGGAACACCCGCAATTCCGCACGCCCCGACCCGTCATGCAACGGATGCGGCCCCAGGATCGCGAAGACGTCACCATGCGTCGCCTGGATGATGGCGGCAATCTCGGCTTCGGACGGGGTCTGGGGCATGGTCTACCTGGGTTGGGGTGGTTGGGAAATTTACCATGTTTGCGGGAGGGGAGTGTAACGAACGTTGCCCCTACCCCCGCTGCCCCAACCGCCGCTCCCGGATCGGCCGCTTCGACCGCGCCAGGCTCTCCGCCAGATTGACACCCCGGCGCAGGGCCACGGCCACCTGCAACACGTCCAGCATGGCCAGATGCGCCAGACGGCTGACCATCGGCGTATACATGCTGGTATCTTCCACCACATCGACCAGCAGCGACACCGTCGCCTTTTCCGCCAGCGGCGACCCGCCCGAGGTCAGCGCCACCACCTTGGCCCCGCTATCCAGTGCCAGATCGACCGACCGCAGCAATTCGCGCGTGCGGCCCGTGTGGGAGATGACCAGGGCCGCCGCGTTGGGACCCAGCAAGGTGGCCGACATGGCCTGCACATGGAAATCGGTATAGGCGACGCAGGGAATCCCTAAGCGGAAGAACTTGTTCTGCGCATCCATGGCCACCACACCCGACGCGCCGAACCCATAGAATTCCATGCGCTGCGCCTCGGACAGGATGCGCACCGCCTCTTCCAGGGCCTCCGGGTTGGTATGGTTGCGCACGCGGGTCAGCGAGGCGATGGACCGGTTCAACACCTTGGCCGCGACATCAACCACGGGATCGTCGGGTCGCACCTCCTCATGCACATAAGGTGTGCCGGTGGCCAGATCCTGGGCCAGACGCAGCTTGAAATCCTGGAACCCGGCGCAGCCGATGGAGCGGCAGAAGCGGACGACCGTCGGCTGGCTGACCTGTGCCTCGCGCGCCACCTCCGCGACAGAGGCGTTGACCACCGAATGCGGGCGTTTCAACACCACTTCCGCGATCTTCTGTTCGGATCGGCGCAAACCGGACTGCATGCCACGGATACGTTCAAGCACGTCGGCCA
Organism: alpha proteobacterium AAP38; assembly: GCA_001296005.1. Lineage (GTDB taxonomy): Bacteria > Pseudomonadota > Alphaproteobacteria > Azospirillales > Azospirillaceae > Niveispirillum. Next base: position 133,375 of record LJHR01000003.1, on the reverse strand, counting down.
CTCCCCCAAACATGTTTTCCCAGTCTCGGTGATCGCAACCGATCACCGACCTCAATCGCCAGCGCCGCCATCCGGCGACTTGACTACGCCGCATGGGCGGCGCGGCGGCGGTCGCCGCCGCGCCATCTCCCGAAGAGCGAAACTCTTCGGGAGATGGTATCAGCCAGCCGGCTGGGCCGTGTAAGGGAATTACACGAAATCCAGCCGGATTTGGCAAGGCCGGCATACCGGCGGTAACAGCGGGGCACCCCTGCCTGCCGAGTTTGGCCCGTTCCGCCCCCGAAATGCCTTTCCCAGGGCAAAAACCGTAGTAAAGTTACGCCGCAGCGCAGCATGCCGGTCACAAACATGCGCGTGAATGCCGGAAATGCGGACAGACTACGTAGTCGCCGCTTGCCAGCTTTGGTAATTCTGCTACATTCACCCCAGAAGACGGCGCGGACCGCGCGCCGCCTCGGCTAGGAAATGGCCGGAAATCAAGGGACGGGCGGGCCGGGTGCCATGGCTGATGTGATGCAGGTTAATCCGTTTGACTATGTGGTGTTCGGCGGCACGGGCGATCTGGCCCTGCGCAAGCTGATGCCTGCCCTGTACTATCGTGAACGCGATCATCAGTTGACCGATGACAGCCGCATCATCGGCGTGTCCCGCACCGATCAGAATACCGACGCCTTCCGCGCGCAGATCACCAAGGCGCTGGGTCAGTTCGTGCCGGCGGAAGATATCGATCAGGCCATCCTGGCCCGTTTCCTGGGCCGCATCACCTATGTGCCCCTGGACGCGACCAAGCCGGGCGGCAACTGGCCGCTGCTGGTCGAGGCGCTGAAGGATGGCGGGGACAAGGCCCGCGTCTTCTATCTGGCCACCTCGCCCGTCCTGTTCGGCGCCATCTGCCGTAACATCAAAGAAGCCGACCTGATCTGCCCCAAGACGCGCGTCGTCCTGGAAAAGCCGATCGGCAAGGATCAGGCCTCAGCCAACACCGTGAATAACGAGGTCGGCGCCATCTTCAAGGAAGAGCAGATCTTCCGCATCGACCATTATCTGGGCAAGGAATCGGTGCAGAACCTGATGGTGCTGCGCTTTGGCAACGCCCTGTTCGAACCGCTCTGGTCCGCCAACTATATCGACCATGTGCAGATCACGGTGGCCGAAAAGGTCGGCGTGGAAGGCCGTGCGGAATATTACGACAAGGCCGGCGCCCTGCGTGACATGGTCCAGAACCATTTCCTGCAGCTGCTGTGCCTCGTTGCCATGGAGCCGCCGTCATCTCTGACGGAGGACATGATCCGCAATGAGAAGATCAAGGTGCTGCGCGCGCTCCGCCCCATCACCGCCCAGGATGTGAAGGCCAAGACGGTGCGCGGCCAGTACCGCCAGGGCGCCATCGAGGGCAAGTCCGTCGCCGGCTATGCCGAGGAGTTGGGGGCGTCGTCCAACAATGAAACCTTCGTCGCCATCAAGGCGGAGGTGGATAATTGGCGCTGGGGCGGGGTTCCCTTTTACCTGCGCACCGGCAAGCGCATGCCCACCCGCTATTCCGAGATCGTGATTCAATTCAAGGCCACGCCGCACAATGTGTTCGGGCGCGGCGCGGGGGAACTGACCGCCAACCGGCTGGTCATCCGGTTGCAGCCGGATGAGGGGGTCAACCTGTCGATCATGACCAAGGTGCCCGGCCCCGGCGGCCTGCGCCTGCGCTCGGTGCCTCTCAACCTGTCCTATGCAGAGACGTTCAAGGACCGCTACCCGGATGCCTATGAACGGCTGCTGATGGACACGGTGCGCGGCAACCCGTCTCTGTTCATGCGCCGGGACGAGGTGGACGCCGCCTGGGCCTGGATCGACACCATCCAGAAGGGCTGGAAGGACACCGACCAGCCGGCAGAACCCTATCCGGCCGGAAGCTGGGGGCCGCTGTCGGCGGCCCTGCTGCTGGCCCGTGATGATCGGCGGTGGAACGATGCCGACTATTAATGCCCACGCCGACAGGCCGGCCCTGGTCACCTGCCTGGCCGACCATATCGCCCGCCTGATCCGCGATGCGGTGGCGACGCATGGCCGCGCCTCGCTGGTCCTGTCGGGCGGCACCACGCCAGCCGACCTGTTCGCCCGGCTGGATACCTATGACCTGCCCTGGGACAAGGTCTATCTGACCCTGTCGGACGAACGCTGGGTCGATCTGGACGACCCGGCCAGCAATGAGGCGATGGTCCGCCGGACCCTATCCGCTGCTGTTGCCAAGGGTGCGACCGTGGTCGGCCTGAAAAGCGTGGGCGCCACCCCCGCCGACGGTCTGGCCCGCACCAGCAGCCGGCTGGCGACCATGCCGCGCCCCTATGACCTTGTCCTGCTGGGCATGGGGGAGGACAGCCACACGGCCAGCTTCTTCCCCGGTGCCACCGGTCTGGCAGAGGCGTTGAGCGGTGCGCTGGGTCTGGCGGTTGCCGCCGTTACGCCTGGAGGGGGTGTACCCGCCCGCATCACCCTGACCCTGCCGGAACTGCTGCGCTCCCGCGCCGTGGCCCTGCTGATCACCGGTGACAAGAAAAAGGCCGTTCTGGACGACGCATTGGCGCCGGGACCGGTTGAGGCCGCCCCCGTCCGCTCCGTGCTGCACCAGACCCAGGTCCCCGTTTCCATCTGGTGGGCGCCGTAACCCCCACGGCCTTTGCCGGGCGCCCCTGAAGGAGGAAGTTCAAGATGACACAGGACGCCATCCGCCGCGTCACCGACCGGGTCATCGCCCGCAGTGCGGCGACCCGGTCCAAATATCTGGAGCAGACCCGCGCCGCCGCCGGCAAGGGGCCTAAGCGCGGTACGCTGGCCTGTGGCAATCTGGCCCATGGTTTCGCGGCCTGTGGCCCTGACGACAAGGCCAAGCTGAAATCCGGGACCGAGCCGAATATCGCCATCGTGTCCGCCTATAACGACATGCTGTCGGCGCATCAGCCGCTGGAACGCTATCCGGCCCTGATCAAGGATGCCGTGCGCAAGGCCGGCGCCGTGGCGCAGTTTGCGGGCGGTGTGCCCGCCATGTGCGATGGCGTGACCCAGGGTCAGCCCGGCATGGAACTGTCGCTGTTCTCCCGCGATGTCATCGCCATGTCGACGGCCATCGCGCTCTCGCACAACATGTTCGATGCGGGCCTCTATCTGGGTGTCTGCGACAAGATCGTGCCGGGCCTGTTCATCGGCGCCCTGTCCTTCGGCCATCTGCCTGCCGTGTTCGTGCCCGCCGGCCCCATGACGTCCGGCCTGTCCAACCCGGAAAAGGCCAAGGTCCGGCAGTTGTATGCCGAGGGCAAACTGGGCCGCGACGCGCTGCTGGAGGCGGAGTCGCAGAGCTATCACGGACCGGGTACCTGCACCTTCTATGGCACCGCCAATTCCAATCAGATGCTGATGGAGATCATGGGCCTGCATTTGCCGGGCGCCAGCTTCATCAACCCCAACACGCCGCTGCGCGATGCGCTGACCGTCGCTGCCGCTGAGCGGGCGGCCAAGATCACGGCGCTGGGTGATGAATATACGCCCATCTGCGACGTGATCGATGAAAAGGCCATCGTGAATGGCATCATCGGCCTGATGGCGACGGGCGGGTCCACCAACCATGCCATCCATCTGGTCGCCATGGCGGCGGCCGCCGGCATCCAGGTCGACTGGCAGGATTTCAGCGACCTGTCCTCGTCCGTGCCGCTGCTGGCCCGCGTCTATCCCAATGGCGTGGCCGATGTGAACCATTTCCACGCCGCGGGCGGCATGCAGTTCGTGATCTCCGAACTGCTGGATAGCGGCCTGCTGCATGGCGATGTGAAGACGGTGGCCGGCGATGGTCTGGACGCCTATCGCCAGGATGCCTTCCTGGATAATCACGGTGTCGCCACCTGGCGGCCCGGCGTGAAGGAAAGTGCCGATACCAAGGTGCTGCGCCCCGTCGCCGACCCGTTCGACAGCACGGGCGGCATGCGCCTCCTGTCCGGCAATCTGGGCCGTGGCATCATCAAGGTGTCCGCCGTGAAGCCGGAACATCGGGTGATTGAGGCGCCCGCCGCCGTATTCGACAGCCAGGATGACCTTCAGGCAGCCTTCAAGGCCGGTGCCTTGAACCGCGACGTCATCGCCGTTGTCCGGTTCCAGGGTCCGCGCGCCAATGGCATGCCGGAACTGCACAAGCTGACGCCCGGATTGGGCGTGTTGCAGGACAAGGGCTTCAAGGTGGCGCTGGTCACCGATGGCCGCATGTCCGGTGCGTCGGGCAAGGTGCCGGCCGCCATCCATATCACGCCGGAATGCCTGGGCGGCGGCCCGCTGGCCCGGGTGCGCGATGGCGACATCATCCGCCTCGATGCCGAAACCGGTGAATTGAACGTGCTGGTCGATGAAGCCGAATTCGCGGCCCGCACCGTCACCGTGCCCGACCTGTCGCACAATGAATGGGGCATGGGCCGCAACCTGTTCGGTGCCTTCCGCGCCGCCGCCACCGGGGCCGAGCAGGGTGGTTCCTGCTTCGCCGCCCCCATCCCCACCGCCTGACCCGACCGGAACCTGACAAGATGAGCATGGATATCGCCCACATCGCCAGCCTGGCCCCGGTCATTCCGGTGATCATCATCGACCGGCTGGAAGATGCCCAGCCCCTGGCAGAGGCGCTGGTCGCCGGCGGCCTGCCGGTGCTGGAAGTCACCCTGCGCTCCGCCGCCGCCTTGGACGCCATCCGCATCATGGCCAAGGTGCCGGGTGCGGTGGTCGGTGCCGGCACCGTCATCGCCCCCGAACAGGTGGCGCAGGTGGCCGATGCCGGGGCAAAGTTCATCGTCAGCCCCGGCACCTATCCGGCCCTGGTCGACACCATCCTGGACAGCGGCATACCCTACCTGCCCGGCGTCGCCACCCCGGCGGAGATGATGTACCTGCTGTCGCGCGGCATCCGCCACCAGAAGCTGTTCCCCGCCACCGTCGTGGGCGGCATGGACATGCTGAAGGCGGTATCCTCGCCGCTGTCCCAGATCAAGTTCTGCCCAACCGGCGGCGTCACCGCCGCCACCGCGCCCGACTTCCTGGCCCTGCCCAACGTCATGTGCGTCGGCGGCTCCTGGGTGACGCCCGGCAACATGGTCAAGGCCGGCGATTGGGCCGGCATCACGGCCCTTGCCCGCGAAGCCGCCAGCCTGCCGCGTCGTTCTTAACGTTATTCCGGTCCTCTACGATCGCCGTTGTCCGGTCATTTCACGGCGATCGACCTTATGGGCGGTTGGGGTTAACCCAGCCGCCCATCTTTTTATTTGCTGATTAAGTTCATAATATTTATCAATTTCATGATATTTAGTGAAATAAAGTCCTTCAATGAGTAAACCATTACAATAGAGAACAGTAGAGAAAAGATTGCAGCCCGATAACTATTGTGGAATTTTGGTATTGAATTTTTCAGCAAATCTCTGTCACTATCATTTATATTTGACGCATCCTTTTTTAATAGGTTAACTGCTACTTCCTTAAAATTTTCCAACTCACGAGCAAGTAAACCACAATAAATTAGTTCTGAAATTTTCTGTTTGATCTTTTCACTGGATAACTCATATATAAATCGAGACTTAAATGTGTTTCTAATTGCAATATGAATTGCTACAATTTCGCGACACGTCGCTATCAATAAAGTCATAAAAAATGCAAGAAAGGACAAAATAATTAAGTCTTTTAATGAAAAATTCGTTTCGGAACTCGCAAGAAGATAAGTCTGATCAACATATTCGACTTCACTAATATCGGCAATCCTTGCATCTGCGCTTATTTTCTTTACACTCCCAGATGATACAACTTTAAAAACAAAACTATCACCTTGATTTAGTAAATCTTGCTCAACAATGATATCGGAACCTGCAACCTTAATCCTTGCGCCCAGGTTTTTAGGATGCTGATCTACAAGGTGCGCCTCCAGTATTTCAATTTCACCATCATAACGCACTCGCAAGGGCGACTTGACATCCTCGGACTTTATTGGCTTGTTTCCAGTATTCTCTACTAAAAATAGACTAATATTTAACTTTTCAATGGGCAATCCATTGTACATTATCTCGATTTTGTCGCCAGCACCAATATTATCTCTCTTAATTTCCGTAGAAGATTTCCTGTAAACTGATATACTTGCTTTTGATTCGTAGTTCACCCAAATAATTGGCACAATAATACCCAGAAAAGCAACAAATATACTAACTGTATTTGCATTAAAGATATTCTTCAAGGCCACCCTGTAGCTCCATTTGATATCAATATCTTAATAAAATGTATTGACTTATTAATATATATCGCAATGAACTAAAACTGTCAATATTACAATGATATATAACACTCTATCCGCCCCGCCCTCTCACGGATGCGGCAACGGTATCCCATGGCGCACGGCCAGCGCCTTCATGATGGCGACCCTTGTGCCGGTAAAGCGCAAACCGCCATACCGCCCGGTCTCCAGACCATCCTCGGCATCATCGCAAAAGATCAGCAGCGGCAGGCCCTGGTTCGCCTCCCCCACCAGCGCTACGACCTCCGCCCTGGGTCGGGGAAAATCATGACGCCGCACCTCCACCCGCTCCGCAATCACCGAGAACCGGGCCAGAATGCCCTCAAAAAACATGCAATCGGCGCAATAGAAGCGCTGGCCGGGGTACTTTTCGTCCGGGAAATCGGGCGGCAGCAGATACAGGATGTCGCGGGTCATGGGGTCCTCCTCCATCTGCCCCCTGCTACCACGCCACCGCCCTTGCCAACCACCCGTCCCCGCGCCATTGTTGCGAATGATTTGCGATTGGCAGCGGAAAGCAGCATGACCGAGCCGAACAGCCGCCGCCGCTGGCGGCCCTTCTATATCGCGCTGGGCTATGTCTGCGTGGGCTTGGCCATGGCGGGGACGGTGCTGCCGGTTCTGCCGACGACGCCGTTTCTGCTGGTTGCGCTGTGGGCCTATTTCCGTTCGCATCCGGAAAAGGCGCAGAAGCTGCTGGACCATCCGCGCTGGGGACCGATGCTGCGCGACTGGCATGAACAAAGGGCCATCCCGACCCGGGCGAAGATCGCGGCGGTGACGGTGATGGCCCTGTCCTGGGTCGTGGTGTTCTTCACGGCAAAAGGCACCTGGGTGCCCGTGATTGTCGGCGTCATCCTTTGCTGCACGGCGATTTTCGTCGCCACACGTCCGGCGCCCAAGCGCGGGTGACGTCGCATGCGGCCCGTTGGGCCTTATGCGACCTACGGTTCGTCGTAGGTCGCATAAGTCTCAGCGCATGCGACGTCCGTCCAAGGCTTACCCCGCCAGCAACCCACGGAGCTGCCGCCCCGCCACCGCCAGCATGGCGATATCCAGCGCCGCCACACCGCGCAGGTCGGCCAGCAGGCTGTTGATCCGCTCCAGCGGGCCGGTGCGGTGTGCCGCCCAGGCCTCAAACAGGTCGCCGCCGCCCTGGACCTGCACCAGCACGCGCGCCGTTAGGCGGGCCTGCAAGTTGAACAGATCATCCAGCGAGGCCGCCACCGCCTGGCGCTGCCAGTGGTTCTCGGCCTTCACCTCTGCCGTGCGGGCCCGCAGATATTCCAGGCCCAGGCGGTCGCCCAGGTCGAAATAAAGGTTGGCCACGTCCGACGGGTCGCGGTTGGCCTCAACCGCGATTTCCGCGATGTCGGTGCTGGCCGCCAGCAGCGGCAGGGCCGAGACGCGGCGGGCAAGGTCGCCCGGCACCCCATCCTTGGACCAGTTGCCCGCAGTCTCCGCCAGCCATTTCAGGGCCGACGGCGACAGGATATCGGGCAGGTGACCCGTCAGTTCCTCCACCACGGGGGCCAGACGCGCCACTTCCGCCGCAATATCCAGCGGGTAGCTGCCATGGGCCAGGACCCAGGGCACGGCCCGGCGCATCAGGCGGCCCGTATAGAGCATCATGGCCGTCTGCACCGCCGCCGGCACCTTGGTATCCAACGCCTCCACCGCGTCCCACAGCCGGCGCAGGCCGAACGCGTCACGTACGATCAGATAGGCGCGGGCCACATCGCCCTCGCGGCGGCCCGTCTGTTCCACCATTTCCCAGGTGAAGGTCGGGCCGACGCGGTTGACCATGCCATTGGTGACGGCGGTGCAGATGATCTCCCGCCGCAACTGATGCCGCCCCAAAGCGTCGGGGAACTTCTCCTGCAACGGCTTGGGGAAGTAGCGCATCAGATCGCGTTCGACACTCTTGTCCTCCGGCAGGTCGGACGCCAGCAGCTGGTCATAGAGGTCGATCTTGGCATAGGCCAGCAGCACCGCCGTTTCCGGGCGGGTCAGGCCGCGCTTGGCGTTGACACGGGCAGCGATCTCCTCGTCATCGGGCAGGAACTCGATGGCGCGGGACAGCTTGCCGGCCTTTTCCATGGTGCGGGCGAACCGGGCCTGATCTTCCAGCGTTTCCACCGAAATGGCCTGGGCGATGGTCAGGGCCTGGGTCTGCTTGTAATTATCGGCCAGCACCAGATCCGCCACCTCGTCCGTCATCTGGGCCAGCAGCACGTCGCGCTGTTCACGCGTCATGCCGCCACCATCCATGACGTCGCGCAGCAGGATCTTGATATTCACCTCATGATCAGAGGTGTCCACGCCGGCGGAATTGTCGATGGCGTCGGTATTGATCGAGACACCGGCCTGCGCCGCCTCAATACGACCGCGCTGGGTGAAGCCAAGGTTCGCACCCTCGCCCACCACCTTGGCCCGCAACTCCCGGCCATTCAGGCGGATCGGGTCATTGGCCTTGTCGCCGGCATCGGCGTTGGTCTCGTCCGACGACTTCACATAGGTGCCGATACCGCCCAGCCACAGCAGTTCCACCTTGGCGCGCAGGACAGCCCGCATCAGCTCCGTCGGCGTCACGCGGTCGGCCTGGATTTCCAGGACCTGACGGATTTCCGGCGACAGGGTGAGAGACTTCGCCCCCCGGTCGAAGATAGCGCCGCCCGGCGACAGCTTCGTCGTGTCGTAATCGGCCCAGGACGAACGCGGCAGATCGAACAGGCGCTTGCGCTCTGCCCAGCTGCTGGCCGCATCCGGGTTGGGATCGACGAAGATGTGGCGATGGTCGAAGGCCGCGATCAGGCGGATATGCTTGGACAGCAGCATGCCATTGCCAAACACATCGCCCGACATGTCGCCCACGCCGACGGTGGTGAAATCCTCGTTCTGGATATCCTTGCCCAGCTCGCGGAAATGGCGCTTCACCGCCTCCCACGCGCCGCGCGCGGTAATGCCCATGCCCTTATGGTCGTAACCGGCGGAACCGCCAGAGGCAAAGGCATCGTCCAGCCAGAAGCCATACTCACGCGACACGCCATTGGCGATGTCGCTGAAGGTGGCCGTGCCCTTGTCGGCGGCAACCACCAGATAGGGATCGTCGCTGTCCAGGCGCACGACATCCTCGGGCGGGATGACGACACCGTTCTTCAAATTGTCGGTAATGTCCAGCAGGCCGCGCATCATCGTCTTATAGCATTCGATGACTTCGGCCATCACGGCCTCACGGCCCGCACTGGCCGGCACCGGGTTCTTCACGATGAAGCCACCCTTGCTGCCGACCGGCACGATCACGGCATTCTTGACGATCTGCGCCTTGATCAGGCCCAGAATCTCGGTACGGAAATCTTCCTTGCGGTCGGACCAGCGGATGCCGCCGCGGGCCACCTTGCCGCCGCGCAGATGGATGGCCTCCACACGCGGGCTATAGACCCAGATCTCCCGCCACGGGCGCGGAAGGGGCAGGTCGTCGATGGACCCGCTGTCCAGCTTGAAACTGATATAGCTCTTCGCCTTCCCGTCCGCCCCCTTCTGGAAGAAATTGGTGCGGAGCGTGGTGCGGATGATGTTCAGCATCCGGCGCAGGATGCGGTCTTCATCCAGGTTGGTGACGGCGTCCAGCGCGTGGTCGATCTCCAGGATCAAACCCTTGCGCTTGGTATCCACCTCATCCCGGCCCAGCTTGGCCAGGATGGCCGGATCATGGCTGAACCGGAACAGGTCCAGCAGCAGACGGGCGATGCGGGAATGGGTCGAGAGGGTATTCTCGATATATTCCTGGCTGAAATCGAACTTGGCCTGCTTCAGATACTTGGCATAGGCGCGGAAGATCGTGACCTCACGCCAATCCATGCCCGACAGCAGGACCAGACGGTTGAAGCCGTCCGACTGCGCCTCTCCGGTCCAGACACGCAGGAACGCATCCTCGAACGCCGCCTTCACACGGTCCAGCTCGACGGCGCGGCCATCGGCGGTGCGCATGTCGAAATCCTGCATGAAGACATTGGGCGTATCGCCCGGCAGTTCCACCTCGAACGGGCCGCCTTCGGCCAGGATGCGCAGACCCAGATGCTCCAGCATGGGCAGCACCTTGGACAGCTCGACCGGCCCGCCGGTCTGATAGACCTTGAAGAACAGCTGATGCGCATCCGCCTCCACCGGGCGGTGCAGGTTCAGCGCGATGCCGCCATTGGCAATGATCTGCTCGATCCGGGCGATATCGACCACCGCCTCGTCCGGCGTATAGGCCTCCTGATACGATGCCGGAAGGGTGGCATTGTACCGGCGGGCCAGTGCCAGACCGGCCGCCTCGCCCTTTTCCTCCACCAGCGCCTGGGTGAAGCGGTCGCGCCAGCCGCGCGAGGCTTCGATCAACTGGCTTTCCAGCTCAGCCACATCCACGTCCGGCACCTTGCCGGGCGTCGTCTGCACGATCAGGTGAACGCGCGCCAGCACACTTTCCGACAGCGATACATTCACCTGGGTCGAGGTGCCGTCATAGGCCTTCTCGATCAACGCCTGCAGGCGCTTACGCAGATCGGTATCGTAACGATCACGCGGAACATGGATCAATGCGGAAACGAAACGCTCAAACGGGTCCTTGCGCACGAACAGGGCGACACGCTGCCGCTCCTGCAGATGCAGCACGCCCATGGCGATGTCGAACAGCTCGTCATCGCCAATCTGGAACAGCTCGTCACGTGGATAGGTTTCAAGGATATGGACCAGCGCCTTGCCATCATGGCCGCGTCCGTCAAAGCCCGACCGTGCGATGACGCGGTTCACCTTCTGGCGCAGGAACGGGATATCGCGGGATGACCGGTTATAGGCGGTGCTGGTGAACAGGCCGACGAACAGCCGCTCGCCCACTTCCTCACCCGCCTCGTTGAACAGCTTGACCATGACGGCATCCAGGGGCGCGCGGCGATGTACCGTGCTGTCCTTATTGGCCTTGGTCACCATCATGAAGCGAGGGTGGCGGACAAACGCCTTCACCTCCGGCGGCAGGGTGGAGAAATAGCGCAGACCGTCAAAGACGCTGACCTCGTCATCGCGCAGCAGGCCCAGGCCGGCACCGGTCTGGATGTCCAGCGTCTCCTCGCCATTATCCTTGCCCAGGCGGTATTCGCGGATGCCAAGGAAGATGAAATGGTCTTCATCCATCCAACGCAGGAAGGCCAGGCCCTCCTCCCGCTCCTCCGCCGCCACGGGGCCATACTGGCCCGCAATGGTTTCGGTCAGGCGGGCGCGCATGGCGTGGAAATCGGTGACGGCGGCGCGGACATCGGCCAGTACGGCGGCGATGCTGGCGCGGATCGCGTCCAGTTCATCGTTGCCGGTGATCTGGTCGACCTCGATATGCATCACCGATTCAGCAATGGCGTCGGCGGGTGCCTCACCATTCTGCCAGATGGCGGTCAGGCGGCCATCGCCGTCGCGGCTGACCTTGATCACGGGATGCACCACCAGATGGACCGTCAGGCCCCGGCGGTTCAGTTCGGCGGAAACGCTGTCCACCAGGAAGGGCATGTCGTCATTGACGATTTCCACCACCGTATGGTGAGCATGCCAGCCATCGCTGTCGACGCGCGGGTTCAGGACGCGGACCAGCGCGTCACCCGGCTTACGCGTGCCCCCGAACTGCATGATGGCGATGGCGGCGCCATACAGCTCATCAGCGGTGGAGCGCAGCATGTCGTCGGGCGACACGTTGCGATAGAAGGCCCGGACGAACGCTTCGGCCAGGCCGGCCTTTTCCTTGGACAACCGGCTGCGCAACTTGGCGACAACCTGATCCAGCAGCTCGGACTTACGCTGTTCGAGCTTGAACGCCATGGTATTTCTCCCGCAATGGACCGCATCTTGTCGGGGCGGATTTGTGGCTGGATGTGCCCCGGCACGGTTTGCGGGCAACACCTTGCTCCTTTTATGCGTCGTCAGAAAGAGGGTCGGGTGACAGTTCGGCGTTCCGGAACGCTTATGCTGCCGACGGGCTGGCATACGGCATTCCATTGCTTTACAAGCGACTACGGCTTTCTTTTCGAATCCGACCGTTCCGACCCGTCCGCCAGAGAGGGAGCAAGCGACCCGTGCCCGTGCCCGACTCGACAGTGCTGGGCCTGACCGCCGTCATCGTCGCCGTGACGGACGAGGTGCCGCGCGTGCTGGTGGTGCGGCGCATGACGCACAACCTCGCCACGCCGGAACAGCGGGATGCCACCGCAGGGCAGGACGCCCTGCCCTTCGGCCCCTTTACCGCCGACCGCGATCGCACCCTGGAACAGGGTCTGCGCCGCTGGGTGGAGGAACAGACGGGCCTGCCGCTGCGCTATGTCGAACAGCTTTATACGTTCGGGGACAAGTATCGCGACCCGCGTGAGCTGGAGGGCGGGTCGCGCGTCGTTTCCGTCGGCTACATGGCGCTGGTGCGGGAGGCACCGCTGTCGGGCAGCGGGGCCGCCGAATGGCACGATTGGTACGATTACTTCCCATGGGAGGATTGGCGCGATGGCCGCCCCGCCCTGCTGACCCGTACCATCATGCCCGCATTGTCGCGCTGGATCGCGGCCGCCCCCGACAGCGCCATCGCCGCCGCCCGCGCCGAACGTGTCTCCACCACTTTTGCCGAAGAGGAGCTGTGGGACACCGAACGCGTGCTGGAACGCTACGAACTGCTCTACAGCGCCGGTCTGGTGGAAGAGGCGTTGCGCGACCGCGCCATCCGCCAGCGTCTGGGCCTGACCCTGGACAATGGCCACCTGAATGAACCCGATCTGGCCATCCAGATGGGCACCCCCATGGCCCAGGATAACCGCCGCATCCTGGCCGTGGCGCTTGGCCGGCTGCGCGGCAAGCTGAAATACCGCCCCCTGGTGTTCGACCTGCTGCCCCAGCAATTCACCCTGTTCCGGTTGCAGCGGACGGTGGAGGCACTGTCGGGCGTACAGCTTCACAAGCAAAATTTCCGCCGTCTGGTCCTGGCGGGTGGTCTGGTGGAAGCGACCGGCTCGCAGGAAGCCCATACCGGCGGCCGCCCCGCCGAACTGCACCGCTTCCGCCGCGATGTGCTGCGCGAGCGCGTGGCGGCGGGGATCGGCTTGCCGCAGGTGCGGATGGTGGATTGATGATCCACACGCCCCGTCTGATCCTGCGCCCCTGGCTCGACAGCGACCTGGACGCGCTCACCGCCATCAATGACGATCCCGCCATCTATGAATGGCTGGCCGGTCCTTTCACGCGGGAGATGAATGCCGCCAGCATCAAGCGGCAGCAGGGGTTTCAGGCCGAACATGGCTTCTGCTACTGGGCTGTGGTGGAGAAAGCGTCGGGCACCCTGATTGGCATGGCCGGCCTGATGCCCGTCACATTCGATGCCGGCTTCCTGCCCGCCGTTGAAATCGGCTGGCGCCTGTCGCCGGCGTTCCAGGGACAGGGCTATGCGACAGAGGCGGCGAAAGCGGCCCTGGACTACGGGTTCGGCCCGGCGGGATTGCGGGAGATCGTATCATTCACCGTGCCGCATAACCGTGCCTCACGCGCCGTCATGGAACGGATCGGCCTTCGCCACGAACCGGCGATGGATTTCGACCATCCCCGGCTGGCGGAAGGACATCCCCTGCGTCGGCATGTTTTTTATCGGATCAGAACCACCTGATCTTCAGCGCAAAGCACCCCCCAAACAAACAACGCCCGGCAGCAGGTCACCCCACTGCCGGGCGTCGACCCCCAGCCAGATCCCCGTGAGGGGACCCCAATTTCAACATCATGCCGACCGTTTGTCGCCAACCGGTGGGGTTACCCAATATCCCCGTGCATGTGCATGACTTACATTGCGAATCGCGTGCCAAGTGCCAATCCGGCCCCTGATAACGCTTTCCGGTACTCCAATCAGCAGAGCACCTGCCCATTCAAACGGCACTGCCGCCCAAATGAGCAGAAAACTCATCGCACCACAGGCACGCGGGCTTCGGACTGCCAGAAGGACCAGCGCACGCCGGCGCCGACGCTGACATTGGTCTTGTCGCGGAACAGCGGGCTGTCTTCGTTCGCCGACCCGCCGTAATAGCCGACCTGCGCCGCACCGAACACCAGCAGCCGGTCATTGATGGGATAGGCCACGCCCAGCGTGGTCTTGGTACCGATATAGCCGTCATCGGCCTTGTAGGCCCGGCGGCTGGCCGTGGCATAGGCGGCATCGACGCCGTAGAAATAATCATTCACCCCGTCAAAGCCGAAGACGGGGCCGATGGAGGCATAGCCGCGCAGCTTGGTCCCGCCCAGCGAGCGGTCGGACCAACTCAGTTCCGGATTGACGCTGATGCCTTCATAATCAAACCCGATCAGGCGGGTGGCGATGACGGCACGCACCTCCACGCCCAGATCGACCTGTACATCCGCATGCTTGGGCATGAAATGCCAGGTGGCCTTGGGCCCCGCCTCGATCAGCAGGTCCAGGTCGGGCATGCCCTGGCGGGCCTTGTTGTCCTTGCTGTCGACATCGAACGACCCGTCCAGACCGATATCCAGCTCAAACCGCCCATCGGCCATTTCCTGGCGCGCGCGGATGAAGCCGTTGTCGCCGATGCGCAGATTGTCGCCGCGATAGATCAGGAACGGTACCGGCAGCGCCTTGAACTGTCCCTCAGATGCCGCCGGATAGTGCGCGACATAGCCACCGGCGGCCAGGATGCTGGCTTCCCACAAGGGCGCGGTCTGGTCCGTCGTCTCCATCCCGAACAGGGCCGATTGTGCGGCAGCGGGGCCGGACAGGGCCAGCAGGGTGGTGGCAAGGGCGGCAAGGCGGCGGATCATGGGGCAGAGAACCGGTCATGTTGCAGGGCGGCATAGCTCTACCGCATCGCCGCCCCCGCCGCCACATCCACCAAGGGGCTACACAAAATGCCGCCCCGCATCCCCAACCCTTACTTCTTCCCCTTCATCATGAAGGCCTGGAAGGCCGCCATGGCTTCGGGGGAGCGCAGGCAGGCGCCGAAAATCTGGCCTTCCTTCTTCATGGTGGCCAGCACCTCTGCCTGATTGGGCCGCATCAGGGCCTTGGTCTGGCGCATGGCACCCACCGGCTTGGCGGCCAGGGCCTTGGCCTTGGTCAGTGCGGTTGCCGCCAGATCGGCGGCGGGCACGATGCCCGACAGGATGCCCGTGGCCAGCGCCTCATCGGCACCCAGTGGTTCACCCAGCATCAGCATGCGGGCCGCCTGGGCATGGCCCATGGTGCGCGGCATCAGGATGGAACTGGCCGCCTCCGGCACCAGCCCAAGATCGACGAACGGCACATGCAGGCGCGCGTCGGGCGATGCATAGACCAGATCGCAATGCAGCAGCATGGTGGTGCCCACGCCGACCGCCATCCCCTCCACCGCCGCGACCAGCGGCAGGGGCGTGGTGGCCAGGGCAAACAGGAACTGGAACACCGGCGCCTCATCATTGGCGGGCGGGTTGGCCAGGAAATCGCCGATATCATTGCCGCCGGTGAAGAACCCGCCCGCCCCATGGAACAGGACGGCGCGGATGCCGGCATCGGATGCCGTCTTTAACGCTTCGGCCATCGCCGCATACATGGCGGCGGTCAGGGCGTTGCGCTTGTCGGCGCGGTTCAGGGTGATCGTGCGCACGCCGTCGGCGTCACTGATCAGCACATGCTCGGTCATTTCGGGCGCTCCCCAGCCTGGGATTATGGTTGGCGCACAGGACGCCCGAACCCGCCTGCGCCGTCAAGCCGGAAAGCGCACGACCGTGCGGAAAGGCAGCTTGGACCGCTATTTCTTCTTCGGCTTACGGGGTGCGCGCAACGCCACCTCGAACGCAGGCCGGACCCAGACCATGAGGCTGTCGGAATCCTCCAGCGCGTCCGCGGGCGGCCGATGATAATTCATCGTGCGCTCTGGCTGATCCTCATAGGGTGCAAAGGCAGGCAGGCCCAGCGCTTCATAGGCGGGGCGGTTCTGCGCGTCGGTTTTCAGATAGAGTTCCTCGCCCGCGATCAGGGCGAAATTCATCCCGTCGATCGACAGGCCCCAGCCGCCGAACATCGACCGCGCCACCACCGGCCCCAGCGGCTGCATCAGCTCCAGAACATGGGTGACAAACGGGGGCGGGCGGCGCGGGGCCATGGGCGGGCCTTACTTCTTGCGGAAGGCATCCAGGGCGACGACGGTGCCGGTCGGCTTGGGCGTATCGTCATCGGGCTCGTCCACCGCGACCGTGACCTCTCCCGCCTCGTGCTCCATCTCCTCCTCATCCACCAGCAGGTCCGGCATATCATCGGGCTGGAACTGCAGGACGAAATTCACCGACGGGTCGGCGAAGGTGATGATGGTGATGTAGGGAACGACCAGCCGGCGCAGCACACCGCCAAACGACAGGGTGACGGCGAACTTATCGTTTTCCACCGTCAGGTCGTAGAACTGGTACTGCAGGACGATGGTCATCTCCGTCGGGTACTTGGCGCGGAGATAGTCCGGGATATCCACCCCTTCGGCATCGGTGCGGAAGGTGACATAGAAATGATGTTCGCCCGGCAGCTGTCCGCCCCGGTTCAGAACCTCGCGCAGGGCCTGTCTGACGACGCCACGCTTGGCGGCCTCGACCATGCGGTCATAGCGGAGCATTTCCTCGGACATCGGTTAAGCGAACCCCTGGCAACGAACGCGACGGAACAGACCGTCCCCCATCTGGCCCCAGACAAGCCTATTACGGACGGATAATCAAGCGTCGGGCGCAAATGTCTGCGTTCCCGCGTGCAGCCATGCGGGAATGGGGGCTTAACCGGGCACTCAAAGGCACGGATGCGCCCGCCCGGCTTCTCAAGGGAACAAAATAATAAGGTGGGGGGATTCTGTTGCCCAGCTCCCCCCGGGCTGCGAACTAAGCTAACTGACTAACGCCCTTAAGGGGGAATTAGGCAGCCATGCGAAGGTCAGACGCCGAGTTATCGTTGGCATCTATGAGGTTTGACCCGATAACGGCGGTATCATGCCGAGGGAAGACTATGCCTTTATTACGCGCGTCGATCCTGTTTCGCCCCCATGAACCAATGGCCATCAGGCCAAAGGTGAATGGTGGAGGCGCCGGGTACCGCCCCCGGGTCCGCAACGTCTATTCCACACCGCGTTTATCCCCATAGTCGGGCGAACCCGACAGGCTTCATATAGGCGATTGCGACGCGGGTTTAAAGGGGGATGTTCGGGGGCTGAATAGGCATCCGCCCTCACCCTCCCAAACGTTGGCGCGTTCGGGCCCCTCCCTCTCCCACTTCGTGGGCGAGGGGCGTAACCTTGGCGTCAGGCTGTATTTAGCCCCTCGCCCACGAGGTGGGAGAGGGAGGGGCCCATCGGTGTCAACCGATGGGAGGGTGAGGGAGCAAGAGCAGGGAACCACAGCCCCCTTAAGGCGCCCCCGCCGTCCCGTTCGACCGTGGGTCCGCACCGCCGCGCCACTGGCCCGTCATCTTGTCAATCCCGTTCAGCTTGCCCCCGAAATCATCGACCACCACCTCATGGCCCATGGCGCGCAGCTGGTCGGCCATGCCGCCAACCGCCGTCCCCGCCTCGATGCGGATCGTCTCCCCGCTGCCCATGAAGGTGGGCAGGGCGAGTGCTGATTGCACATCCAGCTTCCAGTCCAGCACCCCGACAATGGCCTTGGCGACCTGCGCGATGATGGTCGGCCCGCCGGCAGCCCCGATGGCCAGCACGGCCTGACCGCTTTGGTCATAGACGATGGTGGGCGACATGGAACTGCGCGGGCGCTTGCCCGGTTCCACCCGGTTGGCGGTGGGTACACCGTCCACATCGGGGATGAAGTTGAAATCCGTCAGCTCATTATTCAGCACATAGCCGTCGACAATAATGCCGGAGCCATAAATATCCTCGATGGTCGAGGTCATGGAGGCGACATTGCCCCATTCATCGGCGACGGAGAAATGGGTGGTGCCGGGGATTTCATTGTCGGCAATCTCCGACACGCGCGGCGCATCCTTCGGGTTACCCGCCGGTGCCTTGGGCATGGCCTTTTTCGGGTCGATCAGCTTGGCCCGCTCCTTGATATAGGCGGGGTCGGTCAGCCCCTCCACCGGCACCTTCACATGGTCGGGATCACCCAGCCATTTGGCCCGGTCGGCATAAGCCAGCCGCATCGATTCGCCGATGATATGCCAGGCCTCCAGGCTGTTCGGCCCCATGGCCGGAATATCGAACCCTTCCATCTGTTTCAGGATGGTCAGAACCGCGATACCGCCCGACGAAGGCGGCCCCATGCCGCAGACCGTGTAGACGCGGTAGGTGCCACAGACAGGCGGGCGCGGCACGGCGCGGTAATTCACCATATCATCCGCCGTGATGATGCTGGGGTTGCGGGCCGCGTTGGCCACCGCCGCGCGCAGCCGATCCGCCGCCGGCCCCTTGTAGAAGGCGTCCGCCCCCTTCTCCGCCACCAGGGTCAGGAGATCGGCCAGCTTGGGGTTCTTGATCACCGATCCCGCCGGCTTGGGCGACCCGTCGGGCTGGTAATAAAGCGCCTGCGCTTCCCGTGACACGGACAGCAGCGGCTTCTGTTCCTCCAGCATCTTCACCATGCGCGGCGTGACGACAAAGCCGTCGCGCGCCAGCCGAATCGCCGGCTGGAACAAAGCCTTCCAGGGCAGCTTGCCATGGCGGGCATGGGCCAGCTCAATCAGGCGGATATTGCCCGGCACACCCACCGACAGGCCGCCGGCCCGCGCCAGCTCATAATCCATTTCCTGGCCGTTCTGCATGAAGCGGTCGGGCTTGGCCGCCGATGGCGCCTCCTCCCGCCCGTCATAGCTGAACGTGTCCTTGCTGCCGGCGGGGTGATACAGCAGGAAGCCGCCGCCGCCGATGCCCGACGATTCCGGCTCCACCACCGTTAGGGCCAGCATCAGGGCCGCCGCCGCATCGGCCGCCGACCCGCCCTGGCGCAGGATTTCCCGCCCCGCATCGGTGGCACGCGGGTCCGCCGACGACACCATGGCCTTGCCCATGGGCAGCGCCGTGACCACCGCCCCTTCCTTCTGAGCCCAGGCCCCCATGGCCGGTATCGCGCACAGCGCAGTAGCAAGGCAAAGCGACAGGGCAAGCGAACGCAGGCGGGTCATCGCGGGGCATCTCCGGCTGGGCTGAAGTGCCGTCAGCTTCCCACGAAAACCACGCGCATCCCACTGTAAAATATTGATTATTTTATGGGCAGGATGCTCAAACCGGGTCAGATCCAATCAGACACACTACTCCAATGCGATCTTCTGGGAACTCAGTCAGTGTTTCACTCTTGATGAATGCAAAACTAGACAAATTTCATCTGCTAAGCTATTTTTTGATAATTAGTCATATGCACAAACCCAATCTCGCGCTTGAGGTCGAAAAAAAATGGACTGGTCCGCACTAGAAGCCATTGCAGCCGCTGCAACGGCGATTGTCTCTCTTGCCACTGCTATAATTGTTATACGGCAAATACGAGAAATGCAGAAATCGACTCACGCCACAGCGTTCAAAGCAGCCTACGACATGCTGCAAACTGATGATTTGCGCAAAGCTAGAGGTTTTGTCATTAGTGAATTAGGAAAAAAGGCATTCACGGACTGGACAGATATTGAAAAGGCGACAGCAGAGAAAGTCTGCCAGAACTACGATTCCGTGGGAATAATGTGCAGAAGAGGCTTTATTCCCGTCGAAGTAATCGCAGATAGCTGGGGAGACTCATTAAGGAGAACTTGGGAAGTATTATCGCCACTTGTATCGGAGTATCGCGTTAAGCGGAATTCCCAAGAATTCTGGGATGAATATGAGTGGCTTGCAAATGAAGCGATGAGGTATCGACGAAAACTCCATGGAGGACTTTGACAACTGCCCTATACCGCCACGTCCGCCTTGATCGGCGGGTGCGGGTCGTAACCTTCGACCACGAAATCCTCGATCCGGTAGGCATCGATACTCTCGGCACGCGGGGTCAGGGTCAGGCGCGGCAGGGGGCGCGGGGGGCGGGACAGTTGTTCGCGGGCGGCGTCCAGGTGATTGAGGTAGAGATGCACATCCCCGCCCATCCACACAAACTCCCCCAGCCTTAACCCCGCCTGTTGCGCCAGCATGGCTTGCAAGGCCACGGCGCCGGTCAGGTTGAAGGGCAGGCCCAGCAGCACGTCGCAGCTGCGCTGATACATCAACCCGTTCAGTCGGCCATCGCTGGTGACATGGTACTGATAGACCATGTGGCAGGGCGGCAGGGCCATGCCGCCCAGTTCCGGCACGTTCCAGGCATGGAACAGCAGGCGGCGGCTGGCCGGTGTTTCGCGCAGGCCCTTGATCAGGGCCGCGATCTGGTCATGTTCCCGCCCGTCCGGGCCCAACCAGCGCCGCCATTGCTTGCCATAGACGGGCCCCAACTCGCCCCAACGGGCGGCGAAGGCGTCATCCTCCACGATCCGCTGCTCAAAATCCTTCTGGCTGATCGCGTCGCCCGTCTCCCGGCGGTAAGTGGCCAGCGGCCAGTCGGTCCAGATGGTGACCTTTTCCTTCAGCAGCGGCTGGATATTGGTGACGCCGGTCAGGAACCACAGCATCTCCTTGACCGCCAGTTTCCAATAGACGCGCTTGGTGGTCAGGATGGGGACCGTACCATCCGACAGGTCGAACCGCATCATGGCCCCGAACAGGGATTTGGTGCCCACACCCGTCCGGTCCACGCGGGCGTCGCCACGGGCCAGGATGTCTTCCATCAGGTCCAGATATTGCTGTTCGGGATGGCGCATCGCTTGTCGGCCCTGCTTTGCCAGTCATGCTGCAAGTGGTTGTTCATTAGCCCGGCGGGCGGCTATTGTCACTGCCTACCGCCCGTCTGGAGAAGTTGCCTTGTTTCTTTCCGTGATCGCCGCCGTCGCCCGCAACGGGGTTATCGGTCATGAAGGCCGCATGCCCTGGAAGCTGCCCAATGATCTGCGCTTCTTCAAGCAGGTGACCATGGGCAAGCCCATGATCATGGGCCGCAAGACCTGGGAAAGTTTCGGGTCCAAGCCGCTGCCCGGTCGCCCGCACATCGTAATCACCGGCAACCGCGATTTCGTGGCAGAGGGCGCGATTGTCGTCCATGACCTGGAAACCGCCATCGCCACGGGCAAGCGCCTGGCGGAGGAAGCCGGCGGGAACGAGGTGATGGTGA
Source organism: alpha proteobacterium AAP38 (assembly GCA_001296005.1). Taxonomy (GTDB): domain Bacteria; phylum Pseudomonadota; class Alphaproteobacteria; order Azospirillales; family Azospirillaceae; genus Niveispirillum. The sequence goes on along the minus strand of LJHR01000003.1, from coordinate 111,882 downwards.
TCGGTGGGGCACAGATCTACGCCGCCGCCCTGCCCCTGGCCGACCGCGTATTTCTGACCGAGATCGCGGCCAGCCCCGTGGGCGACACCCATTTCCCGGAATTCGACCGCACCGCCTTCCTGGGCGAGGAACTGGGCATGCAGATGGCCAAGGGGCCGGAAGAACCCGCCTTCCGCGTCATGCTGTTCCATCGGCGGTAAGGCGATGGCGGCGCTGCTTCCCTGGCAGGAAATGACAGTCGGGTCTGGCCTGATGCTGTCGGCAGCGTCCAGCATAAGGGTCGATCCCGGCATGCTGGAGCAGCAGGTTCAGGCGGCCATCGACAGCGTGCCGGATGAGCAGCGCAACCGTTTCGGCAACCCCAGCGGCGATTGGACGGCCATCACCTTGCTGTACAAGGACCCGAAGGGGATGCCGGTGCCACAGCCGCCGCTGGCCCATATCCCCCTGCTGACCGACCTGCTGCGCGATGCCGGTATTGATCCGTTCGGTCTGCACATCACGCGGCAGCCGCCGGGTGTGGACCTGAAATGGCATTTTGACCATCAGGCCCTGCATCTGAACATCTGCCGTCTGCTGCTGCCGGTGCGGGTGCCGGCGGATGCCTTCACCTGGATCGGGCATGAGAAGGTGGCCTATCCGCCCGGCACCCTGTGGACAGGCGATTTCGCCCTGCCGCATCAGGTGGAGAACCAGACGGACCAGGAACGGATCGTCATCGCCATCGACAGCCACGTGACGCCCGCCATCCAGGCCCTGTTTCCCGCCGACCTCTATGCCCACGCTGAACAGCGTATGGCGCTGACCCAGCAGGCAATCAACCTCCTCGCCGCAGCTCGCGCCAAGGCGGGCTGACACCGGACAAAATTCTTGACCGATCGTTCGCTTTCACTCAATGTCTCCATCGGAGACTTCAAGCCATGCTGAAAATCATCCTTCCCCTGTTGTTCAAGGTGAGGCCCAAGATGGTCTATGACATGATCCGCCAGCAGATGGTGGGTTCCCTGCCCTTCGTGCGCCATTGCGGCATTGATCTGGTCAGCATTGGCGACGGCACCGCCGAGGCCCGGGTGACCGACCGGGCGGAGGTGAAGAACCATATCGGCACGCCCCATGCCGGCGTCATTTTCACGCTGGCCGAAACGGCCAGCGGCGGGGCGATGGCCGGTGCCATGGCGCCGGTTCTGGCCAGCATCCGGCCCGTAGCGGCCCAGGCGACGATCCAGTACCTGACCGTGGCCAAGGGCGATCTGCGCGCCGTGGCCCGTACGGGCCGGTCGGGTGCCGATCTGCGGGCGGAACTGGAATCCTCCGGCAAGGTGCGCTTCCCCGTGGAGGTGGAGATCCTGGACGGGGCCGATCAGGCCGTGTCGAAGATGGTGGTGGAATGGTACGTCAGCCCCAAGCGGTCCTGACCACCGACTTGGCCCCCCGCCGCGACAGCTTTCACCATGGCGACCTGCGCGCCGCATCCCTATCGGCGGCCCTGGCCATGGTGGAGGCAGGCGGCCCGGAGGCCCTGTCCTTCCGCGCGGTCGCGGCGGCGGTCGGTGTCAATCACCGCGCGCTTTACCGCCATTTCGCGGACAAGCATGAACTGACCCTGGCCCTGGCGGCACAGGGGTTCGATGGGCTGGCCGCCGTGATCCAGGCCGGGTTCGATGGCGAGGGCGGTCAGCCCTGCCCCGGCCCGCTCTATCGCGCCTATGTGGATTTCGCCCTGGACCGGCCCGCCCTCTACGCCCTGATGTATGGCATTCCGGGACAGGATTATCTGACCCATCCGGCCCTGGCCCCGTCGGTCGCCAAGGTCACGCGCCTTGCGGGCAAGGCCTTCCGCCGGGTGGACGATCCGCCCGGCTTCTCCATCGCGATCCGCGACCGCGTCATGCGCGCCTGGGGAGAGGTGCATGGCCTGTGCGACCTGTGGCAGCGCGGGGCGCTGCGGGCACGGGATGCCGCATCGGCCAAGGCCTATATCCTTGGTTTGCTAACACCATGATTCGCCCGCCACCTCTGCGCCGCGCGATATCCCGCCGCGCTTGTTTGGCACTTCACGCCAGGGCACGGGCGGCTATCTTCTGCACGCCATGCAATTGACCACCATTCCCGAACACATCCTCCCGGACGCCCTGGCCGCCGTTGCCCGCCACTTGGCCCCCGAAAGCCGGACGGCCAAGGTGCTGGCCCGCATTGCGGCGACGCAGCCCCTGATCGCGCTGGGTGTGGACACGCCGGCCCACCGGGCGGCGGGCGTAGATCTGGCACGCCGCTTTGGCATCGGCGTGATCGATGAGGAGCCGCAGGCCGCCTTCTCCTATGACGGTCACGCCATCCGCACCAGGTCAGAGGCCTATGTCCTGATCCATGAGGTGGCGCACTGGCTGGTGGCCCCGCCCGAACGCCGGGGCCTGATCGATTTCGGCCTGGGTGCCGGTCCTGAGTCCGGTCGGATTGAGGAGGCCAACCGCGCGCTGGCCGTGGGCCAGGATGACCAGATACGGGAAGAGGCGCTGGCCTCGCTCCTGGGCATCCTGTGGGAGGTGGAACTGGGTCAGCCCGCCATCCTGGCCTTCCTGGAACAGAACTGGCTGGAGGGCTGGGAACGGCCAGCCTGCGCTGAGAATCTGACCGATAATGTCGAAGCGCTTTTCCAGGCGGGTTTGATCAATGCGGATGGGCGGCCGATTCCGCCGGAATCGTGCGCGGATCGCACCTGCGCCGCAGCTTGATTTCGTTATTTCACACCCCCTTGCGGGTGGTTTGAGGATGCGGTTCCCTGAAGGCAAAACCATTTGCCCCAGGGGGGAAACATGTCCGGCGCACCCGCCATCCTGTCCATGATCGGCAACACCCCGATCGTCCGTATCACCCGTTTCGATACCGGCCCGTGTGAGCTGTATCTGAAGCTGGAGAACCAGAATCCCGGTGGGTCCATCAAGGACCGTATCGCGCTCAAGATGATCGAGGCGGCGGAGGCAGAGGGCAAGCTGGCCCCCGGCGGCACGGTCATCGAGGCGACGGCAGGCAATACCGGCCTGGGTCTGGCCCTGGTCTGTGCGGCCAAGGGTTACCGCCTGATCCTGGTCATCCCGGACAAGATGGCCACCGAAAAGATCAACAATCTGCGCGCCCTGGGTGCACAGATCCATATCACCCGTTCCGATGTGGGCAAGGGCCACCCCGCCTATTACCAGGACATTGCCGAACGCCTGTCTACCGAAATTCCCGGCAGCTTCTATGTGAACCAGTTTGCCAACCCGGCCAATCCCCGCGCGCATGAGGAATGGACGGGTCCGGAGATGCTGGACCAGATGGGCGGCGACATCGACGCGGTGGTGGCCGGAATCGGCTCTGGCGGCACCTTCACGGGCCTGGGCGCCTTCTTCGCCAAGGCCAGCCCCAAGACCGCCATGGTCATCGCCGACCCTGTCGGCTCCATCATCGCCGATCTGGTGAACAAGGGCACGCATGACGAACCCGGTTCCTGGGTGGTCGAAGGCGTGGGCGAGGATTTCGTGCCCCCCATCTGCGACCTTCATTATGCCAAGGCCGCCTATTATGTCAGCGATACCGAAAGCCTGAACGCCGCGCGCGACCTGCTGCGGCTGGAAGGCATCCTGGCCGGCTCCTCATCGGGCACCCTGTTTGCGGCGGCGCTGAAATATTGCCGGGCGCAGACGACGCCCAAGAAGGTCGTCACCTTCGTCTGCGACACGGGCAACAAGTACCTGTCGAAGATGTTCAACGACGCCTGGATGGAAGATCACGGCTTCACCCCGCGCGAACGGCACAATGACCTGCGCGACCTGATGACCCGCCGCTTCGACAAGGGCCAGGTGGTCACCGTGGGGCCGGAGGATACGCTGCTGACCGCGTACAAGCGGATGCGGATTTCCGACGTGTCACAGCTTCCGGTGATGGAAGGCGAACGGGTGATCGGCATCCTGGACGAAAGCGACCTGCTGCTGCATGTCGAAAAGGACCCGGCGCGGTTCCGCGACAAGGTCTATACGGCCATGGTCAACCGTCTGGAAACCCTGCCCGTGACCGCGACCATGGCCGACCTGCGCGCCCTGTTCAACCGCAACATGGTGGCCATCATCATGGACGGCCCGGTGTTCCTGGGCCTGTTGACCCGCACCGACGTGCTGAACCATCTGCGCCGGCAGTTGGGGTAATAAAAAACGTCGCATGCGCTTTGCTTATGCGACCTACGAACCAACCGTAGGTCGCATAAGGGCGAATGCCCGCATGCGACACAGGCAACAACTCACATCGTCGTCTTGTTATCCAGCGCATAACCCGCCGAACGAACGGTGCGGATCACATCCTGTTCTTCCGTCTCGTTCAGCGCCTTGCGCAGCCGGCGGATATGCACGTCCACGGTGCGCAGCTCGACATAGACGTCGTGGCCCCAGACGATGTCCAGCAGCTGTTCACGCGAAAAAACCCGCCCCGGATGCTGCATGAAATGGCGCAGCAGGGCGAATTCCTTCGGCCCCAGATGGATATCCCGGCCCCCGCGCCGCACGCGGTGCGCCGCCAGATCCATGGAGATGTCGGAGAAGCGCAGCAGTTCTTCCGCCAGACCCGGCGAGGCACGGCGCAGCACGGCGCGGATGCGGGCGACCAGTTCGGTGGGGCTGAACGGCTTGGACAGGTAATCATCCGCCCCGCTATTCAGGCCGCGGACCTTATCCGCCTCCTCCCCACGTGCCGTCAGCATGATGACGGGCGTCTCACGGGTCTTGGGATTGCGGCGCAACTGGCGGCAGACCTCCAGCCCGCTCATCAGCGGCAGCATCCAGTCCAGCAGGATCAGGTGTGGGCTGCGTTCATCGGCCAGCAACAGGGCTTCTTCCCCGTCACCGGCGGTGATGACCCGGAACCCTTCGCGTTCCAGGTTGTAGGACAGCAGCGTGACGAGGTCGGCCTCGTCTTCAACAACCAGGATCAGCGGCTTCAAGGCGGCGTTCATCGGGGTCCCTTGGCGCTAGATGGTGGCGGGGCGGGGCTAACTCAGCCCTCGCCCTCGACCGGTTCAATGATGGTGAAGCTGGACTTGTCGCCCTTGGGCCGTTCCGCCGTCAGCGGCTGGCCCCGGACCAGGAAATGCACGGTTTCCGCGATGTTCGTCGCATGGTCGCCGGCGCGTTCCAGGTTCTTGGCAATGAACAGCAGATGCGTGCAGGGCGTGATGTTGCGCGGGTCTTCCATCATATAGGTCAGGACCTCGCGGAACAGACTGGTATAGAGGTCATCCAGCTCTTCATCTCGGTGCCAGGCGGCCACGGCCTTTTCGACATCGCGGTCGATATAGGCGTCCAGCACATCCTTCAGCATTTCCTGCACCAGACGGCCCATGCGCGGGATGGTCCCGGCCGGGCGCATCACGGGAAGCTGGGCCAGCGCGATGGAGCGCTTGGCGATATTGGCGGCATAGTCGCCCGTGCGCTCCAGATCGGCGGAGATTTTAAGCGCCGCCAGCACCTCACGCAAATCCACGCCGACCGGTGCCCGCAGCGCCAGCATGCGGATGGCATCATGTTCGATCTGGCGTTCAAACTCATCCAGGCGGACATCGCCCTGCATGACCTTGGTGGCGCCTTCGACATCGCGGCGGCCCACGGCCTGCACGGCCGCTTCCACCTGCGCCTCCACCACGCCGCCCATCTGGGCGATCAGGTTGGACAGGCGCTGCAATTCCGCCTCAAAGGACTTGACGGTATGTTCGGTCGGCGACATGGACGTAAACCCTCAAAGCGTAAAGAGCGTTGGTTGGGGGACAGGTATCAACCGTAACGGCCGGTGATGTACCCCTGGGTGCGCTCGTCGCGCGGGTTGGTGAAAATCTCTTCCGTGTCACCGACCTCCACCAGATCGCCCAGGTGGAAGAAGGCCGTGCGCTGCGACACGCGGGCGGCCTGCTGCATGTTGTGGGTGACGATGGCGATGGTGAAGCTCTCGCGCAGTTCGTCGATCAGCTCTTCGATATGCGCGGTGGCGATGGGGTCAAGGGCCGAGCAGGGCTCATCCATCAGGATGACTTCCGGGCTGACGGCAACGGCGCGCGCGATGCACAGGCGCTGCTGCTGACCACCCGACAGGCCGGTGCCCGGCTCATGCAGGCGATCCTTGACCTCGTTCCACAGGCCGGCGCGCTTTAGCGAGGTTTCGACGATGGCGTCGAACTCGTCCTTGCGGGTGGCCAGGCCATGCAGCTTCGGCCCGTAGATCACATTTTCATAGATCGACTTCGGAAACGGGTTCGGCTTCTGGAACACCATGCCGACCCGGGCGCGCAGCTGCACCACGTCCAGCTTGGGATCGTAGATATCCTCGCCATCCAGCAGGATCTTGCCCTCGACGCGGCAGATATCGATCGTGTCGTTCATGCGGTTCAGGGTCCGCAGGAACGTGGACTTGCCACAGCCCGAGGGGCCGATCATGGCCAGAACCTCGTTCTGGTAGATATCGACATTGACGCCGTGCAGGGCGCGCTTGGCGCCGTAATAGACCTTCACGTCGCGGGCCGACACCTTCACCGGCTGGGTGACGGCGGCTTGTACAGGCTTGTTCAGGGTCATGCTGTCCATTGTTACCACCGACGTTCGAATTTCTTGCGCAGCCAGATGGCGGCACCGTTCATCAGGATCAGGAAGGCCAGCAGCACAAGGATGGCGGCCGAGGTCAGTTCGACAAAGCCGCGTTCCGGCTTGTCCGCCCAGATGAAAATCTGCACGGGCAGGACCGAGGAACTGGCTAGCAGGCTATCGGGTGCCGACGTGACGAAGGCATTCATACCGATCATCAGCAGCGGTGCCGTCTCACCCACAGCATGGGCCATGCCGATGATGGTGCCCGTCATGATGCCCGGCATGGCCAGCGGCAGCACATGGTGCATCACCGTCTGCAGGCGCGAGGCGCCCATGCCCAGCGCTGCCTCGCGGATTGACGGCGGAACCGCCTTCAGCGCCGCGCGGCTGGCGATGATGATGGTGGGCAGCACCAGCAGGCCCAGCACCAGACCACCGACCAGCGGGGCAGAACGCGGCATACCGAAGAAGTTGAGGAACACCGCCAGACCCAGCAGACCGAACACGATGGAGGGCACGGCCGCCAGATTGTTGATGTTCACCTCGATGATCTCGGTAAACCGGTTCTTGGGCGCGAATTCTTCCAGATAGACCGCCGCAGCAACGCCGATGGGCAGGGAGATGGCCAGCGTGACCAGCATCGTCAACAGCGTCCCTACCGCCGCACCAAGCAAGCCTGCCAATTCAGGGTAGTTGCTGTCGCTGGCGGTAAAGAAGGTGGTATTGAAGGCCGACTTCACGTCTCCACGCTGCTGAAGGCTGTCGAACCAGGCCAGTTGCTTGTCGTTGATCGGACGCTCAATCTCGGGCAGGTCGCGGTCGATGCCGCCCTTGACGATCTGGTTGATACCGTCGGACGCGGGCAGCCAGACCTCAATCGTCTGACCAACCAGGGCCGGGTTCTTGTCCAGCATCTGGCCCAGGCGAACACCGGCTACGGGGCTGACCAGACCGCGCAGGTCGCGCTTCTCCGTCCGGCCCGTGACGTCCGGGAACGCCTTGTACAGCGCGTCGGTCACCAGGGTCTGGAACGCACCACGATCCCACTCGGCCGGGTTGCCGGTACCCTGCGGGTCGATGGTGCCGGCATCGATGGTCACCGCCAGCTTGACCTCCGTCTGGAAGAAGGCGGACGTGCCTTCCTTCAGCAGGGTCGACAGCAGGATGACCAGCATCGAGCAGGCGAACAGAATGGCCAGGATGCCATAAAGGCGGAAGCGGCGTTCGGCGGCATAGCGCGCCTTCAGTCGCTTGGTGGCGGCGTCGCCGGTGTGAAGGGACACGGGCATGGCTGTGGGCATCGGCTCTGCGATCTCAGTCATATTTTTCCCGGTATTTCTGGACGATGCGGAGGGCAACGACATTCAACGCCAGGGTCACCAGGAACAGGACCAGACCCAGGGCGAAGACCGACAGCGTCTTGGCGCTGTCAAACTCCTGGTCACCGACCAGGATGGACTTGATCTGCACCGTCACGGTGGTGACGCTTTCCAGCGGGTTCAGGGTCAGGCTGGCCTGGAGGCCGGCAGCCATCACCACGATCATCGTCTCGCCGATGGCGCGGCTGACAGCCAGCAGCATGGCACCCACGATGCCGGGCAAAGCGGCGGGCAGCAGCACCTGCTTGATCGTTTCCGACTTGGTAGCGCCCAGACCGTAAGAACCGTCACGCAGCGATTGCGGCACCGCATTGATTACGTCGTCAGCCAGCGAGGACACGAAGGGCACGATCATGATGCCCATCACCACACCGGCGGCCAGCGCGCTTTGGGAAGAAATCGGAATGCCCATCGAGGCACCGACATCACGGATGAAGGGGGCGACCGTCAGGATGGCGAAGAAACCGAACACTACCGTGGGCACGCCAGCAAGGATTTCCAGCACCGGCTTTACCAGCCCGCGCACCCGCTTGGGCGCATATTCGGACAGGTAGATGGCCGACATCAGACCGACCGGGGCCGCCACAAACATCGCGATGGTGGCGATCAGCAAGGTGCCCGTGAACAGGGGCACGGCACCGAAGGCACCGGACGATCCCACCTGATCGGCCCGGATGGCCGTCTGTGGCGACCACTGCAGACCGAACAGAAACTCGGTGATCGGCACCTTGGTGAAGAATCGGATGCTTTCAAACAGCAGCGACAGAACAATGCCCACCGTCGTCAGGACGGCGATGGTGGAGCAGAGCACCAGCAACGCCGTGATGATGCGTTCGACATTGTTGCGCGCGCGGAATTCTGGCCCGATCTTCGACCATGTGAAAGCCAGCACACCGCCAGCCAGGGCAACGACGACGCCGAACAGCGTCCAGTCGGCCAGACCACGCAGTTGAGCCAAGTGGCCGGCTGCGGGGGTGATGGAGTCGATGACACCGGGATTGACATACTGCGCCTGCCCGATAGCCAGATTGCTGATATTGATCAGCAGCAACTGGCGATGCGTCTGGCTCAGGGCCGAGGCGCCATCGGCGATGGACGGCAGCAGCGTTTCCAGCTCCGCCGGGGCAAGCATGACGCGGGCCCAGGCCTCCAGCTGTTCCGGCGACATGGCCGACAGAACCATCCAGTCCATGACGGCGCCGCGCAGGGCGACCCACACCAGGATCAGCACCAGGGCCGGAAGACCGGCCCACAGGGCCATGTAGGAGCCATAATAATTGGGAACGGAGTGCAGATTGGCGATGCGCCCGCCGGCCACGGCCACGGCCCTGTTGCGTCCCAGCCAGAATCCGGCCAGCGACAGGAACAACAGGACGGCTACGGTCAAGGTTACTGACATGTGGTTCAATCCGCCGCTGTCAGGGGAGTTTACCGGTTACGGCAAACCGGCGGCATCAGGTCTGACGCCGCCGGTTCCGCCATCTGCTTATACACCGGGCCGGTGCAAGAGTCCTGTACCGGCCCAGCCTTTCACATTACGACGCCGGCTTGGCCATCGGGGTCAGCTTCAGGGCCGCCTGTTCGGAAGCCTTGCGCTTATCGGCAGGCAGCGGCACCAGACCCTTGTCGGCCAGATAGCCATCGTCACCCATGGCGCGCTCCGAGGCGTATTCGCCCAGGAATTCCTTCAGGCCGGGGATCACGCCGAAATGCTGGTTCTTGAAGTAGACGAACAGCGGGCGGGACACCGGGTACTGACCGGAAGCGATGGTCTCGTACTTCGGCTCGATGCCGTTGACCGGCACGCCATGCAGCTTGTCGATATTCTCTTCCAGGAAGCTGTAGCCGAAGATGCCGAAGGCATTCGGGTTGGCGACCAGACGCTGCACGATGACGTTGTCGTTCTCACCGGCTTCGATGAAGGCGCCGTCCTCACGCATCGTCTTGCAGACGGCGGCGTGGCGGGTGGCGTCCAGGGCCTTGATGGCCGGGAATTCCTTACAGCCCGTTTCCATCACCAGCTCGACCCAGGCGTCGCGGGTGCCGGACGTCGGCGGCGGGCCCAGCACTTCGATCTCGATGGCCGGCAGGGAGGCGTCGACATCCTTCCAGGTCTTGTGCGGGTTGCGCACAATCTGGCCGTTCACTTCAACTTCCTTGGCCAGAGCGGCGAAGAGCTGCGCCTTCGTGATGCTGATCTGGTTGCCCTTCTTGGACTGCGTGAAGGTCAGACCGTCATAGCCGATGACCAGCTCGGTGATCTGCTCGACGCCGTTCTTCTGGCAGGTGTCGTATTCGCTGGCCTTCATGGCGCGGGAAGCGCCCGTGGCGTCCGGGAAATCGGCGCCGATGCCGGAGCAGAACAGCTTCATGCCGCCGCCGGTGCCCGTCGATTCCAGGATCGGAGCGCCGAACTTCGTGGTCTGGCCGAAGCGCTCGACAACCGTGGAGGTGAAGGGGAACACCGTGGAGGAGCCGACGATGCGGATCTGGTCGCGGGCAGCGGCAGCGCCGGCCAGGCCGACGAAGGAAACAGCGCCGAGAACGGCGGCGAGGACGAGCTTCTTGGTGGTCACGACAAGGGCCTCCGGTTAACTGGGCGGCTCACGGAAAGGCCCTGGCATCCCATGATGCCTGCCTTCACCCTGTGGCCATGTCCCTGCTGGGTGCCGGGACCATAGCGGTGCTGCGAGACGCAAATACTACATCTACGTTACAGTTCCATGACACCGCCTCCGAAAGCCCGCCGCCACCACGCGCGATACAGTCGCGTTACACATTGGCCATTGGCAGCCGGCACAGAGTCCTTCACCATTGAAATTGCAGGGAAATTTCACTTTTGCAAGGAACTGGACATGGGTTTTTCGGACAAGAACCGGCGTAAGACCGGCACGCTGGCGCGCACCTTCGGGGCGCTGACCTGCGCAACATTCATGACATTGCCGGTCTGGGCGCAAAGCCACCCGGCCCAGGCCGTGATGGACGCTGACCGCGCCTTTGCCGCCCGCGCCAAGGAGGTGGGGCCGGGCAAGGCATTTGCCGAATATGCGGAGACGCGGGTACTGATGCTGAACGATCCCGTGCCCGGCACGGACGCCAGCGCCCTGACGACCCTTTTCGGTACGGACCTGGAGATCGACTGGGGGCCGATGGATGGTGCCGTGTCGGGTGACGGCACCCTGGGCTATACCTGGGGCAAGGCCCGCTATTACAAGCTGAAACCCGACGGCACCAAGGAGGAACTGCCCCCCTCCCGCTACGTCACCATCTGGCGCAAGCAGAAGGACGGGTCCTGGAAATTCATGGCCGATGGCGGCCTGAATGCACCGGAGGCCAAAGAATTCCTGGCCCGGAAGAAGGCGGAAAAGGAAGCGGCGGAGAAGAAGTAGAGGGGCTTACCCTCACCCTCCCAAACGCTGACGCGTTCGGGCCCCTCCCTCTCCCGCCAAGCGGGCGAGGGGCAAAACTTCTCCCCTCGCCCATGAACGTGGGAGAGGGAGGGGCCCAGGCCTTCGAAGGCCTGGGAGGGTGAGGGCGCAACGCCGCCGCCTCTACCCCACCTCCCGCTCAACAACCTTCACCGCCTTGGCCGCCGGCAGCATCACGGTAAAGGTGCTGCCCTTGCCCACCTCGCTGTCGATGATCAGGCGGCCACGGTGGCGGTTGACGATATGCTTCACGATGGCCAGCCCCAGCCCGGTGCCGCCCAGCGCGCGCGACCGGGCGGGGTCCACACGATAGAATCGCTCCGTCAGGCGCGGCAGATGGGTGCGGGCGATGCCATCGCCCCGGTCGGTGACGGCCACCATCACCGCCGGCCCGCGCACCGTGCCCGCCTTGCCCTGGGTGGAGGCGGTGAGGGCCACCGTCACTTCCGTCTGTTCCTTGCCATACTTGATGGCATTGTCGATCAGGTTCTGGAACACCTGGGACAGCTGATCCTCGTCCCCCACGACAGGCGGCAGGCTGTCGGGCTGTTCCAGGCGCAGCTTCACCTTGCGCGATGCGGCGCGCAGCTCCAGAGTCGCGGCGACATTGCGCACGATCTTGGCCACATCCACCTGTTCGGTGGGGGGCGAATGCTCGTCCATCTCGATCCGTGACAAGGACAGCAGATCATTGACCAGCCGCGACATGCGGTTGGACTGATCGAACATGATGCCCAGGAACCGTTCATGCGCCGCCGGATCATCCTTGGCCGGCCCGCGCAGCGTCTCGATGAAGCCGATCAGGGCCGCCAGCGGCGTGCGCAGCTCATGGCTGGCATTGGCCACGAAATCGGCCCGCATCTGCTCGGATCGTTTCAGGACCGTGATGTCGTGCAGGGTCAGCAGGACCAGCAGCGGCCCCTCCTCCCCCGGCGGGCGGAACGGCTTGACCCGCGCCTGCAACGTGCGCTCCACCGGTACCGGCAGCAGCACCTCCACCGTGCGTGACGCCCCACCGGCCAGCACGGCATCGGCAGCCTCCAGCAGGCTGGGCGTGCGCACCGAACTGGCCAGATCACGGTCCAGCAGCCGGTCCCCGAACAGCTTGCAGGCCGCCTGATTGGCGCGCCGCACCTCCCGGCCCGGCCCCAGCAGGATGACCGGGTCATGCAGCTGGTCGATCACCGCCTCAAACAGGCCGGCGCGCCCCGCATCCCTGCTTTCCCGGTCCAGCCAAGCCTGTTGCGCCCGTGCCATGGCTGATGCGATGAACTCCGCCGTGATGCTGTCCAGTTCCGGCGCAGGCACCGGTTCCGACGCCTCACCCAGGATCTCGGCATAATCCGTCAGGCGGCGCGTATCGGTCTGGATCATGCGCAGGATGGCCACCGCCACCACGACATTGACCAGCAGCGCCGGCAGCGCCACCCCGGCATCGACATGCCCCGCCAGCAGCAAGGCCAGCAGGATCGCCGCCGTCGGCCCGACCAGCGCCACCCCGATCAGCACGAACCGGACCGGCCGCACCTCATACCACCGCATCTGTCCCTGCCATTCTTATCATTTCCCTCCCGCCAGAGAGCGGGACCGGAGGAGATAACATTGCCGCAGGGCCAGGGTAACAGCATCACGGAAACTTAATAATTGAGCCCGCCTGTGACGATTTCGCGTAGGTCAGGTCGAGCGCAGCGCGCGAGCCCTGACAGAAAAGGCCTTTGATCCTTTACTGTCAGGGCTCAGGGCTGACGCCCCTCGACCTGACCTACGCCCGCCCGTTACCGCGCCAGACTGTCATGCGCCGCCATGATGGCCGCCGTGGTCAGCTCATTGACGGTGGCCCCCATCTGCACCACCTGCACCGGCTTATCCATGCCGATCAGCAGGGGGCCGATCAGGTTGCCGCCGCCGAATTTATGCAGCAGCTTGGCCCCGATATTGGCCGCATGCAGCGCCGGCATGATCAGCACATTGGCCGCCCCCGACAGGCGCGCGAACGGGTAAAGGCGCTTCATCAGATCGTAATCAAGCGCCGTATCCGCCGACATCTCACCGTCATATTCGAAATCGACCTTGCGCTTGTCCATCAGCGACACGGCCTCGCGCACATGGGCGGCGCGGTCGCGCATGGGCTGGCCGAAATTGCTGAAGGACAGGAAGGCAACGCGCGGCTCATGCCCCATCTGGCGGGCCATGCGCGCCGACTGGATGGCGATATCGGCCAGCTGTTCGGGCGTCGGGCGCTCATGCACGGTCGTGTCGGAGATGAAGACGGTCCGCTTGCGCGTGGCCAGTACCGACAGGCCGAACACGATATGGTCGGGCTGCGGGTCGATCACCCGCTCGATATCCTCAAAGCTGACGGCGAAGGACCGGGTCAGGCCGGTCACCATGGCGTCGGCATCGCCCGTGGCCACCATGCAGGCGGCAAAGACATTGCGGTTCTGGTTGACCCAGCGCTGACAATCGCGGTGCAGATGGCCGCGCCGCTGCAAACGCTTGTAAAGGAAGTCTGTATAGCGCTCGATATTGGGGGCACCGAAACGGGCATTCTGGATATCCAGCGGCTCGACCCCCGACAGGCCCAGGCTGGCCAGCTTTTCCTGCACCACATTCTCGCGCCCGATCAGGACCGGGTGGCCGAACCCACCGGAGCGGTAGGCGATGGCGGCGCGGATGGCCCGCTCCTCCTCGCCCTCGGCGAACACCACGCGGCGCGGGCTGCTGCGCAGCTTGTCGGCGATCAGCTGCAAACTGTCCGCTGTCGGGTCCAGGCGCAGGCGCAGGGACCGGCGATATTCATCCATATCGACAATGGGCTTGCGCGCCACGCCCGTATCCATCGCCGCCTGCGCCACGGCGGCGGGAATGGTGGAGATCAGGCGCGGGTCGAACGGCACCGGGATGATATATTCCGGGCCATAGCGCAGACGCCGGCCGGAATAGGCGGCATCCACCTCGTCCGGCACATCCTCGCGCGCCAGGGCCGCCAGGGCACGCGCGGCGGCGATCTTCATCTGGTCATTGATGGTGCTGGCCCGCACGTCCAGGGCGCCGCGGAAAATATAGGGAAAGCCCAGGACGTTGTTGACCTGATTGGGATAATCCGACCGGCCCGTGGCGACGATGGCATCGTCACGCACCTGCCGCACCTCTTCCGGCGTGATCTCCGGGTCGGGGTTGGCGAGCGCGAAGATGATGGGGTTCTTGGCCATGGATTTCACCATGGCGGGCGTCATCGCCCCCTTGGCCGACAGGCCCACGAACACATCCGACCCGGCGACCGCATCGGCCAGGGTTCGGGCATCGGTCACCACCGCATGGGCCGATTTCCACTGGTTCATGCCTTCGGCCCGGCCCTTCCAGACCACGCCCTTGGTGTCGCACAGCGTAATGTTCCCGTGCGGAATACCCATGGACTTGAACAGCTCGGCACAGGCGATGGCGGCGGCACCGGCACCATTGATGACCAGCCTGGTTTCCTTGATGTCGCGGCCCGTCATTTCCAGGGCGTTGAACAGGCCGGCGGCGGCGATGATGGCGGTACCATGCTGATCATCATGGAAGACGGGAATGTCCATCAATTCGCGCAGGCGCTGCTCGATGATGAAACAGTCCGGGGCCTTGATATCTTCCAGATTGATGCCGCCGAAGCTGGGACCCAGATAGCGGACGGAATTGATGAATTCCTCCACATCGCGGGTATCGACCTCCAGGTCGATACCGTCGACATCGGCGAAGCGCTTGAACAGGACGGCCTTGCCCTCCATCACCGGCTTGGATGCCAGGGCCCCCAGATCGCCCAGCCCCAGAACGGCGGTGCCGTTGGAGATGACGGCGACGATATTGCCCTTGGCTGTATAATCATAGGCCGTGGACGGGTCGGCATGGATGCGCAGGCATGGCGTGGCCACCCCCGGCGAATAGGCCAGCGACAGGTCGCGCTGCGTGGCCATCGGCTTGGTAGGGGTGATTTCCAGCTTACCGGGACGCCCGCTGCTATGCAGCAGAAGGGCTTCTTCCTCGGTAATGCGCTTATCGATACCGGCCATTTTCCCAACAATCCTCTTTTATGTCCCGCCCAGCGCCCCCGCCGGTACGGATTTGTGCGTTGGCACGTATCGTAACGACCGAATGCTACCGTTTCCAGACCCATGACATTGCGAAAGTGACGCAACAGCCGCCAGCACACCCCATGACTTGCCCCGAACTGCACCGGGTGCGATACTCGTTGCCATGGAACAGGCTGGCTCCATCTTCGACGACGTGGACGAAGCGCGTAAGGCACGCGCCATCGCAGAGGCACGCGCCGACATCGCCGCCGGTCGCGTCGTGCCGCACGCCGTGGTCGGCCCCTGGCTGCTGAAACTGGCCGACGCCCTGGAACGCGGCGACGCTTTGCCCCCCGCCCCCCGCTCGGGCGTGCCCCGGTGACGTTGGTCACCTGGACCGAAACCGCCATTGATGACCTTCAGGCTCATGCGGCCTATATCGCGCAATTTAATCCATATGCCGCCAGCCGCATCGTCCGACACCTTTTCACCGCCGGCAACAGCCTCGCCACCTTTCCCAAAAGCGGCAAGGCCCGCTCCGACGGCACGCGCGAACTGGCGGTCGTGCATCCCTATATCCTGGTCTATGACATCGTAGAGGATGAAGTCCGCATCCTGCGCGTCTGGCACGGCGCACAGGACCGGGGATAAATCGGGGACGCGCCCTCAAACCACAATATTCAACAGCGTCCCGCGCACGGCCGTGGTCAGCGGTTGGTTGACGCCCAGCGGCTGTACCGTCAGGCCGGCCTTGGCCGCCGCCGCCTGTGCCCGCTCAAAGGGCGATTAATTGCCCTTGGCGGGGTCCAGGCCGCGTTTGTCCAGCGCCGCGTCGGCGCAGCCTTCGCAGCGAATCCGTTGACCATCTCCATGGGGATAGCCTGTCACGGATCGGTGGCTTTGTCTTGAACGCCCCCTCGCCCGGCGCGCCCGCATGCACTATCTTCGCCAGCGACGCCCGGCAAACGGGGCGCGAAGGATAAGAGGAAAACATGGCAGTTTCGGACATTGAGGCAAAAGCGGGCGGTGGCATTCTGGGGGCGATTGAGCGGGTGGGCAATCGGTTGCCCGATCCGGCCACCCTGTTCCTGATCGCCATCATCATTCTGGTGGCGCTGTCGGCCATCCTGTCATCCATGGGCGTGTCGGCCATCCATCCCGGCACTGGCAAGGAACTGGTCGCCACCAATCTTCTGTCGGCGGAATATATCCGCCGCTTCCTGACCGACCTGCCCACCATCTTCGCCAGCTTCCCGCCGCTGGCGGTGGTCCTGCTGTGTGTCATGGGTGTGGGTGTCGCGGAGAAGACGGGCCTGATCGGCGTGTCGCTGGGCGCCCTGGTCCGCGCCGTGCCGAAAAGCCTGCTGACCCTGATTGTGGTCTTTGCCGGCGTACAGTCCAGCATGGCGACCGATGCCGGCTATGTCGTGCTGATCCCGCTGGCCGGCATGCTGTTCCACAGCTCCGGTCGCCACCCCATCGCCGGTATTGCGGCGGCCTTTGCCGGTGTGTCGGCGGGGTTTTCCTCCAACCTGCTGGTCACCTCGCTCGACCCGCTGCTGGGCGGGATCAGTACGGCGGCGGCCCGTCTGGTCGATCCGGGTTATGAGGTGCTGGCCACCGCCAACTGGTACCTGATGGCGGCCTTCGTGCCGCTGTTCACCATCATCGGCACCCTGGTCACCGAACGGTTGATCGAACCACGTCTGGTGCGCACAGCCCCGGTCGCCGCCGGGCTGACCATTGCCGACGACGCGCCCAGCGCCGAACAGCAGGCCAATGAGAAGCGCGGCCTTCGCTATGCCGGCCTTGCCATCCTGGCCATAACCGCCCTGATCGGCGTGGCGGTCGTGCCGGATGGAATCGTTCAGGCCCTTGCCGCCCCGTTCGGCATCAATGTCGCGCCGAATTTTGCCATCCTGCGCGATGCCAAAGGTACCGTCGAACCCTTCCTACGCGGCATCGTGGCCGTGCTGTTCATCAGCTTTCTGATCATCGGCATCGCCTATGGTGTCGGCGCGCGCATTATCCGCAATGACCGCGACGTCGTGAAGATGATGGGCCAGTCCATGTCCGACATGGGCGGCTATATCGTGCTGGCCTTCTGCTGTGCCGTCTTCATCGCCCTGTTCGGCTGGTCCAACCTGGGCGGCATCCTGGCGGTGAACGGGGCGGCCTTTCTGAAGGAGGCAGGCTTTACGGGCCTGCCGCTGCTGGTCGCCATCATCATCGTCTCTGCCCTGATCAATATCCTGATCGGCAGTGCGTCCGCCAAATGGGCCATCCTGGGGCCGGTGATGGTGCCCATGCTGATGCTGCTAGGCATCACGCCGGAGGCGACGCAGGCCGCATATCGTGTGGGTGACAGCTTCACCAACCCGATCACGCCGCTGCTGCCCTATTTCCCGCTGATCCTGATCATGTGTCAGCGTTATGTGCCCAGCTTTGGCATCGGATCGCTGCTGGCCACCATGCTGCCGCTGGCCATGTGGATGGGTATCGGCGCGGTCGCTCTTTTCTGCGGCTGGTATCTGGCGGAACTACCGCTGGGTCCGGGCGCCTTTGTCCATATGCCGGCGGGGTCGTGATGATCCCCGCGCCCGACAGTTGGGTCACCCCCTGCCCACCCGAACAGGGTGGGGGATTATGGGTGGAACCGGGCGGCTTCCATGTCGACCCGACCCGTGCTGTCGACCGCGCGGTGATCACCCATGGCCATTCCGACCATGCACGGCCAGGGCATGCCCATGTCCTGGCCACGCCCGGCACGCTCGCCATCATGCGGGCGCGCCTGGGCGATGGGGCGGGGGCCGCGCAACAGCCCCTGCCCTATCACCAGCCGATACGGATCGGCGAGGTGACTGTGCGTCTCGTACCCGCCGGTCATGTGCTGGGGTCGGCGCAGGTGGTGATGGAATGGCGGGGCAGCAGGGTGGTGGTGTCGGGCGATTACAAGCGCCGCTTTGATCCCACCTGCGCGCCTTTTGAACCCGTTCCCTGCGATGCGTTCATCACGGAGGCCACCTTTGGCCTGCCCGTCTTCCGCCACCCGCCGGTGGAGGGCGAGATCGCCCGCCTGCTGCACACGCTGTCGGTCTTCCCCGAACGTACCATCGTCGTCGGCTGCTACGCCCTGGGCAAGTGCCAGCGCCTGATCGCGGAGCTGCGCCGCGCCGGATACGACCGTCCGCTCCATCTGCACGGCGCCCACCTGCCGCTTTGTGCTCTGTACCAGGAACAGGGGGTAGAACTGGGCGACCTGCGTCCCGCGACGGTGGCCGATGCTTCATCCATGCGCGGCGGTATCGTCCTGGCCCCGCCATCGGCCATGGCCGACAAATGGTTGCGCCGGATGCCCGACCCGCTGCCGGCCTATGCGTCGGGCTGGATGCGGGTGCGGGCCCGCGCACGGCAGCATGGGGTGGAACTGCCCCTGATCGTTTCTGACCATGCCGATTGGGATGAGCTGTGCCAGACGGTGACCGACGTGGCGCCGGGGGAGCTGTGGGTCACCCATGGCAGCGAAGAGGCGCTTGTCCATTGGGCCACGACCCAGGGTGTGAAGGCCAAGCCCCTGCATCTGATTGGACGGGGGGAGGAGGAATGAGGATGGTTGCTCCCTCACCCTCCCAAGCCTTGACAGGCTTGGGCCCCTCCCTCTCCCACTCTCGTGGGCGAGGGGCGGAACTTGTTGGGTTTGCCCCTCGCCCGCTTGCGGGAGAGGGAGGGGCCCGCCGGCGTCAGCCGGTTGGAGGGTGAGGGAGCAACCCATGCAATCCTTCGCCACCCTCCTCGACGCGCTCGCCTACATGCCGTCCCGCAACGGCAAGCTGCGCATGATTGCCGATTACCTGGACCATGCGCCCGACCCCGACCGCGGCTATGGCTTGGCCGCCCTGACCGGTGACCTGTCCTTCACGGCGGCCAAGGCCGGGATGGTCAAGGAACTGGTCGCCACCCGCGTCGACCCGGCCCTGTTCGGCTGGTCCTATGATTTCGTGGGTGATCTGGCTGAAACCGTGGCCCTGATCTGGCCCGCACCACCCGGCGTCAACCACCCGCCCCCCGGTCTGGCAGAGGTGGTGGAGGGGCTTTCCACTGCCAAGCGCGGCACAGTCCCCGCCCTGCTGTCCGGCTGGCTGGACAGCCTTGACGCCACGGGCCGCTGGGCGCTGTTGAAGCTGATCACCGGCGGGTTACGCATCGGCGTGTCGGCCCGCATGGCCAAGACCGCCCTGGTCGACTGGGCCAATGCCAGGGGGGTGGAGGCCAGCGTGGAGCAGGTGGAGGAGCTGTGGCACGGCCTGTCGCCCCCCTACGCCCCCCTGTTCGACTGGCTGACGGGTATGGCGGAGAAGCCGGGTGTCAGTGACACAGGCGGTTTCCGCCCCATGATGCTGGCCCACCCGCTGGAAGAAAGCGACATCCAGGCCCTGAACCCCACCGATTACCGGGCCGAATGGAAATGGGACGGGATAAGGGTGCAGCTGGTGGCACGCGGTACGCCGGACAAGGCCCGGATCTACAGCCGCACCGGGGATGAGATCGCCGGGGCCTTTCCCGACGTGGCATCCCAGATGGGCTTTCATGCCGTTCTGGACGGCGAATTGCTGGTGGCCCGCGATGGCCGCATCGCGCCCTTCAATGATTTGCAGCAGCGCCTGAACCGCAAGCGGGTGACGGCACCCATGCTGCGCGACTTCCCTGCCTTTGTGCGGCTGTACGACATGCTGTTCGACGGGGATGAGGACCTGCGCGCCCTGCCCTTCGATGAACGCCGCCGCCGGCTGGAGGATTGGTTCGCCCGCACCCGCCCGCCCGGCATGGACCTGTCGCCCCTTGTCCCCTTTACCGATTGGGACCACCTGTCCCATCTGCGCCTGTCGGCCCGTGATCAGGGGGTGGAGGATGGGGCCATCGAAGGCTTGATGCTGAAACGCGGCGACAGTGCTTATGTCGGTGGCCGCCCCAAGGGTCCCTGGTTCAAGTGGAAGCGCGGGCCATTGACGGCGGATTGCGTGCTGATGTACGCCCAGCGTGGGCATGGCAAGCGGTCCAGCTTCTACAGCGACTATACATTCGGCGCGTGGCGCGGTACGCCTGGAGAGGGCGGAGAGCTGGTGCCCGTCGGCAAGGCCTATTCCGGCTTCACCGATGCGGAGCTGGCAGAGATCGACCGCTGGGTGCGCAACCACACCACCAACCGTTTCGGTCCCGTGCGGGAGGTGGAACACGGCCTGGTATTCGAGGTGGCGTTCGACAGCGTCCACCGCTCCACAAGGCACAAGAGCGGCATCGCCATGCGCTTCCCCCGCATTTCGCGGCTGCGGTGGGACAAGCCGGCGGCAGAGGCTGACCGTTTGGACATTTTGGAAAGGATGGTGGTGGAATGGAACTGAAGCGGGCCTGGTCGGCGGAGCCGACATCAGATGAAACCATCCGCCGCCTCAAGATGGGCCGTACCAAGACCCGGCTGGCCGGTCTGGTCGCCGCCGGCATCGGCCTGCTGATCATCCCGGCTTGGATCAGCGGTATCGGCATGAGTGTCTTCAAGCTGGAAGAAAAGACCATCACCGTCTTCCCCACCGTGATGACCGAAGAACAGGCCAAGGCCGAGGCCGAGCGGGTAAAGCAGGAGGCGGAAGCCTTCCGTGAGCAGAAGGCAATCGAAGAGAAAAAGCCCTGAAAGACATCGGGCGGGTTCGTCACCGAACCCGCCCGTTCCATCACTTCAAAAACCCGCTATCGTAATCCGGTGCCGGGATCTCCAGATAGCGCAGGCGCTTCATCTCCCGCCGCCCACGCGTGACCGTGTCCAGGATCAAACCGCAGGTCAGCGACAGGAAGGACAAGAGGCCCAGGCCGGTGGCCAGCACCGCCGTGGGGAAGCGCGGCACCAGGCCAGTTTCGTAATAGGTGATGAACAGCGGCACCGCGATGATCACCGAAATCAGGGCCAGCAGCACCGCGACCAGCCCGAAGGACTGCATCGGCCGCTCTTCCTTGATCAGCTTGCCGATCATCCACAGGATGCGGAACCCGTCGCGGAAGGTGGACAGTTTCGACACCGACCCCGGCGCGCGGTCCTTGTAGGGCGTTTCCACCTCACCCAGCGGCATGCTCATTTCCAGGGCATGCACCACCAGTTCGGTTTCAATCTCAAACCCACCCGCCAGCACGGGGAAGCTTTTCACGAAGCGGCGGGAGAAGACGCGATAGCCCGACAGAAGATCGTCGGTGCGCTTGCCGAACACCATGGTAACCAGGGTGGTCAGCATGACATTGCCCAGCCGATGACCGGCGCGGTAATTCTCCCAGTCGGTGACGCGGGCGCCGTTCACCATGTCCAGCTTCTCATCCAGAAGCTTGGCCACCAGCTTGCCGGCGCTGGGCGCGTGATAGGTGTCGTCGCCATCCACCATGACATACACGTCCGCCTCGATATCGGCGAACATGCGGCGCACGACATTGCCCTTGCCCTGCAACGGCTCCCGCCGCACCACGGCACCGGCTGCCTTGGCAATCTCCGAGGTGCGATCCTTGGAGTTATTGTCATAGACATAGATGGTGGCGGTCGGCAGCGCTTCCTTGAAGTCGCGTACCACGGCTTCGATGGAGGCTTCTTCGTTATAGCAGGGCACCAGCACGGCGATGCGCGGCGCACCCTGGGTCAGACTGTCAGACATGGGATATTCGGGTCCGGTTGGACAAGGGTTGGATGACAAAGAGATAACACGGATATTCGGGGAAAGCTGCGGCGGAAACGCGGCGCTTTCATGTCCGTTGGACGGGGGCATTGATCAGTTGGTGGCGTGGGCCAACACACCGAGCAGAAGACGCCGCACCGTTTCGCGATCTGCCACTGGCAAACGCCCAATAGCCTCTGCTTCCTTGGCCTCAATCGTGGCAATCTTAGCGGTTCGCACGACAGAGGGTGCCGGCAAACCTGAAACGGCAATATCCGAAACCGGGACATCACTGGGCCAGCCCCGATTATCGGCGCTGGTGATCATCACCACCCATAACAATCCATGGTCTTGTTGAATGTTGCCAGCCGCCACGACAAGCGCCGGGCGTCGTTGCCGCACGGGTCGATCCGTGTAAGGGAATGGGACCTTGACGATGGCCCATGGCTCAAAGGTCGGCATAGGCCCGCTGATCCGCTTCCGATGACCATTCTGTAAAGGTGCTGAACGGGTCCTCCACACGCACCACCGATACCCGTGTCATGACCACACGCCCATCCTCAATCGCATAGGCGATTTCATCGCCCTCCTTCAGATGAAGGGCCGCCCGCACCGACTGCGGAATGGTTGTCTGCGCCTTGCTGGTCAGCTTGCTCGTGATCATGACCATAACCGAAAGGAGTTTCCTTACCTGAGACTATGCTTATCTCCGCATCGCTTCAAGGGAGAGGTGCCACCTTGCGCAACCGACACAACATCATCGGTTCATCCAGGTTGGACTTCACCAGCCCGCAATCGCTCATGTCGGCGGCCAGCCCGTAATGGGGAAGGATATGGTCCGCCGTCCAAACCTCCCAATGCGCGACCAGCCAGAAGATGTCCCCCTGATGCGCGTCGATGCGGCCATGCATGGCGCGGTTCAGCAGGATATCGCCATGGTCGGGATGGATGAAATAGCTGTGGATGCGCAGGAACGGCACATTCTTCGGGAAGCCATAGGCCAGGAAGCTGGTGGGTGCGTAGCCTGTCTGGATGATGATGGTGTTGTCCGGGTTGGGCAGGTCGGGGATCGACACTTCCACGAATTTGTCCGCGAACGGCACCCGCGCCCAGGTACCGGGCCGGGCCGTGACGGTGACCAGCGCCAGCAGGGCCAGCATCACCAGACCCTTGGCCCGGCGCGGCAGCGGCCACAGCGCGATGGCCGCCACCACAACCAGCGGCGCCATCATCTCCAGCGGGATCAGGTAGCGATAGATGGCGAACAGCTTCAGCCAGGCCAGATAGGTCAGGGCGCCCGCCACAAGCAGATACAGCGCCGGGCGGAACGGCACCATCACATCCTTCTTCGGCACAAACCGCCCGGCCAGCGCCAGGAATGGGGTCAGCAGCAGGACCACCACCATTACCGGCACGCGCAGGTCGGTGAAGATAATCTCCCCCACCTTCTTGGGGTCCATCAGCCACGTATAGGGGAAGATCAGATTGTTCCACAGACCATGGGGCAGGAACTTGTCATCCCGGTACGCCTCCGGCACGCCCCAGGGCGATTTGAAGAAGTCGTTGAAATAGGGAAATAGCGGGTTCTGGTAGGTGGACCACAGGTGCCACATCCAATGGCCGGAAAACAGCGCCATACCGGCAATGACGCCGATCCCGAAGAAGAACGACAGGAACATCCGCCGCCAGAACCCACCGGCCACCGCCAGGAAGGCAAAGCAGAGGCCCACGGCATAGGGCAGCGTCGGCTGTTTCAGCCCCACCGCCGACCCGACCAGCAGCCCCGCCACAAACACGATGGGGAACGCCACCTTGGGTGCCGACCCCCAGACATCATCAGCCCGCGCCATGACCAGCCAGGCACTGCCCAGCACGAACAAGCTGATGACATTGTCATAGAAGGTGGTGCCCAGCAGGCCCATCTGCCCGGCCCCGGCAAAGCAGACCAGGGCCAGCGCCACCGACGCCAGCACCCGTGCGCGGCCCCCCAGCACCGGCAGCAGCAGCCAGGCAATCCCCGTCAACGGCACAAGGTTCATCCCCTGCACCCAGGACAGAATGAAGGAGACCGCGCGGCCCGGCAGGAACTGCGCCAGCCAATAGACGGGAATGTCCAGCGTGGGGTTATAGAAGGTCGCCACCTGCGCCGGCGCCACGTCCTGCACCAACTCGCGGCCCTCCAGGAAAGCCATGGCATTGTACCAATGGTAATTGCGCAGGTCCCAGTTCCCGTCCTGGCCCAGGGTCAGCGAATAGAACGCCACCAGAAGGGGCAGCAGGATCAGCAGCGCCACAAGAATGGCGCGCGGCTGTAAAAGGCGGTGGCTGGGAGACATTGGGGGGCCGGGATGATGGTTAAGCTGTTCCGGTGATAAGCCTGCATCCGGGCGCAATCAAGGCGGATACGCCGTCTCCTTCCTGAACGGTTTCTGAACGGCACTTTCAGGGGCCGTTCAGGTTCGCCCCCCTATTGTCGCGTCTGACACCGGCCCGGTTTGAGGTCGGTTGCTTGGCAGACAATGACAGGAGTGTTCAAAATGGCCCGTACCGTTACCGCCGCCAGCCCGTTCGAAGGTGGTTACCGCTTCACGCTGACCAGCGGCACCATCACCGGTGTGCAGGAGATGGAGAAAGGCCGCTGGCAAAATGAGAAGATCGGCCGCAATGAAAGCTGGTCGCTCACGGCTGATGGCGTGGTGAAGACCGAAACCGACCGCGACGGCACCGAGGTCACGCTCTATACCGATGCCAATGGCGACGGCGTGTTTTTCGAGGCCTATAGCGTGAACCGCCCCGTCACCAGTGGCGTGGACGATCTTTACCGCTTCACCTTCGACAGCGCCGGAAAGGTCACGACCATTCAGGAATGGGACGATGGAAGCTGGGAAACCGAACGCCCCGACCGAAACGAGACCTGGCAGCTGCGCGACGGTCTGGTCGTGAAGACGGAGGTCGAAAAGGGCCGCACCGAATGGACCGTCTATGCCGACAACAATAATGACGGCACCTGGGTCGAACTGGCCGAGGGCCATGGCACCCTGGACCTGGTCGGCGTGAAGGCGCTGCTGTCCGGCCTGACCGCCGAAGGGCTGGTTTACTAAGGCGACGGACGTAGGCCAGGTCGGGGCGACAAGCCCCGCCCTGACAGAAAAGGCCTTCAATCCATATCTATCAGGGCTCGCCTTGCGGCTCGACCTGACCTACGCCGCCCGTAACTGCTGCTTTCACCCACCCGGTCTGCTATGGTTTCTCGCATCAACCTCAGACCTGTGCCTATCCAAGTTCGGAGCCGACAGCCTTCGGACTCCGATATTCTTTTCCATGAAACGGCCCCTTATTTTCTGTTTCATTCCGTTGCACGAAACATCCACTCAATCCGTGTTTCACAGCGTTGCGTAGACCCGTATCATCGCCCCCTCCCCGCCCCCAAGCCGGAGCCACCCCCATCCCATGCGCCCCTTGCTGCTGCTGCCCCTTTGCCTGTTCCTGGCCCTGGCCGGCGCGCCGCATGTCTGGGCCGATGATGACGATGATGATGACCGCGCCGACCATGACCGCGCCCGCGCGGCGCTGGAGCGCGGGGAAATCATGTCGCTGCGCACCATCATGGAAAAGGCGGAGACCGATTATCCAGGCCGCCTGCTGGAGGTGGAACTGGAAACCAAGCATGGGCTCTTCGTCTATGACATCGAGATCCTGGCCGCCGACGGGCGGCTGGTGGAGCTTCTGTACGATGCCGCCGATGGCAAGCTGCTGAAGGCCAAGGCCGCCGGCAAGGACCTGCTGAAGGAGAAGAAGTAATGCGCATCCTGGTGGCAGAGGATGACGCCAATCTGCGGCGACAATTGATCCAGGCCCTGAACGAGGCCGGCTATGTCGCCGACCCCGCGCCCGACGGGGTGGAGGCCGCGTTCATGGGCGAGACGGAACCCTATGACGCGGTCGTGCTGGACCTGGGCCTGCCGGGCCGCGACGGCCTGTCGGTGCTGCGCGGCTGGCGGGCGGCGGATCGGGTCATGCCCGTCCTGATCCTCACCGCACGCGGCACCTGGCAGGAAAAGGTGGAGGGTATGGATGCCGGCGCCGATGATTATCTGGCCAAGCCCTTCCGCATGGAGGAATTGCTGGCAAGGCTGCGCGCCCTGATCCGCCGGGCCGGGGGACAGGCATCACCAGCGCTGACCTGCGGCCCCGTCAGCCTGGATACGCGCACGGGCCGCGTCACCGTGTCGGGCAACCCCGTCAATCTGACGGCCCATGAACAGCGGGTCTTGTCCTACATGATGCATCACCAGGGCCGCATCCTGTCGCGCACGGAATTGACCGAACATATCTATGCCCAGGATTTCGACCGCGACAGCAACACGATCGAGGTGTTCATCGGCAGGCTGCGGCGAAAGCTGGGGGCACCCGTTATCCATACTGAACGCGGCCAGGGCTACCGCATGGAAGCGGTCTGATGCGGCGCGGGTCGCTGGGGCTTCGCCTGCTGGCACTGGCCTTTGTCTGGGTGACCCTGGCGCTGGCGGTCGCCGGCTGGCTGCTGACCGACATTTTCCGCAACCATGCGGAAGTCGAACTGGCCCGCCATGCCGAACTGCACCTGGATGAACTGACGGTGACCTTGCGCCCCGGTGTCGGCGGTCGGGTGGAGGCATCGCGCGACCTGTCCGACCCGCGCTTCCAGCGGCCCTTGTCGGGCCTTTACTGGCAGGTAGCCGATGACCGGGGCGTGGCCGTACGCTCCCGCTCCCTTTGGGACCAACAACTGCGCCCCGATGGCACGGTGCCCGACGATGGCGCCCTGCACCGAAGGACCGCCACGGGACCGGAGGGGGAGGCGCTGCTGGTCTGGTCTCGTCGGGTCCGCCTGCCCGATTCGGAAAGCCCCGTGGAGGTGTCGGTGGCTGCCACCACCGCCGACCTGACCGCCGCCACACGGCGCTTTGCAGAGGTGCTGACCCTGTCGCTGGGCATCCTGGCCCTGGGCCTGCTGGGGGCGGCGCTGGTGCAGGTGCGGTTGGGTCTGGTGCCGCTGGACCGGCTGCGCCGGGCGCTGGCTGACCTTCGGGCGGGCCGGTCCACAAGGTTGGTCGGCGCCTTCCCATCGGAGGTGCAGCCGCTGGCCGACGACCTGAACCAGCTGCTGTCCGACAATGCAGAGATGGTGGAGCGCGCACGGACCCAGGCTGGCAATCTGGCCCATGCCCTGAAGACCCCGCTGACCATCATCGCCAATTCTGCCGGCACACTGTCGGACCCCGGCGAATCGGCCCTGATCCAGGCCGAGGCGGAGCGCATGCGCCGGCAGATCGACCGCCACCTGACCCGCGCCCGTGCCGCCGCCATGGCCAAGGGCGCAGGCCTGCGTACCCCCGTCATCCCGACCCTGCGCCCGCTGGCCCGCACCATCGCGCGGCTGCACCCCGACCGGGATATCGAGGTGGCGCTGACCGGTGATGAAACCCTGTCCTTCCGGGGGGAGGCGCAGGATCTGGCCGAAATGGCCGGCAACCTGCTGGATAATGCCGCCAAATGGTGCCGGGGCCGCGTCACCCTGTCCGTCACGGCGGACGGGACGGAAAGGCTGCGGATGATTATCGAGGATGACGGGCCGGGCATCCCGGCAGCCGAACGCGCCGCCGTCCTGGCACGCGGCGTGCGGCTGGACGAGGCGGTGCCCGGCAGCGGCCTGGGTCTGGCCATCGTCGATGATCTGGCCCGGCTTTACGGCGGCGACCTGACCCTGGATCAGGCGGCGGGCGGGGGCCTGCGGGCCGTGCTGTCTCTGCCGCGCGGATGATGTCCGCTGCCGGACAGTTGCTGTCCGGTTCTGAACAGCCCGGTGAGGTAAGCGAATATGGATTTGGCGGGATTGCTGGGTCTGCGGGCGTGGCAAGCCGCTTGCTTTGACCCTGTCACCGGGGCCGGGCATCCCCCTTCCTGCAATGCCCGGTCCTGTCTGCCAGGGCCTGCGCGGACCGTCCCCCCGTTCACCGGATGGGTCCGCCGGCCCTGGCAGCCCTCCCGATCCGCGTGGTCCCACTCACCCCGAAACCAGCGCCGGCTCCGCCATGCGGGTCAGGAAGCCGCGCAGCTCGGGGATGCCCAGGCCGGTTTCCGCCGAGGTGGCCAGCACCTCCGGATGGGCAGCGCCATGGGTCTTCAGGGCCACCGCCACCTGCGCCCGGATCTTGTCAATGGCGCCAGGCTTCAGCGTGTCGGCCTTGGTCAGCACGATCTGATAGCCGACCGCCGTCTGGTCCATCATCTTCATCATGTCGACATCATGCGGCTTCAGCCCGTGGCGGGCATCGACCAGGACCAGGGCGCGCTTCAGGGTCACCCGACCGCGCAGATAGGATTTGATGAAATCGACCCAGGCGGCCGACCGCTCCTTCGACACCTGGGCGTAGCCATAGCCGGGCATGTCCACCATGACCAGCCGGTTGCCCAGATTGAAGAAGTTCAGCTGCTGTGTCCGGCCCGGCGTCTGGGAGGTACGGGCCAGCGTCTTGCGCCCCGTCAGGGCATTGACCAGGGAGGATTTGCCCACGTTCGACCGGCCCGCAAAGCAGATTTCCGGCAGCACAGCCTCCGGCAAGGTGGTCGCCGCCTCGGCACCCCAGAAGAAGTCGCACTCCTTGGCGAACAGCAGACGCCCGGCCTCGATCTCCATCTCGGTCAGATCACCGATCAGGGACGGGGTGATGGTCAGCGGCTTGGCCATGGCGGAAACTCCTTAGATCTTTACTTGCGCCCTCAAGCGCCGGGCACCGCCATCCGGCGGCTTGGCTTACGGCGCATGTGCGCCGGGCCGGCAGTCGCCGGCCTCCAACGGCATGCGCCGTTGGGGTGAAAAGATGAAACGCCTCCAAGCCATGGCCGGAGACGTTTCATAAAACCCTATCCCAACCTATCACCCAGGCCGGCGACCGCCGGCCCGCGGGCCCATGCCCGCGTAAGCCCAGGCGGCGGATGCCGCCGCCCGGCGCCTGAGGGAACGCATCACGTCGGCTTCACACCCATGCGGCGCATGATGAACCACTGCTGGGCGATGGACAACAGGTTGGACCAGGTCCAGTAGATCACCAGACCGGCGGGGAAGCTGGCCATCATGTAGGTGAAGATGAAGGGCAGCAGCATCATGACCTTCTGCTGCACCGGGTCCGGGTTGGCCGGGTTCATCTTCTGCTGCAGCCACATGGTGGCACCCATCAGCAGCGGCCAGATGCCGATATGCAGCATGCTGGGCGGATCCCAGGGGATCAGGCCGAACAGGTTGAACAGGGTCGTCGGATCGGCGGCGGACAGGTCATGGATCCAGCCATAGAAGGGCGCATGGCGCATTTCGATGGTGACGTACAGGACCTTGTACAGCGCAAAGAACACAGGGATCTGAAGCAGGATGGGCAGGCAGCCGGCTAGCGGATTGGCCTTCTCCTCCTTGTAGAGCTTCATCATCTCCATGGAGAGGGCTTCGCGGTTATCGCCGTGCTTCTTCTTCAACTCCTCCATCTTGGGCTGAAGCTTCTTCATCTTCGCAAACGCTTCATACTGCTTGTTCGCGATGGGGAAGAAGGCCAGACGCAGGAAGACGGTGAAGACCAGGATGGCGATGCCGAAATTGCCGATGGTCACGCCCAGCCAGTCCAGGCCGTGGAAGAACGGCTTGGTCAGGAAGTAGAACCAGCCCCAGTCAACGGCATAGTCCAGGCTGTCGATGCCCAGCTTGTCATTATACTCGTTCAGCAGGCCGACGATCTTGGCGCCCGCGAACAGGCGGTGCGTGGTCTCGGCGGCGGCACCGGCGGCCACCGTCACAGCCGGGGCCTTGTAGTCGATCTGATAGATGTCGGTGGCGGCCGTCTGGTGCAGGACGCGCATGTCGGTGGTCTGCGCCTGATCGGGGATCAGACTGACCAGCCAGTATTTGTCGGTGATACCGATCCAGCCGCCGGTGGAGGACAGGTTGATGGTCTTCCCGTCTTCCTTCAGGTCGCCGTACTTATATTCCTTCAGGGTGCCGTCGACGATGGCCAGCGGCCCTTCATGCAAGACGTAGGTGCCTTCGACCTTCGGCGTGCCCCGGCGCTGCACGAAACCATAGGGGTTCAGCGCTACCGGCGCCCCGGTTTCGTTGCGCACGCGCTGCGTTACCGTGAACATGTAGTTGGCGTCGATGGCGAAGGTCCGCTCGAACACCAGACCGGCGCCATTGTCCCAGGACAGGGTGACCGGGCTGTCCGGGGTCAGATTGCTGGCGCTGGCGGTCCAGACCGTATCGGCCTTGGGCAGGGCCACGGTGTCACCGGCATTGGCGGCGACCCAGCCGAACTCGGCGTAATAGGGATGCTCGGTCCCGACCGGGGCCAGCAGCACCACTTCCGGGCTGTTCTTGTCCGGGGTGGTCTTGTACTTGGCCAGCGTCAGGTCATCCACGCGACCGCCGCGCAGGTTGATCGACCCGTGCAGGCTGGGGGTGGAGATGGCGACGCGGCCCGTCTCGGCCAGCACGCTGGCGCGGTCGCGCACAGCCGGCACGGCGCCGTCACCGGCGATGCCTGGCGTTGTGCCCGGCACGGTCGGCGGGGCCAGCTCGGCCTGCAGCGCCTGCTGGCGCTGCGCCTCGGCCTGTGCCGCCATCTGGCGCGGACGCTCATAGAAATAATGGAACCCGAACAGGATCGCGATGGAGATCACGATGGTCAGGACAAGGTTCTTCTGATCCGTCATGGGTGCTTGGTCCAGGTTCCGAATTCAATGGCCGGTTACATACCGGGATCGCGCCCGGTTGGTCACATGAAAACGGCGGGCGATCAATGCCCGCCGCAACATTTCTCGTTCCGGGCGTGCCCCGGATGCCGGGGCGGTACCGGGTCATACCCTTCACCACCCCAGGGATGACAGCGCGCCAAGCGCCGCAGGGTCAGCCAGCCGCCCCGCAATGCCCCATGCGCCGCCAGAGCCTCCAGCGCGTAATGTGAGCATGAGGGGTGAAATCTGCAACGGGGCGGGCCCATCATCGGCCGAATGATCCAGCGGTAGAAAAACACAAAAGCCCGGAGCAGCCAGGCCGCCGGGCTCATGCGTTTTCATCCTTCGCCAGGACCGATTCGGCCTGTGCCGCTTCCCGTTTGCCCTTCCACAACCTCAGCTTCTTCAAAGCCTGGGTCAGGTCGGCCTTCAGGTCGGCATAGGGCCGGCGCACCGTTTCCGCCCGCGCCACCAGCACGAAATCGTGCCCGGGGGTGGCATTGGGGGCCAGCACCTCGGCCAAGGCAGCGCGCAGACGACGACGGGCGCGGTTGCGTTCAACCGCACCCCCCACCTTCTTGCTGGCCGTCAGACCGATCCGCACCGGCGGTTCGCCGGGGTTGGGGTGCTGCCGCTCATCATGGGCGCGGGCCTGAAGAACCAGACCCGGCGTGGCCCATTTGCGACGGGCGCCCGCGACGGCCAGGAATTCCGGCCGTCTGGTCAGGCGCCCCACCTTGGATTTGGGAGGCGCCATGCCGGTAACCTTAGGCGCTCAGCTTCTTGCGGCCCTGGGCGCGGCGCTTATTGATGATGTTGCGGCCGGCGACGGTGGCCATGCGGGCGCGGAAACCATGACGGCGGGCGCGCACGATCTTGGACGGCTGAAAAGGACGCTTCACGGTACTTACTCCGGTCTTGGAACTGCTGACGTCTAAAACGAAGCGCGTTCTATAGTGGTGAAGGGGTTGGGAGTCAACGGGGGACAGGGATTACGGCTGCAACCCTGGTCTTCCGCCGTTCTCAATAGGTTTAGTAGCCCGGCGGACGCTTGGCGGTGACCACCTTCTTGGGCAGGGCGAATTCGGTCTTCTGCGCGGCATAGGCGACGGCGATGCGCGCGCCCACCTTGGCGTTGTTCAGCAGCAGGGCGCGGTTGGCGGCCAGGCTGGCCCCGCCCGTCAGTTCCTCCATGCGTTTCAGCAGGAAGGGCGTCAGCGCCTTGCCGCGCACGCCCTGCGCCTCGGCCTCGCCCACGGCCTGGGCAATGGCGGCTTCCACTGCTTCGGCATCGAGCGCCGCGTCATCAGGGATGGGCACGCCGATGACGACGCCGCCGCCCAGGCCCAGCTGCCATTTGGCGCGCAGGACACGGGCCGCTTCATCCGCCGAATCACAGCGGCCATCGACGGGCAGCGGCAGGGACGCCGTGTAGAAAGCGGGGAAACGGTCGGTGCCGAAGCCGATGACCGGCACGCCCTTGGTTTCCAGATATTCAAGCGTGCGCGGCAGGTCCAGGATGGCCTTGGCCCCCGCACAGACGACCGCCACGTCGGTCGCGGCCAGTTCTTCCAGATCGGCGGAGATATCCAGAGTGGTCTCAACCCCGCGATGCACGCCGCCGATGCCGCCCGTGGCGAAGACGGCGATGCCGGCCAGCGCCGCACCGATCATGGTGGCGGCCACGGTCGTGGCACCGTCCGCGCCCTGGGCCAATGCCACAGGCAGATCGCGGCGGCTGACCTTGCGCACGCCTGGCTGTGCCAGACGCTCAATATCCTCGGCATCCAGACCGACGCGGATGCGGCCATCCAGGACCGCAATGGTGGCAGGCACCGCCCCTTCGGCGCGGATGGCGGCTTCCAGGGCCTGGGCCGTCTCCACATTGGCGGGATAGGGCAGACCATGGCTGATCACGGTCGATTCCAGCGCCACGACGGCCTTGCCGGCCTTCAACGCCGCCGACACTTCGGGATGGATGGAGAGGAAATCCTGCATGGCACCGGCCCTTGGCAACTTGGTCGGCGCGGAGAATGCAACGCCACCGGCACGGCGCGCAACGCCGCCCACCGGCGGGGCCGCCATGCGCCCATGACCGGGGTTCTGGCGACCTGCGAACGAGCGTGCTAAAACCACCCCATCAATCAAGCAATCGCGCCCCAAGCGCCGCCGGAGAGGAATGACCGAAGATGCCCATGCCCAGCCAGTTCCAGGGAAAGCTGTCGCTGCCCGTCATCGCGTCGCCCATGTTCATCGTCTCCTATCCCGAACTGGTGCTGGCTGAATGCAAGGCCGGCATTGTCGGCACCTTCCCCAGCCTGAATGCGCGCCAGCCGGAAATGCTGGATGAATGGCTGACCAGGATTACGGGCGAACTGGCCGCGTATGCTGCTGCCAACCCGGACAAGCCGGTGGCCCCGTTCGGCGTGAACCTGATCGTCCATCGCTCCAACACCCGGCTTCAGGGCGATGTGGAACTGATGGTCAAGCATAAGGTGCCGCTGATCATCACCTCGGTCGGCGCGCCGGTGGGCATTGTGGAGGCGGTCCATTCCTATGGCGGGCTGGTCTTCCACGACGTCACCAATATCCGCCACGCCAAAAAGGCCGTCGAGGCGGGGGTGGATGGGCTGATCCTGGTGGCCGCCGGGGCCGGCGGCCATGCCGGCACCATGTCGCCCTTTGCGCTCTTGTCGGAGGTGCGGGAATTCTTCAACGGCACCATCGTGCTGGCCGGCGCCATGTCGTCGGGCGCGCAGGTGCGGGCAGCAGAGGTGCTGGGGGCCGACTTCGCCTATATCGGCACCCGCTTCATCGCCACCGCAGAGGGCAATGCGCCCGATGCCTATAAGCAGATGATCATCGAACATACGGGTGCCGACATCGTCTACACTCCGATGTTCAGCGGTATCCCCGGCAATTATCTGGCGCCCAGCGTCGCCGCCAACGGCATCGACGTGAAGGCCATTTCCGGCGGTCAGGCCGATCCCAACCTGTCCATCGAGGATTGGTCGAAGAAGAAGGCCTGGAAGGATATCTGGTCCGCAGGGCAAGGCATCGGCACCATCCATGATGCCCCGCCCGTCGCCGAACTGGTGGCCCGCATGAAGGAAGAATACCGGGCCGCCGCCGCCACGCCCGCCGCCTTCGTGTGACCCTTTGCGGGGTGGGCGGGTCCGCGCTGGACGCTGGGGCGAAAGCCGGCCACAGTCGGGCCGTTTCTCAAGACAGCGGCAGAGCATGACCAGCCCCACCCCGATCGACCCGATCCGCCTTCTGGCCTCCGTTGGCCATGACCTGCGGCAGCCGTTCCAGGCCATGCGCCTGTTCCTTAACCTTTTGCAGATGAAGCTGGTCGATCCCAAACAGACGGAACTGGCCAACCGGCTAGAAGAGGCGCTGGAGATTGGGGCGGCCCAGATGGATCAGGTTCTGACCCTGGCATCATTGGCCAGCGGCAGTGCCAGGCTGCGCCGGGAACAGGTGCCGCTGGGACCGCTCCTGGCCCGTGTCACGGGCGAACTGGCAGAACGGGCGACCCAGGCCGGACGCCCCATCCGCCTTGTCCAATCCAGTCTGGTGGTGGAAACCGATCCCGTCATGCTGGACCGGCTGCTACGCGCCCTGATCGACAATGCCATCACCCATGGCGCGCCCGGTACCCGCATCCTGGTGGGCGTGCGCCGTGCCGGTGGCCCCACCTTGCTGGTGGCCGACGATGGGGAGGGTATCCCGACGGATCAACACGCATTGGTTCTGGAACCGGGCGGGCAGCTGGAACGGCCGGGGCCGATCCGGCGGGGATTGGGGCTGGGCCTGACGCTCTGCCACCATATCGCCCACCGGCTGGGCCACGACTTCACACTGGGCGGGGCCAGGGGCCTGACCGTCCGGCTGGGCCTTCAGCCGATCACGAACCAGTCGGCACCCGCGTCGTAACGCAGGCTCAACCCGTCGGGGATGATGATCTTGTAATCGCTGGCGGCATCGTACCGGCCATCATTGTTCAGATCGATGACCAGATGGCCGTCGATCTGCGCGACATTGGTTACACCTGCCTGCAGGAAGGTCGGGACGGCGGTGGTCGCGGTCAGGGCCGACAGGGCAACCCCGCCAATGCGCAGCAGCGATTCGGACGCCGCATCAAAATCCAGCCTCTCCCCAACCTTGGCATCGACCAGCAGATCCTGATCCCCGGCCACCAGGGCGGTACTGGTGAAGACGAAACGGTCATTGCCGCTGCCGCCCGACATCACATCGGAACCCGCACCGCCATCAATGACGTCATCGCCCTTGCCAGCGATGATCACGTCGGTCCCGGCCCCGGCCCGGATCGTATCGGCACCGGCCCCCGTCACGAACAGGTCATTGCCGGCAGTGCCCGACAGCTTGTCCGCGAAAATGCTGCCGGGGATCGGTTGCAGGTTCAGCCCGCGCACCGCATCCACCGCGTCACGCCCCAGATCGGCCAGCAGGTCCACGACCGACGGCACCAGCACCTGGGTGATCGAATTCACCACGGCCTCACCGATCCAATCATACTTGGCCATTCCCCGCTTCTCCCCCTCTTCATGTCGGCCATCCGGCCTTGGCTATGGCCGGACGCTAGCATGGGCATCATGACACAGGTGTGATGGCCGCCACGGCAAATGAATTATGTTCAATGTTGACGGACGGGCCTGCGGGCGGCATCGCTGTGCCGCCCCTGTCGAAAGTCACCCGCCCCATGGCCCAGCGCTGGAAAATCACCGTCGAGTTCAATGGCAGCCCCTTTCTGGGCTGGCAGCGGCAGGATCATGGCCCGTCTGTCCAAAGCTGCCTGGAAGAGGCCGTGCGCCGCTTCGCCCAGGAAACCGTGACGGTTCATGCGGCGGGGCGCACCGACAGCGGCGTGCATGCCACCGGCATGGTGGCCAGCTTTGACCTGGAAAAGCCGGTCAGCGCGGAGAAGGTGCGCGACGCCCTGAACTATCACCTGAAGCCCAACCCCATCGCGGTGTTGAAGGCAGAGGCGATGGAAGGTGATTTCCATGCCCGCTTCACCTGCATCGGGCGCGCCTATCTTTACCGCATCACCAACCGGCGCGCACCGCTGGCGCTGGATGCGGGGCGGTCCTGGCTGGTGTCCCATCCCCTGGATGCCGACGCCATGCATGCGGCGGCCCAGCGCCTGATCGGCCGGCATGATTTCACTAGTTTCCGCGCCTCGCTGTGTCAGGCAACCAGCCCCGTGAAGACCTTGGCGGAACTGACGGCGACGCGGGTAGGTGAGGAAATCCACATCGTGGCCCGCGCCCGTTCCTTTCTGCACCATCAGGTGCGCAACATGGTCGGCACCTTGAAGATGGTGGGCGAAGGGCGCTGGACCGCCGATGATGTGCAGGCAGCGTTGGAGGCCCGCGACCGATCAGCGGCGGGACAGACGGCACCTGCCGACGGCCTTTATTTCACCCGCGCCTTTTACCCCGGCGACGATTTCCCCGAACCCATCAGCGAGGGACCCAGCACCCCATCCTCCACCAACGGGTAGGAGGCCGCGTCCGGCAACTGATAGTGCCACCATTCAAAGGCGTAATGCTGCCACCCCGCCGCCGCCATGATACCCAGCAGCAGGGCGCGGTTACGCTGCGCCTCCACGCTGATGCTGGTATCGGCATGCCAGGCGATGGGGCGCATCTCGTCAAAGCCCGTCCCCATCTCTAATACCGCACCGTCCGCCTGCGCCAGGGTCAGGTCGATGGCGACACCGCGCCCATGGCTGGACCCGACACGCGGATCGGCGATGAAGGTCGGGTCGGGCAGCACGTTCCACAGCGCCCATTGCGCCGCCGGTGGGCGATAGCCGTCAAAGATATGCAGCCGCAGCCCCTGTGCCGCCGCCAGCCGGATGGCCCGTGCGAGCGCCGCCGCCGCATCCGGATGCAGCAGGCAGAGCGGCCGCGCGAAGATCGGCCTTCCCGTCAGATTATCCGCCGTGGCATAGCGAAGATCGAGATCGACATCGAAGACCGGGGGGGCAATGGTGACGAACCGCATGGTTCACCCTTGTGATGGCGGAAGCCCCTCTGGATAACGAAGCTTATTGCGGATGGAAATGCGTTCATGATCACGCTTGGCCTGGATACGGCGACCAACGCCTGCGCCGTCGCCCTGTGGGATGCCGCATCGGGCCGCACGCTGGCGGTGCGGGCGGAGATGATGCAGCGCGGCCTGGCCGAAAAGCTGGTGCCCATGGTGCAGGAGACCATGGCGGAGGCTGGCATCGTCTTTGCCGACCTCTCGCGCATCGGCGTGACGGTGGGGCCCGGCACCTTTACGGGCCTGCGCGTCGGACTTGCCGCCGCGCGCGGCTTCGCCTTGGCCGCCAATTGCCCACTGGTCGGGGTGACGACGTTGGAGGCGGCAGTGCACGGCCTGGATACCGATATCCGCGCCGGCCACACGCTGCTGGCCGCCATTGAAAGCCGGCGTGATGACCTGTTCCTGCAGCCCTTCACTGCCGATCTGACGCCCTTGGCTGAACCGGCGGATGTGCTGCCCGTCGACCTGCCCGCCTATGCCGCCGCCCACCTGCCGGCGGGTCCGCTGCTGATCGTGGGCGATGCCGCCGCGCGCACGGCCCAGGCGCTGGGAATCTGGAACGGTGCCGTGGTGATCCAGGAGACGGCGGGTGCCGCAGAGGCGCTGGCCACCGCCCGTATCGCGGCGATGCAGGATGGGGCCGGCATCGCGGCCCGCATCGCCGATCCCTTCTATCTGCGCCCGCCCGACGTCACCCTGCCGAAGCAGGGCTAAGCCATGGCGGCGATGGTCGAGATCATTCCCGCCGCCCCGGCCCATGCCGATGTCATGGCGGCGCTGCATGCAGTGGCCTTCGCCGACCCGGCCCTGTCCGGTCCCGCCTGGGACGCGCCTGCCTTCGCCGGCTTTCTGGCAACGCCGGGCATCATGGGTTTCATCCTGATGGCGGATGGGGAACCCTGTGCCCTGTCGCTGTGGCGGCAGGTGCTGGATGAAGGGGAATTGCTGACCATCGGCACCGATCCCGCAGCCCGCGGACGCGGCCATGGCACCACCCTGCTGCGCCATGGACTGGCCCATCTGCGGACAAACGGCGTCGCCCGTGTCTTCCTAGAAGTTGCTGTCACAAATACAGCAGCGCAGGCGCTTTATGCTTCACAAGGCTTCACGAATGCCGGGCTCAGGCGCGGTTATTATCAGCATGCGGGCCTGTCAATTGACGCAAACGTCATGGCGACTGATCTGACCTAAGCCGTATTGGTTAAGGCTTCTTGACCAAAAGCCGCTGAACCCCATCAGGACTCGCGGGATTCTCCGGTTGCAGGTCGGCAACGATATAGCCATGTTCCCGTAGACTGGCCGGAACATTTCGCGAAGGTTCCCCATAATTCATACGGACTTCAAGGGTTTGGCCCGAGTTGAGCCGTTCGACGGCAAGTTTCGTACGCACGAATGTCATAGGGCAGACAAGCGAGGTGATGTCCAGAAACTGGTCTGCTATGTTTTCCACGATGCTCGATTCCTTTGAAGACGTACCAAATCGATATTGCATGATGTTGGGATAAGACTTATATCACGATCGAGTTTCTTGGTTGGAGCAATCATACATGACCAACGCATCGTCCTCGCCCGAACTTTTGTCTCTCACGACCGAAATCGTCGCGGCCCATGTCTCGAACAATACAGTCGCGATCAACGATCTTCCGGGTTTGATTGAGCAGGTTTACCGTGCCCTGTCCAACATCGGTACGGAGCCGGTGGTTCAGAGCGAGAAGCCGCAGCCGGCAGTCGCCATCAAGAAGTCGGTCACCCCTGAATATATTATCTGCCTGGAAGATGGTAAGAAGCTGAAAATGCTGAAGCGCCATCTGAAGACGGCCTACAATATGTCGCCGGAAGAATATCGCGAGCGTTGGGGCCTGCCGCCGGACTATCCCATGGTTGCACCGAACTATGCCAAGCAGCGTTCGCGTCTGGCCAAGCAGATCGGTCTGGGCACCCGCGCCCGCCGCGCTGGCGATGACGAGTAAAGATCAGCTTGCTCCTGCCTTGCGCGGGAAATACTGACGGGACAAGGGGGCGGCCTGCGGGTCGCCCCCTTCTCTTTCCAGGGATGATATTGTTGCCGCAACCCCTGTGATTTGCGCATGGCACCATGGCGGACCTACCCGCAAGCCCGCTATATCTTTGAAAGTTGCGGGACAAGGGCATGAAACTTTCGTGATCGGCCCCTGCATTGTGACACAGTGGGTTGACCGGCCCGCGCCGCTTCGTGTTATGCCAATGCGTGTGGCGGCGACCGTGGCACCCATGCTTCGTGAAAGACGGAGCAGAGGCCGGAACGGCCGCAGCCGACAAATGCCGGCGACCCAGAATATGTGAGAGCATGGCTGACATCTTTTCCACCGAAGCCCTGATTTCCGGCGAAATTCGTTCCGGCAATCTGGAGGTCCGTCTGGCGGAGACCGCCGCCGAGGTCACTGCGGCCCAGCGCCTGCGCTTCCGCGTCTTCTATGAGGAGATGGCGGCCAAGCCCACGGCGGAGATGATGGCGCAGCGGCGCGACTTCGACATGTTCGACACGCTGTGCGACCATCTGCTGGTGATCGACCGCAGCCTGGGCGACGGCACCGACGCGGTGGTGGGCACCTACCGCCTGATCCGCCGGGCCACGGCGGCGCGCGCCGGCTCCTTCTACTCGTCCGATGAATATGACATCTCCCGGATTGAGGAATATCCGGGAGAGGTGCTGGAACTGGGCCGTTCCTGCGTCGATCTGAATTACCGCAGCCGGGGCACGATGCAGTTGCTGTGGCGCGGGATCGCCGCCTATTCGGCGCATTACGACATCAAGCTGATGTTCGGCTGCGCCAGCCTGCCGGGCACCGACCCGAAGGCCCTGGCCCTGCCGCTCTCCTATCTCTACTACCATCATCTGGCCCCCCCGGCCCTGCGCCCCGTGGCCCTGCCGCACCGCTATGTCGAAATGGCGATGATGGAGGAGCATGAGATCGATCCGCGCCGCGGCATCAACGAGGTGCCGGCCCTGATCAAGGGCTATCTGCGCGTGGGTGGCTTCGTGGGTGAAGGGGCGGTGGTTGACCACCAGTTCAACACCACCGACGTCTCCATCGTCGTGAAAACCGACCTGATCACCGACAAGTACCTGCGCCATTATGAGCGCCGGGGCTCGTCCCTGATCTGATCATCGAAACCGGCGCGGCGGGCGGACAGGATGGATATCGGCTCGACCCTGCTGGGTTTCACGCGGCTGACCCTCTACGGGCTGTTCACGCTGCTCTGCATTCCGGTGCAGATCGTGCTGCTGCGCCTGTCGCCGCAGGTGGCGGCCGCCCGCTTCCCACGCTTCTATCACCGCCTCTGCTGCCGCATCCTGGGCATTGAGGTGGTGGTGAAGGGACAGCCGGCGAGCGATGCCGGACCGGTCCTGTTCATCGCCAACCATTCCTCCTATCTCGACATTCCGGTGTTGAGCACGATTGTGCCCGTCAGCTTCATCGCGAAGTCGGAGGTGAATGGCTGGCCGGTCTTCGGGCTTCTGGCCCGGTTGCAGCGCACCGTCTTTGTGGACCGCAACGCCCGTCACAAGGCCGATGAACAGCGCGACAGCATACAGGGGCGTTTGCAGGCGGGCGACAGCTTGGTCCTGTTCCCCGAAGGGACCAGCAGCGACGGCAACCGCACCCTGCCCTTCAAGACGGCCCTGTTCGCCGTCGCCTCCACTCGCATCGGTGAACGCCCCCTGACGGTGCAGCCGGTCAGCGTGACGGCAACCCATCTGGATGGTATCCCGCTGGGCTATGTCTGGCGGCAGCTTTACGCTTGGTATGGCGACATGGAACTGCCACCGCACCTGTGGCGCATGGTGCGCGCGGGCCGCCTGCGCATCGTCGTAGAGTTCCACACCGCACAGTCGCTGGATACCGCCGGCACGCGCAAGGCCCTGGCCGATATTTGCTGGCAGTCGGTGGCCCAGGGCGTGGAACGCGCCGTCACGGGCCGCGCGGCGTAAGCCTTTCCTTCACATCCGGCCATTCCCGGTCTGTGACCGAAAAATAAACGGAGTGGCGCAGGCTGCCGTCGGCACGGACGACATGGTTGCGAAACGTCCCCTCCTCCACGGCCCCAATGCCGGCCAGGGCGGTGCGGGATTGCACATTGTTGCTGTCGGTCTTGAATTCCACCCGTACACAGCCCCAGACCTCAAACGCATGGCGCAGCATCAGGAGCTTGGCGTCGCGGTTCACGCCTGAACGCTGAAACCCCTTGCCCAGCCACGTATAGCCGATCTCCACATGCCGATTGGCCTTGTCGATGGCCAGATAACGGGTGGAGCCGGCGATACGGCCCGTGGCCTGTTCGATGGTCACGAAGGGCAACATGCGGCCCGCCTGCTGTTCGGCCAGCGCAAAGCCGATCCAGGCCGCCATCTCGTCCCGGCTGCGCACCGGCGTCGGGTACCAGCGGAAGATGTCCCCTTCCAACCCGACTGCACACAGCGCGTCCAGATGCTCCACCCCCAGCGGCTCCAGCCGGGCGGCGGTCCCCGTCAGAGTGATGGGGGCCGTATCGATACGGTTGAAATCATGGACGGGATAGGGACGGTCAGACATGGGGCACCGGTTCAGGGGAAAGCCACCGACAGCTTTCCCCAAACCACCCCTGTGCGGTCAATCCAGGCATTGTCCGGGAGACGAGATTTATGCCGCTCCCTAAGCCGCGTCCGCCACGGCCCCTGCCAGCCCGGCCAGGATCAAGGCGCCCATGGCCAGATGCTCCGCCGCCTTCACGGGCGACAGGTTGTAGAAGCCCTTCCAGGCGGCGGCCTGGTCCACATCCGCCTGCCCCGGATGGGCCAGGCGCCAATGGCGTTCCACCGCGGTGGCGATGATGCGGTCAGTGGAGATCAGGCCCGGTAGTCGCACATCGCTATGAACCGACAACATCTCTGACACGGCCCACAACGCCTCTACCGTCAGTTGCCGGTACTCGGGGTTCATGATGCGATCCAGACGCGCCTCCACTTCGCGTGCGAAGTCGCGTTCGCCGGGCGTGCGATCGGCCCTCAAGGTGGCGCTGTCCAGGCGCATCTCCTGATGGCTGGGGTCGGCGATGATCACGCCGTCACCATGGCGCAGAAGCCCCCAGACCCGCCGGAAGAAGGCGTCCGGTACCGGCAGCAGCGTGCCCGTGGTATCGCGCCAGCCCCACCAGTCGCCACCGGTCAGCACGGTCGCCGTCCAGTAATCGCCCTCCATGGCGAATTCCGGCTGGTCCACGGCACTGCCGCG
Organism: alpha proteobacterium AAP38; assembly: GCA_001296005.1. Taxonomy (GTDB): domain Bacteria; phylum Pseudomonadota; class Alphaproteobacteria; order Azospirillales; family Azospirillaceae; genus Niveispirillum. Next base: position 69,651 of record LJHR01000003.1, on the reverse strand, counting down.
CGACAGCACGGGCAGGCAGAAATCCCCCGTCATGCCAGGGCAGCGGGAAATCAGGCGGCGCAGGCGCGTCAGGATGGCGTGCGGCCCCTCGCCCTTGAGCACCTCCAGACCCGCCGCATCCGACAGGCCGCGCTGCCGCGCCACGCTGCGGATCAGCAGGCCCAGAAGGTCGGCCGGGCGCAGCGACAGGGTATAGCGGAACAGGTCCGGGCTGGCCTTGATCAGGGTGCCGCTGAACAGCAGCATCTCTTCGCGCAGCATCAGGGTCGCGGGATCGCCGCCGATGGTGGCCAGCCGGGCCGAGATGTCGGCATTGGCCAGCGGGCGGTCAACGGTGCTGGCCCCCAGGATCACATGCTTCTGCCGAACCACGATCTCCTTCACGGCATCCTGCAACCGCTCATCATGGCGGTTCAGCAGATGGGCCAGGGGCCGCACGATATCCCAGCGCGCGGCATGGCCGGCGGCGCGGTACAGATCCTCCGCCCGCTGCCACAAGGGCGCGCCGCCCTCCGTCACGAAATCCCGTCCCTGCCGCTGCCACAGCAGGGTCAGCATCAGCAGGTGCCAGTCAGCGCGACGCTCACCCGACAGGGATTTGGCCAGCCAGGGCGTGTCCCCCTCCTCGATCCAGCGGCGATCCTCCCCGCCCGGCGGCGGTGCCTTGAAATCATAAGCGTCGTCGCCGGCCCAGGCACGCACGGGCCGGGCCGTCACGGGACAGGATGGCGCGATCTGGTCAAAGCCGACGATGCGTGCCCCGCCATAGGCATCGATCAGGTCACTGCCCCGCACGCACAGATCAGGCACGCGGCCCGACACAAGGTCGGCCAAGGTCTTGGCCAGTTCCGCGAAGCCTTCGCCCGCCGCCATGCCCTTGGACACGGGAAAAACCAGCAGCGGCGGCTTGGTAAAGGTCCAGGTGCGGTTGATATAGGCGATTTCAGACAGCAGCCGGTCGACCAGGAACCGGTGGTCATAGGTGAAGTAGAACCCGTCCTGTTCATCGACGAAGGTGGGCACGATCACCGCCGGCTGCCCGGCAAAACGGAAGCCGCAGGCAGTGATCAGCGTACCCAGTCGGCGCGGCGGCCGCCCCGACAGGCCCAGAACCTCGCACCGGCCCAGTTCCGCCAGCGCGCCGACCAGCACATCGACATGGCAGATATTGATCGACCCGCCGGCCTGCGCCAGCGTCTGGCAGCTGACACCCTGTTCCTTCAACTGTGCCCGAACCTTATCATCCTCGGCCAGAACCACCAGACGCACGGGCACCGGCGGTTTGGGCTTCAGCTTGGCGCGGCGGTTCAGCGGATCGACATCGCCCGGCGCCAGGAACCCCTCATCGATCAGCAGGCCCATGATGAAAAGGCTCTGCGCCCACAGCAGCGGCACATTCTCGTTCGGCACCCGCGTCTGGCTGCCGGGATGGGCGCGTTCGGCCTCTACCGCCTCTTCCGGGACGATGAACAGTTCCGGCAGCAGGGCGTCACCGCCGCGTTCGACCAGCAGGCTTTCCAGCTTTTCCCGCCAATGTGCCGCGTCGCGCACATCCCCCGTCAACAGGGCCGTGACGTAGAAATAGGTATAGAAAAGCGGCCATTCGCTTTCGATGCCGCGAAACCGCTCCAGCTCGCCCGCCTCGTAATGCAGGCGGGAATGATCCTCCAGCACCGTCTGGTGCCCGTCGGTCAGGAAGCGCTTGCAGCCATAGGGGCCGCCCAGCTTGGTCAGGATCTCGTTGCGGGTCCGCTCCACCAGATCGGGGGCATCCACGGCGAAGGCGGGCCAGCCGATGATGCCCAGCGTAGCGGCATCCACCTCCTTCGACCCGGATTCGCGTGGCAGCAGCGCCTCCACGGTGGCCCGCGCCCGCGCGATCTCGTCCGGGACGGCATGGATGACGGCCACCCGGCCCCCATCCTCGCCAAGCAGGTCCAGGCCCTGCATCGCCTCCATGGCGGCCTTGGCCATGCCGATGGAACTGGCGTTCAGTTCCACGGCCCCGTCATTGATCTTGCGCCCCCGCTCCCAGATGCCGAAATCGGCGATGCGGTAGGCGGGGCCGATATAGTGGACCAGATTCTGGACGAAGGAGACCTCGTCCATCGTATAGATGACGGACATGCCCGACCGCGTCATCTGCGCCAGCATCAGCAAGAACAGCGAGGTGGCGTCGATCTGCAGATGGCCCCAGCCATCATCGGCGGCCACCGCCTCGCCCGTGCTGGCCGAATAGATGGCGTGCAAACTGTCCAGCGGGGCCTGGGTATGCTTGAACCGCTCCACCTTGGCCGCCTGGCGCATCATGGCCTGCAACAGGCCGCGCATGGTCTTGACCACGCCCTGTTCCAGCAGGCGGGCGCGGGCCGTGCTGTCGCCCCGGCGGCGATAGGCCAGCGACAGGGCCCAGGGACCGATGATCGAATAGACGTTATCGCGCACCCAGGCATGGGTGTAGTTGCCATGCACCGTAACCGCCGTGCTGGCCGGCAGCAGGCCTGTGATCGGATGCTGGCGCGACAGGATCACGCGGTTCACATGGTCGAACAACCGGTCCAGCGCGGTCTTCACCGCCTGCCCGCCCTGCTTGGCCACTCCCCGTGGCAACGGCGATTCCGGCATCTGGCACCCCGTAACAAACATACTGCATGCATACCCATTGAGAGTAACAGCGTTACACGTCCGCGCAACTGTTGCATTGCAGCATCAGCGGATTTCAGCAAAGTCGTGTAGGCGCGGTTCGTCGTTATGCCGGACACTGCGCAGCCCATGCACTGAGGTTAACGCACTCACATTAAAGGTGGCAGGAGAGAAATGAGTCTTATTGCGACTCAAAATATATCTTTCTCTCGTTAAGGTCATTTTTGATGTGGAAAAACTACGAAAAACTTTATATTATTAAAAGAAATATCACAAAATGAGGATATTAGTATGCGCCCACATCTCTTGGCCATATCACTTACGATAGGCATATTATTAAGCGGATGCGGAAACGATCGCCTGGATCAGGCAGAAAGAAACATTGCCTTATTAAACTTAAGAATAAATAAAGTATCTTCTGAATATTATGAAAATGACAAGGCTATACAGGCCGATATAATGAGAAATAATGCAGCCATTCAAGCTGAAAACGCATCCACCAGAATAGAAATAAACAAAAAACTCAGAGAAATTGAGCAAATACTTAACAATCACAATGAAAAAATCAAAAAAATATGTTTGACGCATGGAAATGGAAATATCGCCACAATTCATGTATGCCCGGAGTATGTCTACTAAGACGGACTAGCAACATAAGGAGGCCTGAATGAATCGACGAGATTTTCTAGCCGGCGCTACTGCTGTTAGCTTGGCGGGCGCTCAGACGAACTCAGCATCTGCCTTCTGGCCCATGTTGCTCGTAAGGGTAATTTTCTCAAATGCACTTCGCTTCGGAGGAAGAAGCGTCGCTACGCGCCTAACAGGTACCGCGCTTTCCACCGGAGTTCGTTCATCTGTTCGGACAAGTTTCGGGCGAGGGGTTTTCGGAGGCGCCGCCGCTGTTGCTGCGGATACCGCCGTCGCACATGCCAGCAACCTGCAATCCCGGAACCCTGGATTATACGGCAGATTGCGGGACAGGATGACAGACTATGCGATAGGAGAGCTGATTGATGCTGGCGTGGGCATTCTGATTAACGAGGGCAAGCCCGAGCCCCTGGCATGCACCATAAAAAACCTTGAGTATAAGAATGTTATAATTTCACAATTTGTTCCCAAGTTCACGATTGTCGACCACGAAAACAATCAACAGACATCTCTGGAAGAGCTGATTTCCTACAATCTGACAATATTGGAGCAAGACATATCGGTAGCCAACCTGTTTGTAAGTCGTCTGCCATTCCAAGGCCTGATGTCAATTCAGCTTGACAATCTTGGGACGGCCGAACCTGAGAGTATCTACGTAGTTTAGTTTTCACTTATTTTGGCAGATGCTTGAAATAGCGCTGAAGTCAGATTCGATTGAATAAGGAGTTAGCCGGAGAAGGCAAAGTATCGTATGCTGCCATGCAACATATGATACTTTTAGAGCCATATAATGTCTCAGCGCGCCAGCGGCCTTCTCCTGCATCCGACCTCGCTGCCCGGCGGGCATGGCATCGGTGATATGGGGCCTGCCGCCCGCGCCTTTCTGGCCGACATGCAGGCCGCCGGACAGAGCATCTGGCAGATCCTGCCCCTGGCCCCGACCAGCCTGGGCAACAGCCCCTATTCGGCCCTGTCCAGCTTTGCCGGCAACCCGCTGCTGATCAGCTTCGATGATCTGGTGGCCGACGGCTTCGCGGATGCCTCCATCCTGGCGGGACTGCCCGGAAACGAGGCGGAACGGGTGGATTATGACGGGGTGGCGGCGGCCAAGCTAGCGGCGCTGGATATCGTGGCGGGCACCTTCCTGAAACGCGCCAGCGATGACGATGAATGGGGCGATTTCGAGCTGTTCCGGGCACGCAATGACGCCGAATGGCTGGATGATTACGCGCTTTATACCGTGCTGAAGGCCCGCCACGGCGGGGCCGCCTGGATGGACTGGAACGCGCTCTATGCCAGCCGTGACCCGATCGGCATCGGGGAGGCGCGGCACACGCTGTCGTCTGAGATCAAGAAGATCAAGGTGCAGCAGTTCCTGTTCTTCCGGCAATGGATGGCCCTGAAAAAGGACGCCAATGCGCGTGGCATCCGCATCATGGGCGATATCCCCATCTTTGTGGCAGGCGACAGCGCCGATGTCTGGTCACGCCGCGACCTGTTCGAACTGGACGGGTCGGGCCGCCCCACCATCGTGGCCGGCGTGCCGCCCGATTATTTCAGCGCCACCGGGCAGCGCTGGGGCAACCCGCTCTACCGCTGGGACACGCACCGGGCAGAGGGCTTCTCCTGGTGGCACCGGCGCATCGCCAAGACGCTGGAAACCGTCGACATGGTCCGCATCGACCATTTCCGGGGGTTCGAGGCCTATTGGGAAATCCCGGCGCATGAAGAAACCGCCATCAATGGCCGCTGGGTCCCTGCCCCCGGTTATGAGCTGTTCCAGTCGCTGAAGGATCGGTTCGGGGAATTGCCCATCATCGCCGAGGATCTGGGCGTCATCACGCCGGAGGTGGAGCGGCTGCGCGACCATTTCGGTTTCCCCGGCATGCGCGTCCTGCCATTTGAATGGGGCGACCATTTCGAACCCTGGAACTACGACCCCAACCGCTATGCCGCGCATTCCGTATTCTACACGGGCACCCATGATAATGACACGATCCTGGGCTGGGTCGCCTCTCGCGGCGGGCTGGATGGGGAGTTGGGGCAGCGCATCCGCTCCTACCTGAATACCGACGGGCGGGAACTGCACTGGGACTTCATCCGCTTCGCGCTGGGCGTGAATTCCGAACTGGTCATCACGCCGGTTCAGGACGTGCTGGGCCTTGGCACCGAAGGCCGTATGAACGTGCCCGGCCTGCCCGATGGCAACTGGGGCTGGCGCCTGAAGGAAGGGCAATGGCGCGAGGATCATACCGATCGCCTGCGCGACCTGACGGCGGCGGCGGGGCGGCTGGGCTGAAGCAGAAGATGGGGGAGAAAGCCTTACACAGGCACCCTCCCCCATCTGGCAACATCAGAAATCGGCCGGGGCGGCGATGCCGCTCTTGGCCAGATTATCCTTGATGGCCCCCTTCAGACGCTCCAGACCTTCAGGGCTGAACGCTTCGGCGCGGGCCACCAGCACGTCCTGGGTGTTGGACGCGCGCAGCAGCCACCAGCCATCGGCGGTCTTCACGCGCACGCCATCAATGTCATTGACCTCGGCCCCGCCGGCGGCTTCTTCCGCCTTCACACGGGCCTTGATCTCGTCCACAGCGGCGAACTTGCGCTCCTCATTCACCTGGAAGCGAACCTCCGGGGTGTTCAGCATGTCCGGCAGCTCATCACGCAGGGCCGACAGGGCGGCCAGACGTGACACGATGCCCAGCAGACGCACACCGCAATAGAGCGCGTCGTCAAAGCCATAATACTTGTCGGCAAAGAAGATGTGGCCCGACATCTCGCCGGCCAGCGGGCTGTTGGTTTCGGCCATCTTGGCCTTCAGCAGTGAGTGGCCCGTCTTCCACATCAGCGGCTTGCCGCCCAGCTTGGCGATCTGATCAAACAGGCTTTGGCTGGCCTTCACATCGGCAATGATGGTGGCGCCGGGATGGTTGGCCAGCACATCCTTGGAATAGATGGCGACAAGCTGGTCGCCCCAGACGATGCGACCCTGTTCATCCACAGCACCGATACGGTCGGCGTCGCCGTCGAACGCGATGCCCAGATCGGCCTTCTCGGCGGCCACCTTGTGGATGATGTCTTCCAGGTTCTCCGGAATGGTCGGGTCGGGATGGTGGTTGGGGAAAGTGCCGTCGATCTTGTCGAACAGCAGCGTGTGCTTGCCCGGCAGCTTCTTGACCAGACGGCGCAGGATTTCGCCGGCAGCGCCATTGCCATTGTCCCAGACGACGTTCAGGTCGCGGGTGCCGTCATAGTCGGCCACCAGACGGTCGACATAGGCGTCCTGAATGTCGATCGTCTCTTCACTGCCTTCACCAGCCTCGAAATCGCCGGCGGCGGCGATCTTGCCGATCTCCAGGATCTGGCTGCCGAAGAACGGCGCCTTGCCGATCATCATCTTGAAGCCGTTATAATCCGGCGGATTGTGCGAGCCGGTGATCATCATCCCGGCATCCAGCTTCAGGTGGCGCGCCGTGAAATACAGCATGGGCGTCGGGCCCAGGCCGATACGCACCACATGCAGGCCGACAGACTTCAACCCTTCGACGGCGGCGGCTTCCAGGTCCGGGGAGGACAGGCGGCCATCATAGCCGATGGCAACCTTCTTGCCGCCCCCACGCACCACCATGGTGCCGAAGCCCCGGCCAATGGCGCGGGCATCGTCGGTCGTCAGCGTCTTGCCGATGATGCCGCGGATATCGTATTCGCGCAGGACCGTGGGATGGAAATTGTGCGCCAGGGTCATGTTTCCGTCACCTGAACAGAGGTTGGTTAAAAAGTTTATGGCGGCAGCAAAGCACAAGCCGCGACCGCCCGCCAGCCTGTTCAACAGCCCAAAAGGTGGGATTGTTTCAGGGCGTTGGAGGTAGTGGGCCTAGGGACGTTACAGACCCGCCCACACCCTCAATGAACCTCACCCCGCCCCTTCTTCACCCGACCTGGCCGGCCGACGCAGTGATAAGCGAAGCCGGCCATCTCCGCGTCCTCGGGATTGAAGATGTTGCGCAGGTCGACCAGCACCGGCGCCTTCATGGCTTTGCAGATGCGGGACAGGTTCAGCATGCGGAACTCGTTCCATTCCGTCAGGACCAGGGCGCAATCGGCCCCGTTCAGCGCGCCATAGGCATCGTCCGCCCATTCCACACCGGGCAGCATCTTCTCCGCCTCATGCCGACCAGCCGGGTCATAGGCGGCGACGATGGCGCCGGCTTCTTGCAGGGCTGGCACGATGTCCAGTGACGGGGCGTCGCGCATATCGTCGGTGTTGGGCTTGAAGGTCACCCCCAGCACGCCGATGCGCTTGGCCCTTACCGACCCGCCGCAGGCGGCCACTACGCGGTCCGCCATGGCCTTCTTGCGCTTGTCGTTGATGTCCACGACCGTTTCGATGATGCGCAGCGGGCTGCCATAATCCTGCGCCGTCTTCACCAGGGCCAGCGTGTCCTTGGGGAAGCAGGAACCGCCATAGCCGGGGCCGGGATGCAGGAACTTCTTGCCGATGCGGTTATCCAGGCCGATGCCCTTGGCCACATCATGCACATCGGCGCCCACCTTCTCACACAGGTCGGCCACCTCGTTGATGAAGGTGATCTTGGCGGCCAGGAAGGTGTTGGCAGCATATTTGATCAGTTCCGACGTCTCCAGGCTGGTGAAGACCATCGGCGTCTCGATCAGGAACAGCGGGCGGTACAGCGCCCGCATTACCTGGCGCGCCCGGTCGCTGTCGGTGCCGATCACCACGCGGTCGGGACGCATGAAATCCTCGATGGCCGAGCCCTCGCGCAGAAATTCCGGGTTGGACGCCACGTCGAAATCCGCCTCAGGCCGGGTCTTGCGGATGATGCGCGCCACCTCGCGCCCCGTGCCCACGGGCACCGTGCTCTTGGTCACGATGACGGTATAATCATCGGGGTCGAGCGCCGCCGCAATCTCCGCCGCCGCCGCATAGACATAGGACAGGTCGGCATGGCCATCGCCGCGCCGTGAAGGCGTACCGACAGCGATGAACACCGCATCGGCCCCGGCCACGGCGGTCGGCAGGTCGGTGGTGAAGGACAGACGCCCAGCCTTGGCGTTCTTCTCCACCAGGGCGTCCAGCCCCGGCTCATAGATCGGGATCTCCCCCTTCAGCAGCCGGTCGATCTTGCCCTGATCCTTGTCGACGCAGATCGTCTCCACCCCGAATTCGGAAAAGCAGGCACCAGAGACCAGACCGACATAGCCGGTGCCGATGACGGCGATGCGCATCGGAAATCCCCCTTGGAAAAGAACATCTTCACGCCATAGCACAAACCAGCATCCAAGGTCTTGCGCCTACGTGACGGTTGCATGACGGAAAAGTTACGCCGCCTTCTTCTTGTTGTAGAAGTCGCGTCGTGCCCAGGCCTGGAACGGATAGGCCAGTTGGCCCAGGAAGCTGTCGGGCACGGCGTCCTTGCAGCCGATATTGACCGGCGGCTTGCGGTCGGATGGCAGGTGGCGGGTGCCGAACACCACGTCCCACAGGATGAAATTCTCCCCATAGTTCACGTTGCCCTCAACGGGATCGCGGTTATGGTGCCAGCGGTGCAGTTCCGGCGTGGAGAAGATCCAGTTCAGCGGACCGCAACGCATGTCGACATTGCAGTGGGTCAGGAAGCCGATATAGGTGGTGATGGCCAGCACCCAGACGATCACATCCTTGGGCGCCCCCGCCAGCGCAGCGATGGTCAGCGCGAAAGCCGTCTTCCAGATACTGTCCAGGAAATGGAATCGGCCCGTATTGACGATCCACAGCTTGGTGACGCTGTGATGGATGGCATGCCAGTGCCAGATGGCGCGAAACTCGTGGCTGGTCCGGTGTGCCCAGTAGAGGCCGAATTCACCCAGGATCATGGCCAGCAGGACTTGACACCCGAGCGGCCAGTCGCCGGGCCAGAAGCCGGACGCAGCCTCCGGCCCCGCCTGTGCCAGGCCCAGCATGGCGATAGAGGCCGCGATCACCTGACCCAGCCCCTTGTTCAGCACCGTATGCGCGATATCATTCAGCAACTGCCCATCGCTTTTCATCCATGCCTGTTCATAAGGCATGACGCGTTCCAGGATCAGCAGCGTCACCGCCAGCCCGAAATAGGTGATGTTGAAAGCCAGGACGGGGTGCCCCACCTGCCCGCCATACCAGTAACCGGCGATGCAGACCGTCACCAGCAGCGGCCATAACAGATGGGCGATAACGGCGCGCATCGATCTTCCTTTGGGTAGATTACCTAGGATGTATTGCCCCCAAGCCCCCGTTCGCGCAAGGTTCCGCGCGGTCGCAGGCGATAAAGACAGCGGAAACGGACAGCAGCATGAAGATCGGTCTGGCATTGGGCAGCGGGGCGGCGCGCGGCTGGGCGCATGTGGGTGTGCTGCGCGCCCTGTCTGAATTCGGGCTGAAACCCGACGTCATCGCCGGCACCTCCGTGGGCGCCCTGGTCGGCGCGGCCTATCTGACGGATCAGCTGGAGGAACTGAAACAGTTCGCCATGGGATTCGGCATGCTGGACACGATCAAGCTGCTGGACCTCACCTTGTCGCGCGGCGGTCTGGTCAGCGTGGAAAAGGCGTATGAGCGGTTCCGCAACGAACATACCGACATCGCCATCGAGTCGCTGCCCATCCCCTTTGCGGCGGTCGCCACCGACCTGTCGACCGGCAAGGAGGTCTGGCTGCGCGAGGGGCACCTGTTGGATGTCGTCCGCGCCTCTGCTGCCATTCCCGGCATGTTCCCGGCGGTGCCGCACCAGAACATGTGGCTGGCCGATGGTGCCCTGGTGAACCCGGTTCCCGTCTCCCTCTGCCGGGCGTTGGGGGCGGAGGTGGTGATCGCCATCAACCTGAATGGCGACCTGTCACAGATGCCCCGCCTGTCCAAGGCACAGCTGGGCCCTGTCAATGTGTCTCTGCCCGAACACCCGATCGAAGGCACCGCCGACGCCGAAATGGCCCCCCGCCCCATCCCCAAGCCCTTGGCCAAACTGGCGGCCAAACTGAACGAGGTGGGAGAGAATGCACGCCAGCAGATCCAGGCCCGCTTCGCCAAGCCGCCGCGCCCGCCGGCCCCCGGCATCCTGGAGGTGATGGCCAGCTCGGTGGACATCATGCAGGACCGTATCACCCGCTCCCGTCTGGCCGGCGAGCCGCCCGACGTGCTGATCACACCGCGCATCGGCCATATCGGCATCCTGGAGTTTGAGCGGGCCGAGGAACTGATCCAGCTGGGCTACACCGCCGCCATCGCCATGCGCCCGGCGGTGGAACTGGCCATGGTGCGGTGAGGCATTTCGCAGAAGAGCAAGATCGGTCGAGCGGGCGGGGGCAGGCGGCGGTAGGGTTCCACACATCACCCCCCACCCTGAAGGACCCACATGAATCCGGCGCTTCGACGTCATCAGGCGCGGATGCTGCGGGTGCTGGATCATATCGACCAGCATCTGGATGACGCGCTGGACCTGGACCGGTTGAGCAGCGTCGCCGCCTATTCGAAATTCCATTTCCATCGGCTGTTCACGGCCAGTTTCGGCCTGTCGCTGCATCGTTATGTGCAGTTGGCCCGCCTGAAACGGGCCTCCTACCGGCTGGCCTACCGCGAGGGGGACAGCGTGATCGATATCGCGCTGGATGCGGGGTATGAGGCGCCGGACGCCTTCGCCCGTGCCTTCCGGCAGCGGTTCGGGCAATCCCCTTCCGATTTCCGCAAATCGCCCGACTGGCAGCCCTGGATGGATGCCTTCGACCCGCTCGACCATGCACGGAGCCTCCTGATGCAACAGCGTTTCACGCCCGCCGATGTCAGCATCCGCACTGTGTCCCCCACGACTGTCGCCATCATGGAACATCACGGCGACCCGGCCACCCTGCCCGCCACCATCCAGCGCTTTATCGCCTGGCGCAAATCCGTGGGCCTGCATCCCGGCAACAGCCAGACCTTCAATGTCTGGTTTTCCGAACGCCGGCCCGACAATCCCGCCGATTATCGTATGCATTTATGTGCCGGCACCGACCTGCCCATTGCACCGGACGACCCGGATGTAACGTCGGGGATCATCCCCGGTGGCCGCTGTGCCGTGCTGCGCGTCGTGGGCCATACCCATAATCTGGAACCCGCCGCCCTGTTTCTTTACCGCGACTGGTTGCCCACCAGCGGGGAGGAACCGGGCGACTTCCCGCTTTACTGCCAGCGCCTGCGGTTCTTCCCGGAAGTGCCGGAGCATGAGACGGTGGCGGAACTGTTTCTGCCGCTGCGGCCCCTGTCACCACCGCCGCCTTTGCCCTAAACTGCCGCCATGTCATCCGACATTCCGCCACTCGCCCATATCCGCTTCACCGGCACCGTCATCGAATGGCGGGGTCCGGCGCCTTTCTTCTTCATCGCGGTGCCATCCGATCTGGTGGAGACGGTGCGACGGGCGGCCCGGCTGGCCAGCTATGGCTGGGGTGTTGTGCCGGTGCAGGCATCGGTGAACGACACCGCCTTTACAACATCGCTGTTCCCAAAGGATGGCGGCTATCTTCTGCCCCTGAAGGTGGTGGTCAGAAAGAATGCCGGGATCGCCCTGGGCGACACGGTAACGGTCGACATCCAGGTGGCGGGAAAGGATGGGATGTAGGAGTGGTAGCGGGGGCGGTGAACCGGACAAAGGCAGCGGACAATGCAGCTGATTGCAGACATTATTCCTATTTCATGACATGATGCGCCCATAATGCCGCCCTTCTCCATCCATGCCGCCTGTGCCCCTGCAACAGGGGTGTGTTTTCCGTTTCACGGCGTTGCATGCCCGTGCCGGTCCGGTCATGGCAGCAAGGCTCCATGAAACACCCCCTGATTTTCCGTTCCATGCTGTTGCACGGGCACGGTTCATTCGGGGCCGAACCACCATCCCCTCCGAATGACCGCCCCCAAACAGGGTTGACGCCGGCTTAACCAATCCCGTCCAATGGCCACAGCCCGCAGCCAGGATCGTCGCCATGTTCACCCGTCCCGCCGACCCCACTCCCCATGCCCGCGCCGGGGCCGAGGCATTAAAGCGGGGGGATTTTGCCAGGGCCAAGGCGGGGTTCGGGCAGGCGGTGGCGATGGGGGCCAACGATCTGGGCATCTGGCTGGGCTTGGCCTATGGCTGCCGGGGCGTGGGCGACGCGGCGGGCATGCTGGCGGCCCTGGAAAAGGTCCTGGCGCTGGACCCGCGCAATGTGCGGGCGCTGATCCTGAAGGGGGATCATTTCGGGGGCCAGGGCGACCACAAGGCCGCCACCTCCTTCTATAACAACGCCCTGCGCGCGGCCCCGCCGGCGGCACAGCTGCCGCCCGATCTGGTGGCGGAGCTGCGGCGGGTGCAGGCAGCGACGCAGGATTACGCCCGCCGGTTCGAGGCGCATCTGCTGTCCAGTCTGGAACAGGCCGGGTTCGGGGCGGAAATGGGCGGCGGACGGTTTGGCCGCTCGCTGGATATCCTGTTCGGACGGCGGCAGGTCTATTATCAGCAGCCGCAGGCCTACCTGTTCCCGGAGCTGCCGCAGGTGCAGTTCTATGACCGCGCCGCCTTCCCCTGGCTGGAAAGGCTGGAGGCGCAGACCGACGCCATCCGCCAGGAATTGCGGGCCGTGATGCAGGGGCCGGAAGCCTTCCAGCCCTATCTGGAGGCCAGCGCCAACCGAGCGCAGGTGGACCGGTCGGGCCTGCGCGGCAATCCGGACTGGAGCGCCTTCTACCTGTGGAAGAATGGCGTGCCGCAGGAAGAGAACATCGCCCGCTGCCCCGCGACGACGGCGGCGCTGGACGGTATTCCCCTGACCGGCATCCGGGGCCGGGCGCCGTCGGTGCTGTTCTCCTTGCTGAAGCCGGGCACGCATATCCCGGCCCACACAGGCTTCGTCAATACCCGTCTGATCTGCCACCTGCCCCTGATCGTGCCGGGCCAATGCCGGTTCCGGGTGGGCAATGAGACGCGGGAATGGCGGGAGGGGCAGGCCTGGGTCTTCGACGACACAGTCGAACATGAAGCCTGGAACGACAGCGGCGAAACGCGCGTCGTCCTGCTGTTCGATGTCTGGCGCCCGGAACTGACGCAGGCCGAGCGGGAGATGGTGGCCGCCATGCTGACCGCCATCGATGATTACGGCGCCGGTTCGGGGGAATGGGGGGCTTGAGAAGAGTTCCCGCGGATTGCGCTGGCGCTAATCCACGGCAATGCAGCGCCTACGCCCCCAGCTTGATCCAGGTCAGCTCATGCTTGTTCTGGCAGAGATGGACCAGCTGGCTACCCGGAATGGCGGCAAAGGCGCGGGCCGTTTCATGATCCGTCTCGCCCTGGAATTTCAGGGTGCAGATATAGTTGCGGGCCAGACCCGACTCGAGCCAACCCTGGATCATGCGGTAAAGCCGTGACGGGTAGCAGATGACGTCACAGGCCAGCCAGTCGACGGGGCCGATATCCGCCGGCTTGATGCCAAAGGCACTTTCCCGCCGTTCGCTGACGCCGGGCAGGGCCGCGATCCTGGGGTCCAGGGGGGCCTTGTCCACGGCGATGACATTGGCCCCGCAGCTTTGCATCACCCAGGTCCAGCCGCCGGGGCAGGCGCCCAGATCGATACATTGCTCCCCAGGCTTGGGCGTGTAGCCGATGCGGGTGAAGGCTTCCCACAGCTTCAGATAGGCGCGGTTGGGCGGAGTGACCTTGTCCTCAATAAGCTCAATCTCACCATTGCGGTAAGGGCTTGAACAATGCGCCGCCGCCAGGATGGTGTTCTCGTTCAGCAGCGTCCAAGACCCCAGCGGCGCCGTCGGCGGGGGCGTGAAGAAGCTGACCGGCTTGGCCGAGACATGGGGCAGGTTGTCCTGGATCAGCTGTGCGCGGCGGTGATGCTGAAACCCGTAAAGCGCCCAGTTGCGCTGGATGGCGCGCAGGGCCTTGGCCCCCTGCTTGATCGACTGGATGGGGATCAGGACGGGATCGTACCAGATATTCTGGGCCCAGGCGGCGGGGCGCGGCGGGCCATCGGCAATGACCAGCCGTCCATGCACCGACCGCACGTCGCCCAATTCCACCAACAGGTGTTCCAGAAATTCCTCATCCGCCAGATAGGCGGTGGCCCCGAGCGGCGTTGCCGTCGGGGCCGTCACATCATCATGGGTCATTGATCAGAACGCGCCGGTCATATCAGGTGGGAATGTCACCGGACGCGATAACAGCCTGCGTGCGATTACGCACGCCCAAGCTGCGCATGACGGCTGTGACATGGATCTTCACAGTGCCTTCGGAAAGGCCCAGTTCATAGGCGATCTGCTTGTTCGACTTGCCTTCGCGCAGGCAGCGCAGCACATCGCGCTGCCGCTGGGTCAGGCTGGGTGTGCCCGCCGCGCCGTTTGTCGCACCAGCCGTTCCCGCTGCGGCAGCGGCATGTCCGCTGACACCGGGCCCATCGCCCAGGATGGCCGCCGGCGGCACATAGATGCCACCGGAGAAGATGAGGTTCAGGGCGGACAGCATGATCTTCACCGAAGAGGATTTCGGGATATAGCCCGAGGCCCCGGCATCCAGTGCGGCGCGCACATCGGCCTGCGCCTCCGATGCCGACACGATGACGACGGGCGTGCCGGCCTGCGCCTCACAGATCTCCTGCACCCCGGAGAAACCGGGGAAGCCCGGCATCTGCAGGTCCAGCAGGACAAGATCGAAATCCTGCCCATCACGCGCCAGGGACAGAACATCGTCAAAGGTCCCCGCCTCGACGAAGCTGGCCTGGTCATCCAATTGGGTCAGCAGGCGGCACAAACCTTCACGGAACAGAAGATGGTCGTCACCAATCAGGATTTTCATAAGTCGATCCCAGCCCGATTATCATACCCATCCACCCGCGCCGCCCCACGCGGGTCCAGATGAAGGGCTTTTGCCCCGCCATCTTACGGACAGCATCGTACCCTTAATAAATCAAAATCATGTGGCTGTCTGTGACAACCATCGCTTTTGTCCGCATCGATGGCACAAAAGCGGCGCTGGAAGGTTATCGATATCGTCGCCCCCCTTCCTGTCCGCCGCGTGCGGCCATGTTGCGGGAAGGGGGGTGGACGTGCCACAAAAGACAAAGGCACCGTCGGCATCATGACCGGCGGGGTTAGAGACGATCATGGCTGTCAATACAGGGATCAAGATGCCGCAAAAAGTGCGCAAGGCCGTGTTTCCGGTCGCAGGTCTGGGTACCCGCTTCCTGCCGGCCACCAAGGCCATTCCCAAGGAAATGCTGCCGCTGGCCGACCGGCCGCTGATCCAGCATGCCGTGGACGAGGCCAAGGCCGCCGGCATCGACCAGTTCTGCTTTGTCACCAGCCGCGGCAAGAGCCCGCTGGAAGACCATTTCGATCTGAATTACGAGTTGAACGAGACGCTGCGCCGCCGTGGCAAGAACGATCTGCTGAAGATCGTCGAGGATATCCAGATCGAGTCGGGCTATCTCTCCTATGTGCGTCAGGCACAGCCGCTGGGCCTGGGCCACGCCGTCTGGTGCGCCCGCGAATTTGTAGGCAACGAGCCGTTCGCGGTGCTGCTGCCCGACGAACAGGTGCTGGGCGACAAGCCTTGTCTGGCGCAGATGATGGAGGCCTATGAACAGGTCGGCGGCAATCTGCTGTCGGTGTTCGAGGTGCCGCGCGAACAGACCAACAAGTACGGCATCCTCGACATCGCGTCGGAGGATGGCAAGCTGGTCTCGGTCAAGGGGCTGGTGGAAAAGCCGGACCCGGCGGTGGCACCAAGCAATCTGTCGATCCAGGGCCGCTATATCCTGCAGCCCGAAGTGTTCAAGCACCTGTCGGTGTTCGAAAAGGGTGCGGGCGGCGAGATCCAGCTGACCGACGCCATGGCCAAGCTGATCGGCAACCAGCCCTTCCACGGCTTCAAGTTCGAGGGTCAGCGCTTCGATTGCGGCGACAAGCTGGGCTTCGTGCTGGCCAATGTCGCCTACGCCCTGAACCGTCCCGACATGTCGGACAAGGTGCGGGCCGCGCTGAAGGACATGCTGTAAGCCGTACGCGGTTTCAGCCGAAAAATGAAAAAGGGGCGGTCGCAGGACCGCCCCTTTTTGCTGCACAGCTTGCCCGCTTACGCCGCGTTGGGGCCCATCGGCTTGGTCAGGGCCACGTCTAGGTAATCATCGACCAGACGGCCCAGCTCCTCCGACTTCTCGTTGAAGAAGTGGTTGGCGCCTTCGACGCGGCGATAATCGATCTTGATGTCCTTCTGCGAGGACAGCTTGTTCACCAGCCGGGTTACCGATGCCTCGGGCACGATCTCGTCCCGGTCGCCATGCACGATCAGGCCCGACGCCGGGCACGGGGCCAGGAAGGAGAAGTCGAACATGTTGGCCGGCGGCGCCACCGACAGGAACCCGTCCAGTTCCGGGCGGCGCATCAGCAGCTGCATGCCGATCCAGGCACCAAAGCTGAAACCACCGATCCAGCAGGCCGAGGCGTTGGGGTTATAGGTCTGCAGCCAGTCCAGCGCCGACGCGGCGTCCGACAGCTCCCCCTCCCCCCGGTCATAGGTGCCCTGGCTGCGGCCCACGCCCCGGAAGTTGAAGCGCAGGGCAGAGAAGCCGCGTTTCGTGAAGGCATGGAACATCGTATAGACGATGCGGTTATTCATCGTCCCCCCATGCTGCGGATGCGGGTGCAGCAGCAGGGCGATGGGCGCGTTGGGCACCTTGCTGTGGGAGTAGCGACCTTCCAGACGGCCGGCAGGGCCGTTCATGATCACGTCAGGCATCGATTCACCGGTCCCGGTCAGACATGCAAGGGGCGAGCGTCAACAGGCGGGTGGCAGTGATTGTCGAACGACCCAAGACCGGGCGGTCTTGGTAGAGGGGCGATTCTTGACCGTCCATCCCTGTCATTCTATAGGACTGCCTCAGGCGGTTGTGGGCCGTCGAACCGTGCCCGGAACGGACACGCCCCGCCGTCCACGGGACTGTTCCATCGCATTGACCGCGATGGTATGAGGCGGGACTATACCACAGCGCCCATATTCGTGTTCAAGCCTCTTCGCAGGGGAATTCAAGCCTTTGGCGGAAAAGCAGCCCATGCGCCCCCCCCTTTACCTTGACTGGAACGCCACCGCCCCCCTGCGCACGCCTGCGCGGGCCGCAATGGTGGCGGCGTTGGACCTGGTTGGAAACCCATCCTCCATCCACGGGTTCGGGCGAAAGGCCCGCCGGATGGTGGAGGATGCGCGCGATCAGGTTGCCGCCCTGGCGGGCGTCCCGGCGGCCTGGATCACCTTCACCGGCGGCGGGACGGAGGCCAATAATCAGGCCCTGGCGCTGGCCGCCCGACAGGGCCGCCGCCTGCTTCTGGGCGCCACGGAGCATCCATCCGTACTGGAATGCGCCAGCCCGGACAGCGCCGTTATTCCCGTACAGGCCAACGGCATCATCGATTTCGACGCGCTGGAGAGGCTGCTGCGCGCTGGCCCGACACTGGTCAGTGTGCAGGCGGTCAACAGCGAGACGGGGATCATCCAGCCGCTGGCCGATATCGCCACCCTGGTTCACCGCCACGGCGGCTGGTTGCACAGCGATGCGGTGCAGGCGGTTGGCCGTATCCCGTTCGATGTCGCCGCCCTAGGCCTCGATCTTGTCACCCTGTCGGCGCACAAGATCGGGGGACCGCAGGGGGTGGGGGCGCTGCTGACGGCACCGTCGATCCCGCTCTCCCCCCTGCTGCGCGGCGGCGGGCAGGAACGGCGCATGCGGGCCGGGACAGAGAATGTGGCCGGCATTGCCGGATTCGGTGCGGCGGCAGCGGCGGCCCGTGACGGACTAGCGGACTATCAGGCCCTGGCCGCACTGCGCGACCGGCTGGAACAGGCGGTCATGGAGGCAGCCCCCTGGGTGCGCGTGATCGGGACCGGCGGCCCACGCGTGGCCAATACCAGCTGCCTGGCCCTGCCCGGCCAGCCGGCCAACAGCCAGTTGATGGCCTTCGATCTTGCCGGCATCGCGGTCAGCGCCGGATCGGCCTGTTCGTCGGGCAAGGTCAAGACCTCCCCGGTCCTGGCCGCCATGGGATTTGATGGAGCCATTGCCGGATCGGCGATCCGGGTCAGCCTGGGATGGGACACGCGACCGGACGATATCGACCGGTTCCTCGCCTGCTATCTGCCCCTTGCCGCCCGCGCCCGGCCTGCCGCCTGAAGGACCAGATGTTGGAACATACCCTGCCCTGCTGGCATTGCGCCGGCGATGTCTCCCCCCGCGCCCTGTTCTGCCATGGCTGTGGGTCGATCCAGCCACCGGGGGAGGTTGATCCCTTCACCCGGTTAGGCGTGGCGGCCGGTTTTGAGCTGGATGTCGCCTCCATCGAACGGCAACTGACCGGTTTCTCCCGCATCCTGGCCCCGGCGCGGTTTCAGGAAAAAGGCGAACAGGCCCAAGAACTGGCATCGGCGCAACGGGCCGCACGGGAAAAGGCGGCGGCCATTCTGCGCGATCCGGCGGCACGCGCCCGTGCCTTGCTGGACCTTGCCGATGCCGCCCCCGCCCGGCCCGCTACCGGCGGCCAATGGGAAATCGCCATCGCCGCCGCCCCGGACGCCGGCAGCCGGGCGCGGACCCTGGCGGCGGTAAAGGATGAGATGGCGGCGGAACTGCGTCTGCTGCTGGACGCGTTCCGACTGGGTGATCTGGCGCTGGCGGCCACACGCCTGACGCGGGTGGAGGCCATGGCCATAGCGGTGGAGGCCGCGCGGCGGCTGGGGTAACCCCTACTCCTTCTCCTCCACCGCCGGCGTCGGGACCGGCGGTCGCAACCGACCGGCCTGACGCAGTTGGGCGCGCAGCACATATTCGATCTGGGCGTTCAGGCTGCGCAGGTCATCATCGGCCCAGCGCTGCATGGCCTCCAGCACGTCTGCGCCGATGCGCAGGGGATATGCCTTCTTCTCCGCCAAGACCTGTCCTCTATTCAGTACAGCGTGCCCGCGTTCACCACGGGCTGCGTCGCCCTGTCTCCGCACAGCACGACCAGCAGGTTCGACACCATGTGCGCCTTGCGTTCATCATCCAGATGCACCACGGAGCGGGCGGCAAGCTGATCCAGCGCCATCTCCACCATGCCCACGGCCCCTTCCACGATCTTGGAACGGGCGGCGACGATGGCACTGGCCTGTTGCCGCTGCAACATGGCGCTGGCGATTTCCGGCGCATAGGCGAGATGACTGATCCGCGCCTCCACCACCTTGATGCCGGCCCGTGCCAGCCGTTCCTGGATGGCGCGCTGTAGATGGTCAGACACTTCCTCGCCATGGCCACGCAGCGACAAAGCCCCGCCGCCGTGATCATCATAGGGGTAAGAGGTGGCGATCAGGCGCAGGGCCGATTCAGCCTGGATCGAGACATAGCCCTTATAGTCCTCGACATTGAACAGGGCCTCTGCCGTGTCCGTCACCTGCCAGACGACGATGGCCCCGATCTCGATGGGGCTGCCATCGGCGTCGTTCACCTTCAAGGTGCCCGTCTCGAAATTGCGCACGCGTAGGGAAACACGGTGCTTAGCGAAGAACGGGTTGACCCAGCGCAGGCCCGGCGTGTCCACCGTGCCACGATAATCACCGAACAGGGTCAAGGCCACGGCCTGATTCGGCTGCACAATGAACAGCCCGCACATCAGGATGATGCCCGCCAACATCGGCAGCAGCCAGAACAGGGACACAGGCCCCGTCCCACTCCTGAACCCGATGATCATCATCACTGGCGAGACCAGAACCAATGCCAGACTGAACAGCAGCATGCCCAAGCCGGACGACACCGTGATGGGACGATCCCCAACCTGTTGGTTCTCCTGCATTCCACCCTCCCAGCTTCAAAATGATATAATTTTGATATCATAATGAGGCGAGCCTGTCAGGGGGTAATCATGCGCCCTCAGTCGCCGGGCGGGCGCATCCGCGCCCTTGGCTACGCGGCATGGGCCGCGTGGCGGCGGTCGCCGCCGTACCGACGGTCAAAATTTGACTGTCGGTTTCAGGCCACCAGGTGGCAGGCCACCATCCGCCCGTCGGCGTGGCGCGGTTCCGGCGTCTCCTGTGCGCAGCGGGGCTGGGCCAGCGGGCAGCGTTTATGGAAGGCGCAGCCGGGGGGCGGGTCCATGGGGCTGGGCAGTTCACCCAACAGGGGCGGCACGTCGGAGGTGCCGCCGCGATGGACACGCGGCATGGCGGCCAGCAGGGCGCGCGTATAGGGGTGGCGCGGATCGGCGAAGATCGCATCCTTTGGCCCCTGTTCCACGGGCCGGCCCAGATACATCACCATCACCTCATCCGCGATATGGCGGACGACCGACAGATCATGGCTGATGAAGACATAGGCGAGGCCGAATTCGTCCTGCAGGTCCATCATCAGGTTCAAAACCTGCGCCTGGATGGAGATATCCAGCGCCGATACCGGTTCATCCGCCACCACCACACGCGGGTCCAGCATCAGGGCGCGGGCGATGGCGATGCGCTGTCGTTGCCCACCGCTGAACATATGCGGATAGCGGTCAGCCTGATCGGGGCGCAGGCCGACCTTTTCCATCATAGCGATGGCGCGGTCACGCCGTTCGGCCTTGGGCGTATCGGTGTTGATCAGCAGCGGTTCGGCCAGGATATCCGCCACCTTCTGGCGCGGATTGAGCGATCCGTAAGGGTTCTGGAACACCATCTGCACGGCGCGGCGCAGGGCTTTTTCATCGGCCTTGGGCACGGTAGTGATATCGCGCCCGTCGAAATGGATGGTCCCTTCCGTCGGCGCCTCAATCCTTGTCAGCAGGCGGGCCAGCGTGGATTTGCCACAGCCGCTTTCGCCCACCACGGCCAGGGTCTTACCGGCGCTAACGGTGAAGCTGGCGCCGTCCACGGCCTTCACGGTGGCGGGCGCGCGGAAAAGGCCGCGTTTGACGCGGTAATGGCGCTTCAGGTCGCGGGCTTCCAGGATGATGGTCATGCCATGGCTCCTTCGACCCTTACGCACCGTGTCCAGCCATCGCCATCGGTGGCCAGGGGCGGGCGAGTGCCGCAGCGATCATCGGCCAGCCCGCAACGCGGCTGGAACAGGCAGCCCGTGGGCCGGTCGCTGATGCCCGGCACGGTGCCGGCAATGGTGGGCAGACGCCGCCGTCCCACGGCCCGTTCGGGCAGGGCATCCAGCAGGGCCGCCGTATAGGGGTGACGCGGGGTGGTGAACAGGCTGTCGGCGGGGCGATTCTCCACCACCTGGCCCGCATACATCACCTGTACCCGGTGGGCGCTTTCGGCCACCACACCCATGTCATGGGTGATCAGGATCATGGCCATGCCGCGTTCGCGTTGCAGGTCGCGCAGCAGGTCCAGGATCTGCCGCTGAATGGTGACGTCCAGGGCCGTGGTCGGCTCATCGGCAATCAGCAGGCGCGGGTTGCAGGCGATGGCCATGGCGATCATCACGCGCTGGCTCATCCCGCCCGACAATTGGTGCGGAAAGGCCGACAGGCGCGTCTCCGGCGCTGGAATGCCCACCTGTTCCAACAGCGCGATGCAGCGGTGGCGCAGCGCCTTGCCCGACAGACCCTCATGCTGGGCCAGCGTCTCCCCAATCTGGAAGCCGACCGTGAAGCAGGGGTTCAAGCTGCTCATCGGTTCCTGGAAGATCATGGCCACCTGCCCGCCATTGAGGCGGCGCCGCGCCTTGGGCGACAGGGTCAGCAAATCCTGGCCATCGAACTGCATCCGGCCCGCCGTGACGCTGGCATTGTCGGCGAGCAGGCCCAGCACCGCCAGCGAGGTGACGGACTTGCCCGACCCGCTTTCTCCGACAATGCCCAGCACCTCGCCCGGTTCCACGGACAGGTCGATGCCGTCCACGGCACGAAACGGGCCGCGCGCCGTGGCAAATGTGACGGACAGGTCCTTGATGTCGAGAAGCGGCATTGGCTCAATCCTCGAAAAGACGCTGGGGCAGAAGGGTGCCGGCTCGCTGCCGCAACTCCTCCTTGCCGAACAGCCTGGGCGAGAGTGGCTTGTCCAGGCTGACCTCCAGGCCAAAAACCTCGGTTGCCATTTGATCCGGGCAGATCGTGTGATGGTCCTGCTGGATGAAAGCCAGGAGGCGGCGGCCATCCGGGTCCCATTGGATGCCCCAGATATTGGCACCGATGTCCGGCAACCGGCATCGAGCCGCCTCCTTGAACAGGGCAAGGGCGCTGTCATTCAAGCCGGCCACTTCCTTGAAGCGACCGCTCTCGAAAATAAACAGGCGTAAGCGGCTGAACTGGCCCGACCCGTCGCCGTCATCGGCGAACAAGGCGAGGGAATCGGGAGCCCAGGCGAAGGCCGCCGGGATGGAGATGAGAGGATCAAACCGGTGGACGGATTGCCGACTGGCCGTGTCGATGATGACGGCACCCCTCGTCTCCTCCGTCTCCGCATCGATAGTGAGGGTGTAGCGCCCGTCGGGGGAGGTGGGGCCCATGCATCCCAAATCGATGCTTTCCGCATCGCCCAACCATTCCGACCGGCCAGGCTCCGCACAGAATGGCTTCGGCTCGAAAGACATCGCACCGAAGCCTGACATGGCCAGCAACAGGGCAGACCCGATCACAGCCATCATGCGCATCACTTCCTCCTACCGCTTCAGCTTCGGGTCCAGCGCATCGCGCAACCCGTCGCCCATCAGGTTGAAGGCCAGCACCGTGATCAGGATGGAAAGCCCCGGAAAGGTCACCACCCACCAAGCGCGCTGCAGGAATTGCAGCGAGGAAGAAAGCATCGTCCCCCATTCCGGTGTCGGCGGCTGCGCACCCAGGCCCAGGAAGCCCAGGGCCGCCGCATCCAGGATGGCGGTGGAAAAACCCAATGTCGCCTGCACGATCAGCGGGGCGGCACAGTTAGGCAGGATAGTGACCAGCATCAATCGGGCATCGGAAGCACCCGCCAGCCGCGCCGCCGTCACATATTCCCGGCCCCGCTCTGCCATTACAGAGGCGCGGGTCAGGCGGGCATAGTGCGGGACGATCACCACCGATACCGCGATGGCCGCATTCACCAGCCCCGGCCCCAGGATGGCCGCAACCACAATGGCCAGCAGCAGCGACGGCAAGGCCAGCAATATATCCATGAAACGCGCGATCAGCGTATCCGACGTCCCGCCATAGAACCCGGCCAGCAGCCCCAGCGCCACGCCGACCACCAGCGACAGGGTGACCACCAGCAGCCCGATAAACAGCGACAGTCGCGCGCCATGGACCAGGCGGGACAGCATGTCGCGCCCGATATCATCGGTGCCCAGTGGAAAGGCCCAGTTTCCGCCCTCAATCCAGGCAGGCGGCAACAGCACGAAGTCGCGGAACTGCTCCGCCGGATCATAGGGGGCCACGAATTCGGCGAAGATGGCGACGAAGGAGAGCGCCAGGACGATGAACAGCCCCAGCACAGCCCCACGATTGCGGCGGAAATGGCCCCAGAATTCGGACAGGGGGCTGGTCATGGCGTGGTTCCCTCACCCTCCCAGGCCTTACGGCCCAGGCCCCTCCCTTTCCCGCACGTGGGCGAGGGGCTAAATTTCTCCCCTCGCCCACGAAGGTGGGAGAGGGAGGGGGAGGGAACAACACACACTATCATCCCATCCCTCATTTCGCGTGCCGGATGCGGGGGTTGAGCAGGCCGTAGAGCAGATCGACCACCAGATTGACCAGCATGACCACACAGGCGATCAGCAGCACCCCGCCCTGCAGGGCCGGGTAATCCCGCCGGTTGATGCTTTCGATCAGCCATTTGCCGATGCCGGGCCAGGCGAAGATGGTTTCCGTCAGGATGGCACCGGCCAGCAAGGTCCCCACCTGCAGACCGATGACAGTGACCACGGGGATCATGGCGTTGCGCAGAGCATGCAGGCCCACGATACGGAACAGGCCCAGCCCCTTGGCCCGTGCCGTGCGGATATAATCCTCGCCCAGAACCTCCAGCATGGATGACCGCGTCATGCGCGCGATGACAGCCAGCGGGATGGTGCCCAGCACGATGGACGGCAGGACAAGATGGTGCAGGGCGTCCAGAAACGCCCCTTCCTCCTCCGACATCCAACTATCGATCGGCAGGAATCCCGTCACCGGCTCCACATAATAGGCCGCCGACAGCCGACCGCTGACCGGCGTCCAGCCCAGGATGACAGAGAATAGCAGGATCAGCAGCAGTCCCCACCAGAAGATGGGCATGGAATATCCCGTCAGGCTGGCCGCCATTACCCCATGATCCAGCGGCCCGCCTCGCTTTACCGCCGCCAGCACGCCCGCCGGCAAGCCGATGATCAGGGCAAACAGGATGGCGCAGAGCGACAGTTCGATGGTGGCCGGAAACAGCTCGGCAAATTCATGCAGAACCGGCGTCTGGGTGATCAGGGACTTACCCAGATCACCGGTCAGCACGCCGGTCAGATAGTCGGCATATTGTTCCAGCAGCGGCTTGTTCAGGCCCAACTGCGCCCGCATCTCCTCCAGGCGGGCCGGATCAATCCCGCGTTCGCCCAGCCGCACCTCAATCGGGTCGCCGGGCACCAGCCGGATCAGGAAAAAGGCCAGCAAGGTCACGCCCAGGAACGTGGGGATCAGCAGGGCGATGCGGGTGGCTATGAATTTCAACATGGGGTGCCCCTCACTCCGCCATGTCCACCCCATCGAATTGATGGCGGTTGAAGGGGCTTTGCTTGTAACCGATGACCTTCTTCGACACCGGCTCGAACACGACGGAATGGGCGATGGTGACCCAGGGGGCCTCTTCCTTGAAGATGCGCTGCGCCTGTTCGTACAGCTTGGCGCGGGCGGCCTGATCGGGCACCTGCTTGGCCTTCAGGACAAGGTCTTCATAGGGTTGGTGGCACCATTTCGCGATATTGCTGCCGCTGGTCTTGGCTGCTGCACAGCCCAGAAGGTTGTACATGAAATTGTCGGGGTCGCCATTGTCGCCGGTCCAGCCATAGAGCGCCATCTGGTGGTCGCCATCCTGGATACGCTTGCGATACTCGCCCCACTCGAAGCTAACGATCTTCACCTTCACGCCGATCTTGGCCAGATCGGCCTGGATGATCTCCGCCATGCGCCGGGCATTGGGGTTGTAGGGGCGCTGGACGGGCATGGCATACAGGTCGGTTTCAAACCCGTTGGGATATCCCGCTTCGGCCAGCAGGGCCTTCGCCTTGGTCGGGTCGTATGGATAGTCCTTATTGTCGGTCAGATAACCGAAAACGCCCGGCGGGATAGGGTTTTTGGCGGGCTTGCCGCTGCCCTGGAACACCTGATCCAGGATGGCCTTGCGATCCACGGCCATGTTGATGGCCTGTCTTACCCGCTTGTCATCAAACGGCTTTTTCTGCGTCTGGAAGGCCAGATAGCCGACATTCAGCCCCTCCATCTCCATCAAGGTCAGGTTGGGGTCCTTGGCAATCGCCGGCAGGTCGGGCGGGTTGGGATAGGGGATCAGGTGACATTCCCCGGCCTTCAGCTTGGCATAACGCACGGCGGCATCGGGCGTGATGGCGAAAACCAGATTATCCAGCAGAGTCTTGCCGCCCCAATGCTCGTCGAACCGACGATACCGGACCTGCGCATCCTTCTGATAAACGACGAAGCGGAAGGGGCCGGTGCCGATCGGGTCCTGGTCATACCGTTCGGGCGTGCCCTTCTTCATCAGGAAGTCGGCATAGTCGGCGGACGTGATATTGGCGAAATCCATGGCCAGATCGGCCAGGAACGGCGCCTCCGGTCGGGTCAGGGTGATTCGGACGGTGTAATCGTCCAGCTTCTCAACGCTTTTCAGCAGATCGCCCAGCCCCATGCTTTTGAAGAAGGCGTAACCGCCGCCGGAGATGGAATGGTACGGGTGGTCGGCCTTCCATTGCCGGTTCAGGCTGAACAGCACGTCATCGGCGTTGAAATCACGCGTCGGCTTGTAATCCTTGAAGGATTGCCATTTCACGCCCCGGCGCAGATGGAAGGTATAGGTCAGCCCATCGGGCGAGATTTCCCAGCGTTCGGCCAAAGCCGGCACGATCCTGGTCGTGCCGCGTTCGAACTTCACCAACCCGTCAAAGATGGGCCGTGTGGCGTCAAAGGTCGTGCCCGAGGTATTCAGCGCCGCATTGAAATTCTCCGGGCTGCCCTCGGCGCAATAGACCAGCGTCTTGGGCGCCGCCCAGACCGGTCCGGCCAAACCTGCCACCAAGGCACCCGCCATCATGGCGTAACGCCACGTTCCACGACCCATGCTGAACCCCGTCCGCCATATTCTTGTCGGGCGTCGTCAGGGTATATCCGCCCTGCGCACCATGCATTGCAGCGCAGTAGAACAGGGGCAACGGGGGGCGTCAATCATCAGAAGCGGGGTAAATCCGGGAAGGGCAATTGCCCGGCTTCGACCCGCATCCAGCCGCTGTCGGCGCAGCGATGCAGGGTGGGGAACAGCTTGCCGGGGTTCAGCAGCCCGTCCGGATCAAAGGCACATTTCAGGCGCGTCTGCTGTTCCAGATCATCCGCGCTGAACTGAAACGGCATCAGGTCACGCTTTTCGATGCCCACCCCATGTTCGCCAGTCAACACCCCGCCCACCTCCACGCACAGGCGCAGGATGGCGGCGCCAAACGCCTCCACCTTTTCCAACTCGCCCGGCTTGTTGGCATCGAACAGAATCAGCGGATGCAGGTTGCCGTCGCCAGCGTGGAAGACATTGGCCACGGCCAAGCCGAACTCCCCCTCCATCGCCGCCATGCGCGACAGGACGGTGGGCAGCGCCTTGCGCGGGATGGTGCCATCCATACAGATATAGTCCGGGCTGATCCGCCCCACGGCGGGAAAGGCCGCCTTTCGCCCCGCCCAGAAGGCCAGCCGCTCCGATTCGCTGCTGGAAAGTCTTGGCGGGCGTCCCTGATGGGCCGTCGTAATCTCGGCCACTTGCGCGATCAGGGAATCGACTTCAGCCGGCGGCCCGTCCAGTTCCACAATCAGCAGTGCCTCCACATCGCGCGGATAGCCTGCCTTCACGAAATCCTCCGCCGCGTGGATGGCGGGGCGGTCCATCATCTCCATGCCTGCGGGGATGATGCCCGCCGCGATGATGGCGGCCACGGCGTCGCCGGCATCGATTGTCCGGTCGAACCCGACCAGAAGGGCGCGGGCCACTGCCGGCTTGGGCAGGATGCGCACCGTCACCTCGGTGACGACACCCAGCAAACCTTCTGACCCGGTGATGACGCCCAACAGATCGTAATGCCCCGAATCGAGATGCTTGCCACCCAGGCGCAGCACCTCCCCGGCCATGGTGACGAACTCCACCCCCAACAGGTTATTGGCCGTCACACCATATTTAAGGCAATGCACCCCGCCGGAATTTTCCGCGACATTGCCGCCGATGGAACAGGCGATCTGCGATGACGGGTCGGGCGCATAGTAAAAGCCACGCTCGCCCACCGCCTGGCTGATGGCCAGGTTGGTCACGCCCGGCTGTACCACCACGGCGCGGTTGTCGTAATCGATCTCCAGGATACGCGACAGCTTGGTAAGGACCAGCAGTACCCCGTCGGCCAGCGGCAGGGCACCGCCCGACAGGCCGGTGCCGGCCCCGCGCGGCACAACCTTCACCCCCATCGTGTGACAGATGCGTAGCACGGCAGCCACCTCCGCCTTATTGCGCGGCAGGGTGACCAGCATGGGCATCTGGCGATAAGCGGATAGCGCGTCGGTATCATAGGCGCGCAACGACGCCTCGTCCGCGATCACCCCACCGGGCACAGCCTCACGCAGCCGGCGCAGAAGCTCAGGCCCCTTGGACAGGGCGGCGAGATCGGGTGCGGGCATCGTGGGCATGGGGCATCACCGACATTGGCCTGGGCGGACAGCATGCGACAGGGTTGGGGAGATGCGGAACCCCCAAACGCGAAAACCGCGCCGAGAGGCGCGGTTCCTGCCCGCCGGGACTGTTACATCCCGGCGCAAACCAAATCAGCGATCAATCAGCCCTGACGGGCCTTGAAACGCGGGTTCAGCTTGTTGATGACGTAGACACGACCCTTGCGGCGGATAACGCGGCAAGCCTTGTGGCGGGTCTTCATCGACTTCAGCGAATTCACGATCTTCATGATAAGCACTCTGGCGCAGGAGGCGTTCTTTGCGAGGCGCGGAACATAGTCGCGGGCCGCCGCCCTGTCAACCGGACAGGCGCATCACCCCATGCAACCCCCTCCCGCGCCGCAAAAACCGGGCTTTTCAGCCCTGATCAGGTCAGTTCGGCGGGCTTCAGGGCATAGAATCGGTAGTAACGCAGGCCCGAAGACAGGGCTGCCACACGCCGTGCCCACATCTCCACCTCCTCCACCACGGCCAGCTTGGTATCGTGGTCCATGCTGACCGTCTCCAGGTGCTTCACCAGTTCCTGGATGGCCGTCAGAATCAGGGCACGATGCATGTCGGTATTATCCTCGGTGATGCGGATATCGAGGTTTCGCTGCGCCAGGGCGCCCGCATATTGCTCCACGGTCCAGGGGGCAGGCTCCACCGGCTCCGCATGGATCCAGCCGTCAAAATCCCGGCCCCGTGCGTGGCCCGGATCGATCACATAATCGGTAAACAACAACTGTCCGCGCGGCTTCAGGATAGCCTCGATACTGTCGATCAGCCTGTCCTTGTTGCGGATCATGTAAAAAGTCTCTTTGGAGAAGATGGCATCCACCCGTTTGGTCCAGGTGAAATTCTCCAAATCCGTGGACATGACCGGCGATTGCCGTGCCAAGCCGGACTTCTGTGACCGGAACATCCCGGCCTCGGCCAGAACGGGATTGCCTTCCAGGCCGGTGACCCAGGTGCCGTATTGCTTGGCCATGGCGCGCGTGGCCCCGCCCAGGCCGGCACCGATATCCAGTACGCTCATGGCCGGGTTCAGGCCCAGCGGCTTCACGATGGTCGGAATGAACTCATCCCCGCCGGGGGAGGAGAAGCCGGGACCCCAGATTTTCTCCACAACCTCGATACGGGTGGCGGTCCACAGGGGCTTGCCCTTGCGGTTCATATGCTTGCCGTCGCCGGCCTGCAAGGAACCGGCACCCGCCCCGGCGGCCGCAGCTTCCTCCTCGGCCTCGCGGCGGCGGCGCTGAACGTCATGGCCCTCCCACCACGCCAGGAATCGATCCTTCAGCGTGGGGGCAACCGTTTCGTCTTCGGTGCTGCGGGTAGCGGCCATGCGTCCGTTAGGGTGGCTTGCCTGTTGCGACACAAGGGAGATTACCTCTTATGCGTTTCAGGGGAAACAGTCTTGGCGGGGGCTGTTGCACGGAATGTGCAAGCCGAAATATGCCGCCCTAATAGCCCGTCAATAGAAGAACGGGCACTAGCCCTGGTATTTCCCGTGCTAGACATGGAAAAAGCGGCGCGCATTGCGCATCAATCACCGCCATCGGGCCATGCGGTCCTTGCGTGCGCGGGCCGCCAGCCCTGCTATCATTCGGTAACAATCGACGGCTTTGATAGTGCATCCGGCCAATATCCAGTGTAGGGTCATGGTGGGATGGCTGCTGGACAGGCCCACGCGGATGTACTTTCCGCGCGGAGCTGAACCGTGTACTGTCCTTGCAGCCGGTTTCCCGGTGAAGTTCCCTACACTATGACAGTCGAGTTCGAGACCACATGTACGAGCGCCGTTCTCCGCAGAGCCCGCAGATCACCCGCCGGAGCGTCACCGCCACGGTCAAATGGTACAACCCCACGAAGGGCTTCGGCTTCGTGACCCTGTCTGATGGGTCGCCCGATGCCTTCCTGCATGCCTCGGTCGTCCAGGCCGTTGGTCATGACGCTCTGGCCGATGGCACGACCATCGTCTGCGATCTGTCGCAGGGTCAGAAGGGTCCGCAGGTCGCTTCGATCCACAGCGTCGATACGTCGACGGCTCAGCCGGCCCGCCGTGGTCCGGGTGGTCCGGGCGGCGGCGACCGCTTTGGTGGCGGCGGTGATCGCTTTGGCGGCGGCGACCGCTTCGGCGGCGACCGTTACGGCGACAGCCCGCGCCCGCCGCGCGTTGCCCGCAGCTTCGACAACGGCCCGTCGGAAACGATCGAGGGCGTGGTCAAGTTCTTCAGCGCCGATAAGGGCTTTGGTTTCGTGACGCCGGACGGCGGTGGGAAGGACGTGTTCGTCCACATCACCGCTCTGGAGCGTTCGGGCGTCCGTTCGCTGACCCCGGAACAGCGCGTGCGTCTGCAGACCAGCATGGGCCAGAAGGGCCCGCAGGCCAACCGCGTCGAGATCCTCTGATCTCTGATCCGCGTTTGACCTGACGCTCTTGCGTCACGTGGTTGAAGGTTTGGCAGCGCTGCCCAGAAGGGCAGCGCTGCCAGCCTTTTTTCCATTTCAGGCTTTCCCGTCAGTTCGTTTTCTGCTTTCGGCTCGAACTCGAAATACGTTTGAAAGACCGCCGGTCAGAGCTGTATTCGTTTGACCAGAAACAGCTCCAGCGGCGACCGTCGCCATGCGGCATGTGCCGCGTAGCGCCCAAGCCGCGGATGTGGCGCCGGCGTTTGAAAAACTGAAAGCCAAAGCGTGTTTCCAGTCACTGGAAGTACGCCCTTAAAATATCGGGCGGGCCTTTTGCGGCCCGCTTCCGATTCTGGGGTCTATGGCACTTCGCCTCCCCTTGCGCGGCAACGGTCGCCATACCAGCGCTCAAAAATTCCAGCCGCTGGTTTAAGCCCTTGCCATCGCCTATTCCACCGGGTGACCATGTAAAAAACTGGCCCCGGACAGGCACATGCGATCCAGACATCTCCCGCTGTTCACCCGCCGTTTGGTTACGGGTCTGTTGACCCTGTGCCTGACGGCGCCCGTCGCCCTGGCCCAACAGGCACCGGAACCGGCCTCCGCCCTCAAGGTCAAGGAACTGGTCACTGCAAAGCGCCACATGGTGGTGGCCGCCAATCCGCTGGCGGTGCAGGCGGGGCTGGAGATTTTGCGGCACGGCGGTACCGCCGTGGATGCGGCGGTGGCCGTACAGGCGGTGCTGGGTCTGGCCGAGCCGCAATCATCGGGCATGGCGGGTGGCGCATTCATGCTGCTGGCGGAGCCTGGCGGCAAACTGACCACCTATGACGGGCGGGAGGTGGCGGGTGCCGCCGTGACGCCTAACCTTTTCATCGGTGCCGATGGTAAGCCCATGCCGTTCCTGGACACCCTACCCCAGGGCCGCGCCGTGGGTGTGCCGGGTGTCGTTGCCATGCTGGCCCAGGCCCATGCCGCCCATGGCAAGCTGCCTTGGAACAGCCTGTTCAAGCCCGCCATTGATCTGGCCGATGCCGGCGTGCCCGCCTGGCCACGCATGGTCGGTGTGCTGACCGAATGGCAGCGCATGCTGGGCAAGGCACCCGACTTGCAGCGCGTCTATTACCGCGAGGGCGGGCGACCACCGGCCCTGGGTGAGCGTATTCCCATGCCTGAACAGGCCGTCAGCCTGCGTCTGATCGCGGCTGCTGGCCCTGACGCCTTCTATCGCGGTCCCATCGCCAAGGCCATTGTCAGCCGCCTGCAACAGGCCGCCGGTGACAGCGGCACGCCCGTCCTGACCCTGGAGGACATGGCCAATTACAAGGCCGTGGAACGTGACGGCATCTGCATGCCCTACCGCGTCTGGAAGGTCTGCGGCATGGCCCCGCCATCGGCGGGCGGTGTGGCGATTTTGCAGATCTTGGGCATGCTGTCGCAATATGACCTGCGCGCCATGGGCAAGGATGACCCCAAGGCCTGGCACCTGTTGATGGAGGCCAGCCGCCGCGCCCATGCCGACCGGGAGGCGCATGTGGGCGACCCGGACAAGGTACCGGTGCCCACCCGTGGCCTGATTGATGGTGGCTATATCGCCAGCCGCGCCGCCGGGATCGACCCCGCCCGCGCCGCAACAGGCCCCGTTCTGCCGGGCGAGCCACCCTTCCGCACCGGTGCCCTGTTCCCCGCCGCCGATGGGCCCGACATCCCCTCCACCACGCATTTCTCCATCATTGATGATGCGGGGCGCATGGTGTCGATGACCAGTTCGGTGGAGTTCGCCTTCGGTTCCGGCCTGATCGCCGGCGGCTTCGTGCTGAACAACCAGATGACGGATTTCACCTTCGTACCCACCAAGGACGGAAAGCCCGTCGCCAATGCGCCGGGGCCGGGCAAGCGCCCGCGTTCCTCCATGGCGCCAACGGTGGTGTTCGATCAGAAGGGCAATCCCGTTCTGGCCGTCGGCTCGCCCGGCGGCACTGCTATCATCGGCTACGTGGCCGAAGCGCTGGTGGCCATGCTGGACTGGGATATGGACCCACAGGCCGCCGTAAACCTGCCCATCCTGCTGAACCGCAATGGCGCCACCCAGATCGAATCGGTGCCCGCCGCCGACAATCTGGCCAACGCCCTGACGGCCATGGGCCATCAGGTGAAGCGGGACAATGTCAACAGCGGCATCCACATCATCCGCGTCACCCCGGCCAGTATTCAGGGTGGCGCCGACCCCCGCCGCGACGGTATCGCGGCGGGGGATTGAGCATGCCCCTTGGCATGAACATTATCAGGCGGCGATGATGGTCTTCACGAAGCGGTCGACCTCGGTGTTCAGCACCACTGACTGACGAGTCACGTCAGATGCCGTGCCATGCACGGTGGCTGCCGCACCACCGGTGTTGGCCGCCGCCTGACTGACGCCTTGCACCGCGTCGCAGACGGCCTGGGTGCCGTTGGCGACATCCTGCACGGTGCGGGCGATCTCATTGGTGCTGGCCTGCTGTTCCTCGATGGCGGCGGCCAGCGCCGTCGTGATCTCCCCGATCTTGTCGATGGTGTTGGCGATGCGGGCGATGGCGATCACGGCGGCTCCCGTCTCCCGCTGGATACTCGACACCTGCGAGGTGATGTCCTCCGTCGCCTTGCCCGTCTGCATGGCCAGGGCCTTCACCTCCGACGCGACGACGGCAAAGCCCTTACCGGCCTCCCCTGCACGCGCTGCCTCAATGGTGGCGTTGAGCGCCAGGAGGTTGGTTTGCGCCGCGATACCCTGGATCAGCCCCACCACTTCGGAAATACGGCCAGCGGCACCCTGCAGGCCATCCATGGTCCGGCTCGTCTCGCCCGCATCCTCCACGGCGGCCCGGGCGACATTATTGGCCTCCACGACCTGACGCGCGATCTCCGCGATGGAGGCATTGATCTGCTCCGTTGCGGCGGCCACGCTCTGCACGCCGGCGGCACTTTCATCCGACGCACTGGCCACTTCGGCGGCCTGGGTCGCGGCAGCCTTGGCGGCACCGGTCAGACCCTCGGCGCTGTCGCGCATATCCTGGGCGGACCGGGCCAATGCCGTAGACACCTCGCCCAGCTTGGACGCGAAATCATTGGTCAGCTTCTCTAGCCGGCGCTGGCGTTCCTCCTTCGCGGCCTGTTCGGCCCTCTGGGCAGCTTCCAGGCGCTTGGCTTCTGCCAGACCACGCTTGAACACGTCCAACGCATCGGCGATCTGCCCGATCTCATCCCCGCGACCGGTTTCCGGCACATGGGCCGACAGGTCGCCATTGGCCATCTGCCGCACGGTGCCCGTCACGGAAACCAGCGGACCTGTGACCTGACGCGACACAAGCCACATCGCAAAGGCGACGGACCCGAGGATGCCGACGGTCGCGATAGTCAGCATGGTCATCCGTTCGCGGTCGGCGAAGCTGTCCAACTCACCGATGACGGTCTTGACACGGGACACCTGCTGTTCAGACAGCGCCACCATGGCCTTGTTGAAGGCCTGGCGGTTGGCGCGGTTGGCATCATTGTCACCATAAGTGCGGGCGGATGCGGCACCTTCGGCCTGCCCCAGACGAATCAGTTCACGGCGGAAGGTCACGAATTCACGGCCCTTGGTCACCGCCTCATCCATGGCCGCCTTCTGGGCACCCTGGGCCAGCGCCTGATACTCGCCCAACCGCTTGTCCAGCAGGTCCAAGCTGGCCGTCATCGGCTTGGCGAATTTCTCCACCTCGGCGGCGTCACGGGCCATGTAGATGCCGCGGCTGTCCATCACGACGCCGTTGATCAGGCCATTGATCTGTTCGGACAGGACGGCACGTTGGGTGTCGCGTCCCATCCGCTCTACCTCACCCTGATAGACCGACATGGCGGACAGACCCATCACAGCCATGATGATCGCCACCAACGCCAACATGCCCATGGCGATGTTGACCTTCATGCCGATGCGCAGATCGCGGAGCTGCTTCATTCATCCCTCCCCTACCGTCTGAACGGCGCCGGGCCGTTTCACCCGGAACAAAAATCATAGGGTCGGAATGATGACGTGAAGCCGTGCGATTTTAACGGGTCCAAAGGGTTAGGTAGTGCTAAAACCGCAGGTATCCACTCAGCGATAAAGGTCAGGTTGCCCTCTTCTTACGAATGAATCTCAAAAACATCGGAACGCGGCCTGCATCCAGAGCTTTCTGCTCGTACCTTGTCTGGGGCCAGTCTTCGGGGCGGACACGCCAGTCTTCGACGGTTCTGGCCGTCCATTCGAAGTCCGGATAGCGCCATGTATGTTCCAGCATCCAGCGCTGTAACTGCGGATCATCCGACGCGATACGCAGCTCCGCCCCATCCTTCAGGACGCGGGCCAAGCGCGGCAGATTGACCGGTCCGATGAAGCGGCGGAAAGCATGGCGCGCCTTGGGCCAGGGGTCGGGGAACAGCACAAAGGCACGGCCCACCGACGCGTCAGGCAGCGCATCCAGGATGGGGCGCGCATCGTCGGGAACGACCCGGATATTGGTCTGGCCGGCTTCCGCCACATGCTTCAGCAGGGACGAGACGCCATTGATGAAGGGCTCACAGCCGATGAAGCCGATATCGGGATTACGTTCAGACTGCCAGGCCAGATGCTCCCCGCCGCCGAAGCCAACCTCGAACCACAGGTCGCGCTTGGGTGTGTCGAACAGACTGGCGGGGTCCAGACGCTCCCCCTCCATCGGCGCCGTCAGCTTCATCTTGGGCAGCAGCGTCTCCATTACCTCCAACCGCTGCTTGCGCAGGGGACGGCCCAGACGGCGGCCATAGAGAACCTTGCGGTGGGGGATGCTGTCCTCGGACATGATGCGACTCGGATCGTTCAAACAAATGGTCGGAATAGCAAACGGCCCGCCGGGTAGGCGGGCCGCTGCCAATATGGTGCCGGGCGGACAAAAGCCGCCCGAAAGGATCAGGCGCCAAACGCCGACTTTAGATCGGCAACCAGATCGGTCTTCTCCCAGCTGAAGCCGCCATCGGCATCCGGCTCACGACCGAAATGGCCATAGGCGGCCGTGCGGGCGTAAATGGCACGGTTCAGCTTCAGATGCTCACGGATGCCACGCGGGGACAGGTTCATCAACTGGCGCAGCACGTCGGACAGCTTGTCCTCATCCACACGACCAGTGCCGGCGGTGTCAATATAGACCGACAGCGGGTGTGAAACGCCGATAGCGTAGCTGAGCTGGATCGTGCACTTGTCGGCCAGACCGGCAGCAACAACGTTCTTGGCCAGATAGCGCGCGGCATAGGCGGCAGAACGGTCAACCTTGGTCGGGTCCTTGCCGGAGAAGGCGCCGCCGCCATGCGGTGCGGCACCGCCATAGGTATCCACGATGATCTTGCGACCAGTCAGACCGGCGTCACCGTCGGGACCGCCAATCACGAACCGGCCCGTCGGGTTCACGTAGAACGCCTCTTCCGGGCACATCCAGCCTTCCGGCAGGATATCCAGGACGTGCTTGCGCGCCGTCTCGCGGATTTCTTCCTGGCTCACCGTCTCGGAATGCTGAGTGGACAGCACCACGGAGGTAGCGCCCACCGGCTTGCCATCGCGGTACTGGAGCGAGAACTGGCTCTTGGCATCGGGGCCCAGCCAGGGGGTCTCACCCGAGTGACGCACCTTGGCCAGATTCTTCAACAGCTGATGGCTGTAATAGATCGGGGCAGGCATCAGGGCCGGCGTTTCAGTGCAGGCGTAACCGAACATGATGCCCTGGTCGCCCGCGCCCTCATCCTTGTTGCCAGCGGCATCAACGCCAACGGCAATGTCGGCAGACTGCGCATGCAGATGCACGGCAACCTCGGCCGTGGCCCAGTGGAAACCCTTCTGCTCATAGCCGATGTCGCGGACAGCCTCACGGGCCACTTCCTCGACCTTCTTCAGCAGGCTGCCGGGGCCACGCACCTCACCCGCGATCACGATACGGTTGGTCGTGGCCAATGTCTCGCACGCCACGCGGGCGACGGGGTCTTCCGCCAAGTAGAGATCGACGACAGCGTCGGAGATACGGTCACAGACCTTGTCCGGATGACCTTCGGACACGGATTCGGACGTAAAGACGTAGTTCGACTTGGCCACTTGGGTCGCCTCAGCTGATCTGTTTCCGGGCATAAAAAAACACGCCGCCCCAGAGCAAATGGGGCCGCGTGTTTGTCGCAATCTTTTACAGAAGGGTCAAGGGTGCAGGCGAAGGTCTAACCGAACAGCATCGCCGCCCGTTGCATCCGATCAACCGGCGTCGGCAGGTCCGGCGACAGCCTTCGTCAACTCGAAGATGCGCTTGCGCACGGCCGGATCGGTAATCCGGTAATAGGCGCGCACCAGTTCCAGCGTCTCACGCTTGGCCATCGGATCGGGTTCGCCCGCCTCCGGCATCGGCGTCGGGGCCGGATTGGGCGAACCATCGGGATTCGGCATGTCGTCAAAGAAGAACGACACCGGCACATCCAGAACACGGCTGAGGTCGAACAGGCGGGAAGCGCCGATGCGGTTGGCACCGCGCTCATACTTCTGGACCTGCTGGAACGTCAGGCCAATGGCCTCACCCAGCTTTTCCTGGCTCATGCCCAGCAGGGTACGACGCAGACGCACACGCGTGCCGACATGAACATCAATGGGATTCGGCTTGCCGAGCTTGGGTCGACCGCCACCACGACGGCCACGGGTTTCGGTTTGCATGCGGACAACCTCCAGAATGGCGTTATCCCGATCCTGCGACATACGTTTGCATGTCGTCAAGCGATTAACCTCTATTCTTTGGTATGCTGCACATCCATGTCTGTATCCAGAAGGACATACGCACGCATTGCCCCAAAACTCACTGTGAATCCGGCATCAGGCCGTTATCCGGCGGCGCGCCTTCACGACGACGGCCAGTAACAGACCGAACCAGATCAGGGCGGGGACTAGATCGCCAAAGTCTGCATACAATGGCACGAAAACGGCGCGCTGCGGTAGTGAAATATCCAGATTTCCGCTATCGCCGAGCGGTATGCTGCCCCTGACCCGCCCGTATGCGTCGATAACACCCGAGATGCCGGTATTGGCGGCGCGTACCAGGGGCACCCCCTCCTCCACCGCACGCACGACAGTAATGGCAAAATGCTGGTGGGGTCCTGCGGTCTGTCCATACCAGGCATCATTGGTCAGGTTCAGCAGCCAGTGCGGGCGTTCTCCCACGCGCGGCATCACCGCACCTGGGAAGATCACCTCGTAACAGATGAGCGGACTGGCCGCGGGTGCGCCGGGCAGTGACAGGGCCTGCGGACCGGGACCGGCGGAAAAATCCGCTCCCGCCGCCACGGCCTTCATGCCTTTGGGCAGCAGGGCACGCAGCGGCAAATATTCGCCGAACGGAACCAAGTGAAACTTGTCGAAACTGGCTGCAACCTGTCCACCCTGGGTCAGGGCGAAAAGGCTGTTGAAATAGACATAGTTGCCGGCAGAATCCGTAGCCAGTCGGTTACCGCCGGTAATCAAGGCACCGCCCGGCGGTGCAATCTGTGTCAAAAGCCGGGTCAGCGGCTGCTGATCGGCATTTGAACTGTCAGAAGACAGGAAATAGGGCACCGCTGTTTCCGGCCAGATGACATGGGTGATGCGGTCCCACCCCTCCGCACCGGACATGGAAATCAGATGGCGCAGATTGTTGATCTTCGCCTCTTCCTTCCATTTCAGTTCCTGCGGAATATTGGGCTGCACCACACGTAGCATGACGCCGGGCACATCGCCCAACCCCTGCCCCGCCATGCGCCAGCCCCCCCAGCCAGCCACCAGCGCCAGAACGGCCACACCGGTCAGTGCCGGTCGCCAGGAAGGCCTTGGCCCCGCCAACGTCGCCGGCAGTGCCGCTATCAGGACCGTCAGCAGCGACAGGCCATAGATGCCGGCCACGGATGCAAACTGAAGCACCGGCAGGACCTGCACCCAGCCATATCCCAGCAGGTTCCAGGGAAAGCCCGTGAACAGATGCCCGCGCGCATATTCCACGGCAACCCAAGCCAGGGCCAAGGCAACCGCTTCCGCCCACCCCGTCAGGCCGAACCGCCGCCGCGCCCAGCCAAAGGCAGCCGTGCCGGCACCCAGGAACAGGCCCAGCAGCGCCGGCAACCCCAGCAGGGCAAAGGGGAGCATGAACCAGAAGCGGCCAATATCGGTGAACAAGGCCGCACTGATCCAGTATAGGCCCAGTACGTGATGGCCGACGCCAAAGGCAAAGCCAATGGCAAAATCAGTCCGGCCCCGATCCGATCCGCGCAACAGCCAGATGAGCAGCGGAAAGGCCAGCCACAACAGGGGCAGGACATGGGCCGGCGGCAGCGCCAAGGTCGCCACCGCACCGGCCAGCGCGGACACCCCCAACCGCCGCCACCCCCGCATATCGGCGACCCGACCGGCCAGTATGGCGAGACGGGGCGAAACGGCTGGTTGGGTCATCAGGCTATCCGGACAGGGGGTTGAGACGCGCAGACCTGCGGATCAGGGCAGGCGTCACCCAACCGCCCGCTGAGGCTCGCCCGCATCATCGTCCTTGTTCGTGACGAGATTGTGGACGCGCAGCATCTTGATGCGGCGCGGATCGGCATCCAGGATTTCGAACGCCAGCCCACCCGGATGCTTCAGCACTTCACCAGGCGAGGGCACGCGACCCGCCATGGCAAAGACCAGCCCGCCCAGCGTGTCGACATCCTCCAGTTCATCTGCGTCGAAATAGCGGCCTAGCTGCGCCTCGAACTCTTCCACCGGGATACGGGCATCGACATCGACGGTGCCATCGGCGCGCGGGGTCAGGGCGCTTTCCTCGGCATCGTCATGCTCGTCCTCGATCTCGCCCACGATCTCTTCCACCAGATCCTCGATGGACACCAAACCGTCGATGCCGCCGAATTCATCGACCACCAGCGCCAGATGCTGGCGTTTCTGCCGCATCTTAAGCAGCAGGTCGAGAACGGGCATGGAGGGGGCGACGATCATCACCTCGCGGGTGATGGCCTGCATGTCAAAGCTGCGGGCACCGGCGACACAGGCCAGAACGTCCTTGATATGGACCATGCCGACCACGTCATCCAGCTCTTCCCGGTACACGGGCATGCGGCTGTGCGCCTCTTCGGAGAAACGCTTGATCAGGTCGGGCAGGGTAATGTCCATGGGCACGCCGACAATATCGGCACGCGGCACCATGGCATCGGCCACGGTGCGATGGCGCAGTTTCAGGATATTGGCGAGCAAGGCCCGCTCTCCCTCCGCCATGGAGGGCTCCCTGGGGCCCGTCTCCTCGATCAGTTCCTCAATCGTGTCGCGCAGCGTGTCACCACCGCGCACCCCGAGGATTGATCGCAGCCAGCCACGCAGGTGCTGGGCGAGGGTTCCATTTTCTTCCGCCCCGTCTTCGCGGGGCGATCGACTGTCGCTGAGGTCGGCCATCATCTTTCTGGGGTTATGGGGACGGGTCCGGGAGAGTTATCTCCCGGATCATCAGGCGCGCGGTGTCCTTCCGGCAGCCCGGCATAGGGGTCGGCGATACCAAGCCCCGACAGGATCTGGGTTTCCAGCCGTTCCATCTGTTCGGCCTCGGAATCCTCAATATGGTCGTAACCCAGGAGATGCAGAACGCCGTGGGTCACAAGGTGGGCCAGATGGTCGGCAAAGGCTTTGCGCTGCTCACGCGCCTCGCGTTCCACCGTTTCAAACGCCAGAATCACATCGCCCAATATTACAGGAACCGGGGCTTCTGGCGACAGGAATTCCACATCGCCGTCGTCAGGCCCGTCTTCTTCCTGTTCTTCACCCTCATAATCCTCTTCATCGCCCTCTTCATCGCCACTATCGGCGTAAAGGGCGAAGGACAGGACATTGGTGGGCTTGTCCTTGCCCCGATAATTCTTGTTCAGTTCCTGAACCGTATCGTCATCGGCCAGGATCACCGACATCTCGACGGGGCCTTCGGGCAGCCAGTCCGGGTCCTGCGCATGCGCCGCCGCCAGGGCGGAGCGGGCCGAGCGCTCGCACAGCATTTCCACATCGGCAATCGACGCTTCCCAGCGCTCGTCCTCGATGGACAGCGCGATCTCGACACGATCCGGCATGCTCACGCCCCTTCCCGCGCCCGGTCGGCAGCGTCATAGGCCCGGACGATGCGACCCACCAGCGGGTGACGCACGACATCCTGGTCGGTAAACTCCACGAAGGACACGCCCTCCACCCCGCGCAGGATGGTTAACGCCTCGCGTAGGCCGGATTTCTGGCCGGTGGGCAGGTCGATCTGGGTGACATCGCCCGTCACCACCATGCGGCTGCCCTCACCCAGGCGGGTCAGGAACATCTTCATCTGCATGGGCGTGGTGTTCTGCGCCTCGTCCAGGATGACAAACGCGTGCGCCAAGGTACGACCGCGCATGAAGGCCAGCGGTGCAACCTCGATAACGCCCGTCTCCAGCCGCTTGGTCACCTGATCGCCCGGCAGCATGTCGTGCAGCGCGTCGTAAAGCGGGCGGAGATAGGGGTCCACCTTCTCCTTCATGTCGCCGGGCAGGAAACCCAGCCGCTCCCCCGCCTCCACGGCGGGACGCGACAGGATGATGCGCTCAATGGAACCCTGCATCAGCAGGCTGACCGCCTGCGCCACGGCCAGATAGGTCTTGCCCGTGCCCGCAGGACCAAGGCCAAACACCAGTTCGCTCTCGGCCAGCGCCTCCAGATAGCGCGCCTGGGTGGCGGAGCGCGGGGTGATGGTACGGCGCTTGGTCTTAAGGCCGGCGCGCGGGTCGGACAGTTGGGCGAGCGCATTGCCACTGGTCTGCACGTCCGCGCTGATGGCCAGACGGGCGGCGGCATCCACCTCCCCCGGTCCCACGGGCATGCCCGCCTTCACCCGGTCCCACAGGGCCAGGATGGCGGCGCGTGCGGCCTGCGCGGATTCGTCACCACCGGCGATGGACAGGACATTGCCGCGCGATACCAGCCGCGTTCCCGTCTGCTTTTCCAGCCGGGTCAGGAACTGACCATGCTCCCCGAACAGCAGCGGCAGCAGGCGGTTATCGTCGAACGACAGTTCCAGATTGGTCAAGCGTGTGCCTCCACCGCCGGGCGGGCGGCCAGGGTCATGGTTTCACCGGTCACGACATGGCCCGACAGGCTGTTGGCGAAGGCGCCGGTGACATGCACCTCCACCATCTGGCCCATCAACCGGGCCGGGGCCTGGACATAGACCGACTGCATATAGGCGCTGCGGCCCAGCAACTGCCCCTCCAGCTTGCCCACACGGTCGAACAGCACGGTCAGGTTCCGCCCGATCATGGTCTGGTTGAAGGCTACCTGCTGGGCGTTCAGCAATTGCTGCACCGCCTGCAACCGCTCATCCTTCACCTTCTCGTCCACCTGACGGCCTTCCAGACCGGCGGCGGGCGTACCGGGGCGGGGGGAATATTTGAAACTATAGGCCTGGGCATAGCCGATATCGGTGATCAGGCGTAGCGTGTCGGCAAAATCCTGATCCGTTTCACCGGGAAAGCCCGTGATGAAATCCGACGACAGGGCCAGATCGGGCTGACGTGCGCGCAGTCGGTCGATCAGGCGGCGGTAATCATCGCCCGTGTGCTTGCGGTTCATGGCCGCCAGGATACGGTCGGAACCCGACTGTACCGGCAGATGCAGGAACGGCATCAGTTGCGGCACGGTGCCGTGCGCGTCGATCAGGTCGTCATCCATGTCGCGCGGGTGGCTGGTGGTATAGCGTATACGCTCCAGCCCGTCGATCTCCGCCAGTTGCCGGATCAGCCGACCCAGGCCCCAGGCCTTGCCATCCGGCCCCTCACCATGGAACGCATTCACATTCTGGCCCAGCAGGGTGACCTCCCGCACACCGTGCGACACCAGCCGCCGCGCCTCGTTCAGCACCTGGCTGACGGGCCGGCTATATTCCGACCCACGCGTATAGGGGACGACGCAGAAGGTGCAGAACTTGTCGCAGCCTTCCTGCACCGACAGGAACGCCGCCGGCCCCTGCGGCTTGGCACTTTCCTCGGGCAGCAGGTCGAACTTGCTCTCCACCGGGAAGTCGGTATTCACCACCCCGCCGGCCCCGCGTACCGCGCGCGTCACCATTTCGGGCAGCTGGTGATAGGTCTGGGGACCGAACACCATATCCACATGCGGGGCGCGCATCATGATCTCCGCCCCCTCCGCCTGCGCCACACAGCCGGCCACGGCCACCACCATGCGCCCGCCGTCCGCCGCCTTCTCATTCTGAAGGTGCCGGATACGCCCCAGCTCGGAATAGACCTTTTCCGATGCCTTCTCACGGATATGGCAGGTGTTCAGGATCACCATATCGGCGCCATCGGGCGTATCCGTCGGCTCATACCCCAGCGGCCCCAGGACATCGGCCATGCGGTCGCTGTCATAGACATTCATCTGGCAGCCATAGGTCTTGATGAACAGCTTCTTCTTCAACGCCGTCACCCCGAAACCGGGGCCTTTCCGCATGACAAAGGGCACGGGCTGGCAAAGGCCAGCCGTTTAGCCGGTGCAAGATAGGGATGTGGCCGCCAGAGTCAACGTTGCAGCACGGATGAGCGGGGGCGATGGCGGTGCATGGAGGGCGGCGTTGGAGGCCTCAGCCGGGAAGGTTCCAATCAACAACGTTCGCTTCTGAATTCACGACCTTGAAATTCAGAATATCATCGGGCCAATCAGTACCCAAACCGACAAATTCAATTAAGTCAACCTGACCAGACTTAACAAACAGAATCACGTCGGATAGCACGGAACCATTATTCAATAATAAATTGATCCCAATATCAACGGGACCATCGGGAATCGAAACATTCGGCTTACAGAAGCTTAACGATGCGAAATATCCAGACCCTGTAAAGTTACGACTATCAACGTTAAATTCCGGCTCCAAATTGGTACCAAGCTGCCGATACATGACGCGAAGAACTGCACGCTCAATCGAGTTCCGCATGTCATGAATGGTGGTTGTCAAATCCTGTCATGGCTGGACGATAATCAACTCTCAGTCCCTCACTCCTCAATCGGCCGATATCGCGCCCGGTACGCTGCCTCTTCCGCCGCCATGCCTTCTTGGGCGCGGCCTTCCTTGATGATGTTCAGCAGAGCGTAGAGCACTTCCTGTACGCCCTCGCCCGCCGCACCCGACATCACGAAGACGGGCTTCTTGGCGGAACGGCGCAGCTTGGTGCGCTTGAACTCGATCTCTTCCTCGGTCAGGGCGTCGACCTTGTTCAGGACAACGATTTCCTTCTTGTCGGCCAGACCACCGCCATACATGCGCAGCTCACGGCGGATGGTGCGGTAGGCCAGTTGCACATCTTCCTGCGTGCCGTCGATCAGGTGCAGCAGCACACGCGTGCGCTCCACATGGCCCAGGAAGCGGGTACCCAGGCCATGGCCTTCATGCGCGCCTTCGATCAGGCCCGGAATATCGGCGATGACGAACTCTTCCTCACCGGCCTTCACCACGCCCAGGTTGGGCACCAGGGTCGTGAAGGGATAATCGGCGATCTTGGGCCGCGCCCGGCTGACGGCGGCCAGGAAGGTGCTCTTGCCGGCATTGGGCAGGCCCAGCAGGCCGGCATCGGCGATCAGCTTCAGACGCAGCCAGACCCAGCGCTCCTCCCCCGGCCAGCCGGGGCCGAAATTGCGGGGCGCACGGTTGGTGCTGGTCTTGAAATGCTCATTGCCGTAACCGCCATCGCCACCCTTCAGCAGCACAATGCGCTGCCCGGCCTCG
This sequence comes from alpha proteobacterium AAP38, assembly GCA_001296005.1. Lineage (GTDB taxonomy): Bacteria > Pseudomonadota > Alphaproteobacteria > Azospirillales > Azospirillaceae > Niveispirillum. The sequence continues at coordinate 25,257 of LJHR01000003.1, read as the reverse complement.
GTCATGTCGGCGATGACCGTTTCCTGATCCTCGTCCAGCACCTGGGTACCGACGGGCACGCGCAGCACCACATCGGCGCCACGGGCACCGTTGCGGGACGAACCCATGCCATGGTCGCCCTTCTTGGCCTTGAAATGCTGCTGATAGCGATAGTCGATCAACGTGTTCAGGCCGTCCACGGCCTCGATCACCACATCGCCGCCACGCCCGCCATTGCCGCCATCCGGCCCGCCAAAGGGGATGAACTTCTCACGCCGGAACGCCACCGCACCCGGCCCGCCATCACCGCTACGCAGGTAGATTTTGCACTGATCAAGGAACTTCATGGCGGCACCGACTTCTACAACAGGAACGGGAGGCACCCAAGGGCGGCGACTGCCGCCCCGCGACCACATGGTCGCGTAAGCCAAGCCGCCGGAGGCGGCGCCCGGCGCCTGAGGGAACATCAAAAACTCAAAACAAATCGGGGGAACGGTTGCCCGCTCCCCCGACCCGTCAAATTCCGGTCACCGGCCTAAAAGCCGATGGACAGACCTTACTCGGCAGCGATCGCCGGCTCGTCATCGAAGCTGACTTCGTTGACGGCGACAAAGGTGCGACCCTTCAGGCCGGTCTTGAACTCGACATTGCCGTGAACCAGCGCGAACAGCGTGTGGTCCTTGCCGATGCCGACATTCTCGCCAGCATGGAACTTGGTGCCGCGCTGACGGACCAGGATGTTGCCGGCCAGAACCAGCTCACCGCCGAAGCGCTTGACGCCCAGACGGCGGCCAGCGGTATCGCGACCATTGCGGGACGAGCCGCCTGCCTTTTTATGTGCCATGGATTTAACTCCTCAACTGAAGCTTCAAAAAGGCGCTCAGGCCTGGATACCGGTGATGCGCAGCACCGTCACTTCCTGACGATGGCCGTTCTTCCGGCGGTAGTTCTGGCGGCGCTTCTTCTTGAAGATGATGATCTTGTCGTTGCGATCCTGGGCGACAACGTCAGCCGTGACAACGGCGTTGGCGATCAGGGGCGTACCGACAGTGGTGGTGCCCTCGTTGCTGACCAGCAGGACTTCGTCCAGCTTCAGGGAGGCGCCAGCCTCACCGGCCAGCTTCTCAACCCGAATGACGTCGCCGGCCGCGACCTTGTACTGCTTACCGCCGGTGCGGATGACTGCGAACATTCTAACCACCACTTCTTAAAGATCCGGGAACCCCCGCCAATGGGATGGCCCCTTCCATTCTGCCGCAAAAAGGAATACGGCAGCCAAAGAGGCTCCGTTTCCAGAGGCGGCGGAATATACCTGTCCGAGACGGGCTGTCAACCAGGAACCGACTCTTTTCCTTGGGTCTTCGCCCCCCGCGCCCTGCAAGGGTGGGGTCCATCCGCCGCATGGAATTGACTATATAATGGATGGGACCCGTGAAAAAGGACTGTTGCATCGCGCCGGCTGTTTGTGTAGGTTCCGCGCCACTTCGCCAGGACGCCCCGGTTGACCCCCGGAAATCATGCGCGGCGAGGTCATGCGGAGAGGTGGCGGAGTGGTCGAACGCGTCGGTCTCGAAAACCGAAGTACCCGCAAGGGTACCGTGGGTTCGAATCCCACCCTCTCCGCCATTTAACCTCCCCTCATATCAGCCGGCTTATTGCCCGATCACCCTACACTCACCGGTTTCGGCAGAATTCCGGCGGCGATGGCGGCGCCATAGGCCTTGGTGATGAAATCCGTCATCTCATTGGATGAGTTGGAGGCCGCTGCAAAGTCAGGGTGCCTGTTCAACTCGCGCGCCACCGTTCGCATCCTTTCGGTCAAGGCCGGGTCGCCACCCGTGGCCTCGAACACCTTGCCCATCCAGCGGCGCGCAAGGTCCATAGCTTCGGCGGAGGTCGGATCAACAATCTTCATGAGGCGGGCGGCCTCCTGGCCCAGGGCGTCCCAATCCGCATCGGGTTTATCCATGCCGCGATAGCCGTTGGCCGTCAGGATTGCCTGGTCGGCCGCGGAGAAATGTTTGTTGGCGACCACCGCATAAGCAGCCGCCAGATCTTCCGTACGATTGTCAGTCATTGTCGTTTCCTTCGAGAGCGTCATCAGATCGTCCAAGGAAAGACCATCGCCTCTGGCAAGTTTAAGTCGGGCCGTACCCAACAGCCGCCGCGCCCTGTCGATACGCTCCGCCTCCTGGCACAGCACCTGATCATGCCATTCCAGGAAAGTGGCCAGATCGGGCATACCGCCGGACAGGAGTTCGGCAATCCTGCTGAGCGAAAAGCCGAAGCTCTTAAGGGCGATCACCTGATGCAGGCGCGCGATCTGGTCAGGGCCATAGACCCGCCAACCGGCGGCGGTCCGTTCGGCCCGAACCAATCCATGCGCTTCGTAAACGCGCAGTGCCTTTGCGGTTACACCAAGCCGGCGGGCGGCGGCGGCACAACGCAGATAAGGTCCAGCTTTTGCCAAGACGTGTCTTCCTTCTTCGAACGAAGACCTTATCGGGCTTGCCCCAAGGGCCGGCTCAAGAGGAAAAATATCGGAAAATTTGTGACCCCATCCGCACCCAGGCGGCGGGGGTCAGCAGCGGGGGCGGCAGCCGATACAGCCACCGCCCGACAGTCCCTTACAAAATGAACTTCGACAGATCGGTATTCTGCGACAGGCCGTCCAGCTGCTGACGGACATAGGCGGCATCCACCGTGATTGCCTCCCCGCTCCTTTCCGTCGCGGCGAAGCTGATTTCCTCCAGCAGACGTTCCATCACCGTGTGCAGGCGGCGGGCACCGATATTCTCGACCGTCCGGTTGATCTCGGCGGCCAGCCGGGCCAGTTCGTCGATGGCGTCGTCGGTAAAGACCAACTCCACCTCTTCCGTCTTCAGCAGGGCGACATATTGCTTGATCAGGCTGCATTCCGGCTCCGTCAGGATGCGGCGGAAATCGGCCTGGGACAGGGGCTGCAAATTCACACGAATAGGCAGACGGCCCTGCAATTCCGGCAGCAGGTCGCTGGGCTTGGCGACATGGAAAGCACCCGACGCGATGAACAGAATATGGTCGGTCTTCACGGCCCCATGTTTGGTGGACACCACCGTGCCCTCGATCAGGGGCAGCAGGTCACGCTGCACGCCTTCGCGCGACACGTCGCCACCACCGCGATGTTCACCGCGCGCACAGATCTTGTCGATCTCGTCCAGGAAGACGATGCCGTTCTGCTCCACCGAATGGATGGCCTCGGCGACCACCTTCTCATTATCGAGAAGCTTGTCGCTTTCCTCGGCCATCAGCACTTCATAACTTTCCGACACGCTCATCTTGCGGGTCTTGGTGCGACCGCCACCAAAGGCCTTGCCGAAAATATCACCCAGATTGACCATGCCCATCTGGGCGCCCGGCATGCCGGGCACATCGAAGGTCGGCATGCCGGGAACGGCATTGTCGGCCACCTGCACCTCGATCTCGCGGTCGTTCAGCGTGCCTTCGCGCAGCATCTTGCGGAACTTCGCGCGGGTCTCCGCCCCCGCCCCGTCGCCGACCAGCGCGTCCAGCACCCGTTCCTCGGCATGCAATTCGGCCTTGGCGGCCACTTCCTGGCGCAAGCGGGTGCGGGTCATGACGATGGCGGCTTCGACCAGATCACGGATGATCTGTTCCACATCACGGCCGACATAGCCGACTTCGGTGAACTTGGTCGCCTCCACCTTAACGAACGGCGCCTGAGCCAGCTTGGCCAGACGACGCGCGATCTCGGTCTTGCCCACGCCGGTCGGGCCGATCATCAGGATGTTCTTGGGATATACTTCCTCGCGCATCTGGCCGGTCAGCTGCTGACGGCGCCAGCGGTTGCGCAGCGCGATGGCGACAGCGCGCTTGGCTTCGTTCTGGCCGACAATAAATCGATCCAGCTCCGAAACGATCTCACGCGGGGAGAAGGCGGTGGCACTCATCACATCTTCTCCAGCGTGACGGAATGGTTGGTATAGACACAGATGTCGGCGGCCACTTTCATAGCCTTACGGGCAATCATTTCGGCATCGAAACCTTCAATATCCTTCAGCGCGCGGGCCGCCGCCAGGGCATAGGAGCCGCCCGATCCGATGCCGATGATGCCGTCTTCGGGTTCCAGAACATCGCCATTGCCGGTGATGACCAGAGAGACGTCCTTGTCCGCCACAGCCATCAGCGCCTCCAGACGGCGTAGATAACGATCGGTGCGCCAATCCTTGGCCATTTCCACCGCCGCGCGGGTCAACTGCCCCGGATGCTGTTCAAGCTTGGCTTCCAGCCGTTCGAACAGGGCGAAGGCGTCGGCGGTGGCGCCGGCGAATCCGGCCATGACGGTGCCGCCCGCCAGACGGCGGACCTTACGGGCATTGGACTTCATCACCGTCTGCCCCATCGACACCTGGCCGTCACCGGCGATGACCACCTGCCCATCCTTGCGGACGGAAATGATGGTGGTGCCATGCCACTGGATAGGGTCGTGGGGATTTGGATTGCCGGTCATCGGGCTCACTCAAAGGCAAAGGAAGGAAGAACACGCCCTGCTATGTGGGCAGGCGGCGGACAACGTCAAGCATGGGCACCATGGGACAGCCCCACCCTGGCCCTGGCTCTGCCCCCTGATGCTTGCATTTCAATGGTTTCACCCCCTACACTCTGGCCCATTGTGAAGCCCGCCGTCGCCCATGTCATCGCGATCGCCGGTGCCGCCCTGCTGGGGCTGGCTGCGATCGGCTGGATGCTGCTTCCCCTGTGGGAAGCGCAATCCCCCGTGCTCGGCCTGCTGACGCTGGCCCTGCTTCTGACCATCGCCGCGATGTTCCTGCGGCTTCTGGCCTGGGGCCGGGGGCGGGAACTGGATATGCAGGAGACGCGGACGGAGAATGCCCGTCTGCTGGCCCTGCTGGATGCCAGCCCCGATGCCTGGTTCGCCCTGGGCAGCGACGGCGATCTGGCACAGTCCGCCGGATTCGCGGCCCTGTTGGGCCTGGAACAGGTGCGCGGGCTGGAGGATGTGGAACAGGCGCTGGCGCCCAGCGATGCCGCCGCTCTGCACGGTTCCTTCCGCCATCTGACCGACAGTGGCCAGCCCTTCCAGATCAATGTCCGGCTTGCCGACGGGTCGGCCTTCTTCCTGGCCAGCGGACGGCGGGGCAAGGCGACGGATGGCACTGCCCTGCATCTGCTTTGGCTGCGCGATGTCACGCCGCAGGGCCAGGAACAAGTGCGCCGTCAGGAATTGCAAGGTGCGCAGGCGATGGAGCTGGAAAAGCTGCGTTGCCTTCTGTCCACCCTGCCCATCCCGCTTTGGCGGCGCAATGCGTCGCTGGACCTGGACTGGTGCAATCAGGCCTATGCCAACCTGCTGGACAGCAGCCCGGAACAGGTGCTTGAGGCGGGCCGCGAACTGCCCGGCGGCGGCCTGTTTGGCGCGCCCCGCGATCTGGCCCAGCGCGCGCGGGAGACGGGGGCGGCGCAGAGCGAGGAACGGTTCCTGGTGGTGGATGGCGACCGCCGTCTGTTCCAGCTGACCGAAGTCCCCCTGCCGCAAGGCTGCATGATCGGCATGGCCGTGGACCGGACCACCGAACGCGGCCTAAAGGATGAGCTGACCCGCCATATCGACGCGCATGGCGAGGTGCTGCACCAGTTGGGCTCCGCCATCGCCATCTATGGCCCCGACATGCGGATCAAGTTCCATAACCACGCCTTCGCACGGCTATGGGACATGGATACGGGCTGGCTGGCAGAGGAACCGACCTTTGGCGAGGTGCTGGAAGACCTGCGTGACCGCCGCAAGCTGACGGAAGAGGCGGATTTCCCGCGCTGGAAGAAGCAGCAGCTGGGCCTGTTCACCTCGCTGATCGAGCCGATGGAAGAGCTGATGCATCTGCCCGACGGGCGGACGCTGCGCTCCCTCGTGGTGCCGCATCCGTTTGGCGGACTGATGTTCGTGGCCGAGGATGTGACCCACACCCTGGCCCTGGAAAGCTCCTACAACACCCTGATGGCGGTGCAGCAGGAGACGCTGGACAATCTGGCCGAAGGGGTGGCCGTGTTCGGCGGCGATGGCCGCCTGAAACTCTGCAACCCAGCCTTCCAGCGTCTCTGGTCCGTCGATGCCGAACAGGTGCGGGGCGAGCCGCATGCCAACCGGCTGGTCGATTTCGTGCGCCCGCTGCTGGACGAAGGCGGGGATTGGGATCAGGAGCGGGACCGGCTGGTCAGCCGCCTGCTGGAACGCGCCGCGGATGCCGGCATCATGCGCCGGGTCGATGGATCGGTCCTGCGCTATGCCCTGGTACCGCTGCCCGACGGGGCGGTGCTGTTCTCCTGCCTGGACGTCACCGACAGCGACAAGGTCGAAACGGCCCTGCGGTCCAGCAATGAAGCGCTGGAGGCCGCCGACCGGTTGAAGGCGGAATTCATCGCCAACGTGTCCTATCAGCTGCGCACGCCGCTGAACGCCATCATGGGCTTCGCCGAAATCCTGCATAACCAGTATTTCGGGCCGCTGAACAACCGGCAGCAGGAATATGCCAAGGGTGTGCTGGAGGCGAGCCGGCGCCTGCTGTCTCTGGTCAATGACATCCTGGATCTGGCCACCATCGAGGCCGGGTTCATGGTGCTGGAACAAGAACAGTTCGACATTCCACAGCTTCTGCATTCGGTCGCAGGATTGACCCGCGACTGGGCCCGCAAGCAGGGACTGGACCTGCGCGTCGATGTTCCCGATCATGTCGGGGCCATGCAGGGGGACGAGAAGCGGCTGAAACAGGCCTTGTTCAACCTCGTCTCCAACGCCATCAAGTTCACGCCTGCCGGCGGCCGCATCACCCTGTCGGCGGAACGGCAGGGTGATCAGGTTGTGCTGGGCGTCGCCGATACCGGCCTGGGCATCACCACCGAGGAACAGAGCCGCGTCTTCGAACGGTTCGAACGCGGGGCCGCCGGCAATACCGGGTCGGGCGGTGCCGGCCTGGGCCTGTCGCTGGTGAAAAGCTTCGTGGAACTACATGGCGGCGCCGTCGAGATTGAAAGCGACGGGCAGAATGGCAGCACCATCCGCTGCCGCCTGCCCGCCATGCCCGTGAAGCTGTAGGTTCGATCAAAACCCCAGCAGCGACCGGTGTGCCCCCACCCCCGCAAGCATACCTGACGCCACCGACAAGGTTGCGCTGTGCATCTGCATGGTGGCGTCACCCGCCGCGAAGATGCCGGGCACGCTGGTTTCCTTGCCCTCATTGATCCGCAGATAGGGGCCGCTATGCCCCTCCTCAAAGGCGCAGCCCAATTGCAGGGCCAGGGGGCTGGCCATATGGGTGCGGGGTCCGACGAACAGGGCGGCCAGGGGCAGGACCCGCCCATCGGCCAGCCTTACCGCCGATAGTGACGGTGCCTCGCCCAGCATTTCCATGATCGGCACCCTTTCCACCGTGATACCGCGTTCGGTCAGCCGGGCCATCATCTCCGCCCCTGGCAGGAACGCGTCTTGGGTGAACAGGGTGACAGGCCCCCAATCCGACACCAGCAGCGCCTTCATATCTGATCCGGCCTGGGTGCCCAGAACGCCAAGCGGCCGCCCCGCCACCTCATAACCATGGCAATAGGGGCAATGCAGGGCACCCACACCCCAGCGTTCCTTCATGCCCGGAATGGCCGGCAATTCATCCCGCACGCCGGTGGCCAGGATAAGACGCCGGCCCTCAAGGGTGCTGCCATCCGCCAGGGCGACGGCAAAGGCGTCCAGGGTGCCCGCCGCCCTCACCACCTCCCCCCGCACCAGGGTGAAGGTCGGATAGGCGGACAGTTCGGCCATGCCGCGTGCCTGGATGTCCGCCGGTGCCACCCCATCCTGACCCAGGAACCCATAGGAATGCGCCGCGAACCGGTTGCGCGGCTGTCCCGCATCGATCAGCAGCACACGCCGCCGCGCCCGCGTCAGGGGCATTGCGGCGGCCAGACCGGCAAAGCCGCCACCGATGATGATCACGTCATGAAGCATTATCGCCTCCATCATGTTACTTCATAAGTTACATGATGGAGGCGATAGCGGGATTACGCAACATCTCTTGTTACGAAAACCTGCATGCGGTAAGCAGGACCATGCGACCCGACAGCCGCCTTTCCCGCATGCTGCATGCCCTGATCCACATGGATCGGATGCAAGGGGCCGCCACGTCCGAAACGCTGGCCGCCATGTTGAATACCAACCCCGTGGTGGTGCGCCGGACCATGGCAGGGCTGCGTCAGCAGGGGCTGGTCCGGTCGGAAAAGGGGCATGGCGGCGGCTGGGTCCTGGCCCGCCCGTTGGACGCGATCAGCCTGCTGGACATCTATCAGGCGCTGGGCGAGCCACAGTTGTTCGCCATCGGCCCGTCGGTGGACAATCCCACCTGTCTGGTGGAACAGGCCGTCAATCAGGCGCTGGAGGACAGCCTGTCCGCGGCACGCACCCTGCTTGTGTCGCGGCTGGCGCAGACCAGCCTGGGCGACCTGGGACGGCAGTTCGAGGAGAAACGGCGCAGCGGCGCCTGGACCCTGCCACAGCATCCGCACGATACCGGCCCCTGACAAGGCAAAGGCTTGATCCGGGCCCTTTTTTCGCCACGCCCGCGCCCCAGATCATGTACTCTGCGCACCTCCCTGATCGGCGACGGACCCTGCCCGCATGCCCCCTGCAAATCCGCCCAAAGTCGGCCTGCTGGTCACCTGTCTGGTGGATTTGTTCCGCCCGTCGGTGGGGTTCGCGGCGGTGACCCTACTGGAACGCGCCGGGTGTCGGGTCACCGTGCCATCGCAAAGCTGCTGCGGACAGCCGGCCTGGAACAATGGCGACCGGACCACGGCAGAGGCGCTGGCAAGGACCATGATCCAGGCGTTCGAGGGTTGTGATTATGTAGTCGCACCGTCGGGGTCCTGTTCGGGCATGCTGCGCAAGCATTACCCGGAACTGTTCCGCGATGATCCGGCCTGGGCCGCGCGGGCCACGGCACTGGCCGACCGCACCTGGGAACTGACCCGGTTCCTGACCGACATCATGGGCATGGATACGGCCATCCCCGGCTTTGCCGGCACCGTCACCTATCATGACAGCTGTTCGGGCCTGCGGGAAATGGGGGTGAAGGAACAGCCCCGCCGCCTGCTGGCCAGCCTGCCCGGCGTCGACCTGACGGAAATGCAGGGCGCGGATGTCTGCTGCGGCTTCGGTGGCACCTTCTGTGTGAAATATCCCGACATCTCCACCCATATGGTGACAGAGAAGGTGGAGGCCATTGTCGCCACGGGGGCTGATACGCTGCTGGCCGGTGATCTTGGCTGCCTGATGAACATGGCGGGCCGTCTGTCGCGCCTGGGACATGATATCGATGTGCGGCATGTGGCAGAGGTGCTGGCCGGTGATCCTGACACGGCCCCCATTGGCCGGGCGGAGGGGTGATGCAGCCACATTCCGCCGACTTCCCGGCCCGCGCCGCCGACGCCCTGACCGACCCGGACTTGCGCCGGGCGCTAACCAAGTTCAAGACGGGCTTTCCCGTCAACCGCGCCCGCGCCGTTGCCAATCTGCCGGAATTCGAGGCTTTGCGCGACGCCGCCAAGGCCGTTAAGGACCATACGCTTTCCCATCTGGACCATTATCTGGAAGCGTTTGAGGCGCGGGTGCGTGACAGCGGCGGCCATGTGCATTGGGCGCGCGACGCGGCGGAGGCGCGGTCCATCATCCTGCGACTGGCGACGGAACGCGATGCGCGCCTGATCGCCAAGGGCAAGTCGATGGTGTCGGAGGAAATCGGCCTGAATGCCGCGCTGGAGGCAGCGGGGATCAAGGCGGTCGAAACCGACCTGGGCGAGTATATCCTGCAAATCCGGGGGGAGGTGCCCAGCCATATCGTGGCCCCGGCCCTGCATTTGTCCAAGGAACAGGTGGCTGCCGATTTCCGACGCACCCATACCCATCTGCCTCCGGACCGCCCCTTGGATCAACCGACCGACCTTCTGGCCGAGGCGCGGGGGGAATTGCGCGATGTGTTCCTGAATGCCGATATCGGCATCACGGGCGCCAATTTCCTGGTGGCCGAAACGGGCAGCACCATCATCGTCACCAATGAGGGCAATGGCGACCTGACACAGACACTTTCACGCTGTCACATCGTCCTGACGGGGATCGAGAAGGTGGTCCCCACCCTCGCCGATGCCACCTTGATGCTGCGTCTGCTGGCGCGCTCTGCCACGGGGCAGGAGATCACGGCCTATACCACCTTCTCCACCGGCCCCCGCCGGGCCGACGACCCGGACGGGCCGCGTGAGTTCCATGTTGTGCTGCTGGATAATGGCCGCTCCGCCCTGCTGGGTACGGAGATGCAGGAGGTGCTGCGCTGCATCCGCTGCGGGGCCTGCATGAACCATTGCCCCGTCTATCACGCGGTCGGCGGCCATGCCTATGGCTGGGTCTATCCGGGACCCATCGGTGCGGCCCTGGACCCCGCCCTGATCGGGGTGAAGGAGGCGCGGCATCTGCCCAACGCCAGCACCTTCTGCGGCAAATGCGAAAGCGTTTGCCCTGTCAAAATCCCCCTGCCCAAGATCATGCATCGCTGGCGGGAGGTGGAGTTTGAAAGGCGCCTGTCGCCCCCTTCCGTGCGTCAGGGCTTGTGGGCCTGGGCCCTGTTCGCCAAACGGCCACGCCTTTACCGCCTTGTCACCGCCATCGCGATGCGGGTGATGGGGTGGATGGGCAAGGAAGGGGCGTTCAAATCGCTGCCGCTGGCCGGCGGCTGGACCGGCACCCGCGATTTCCCCGCACCGCAGGGCCGCACCTTCCAGTCGCTGTACAAGGATCGCCGCCATGGATAGCCGCAGCGCCATCCTGGGACGTATCCTTGCTGCGGCACAGGCGGGGGGACGTGATGAAGGCCGTGCCGCCGCCGATGTGGCCGCCCGTCTGGCAAGCCCGCCGGCCCATCCCACGCCGGGCCGGGTGAAGGGGCTGACAGCGCTGGGCCTGATTGAGCTGTTCACGAAAATGGCGACGGCGGTGGGGGCGGGCGTGGAACGGGTGGCCGATCCGGCCCGCGTGCCGCATGCCGTCGCCGACTATCTGTCTGGCCTGGGACATGGCTTGCAGGTGCGGATCGCGCCTGATCCCTGGCTGCGCGCCATCCCCTGGGACCGGCGGCCCAGCCTGTCGGTCGCCTTTGGCCGTGCGCAGGCCGGGGATCAGGTCGGCGTCACCACGGCCCTGGCCGGCGTTGCGGAAACCGGCACGCTGGTGATACCCAGCGGGTCCGATCAGGCGACCAGCCTTCTTTTCCTGCCACGCATCCATATCGTGATCCTGCCCTTGCACCATATTGTCGGCACCTATGAGGAAGCCTGGCACGGCCTTGCCATCCGGCAGCAGGCGCGGGGCCTGGGCATGCCGCGCAGCGTCAACATGGTGACAGGACCGTCGCGCACAGCGGACATCGAACAGACATCCTTGCCGCATGCGCACGGGCCGGGCCGGGTGCAGATCATCCTGGTGGGCGAACCGGACCCCGCCACGGCATGAAAGACAATCGCCGCCCCAAGACGCCCACGGATGCCGAACTGGACCTCTGGCATACCGTGGTCCGCGATGCCACGCCCATCGCGAGCAAGCGTAAATCCGCCCCGCCGAAGAAACCGGCGGCCAAGGTGGCGGCGGAGCCCGTGGCGACCCGTCTGGCGGCGGCAAAGCCCGCCATTCCCCTGCCCGCCGCCCCCGTTGCCGCCCCCGCCGAACGGCTGGCCGAGCTGCTGCGCAATGTCCCGCTGAAGGAAAAGGGCAAGGTCAGTGTGCAACTGGCCCCTTCCCTTTTGGGCCGGATACCGGGGGTGGACAAGCGGACGGATGAAAAGGTGCGCAAGGGCCGGATGGGCATCGATGGCCGCATCGACCTGCATGGCATGACGCAGAGCGAGGCGCATCACGCCCTGTCCGGGTTCATTCGCCGGTCACATGCCGCCGGCCGGCGTATGGTTCTGGTCATCACCGGCAAGGGCCAGATGCCGCGCGGCGAGGGCGTGCTGCGCCTGTCCGTTCCCCGCTGGCTGCGCGAAGCGGATGTGGGCCCGCTGATCCTGTCGGTTCATCAGGCCCAGCCACAGCATGGCGGCGGCGGCGCCTACTACGTCCTGCTGCGGCGCCGGCGGGAGGGGTAACCCCTCACCGCACCACAATATTCTGCGCCGACTGCACCAGTTCCGCTGCCGTCACATTCTTGGGCGGCTTCTGCAGGCCGGCGGCACAGCCCGGTCGGGCATCCAGTTGCGCGATCCAGCGCGACAGGTGCGGCAGATCATCAATGGCCACACCCGACCAGTCATGGGTGCGAGCCCAGCACCAGTTGGCAATATCGGCGATGGAGAAATCGCCGGCCAGGAATTCATGATGTTTCAACCGCCCATCCAGAACAGTCAGCAGGCGTTTCGCCTCCTTCTGGTACCGGTCGATGGCGGCGGGGATCTTCTCCGGGAAATAGCGGTGGAAGACATTGGCCTGCCCCATCATCGGCCCCACCCCGCCCATCTGGAACATCAGCCATTGCAGAACCTGGCTGCGGCCCTTGGCGTCGGTCGGCATCAGACGGCCCGTCTTTTCCGCCAGCCAGATCATGATGGCGCCCGATTCGAAGACAGTATGATCCTCCGCCCGGTCAACGATGACGGGGATGCGGCCATTGGGGTTCATGGCCAGAAACCAGGGCTCTTTCTGCTCATTCTTCGACAGCGACACGACATGGACATTATAGGGCAGGCCCAGTTCTTCCAGCGTGCAGGAGACCTTGTGCCCGTTGGGCGTGGCGGCGGTGTAAAGCTCGATCATGACCATTCCTTCCGGTGTCTTTGCCCCATCATGCGACGGTAAGGCCCGCCGGGGAAGCATCCCGGCAGCTGCCTCCGCCGATCGGACAGGTTTACAGACGGGCCAAGTTGCAGGACCTTGATGGGGATCACGTCCATGGATGCGCCCGCATGCCCCACCGCAGCCTCCTGCCGCTGTTGCTTCTGCCGCTGCTGGCCCTGCCGGTCACGGCACAGGACGTACTGCCCGAGATCGTGGTGCAGGCACCGGGGGAGGCGGCGTCCCAGGCCTTTGTCGGGGATGTGCTGGACGATACCCATGGCAAGCAACTGGCCCGCTGGCACCAGCCGCTCTGCGTCACTTTGCGCGGCTTCACACCGGATCAGGAAGGCCGGTTCACAAAGCGGTTGCAGGACGTGGCCTCCATCGCCGGCCTGCCACCGGCCAAGGCCGGGTGCAAACCAAACGCCATCGTCCTGCTGACCGATGCACCGGATCGACTGATCGACCGCATGCTGGTGCAGCATCCCGGCATCTTTGCGCCCGCCAAACCGTCGGAGGTGCGGCGGAAGCTGGCGGATGGCGATGTGGCGCGGGTCTGGTCCGTGGCGCTGACCATGGGCGCCGACGGCAGCACACCGGATGCGGCCATGAAGGGCGGTGCCGTCATCACCTCTGTCAAGATCGCGCCCGGCAATGCCTCGCGGCTGGCCAGCGCCACCCGCGCCGATCTGTTCCGCTCCATGGTCATCCTGGACGTAAAAGGTCTGGTCGGCCTGCCGCTGGACGCCGTGGCCGACCATGTCGCCATGCGGCTGCTAGGGCAGTTGGGAGAGGCAAAGGGCGGTCGTCTGCCCAGCATCCTGTCGCTGTTTCAGACGAAGGCCGGCGCGCGGCCCCTGGCCCTGACCGAGTGGGACCGCGCCCTGCTGCGCGAACTGTACACCGCCCCAGCGGCGACCACCGCCGATCGGCAACGCCGCCAGATCGCGCGTCGGTTGGGTGAGACAGCAGGGACGGCGCCCTGATCACTGCAACGTCATCAGCGCATCGACATGCCGCATGCTGCCGGGGCTGATCAGATCCAGGTTGGCGACGCGCACCGAATGCAGCTTGCCGTCCAGGTTGCGCGACCAGAAATCCAGGAATTTACGCAGGACCGGGAAACGTGGCGCCAAGTCCAGTTCCTGCCAGACATAGGTCTGCAGCAGGCCGGGATGGTCGGGCATGTGATAGAGGATTTCAGCCGTGGTCAGGCGGTAATCCTGCAATTGCCGCGACAGGGTGGACCGGGAAATGATCATGTGACCTCCTTCCGCCAATCCGGGACGGTCACGCCGCCCCACATGAAAAGACTGCCAAATTTTTTCAGATTTGTGAATATATTTGTTTATTATCAGTGCTTTAGCAGCATGTCGCGGGGAGTGCTGCCAATCCGCCCGCCCTTGCCGCCTTACAGGCCTGCTGATAACCTGTCAGCATGTTCGCAGATATTTCTGCACGTATCGGTAGGGTGGCGGGACCGCTGCGTCATGGGGCGCTGCGGCTGCTGGATCTTGTCCTGCCGCCACGCTGCCTGTCCTGCGGGGTGGAGGTGGGGGCCGTCGGGGCGCTGTGCCCCGATTGCTGGCGCGGGATCCGCTTCATCGCCGCCCCGCACTGCGCCCGTTGCGGCCTGCCCTTCGATTATGATCCGCTGGGAACGCCCGATCTGATCTGCGGTGCCTGTGTGGCCCACCCGCCCCTGTTCGACCGCTGCCGCTCCGTATTCGCCTATGATGATGCCAGCCGGTCGCTGGTGCTGGGCTTCAAGCATGGCGACCGGACCGATTGCGCTCCGGCCTTCGCACAGTGGCTGGCGCGGGCAGGTGCCGGCCTGCTGACGGAGGCCGACGGGATGATTGCGCCGGTGCCTCTGCACCGCTGGCGGCTGCTGAAACGGCGGTACAACCAATCGGCCCTGCTGGCGCTGAACCTGGGACGGCTGACCGGGCGGGTAGCCATGCCCGATCTCCTGATCCGCCGCCGCGCCACACCCAGCCAGGGCGGGCTGTCCGCCAAGGGCCGGGCCCGCAATGTAGAAGGGGCCTTCATGGTCAACCCCCGGTGCCGGGAGGCGGTGAAGGGTGCGCGCGTGCTGCTGGTCGATGACGTGTTCACGACGGGGGCGACGGTGGGTGAATGCGCCAAGGTCCTGCGACGCGCCGGGGCACGCGCCGTCGATGTCGTGACCCTGGCGCGCGTGGTGCGGCCCGTCACCTTAGGCGATGCGGGGAATATGACCACCAGTCAAAATTCTTGACTGGTGGTACGGCGGCGACTGCTGCGCAAGCCAAGCCGACGGATGTCGGCGCCCGGCGCCTGAGGGGGCATGGACGCCCCGGCATGGGGGGATTGCGGCAGCCTGCCCTTTGCCAGGAGGCTTTGCCGCGTCATATTATGGTCAGCAAACCATCACATACGCAGGAACAGATTGTCATGTCCGCGCCCAAGGTCGAGATCTATACCAGCCCCTGGTGTGGCTACTGCACCCGCGCCAAGCGGCTGCTGGACAGCAAGGGTGTGGCCTATGAAGAGATCGACATCATGGCCGAACCCGCCCGCCGGCCGGAAATGATCGACCGGGCCGGTGGCCGCACCAGCGTGCCGCAGGTCTTCATTGATGGACAGCATATCGGCGGCTGCGACGACACCCACGCCCTGGACAAGGCCGGCAAGTTGAACCCGCTGCTGGGCATCGGGGCCTGACAGATGAGCGACAGCCCCGCACCCACCACAGTCCGCGTCGCGCTGGTGCAGGTCACCGCCGGGCCGGAGATCATGCCCAACCTGGAACAGGCGGGCATCTTCGTGCGCCAGGCCGCAGCGAAAGGGGCAAAGCTGATCTGCCTGCCGGAGAATGTGTCCCTGATGGTGCAGGGGCGCGAGAATATCCTGGCCCGCGTCAAGCCGGAGGAGAGCCATCCCGGCGTCCCCTTCTTCCGCGATCTGGCACGGGAAACCGGCACCTGGATCATGACCGGCACGCTGGGCTGTCTGCTGCCCGACGGGCGCGTCGCCAACCGCGCCTTCGTGATCAGCCCGCAGGGTGAGATCACGGCGCGGTACGACAAGATCCACATGTTCGACGTGGATCTGGCCGGCGGCGAATCATACCGCGAAAGCGCCACCTACCGTCCTGGGGAGCGGGCGGTGGTGGCCGGCACGCCCTGGGGCGGGTTGGGCCTCTCCATCTGCTATGATGTGCGCTTCTCATATCTTTACCGCGCCCTGGCCAAGGCGGGCGCGTCGATCATCACCGTGCCCGCCGCCTTTACCGTGCCTACGGGACGGGCGCACTGGCATGTGCTGCTGCGGGCGCGGGCCATTGAGACGGGATGCTTCATCCTCGCCCCGGCCCAGACCGGCATCCATGATGGCGGGCGCGGCACCTATGGCCATTCCGTCATCATCAGCCCCTGGGGCGAGGTGCTGGCCGATGCTGGTGAGGCGCGGGGCGTGATCACCGCCGATCTGGACCTGTCCAAGGTGGCAGAGGCAAGGCGCATGGTGCCCAGCCTCCGCCATGACAGGGTGTTTGAGGGGCCTTAAGCGGAGAGTAACTCCGGCTCCGCTTAAGGCCACAATCTCCAGCTCCGCCTAAACAACAATCTCCGGCTCCGCCTCTACGGGGAAGTTCACCGACCTGGCGATGAAGCACATTTCATGTGCCTTGTGGTGCAGGTGCCGGGCCTTTTCCACATCCGATCCCGGCGTCAGCGTCACGCGCGGGCGCAACAGGACGCGCGTGAACTGCCCGGCCCCGCTGCCTTCCTCCACCATCCAGCCTTCGGCCCGATCCTCATACTCGGTGACGACGACACCGGCCCCCGCGCACAGGCCCAGGTACCAGAGCTTGTGACAGGCCGACAGTGACGCGACCAGCAGGTCCTCCGGGTTCCAGCGGGCGGGATCGCCGCGGAAGGACGGGTCGGACGAACCGGCGATGGCAGGCTTTCCACCCGCACTGATCAGATGGTCACGGGAATAGGCGCGGTAGGCGCTGGTGCCCGTCCCCTGGTTGCCGGTCCAGGTGACGGTGACGGCATAGTGATGTTCCTTGCCGGACATGATCGCTGAAATCCTTTCCGATGCGGATCAAACGCCGGCATCCTATGGCGGATCAGGGCCAGCAGCCGGGCCAATATCGCCGGTCAGCACGGTGCCAAACGGGCTTGTGCTATGGCTCTTTGGGGAACTGATGGCCGCGCGTGGCCACTTCGGTCCGCATGTCCGGGAACGGCTTGTTGCGGGCCAGGATGTCGGCGTAAAGCCTGTCCGCCAGCAGCGACTCGTAAGCCGCCTCGAACAGGCGGCGTTCCAGGCTTCCCGCGAAGGTCTTGGAAAAACCCATGTAGGAGCGCTGCACCGACAAAGGCTGCTCCACCGGCAGGAAGCGTACGCCCGGATGTTCATCCAGATAGCGGGCCACGGCACGGGCATGGGCCGCCACCGCATCCAGCCGCCCGGCCGTGATAAGGTTCAGCCCGATATCGACGGTACGCACAATTTCCACCGTCACACCTGTCCGGCTTGCCAGATCGCCGCCAACCGCCCAGCCCAGGGGCACGCCGATATGCGACAGGCCATCCGCTCCGGGAATCGGCCCATTGTCAGGCACAGCGCGGAACAGCCACATCTGATCGACATAGAAATGTTCGCGGCTGAACTCCATCCAGGCTTCCCGCTCCGGCGTGCGGAACGGGCCGATCAGGATGTCGGCCTGCCGCATCTCCACCTCTTTCTGGGCGCGGGGCCAGGGGAACTGCTGAAAGGTGCAGGTCAGGCGGGCGCGGTCACAGGCGGCACGCGCCAGTTCAGCCCCGATTCCCCGCTCACAGCTGATGCCATCCGACACGAAGGGCAGCGGGCCGCAGACCAGGGTAACCGTTGCAGCACGGGAGGCCGGGTTGTCCGCCGCCCTGGCCCCGGCGTCAGGGGCCGGAAGCAGAAGCGGCAGCGCCGCAAGGGCGGCCTGAAGATACCGCCAGCGGCGGCCACGATGACCCGTCACGACACCTGCCTGGGGCGATGGCCCGTTGGGCGTGTGCTCAAGCCTATGACCCTTCAACCCCTGCGGTCAATCATGCCGAAGCAGGGCGCCCGGTACAGCCCCCGGTGGGGCGCAAGCCCGGCCTTCCGCAGCGGCGCTTGAGTGTCGCGGGCTTTGGCCCTAGACATCGGGCACTTGGCCCCAGGGGACCCGACCGCGATGACCCAGCAACCGCAACGCCTGACCATCCGCCGCCCGGACGACTGGCACCTGCATCTGCGAACCGGCGCCATGCTGCGCGCGGTGCTGCCGCATTCGGCGGCACAGCTGGGCCGGGCCATCGTGATGCCCAATCTTGTGCCCCCCGTGATTACGGCGGCCCAGGCCGAAACCTATCGCGCAGAAATCCTGGGCGCCCTGCCCACCGGCAGCCGGTTCCAGCCGCTGATGACCGCCTATCTGACCGACGGCACCGACCCGGACGATCTGGAAGCGGGCAAGAAGGCTGGCATCTTTACCGCGGTGAAGATGTACCCGGCTCACGCCACCACCAATTCCGCCCATGGCGTCACCGATCTGGACAAGGTGGCCCCGGCGCTGGACCGCATGGCCACGGTCGGCCTGCCCCTGCTGGTGCATGGTGAGGTGACGGATCAGAAGGTCGATATCTTCGACCGAGAGGCCGTGTTCATCGATACCGTCCTGCCCAAGATTCGCGACCGCCATCCCGACCTGAAGATCGTGCTGGAACATATCACGACGGCAGAGGGCGTGGACGTGGTTCGCAAATATGGCCCGACCGGCAAGCTGGCGGCCACGATCACGGCGCATCACCTGATGATCAACCGTTCCAGCATCTTTGCCGGCGGCATCCGCCCGCATCTCTACTGTCTGCCCATCGCCAAGCGCGAGACGCACCGTCTGGCCCTGCGCGAGGCAGCAACCTCGGGCGAGCCCTGGTTCTTCTTCGGCACCGACAGCGCGCCGCACCCGATCGGCGCCAAGGAAAGTGCCTGCGGCTGCGCCGGCATCTATACCGCCGCAACCGCTGTGGAACTTTACACCCAGGTCTTCGATGAGGAAGGCAAGCTGGACCAGCTGGAAGCCTTCACCAGCCTGAACGGCCCCGCCTATTACGGCCTGCCCCCCAATGACGACACCATCACTCTGGAAAAGAGTGGCCTAACCGTTCCCGATATCCTGGATATCGACGGCAAGGCCGCCGTGCTGCCCTTCCGGTCGGGCGAACGCCTGGACTGGAGACTTGTTTGAAGTTCCGTCGCATGCGCTTCGCTTATGCGACCTACGAGAAGGTGTTTTCGTAGGTCGCATAAGGGCGTCAGCTCGCATGCGACAAAAACCAACCCCATCCCCCCGCAGGAACATGCCATGATCGACGCCGCAACCGCCGCCACCCAAACGGCCCGCATCCTGATCGAGACCAAGTCGGTCCTGTTCAATGCGGAAAAGCCGTTCATCTTCACCTCGGGCCGCGCCAGCCCCGTCTATATAGACTGCCGCAAGCTGATCAGCTTCCCGCGCGCCCGCCGCTTCCTGATCAATGCGGCCAAGGATCAGCTGTGCCGTGAGGCCGGGTTCGAGGCATTTGACGCCGTGGCAGGTGGCGAGACGGCGGGCATCCCCTATGCCGCGTTCGTGTCCGACGCCATGGACCTGCCCATGCTGTATGTCCGAAAGAAGCCAAAGGGTTTCGGTCGCAATGCCCAGATCGAGGGTCAGTTGCTGGAAGGCCAGCGGGTGCTGCTGGTGGAGGATCTGGCCAGCGAGGGCGGATCGAAGATCAATTTCGTCAATGCGCTGCGTAATGCCGGCGCCATTGTCGAGCATATCTGGGTCGTCTTCCATTACGGCATCTTCCCGCAGTCGGAAACGACCATGGCCGAGATGGGCGTGAAGCTGCACGCCCTGGCCACTTGGTGGGACGTTCTGCGTGTCGCGCGAGAGGGCAATTACTTCGACAGTCACACGCTGAGCGAGGTCGAGAAGTTCCTGCATGCGCCGGAAGCCTGGTCGGCCAGCAATGGTGGGAACGAAGCCAAGGCCTGATCTTTAAACAAGGGGTGCCACAAGGCGCCCCTTGTTCAATCCCGGGCCAGGGCTGCCAGCGTAAAATTCGCGCACAGCACGCCCAGCATGCGCCCGTCCGCCGGGTCGATTAACAGGATGCTGGCCGCCACAACATAATCATCCGCCGATTCGTCATAGGCCGCCTCCTCCACATGCACCATGCCGGGGTCGGAGGTGGTGGGGACGATATATTTAGCCTCGTCCGACTGATCATAATCACTGGGAATCCGTGTCGCCGCCACCAGCAGGCCCCGGTCGTCGGTCAGGATCAGATCGGCCAGCACGGCCTGCCGTGGCACACGCGCCAGGGCCAGATGGCGCGACATCTCCCCATGCATGACCGTGTCCAGCAGCGGCCCGGTTCCCCGCTTGGCCTGCAAACGCCAGGTGACATCACGCTGAATGATGGCATCCATGGTGTAGGCGTCATTCTCCCGCACGGCCTGCCGCAGGCCGGTCAACACCACCTGATCGGTCAAAATCTCCGCCGCGACGGTCCGCAGCACAGTGCCGATCAGGGGGCTGTCCTCTGCCCGCGCTGCAATCGGCAATGTCTGGGCAGTCCCCGCCACGGGTATGGTGGGGGCGATCATGGAAAGCAGCAAAAATCCGATCCGGCAGAACCGCATCTGATGCCTGGGCATTCATGGTGGCACGGCCCCAGGAGGGCCACACGTTAACCTATATTAACAAATCACTACCGACTGCACCAGCCGGACAAGCCCCCCTTACGCATAGAGCAAAAACGCAAAACCCCCGTCCGGAAGGACGGGGGTCTGCGGAAAAAATCAGGACTGGTCTGATTACGCTGGCGTCCTTTATGCGCTGCGCACCTGGGCCAGGAAGCGGTCGACGGTATTGCCCAGCTCGCCAGATTGGCGAGCCATGTTGCGGGCAGCCGACAACATGTCGGTGGCAGACGAACCGGTCTGATGGGCCACCTGCTCCAGGCTTTCGATATTGCGGGTCACTTCCATCGTGCCCATCGAAGCCTGCTGCACATTGCGGGCGATTTCCTTGGTGGCGGCGTCCTGCTCTTCAACGGCACCGGCGACCATTTCGGAGATGTCATTAATCTCCGCGATGGTACGGCTGATGACGACGATGGCGTCGACGGCCTCCTTGGTGGCGTCCTGCATGGTGGTGATCTGGCTGGCAATCTCTTCCGTGGCCTTGGCCGTCTGATTGGCCAGCGACTTCACTTCCGATGCCACGACGGCGAAGCCCTTGCCGGCTTCACCGGCGCGTGCCGCCTCAATCGTCGCGTTCAGGGCCAGCAGGTTGGTCTGGCTAGCGATGTCGCTGATCAGCTTCACCACGTCACCGATCGACTGGGCACGCTGGGCCAGCGACTGCACGGTACCGTTAGTCTTTTCGGCGGTCTTGGCGGCATCGCGGGCGATGCGGGCCGAGGTATTGACCTGATTGGAAATCTCAGCCAGCGAGCCGGCCAGTTCCTCGGTGGCGCTGGCAACCGACTGCACATTGGCGCTGGCCTGCTGCGTGGCGGCGGCCACCGCACTGGTCTGCGCACGGCTTTCCTCGGCAGAGGCCGACAGGCCTTCGGCGGTGGACTGCACCTGGCTGGAGGCACCGGACAGCTCTGCCACGACGCCCTTCACCGAATTCTCAAAGTCGGACGCCAGCTTCTCCATGGACGCCTTCTTCTCGACGGCGGCCTGACGCTCGGCCTCTTCCTGGCGACGGCGCAGGTTTTCCACCTCAAGCGCGTTGTCCTTGAAGACCTGCACCGACTGCGCCATGGCGCCGATCTCGTCGCCGCGGCCCAGACCGGACACGGCCACCGTCAGGTCGCCACCCGCCAGCTTGGACATGGCGGACTGCATGTCCTTCAGCGGGGCGCCCACGATCTTGTGCAGCAGGAAGACCAGCAGACCGATCAGAACCGCCAGCACGATAGCGGCGATCAGCAGATTGCCCATGACTGCGGCGGAGATGGAGGACTGTACATTGGCGCGACTCCAGGCCACGGTCAGCGTGCCGACCTGATCGCGGTTGGCACCGGCGCGTACCGGTGCCTGGGCAATCAGGAAATCACCCAGATCCTGCACCTTCACTTCACCGACGGTCTTGTCGATCTTCGCCTTGGCGAAATCGAAGCCCGTCATGCCGGCCGGCAGCGGCTTGTCCTTGGTGGGATACTCGTTCAGCACTTCGCCATCGGCATCGACCACCTTCACGGCCGCCAGGCTGGTGCCTTTGGCAGAGGCGAGGTCGGCGTAGCTGTCGGCGACGGCGTCGGAATTCTTGAAGCGGACGGCAGCGGCCATCTGGGCCGCCATCATCTCCGTGACCTGGCTCTCGGAGCGCTTGGACAGGTCCAGCATCGCATCGTTCATCGACGACGCGCTGAGCCCGATCACAGCACCCAGGCCGATAATAACCGGCACAGCGATGGAGAAGGTGATCTTCCGGCTGATGGACCAGTTACCAAAAAGGGCGCCCACCCCCCCGGCGGAGCCGGCGGCCGGCGCAGACTTGCCGGTCGGTCGCATGGTCCGATTGATAGTGCTCATCTCGCTGAACCTCTCCTGTCCTTTTCCGCACGCGTATCCTGATTACTGCACAGGCACACAAATCCCGCACAAGCGAAAACATCCCGATTAGAACGACCGTGCCATCAATTATGATGACAGGTCGCCGATCCCCACCAAGAAGGACCTGGAAACCATTACACGCGATGGAATGAGTAGTTAATTATCGACATTTTTATTAAAACCCATCCCATGTTCGGTCCCGCGGGAATGCCCCTTGCCGACCCGACATACTTTCGCATAGGTATAACCGAGCTTGTAACGAAAATGTAGGCGTATCTACTGTACCAGCGGTGGATTCGCAGGATGCGCGGAGGTCGCAAACAACTGGTTAATAAATTGCCGGTAAACTCGGCAATCAGAAGCCCTAGGGAGGGGCGCCGGAGGGACGGAACGTCCCCCGCCTAATCGAAAGTGTGTCAACGATAAGTGGCGATGAAAAAGGGGCTTTCACGATGAAGAAAATGGTTGCGGCCATGCTGGCGGTGGCAGCGTTCGGGTTTGTCGGCGCGGCTCATGCCGAATGCACGTTGAAGGATGCACCCAACCTGCCCGATGGTGCATCGGCGGCAGAGGCGGACATGGTGGCGGCGCAGCAGGCCGTTAAGGCCTATGTGGCTGAAACGCAAGAATATCTCGCCTGCCTGGAATTCGAGGGCAAGGGCCGCGCCGGTGGCGACTGGACCAAGAAGTATAATGATGCTTCGACCCGAATGGAGAAGTTGGCGGCAGAGTTCAATAAGCAGTTGCGCGCCTTCAAGTCCAAGTAATCAACAGCCTATTCCCAGGCTGCCCCTATCCCCGTCCTGTCAGCGATCGGCTGCCGGGACGGGGTTGGACGCACCACCCGGCGGGGGGCCCAACGGCTCCACCGTAACCTTCGGCACGGGGGGCGGCTTGACGATGGGTGGCATCTCCACCTGACCATTCAGGTCGCGGGCGCGCCCCACCTTCATGCCGTTCTTGGAACGAAACTCCGCCGGCGGCGTGGTGAGGGACCGCGATACGAGATTGGCCAGTGCCGATTCGTCCCAGTCGGGAACCGCCGGCCCCAGGCGCAGCACAACCAGATCACGCCCCTTCGACACGTAAAGCCGCGACCCGTCCGCGCCGGACAGGAAGATCGTATCCCCGTCGGAGAACGGCTTCTTGGCACCATTGCCGTTCACCGGCTCAAACGGCCAGCCCAGGCGCACGCGCCAGCCATCATGCCGGGCATGGGAGATGGGCCGTTCCATCTGGTCCAGCCAGGGGGTGGGCACCAGTTGCGTGCCCCCCACCATACCGCCCTCCAGCAGCAGCAGCAGGCCGGGCCGCAGCCAGTCGCGAGCCGTCGCCTTCACGCAGCATTGCAGATAGGCGGCCCCATCGCCGCCACCGGCGGTCAGGCTGCCCGGTCGCGCGCCCATGGGCTGCCACAGCTTGTTGGACAGAAGGTCGGCTGCCGGCACGCCCGCCGCACGCGACAGGACCAGGCCCAGCACCTGGGCTTCGAACAGGTTGGGGGCGAAGCGGCTGCCCGGCTCGCTGTCCAGCTTGGCCGAAAGGGTCCAGGCGATGGCATTGCCATCCGGGGCGGTCGCCGGCAGCGTCAGACCCGACGTGCCTTCCAGAAGCTGGCGCACCGTGATGCGGCCCCGGTCATCGCCGGCCCATTCGGGGACCCAGGTGGCAATGCCCGTGTCCAGGCCCGGCAGCACCCCGTCGCGCAGCGCCTGTCCGGTGAGCAGCGCCATGATGGCCGGCATCAGACCCGATGCCTCCAGCATGTCGCCGGCCTGAACATCGGGGGCATAAAGTTCCAGCTGCAGGGCGCCCGCGTGCCAGACCAGCAGGGCCCGGCTCTTGGTTGCCGTGAACAGGGCGTTGATTTCCTTCAACCCCTTGTCCGACAGCACGCCGGCATCGGGATCGGCCATGGGCAGGACGGTGCCGGGACCGGACGCCAAGGACCGTTCCACCACCACCGGTCCTGCCACCTTTTCGGGGATCAGGATACCGGCCGGATCGCGCCGTTCCGCCCGGTCGCCGCCCAGCCACCACACCGCCCCCAGGGCGGTTCCCAGCAACAGGGCGGATGCGATCAGGACCTGACGGCGCATGGTACTTCTTCCCTATTCAAGCGTCCGTCCGCTTACTGGACGTGACGGTAGAGGGGATAGTCCCGCGCCTGCACCACTTCCCATACGCCATCGGGCTGACGGCACAGGAAACCGGTCGCATGCTGGTACATCTCCTCCAGGATAACGACGGAATGGAACTCGCGGCAGGGACGGTTCTGCCCGTCATAGCCGTCGCGCAGCACCTTCACGGCACCGCGCTTGCCGGTGATCGGGTTGGCCCAGCCCACCGGAACATCGATGGACTTGCCCCCCAGTTCCCGCAGCGCGCCCTGGAAGCCGGCAATGTCGCTGTCCTCCATGACGATGGTGCGCGGCTTGGGCGGCGGCGGGGGCGGTGCCTCCGCAACCGGCGCCGGTGCCGGCGGCGGCTTCGTCTGGCATCCGGCAACCACCAGCATCAGACAGATCAAACACAGGCTGCGCTTGTTCATCATTTCCCCAAAACCGCATGGACCCGTTAGGTTGGCTTCTCTACTGCCAAACCGCCGGGGGCCAAGGCAAGGGCGAACCCCTCACCCCGTCGATTTGCCCCCCCAATCTTGGCGGTAGCGTGGCACGGCTTGGATGGACCAGTGACAAGTTCGTGCCCGCCGGCCAAATGACGGGGATGCCCTGCACCCCCGTTTCATTAACTCCCCTCAAGCGCCG
>LJHR01000029.1:0-2500 GCA_001296005.1 alpha proteobacterium AAP38 | reverse complement strand
CGCCACTACTAGCGGAGTCTCGGTTGATGTCCTTTCCTCCGGGTACTTAGATGTTTCAGTTCCCCGGGTTCGCTTCCCAAACCTATGTATTCAGTTTGGGATACCTATTGCTAGGTGGGTTTCCCCATTCGGAAATTCACGGATCAAAGCTTGCTCGCAGCTCCCCATGACTTATCGCAGCGTGCCACGTCCTTCATCGCCTCTCAGTGCCAAGGCATCCACCAGATGCCCTTAAGACGCTTGATCCATTCGTCACGCTCACGCGCAGGGACAAGCCCACACATCGCAAACACAACAAACAGCACTATCCGCTTTTCCAGTTGTCATGATCCGTTGCCAGATCACGACAGAAAGCTCGCCCTCTCGGCTAAGAGGCAGCCTTCCCTGCAAAGCGGAACCCATTCGGTCACACTTCACAAAACCATTTTTCACGATGTTCAAGAACCGGCAGCCCTTGCTGCCTACAGTCACCCTTTCAGGCAACCGATCTGTTGCTTCTCATGGACATTTCACCGCTCAACTCACACAAGCTCAACGCATACCGAGAATTTGGTATCGGAACTTGGTGGAGGCGGACGGGATCGAACCGACGACCTCATGCTTGCAAAGCACGCGCTCTCCCAACTGAGCTACGCCCCCAGTTAGCGGTGATCCACAATAGCCAAAACCCGGCGCAAAGCACCGGGCTTAGCTATCTGATCCATGAGAAGGGATGCGGAGACGGCGGACCCATCACCAAGGTGATGACCGGGATAATCCCAGCTGCGTCCGACAGGAAGGTTCTTCCTTAGAAAGGAGGTGATCCAGCCGCAGGTTCCCCTACGGCTACCTTGTTACGACTTCACCCCAGTCGCTGACCGTACCGTGGTCGGCTGCCTCCTTGCGGTTAGCGCACCGGCTTCAGGTAAAGCCAACTCCCATGGTGTGACGGGCGGTGTGTACAAGGCCCGGGAACGTATTCACCGCGGCGTGCTGATCCGCGATTACTAGCGATTCCAACTTCATGCACCCGAGTTGCAGAGTGCAATCCGAACTGAGATGGCTTTTGGAGATTCGCTTCCACTCGCGTGGTCGCTGCCCACTGTCACCACCATTGTAGCACGTGTGTAGCCCAACCCGTAAGGGCCATGAGGACTTGACGTCATCCCCGCCTTCCTCCGGCTTGTCACCGGCAGTTCTGCTAGAGTGCCCAACTTAATGATGGCAACTAACAGTGGGGGTTGCGCTCGTTGCGGGACTTAACCCAACATCTCACGACACGAGCTGACGACAGCCATGCAGCACCTGTGTCCCTGTCCCCGAAAGGAAAGATGCATCTCTGCATCGGTCAAGGCATGTCAAGGGTTGGTAAGGTTCTGCGCGTTGCTTCGAATTAAACCACATGCTCCACCGCTTGTGCGGGCCCCCGTCAATTCCTTTGAGTTTCAACCTTGCGGCCGTACTCCCCAGGCGGTCGGCTTAATGCGTTAGCTGCGACACTGAAACCCTAAGGGCCCCAACGTCTAGCCGACATCGTTTACAGCGTGGACTACCAGGGTATCTAATCCTGTTTGCTCCCCACGCTTTCGCGCCTCAGCGTCAGTTACCGTCCAGTAGGCCGCCTTCGCCACTGGTGTTCTTCCCAATATCTACGAATTTCACCTCTACACTGGGAATTCCACCTACCTCTCCGGTACTCTAGCCTACCAGTCTCAAGCGCAGTTCCCAGGTTAAGCCCGGGGCTTTCACGCCTGACTTGATAAGCCGCCTACGCGCCCTTTACGCCCAGTAATTCCGAACAACGCTAGCCCCCTTCGTATTACCGCGGCTGCTGGCACGAAGTTAGCCGGGGCTTCTTCTCACACTACCGTCATCATCGTCGTGTGCGAAAGAGCTTTACAACCCGAAGGCCTTCATCACTCACGCGGCATGGCTGGATCAGGCTTCCGCCCATTGTCCAATATTCCCCACTGCTGCCTCCCGTAGGAGTCTGGGCCGTGTCTCAGTCCCAGTGTGGCTGATCATCCTCTCAGACCAGCTACTGATCGTCGCCTTGGTAGGCCTTTACCCCACCAACTAGCTAATCAGACGCGGGCTGCTCCTTTGGCGATAAATCTTTCCCCCGTAGGGCTCATCCGGTATTAGCGTTCGTTTCCAAACGTTATTCCGAACCAAAGGGTACATTCCCACGTGTTACTCACCCGTGCGCCACTCACCTTGCGGTGCGTTCGACTTGCATGTGTTAGGCCTGCCGCCAGCGTTCGTTCTGAGCCAGGATCAAACTCTCAGGTTTTTTGCGGAACAGTCAGGCCAAAACCCAACCGAACCTCATTGACGGATACTACAACGTCAAACACTTACCCAATCATTGAACCTAACCCCATCCACCACCTCGAAAGATCGTAGATGGCGTTAAGAGCAACATAAACTAAGATGCCCAAACGTCGCGTATCCAAACGAACCAGACCTGCCAGCTCATCAAGATCCGCCGCCTGCGCATCCCTTCTCAACAGATTCACTT
>LJHR01000028.1 GCA_001296005.1 alpha proteobacterium AAP38 | reverse complement strand
ATTCTGGCTCATTGAGGGGGAAGGGGGAAGGGTGGGGGAGGTGGGGTGGGGGATTCCGGAGGGTGAAGGAATGCTCAGGAGGCCCGAGGGGTTGGGGGGTGTGAGGGGATTCTAGCTATGGGAATAAAGTCGGAATAGGTTTTTCATCCTTGACTACGATGGGGTGAGATGGGATTTATATTCCTATCGGCAGTCGGGGGTGAGTTCCTATGCGAAGTTTTGATCTGGGGGTGCCGGGGGATGTGCGGGCGCGGTCTATCTGGGTGCAGGGGCGGTTGCGGCTGCGGGCCAGCAGTTTTGCGGCCATCGCCCGTGAGCTGGGTATTTCCAGCCGCGCCGTGGGGCAGGCCATGTATGCGCCCAATCATCGTGTCGAACAGGCCATTGCCCGCCATCTGAACCTGGAGGCGCGCATCCTGTTCCAGGAGCGCTATCATGCCGACGGCACCAGGCTGCATGCCGTGCGCAGCAAGGCGGGTGTGCCATGAGGGCGGTGGATGATGCCCTGCCCGTTGTACCCGCCGCGCCGGATAAACCGGTGCATCTGGTGGATACAAGGCTGCTGGCCCAGGTGCTGGGCGTGACGGAGCGGGCCGTGCGGTTGCGCGCGGCCAGCGGCAGATGGCCCAGCACCACCCGTCCCGTGCGCGGCGGGCGGGCCAAGGTCTTTCCCCTGTCGCGCCTGCCCATTGCCATCCGCGAGGCGGTTCTGGCGCATTTCCTGTCCAGTCCGCCCGCTGCATCCACCGCTCCCGCTGCTCCCGCCGCCGGGACGGCTGCCCCGCCGGCCAGGGCGGTGGCGGTGGCAGGGGAGAAGGGGGGGAACGGAGGGAAGGGCGCGTGTCCGGGGCGGGCGGTGCCGCCCGTGCCGGGCACGCTGGACGGGTGGCAGCGGCGCTGTATGGAGGCGCGGGCCGCACTTCTGGTGCATATACGGGCGCTGGCCGCCGATGGCGGGCTGAACGCCGCATTGCGCGTGGTGGCGGGGC
This sequence comes from alpha proteobacterium AAP38, assembly GCA_001296005.1. Classification (GTDB taxonomy): domain Bacteria; phylum Pseudomonadota; class Alphaproteobacteria; order Azospirillales; family Azospirillaceae; genus Niveispirillum. Next base: position 29,784 of record LJHR01000028.1, on the reverse strand, counting down.
AGGCGCGGGCGGGCACGTTGCCGTCGGCCCTGGCCCAACTGGTGCCCGTGGCCAATGCGCGGGCCGGCAACAGCGGGGCGCGCAGCCTGTCGGTGCCGACCCTGAAACGCTGGTGGGGTATCTGGCAGCGGGCGGGGTGTGATGCGCTGGTCCTGGCGCCCGCCGATGTGCGGGCGGGGCCGTCCCTGCCCGTCTGGGCGCCCGCCTTCCTGGCGGCCTATCGCCTGCCGTCCAAACCGTCGGTGCCCGATGCCATTGCCCGCATGGACGGGGCGGTGCGGCCCAGCGAGGGGCAGGCGCGGCGGTTCCTGTCCAGCCTGTCGGCGGTGGAGCGCAACAAGGGCCGCATGGGGCCGGCGGCGCTGAAGGCCATCCGGCCCTTCGTGCGGCGCGACACCAGCGATCTGGAGCCGCTGGACGTGGTCATCGCCGACGGGTTCACGGCCAAGCAGGATGTGGCCCACCCCATCCATGGCCGGCCCTTTGCCCCGGAACTGACCGTCGTGCGCTGTGTGGCCACGCGGCGGGTCATCGGCTGGTCGGCGGGTCTGTCGGAGAGCACCTGGACCGTCATGGATGCCTATGCCGATGCGGCGCGCAAGGCCGGGCTGTGGGCCATCGCCTATACCGACAATGGCGCCGGTTTCCGGTCAAAGCTGAATACCGGCGATCTGGCGGGGTTGCAGGGGCGGCTGGGGGCCACCCACGCGCTGGGCCGGCCCGGCAATCCCCAGGCGCGCGGCCAGATAGAAAAGGGCTGGGACCGGTTGTTCATCCGCCCCGCCAAGGCGCTGCCAGCCTTTCGCGGTACCGGCATGGACCCCGAGGCGCGGCGGCGCATCGTGAAGCAGGTGGAGCGCGACATCAGCGAACAGGGGCGGTCCGACCTTCTGCAAAGCTGGGCGGAATTCCTGCGCTGGGCCGCCGATTGCGTGGCCGCCTATAATGCCGCCCCGCATTCGGGCCTGCCCCGCATGACCGAGGCCGCGACGGGCAAGCGCCGGCATATGAGCCCGGATGAGGCCTGGCAGGCGCATATGGCGCGCGGCTGGGCGCCTGTCCGCCTGTCCGATGCCGAGGCGGAAGACCTGTTCCGCCCGCATTTGATCCGCCGCGTGCGCCGGGCCGAGGTGGCCCTGTTCAACAATGCCTATTTCCACCCCGACCTGGAGCCGCATCATGGCGAGGCGGTGCAGGTCGGGTTCGATATCCACGACCCCACCCGCGTCTGGGTGCGGTCCCTGTCGGGCGCCCTGATCGCCGTGGCCGAGGCCGGGGGCAACAGCCGGCCCTATTTCGACACGGTGCGGGTACAGCGTGCCCGCCGTCGCCTGCGGCCCGTGGAGGCGAAACGGGCGGAAATCCTGGCCGAGCTGGACGGGGCGGATGGGCCGCCGGTGATCGAGGGGGAGGCGGTGCCGGTGCCGGCGGCCTTGGCCTTGGCCGGGCCGACAGACGGGGAGCGTCCGGCCTTCTTTGCCAGCGATCTGGCCATGTATGGCTGGTGCGCGGCAAACGAGGCGGCGGTGACGGCGCATGACCGCGCCTATCTGGCCGCCGCCATGGCCGACCCAAGGCTGGCCCGCGCCGTTGCCGACCATGACCGGCGCCATGGCACCGGCCTGTCGGGGCGGCTTCAGGCGGGCTGAGGGGGGGCCGTCGCTCCCTCACCCTCCCACCGCTGCGCGGCGGGCCCCTCCCTCTCCCGCAAAGCGGGCGAGGGACGGAAATCAGGGCTTCCCTTGTTTTGCCCCTCGCCCACGGAGGTGGGAGAGGGAGGGGCCCAAGACCGTCAGGGCTTGGGAGGGTGAGGGCGCATCGCGCCGTACCGGGCGCCGCGCCGGCGACGTGTCGATTTCAAATCCGATCAGGAGCAAACAGCATGAAACGTGTTTTTGCCACCACATCCAATTCCATCGCCTTTGACGAGGCCGTGCGCGCGCTGGCCGGGCGCGGGGCGCGGGAGGCGTCGTGGCTGCTGCTCTGCGGGGCGGCGGGGCATGGCAAGACGGCGCTGGCCCGGCATTATGCCGGCGAGGAGGGCGGGCTTTACCTGCGCGCCAAGGCGCATTGGACGCAGGCTGCCTTTCTGGCCGAGCTGGCGGCGGGGCTGGGCCAGGTGCCGGAGGGGCGCAATGCCGCCAATTTCGATCTGGCCGCCCGCGCCCTGACCGCCCGTCCCCGCCCCCTGGTGGTGGATGAGGTCGACCATGTGCTGGACCGGCGTCAGACGCTGGAATGCCTGCGCGACCTGTCGGATGTGACGGGGGCCAGCATCGTGATTGTCGGGATGGAGGAGGCCGAACGCCGCCTGAAACGCTTTCCCCAGGTCTATAGCCGCATCAGTCAGGTGGTGCGGACCAAAGCGCAGGGGCGCGATTTCGTGGCCGCGATCCTGTCCGACCTGTGCGAGGTGGCGGTGGAGGACGGGGTGGCGGAGGTGGTGCTGGCCCAGACGGGCGGGCACCTGCGCGAGATCCTGGACGCCATCGCCACCATCGAGGCCATCGGCCGCCGGCAGGGGGGCGATCCGCTGGTCACCGCCGCCATGGCGCGCGCCGTGCCCCTGACCGGGGGCCGCGCGGCGCGGCCGGGGCGGTGAGGGATGGTGGAGGGTTTGAGCGCGCGCGAGCAGGACCGGCTGCGCCGCCGCGACAGCCTGCCGGTCCTGCCCGACAGTTACGAGCCGTTGCTGCGCGCCGCGGGCCTGCGCAGCACCCTGGCCTTCATCCGGCATTATGGCGGGGGCGAGGCGCGCTTTCCCGCCCGCCCCGGCCCCGACCATCCCATGGTCCGCCTGCTGGGACGGCGCGTGGTGGCTGCGATGCGGGCCGAGTATGGCGCGCTGGACCTGCATTGGCCGGCGGCGTCCGATTACCTGGCCCTGGTCGATGCCCGCGCCCTGCGCCAGAAGGGCTGGACCGTGCGCGACATCGCGCGGCGGCTTTACCGCGACCCCAAGACCATCGAACGCTATGTGAAGGGGGTGCGGGCGGTGGGGGTAAGGGGCGCCGGTGTGCAGCGGCGAGGGAAGGCGGGGAAACCGGCGCCGCTGCCGCTGTTCAGCTGGGGCGGGTAGGGGGGAGGTGAAGAGCAGGGGGTATTTGCGAATTGGGCGCAAGGGCGATGGTTACCGGAAAACTGCCGGCAAATACTTCAACACCATTCGCAATGACATCCACTGTCAAAGAGCCATCATCCTTGAAGAAGATCGGTGACCAACGGTGCACGATGAACTCGGTTACCGTATACTCGTTAAGGTCTGCAGAGGCGATCTCTGTTTCGGCGTCTGATCGCGGGTTAAGTGTGGCGTCAAATGGCTGGCTGTCCAGGCAATCTCCCTTTGCCACGATCCGGATGGTATCTGGGATCAACGATGCAGAGTAAGTGACCCAAAGTGCCAGCCAAAGCTGCGGTAAGGCCGCTGGGGCGGTGCCGTTCACCGTCACGCCCCGCATATGCATTCCTACCAGCGTGATTTTTCCATCTAATTCGGTACGCACGTCATCGCAGAAGACCGCGTGAACGGAGACCCCGTCATGCATGTTCGGGAACCTTTGTTTGACGGCCAGTCCAGATGGTTCTGTAGCTAAAAGCTGTTTCCGTGGCGTCCGCTGCCAATGGCCGGACAGGCTCCGCCGACACCGCCTTACTTTCCTCCCCGCCGATGCGGTAACGCTGAAAATAGTTCGTTCCAGCCACAGGCTCGCGCGACGGCAGCGAGACATGCACGGGACGGTCCAGGGCATAGGCCAGGTCGGCCAATGTCTCCAACGTCATGTTGGTGTCGCCGGATAGTTTGCGGGAGACGAAGGATTTTTCCTTGCCCAAGGTGCGGGCGATGTCGGCCTGGGTCAGGCCACGGCGCACATGTTCCTCATCCAGTGCCTGATTGAGGGCGTGTGCGATCTCGCTCAACAGCCGGATATAGGTCTGGCGACGTTTGTCGATACGGGACTTAAAGGACATCTTTCAGGGCTCCACCGGGGAGGAACTTGGGTTCATCAAGGTGCAGGCTGTTCCTGACATGCTTCGCCTCCTCGATATACGGCGCATATTTCGCCCAGGGGACCAATGCGGATCGCAGGGCACCGTTGGTCGCGATGAAGGTGTTTCTGGCCGCGAACCATCCGAAAATCCGCACATCCGTGGTCTTCAGCTCCCATACACCGTCGATCATCGGGTCCAGGTTCTTGGCACCCTGGTTGTAGACCAGGGGTTTGCCGGTCACGAATTCCCACAAAACCCGATCAACCTGTTCCTCCGGCGTCAGGGAGCCTTTGTCCTTTTTCAGGGTTGGCAGCACCGTTGAAAACCAGTCCAGAAAACCGTTGGTACAGTACAGCATCCGTTCCGGCATATGGCCGGGTTCCAGCGCCGGCTCGTACCGGTGCAGCACCCCTTGCTTTGCTAACATGGCGGGCGTTGCCATTAAAGTCAACGCCTTCGCGCTGTGCTGCCGGTGCCTGCCAGAGCTGCTTGGTCGTGAACTGAGCAGGATATTGCCATCTGGACAGGCCGCATGTGGTTTCCGGCATTCAGCGTGCGAACGTGACGCGCAGGGGCAAAGGCTAAACCAATAGGATGATACTTTTACTGGATATGCGCGTCAGAGTCGACCCAATCCCCCACCGCTTTGATCCCTCGCCGGAAGGAATTAATGCCTATTATCCGCCCGCGCCCGTCCGGGGGGCGGTTGGGGGCGGGTCCTGGCAGGTTTGGCGGCACCGGACGACAAGGCCGGCGCCCACCCCGAACATCAACAGGACCGGATACCGGCCCCGCCGGCGCGTCCAAGGAGAGTTGATCCATGCCCGCTCCGTTCAAATGGGACACCAAGGTCGTGTTCCTGACGCCCGAGGTTACCAAGGGCACCCCTGTCGCCGTCGCTGCTGGCGATGCGCTGATCACCATGAACGGCGCGATCACGCCGATGGATGGTGGCGAGGTCGAGCTGGCGCTGGATGGCCGGCAGGCCGCCGCGCGTGAGGCCTATACGACCAACCTGCATCAGAGCGTGTCGTTCGAGGTGCCGCTGTGCCCGCCCACGGCCGCCGCCACCGCCCCGCACTGGGGCCCGGCTGCGCGCCTGCTGAGCCTGAAGGAAACCATCGTCGCCACGACCCGCGTGGAATATGCCCCGGTCATCACGGGCCAGGAGAGCTTCACCTGCCGCTTCTATCGCGATGGGGAGCTGCGCGTGCTGGCCGGTCTGATGGGCGGCGGGTCCATCCGCCTGACCAATGGCCAGGTGCCGATCCTGACCAGCCAGGCCAAGGGCATCTATGCCGCCCCGTCGGCGGCCAGCGCCCCGCCCGTGGCCCCGACCTATGCCACCTATCGTCAGCCCGCCGTCCTGTCGGACGAGAACACGCCGACGGTAAAGCTGGGCGGGATCGATATCGCCCTGGAAAGCCTGGAGATCAATCTGGGCAATGATGCGGTGTTCGTGAACCGCCCCAACTATTCCGGGGCCGAGGTCAACAGCTTCAACCCCACCGGCACCCTGGTCTTCATGGCCCCGCCCCTGGGCACCTTGAATATCGAGGCCATGCTGGACACCAAGACCAGCCTGCAGCTGGTCCATTACACGGTCGCCGGTACCCAGGTGGGCTTCACCGCCGACGGCGTGCAGATCGGCCGGGTCAGCACCGTCGACCTGAACGGCAATGTCGGCTTCTCCGTCCCCGTCCGCTTCACCCGCCCCGCCGCCGGCGGCAATGCCTTCAAGCTGTGGTCGGGTACGGCGCCGACGTAATCGTTTTCCCTCAGGCGCCGGGCGGTCTTACGGCCCGGCCTTGTTCCCTCACCCTCCCAGGCCTTCGAAGGCCTGGGCCCCTCCCTCTCCCACCTTCGTGGGCGAGGGATGAAATTTTGCCCCTCGCCCGCCTTGCGGGAGAGGGAGGGGCCCGAACGCGCCAGCGTTTGGGAGGGTGAGGGGACCAAGCCCCCCAAAGCACACCCACCCACCCATCCATTCCATTCCGAGAGGTTTTCCCATGGGCCTGATCCTTGCCCCCCGTCATTACGAATGGCCGGTGCATGTGCCGGTTCCCAATCCCGGCATTCCCGGACAGTTCGAAACCCGCCGTCTGGTGGCGCGGTTCCAGCCGCTGCCCAATTCGGAGGAGGAGGAGCTGCTGACGGGTCTGGCCCGTGCGGGCCGGCAGCGCGACCAGCGGCGCGAGCGGCTGCGCCTGACCCTGAAGTGTCTTGCCGGCCTGACCGACCGCGATGGCGAGGAGATCGCCTTTGACGAGGAGGTGATGGAACAGGTGCTGGACGATGCCCGTCTGGTGGCGGCCCTGGACAAGGCCTACATGGCGTCGGTCGCGGGTGTGGAGCCGGGCAAGCCGGCATCCGTCAAGGAAGGCTATGTCCTTGATCAGTCCAACAGTTTCAAGTTCCCGATCGAGGTGGAGCTGCCCGATCCGGCCCGTCCGGGCCGCACCGTCACCCATCGCCTGATGGGCACGTTCAAGGAGCTGGGCCTGTCGGCATCGGTGTCCAGCCGCGATCTGGCGGGCGATGCCACCCTGGATGTGCAGGGGTTCCAGACGCCCGACGGCAAGCCCGTGCCGTGGGATCAGGCGCGCAAGGTGGCGCTGGATGATCCGGCCATCACCAATGCCCTGCTGGTCGCTTATCAGCGCGGGCTGGACGGCGTTGCGGTACAGGCGCGCCGCGAAAAAAACTGAGAGAGGCTGCCCGGTTCTGGGGCCGGCGGCGCCACGGCGTCGCCGCACCCCAGGCGGATGCGGAACTGCTGGCCGACCTTGAACGGTCGGGCATGCCGAAGCAAGCGGCAGAACAGTTCGCCTCCGACATCCGGGCGGCCCAAGGCACAGGCGCGGACACCTGCCCGGTCCGCCCCGATTGCTGGGACATCGTCATGGCGTGGCGCGTGGTCGCCACACAATGGCGCGTCGCCGCCCTGGGTGGAATGGGGGGCGGTGTCGTGTGGCTGGGCCTGGATTACGCGGGCGTGGCCGCTGGGCTGGCGGGGATGGAAATCCCCGCCACGCCTGATCTCTGGTGGGGCCTGCGCGTCATGGAGGCGGCGGCCAAGGAGGAGCTGAACCGATGAGCGGTCCCGACACGATTACCATCCAGGTGGATAATAGCGGCGCCCTGACGGCCATTGCGGGCACGGCAGAGGCGATCAACCAGCTTGGCGAAGCCGCCCGCGCAGCAGCCGGACAGTTCCAGGCGATTTCGCAGGCCGAAAGCCCGTTCCAGACGATGCTGGGCCAGCTTTCGGCCACGATCCCCGTTCTGGCCGATGCGAATTCGCTGCTGGGCGATCTGACGAACTCGCTGTCCGGCCTTGCCGCCCCGTTCGTGGGGCAGGCTGCCGCTGCGACGACCGCTACGGCGGCCACGAATGGGCTGCGCGTCGTCATGAATTCCCTGCCGCTGCTCGCCGTTGCGGGCGCGGTGGCCACGCTTGGCGTGGGGCTGTACGAGCTGTGGAAAAACAGCAGCGACAGCGCTGTAGCCTTCAAGGATATGGACAGCGCCTTGCGCGCGCTATCCCCCATCCTGGGCACGGCTGGCCAGGGTCTGGACGATTTCGCAGCCCGTGTCGACAAGGCGTCGGCCTCGCGGCGCAAGCTGATGGAACTCGGCCTGGTCGAAAGCATGAAGGCCGGGCAGGCGGAGCTGAAACAGCAGGCCGACACGGTCAAGGAGCTGTTTGAAGAGGTTTACGGTGTCGCCGCCGTGCGTGGCCGTGGGGCGCGCGGGGAAAAGCTGGTGGATGATGCCGGTCTGACCGCCTATCGCGAATTCCTGAAATCGGGCGATATGGAGGAACTGACAGCCCGGCTGTCAGAGGCCGGCGGCAAGGCCAGGGAACTGTTCGCCACGGTCGTGGAGACCGATGACGGGCCGCGTTCATTGCTGGCCCTTGCCAGCGCCAGCGTCGAAACCCGCGAGAAGCTGGACCTTCTGGGCCAGCAGATGCGCGTCGTGCGCGGCGAGGTGGTTGCAGCCGTGTCACCGCAGAACGGTCAGGCTGCGGCCCTGCGCGATGCCGGTGAGGCCTCTGTCACCCTGGCCTCCTGCCAGCAGGAGCTGGCACAGCAGACGCGGGCGGCGGCAGAGGCGGCAAGAGAGGGCATGGCGGCGGCCGGATTGCAGGCGCAGGGGGCCGCCCTGATGGCGGATGCACTGGCAACCTCTACCCGATCCATGGCCGCCTCCATGGCGGATTTCGACACACAGCTTCAGGCCGATTTCCAGAAAAGCCTGATCGGTCAGGCGGAATTGGACAAGGCCGCCAAGGCCAAGACGGACGCCGCAGCCGCAGCCGCCAAGGCCCAGGCCGAGGAGGTGAACAAGGCCGCCGACCAGATCGCCGGCGGCTGGGCCGAGGCCATGTTCAACCAGATCACGGGCAAGGGCGGCAGCATCAAGAACTGGTTCAAGGGCCTGTTCAAGCAGATCGCCACCGACGCCCTGAAGAACAAGATCGCCCTGCCCATCGTCACGGGCGTGATGGGCGGGGCCATGGGTGCGTTGGGCGGCGGACTGCTGGGTGCCGCAGCGGCCCCGGCCACGCCGGGGGCTGCACCCGCCCCCGGTGGCGGCATCCTGTCGGGCCTTTCCGGCATCCTGGACGGGTTTGAAAAGGGCATCACCGACCTGGGGTCAAAGCTGTTCGGGGCGGCGGGCGCCAATGGGGCCGCCGGCACCAGCGGCCTGTTCGGGTCGGGCGGGCAGCTTTTCGGGTCCACGGGTCTGGCCAATGGCGTCTCCGGTGCCTTTGCGGGCGCCGGCCTGGGCGCCACCGCTGCCGGCCTGCTGGGGGCCTTGGGGCTTGGCAAGGGCAATACCAAGGGCGGGGCCATCGGCGGCGCCATTGGTGGCGCGGCGGGCAGCATTTTCGGCCCCCTGGGCACCACCGTGGGCAGCCTGCTGGGCGGGGCCATCGGGTCGCTGTTCGGGGGCAAGCCGTCCAACAAGGAAGGCAGCGCCACCATCGACCTGAACAGCGGCAATGTCGCCGTCGGCGGCTTCACGGGCAAGAAATTCAGCCAGGAAAACCGCGATCAGGCATCGGGCATCGCGGGCGAGGTGCTGAAGATCAAGGACGCGCTGGAAAAGGGTTTCGGCGCGCGGATCACGGGCACCCTGGCCGTCGGCGCGGGCGACCGTGACGGCCTGTTCGCCACCGCCCTGAACAGCAGCGCGCGCACCAGTTTCAAGGATGACAAGGCGGGGGCCGAACAGCTTCTGGCCTATGTCACAGGCCAGTTCGTGACCGCCATCCGCGATCAGCTGTCGCCCGCCATGTCCGCCGCCCTGGGCCGGGTCGATTTCAAGGATATGGAAAAGGCCCTGGGCGACCTGGAATTCATCCGCAGTTTTGAGGACAGCATCACCGCGCTGGGCGAGGGGATGGGCGTGGTCAATCAGGTGACCCGCGAGGCCAAGGCCGAGGTCGATGAACAGATCCGGTCCCTGAAGGATTTCAAGGAAAAGACCGCCCGCCTGTTCCCCGACGATGTCGATCGCGCGGCCACGGCCATGCGCGCCTATGTCGAGGAATTGGTCGGCATCACCGACGCCGCCGAACCCATGAGCCAGGTCGAGACGGCCCTGATGGCGCTTCAGGCCCGGTTCGAGGCCTATAAGCCGCTTCTGGAGGAGGTGGGCTATACCGCAGAGCAGGCACAGGCGGCCATCGCCAACGGCCTGCAAAAGGCCAAGGACAAGCTGAAGGACGAGTTCAACGGCACCCAGACCCGCACCCTGCGCGAGGCGACGGGCCAGGGCTACCTCAATCAGGTGGATGACCTGAAGAATGGGCTGGATAGCGGTCTGCGCGATGCGGCGGCGGTCGGCGGCGATGCCGGCCTGGTGCGCCAGTCGGTGACGGCACAGCTTGAGGCGCTGCTGGGCAATGGCAATCTGGATGTCAGCCAGCTTCAGGGCGTGATCAGCCAGTTCGGGACCGATTTCCCCGAAGCCGCCGCCGTGGCGCAGCAGGCCATGCAGGGTCTGATCGACCGCAGCGGCGAAATCGCCCGCCTGAACCAGGGCTTTGCCGACCGGCAATTCACGGCCACCACCGACACTGGCACAAAGGCGGGCGCCCTGGCGGCGTTTGACCGGCAGGCGGCGGCGGAACGGCTGGAGATCGCCCGCAAGGCCGGTGCCGATCTGGCCGCCTATGACCGGGCCGTGGCCGCCGAGCGGCTGCGGATCGAGAAGGATTTCAACGACCGTCTGGCCGCCACCAACCTGTCCATCCAGGACCGGCTGTTCGCGGCCACCAACGATACGGCCACCCAGACGGGCGCCCTGGCCACGCTGAACCGCAAGGCGGCGCAGGAGCGGCTGGAGCTGGAAAAGCTGGCGGGGGCCGATCTGGTCGCGTTCGATGCGGCGGTGGCCGCCGAACGGCTGCGTATCCAGCAGGATTTCGCAGAGCGGACCAACGCCGCCAACCAGACCATCCAGGACCGTCTGTTCGCGGCCACCAACGATACGGCCACCCAGACGGGCGCCCTGGCGGCGTTTGACCGGCAGACCGCCAAGGAACGGGTGGAACTGGCCAGGGTGGCCGGGGCCGACATGGTTGCGTTCGATGCGGCGGTGGCCGCCGAACGCCTGCGCATCCAGCAGGATTTTGCCGAGCGGACCAACGCCGCCAACCAGACCATCGCCGACCGCCTGTTCGCGGCCACCAATGATACGGCCACCCAGACGGGTGCCCTGGCGGCGTTTGACCGGCAGACCGCAAAGGAACGGGCGGATCTGGCCAGGGTGGCCGGGGCCGATCTGGTCGGCTTTGACCGGGCCGTCGCCATCGAACGGCTGCGCATCCAGCAGGATTTTGCCGAGCGGACCAACGCCACCAACCTGTCCATCCAGGACCGGCTGTTCGCGGCCAGCAACGATACCGCCACCCTGTCGGGCGCCCTGGCCGCGTTTGACCGCAAGACGGCGCAGGAACGGGCGGAGATCGCGAAGACCGCCGGGGCCGATCTGGTCAGTTTCGACCTGGCCATTGCTGCGGAACGACTGCGGATCGAGAAGGATTTTGCCGAGCGTCTGGCCGCCACCAACCGGTCCATCCAGGACCGGCTGTTCGCCGCGACCAACGATACCGCCACCCTGTCGGGCGCGCTGGCGGCCTTTGACCGCAAGACGGCGCAGGAACGGGCGGAAATCGTGAAGACCGCCGGCGCCGATCTGGTCAGCTTTGACAAGGCCATTGCGGCGGAACGGCTTTCCATTCAGCGGCAGTTCGCCGAACAGGCGGCGGCCCTGAACCGCGGCTTTGCCGACCGGTTATTTGCCGCCACCAACGATGCCGACACCCTGTCGGGTGCGCTGGCGGCGTTCGACCAGCAGGCAGCGCGTGAACGGCTGGACGCGGCCCGCACCTCCGGCGCCGATCTGGCCCTGCTGGAACAGGCGCTGGGGGCCGAACGCGCCCGCATCATCCGGGATTTCAACGACAAGGCCATCGAAACGGCCCAGGCCGCCGCCGATGCGGCGCGCGACCGGCTGGTCCAGGCCTATGAGCGGGAGGCCGATGCCGCCCGCGCGCTGGCCAGTTCCTGGCGGGAGGCGGGCGACGGCATCCGCGCGGCCCTGAAGGCCGACAGCCTGTCGGACCCGTACACCAACCTGAATGCCGATCAGCGCGCGTCGTTGGCCGAACGGGAACTGCGCGATCTGGCGGCGCGTGCCGGGGACAGCAGCCTGCCTGCCGACGAACGGCTGGCGGCGGCCCAGGCCCTGCCGGCGGCCCGCCGCGCCTTCCTGGACGCCGTGCGCCCGCTTTATGAGGGCACCGAACGCTGGGGTCAGGCGCTCGACCTGTCGGCACAGCTTCTGGACGGTGTGGCCCTGTCGGCAAGCCGTGAGGTGGATATCGCCCAGCAACAGGTGAATCTGGCGCAGCGGCAGTTGACGGCGCTGGGCGTGGTCAATCAGTCGGTGCTGACCGTGGCCCAGGCGCTGGCCGATTATCAGGCGGCCCAGGCCCAGGTGGCGGCGGCCCGCGCGGCGGCCCAGACCGTGGCCCCGTCCCCGGCCTCTCCGGCGGGCGTGCCGGCCAACAGCAACCAGCCGGCCCTGACGCTGGACCGGGTGCGCGGCGACCTTCTGTCCACGCCCTTCACCACCCATGATCTGGACGGCACGGCCATCGCCCGTTTCACCGGCCCCAATGGCAACAGCATCAGCCTGCTGGCCAGCGACCTGCAAACCAGGCCCGTGGAATATCTGGCGGAAATGGCACGGCAACTGGGTCTGGCCGGGTATCAGCAGGGTGGCGTCGTGGGCAATGGCCTCCGGGGCGTCGACAGCGTCCTGGCCCGTTATCAGGATGGCGGCCTGATCGGTCTGGCCGGGGGTGAGTTCGTCACCCGCGCCGCCGCCGTCACGGCGGAAACCCTGCCCTTCCTGCGCGCCATCAATGATAGCGGGCGTCCGCCGCCCATCCTGTCCGGTGTGGCCGATACCAGCCGCCTGGAAAGGCTGCTGCAAGACCTGCTGACCCAGACCGCCAGCACGGGCCGGAGCATGGCCGACTTGAATGCCCGTGGCTATGAGGCGCTGGTCAACCGCCTGGAAGGCCTGCTGTCCCAGGGCCAGGATCAGGCCGCCGACCGCCGGAGGGTTGCACGATGAGCATCATCCATCTGGTCGATTGGACCGTCTGGAACAACCTGACCGCCGCCATCGAGATCTGGCGGTTTACAGAGGCGCGCGAGGGGTACCGGCAGGGGGCCACGCAATGGCTGCCCAATCTGGTGGCCGGCCCCATCCTGGGCCAGCATCTGTGCGGGGATACGATCGGCAGCCCCGCCACATTGGAACTGGGCGACCTGTCGGTGCTGACCGGCAGCCTGCCGCGCGGTGGCGGCAATGCCCGCTTCCCCGATGATTACAGTTTCGAAGGCCATCCCGTCCTGGTGCGGCGCGGCCTGTCGGGCACCGCGCCCGCCGCCATGGCCATTGTCGTCAATGGCCTGTGCAACGAGGTGCAGCCCCTGAAAACCCGGCTGGTGGCGCGGATCAGCGGGCGCGAGGCCCGGTATGACCGGCCCTTGTCCCCCGCCTATGCCGGCACGGGCGGGGCGGAAGGCCCGTCCGACCGCGCGGGTCGGCCCCTGCCGTTCGGCGTGGGGACCGTGGATGGGGTGGAGGGGGATTATCTGGGGCTGGTGGGCGGGCTGCATAGCTGGCGTCTGGCCCCGTCCCTGTCCGATGTGCGCGCCGGCTGGGTGGGCGGATCGGCCCTGACCAAGGTCACCGGCACGCCCGCCACGGGCCAGTTCAAGGTGGATAATGCCACCGGTCTGGTGCAGGTGGGCGGGGCGGCCCTGGCCGGTTTCCCCTATAGCTGGGACGTGGATTATGACGCGGCGGGGTCGCGCACCATCGCGCACGCCATTCAGAAACTGGTGCAGCGTGCCCCCGATACCGTGATCCGGTCCGGGTCGGTGGCGGCCCTGGCGGCCTTGCTGCCCGCCGATATCGGCTGGTGCTGGTCGGGCGACGTGACCATCCGTCAGGCCCTGACCGACATCACCACCCGCGCCCTGGTCTGGTGGCTGGAGGATGCGGCGGGGCAGGTCGATATGGGCTCGCTGTCGGTGCCGGCGGGGGCCGTTGCCGTGACGACCTTTGACCGGCAGACCATCGTGCGCGGGTCGGCCCGCCTGTCCAGCGGCTGGCCCAGCCAGGGCGGGCTGGCCCCGTCGCGCATCGATCTGGCCTGGGGTCGCTGCCCGCGCGTGCACAGCGCGCAGGAGGTGCAGGGGGGCGCCGATGCCACCCGCCGCGCCTATGCCGGCCAGGAATGGCGCCAGACCCCGGCCTCCCTGTCCTTTCCGGTGGGCGCGCGGCCGGCGGCACAGCCGCTGCTGATGGAAACGCCGCTGCGCGCCGCCGGTCCCGCGGCCACCGAGGCCGCGCGCCGGGCCGCCTTCGGCCCCATCCTGTTCGTCGATCTGCGCGCGCTGGGCGATGTCGTGCCGCGCGGGTCCATCGTCCGCGTCACGCTGGATTATCCCGGCCTGCGCAGCCCGAAACTGGCCCGTGTCCTGTCGGTCGTGCCCCGACCGCGCGGCGGCGCGGCCGATTACCGCCTGTGGGTGTCGCCATGACCATCACGCCGCTTATTCTGATCGGCCATTCCAACCGGGTGCCGTCCGCCACGATCACGGGCGGAAGCTGGACCGGCAGCCGCGATCTGGTGAAGACGCGGCCCACCGGCACGCGCCTGATCGCCACGTCCAACACCCTGTCCAGTACCAAACTGACCCTGACATGGACCCGGCCGCAGCCGATGCAGATGCTGGTGGTGGCCGGCCATAATGGCAGCCGCAACGGCATGATGCGCTGGTCCGCCTTTGAAGGATCGACCCTGCGCCATGCCGGCGCCTGGCGCGACCTGAAATCGCCGGTGGCCAGCACGGCGGACCTGTCCTGGTACGAATATGGCCTGTTCACGGGCAAGCCGGGCGACGAATTCTATGCCCGCTATCCCAGCCAGGTCTTCGAATATCTGCCCGCCACCATCGGCGCCGACCGGATCGAGGTGGAATTCGACGATCAGACCAATGCCGATCTTCTGTCCATCGGCTTTATCGGCGTCTTGCAGGTCTGGCAGCCATCGGTGGCGCCCGACTGGCCCATCGCCATCAGCCCGCGCACCGTGTCGGAGCTGGAGGTGACGGAAGGCGATGTGGAACTGGGCGTGGAAGGCGCGCCCGTGCGCGAAACCCGCCTGTCCTTCACCAACCTGCCCGAAGCCGACGGCGTCCGCCTGAACCGCATCCAGCGTGAAGCAGGCGAGACGGGGGAACTGTGGCTGGATATCGACCCGCTGGGGCAGGGGGCGATGACCACCTATGACCGCGCCATGCTGTGCCGTCAGGTACAGCCCGAGGGCGTGACTTTCAGCGAATTCTGGCGCGCCGCCGGCGCGCGTCTGTTCAGGGAGACTTTCTGATGGCTGACACACCCGCCATGGGCCGCCTGCGCGGCGGCCATTACAACACCGCCGACTGGAACGCCACCACCAATCCGGGCGGCATGGGCGGCGACGGCCACCGCTACGCCCTGATCCCCCCCAAACCGCCGCAAACCGGGGCCTATCCGGTGATGGTCAACGACCTGGTCGCCGTGCTGGACGAGGCGGCGGCGGCGACCATCGATGCGCAGGCGCAGGTGGGCCTTGCCGCCGCCGAGGCCGACCGCGCCCGCATGCAGGCCGACCGCGCCACCAGCCTGGTCGGCACAAGCATCGCCGGCAGCCTGTCGCAATCCCTGACCTTGCCGCTGACGGCGGGCGCGGTCCTGTCGCTGACGGGCCTGTCCACGGGCAAGGCCTGGGTTCCCGGCCATCAGGTCGAATTGCTGCCCGGCAGCGCCCCGCTGTCCGGCCAGCGTATCCAGGGCACGCTGACCGCCTATAACCCCACCACGGGTGCGGCCAGCCTGACCGTGAAGCGCAGCTGGGGCACCGGTACCGTCACGCAATGGTCGGTGCGCTGCGTGGCCCCCAGCCCGTTCAGCACCGGCCATGTCAACCGCTCCCTGGCCGACCTGTCCGCCGACGGCACCCATGTCCGCGCCGATGGCCGTGCTGTGGAAAAGACCGACGCCCCGGCGCTTTATGACCTGATCGGGGACCGGTATGCGGGTACCTTGTCGCCGGTGGCCGTTGGCCCGTTTCTGGGCAACACCATTACCGCCCTGCCCAATGGCGGTCCCGTCTTCTTCCAGGGGGGCTTCTATTATCTCTTTGCCCAATCAGTCATCTGGCGCGGCACAAGCCTGTCCACCCTGGCCCCCTTTGCGCGGGTGACACAGCAGATGCAGGACGTCGCTCATAATGGCGCCGGCCTGTTTGTCATGATCCTGGGCAACAATCAGGTGGCCTGCCTCGACAATGGCGTCCTGACCGAAACCACCACCAGCCCCTTTGCCTGGGCCAGTTCCGGCACAATGCACCGTATCGTCTGGTCACCCACGCAGTCGCGCTTCTATGCCTTTGGCAACATTGCTGCCGCCGGATGGGGCAGAAGTGCCGATGGCCGTACCTGGACCTTTATGTCGGTACCGTCCAACTACAACTATTGTGAACAGGTTGTGTGGCATGCCGGGCGCATGGTGATGGTGCAGAACAGCGCCACCTATCTGGTCTCCGCCGATGGTGGGGAAAACTGGACATCCCATTCCGACCTGCCTTACGCCGTCAGCAGCGTGGCGGCCAAGGGCGATGATGCATCCGGCAATAGCTGGGTCATGGGCAGTTCCTCAGGCATCATCTCCGTCGCCAATCAATTCACCGGCTCGCGCAGCGTCACGAACCTGGCCACCAGCAGCAACAACAACCTTGCCCCCTATAACGCCATCCTGTGGGACAGCCTGTCGGGCCGGTTCGCCTTTGTCGCCGGCAATGACGATACCAAGATCTGCTGGTCCGCCAGCTTCCCCATCAGCACGGCCATGACTGTCGTGACCCGCCCGGCCAACAGTTACGGGTATCAGCGCGGCCGGTTGCTGATCGTCAATGGTTTGCGACTGGATTACACCGCCAACATGATCTCGTCGCTGGACGCATCCTATGCGGCTACGCCGGCCTTTGTCGGCTATGGCGGCACAACCAACATTGTCCGCGCCGCTGGCAAACTATACCTGTTCCAGTCAGGCTGGACGGTGCGAGTGTCCAGCGATAATGGCGAGACCTGGACACTGCTGCGCGCGCCCATTGGGTATATTGACAGTTCCTACTCCAGCCGGGGTGCGGTCTCCGCTGACGGGCAGAAAATCATGCTGGTCGGCACGACCTGGGGCACCTCCGGTGTGTACGACACTCAAACCGTGATCTGGTCATCCACCAATGGCGGCAGCACTTGGACACGCTCCCTCCTGGGCAACACCGGCACCTACGAGGTGACCCAGGGCACGCTGGGCTGCGACAATGGCTATTTCCATATCCACGCCGTCACAGCGAACAGCAACAACAGCCGCATCTACTGGATTGCAGAGGCAACACCATCCGGCACTTGGTCCAATGCGGTTCAGCCTGGTTCCTATGCGGGCATCCTTACCTACATCGCAGGAAAATGGCTTCTCCTGCCCAACGGTTCGTCGCAGGTCTATATCAGCACCGCCGTAACCCCGACCGGCTTCACCGCCGCCCCTCAATTTACGGAAAATCAGAACGCCACAAGTTCGGAACTGCTCTACGTGCTGGGCAACCGCGTGTTTGTGCGTCTTTCTTATGGCCAATCCTACTATCGTGTCCTCGATCTCGGCACGATGACGGCAACGACCTTGTGGATTGCAAGCTCTGGTATCACCGGCCCGCAAACTTGGTACAACGCTATTCAGGTCGGTGATTTCCTGCATGTGCGTGTCGATAGCAATCTGCCTGGACTGTCGCGCGCCACCGCACGCGTCAATCTCACGACCCTGGCCGTGGTTGAAACCCTGGCCCCGACCACCGCATCGGGTTCGGTCGGCGCCACCCCCACCAACGCCGTTTTGATCGGCAGCACTTGGTATTACCCCACCGGCGACCGTCTCTCCCGCCTGTCCGGCCCGACCTCGACCCAGTTCCTGGTCCCCAACCTGGACACGCAGCTCGGCTACTTCCCCGCCCACTATATCGCCCTCTAGGGGCTGTCGACTTTTCAGAACCCCTCCATCCACCTCCCCGGCCCCACTGGGGAGGCGGACCTCCCAACCCGCTTAATCTCAACACACCCTGAAGTGTGTCCCCCCTGACCCCACCGGTATCAAATCCCTACGAAGGCAGGATCAAAGCGATGGAGGGGGGATAAAACGCCGGCGACCTTAGCAGCGGACGGTGCCGCTCGCGATGCAGTCTCCTTCTGTTATAACAATCCCGGCATAACGCGCGGCCCCTTCAGTATATTACTGTTATGCTCCCCCTTCCTATGATGGGCGCACATGGAGGAGCAGACCGCGACGTGAAGAAAATTCGTCGATCCCTGGGCGGAAGGGCCGGTACCGTAAGGTTTACCGACAGCAAGCACACCATGGTGCGCAGTTGAGAACACTGCCCGCCGGGAACGGCATGATGCACAATATTCGAGACCGCCTCCAGGGACTGTCCCTCGGGCCGGACCGATCTTACCTGCACCTGATCCCCGCCCAACGGGTGAGGCGGGGTACGCGGTCCTTCGGTCCCACCGGGCCGGCCCTCCATGCGGATAAAAACCGAATGGAACAGGGGGTCTCGAACATGACCAAGTCTCAACTGACGCTGCGCGCCGTGCTGCTGGCCGGTGCCGCCCTTGCCACCGCCATGCCGGCGCTGTCGCAAGAACTGATGCTGGAAGAGATCGTGGTGACGGCGCGCAAGCGGGCGGAAAGCCTGCAGGATGCCGCCGTCTCCGTCAGCGCCTTCACCGCCGAAGGGCTGCAGCGCGCCGGCATCGGCGATGTATTGGAGGTGGTGAACCGCGTGCCTGGCTTCACCATGAATGCCGACAACGCGACCGAACCGAACATCTTCATGCGCGGTATCGGCACCGATATCGAAAGTGCCGCCAGCAGCCCCGCCGTCGGCTTCTTCCTGGACGATGTGTATCTGTCCCGCGCCCAGGGCACCAATCTGGAACTGTTCGATTTCGAACGGATCGAGGTGGTGCGCGGGCCGCAGGGCACGCTCTATGGCAAGAATGTCGTGGGCGGCGCCGTCAACTTCATCACCACGCAGCCGACCGAGGATCAGGATACGGTCGCCGAGGTTTCCGTCGGCAATTACAGCTTCCTGCAGTTCCGGGGCGCCACCGGCGGTGCGCTCGCCGACAATCTCTATGGCCGCATCGCCTTCTCCGCGCGGGGCCGCGACGGCTTTGCCTACAATACCTTCACCAAGAACGATGTGGAGGACCTGTCCTCCATGGGCGTAAAGGGCGCGCTGCGTCTGGTTGCGTCGGACAAGCTGGAAGTGACGGCATCGGCCGATTTCTCCCGCCGGCGCAGTGATGGGCGCTGGATCGACATGGTGATCCCGTCGGCTCACAATGTGCCCTTCAAGAACCCCGATCCGCGCAAAGGCCCCAACAATACCGACGGGCGTCAGCATTCCGACGTGGGTGGCGGCAGCATCAAGGCGGTCTGGAGCCTGGAAAAAGGCTCCGTGACCTCGCTGACCGGCTATCGCGACGCGGCGTTCGAGGACAAGAACAACGATGCCGGCTCCTACCTGGACATGGACAAGCTGCTGCGCGACGCCAATGGCCGCATCCAGTTCGGGCAGATCGACCGGTCGAAGTTCAATGATGATTTCTATGTGAACGCCAAGACCGAGGATGTGAAGACCTTCAGCCAGGAGTTCCGCTACAGCTCTGATTTTGACGGTCCGTTCAATGTCATGGCCGGTGTCTTCTATATGGGCGAGGATATCGACCGTAATGAAGATGCCGATTACATCTTCGTCGATTACTTCGCCCAAGGGCGCGAGACGGCCCGCACCACCGCCAAGGGCGACACCTGGTCAGCCTTCGTCGAAGGCACCTGGGACGTAACCGACAGTGTCACCGCCATCGGTGGCGTGCGTTATACCAAGGATATCAAGAAGTTCACGGTGGCTCGCGCCGCCTTCGGCGATTTCCTGGGTCAGGATTTCGAGGATGCACAAGGTCGGCCCACCCGTGCCTTCACGGCGGGCGACGAGCACACTTGGTCGGCCTGGACACCCAGCGCCACCCTGCAATGGAAGACCAGCGACGATGTCATGCTCTATGCCACCGTTGCCAAGGGCTTCAAGAGCGGCGGTTGGAACGGCGAAAATGCCAATAACCCGACCGAAGCCGCCGTTCCCTATGATCCCGAATTCGCCTGGAACTATGAAACGGGCATCAAGTCGCAATGGTTGGATAACCGGCTGCGGCTGAACGTGACCGGCTTTATCGCCGATTATAAGGACCTGCAGACGCAGCAATATGTGATCTTCAGCAGCTCCCTGCCGCCCGACAATGTCATCGCTAATGCCGGCAAGGCACGGGTGAAGGGTCTGGAACTGGAATTGTTGGCGGTCCCGGTGGAGGGGCTGACCCTGTCGGGTTCCTATGCCCTGATGGATGGCAAGATCACCGGCGATCTGATCAGCACGGCGCTGCGCTATGATCCGTCCTGCTTCTGCTCCAAGCCGGTGCCCACCAACCTGAAGGGTAACAAGCTGCGCCGCACGCCCAAACATTCCCTGTCGGCGGGTGCGCAGTATGAGTTCCCGGTGAATGAAAAGGTCAATGGCCTGATCCGCGCGGATTACAGCTGGACCGACGGTTACTACTTCGAGAACGAGAACAGCGACCGCACCTGGAACCCCTCCTATGGCCTGATCGATGCCGGTGTCGGCGTCGTGGCCGATGATGGGACGTGGGAACTGATGCTGTGGGGCAAGAACCTGACGGACAAGCTGTACACGGCGGGCAAGACCGACGTGATCGGCTCCGTTCTGGCCTCCTACGCCCCGCCGCGCACCTATGGCGTTACGTTGAAAGTGAAGTTCTAAGCCAACGGAGGCCACATGGCACGGGTCGGGATCATCGGGTTCGGATATGTAGGTGGCGGGCTTTACCGCTGGCTGACCGGACAGCCCGACCGGTATCAGGTGGCCTTCGTCCATGCCCGCGACCCGGACAGGCTGGGCGATGTGCCCGCGGAACTGCGGCTGACGGACCTGTCCGCCGCCCCGCCCGCCGATCTGGTGGTGGAGGCGGCACATCCCGCCATCACAGCCCAGTTCGGCGCCGGCCTTCTGTCGCGGTCGGATTACATGCCCCTGTCGGTGTCGGCCCTGGCCGATGATGAGTTGCGGGCAAGGCTGCTGGCCGTTGCCTCGGCCTATGGTCACCGGCTGTTGATCCCGCATGGGGCCATGGTCGGTGTCGACAGCCTGTTCGAATGGCGCCGGCAGTGGCGGGATGTCACCATCACCTTCCGCAAGCCGCCGGCCAGCATCGAACCCGTGGCGGGTGCGGTGGCGGCGGGTGGGGAGCAGATCCTGTTCGACGGGCCGGTGCGGGAGATTGCCCGACGCTTTCCCCGCAACGTCAACGCCATGGTCACCTGCGCCCTGGCCACCGTCGGCCTGGACCGCTGTCGTGGGCGCATGATCTCCGACCCGGCGGCGACGCAACTGATGCTGCAACTGGAAGCTATTGGCAGTGACGGGTCGCGCCTGTTCATCGAACGGCAGCAGCCGGCGGCGGGCGTTTCGGGCAGCGAGATGTTCGCCTCCCTCTGCCGGTCCGTCGAACTGGCCCTGCGCCCCAAACAGGCGATGGAGTTCGTGTGATGATCCCGTTCGGCTTCTTCACGGGCATCGCCTTTCCGGCCACGGTGTTCATCATCATGGTGGGGATGGGGCTGGCCCTGACGGGGGCGGATTTCCGCCTGCTGGGCCGTGCGCCCAGGGCGGTGCTGGTGGGTCTGTCGGCGCAGTTGATCCTGCTGCCTCTGTTGGCCCTGGCGCTGGCCAGCCTGCTGCCCGTCGATCCGCTGGTAAAGGCGGGGTTGGTGCTGATGGCGGCGGCACCCGGTGGGGTGACGTCGAACGCCATCACGCTGGCGGCGCGGGCCGATGTGGCGCTGGCCGTGGCGCTGACGGCCCTGTCCAGCCTGCTGGTCTGCATCACCCTGCCATTCTGGTCGGGTCTGGCGCTGGACCTGTTCCTGGCGCGCGACGGGCGCATGCGTCTGTCGCCGCTGGAGGCCGGCCTGTCCCTGGCGCTGGCCACCGTCCTGCCGGTGATGATCGGCATGGCGGTGCGGCGCTTCTGGCCCGCCCTGGCCCTGGCCGTGCTGGCCCGGTTCCGCATGGTGGCGGTGGGCCTGATCCTGTTCATGTGCCTGACAACGACATTCTACAACCTGCATCACTTCACCGACCTGACCGTGGTGATGGAGAATGTGGGGGCGGCGGCGGCCCTGATGCTGACCGCCATGGTGGGGGCGGCACTCTATGCCCGGTTCTGGCGGTTGGGGGTTCAACAGCGGCTGACCATCACGATCGAGGTCGGCGTGCACAACATTGCGGTGGCCCTTCTGGCTGCCTTCACCCTGTTGGGAGACCCCACGGTGGCGCGGCTGCCACTGGCCTATGGTCTTCTGATGATCATCATGCCCTGGTTCTTCGTGGTGGCCGCGCGCCGCCGGATGGAGACCGACAAGGAGAGTGCGTCATGAAATCCGCCTTCCGCCTGTCCACCCTGTGCGCGGCCCTGGCCCTGATGACCGGTGCGGCGCTGGCCAGTGATGAACCGGCCAAGATCGATATCCGCGATCCGATCATTCAGCGCTGGTACGACATCACGCCCGACAAGATGCCGCCCATGCCGGCCCCCGGCACCTGGGGCATGGACAAGGCAACGGGTAAGTTTGTGCATCCCAAGGCGACGGAGGCCGTGCATGGCGCGCCCAGCTTTGACGGGCAGTTGAAGTACTGGGACCAGAAAGATTACGCGCTGAACATGAAGGTGGAGGCGTTCTACCCGCTCTCCGCCTCCCCCTATCATGAGTGGCAGAATATCGTCGATTTCGGCGACCGCCGGATCATGTATGTCTATAACCGCCGGCATCTGAAGGTGTTCGACATCACCGATCCGCGTGATGCCAAACTGCTGGCCACCAAGGGGTCGGACTGGGGCAAGGACGGGCCGACACCTGAAAAGGACCCGTTCCCCGCCGGTGACGGCATCGGTGCCGCATCGATCCAGTGGAACGCCGCCCTTAACAAATATGTGATGGTGCAGTCGTTCGAGGTGTCGCGCATTGGCATCCTGGAGGATAAGCGCAGCCAGCCCGATAAGGTGAATGCCATCCGGCATGCCAACCATCTGAAAGGGTTCAAGGTCTATGCCATGAACGGCCCGCTGCCCGATCAGTGGGAACTGATCGCCACCCGCACCACCGATGTCGCCCACCCCGCCGCTCCCATCGGGCAGCAGCAAGGATCAGGATCGCTGGATGTGCCGGCCTGGTATGGTGGCAAATACATGTTCCTGGCGACGGCACCCGACGATACATATGCCCTTGCCGAATATAAGGATTATCTCTACAGCCCCGGTTATCAGGCCTGGGACATGTCGAACCCGGCCAATCCGAAATGGCTGTCCAACTTCGCCGCCCCAGGTCAGATCATCGGCGATGCCGCGCATGAGGCGGCCTATCTGAAGAACCCGCGCGCCGGCAACCGCACCTCCTGGATGGGCGCGCGCATGCCGCTGTTCATCCCCAAGCCGGTGGAAAAGGGTGGCAAAGTCGCCTTTGCCGCCATGGCGGGGCTGGGCCTTTACACACTGGACATCTCCGACCCGGCCAATATGAAGATTATCGGCCATCTGGATCTACCGCCCAGCTTTGCCGGGACGGAAGCCGACAATGTCAACCTCAGCCAGTATGAAAAGACGGGCGTCATCTTCCTCAACGGCTATCCCATGAATGATGAGTGTTTTGAGCCGTACAAGGACATTTACGCCATTGATGTCCGCGACCTGAAACACCCCAGAATCATCTCTACCTTCCCGCGCCCGACCCCGCCCAAGGAGGCGGCCTTTACTGACTTCTGTCAGCGTCGCGGCAGTTTCGGACCCAAGCGTCCGGGTTACCATACCCAGCCGGGCCAGGGGCGCGAGGGGCTGGCCATCTACGCCTTCTATAATGCCGGCATTCAGATTTTCGACGTGAAGGACCCGGCCAAGCCTGCCATCGCCGGCTATTACGTGCCCCGATTCCCAAAGGATGATGAGATCTTTGAAAGCGTGAAGGGCAATCTGGCCTTCGGTACCTATATCGAATATGACCGCAACATCATCTGGATGTTCACCAATCACGGCTTCTATGCCCTCTCCAGCCCGCTGCTGGGGCCGGTGAAATCCGGCGTGCCGGCCACGCCCTGGCCGCCGCGGGATTGATCTCTCAGCCCTTGTGCCCTCACCCTCCCATCGCTTGACGCGATGGACCCCAGACCGCCAGGTCTTGGGAGGGTGAGGGAACCACCCCCGATTTAAAAGAGCCCCCATGATCCGCGATCTCGATGAGGCGCTGGAGACGCTGCCCTTTGGCCGTTTGCGGACGCTGGTTCTGGTGCTGGTCACATCCATCATCGTCCTGGACGGATTCGATATCCAACTGGCTGCCCTGGCAGCGCCGGCCATGTTGGCCGAATGGGGTCTGGACCGGGCAGCGTTCGGGCCGGTGCTGGCGGCATCGCTGGCCGGCATGGCGGCAGGAACGGCACTGGGCGGCAGCATCGGCGACAGGGTGGGCCGCCGGCCTGCCTTGATCGGCGCGGTGCTGTTCTTCGCGACCATGACCGCTCTATCCGCCTTGGCCAATGGTCCTGTAACCCTCGGGTTGCTGCGGCTGGCAACCGGTCTGGGCTTAGGCGCCGCAGTCCCCAATGCCACCGCGCTGGTGGCGGAATGGATGCCAAGACGCTGGCGGTCCTATGCCGTCATGCTGGTGATCGTGGCGGTGCCCATCGGCGGGATGCTGGGGGCCGCCCTTTGCGCCTGGATGATCCCGGTCTTTGGCTGGCGCGCCTGCTTCATCCTGGGTGGGGCCGCCCCGGCGCTGCTAGGCCTGATAATGATCATAACGCTACCGGAATCACCCCAGTTTTTCGCCTCACGCGATGGTCGCGCAGACCATCTTCGGCAGCTGATGAACAGGCTGGCCCGAGGCAATCGTTTTGACAATGGAATGATATTCCGTACATCCGTCCCCGCCGCTGGAAAAGGTGGGGTGGCAGAGCTGCTATCCGCTCCGCTGCGCGTCACCACCTGGCATCTCTGGGCCGGCTTCTTTGCCGCCATGCTGGCGCTTTATGGCTGCCTGAACTGGTTGCCGGTGCTGCTGTCCGGTCTGGGACTGCCCATGGATCAGGCGGTGCGCGGGTCGATGTGGTTCAATCTGGGCGGCGTGGCCGGCGCGGTGATGGGCGCCTGGGCCGGCGGGCGGTTTGGGGCCGCGCGTTGCCTCTCCGCCTTGTGCCTGATGGGAGCCGGCATCCTGGCCCTTGCCGCCGCCATCCTGGCGCTCGGTCCTGTTCCTGGCGCGATGGCCGCCATGGTGCCGGTCCTACTGTCCGGTGGCGCCATTCTGGGGGTGCAGGTGGGACTGTATGGTCTGGCCGCCGCGCGATACCCGACAAGCTGTCGGGCCGCCGGCATCGGCTGGGCCGCCACGCTGGGACGTGGCGGCGCCGTGGTCAGCGCCTTGGCCGGTGGCTGGGTCCTAGCACAGCCGTCAGGCGCCGCTCTGTGGTTGGCGGTCCTGACACTGGCGCTGCTGTTCTGCTGGCGGGCGGTCAGGACCGTGTGATCAGGCCACCGTCACCGACAGGGTGCCAATCCCCGCCACCACGCCATCCAGCCGGTCACCGCGCTGGATCGGCCCCACGCCGGCGGGCGTGCCGGTGAAGATCAGATCGCCCGGCAGCAGCGTGATGAAGCGCGACAGTTCGGCAATGATCTCCGGCACGGTCCAGATCATCTCCGCTAGGTCGCCTTCCTGCCGCAGTTCCCCATTCACCGACAGGGTGATGCGGCCCGCATCCACACTGGGCACCGCAGCGGCGGGCACCAGGGCGGAGACGGGGGCGGCATGGTCGAAGACCTTGCCCATGTCCCAGGGCTTGCCGGCCTTCTTGGCCTCCCCCTGCAGGTCACGGCGCGTCAGGTCCAGCCCGACGCCATAGCCGTACACGGACCCGCCGTCACCCAGGGCCACCACCAGCTCAATCTCATGATGAAGATCGCTGGTCTGCGGCGGATAGGGCATTGTACCGCCACCGGGCAGCACGGCGCTGGCCGGCTTCATGAAGAAAAACGGCGGCTCGCGGTCGCTGGCGCCCATCTCGCGTGCATGCGCGGCATAATTGCGCCCGACGCAGAAAAGGCGGCCCACGGGGAACAAGGCATCGCTGCCCGCAACGGGCAGGGTCACGAGGGCGGGCGGGGTGATGGCGTAGGACATGGAGTTCAGTTCCGGTTCCTTGGGGTTAAAACAAAACCGTGGCGGCACGGTAAAGCATCCGCGCCCCCACGATCAGCAGGAAACAGCCAAACGCGACGGACAATTGCCGCTTGCTCAGGCTGTGCGCCAGCTTCGCCCCCCAGGGGGCGGCCAGCATGGTGGCGGGCGCGATCAGGGCCAGGCCGATCAGGTTGACATAGCCAAGGCTGCCCGCCGGCAGATCCGCCCGGCCCCAACCGGTCAGGACATAGCCGATGGTGCCCGGAATGCCGATGACCAGCCCGAACAGGCTGGCCGTGCCCACCGCGCGGTGGATCGGATAGTTGAACAGGGTCAGCACAGGCACCGTAAGGGTGCCGCCGCCAATGCCCATCATGCTGGAAAAGGCGCCGATGGCCGCCGGCATGGCCTGCGCCGCCGGCCCCTTGGGCAGCGGACGGTTCAGGGTGAAAGCACCGGCAGGCAGCAGCATCTTCAACGCCACCACCAGGGCGATGGTGCCGAAGATGGCGGCCAGAACTCCGCCCTTGGCATATCCGGCGATGGCGGTGCCGATGGCGGCCCCGATAAACACCGCCGGCCCCCAGGACCGGGTCAGGTCCAGGTCGACCGCTCCCTTGCGGTGATGGCTGCGGCTGGATGAAATGGCCGTCGGGATGATGGTGGCCAGCGACGTCGCCACCGCCACATGCAACCGCACCGCCGGATCGACGCCAACCAGCCCCAGCACGATATCCAGCACCGGCACAATGATAATGCCGCCACCCACCCCCAGCAGCCCCGCCAGCACCCCGCCAGCCAACCCGGTCAGCAGCATCAGGGCGGAAAGTTCGGCGATTTCGATCCAGGGGGGCATGGTGGCTCCATCAGGCAGGGGGATTTTCCCCACCATCGGCAATCCCGCTATGACGATCAAAGACCAAGGCGGCTGAATGATATGGCGGTTTTGGCATATCGGGCTGTGGTTCCCTCACCCTCCCATTGGCTGACGCCAACGGGCCCCTCCCTCTCCCACCTTCGTGGGCGAGGGAAGAAGTTTTCGCCCCTCGCCCGCTTGCGGGAGAGGGAGGGGCCCAAGCCGGGAGGCTTGGGAGGGTGAGGGAACTCCACCCCGCTATATCGCTTCCCCCATATCACGCGGTGAAATCGGTATTTTCCTGGCATAGCGGACGGGTCTAGCCTGGGATCAATTCAGCCAAGCGGGAAAGCGCATCATGGTTTTGCGGGTCGGGATCGCCGGATACGGCACCATCGGGGCGGCTGTGGGCCGGGCGCTGGATGTCGGGATGGAGGGGCTGACCCTGACGGCGGTCACCAGCGGCGATGCCGCCAAGGCGCGGACCCGGATGGCAGGCCTGAAGGCCCAGGTGCCCGTTGTCGATGCCGGGACCCTGGCCGAACTGTGCGACGTCATCGTTGAATGCGCGCCCACGGCGGCCTTTGCCGACATCGCCCTGCCGGCCCTGGCGCGTGGTCGGACCTTGGTGACGGTCAGCGGGGCCGCCCTGCTGCAACGCCCGGACATTATCGATGCGGCGGGTGCCCATGGCGGGCGCATCATCCTGGCCACCGGTGCCCTGTTGGGCTTTGACGCGGTACGGGCGGCAGCGGAAGGGACCATCCATTCCGTCACCATGGTGACGCGCAAGCCCCCGACATCGCTGACCAAGGCCAAGGAAGTGGTGGAACGCGGGCTGGACCTGCTGTCCCTGACCGAACCCTTGCAACTGTTCGAGGGATCGGCGCGGGAGGGTGCGGCCCGGTTCCCGGCCAATGTCAATGTCGCTGCCGCCCTGGGCCTGGCCGGCATCGGGCCGGATCGCACGCAGTTGCAGATTTGGGCCGACCCGTCCGTGACCCGCAATTGCCACCGCATCGTGGTGGACGCCGACAGCGCCCGCCTGACGCTTGAGATTGAAAATGTGCCGACGGTGGAAAACCCCGGCACGGGCCGCATCACGGCCCTTTCCCTTGTCGCTGCCGTGCGGGGCCTGACCTCGGCCTTCCGCGTCGGCTCCTGACCCCCAATCCTTGAGGAAAACCATCATGGTCATCCCCTTGAAGCATGTCGCCATTTCCACCCAGGACCCGGAGGCATCGCGCGATTTCTTCGCCAATGTCATGGGCTGGACCGTTGCCGGCCGCGTCGACAGCCGCAATGCCCAGGGCTATTACGTGACCGACGGCACCATCAATATCGCCCTGCTGCGCTTCAAGAACCGGCCCGCCGCCGGCCTGGAATTCCCCGAGGGCTATAACGGCCTGCATCATCTGGGCTTCCAGTGCGAGGATGTGGAAGCGACGGCAGAATATATGGAAGACCAGGGCTTCCCCCCGCGCCACGACATCAACATCGCGCAGGGCCTGGGCAAGAATCCGGACAAGGACAATGCCGAATACAAGATGACCGGCCCCGCCAGCGTCATGATCGACATTTCCGAACGCGGCTGGGTGGGTACCTCCAGCTACAAGCCCAAAGCGGGCTGACGCCCTGCCACTTTCCCCCTACAATCCATATTCCGGAGCCATATCATGGCCACCCAACCGTTCGCCCGCATCGTGCCGGCGGTCGCCACCCCCTTTTTCGCTGACGGCAAGATCGATCTGGGCCGGATGGCGGCCCATTGCCGCTGGCTTCTGGCCGAAGGCGCGGACGGGCTGCTGCTATTCGGCTCCACGGGCGAGTCCGCGTCCCTGACCAATGCCGAGCGCATGATGGTGGTGGACAGCCTGATCGGCCAGGGTATCGAGCCGGCCCGTCTGCTGGTCGGCACCGGCTGCTGCGCGCTGGCTGACACGGTGCTGCTGTCGTCGCATGCCACCGACAGCGGCTGCGCCGGTGTACTGGTGGTACCGCCCTTCTTCTTCAAAGGCGTACCGGATGCCGGCGTCCGCCGCTATTTTCGCGACCTGATTGAGGGCGTGAATGATCCGCGCCTGGCGATCTACCTCTACCATTTCCCGCAGACATCGGGCGTGCCCATCACCCCGACGCTGGCCCAGGATCTGGTGCGGGCGCATGGTTCCACCATCCGGGGCTATAAGGACAGTTCCGGCGACTGGACCAACACCCAAGCTGTGCTGGAAGTCCTGCCAGGCCTGGAGATTTTCGCCGGGACCGAGGCGCGGATGATCGATCTGATCACACGCGGCGGGGCCGGCTGCATCAGCGCCACCGCCAACCTGCATGCCCGCTCCATCCGCGCCCTGGTCGATGCCATCGGTACCCCTGCGCAGCAGGATCGGCTGGACCGCGTGGCGGAATTCCGTAATGCCTTTACTGGCGTCCCTTTGGTGCCAGCGGTCAAGGCCGTGCTGGCGCATCTGCATAATGATCCGGAATGGTCGCGTCTGCGCGCCCCGCTGATGTCGCTGGATGGCGATGCAGAGGCCGGGCTGCTGCGCAAGCTGGGGCTTTGAGGGGGGGAACGACCATGCGGACGCGAGCCGAGATCAAGGCCCTGGACCGTAACGACCCGCTGGCCGGGTTCCGCGCCGAATTTACCCTGCCACCGGGTGTGATCTATCTGAACGGCAATTCCCTGGGTCCCATGCCGACGCAGGCCGCTATGCGCGCAGCGGAGGCAGCGACCCAGGAATGGGGTGTCGGCTTAATACGCTCCTGGAACACAGCCGGCTGGTTTGCGGCACCCTATAAGCTGGGGGATCGGCTGGCCCAATTATTGGGCGCTGATGTGGGCGAGATGGTGGTGACCGACGCCACGGGCCTGAACCAGTTCAAGGCCGTAGCCGCCGCCTGTGCCCTACGTCCCCACCGCCGCGCCATCG
>LJHR01000027.1 GCA_001296005.1 alpha proteobacterium AAP38 | reverse complement strand
TTGCGCAGGATTTCGTTCGCCTGGCGCAGCTCACGGTTCTCCCGTTCCAGCGCCTTCATCTGCTCGGCCATCTCGGTCGGGATGCCAGCACCGCGCCCGCTGTCCACCTCGGCCTTCCTGACCCAATCGTTCAGGGTCAGCGCCTAACAGCCGATCTTTGCCGCGATCAATAGGATGGCCTGCCAACGCGAGCCATGCTGGCCCTCGTTGTCTAATACCAGCCGCACCGCGCGTTCGCGAACCTCAGGCGAAAACTCGTTCGTCGCCTTGCTCATGAGGCTCCATCCTACTCAAGAGTGGGCGCCTCCGGCAAACTCGCCGCGGTTCAGTTATTGATGCGTGCGAATTCTCGGAAGGTGACGGCGATCTTGTCTTCGACAATCGTCACCTCACCCCGTGCCACCATGCGGCCAGAGACAACGATATCGGAAAGGTCGTCAATCTTGCGGTCCAGTTCCACGATAGCGCCACGGCCCAGCTTCAAGAGATCGCGCACGCGGATATTGGACGTACCCAGCACGACACTCATCTCCACCTCCGTGTCATAGACGGCGGAGATTTCCTGCTGTTCGGGAAGCGCGCGAACGGAACCGCCGCTGGCCATTTCGCCGAACATGGCATCGATATCGTCCTGATCGGGCATGTTCATCTTCCCTGAAAACAGCTTGTTGAAAGGATTCTAGCACGCGGAAAAGGGTTCAGCCAATGCCCGTAGCAGCCAAACCGCGACGCGCCTCCACAAAAGCCGCCGCCTCCCGCCATGGCCCAAGGTCAAAGCTGGCCCGCGCCTGCCCTGATGGCGAGGGCAGAACGAAAAGCGCAATGCCTTCCCAATCTTCTGGCTGCCGCCCCCATGGGATCACCGCCCTGGGTCCAAGGAACAGGCGCGCGCCATTCTTGCTGGTGAAGGCGATGGCAGCGGGGCGATGGGCTCGCATCTTGACCATGAAGCCCGGAATGTCGAAGCCGTCCGGTGTCAGGTCCACATCATTGCCGATCTCCACCTTGTTCAGATCGGTCAGGCCCAGGCCCAACTCGTTCATGCGGATGAAGTCAGCAGCCCGCCAGCCATCCGGCACCAGACCGATACGGACCAGTGTGGGCCAGAACGCGTTGCCGGGATTGGCATAGTAGGCGCCCTTGGCGGCGGACACGCGCGACGGGGCCGTTCCGCAAAAGACGAGGTGAAGGCCTGAGGCCAGGATATCGGGCAGGATCATGATCCCGGCATTATTTGCCGCCCCCTTCCCCGGCGCAACCGAAAAGGGCGGATTTCCGCCACTTACCCTGACTTGGCACGCTGTTTGCTTTTAATCCTGGCAAGCAACGGCCCCTGGCCAGCATGAGGAATTCGAGCGATGGAAAATTCACTCTACATCACCCTGTCCCGCCAGGAAGCCCTGCGCCGGCAGTTGGACGTGGTGTCGAATAACATCGCGAACATGAACACCACCGGCTTCAAGTCGCAGCGCATGCTGTTCCTGGAATATCTGGAGCGTCCCGACCGTCAGGGCGACCGGATGAGCTTCGTTCAGGATTTCGGTCTGCAGCGCAATGTCGACGCCGGCCCCATCACCGTGACCAACAACGAACTGGATGTCGCCTTGCGCGGTGACGGTTATTTCGCTGTCGAAACGCTGACCGGCACCCGCTACACCCGTGGCGGCGCCTTCCAGCTGAACACCAACCGCGAGATCGTGGACCGCTCCGGCCTGCCGGTGCTGGATACAAACAACCAGCGTATCGTCATCCCCGCCGACGCCACCCAGATCCATATCGCCGGCAACGGCGCCGTCACCACGGAGCAGGGTCAGCTGGGTCAGTTGAAGGTTGTGACCTTCGCCGATGAGCAGCGGATGATGGAACTGGGCGGTGGTCTGTATGAAGCCAACCAGGAAGAAATTGCCGTCGATCAGCCCCAGATCAGCCAGGGCGCCATCGAAGGCAGCAATGTTCAGAGCGTGGTGGAGATGACGCAGATGATCGATGTCCTGCGCACCTACCAAAGCGTCCAGAAGATGATCGACACCGAACATGAACGCATCCGCGGCGCCATCGGCAAGCTCGCCCGCGTTCAGTAATCCAGCCAGCAAGAAGGATTGAAACCATGCGCAGCCTCTCCATTGGTTCCACCGGCATGCTGGCCCAGCAGCTGAATGTCGAAACCATCTCCAACAACATCGCCAACATGACGACGACCGGTTACAAGCGTCAGCGGGCCGAATTCCAGGACCTGCTGTACCAGAACCAGCGCCGTGTGGGCTCCACCTCGTCTGATGCCGGCACGATCGTCCCGTCGGGCATCCAGGTGGGTCTGGGCGTCAAAGCCGCCGCCATCTACCGCATCAACGAACAGGGCAATATCAACCCGACCGGCAACACGCTGGACGTGGCCATCAACGGCCAGGGTTACTTCCAGGTGCAGCTGCCCAACGGCGAAACGGCCTATACCCGCGCCGGTTCGTTCCAGCTGAACGCCGAAGGTACCCTGGTCACCGCCGACGGTTATCAGGTGCAGCCCGGCATCGTGGTGCCACAGAACACCGTGGACATCACCATCAACCCGAATGGCGAAGTCCTGGCCAAGATCGACGGTCAGACCGTGCCGCAGAATGTGGGCCAGATCCAGCTGGCAGCCTTCCCCAACACCGCGGGTCTGGAAGCGATCGGCGACAACCTGCTGCTGGAAACCCCGGCTTCCGGTCAGGCCATCACCGGTAATCCCGGCGGCCCAGGCTTTGGCCGCGTGATGCAGGGCGCGCTGGAGACCTCCAACGTCAATATCGTGGCCGAGATCACCCAGCTGATCACCGCCCAGCGCGCCTATGAAATGAACTCCCGCGTCATCTCCACCACGGATCAGATGATGCAGTCGGTCAGCCAGCTGCGCTGATCTGCGTTTAGTCGCCTCAAGCGCCGGCGCCGCATCTGCGGCTTGGCTTCACGGCACCACGTGGTGCTGCGGCGGCAGTCACCGCCGGAGCCTGACGGCTCAACCAGGTCATTTCTGCCCACCCCGTTTTCGGAGCCTTCGTCATGACCCGCTTCGCCGCCCTGATGCTCGCCGCTGTCCTGCTGTCCGGCACCGCCGCGCAGGCCGCCACGCTGAAGCCGGCTGCCAGTGTGGCCGATGGGCAAATTCTGCTGGGTGACCTGTTCGACGGGCTGGAACCCGATGTGGCGACCCGTGCGGTGATGCTCGCCCCCGTTCCGGGCCGGCGCGCCAACCTTGATGCCCCCACCCTGTCGCGCATCGCGGCCAGCAACGGCATCGACTGGCGGGCGTCGGGCGGGGCGGACCGGATCGTGGTGGAACGGGCCTCGGTACAGGTAACAAACGATGCCATCGTCGATGGGCTGCGTCTGGCCCTGCGCGATGCCGGGGTCGGCGGTCAGGCCGATGTGTTGCTGGATAACCGCACGCTCAGCCTGTTCCTTCCGACCGGCAACGATGCCTCGGTGCGCGTGGAAAATCTTGCCTATGATGCGGTGCGTGGCCGTGTTACCGCGGAAATCATTGCCCCGGCCACCGGGCCGGAGGTGGTGCGTCAGACAATCGGCGCCCGCGTCATGGATATGGTGGAACTGCCCGTCCTGGCCCGCCGCATGGCGACGGGAGAGGTGATCGGGGATGGCGACATCACCTATCTGCGGCAGCCGCGTGATCGGGTACAGGCCGGCGCCGTCGTCGAAGCCTCTGAAATGATTGGTAAAACCCTGCGCCGGGCCGTTGCACCGAACCAGGCGGTGAATGTCCGCGACGTGCGGGAACCGGTGGTGGTGGGCAAGGGGCAGGCCGTCACCATCCTTCTGCAAAGCACGACAATGAGCCTGACGGCATCGGGAAAAGCACTTTCTGATGGCGGCATGGGCGAGTTGGTACGGATTGTGAATACGTCCTCCAACAGAGTGATCGAGGCCGTGGTGGCCGGTCCCAATCTGGTGACCGTCAACCCGTCCAACCCGGTCATCGCCCCTGTCAGCCAAGTGTCGGGCCCGTCGAAGAAGGCGGCCCGGTAAGGAGAACCGAAATGTCCGCCCGTCCCCTGTCCGCCCGCCGTTCCATCCGCACCGCCCTGCTGCTGTCACTCACCGTCCTGCCGCTGACCGGCTGTGTGACGGACAAGCTGGCGGCGGTCGGACAGACCCCGGCCCTGTCGGGTATTGACGACCCCTCGCGCGATCCCAACTACCGCCCCGTGCGCCTGCCGATGCCGGAAGCGCCGGTGCAAGAGCGTCAGGCCAATTCCCTGTGGCGGGCCGGTGCCCGCGCCTTCTTCAAGGATCAGCGGGCGGCGCGCGTGGGTGACATCATGACGGTCACGATCCAGATCAATGACCGGGCCCAGATGCAGAACAACACCACCCGCACCCGTGACGGCAGTGACACGATGGGCATCCCCAACCTGCTCGGTCTGGAATCCTCCACCAACAACATCCTGCCCAACGCCGTCGACCCCGGCAGCCTGATCAGCGCGTCTGGCACCTCCAACAGCACGGGCACCGGCCAGATCCAGCGTCAGGAGCAGATCAACCTGCAGGTGGCCGCCCTGATCGTCCAGGTTCTGCCCAATGGCAACATGGTGGTGAATGGCAAGCAGGAGGTCCGCGTCAATAACGAGGTGCGCGAACTGACCCTGACCGGCATCATCCGGCCCGAAGACATCACGTCGGCCAACACCATCTCTTATGAAAAGATCGCTGAGGCCCGTATCTCTTATGGCGGTCGCGGCCACATCACCGATGTGCAGGCCCCGCGCTGGGGTCAGCAGGTGCTGGAAGCCATCAGCCCGTTCTGACGCGGCGGCGGCACAGGATATGACGGGGAAAGCCCCCGGATGGGAAACCGTCTGGGGGCTTTGTCATTCTCAGACGCGAAAGGTCGCATTGGCGTCCCCGACGCCCCCGGCGCATAGTGGCGCCTGGATCGTTCGGGAGGATAATGGTGAAGGCGACGCAGATCGAAGCCGCCTGGAGGGGAACCGCAGCCTGTCAAAGCTGCGGCGTGCGCCATCTGGTGCTGTTCGCCGATTTGCAGGCGGAGGATTTTGACCATATCCACACGCCCATTGAGGAGGTCCATGTCGAGGCTGGTACCCAGCTTTACGGCATGGGCGATGATGCCGGTGCCATCCTGACCATCCGGCGCGGGCTGGTTAAACTGGTCACCCTGCTGCCCGACGGAACCCAGCGCATCGTGCGGCTGGTACGCGTGGGCGGCGTCGCGGGGCTGGAGGCATTGGTGAAGTCCAGCTATGACCATATCGCCGTTGCCCTGCAGCCGGTGGAATTTTGCCGCATCCCCGTCACCACCGTGAACCAGCTTCAGGCCCGCACCCCGCGCCTGCATCAGCGCCTGATGGAAAAATGGCATGAGGCGTTGAGCACAGCCGACGGCTTCCTGGCCAATCTTTCCACTGGCAACGCCCGGCAGCGCATGGCCCGTCTGCTGCTGTTGCTGGCCGACGAAACGCCCTATGGCCCTGTACGGCTTTTCACGCGGGAGGACATGGGCGCCATCCTGGCCATCACGCTAGAAACCGCCAGCCGCACCATCTCCGACTTCAAACGCACGGGCGCCATCCGAGACGTAGGGCACGGACAGGTCGTCTGCGACACAGACGCCCTGACCCTGATCGCAGATGAGGGCTGACGGTCAGTCGCGGACGAGCATACGGCGCAATGCCTGTTCTGTCTCCGCCGGCACCTCCTCGAACCCGATATGAAGCCCTGCGCCGCTAACGGCGCGGACGCTGGCCCGGACGGGCCCCACCCCTTCCAGATGAAGGCGGCCAGCAGTGCCGGGGGAACAACCCGCTGTCACGCCATGCAGCAAGCAGCCTTCAACCGACAGGTCCAGGGTCCGACCCGCCAGACGGCTGTCGCCAAACTCCGCCTCGAACCCGATGGACAGGGGCAGGCGCACGCTGCGCCGCCGGTCGCCGGCTGTGGAGGCACGCAGCACCTCCGTCACGCGGCGACGCAGGCCGGATAGCATGTCATTCACGCCGGCAGCCATGGACCGCACCTCTGCCGCGGTATCCCCCGTCATCCGGGCATGATCCAGCATGCCGCCAGCACGGTCGGCCAGCCGCCGTGCCTGATCTGCGGCAGACAGTGCGCCACGGGAGATTTCAGCCGTCGCCTGACGCTGCTGATCCGTGGCATCGCGCACCTGACCGGATATGGCATCGACGCGGCGGATATCGCGGACCATGCCATCCACCGATTTGCCGGTGGCATCTGTTGCCGCGCGGATATCGACGGCCTGGACATTCACGGTTCCAATCGCCTCCTCCGTCTGACGGGCAAGGCTTTTCACCTCCCCCGCAACCACGGCGAAGCCACGCCCGGCATCACCGGCCCGTGCAGCCTCGATATTGGCGTTCAGCGCCAGCAGCTTGGTCTGCGCCGCGATTGCCTGGACCAGTTTTGCGACATTGCTGATGCGGGACGTGGCCTCTGACAGGCCGGTTACAATAGCAGCGGCATCGCCTGCCTGCCGGGCCACGGTGTCAGTGACGGTCGCGCTCTGCGCCACCTGTTCGGCGATGGCGCGGCTGGCAGCCTCCAGCTGCTCCGTTGCGGTCGCTACAGCCTGCACATCCGACAGGGCGTTGGCTGCCGCCTGGGCCATGGCGGCGGCGGCATCATGCAGGTCACCGGCAATGACGCCAAGCCGGTCGGCACTTTCCGCCATGTGCCCCGCCTGTTCGGCCACGCCCGACACCGTCTCTTCGATGTCGCGTTCGATCCGGTCGGTCAGTTGCAGCAGTTCCTGCTTGATACGCGACGCCTCCCCGCTCTGGGCATAGGCGGAAATGGCCAGTTCCATATCCAGCAGCGTCGCCCGCATGACCGCCGACAGGGCATCACGGGTCCGTTCCTTCGGCCAGCGGCGTTCCAGAAGGGCCGCAAAGATATCGTCCAGGAAATGCGCATAGGCCCCGACATACCAGCGCGGTTCCAATCCGATCCGGTCATGGGCCAGACCGATGCGGCGGGCACGGGCGAAATAGGCCTCATCGAAGCGCCCATCGAAAAGGGCACCCCAATGATCCACCTGCGACGATGTCAGGCGGGGTACCTTTCCCTTGGCCGCGATCATTGGTGCCAACCGGGGAATCGTGGCCAAGCGTGCGTAGAAGCCGGCGGCCATGTCGGGCAGTGTCGGCATCAGAACCTGGCGAGCGTCGCGAAGGGCGGCCCGCGCTACACCATCCAAGCGAAAGAAATCCAGACGCTCTTCGGCATTGGTTGTGTCGGGCGCGCAATCCTTGGGCATGTTGGTCGGGCTCTGGCACGGGGTCGCAGGATGGCGCGCACCATAGCCCGGCCTGCGGCAACGGCATTGACCCACCTCAATTGAGGAAATGCTGATGAAAACATGACATCGTTATCTGATGCTTGCCAAGCGGCTGGTTTCCGTGAAATTTGGGGGCCGGGGCGCCGACCTCTGGCCGCCTTTATGCACAGGTGTTCAATCGTGTCAGATCGCAAGCCGACGATCATTGATGTGGCCCGCGCCGCCGGCGCGTCGATCAAGACCGTTTCCCGCGTCATGAACAATGAACGCTATGTCAGCGCGGAAACCCGTGAGCGTGTTCAGCGGGTGATGGCAGAATTGCAGTTCCAGCCGAACAAGTCGGCGCAGAGCCTGAAGGGCGACAAATCCTACCTGATC
Source organism: alpha proteobacterium AAP38 (assembly GCA_001296005.1). Classification (GTDB taxonomy): domain Bacteria; phylum Pseudomonadota; class Alphaproteobacteria; order Azospirillales; family Azospirillaceae; genus Niveispirillum. The sequence goes on along the minus strand of LJHR01000027.1, from coordinate 203,142 downwards.
GCCCATGTTTATGGTGACCCCGGTGGTCCCTATACCGGCCAAATCCAGATGGGCCTGCTGACCCGGTTCCGCGACCAGGGCTACCACTTGCTGATCGAGGAAATCGATTATCGCGGCGATGATGTCGAAGACCGTGTCAGCAAGCTGGTCAATCAGTTGAACCTGGATGCCGTCGTCCTGACCGCTCCTGTGACTGACAATGACACCGTCATAAGCGTCATCGAACGGGCCAACATCCCCTATGTCCGCGTCACGCCGCAGCATGAACGCGATGGTGGCTCCTCGGTACGGATTGATGAACGGGCGGCGGCCAATGACCTGACCATGCATCTGCTGGCTTTCGGTCACCGGCGCATCGGCTTCATTAAGGGGCCGGAACATCATGCCGGCACGCGTCTGCGCTATTCCGGCTATTGCGACGCGCTGCGCGAATATGGGCTGGAACCTGACCCGGAGATCATTGAACAGGGCGGCTTCACCTACCGCTCAGCCCTGCCCTGCACGCGTCGTCTCCTGTCGCTGGCCGAGCCGCCGACAGCCATTGTCGCATCAAACGACGAAATGGCCGCCGCCGTCCTGTCCGTGGCCCATGACCGGGGCCTGTCCCTGCCGGGCGACCTGTCGGTGGTCGGTTTCGACGATATCGAACTAGCCGAAATGGTCTGGCCGCCCCTGACAACGGTAAAGCAGCCCATCCAGGAGCTGGCCGATGCGGCGGCGGAAATCCTGGTGAATATCCTGACACGGAAAAAACAGCCGGGTGAGCCTGCACCCCAGGCCCACCGCGTGCTGCCCCACCATGTCGTCATACGCCGGTCCACCGCGCCGCCTGCGCGGCGGTAATCAGAAATCCCGTTCGGCGCGGCAATGGTCGCGTAGGAACTGCGCATGATGCGGCAGGCCCGCGACCTGGGCCTTTAGCAGCGGGGCCGACCGGTCCAGCGTTTCGGTGATCACACTCATCGGTACCTTGTCCACAAACGGCTGATACCGCGCCGGGCGCACGCCCATGCCTTCATAAACCGACTGCCAGCTGGCCGCCCCAAACAGTTCCTCCAGCCCCTGGCGCAGGATACCGGTCGCCTTGAACAGGTCCATACGGGCACGAAGGCTGGCCGGGATCGGCGTACGCTGGGCCGCACGCCAGAACGGCGTGTCGTCACGCTGGGTGGTGCAGTAATGCAGCACGATGAAATCCCGGACTTCCTCATACTCTGCCGCGACACGGCGGTTAAATTCGGCCTGAAGTGACGGGTCGATATCGCCATCGGGGAAGAAGCGGAACAGGTAATCAACAGCACGATAGACCAGATGGATGGCCGTTGATTCCAGCGGTTCGATGAAGCCGGCGGCCAGCCCCAGCGCCACGCAGTTCTTTTCCCACATCTTGGCCCGCATGCCGGTCTTGAAGGGGATGATATTCGGCTCGATCAGGGGGCGGCCCTTCACCTGACGCATCAGGGTGGCCACCGCCTCATCATCCGACAGGAAGCGGCTGGAATAGACATAGCCATTGCCCGCCCGGTGCTGCAGCGGGATACGCCAGCGCCAGCCGCAATCCTGTGCCTGGCTCAGCGTATAGGGATGCACATCGGCATCATCGTCGGTGTTCTCCGTCTGCACTGCCACGGCCCGGTCGCACAGCAGTTCGTCCGCCCAGCTGACATAACCCACGCCCAGCGTCTGACCGATCAGCAGGGCGCGGAAGCCCGTGCAGTCGATGAAGAAATCGCCGTCCACAACCTTGCCATTGGCAAGGTCCAGCCCGGCGATGGCCCCATCGGGACGGGTGCGGACGCGATTGATCCGCCCCTCCGTCCGGGTCACGCCGCGTTCTTCGGCATAACGGCGCAGATACTGCGCCACCCGCTTGGCATCGACATGCAGGGCATAGGACGCGGACGCGATCATGGTGCGTGGTGCCTTGAAGGGCAGCAGGAACTTCATCTGGTCGGCCATCACCGTGGCCGCCGCGAAATCCTGCAATTCCGACGTATGACCCGCCGCCTTGGCCCGCAGCCAGCATTGGTAGAATTCGTGATTGTCGATCAGGCCACCCAGCGTGCCGAACGGGTGATAGTAATGCTGGTTCTTCTTGAACCAATCCTCGAACCGGATGGCCAGCTTGAAGCTGGCATTGGTCGATTTGATGAAATCCTGCTCATCAATCCCCAGACTGCGCAGCAGTACCACGAAGGGCGGGATCGTGCTCTCGCCCACGCCGATGGTACCGATTTCATCGGATTCAACCAACTCGACGGTGGTGCCCGTTCCCTTCGTCATGAAGGACAGCATGGCGGCGGTGATCCAGCCGGCTGTACCACCCCCAGCGATGACGATCTTGTTCAACGGCTTCATAACGTTCCCTCTTGTCCGATTTCTTGTTGGTTAAGGCGCGACCTTGGCATACCGGTCGATAAATTCCTGATGTGTGGGGCAATCCGCCACCGTATCGGCAATGGCCTTGCGCATGCCGGCCAGCCCGCGTGACAGGCTGGGCACATCGAACCCGTCCAGGGCCGGGTCATAGCCATCGGGCAGGAAATCAAACCCGGCATAGATGGCAAGCCAGCTGGCCGGCTGGAACATCTCCCAGCGGTAGCGGACCATGTGCCCCCGCCGCTTCCACATCTCCACTTTGCGGGTCAGCGTATCGGGCAGGTCGATGGCGCGGCAATCGCGCCAGAATTCGGTGTCCTCGCGCCGGTTCAGCCAGTAATGCAGGATGATGAAGTCGCGCACGCGCTCCATCTCCCGCCGGCTCCAGTCATTATACTCATCAACCAGCAGCGGATCGATATCCCGACCCGGGAAAAGCTGTTTCAGCTTATCAATACCCGTTTCGATCAAGGCGATGGAGGTGCTTTCCAGCGGTTCCAGGAAGCCTGACGACAGGCCGATGGCAACGCAGTTTCCCTTCCAGGCCTGTTTGCGGCGGCCCGGCGTGAAGGTGATGCGGCGCGGCGCCATCTTCAGATCACCACCCACGGCGGCCAGCAGTTCCGCCTCCGCGTCGCTGTCGCTGATATGCCGGCTGGAATAGACATAACCGTGACCGGTCCGGTGCTGAAGCGGGATGGTCCAGCGCCAGCCGGCATTATGCGCCGTTACGCGGGTAAAGGGTGGCGGCGGCGTGATGGCATAGCCCTGGGCCGCCAGCGCCCGGTCGCACAGCAGCCACTGGCCCCAATCCTCATACCCAGCACTCATCGCCCCTTCGATCAGCAACCCTTGAAAGCCGGAGCAATCGACAAACAGGTCGCCCGTGACCGTGGCGCCGCTATCCAGCAGCAGGCCCGAGATATGGCCATTCGCCGGGTTCAGTTCCACCTTCTCGATCTTCGCATCGATGCGCTGCACACCCAGCTTTTCCGCTGTCTGACGCATAAGCTGCGCGAAAAGACCGGCATCGAAATGCAGGGCCCAGTCAAAGACCGACAGGGTGGAGGGCGGGTTGGGCGACGGGGTCGTAAACCGCCCGCCGCGCGCCAGCGCGACCGCCAGCGAATAATCGCCCAGGTCCACCTTCTCACCAGCAGCGCGCAGACGCAGCCAATATTGGTGGAACGGAATATCGCGCAGATCCTGGCCATAAACGCCGAACGGATGAATGAAGCTGCTGTCCTTGTTCAGCCAGCCATCAAACCGGATGCCCAGCTTCACCGTACCATGCGTGGCCTTCAGCACATCCAGATCGCGCAAGCCCAAAGACTGGTAGAAGCGGCGGATGGTGGGGATCGTCGCCTCGCCCACCCCGATGGTGCCGATGGCGGAGCTTTCGATCAGGGTGATCTTCAACCCCGATCCCTGGAAATGGTTGGCCAGCGACGCCGCCGTCATCCAGCCAGCGGTCCCGCCGCCGACAATGACCAGTTCACGGATGCGGTTATCGCTGGGCATCTTCATTCTTCCAGGCAAATCTGTTGGGATTGTACAGGTGAATGGCAAAGAAAAAAGGGCGCTGCCTTGACGTGGATCACGTCTCGGCAGCGCCCCCTGCTCAGCCTACAGCGTGATTACCACTTGAAGCGGACACCGACGGTGTAGCGGCTTTCATACTCGTTCTGCCAGGCGTACTGGGTTGTGCCGGGCGCGAACTCAACGAAGTAATCCTCGATCTCGCCGGTGATGTTGGAACCGTTGGCGTAAACCGTGATCTTTTCGTTGACGTTGTAGCTCAGGTTCACGTCAACGAATTGCGTGGTGTCCTGATAGACGGGGAAGTCCTTGAAGGTATTTTCCAGACGCTTGCTGCGGAAGTTGTACGCAACGCGGGCTTGGAAGTTATCGTCCTGGTACCAGCCGATCAGGTTGTACTGATGCTTGGAATTGTCGGCGAAGGCCAGCTTCTTGCCCGACGACAGGGTCTGTTCGGAGGGCGAGTAGGTGTAGTTGGTATCGACACCGAAGTTGGAGATGAAGCTGTCATTATCCAGGAAGTCCTTGAAGGACAGCTTGGCACCGACTTCGACACCCTCAACGCGGCCGCCTTCACCCTGCTGCGGACGGGTCACGTTGACCGTGCGGCGGATGACGCCGTCCTGGTCAGGGTAGCGACCGTCGGCGGTGGTGCGGGTGACGACGTAGCTTTCGATATTCATACGGAACACAGCCAGATTCAGCATGCTGGCGTCGCCGATATAATATTCGATGGCCGCGTCCCAGTTATCCGCACGCCACGGATCCAGTTCAGGATTACCGTTGGCCTCGGCGCTGGTCACCACGCGGATGCCCAGACCCGGATCATCAGCGGTGTTGATCTTCAAGGCGCCGCCATACTTCAGCAGGTCCAGCGGCTGCATGGTCTTGCTGTAGCTAAAGCGCAGACGCAGATCGTCAGTGACGTCATACGAGGCGTTCACGGCCGGCAGATAGTCGTAGTAGCTGCGCTTGGAAACAACGTCACCGGCATCGATGTTCGTGTCGCCATAGTTCAGGGTGTCGCCGGTGATGTTCTGGCGGACCTGCAGCTCGGTACGGATGATCTTCAGGCCGGCGGTGCCGGACAGGCGACCATACTCGAACGTGGTGTTCAGGTAGCCGCTATCTTCCGTCAGGTCGACAGCATAGGACTGGCCGGGGATGATGGCGCGGTCGGCACCACCGAACACCTTCTTGTGGAAGGCCTCCGGATCATCGAAGTCGCGCGGATCAATGGCCCAGAAGCCGGGGATACCCTTGGTGATGGAGCCCATATTGTCCACCCAGATCACGTTGTTATACGTGTCGAGGCGGGTCGGGGCGTTCACCGTATAGCCCTGGAACACCTGTTGGCCCGTGACCGGGTCGCGAACGAATTCGCCGGCCTGGCACTGGTTCTGGTTCATGACGACGTCGATGGCCTTCCACTGGGCCGAGCAGCCCGAGGTGTTGGGCTGGCCGGCGGCGTTCACGCCCTTGCCCTGGTAGAAGGTGGAGAACAGGTGGAACTGTTCAATCGACACGGAACGATCGGCGCGGCGGATACCCACATCGATCTTGTTGAGGAAACCACCCAGCGGCTCCTCGAAATCATAATGCGTGTCGATGCGATAGACGTTCAGGTCCGACTTCGCCTCGTTATTGCCTTCCGACGAGAAGGCGCCGATGGCGTAGCTGTCCTTGTTGGCCATGTAGTCGGTCAGCGTCTTGCCAGCGCCCAGGCCACCGGAAATCACGCGATCAAAACCCGACCAAACCGGGCTGCTACCCGAGATGTCGTAATGCAGCTGCGGGTTCTGGCCGTAGCCCAGCGGGTTCGGATCGACATAGCGACCACCCAGGCTACCAACGACATTGTTGGTATAGCGCGAGGCGGGGAAGGTCGAGGCGATGGAGGCCGGATAGAAGGTGCCGCGGGTACGATCATTGGCGTCACGGAACAGCGTGAAGCGGCCCGGCGCGTATTTCCAGTTCGACAGATCGCCCTGGGCCTGACCATTCATCGACAGACGGTCAGCGTCCGAGCGCATGGCCCGGGCTTCCATCTTGAACGGCCCGCCATTGTCGTACTTCAGTTCGGCGTTGTAGTTCTTGGACTCGGACTTGTTGACGCGGTTGACCGAGAAGGAGTTCACCCACCAGGCGTCAATGTCATACTCATCCACGGCCAGCCAGTTGCTGCCGCTGACCGGCGTACTGTCGGTCGGCTTGGTCCAGACGCCGAAAGCGTCGCCCGACCAGCGGTTGGAGATGTTCAAACCGGCAGCGCGGTTATACTCGTCCATCTTGGTGTAGAAGCCTTCGGCCAGGAAGGTGAAGCCTTCCCCCAGATCGGCTTCAAACGCACCGGACACGGAAAGACGATCGCGCTCCGTTTCCTTCTTGAAGCTTTCAAAGCCGTGCGGCGAGATGAACTGGTTCGGCGCCGTACCACCCCAGTCATTGTTGCCGGACAGACCGCCGGTGCCGGGGCCAGGTGCCACACCGGAATAGTTGTTGCCCAGATTGGACTGGCTGCCAGCGGCAGAGACCAGCACGCCGATGCGGTCGCCACGATAGGCCAGCAGGCCGTTAGCCAGGTAATCCTTTTCCTTCGTGTCCTTGCCCGTCTGGCCTTCCACAGCGCCAGAGGCGGAGAAGCCGTAGGGCATGTCGGAGGGACGGCGGGTACGCAGATCGATGGTGCCGGAAATGCCGGACAGGGCGTTCTTGGTCTCGGTGCTCTTATAGACCACGACCGCGTTCATCAGCTGGGCCGGAACGTCGGTCAGGTTCGGCTTGGCTTCACCCTGGTTACCGGCGGACAGGTACTGTTCGCCGTTCAGCATGGTGATGACCTGCGGCAGACCGCGAACATTCACCGTGGAGCCTTCACCAGCGTCGCGACGGATCTGAATGCCGGGAACGCGCTGCAAGCTGTCCGCGATGGTCACGTCCGGCAGCTTGCCGATATCTTCGGACGAGATGGCATCGACGATGGCCGTCTGGTTGCGCTTGACATCGACCGAGCGCTGCTGCGAAGCGCGCACGCCGGTAACAATGATTTCATCAAGCGTATCGGTGGCTGCCGGTGCGGCCTGGGCCATGGCGGTCGACGCCAGCGCGAACGGCGACGCGCTTGCCAGCAGGGCCACGGCCACGCCGCGACCAAGCATTGAATGCATCCCTGTCAAGAGATCCTCCCTCAGAGCAAAGTTTTACGTGTGATTTTTTGGCGCCAGAATGCGCGGGATCATTCGCAAAACACCGGTTCAGGGTGCCATGCGCCTGATATTTTCCTTCGGGCTATTTATTTAGCCGCTCGGTTTGTTTCCCCACCCATCCGGCGTGTTTCGTCACACGCTCCCATCCTTAGTGGTTCTGAATTTACGACAGGCCGGTTTGATGTCAAGCGCTATATGTCATCGTTGTCATACAAAGTGACAGCGCGAACATGGCTTGTCTGGGATATAAACGCATAATCCATGGTTGATTGGCTTATTAAAAGTTTCCGCGACTGCGAGACGCAAGCGCCCAAATCACGGAATTTCAAGCGCTTCCCTAACACAACCTCACCCCGCAAGCACCCCAATCCATTGATTGTTGCCAGGATGTCACGGTTAAGAGAGGATTTACGAATGTTGGGGCAGACAGAAATCAGACAACGTTGTCTGATTTCACTGGTGCGGCGAGACGCCGGTGCTACTATGAAGAATGAACCACCCGCCGCCAATGCCGGGGGAACACCTTTGGGAGGAGCAGGAAAGGCCATCATTTCGGTGGCTTGAAACCTGTCCTCTTTAAAGGATGAAAATTGATGCGGGAGGACGCTGGATCATCCGATCCTCGGCCTGTGCCATAAACGACGAAAGAGAAACGGCAATGAATAACAGGAAGATGCGGGCCTTCATGTCCACCCTGCTGCTGGCCACGGCTCTGTCCGCTGGCACGGCGCGGGCCGCCGAAAGTGCGGCACCGGCCACCGCCACCACGGCCACGGCCGCCCGTCCCTGGATGGACAGCTCTCTTTCCGCCGATGCGCGCGCCGATCTGCTGCTGCGCGAAATGACGGTGGAAGAGAAGAAGCTGCTGGTCTTCGGCTATTTCGGATCGCCGTTCAAGGAACGCAATTACGTGCCGCCCACCGGCATCCGCATGGGTTCGGCTGGCTATATCCCTGGCATCGACCGTCTGGGCATTCCGGCACAGTGGCAGACCGATGCCGGCGTCGGCGTGGCAACCCAGCGGGACTCGAGCGAGCCGATGCGCGAGCGCACCTCCCTGCCCGCCGGCATCGCGACCGTCGCCACCTGGAACCCAGCGCTGGCCCGGCAGGGTGGCGCCATGATCGGCAAGGAAGCGCGGCTGTCGGGCTTCAACATCATGCTGGCCGGCGGCATCAATCTGGTGCGCGAACCGCGCAATGGTCGCAATTTCGAATATGGGACAGAGGACCCGCTGCTGGCCGGCATCATGGTCGGCGCACAGATCAGCGGCATTCAGTCCAACAACATCGTCTCCACCATCAAGCATTACGCGCTGAATGCACAAGAGACGGGCCGTTTCGTCCTGTCCGCCAATATTGATGAGGCGGGTGCGCGCGTGTCGGACCTGCTGGCCTTTGAGATCGCCATGGAACGGTCCAACCCCGGCTCCGTGATGTGCGCTTACAACCGCTATAATGGCGACTATGCCTGCGAAAACGACTTCCTCCTGAACAAGGTGCTGAAGGGCGATTGGGGCTATAAGGGCTATGTCATGTCCGACTGGGGTGCCGTCCACAGCACCGCCAAGGCCGCGAATAACGGCTTGGACCAGGAATCGGGCTATATCTTCGACAAGGAGATGTTCTTCGGCGCCGACCTGCTGGGCAAGGCGCTGGCCGATGGCTCCGTGCCCATGGCCCGTCTGGACGATATGAACCGCCGCATCCTGCGCGCCCTGTTCGCGCATGGCGTGATGGACAATCCCGTCGCCGTCGAAGACCACAAGATCGACTATGAAGCCCATGCCAAGATCACGCGCGCCGACGCGGAGGAAGGCATCGTCCTCCTGAAGAATCAGGGCAATCTGCTGCCGCTGGCTGCGGGGGCGAAAAAAATCGCGGTCATCGGCGGTCACGCCGATAAGGGCGTGATGTCGGGTGGTGGATCATCCACCGTCTTCGGGCGTGGCGGCAACCCCGTACCGGGAACAGGGCCGAAGAATTTCCCCGGCCCCATCGTCTATCACGCCAACCCGCCCCTGGCCGCCATCCAGGCCCGCGCCGGCGGTGATGTCGCGTTCGATGCCGGCACAGACCCGGCGGCAGCGGCCAAGCTGGCCGCCGACAGCGATCTGGCCATCGTCTTCGTGAACCAGTGGACGGGCGAGGCGATGGATTTCGCTCTGACCCTGCCCGATAGTCAGGACGCGCTGGTCGCCGCCGTCGCCAAGGCCAACAAACGCACCATCGTGGTGGTACAGTCCGGCGGCCCCGTCTTCATGCCCTGGCTGAAGGATGTCAGCGCGGTCCTGGCCGCTTGGTATCCCGGCACCGCCGGCGGAGAGGCGATTGCCCGCGTGCTCTATGGCGAAGTGGATGCCAGCGGACGCCTGCCGGTCACCTTCCCCGCCAGCCTGGATCAGTTGCCGCGTCCCAAGCTGGACGGCGAAGGCCTGCCTGACGGGACCAAGTTTGACGTCTCTTATATCGAGGGGGCCGCCGTCGGCTATAAATGGTTCGACCAGAAGGGCCACAAGCCGCTGTTCCCCTTCGGCTATGGCCTGTCCTACACCAGTTTCAGCTATGGCGGGCTGAAGGCGGAGGTCGGGTCGGACGGCACCCTGGTCCTGTCCGGCACCGTCACCAACAAGGGCGACCGGGCCGGCAAGGCCGTGCCGCAGCTCTATATCGGTCCCGTTGGCGGCGGCTGGGAAGCGCCGAAGCGTCTGGCCGGCTGGCAGAAGCTGGAACTGGCCCCCGGCGCCAGCAGCCGCTTCTCCGTCCCCGTCGATGCTCGCCTGCTGGCCACGTTTGACGTGACCAGAAAGGAATGGGTGGTGAAGTCTGGTCGCTACAAGGTCTGGCTGGGCACGTCGGCCGCCGAACTGCCCGTGACCACGGAGATCACGCTGAAAGGCGGCAGTTTCAGTGCCGTGAAGGGCAAGTAACCCCGATAAAGGGCTGCTCCACCGGGCGGCCCTTTTTCTTTTCCTTATTACGCCACAGGTAATCGCACCGCTGCGACACCCGCGCCATGATCCGCCCATCACAACGCCAAATGATGGAGATGATCATGGGTATCGGTCCCCTCACCCGCCAGCTTCTACTGATCGACGCCGCCACCTGTCTCGCCTCGGGCTTGCTGCTGACATTGGGGGCGGGCCTGCTGGAGCCGCTGCTGGGCTTGCCATCCTGGCTGCTACTGGAAGCGGGCATCATCCTGTTCCCCTGCACCCTGTTCGCGGCCTGGGCCGGGCGTCGGGTGGGCGTGCCGGCGGGTCCCGCCAAGGTGATGATCGCGCTGAATCTGTGCTGGGTCGCAGGCAGCCTTGCCCTGCTTTCGCTGGGCTGGACCACACCGCTGGGCACCGGCTTCATTCTGGTACAGGCCTTGGCCGTCGCCGGGATCAGTGCCGCGCAGATAATCAGTCTGCGGGGTCGGGCAACACTGGCACCCGCGTGACCGAACCGGTTAAATGGGGCGGCATCGCCTGCCCCATTTAACCGGAGTTTCCATGCCCACCCTCGCCTGCCTGCTGCGCGGCATCAATGTCGGCGGCAACAAGATCGTGAAGATGGCGCTGTGGAGGCAGCTTTACGAGGAAATGGGCTTCACCAACGTCCGCACTCTGCTGCAATCCGGCAACCTGCTGTTCGACCCAGCCAGCGACGAGCCGCTTGAGAGCTTACAACCCCGGCTGGAGACCGCATTCGCCACGCGATTCGGCTTCACCGCCGACCATATCATCCGCGACACCACACAGGTACAGGCCGCGATCGCCAACAACCCATTCCCCGATGCTGCCACCAACGCCCCCAACCATTTGTTGGTCTTCTTCCTGTCCAAGGCCCCCGATGCGGCGAGCGCGGCGAAGCTTGCCGCCCTCGATACCGGCCCCGACCGACTGCATCTGTCCAGCGACGTGCTGTACATGCATTTCATCCACGGCGCCGGCAAAGCCGCCACCGACCCGGTGAAGCTACTGCGCCTGGCCGGCGTCACCGGCACGTCCCGCAATTGGACGACCTTGAATAAGCTGGCCGTGCTGATGGCGGGGTGAGGCCTATGCCTCAAACGCCGCCTTGTGCTGCTCCCGCAGGGCAGCCTTCTGCACCTTGCCCATCTGGTTGCGCGGCAGTTCATCCACGAACCAGACGCGCTTGGGTACCTTGAAATTGGCCAGTTCGCCCTTCACATGCGCGATGATCGACGCCTCCGTCACATCCCCGCGCCCCGGCTTCCTCTGGATGATAGCGGCTACCGCCTCACCGAAATCCGGGTGCGGCAAACCGATGACGGCGCTTTCCACGACGCCATCAATGGCGTCCAGAACCGTCTCGATCTCCTTGGGATAGACATTGAACCCGCCGCAGATCACCAGATCCTTGGCCCGCCCTACAATATGGACATACCCGCGCGCATCCACCTTCCCCACATCGCCCGTGATGAAGAAGCCATCGGCGCGCATATCCTCCGCCGTCTTCTCCGGCTTGTTCCAATAGCCTTTGAACAGATTAGGGCCTTTGATCTCGATCTGTCCGATCTCGTCCGTGCCCAGCAACGCCCCCTTTTCATCGGCAACGCGTAGCGACACGCCGGGTAGCGGAAAGCCCACCGTTCCCGGCACACGATCACCGTTCAGCGGGTTAGACGTGATCATTCCCGCCTCTGTCATGCCATAACGCTCCAGAATGGCGTGACCAGTCCTGGCGGAGAACTCCGTATGCGTATCGGCCAGCAGGGGTGCGGACCCGCTGATGAACAGCCGCATATGCGCCACCAGATCGCGCGTGAAGCCGGGATGGGTCAGCAGGCGGGTATAGAAGGTGGGCACACCCATCAAGACACTGGCCTGCCCCAACAGTTCCACCACCCGGTCCGCATCGAATTTCGACAGGAACAGCATGTGCCCGCCATTCAGCAGGGTGGTGTTGGTGGCCACAAACAACCCATGCACATGGAAAATCGGCAGAGCATGCAGCAGCACGTCGCCCGTCACAAAGCCCCATAGCTGATGCAAGGTGAGGGCATTGCTGGCCAGATTGCCATGGCTGGTCATCGCCCCCTTCGACCGCCCCGTGGTGCCCGACGTGTAGAGGATGGCCGCCAGTTCATCCTCGCCTACCGCCACCGTCTCAAACTGCGGGCTGAGGTTCAGGGCCATATCGGGCAGGCTGCCATCGGCCGCCACGCCCAAAGTCGCCACCGCCGGCACACCACACCGCGCCGCCAGTTCTTTCATGCCCGCCTCATCCTCGGGCCGGCAAACGAACAAGGCGGGGGCAGCATCTTCCAGGAAGTAACTGACCTCGCCCCGTTGATAGGCGGTGTTCAGCGGCAGATAGACAGCCCCCATTCGCAGAGTGGCGAGATAGAGGAACAGGTTTTCCGCACTCTTCTCCACCTGCACCGCCACGCGGTCACCGCGCTTCACACCCAGTGCCGCCATGGCATGAGCAAAGCGGGCGGAAATGGAGGCAACGTCGGCGTAAGTGTACCACACACCCTGACGCGGCCCGTCCATCAGGGTGATGAAACGGGCCGTAGGGTCGGCGGGAAAACGGCTTTCAAACAGATGGTAGAGATTGCCGCTTGTCCCGCCGCTCATGTCATTTCCCCTGCAACATCTTCACAATGGCGGAGAAATCGAGACCGCCGTTCCCCGCCGCTGAGAATAGCTGATACAGGGATGCGGCCTGCGCGCCAAGGGGGGTGCTGGCCCCGCTGCTGGCTGCTGCCTGCTGCGCCAGCTTCAGGTCCTTCAACATCATGTCCACGGCAAAGCCCGGTGCATAGTCGCGGTTGGCGGGCGATGTCGGCACCGGGCCCGGCACCGGGCAATAGCTGGTCAGCGACCAGCACTGCCCCGACGAGGTGCTGGAAATATCAAACAGCTTCTGCCGCTCCAGCCCCAGCTTGTCGGCCAGGGCAAACGCCTCCGACACGGCGATCATGGAGATGCCCAGCACCATGTTGTTGCAGATCTTTGCCGCCTGCCCCGTGCCAGGGCCCCCGGCATGCACGATGTTCTTGCCCATCAGGGCCAGGAACGGCTGTGCCGCCGCAAAAGCTGCCTCAGCCCCGCCCACCATAAAGGTGAGTGTGCCCGCCGCCGCCCCGCCGGTGCCGCCCGACACGGGCGCATCCACCATCAGGTGTCCGGCCTTCTCCGCCTGGGCGATCACGGCGCGGGCACTGTCCACATCGATGGTGGAACTGTCGATCAAGATCGTGCCGGGCCGGGCCCGCTCAATCACCCCGCCCGCGTTGCTATAGACGGCGCGGACATGGCCGCCGGCGGGCAGCATCGAAACAACGACATCTGCCACCGCCGCCGCATCGCCGGCGGACTTGGACGTGTCGATTCCCGCCTCATTGGCGGCGGCAATATTGGCGGGCGCCAGATCGACGCCCAGCACATTGTGCCCACCCTTCATAAGATTCTTGGCCATGGGTAGCCCCATATTGCCCAGCCCGATGAACGCAATGGTCGCCATGGTCATTTCCTCCGTGAGTTATCTTTTAGAATGTCAGATCCCCGCCCGCCGGCACCGCGAAGTACCGCGCGACATCCGCCGCCGACACATCGGCCAGCTTTGCGGGGTTCCATTTCGGGCTCTTATCCTTGTCCACCAGGACGGCGCGGATGCCCTCAAAGAAGTCGTTGCCGTCCATCACCGCCTGGGTCATGCGGAATTCCAGCCGCATGCAATCGTCAAAGTCCAGTTCCGCCCCGCGCCGCAACTGCTCGAACGTCACTTTCAGGCTGGTGGGCGACATGGACAGGATGGTCTCCGCCACCTTATCGGCCCAAGGCATACCCTGGGAGATCAGGCCCGCTACAGCCCCTTCGACATCCTCGGCCTCAAACGCCGCATCAATCGCCTCGCGCAGCGCCGCCAGCGGCGCCTCCCCCACCGGAGCGGCGAGTGCCGCCAGCACGGCATCCACATCCTGCCCCTCGGCCAGGGCCACCTCGATGGCATCCAGCGAAGCGGATGGCACATGATGCGTGCCGATCCCGGTATAGATCAGGTCCGCCGCATGCACCCGCGCGCCAGTCATGCCCAGATAAACGCCCAGCTTGCCCGGCAGGCGCGGCAGGAAATACGTCCCGCCCACATCGGGGAACAGGCCGATACCCGTTTCCGGCATGGCAAGCAGGGTCTTTTCCGTCACCACCCGGTGACTGCCATGGACCGACAGGCCGACGCCGCCGCCCATGGTGATGCCATCCATCAGGGCGACATAGGGCTTGGGAAAGCACTTGATCTGCCGGTTCAGGCGATATTCCCCGGCAAAGAAGGCGGCGGTCAGGGCGCCCGTGCCCTCCCCTCGTTTTCGCTCCCACCCAGCGTCCCAGACGGCACGGACATCACCCCCGGCACAGAAGGCGCGGTCGCCGCCCCCCCGGATCACCACGGCCTTGATGGCGGGATCCTGGCCCCAAGCATCAAGCGCCGGTGCGATCACCTCCACCATGCCCAGCGTCAAGGCGTTCAGCGCCTTGGGCCGGTTCAGCAGAATATGGCCGATGGCACCGCGCACGGTGCAGATGACATCCTCGCTCAAAACCCATCCTCCCTTTCAATCGCCCTGACCGGGGCGGTAAGCCGCCCTCTTATACATCGCCACGGCGACGAATTCCGCATTTCAACCAGTACCATTGCGGCCACACGCACATCCATGCGAAGTTCCTCGCCGTTATTGTGCGCAAACTCGCATGGGGTGGGCATGGCCAGCCGGTTCGACTGGGACGATCTGCAATCCTTCCTAGCGGTGGCGCGGTCGGGTCGGCTGACCCTGGCCGCCAAGCGCATGGGGGTGGATCACACCACCCTGGGCCGCCGCCTGACAGGCCTGGAACAGGCGCTGGGCACCACCCTGTTCGAACGTCATGCCACGGGATACAGCCTGACCCAGGCGGGGGAGACCCTGCTGCAAAGTGCTGAGGTTATGGAGGGCATGGCGCTGACCATCCAGGAGGATCTATCGGGTGCCGGGGCCAAGCTGTCGGGCGCCGTGCGGATCGGCACCCCCGATGGGTTCGGCAGCTTCTTCCTGGCCGCGCGTATTGGCCGACTGGGTACGATGCATCCCGATCTGGAGGTGCAGTTGGTGGCCATGCCGCGCCTGTTCAGCCTGTCGAAGCGGGAGGCAGATATCGCCGTGACCCTAGCGCAGCCGGAGGCGGGCCGCCTTCATGCGCGCAAGCTGACCGATTACGAACTGGGCCTATATGCGGCGCGGTCATATCTGGAGACGGCACCGCCCATCGACGGGCCGGGCGACCTCGCGGCCCACCGCTTCATCTCCTACATCGATGATCTGCTGTATACGCCGGAGTTGGATTATGTCCCGCTCGTCTCCCGCGATATCCGCCCCTATCTGAAAAGTGCCAGTTTGGTGGCGCAGTTCCGGGCGGTGCAGGCCGGCAGCGGCATTGCCGTTCTGCCCTGTTTCATGGCGGCGGGGGAGAAAGACCTGGTCCGGCTGCTGCCGGACGAGGTGAAGCTGATCCGAAGCTTCTGGCTGGTCATGCATTCGGACGTTCGCCACCTCTCCCGCATCCGCGTGGCCGCGGAATTCATCGCGGAAGAGGTAAAGCGCAACGCACGGCTGTTCCAGGGATAGGTTTGTCGCATGCGGCTTAAACAGCCTTATGCGACCTACGAAAAAACATGCCGTAGGTCGCATAAGCGTCAGCGCATGCGACAAAACCGCAATTAAAACGGCATCTTGAAGCCCGGCGGCAGCTTCAGACCGCCCATCATGGCGTTGGTCTGTTCCGCCGTGAAGGCCTCGATCTTGCCCTTGGCGTCATTATACGCGGCGGTGATCAGGTCTTCCAGAACCTCGACATCCTCGGGATCGACGATAGACTTGTCGATCTTCAGGCCGCGCAGATCGCCCTTGCCGTTCAGGGTCAGCTTGACCATGCCGCCGCCGGACACGCCCGTGGCTTCATGTTCCTGCATCTTGGCCTGCATCTCAGCCATCTTGGACTGCATCTGCTGGGCCTGCTTCATCATCTGGCCGATATTCTTCATGGCTCAGAAGTCTCCTTCATAATCGCCCTCATCCATGGGCGGTGGTGCATCGAAATAAGGGCTGTCGGCCATCTCGTCACCCCCAAAAGCGTCCATCGCCTCGGGAATTTCAGGTTCGGCCATCGGCGGCGGGGCCAGGGTTACCTGGCTCTGGTCGATGATCTTGTCAATCTTGGCCCCTGGAAACGCCTCAAGCACGGCCTTGACCAGCGGATGTTCTGCGGCCTCGGCCCGCTGGCGCAGTTCGGCTTCGCGTTCCTGTTCGGCAATGGTCGGCTCACCGGCGGCACCGGATACGGACACGACCCAGCGTTTGCCCGTCCATTCGGTCAGCAACTGCCCGACCTTACCGGGCAGGTTCTGCGGGCAGGCTGGCAGCAAGCGCAGCTCAATCATTCCGTTTTCAAAACGAACGAGATGGACCGATGCACGCAGCATGCCAGCCAGCACGCCCTCGCGCTTGTCCAAGAACAGGTCGGCGACCTCACGGAAGCTGGTTGGTTCCGGCACCGTATCAATCTTGCCGACCGGTTGCGGCGTCGCCATCGGTGCAGGCGCCGGTGCCCCCGCAAAGGCCCTTCCGCCCGCCACCATGGCCATGGGCGCCCCCTGGGTCGGGGCTGAATGCACCACCGGCCCCGGACCGCCACCACCGGCAAATCCGCCGCCACCGCCGGGGCTACCCCCGTGCAGGGCGCGCGCCGCCGCCTCTACCCCACCCGCCTCATTGATCTTCTTGATCAGTTCAGCGGGGCTGGGCAGATCGGAGGCATAGGACAGGCGGATCAGCACCATTTCCAGCGCCTGCATCGGCACCGGCGCATGCTGGATTTCGGCCAAACCCTTCAACAAAATCTGCCAGGCGCGCGACAGTGACGCCATGCCCAGCTTCTGTGCCAAGGCGACACCACGCGTGCGCTCATCCTCCGGGATCGACACATCCTCGGCAGTGGCCGGAATGACACGAGCACGGGTCAGGAAATGGGCAAAATCCAGCAGGTCCTGGGTGATGACAATCGGATCGGCCCCGCAACGATGCAGGTCGGTCAGGATGTCCAGCGCATCCGCCGGCTTGCCCGTCATGGTCGCTTCGAACAGGTCGATGACGCGGGTCCGGTCAGCCAGACCCAGCATATCACGCACCTGCGCCAGGGTGACATTACCGCCGCCCAGCGCAATGGCCTGATCCAGCAGCGAAAGACCGTCACGCACCGACCCATCGGCAGCCCGCGCAATCTGGGCGATGGCGTCGGGTTCCACCGGCACGCCTTCCTTGCCCGCCACCCGCGTGAAATGGCCCACCAGGGTGGGATGATCCACACGGCGCAGGTCGAATCGCTGACACCGCGACAGCACCGTCACCGGCACCTTGCGGATCTCGGTAGTGGCAAAAACGAACTTCACATGCGGCGGCGGCTCCTCCAGCGTCTTCAGCAGCGCGTTGAAGGCGCTTTTCGACAGCATGTGCACTTCGTCGATGATGTAGAGCTTGTAGCGCGCGGCAGACGGGGCGTAGCGCACCCCCTCAATGATCTCGCGCACGTTATCAACGCCGGTATTCGACGCCGCGTCCATCTCGATCACATCGACATTGCGGTCGGCGGCGATGGACACGCACATCTCGCAGACGCCGCAGGGGCTGATGGTCGGCCCGCCCTGCCCGTCCGGCCCGATGCAGTTCAGCGCACGCGCAATGATGCGCGCCGTCGTCGTCTTGCCCACCCCGCGCACACCGGTCAGCATATACGCCTGATGGATGCGGCCCGACTGGATGGCGTTGCGCAGCGTCCGGACCAGCGCATCCTGACCCACCAGCTCATCAAAATTCTGCGGCCGGTATTTACGCGCCAGCACGCGATAGGCGGCACCGGCGGCGGAATGGCTGTTCGTCTCGTCGGTCACGGGGCGTCTCGGGTCTACGGCAAGGACGCGACAGTTTAGTGATGCAAGCGCGCCAACGCCACGGTTTTGCGATACCGCTTTTGACGGAGCGGCGCAACGATGGCGAATTTTGCGTAGGGTGGGAGGCTGGACGAACGACCCGAGCCGAAACTCGTTACGGCTGCTTCCTTCCGGACCTGACCGGGTTGGCGAGGGACTCGCCCGTTGCCAACCTCCCGACGTCTATATCGGCGAGTGTCAGCAGAAAAACAAGGGAGAAATCCGCCGGGGCCGCTCTGACGCCTGTGCATTGGCGGCTTGCCCGCGCACATGTCACCGTCGCCAAACCATGATGAGACTGAACTTTTATGCCGGCTCCGGCCTGGATCGGGCCGCCCACCGGCGCAAGGATGAGGACTGGCTTACCGCCCGTCTGCGCCACCCGCAGGCTGCCCGGATCATCCCCTGGTGGCGGGGCCGGCATCTGATTACGGGGGCCGATGATGCGCCCCTGCCCGTTTACCTGCCGGTCACCGCCGACTGGTGGGGGTGGCATCTGGCCATGCCCCCCATCTATCTGGGTGATGATGGCGGCCATTCATATTTCGCCGTCGATATCTCCCCCTTGGAAGATGTCGATACCCATGCGGAGGTGGCGAAGCTGGGCCGGTTTGTGGAGCTGCGGTCGCTGGGCACGCGCATCGGGCAGCGCGCAGGTGGCATGTATGCCTATATCCGTGCCTTGATGCTGTGGCACGGCAAGCATAAATTCTGCGGCACCTGCGGATCGCCCACGGCGGCGGCGGAGGGCGGGCACAGCCGGCGCTGCACCAATCCCGACTGCGCCGCCCAGCATTTCCCACGCCATGACCCGGCGGTCATCATGCTGGTCCATGATGGCGGCGACCGCTGCCTTCTGGGTCGGCAATCGCGCTTCCCACCCGGCATGTATTCCACGCTCGCCGGATTCGTGGAACCTGGCGAAAGCCTGGAAGAGACGGTGATGCGCGAATGTTTCGAAGAGGCGGGCGTGCGCGTCACGGATGTGAAATACCATTCCAGCCAGCCCTGGCCCTTCCCATCCTCCCTGATGCTGGGCTTCCACGCACGTGCCACCACGCTGGACGTGAAGGCGGATGAGGATGAGCTGGAGGATGTGCGCTGGTTCAGCCGCGATTTCGTGCGAAAGAATCAGAATGGTGAGAACTTCCGCTTGCCGCCGTTCGACAGTATTTCCAGACAGCTGATCGAGGCGTGGCTGCGCGGATAAACGGGCGATCCTTGCCCGTTTATCCGCGCCCTGCCATCCTGACCACCCAAACCCGTTCCAGCCGGAGTGTGTGCCCAAATGTCTGATCTGTCCCTGCCCGCCACCAATGTCGTGGCGGCGGAACTGTCCACGGTGCGTGATTTCATCCGCTATGCCGTCAGCCGCTTCAATCGCGCCGGGCTGGTGCATGGGCACGGCGCCGTCACCGCCTATGACGAAGCGGCCTTCATCGTGCTGGAAACGCTGAAGCTGCCAGTGGATCAGCTGGAACCCTATTTCGATGCGAAGCTGATCCCCGCTGAACGGCTGGCGCTGGCGGAGATTATCCATAGCCGTGTGACCACCCGCAAACCCGCCGCCTATCTAACCAAGCGCACCTATATCCAGGGCGTTCCCTTCTATGTCGATGACCGCGTCATCGTGCCCCGCTCCTTCATTGGTGAGTTGCTGTTTGGCGAACTGTTTGGCGGCGAGCAGGATTTCACCCTGGTCGATGACGTGACCGATGTGGAAAAGGTGCTGGACCTCTGCACCGGTTCAGGTTGCTTGGCCATCCTGGCGGCCAGCATTTTCCCGCTGGCCGATGTCGATGCCGTCGACCTCTCGCCCGACGCGCTGGAGGTGGCGAAGATCAACGTGGCCGACCACGGTCTGGAAGAACGCGTGAAGCTGTTCCATGGCGACCTGTTCAAGCCGCTGAAGGGCAAGAAATACGATCTGATCATCTCCAACCCGCCCTATGTCGATAAGGAGGCGATGGACAATCTGCCACCCGAATATCAGGCGGAACCACGCATGGCCCTGGTCGGCGGCGATGATGATGGCATGGCCATCGTCCACCGGATCCTGAAGGAAGCGCCCAAGCACCTGAACCCGGAGGGTGGCCTTCTGGTGGAGGTCGGCACCGGCCGTGCCGCACTTGAAGAAACTTACCCGGACGCCGAATTCCTGTGGCTGGAAACCGAACATTCCTTCGGCGAAGTCTTCTGGATCACGCGCGAACAACTGTTGGAGCTTTAAAAGCCGCCGATTCCGGCGCCGTTGATATTTCCCATCACCGGCGTCGGAATTTGAACCGGTTATGGTTGAACGGTCCCCGCCAATCCTTATATTGCCCCTAACCATCGGAGCGGAAAGGCGGATTGCCGCGTGATATTGACAGCCATCCTTGCCATCATCCTGGCTGCGGCCATCGCCCCCACTCTCAATCGGGTGTTGCCCGCACTGTCGCACTGGTTTCTGGCCTTGGTGCCGCTGTCAGCCGCGCTCTGGTTCGCGACACAGGTTCCGGGTGTGACGGCAGGTACGCCCGTTCTGGAAACCACCAGTTGGGCGCCATCGCTGGGCGTCGCGCTGTCATTTCGGCTTGACGGGCTATCGCTGCTGTTCGCCCTGCTGATCTGCGGGATTGGCGCCTTCATTGTCATCTATTCCGGCGGTTATCTGCGCGGTCATCCGCGTGAGGGGCGGTTTCATCTGTTCATCCTGGCCTTCATGGCCGCGATGCTGGGACTGGTCACGGCGGACGATCTGATCAGCCTGTTTGTGTTCTGGGAACTGACCAGCATCACCAGCTTCATGCTGATCGGCTTCAATCACGAGGATGCCCGATCGCGGCGGTCGGCCATCCAGGCGCTGTTGGTGACGGGCGGCGGCGGCATGGCCTTGCTGGCGGGACTTGTCCTGATGGGCTCGGGCTCGGGGGAATGGACCCTGTCGGCCATCGCCGCCTCAGGCGCCGATCTGCGCACACATGCGCTCTATCCCGCCATGCTGATCCTGCTGCTGCTGGCCGCCTTTACCAAATCGGCGCAGGTGCCATTCCATTTCTGGCTGCCTAATGCCATGGATGCGCCAACACCGGTAAGCGCCTATCTGCATTCGGCCACCATGGTGAAGGCCGGCGTCTATCTGCTGGCCCGGCTGAACCCGACGCTGGGCGGGACAGAGGCCTGGTTCTGGGCCTTGACCATTGCCGGTGGCGTCACGGCCCTGTGGGGCTCGGCCATGGCCCTGCGCTCCACCGATCTGAAGAAGATCCTGGCCTATACCACGCTGATGGCGCTGGGCGTGCTGGTGTTGCTGATCGGCATCGGCAGTGACGGCGCCCTGAAGGCCTTCGCCGGGTTCCTACTAGCCCATTCCCTTTACAAGGGGGCGCTGTTCATGGGCGCCGGCTCCGTGGACCATGGCAGCGGCACGCGCGAGGTGGGTGAATTAGGGGGGCTTTGGGGAAAGATGCCGGCCACGGGCCTGTTCATCGCCGTGGCGGCCCTGTCGATGGCGGGGCTGCCGCCCCTGCTGGGTTTTGTCGCCAAGGAACTGATCTACGACGATATTTTCCGCAACGGTCACTATCTGGCACTGGCAGCCCTGCTGCTGGCCAATGCCGCGATGGTGGCAGCGGCAGCCACGATTTTCCTGAAGCCGTTCCTGGGGGCACCCACAAAGGCCGCTGCGCATGCGCATGAAGGGGGGGCGGCACTTCTGGCGGGGCCCGGCATTCTGGCAAGCCTGTCGCTGCTTTTCGGCCTGTGGGTCGGACTGCCGCAGGGGTTGCTGGGTGCTGCCGCCGATGCGGTGCGGGGTGCCCCGCTGGGGCTGGAACTGCATCTCTGGCACGGGTTCACGCCTGCATTGGGCCTGTCCGCCCTGACGGTCGCGCTGGGCTTGGGGATTTACACTGGTCAGCCGGCCGTGAAGAACGCCTTGGCCAAGATACAGCTGGCCACCCGTATCGATCATGACCGGGCCTGGGACTGCCTGCTTGCCCTGCTGGACCGGCTGGCACGGCGGGTGACCGGCTGGTTGCAAGATGGGATGCTGCACCGCTACCTCGCCTGGATATTCACCGGTATCCTGGTTCTGCTGGGTGCCACCCTGGCTGTTCGCGGCGGGTTGGTCTGGCCGGGCATCAGCCTGGAGATTGAGGATGCGTTGGGCGGATCGCTGGCCCTGCTGATACTGGGCGGCACCGTCGGGGCCATCCGTGCACGGTCGCGTATGGAGGCGATCCTGTCGCTGGCCATCACGGGCATGTCGGTGGCCTTGTTCTTCCTGCTGTTCGGGGCGCCCGATGTCGGCATCACCCAGCTGATGGTGGAAACCTTGTCGGCCATCATCCTGGTGCTGATCATGGCAAAGCTGCCGATGCTGCCGCCGGGATCGGACCGGACAAGGGCGGCCAAACTGTTCCATGCCATACTGGCCCTGGGCCTGGGCGGGGTGGTCAGCGCCATCATGCTGGCCGTGCTGGATCAACCGCTGGCGCTGGATCTGTCGCACTTCTTCGGAGACACCTCGCTGCTGGAGGCGCATGGCCGCAACATCGTCAATGTGATCCTGGTCGATTTCCGCGGGTTCGACACGCTGGGTGAGATCACCGTGGTCGCCAGCGCGGGTCTGGGAGTGTTCGCCCTGCTGCGCGCCCGGATGGGAAAGAGGGGCCGGTCATGATGGACAGCCTGATCCTGCGCACCGGCGTTCGGTTGCTGCTGCCCCTGATGCTGCTGTTCAGTGTCTTTATCCTGTGGCGGGGCCATAATGAACCGGGCGGTGGCTTTGTCGGGGGCCTGATCTGTGCCGTGGGCTTCGCCCTGCATGCCCTGGCCTTCGGAGTGAAGGCCATGCGCGACATGTTGAAGGTCGATCCGCGCAGCATCCTGGGCACGGGCCTGCTGGTCGGCATTCTGCCCGGCTTCCTGGGGGCGTTTTCGGGCGAACCCTATATGACGGCGCAGTGGCTGGGCGCACTGGGCACGCCCGTCCTGTTCGATATCGGGGTTTATCTGGTGGTGATGGGCGCGATCCTGGCCATGGTCCAGACCCTCATGGCAGAGGGGGACGATTGATGGAAGTGATCATGGCCCTGACCGTGGGCGGCATGGTTGCGGGCGCGGTCTATCTGTTCCTGTCACGGCAATATCTGCGCGTTATGTTTGGCGTCATCCTGCTGTCGAACGCCATTAACGTCGCCATCCTGACAGTCGGTCGCCTTACTACCGGGAATGCTCCATTGATCGCGCAAGGGGCGGAGGTGATGGATCGGGCCGCCGCCAACCCCCTGCCCCAGGCTTTGATCCTGACGGCCATCGTCATCGGGTTCGGCCTGCTGGCCTTCGCCCTTGTCCTGGGTTACCGCGCCTATCAGGAGATGGGGACGCTGGATACTGGGGCCATGCGCGTGGCAGAGCCGGAGGACATGCCATGAATGCCTGGCTGACCGCCGCACCCATCCTGATCCCGATGTTCACCGCCGCCCTGTGCATGGTGGCCTGGAAATATCCGGTGGCACAGCGGGTTCTGTCGCTAATGGGCAGTCTCGCGCTAGTCATTGTCGGCGGATCATTGCTGTCCATCGTCCTCGATCAAGGCATCCAGGTGGTGCAGATGGGGTCCTGGGCTGCCCCCTTCGGTATCACCCTGGTGGCCGACCCGCTATCCGCCCTGATGATCCTGATCGCGGCCCTGATGGGGTTCTGCGTGGCGCTGCATGCGCTGGGAGATATCGACCCGGTGCGTGAACGCGGCGGTCATCACCCCATCTTCCAGGTGCTGATGACCGGTGTCTGCGGCGCCTTTGTCACGGGCGACCTGTTCAATCTCTATGTCTGGTTTGAGGTGATGTTGATCAGCAGCTTCGTGCTGCTGTCACTGGGTGGCCTTCGCGAACAGATTGATGCCGCTATCAAATATGTCTGTATCAACATGGTGGCGACCGCTTGTCTGCTGCTGGCGGTTGCTTTGCTCTATGGCGTCACGGGCACGCTGAACATGGCCGACCTGTCGGTGCGCGTACCTGCGGTACCCAGCCAGCCGGTGATAAGCGCCATTGCGGTGCTGTTCATCATCGCCTTTGGCATGAAGGCGGCGCTGTTCCCCTTTTTTTTCTGGCTGCCTGCCACCTATCACACCCCATCCGTGTCGGTGCAGGCCATTTTCGCCGGCTTGCTGACCAAGGTCGGCGTCTATGCCCTGATCCGGGTTTTCACCCTGATCTTTACCGGCGATAGGGAATGGACCCACGGCATCCTGATGGTGATGGCCGGCATCACCATGATCGTGGGCGTACTGGGGTCGCTGGCCGCGCGCGACCTGAACCGCGCCTGGTCCTGGCAGGTGGTGGCCCATATCGGCAGCATGGTTATGGGTCTGGCCATCGCCACCCCGCTGGCCCTGGCGGCGGCGGCCTTCTACATGGTGCATGACATCGTGGTGAAGACGAACCTGTTCCTGGGTGCCGGTCTGGTCCGCCGCATGGCGGGTGGCAGCACTGATTATGCGCGCCTGGGCGGTCTGTTCAAATCGGCACCCTGGCTGTGCCTGCTACTGTTCGTGCCGCTGGGATCGCTGGCCGGGTTCCCGCCCCTGTCGGGGTTCTGGGGCAAGCTGCTGTTGGTGCGGGCCGGGCTGGATGCGCAACATTATGTGATGGTCGGGCTGCTGCTGCTGACGGGCCTGCTGACCATATGGCTGGTGGGCCGTGTCTGGGCGGAGATGGTGTGGAAGGCGCCGGCGGAACCGCCCGCTGATACCCTGTCCACCCTGCCCTTTGCCCGATCCTACGCCCTGGTTATGCCGCTGCTGTTGCTATCCCTGATCACCGTCTCCATCGGGCTGCAACCGGAACGGCTGCTGAACGTGGCGGGTCAGGTGGGCGAAAGCCTGTATGACACCAGCGCCTATGTCCAGGCCGTGCTGGGCACCACGCCGGCGCCGCAACCGACGCAGCTGGGGGCACTGGAGACGGGAGCCGCACCATGAGCCTGATGGTCGTCAATATCCTGCTGGCGCTGGCCTGGATGGGCATCATGTCCAATTTCAGCCTGGGCAGCTTCATCGCGGGCATCACCCTGTCCCACATCATCCTGTGGATCGCCCGTCCGCTTTATCCCGAACAGACCTATTTCCTGCGCCTGTGGGGTGGTCTGGCCTTCACCGGCTGGATGGTTAAGGAGATCGTGGTATCGGCCTGGAAGGTGGCGGGCGGCGTGCTGGGCCTGGGCGAGAAGGTCTGCCCTGCCGTGATCGCCATACCACTGGATGTGAAGTCCGATTGGGAGATTGAGCTGTTCGCCTGCTGCGTAACCCTGACGCCGGGCACCCTGTCGCTGGACGTCGCACCCGACCGCAAGACCCTTTATGTCCACGCCATGTTCGGTTCCGATCCCGATGCCCTGCGTCATGAGATTAAATCGACCATGGAGCGGCGCATTATTGAGGTGCTGGAATGACCCCGTTCCTTTCCACCTGCATCGTCATCGCCATGTCCATCATGCTGGTGGCGCTGCTGCTGTCGCTGGCCCGCGTGGTGCTGGGACCCATGGCCGGCGACCGTATCGTGGCCGTCGATCTGTTCGGTGTGCAGGCCGTGGCCTTCATCGCGCTGTTGTCGATCTATGTCGGGCAGGTCGTGTTCCTGGACGCGGCCATTGCCCTGGCTCTGGTCGCGTTTTTCAGCACCATCGCCTATGCCCGCTTTATTGAGCACAAGGCCGCGACATACAAAAAATCCAAGGCCGCCACGGAGGAGAAAACAGCATGATGCTGAACGATTTCTGGCAGGCCTTCATCGGACTGGTCGTGCTGGGTGGTGCCATTTTCTGCCTGATCGCCGCCATCGGCGTGCTGCGCCTGCCTGATGTGCTGACCCGCATGCATGCCAGCAGCAAGGCCGGTACCCTGGGATGCGGCCTGATCCTGCTGTCAGTCGCGCTGTTTTTCCCCGGCATTGATGTCGTGGCGCGGGCGGCGGCTGCCATCCTGTTCCTGCTGCTGACCACCCCTGTCGCGGCCCACATGATCGGTCGCGCCATCTACGCCACGGGGGAGCCCTTGTGGAAGGGTGCGAGCGTCGATGAATTGAAAGGAACCAAGGACGATCCGGCCCTGCGGCTTGGCGAATAACCGTAATTGGGGTGCTTTCCTTCCATCCTGCAAAAAAACGACAGACCTTCCGTAACGTCACCGCGAATAATCGCTTGAGGTTGCGTTTTGGCTCCCGATATAGGTCAATCAAAGGCGCGACGCTGGAGTGCGCCAAGAGCATATCGGGAGGACCGGACATGGCCGAAGCCGCCATCAAGATGACCACACGCGAACCCTTCCTGTGGGAAAAGAGCTATCCTGCCGGTGTTTCGTGGGACATCGATCTGCCGGCCCAATCCCTGCCCGCCATGCTGGACGCGTCCATCGCACGCTTCCCCAACAATCCCTGCGTCGACTTCCTGGACAAGAAATACACCTATGCCCAGATCGGCTCTCTGGTGGACCGGTTCGCCGCCGGTCTGCAGAAGATGGGCCTGAAGAAAGGGCAGAAGGTCGGGCTGTTCCTGCCCAACACCCCTTATTCGGTGATCTGCTTCTTCGGCATCCTGAAGGCCGGGGGCACTGTTGTGAATTTCAACCCGCTCTATGCCGAGCGGGAAATCGTTCACATGATCAATGACAGCGAAACCGACTTCATGGTCAGCCTGGATCTGAAGGTCACCTATGACAAGCTGTCCAAGATGTTCGGACAGACACGGCTGCAGAAGATCATTGTCGTGCCCATGGCCGACATCCTGCCCTTCCCCAAGAACTGGCTGTTCCCGCTGGCCAAGCGCAAGGAGGTGGCCGATATCCCCCGCGACGACCGCCATGTCTGGTTCAAGACGCTGACCGCCAATGACGGGCGTCCGACGCCCGTCACCATCGACGCCCAGAACGATATCGCCGTGTTGCAGTATACGGGCGGCACCACGGGCGTGCCCAAGGGCGCGATGTTAACCCATTTCAACATCACGGCCAACACCCGTCAGGCCACCGCCTGGTTCTACGAAGCGGTGGACGGGGAAGAGCGCATGCTGGGCGTACTGCCCTTCTTCCATGTCTTCGCCATGACCTGTGTGATGAACCTGACCCTGATGAAGGGTGGGGAGATGATCCTGCTGCCCCGGTTCGAACTGGACCAGGTGATGGAGACCATCGACAAGAAGAAGCCGACGCAGTTCCCCGCCGTCCCCACCATCTACACCGCCATCAATAATCACAAGGACGTGGCCCGATACGACCTGTCCTCCATCAAGCTTTGCAATTCCGGTGGCGCGCCGCTGCCGGTTGAGGTGAAGGCGCAGTTTGAGAAACTGTCGGGCTGCAAGCTGGTCGAAGGCTACGGCCTGTCCGAAAGCTCCCCCATCGCCACCATCAACCCGCCACATGCCAGCCGCGCCGGCTCCATCGGCCTGCCGGTACCCGGTACGATCATCAAGATCATCAGCCTGGAAGACCGCAAGACCGAGGTGCCGCAGGGTGAACGGGGCGAGATCTGCATCATCGGCCCGCAGGTGATGAAGGGATATTGGAACAAGGCCGAGGCCACGGCGGAGACGCTGGATGGCGACATGCTGCATACCGGCGACGTCGGTTACTTCGATGAGGATGGCTATATCTTCATCGTCGACCGCATCAAGGACATGATCCTGGCCGGCGGGTACAATGTCTATCCGCGCAACGTGGAAGAAGCGATCTATCAGCACCCCAACGTGGCCGAATGCATCGTCCTGGGCGTGCCCGACCCGTATCGGGGCCAGACGGTCAAGGCCTATATCAAAAAGCGTGAAGGCTGTGATCTGTCCAAGGAAGACATGAAGGCCTTCCTGGAGGATAAGCTGTCCACCATCGAACAGCCCAAGCTGTATGAATTCCGTGACGAGTTGCCTAAGACCATGATCGGCAAGCTGTCACGCAAGGCGCTGCTGGACGAGTTGGAAGCCAAGAAGAAGGCGGGATAAGTCAGGAACAATGGTCGCGACGCCTCTCTCTCCTTCCGACCGGAAGAGTTGAGGCATTACGAGATGATCTGACCTCATCCCAGGGAATGTTGCAGGGGGCGGCGCGACGGAACGCATCGCCCCCTTTGTATTGTCTGGACTGGTTATACATCTGCCCAATCCAGGATGATGCGCTTTGAATCCTCCACGCCCTCCGCTTCCTTGCAAAGGATTGCGTTCATTGGAAACGGTGAACAGGGCCATCTGACCGTGACACAGCCGTTGACTAAGGCTCAGCCGCGCCATATGGTACCGCTATCAGCATAAATAACGAATAATGTTTCGGGGAGATGAAGTAGCACCAATCGGCGCTCAAGATGCCCTCAACCATCTCTGCACGTTGATTGTGATGTTCGCCGGCATGGCGACCTTATGTGCGACCAAGCGATTGGTCGCTTTAAAAATATCGCAATGACACCGGTATCAATTCGTTGATCCATCTACAGCTCCCGCCTGGATCATCGGCCCGCTTCGGCTCCCCCTGTCGCGCAGTTGGACCCGCACCACAAGAACGAGAGCAAAATGACAGCTTGGACCCGCAGACAGGCCCTGAAGGGCATCGGTGCCACAACCTTGGCCTGCCCCATTCTGGCAAATGCGCAAACGGCAATGTCAACGACGACACCGCCCTCCCCCCTGACACTCTGGTACCGCAAACCAGCGAGCGTATGGACCGAGGCCCTTGCCATCGGCAACGGGCGTCTGGGGGCCATGGTTTTCGGCGGGATTGCCAAGGACCAGTTACAGCTCAATGAAGATACATTGTGGTCGGGCGGGCCCTATAACCCGGTCAACCCGGATGCCCGCGCCGCGCTGCCGGAGGTGCGGTCCCTGATCGCCCAGGGCAAATATGCCGAGGCGGAAGCCCTGGTGAATGCAAAGATGATGGGCAAGCCGGTCCGGCAGATGTCCTATCAGACATTGGGCGACCTCTGGCTGGAATTTCCGGGCCTCGCGGGCGCGGCAGAGTATCGCCGCGACCTGGACCTGGACCGGGCCGTTGCCACAACGCGTTTCCGCGTTGGCGACACTCTCTATACGCGGGAAGTCTTCGCATCGCCCGTTGATCAGGTCCTTGTGGTGCGTCTGTCGACGCAAGGGTCGGGCCGGGTTGATGTGGATGTAAAGCTTTCCAGCCCTCATAAGGGCGTGGAAGTGAAGGCGGATGCGTCCGATCTGCTGTCCCTGCGCGGTTGCAATGGGGAACAGCATGGCGTGGCCGGTGCCCTGCGCTTCACCTGCCAGGTGCGTGCCCTGGCATCGGGCGGCACGGTTCAGTCCGGCGGCGACCATCTGACGGTCCGCGGCGCGGAAAATGTGGTCCTGTTGCTGGCTGCTGCCACGTCGTTCCGCCGTTATGATGATGTCTCGGGCGATCCTGACGCCATCACGGCGGGGCAGATTCTGGCCGTAGCTGATAAGCCGTTCGCACAGATACTGGACACCCATTTGAGTGCGCACCGCGCCCTGTTCAGGCGGGTTTCCATTGATCTGGGCACCAGTGCCGCAGCCGACCTGCCCACCGACGAACGGGTAAGCAACAGCGCGGAATTGAATGACCCTGCCCTGGCAGCGCTCTATCACCAGTTCGGTCGTTACCTGCTGATCTGCTCTTCCCGTCCCGGGACCCAGCCAGCCAACCTGCAGGGCATTTGGAACGACAGTCTGAAGCCTAGTTGGGGCAGCAAATATACCATCAATATCAATACGGAGATGAATTACTGGCCGGCGGAGCCCACCTCTCTGCCGGAACTGTTGGAACCGCTGGTATCGCTGATCCGCGACATTGCCGAAACCGGCGCGCGCACGGCACGCGACATGTATGGCGCACGCGGCTGGATGGCCCACCATAATACCGATCTTTGGAGGGCGACCGCCCCGATCGATGGTGCGAAGTTCGGCATGTGGCCCGTCGGCGGCGCCTGGCTCTGCCTGCATCTGTGGGATCACTATGACTATGGCCGGGATTTGGACTTCCTGGCCAAGGTCTATCCCTTGATGAAGGGCTCGGCCGAGTTCTTTCTGGACACGCTGGTCGAGGACGCGAAGAGCGGCTATCTGATGACCAGCCCGTCACTGTCGCCTGAAAACCGGCATCCGCACGGCTCCTCATTGGTTGCCGGTCCCGCGATGGATCAACAGATCCTTCGCGACCTGTTCGACAATTGCATCAAAGCGGCTGAAATCCTGGGCGTCGATGCAGAGTTCCGCGAACAGGCGGCAAAAACCCGCGCACGTCTCGCACCTGACAAGATCGGCAAGGTCGGACAGCTTCAGGAATGGGTGGAGGATTGGGACATGCTGGCCCCGGAAATCCATCACCGCCATGTTTCCCACCTCTATGCCGTCTATCCCAGCGGCCAGATCGATGTGTTCGATACGCCGGAGCTGGCGGCAGCGGCCCGCAAATCCCTGGAAATCCGGGGCGATGAAGCCACCGGCTGGGGTATCGGCTGGCGGTTGAACCTGTGGGCACGGTTGGGGGATGCGGAACGGGCACATCTGGTGCTGCGCATGCTGCTGCGTCCCACGCGCACCTATCCCAATCTGTTCGACAGCCATCCGCCCTTCCAGATCGATGGTAATTTCGGCGGCACGGCAGGCATCACGGAGATGCTGCTGCGCAGCCGCAAGAACGAGATCCATCTCCTGCCGGCCCTGCCGTCGGCCTGGCCCAAGGGGGCGATCAGCGGCCTGCGCGCAAGGGGCGCTGTGCGGGTCGATCTGTCCTGGTCCGGTGGCCGCCTGGATCGGGCCCTGCTGGAAGCGCGGGTTGCGGGCCGGCATCGCATCCGCCTTGGCAAACAGGTCGTGGAGATTGATCTTGAACCCCGCAAACCTGTGCGCGTGACCCATAACGGGGCCGCCCTTGCGGTCACCCTCCTGTGAGGATAGCGCCAGCCATGAAGAAACTTGCAATCTGTTTGGCATCTCTGGTGCTGGCTGATCCGGTTCTGGCTGCCGATCCGGCCCCGGACACCCCTCGCCCCCGCATGGTCAAAATCGTGCTGGTCGGCGACAGCACCGTTGCCGTGCAGGGCGGATGGGGGCCCAGCTTCTGCGGATATCACGTCACATCCGCCGTCGCCTGTGTGAATCTGTCCAAGGGCGGGCACAGTTCCGGCAATTACCGGGCTGAACGCTCCTGGGAAATCGCCATGGAGGAGGTGAAGGGCGGCGGGTTTGACAAAACCTACGTCCTGATCCAGTTCGGCCATAATGACCAGCCGGGCAAGCCCGGCCGGTCAACCGATCTGGCGACGGAGTTCCCCGCCAACCTGAAACGTTATGTGGAGGAGATAAGGGCCGCCGGTGCGGAACCGATCCTTGTCACCCCCCTGACACGACGGCAGTTCAAGGAGGGCGTTTTGCAGGACGATCTCGGCCCCTGGGCGGAGACAACGCGCAGGGTTGCTGCCGAACTGAAGGTGCCGCTGATCGATCTGCATGCACGTTCACGGCAGGCGGTGCAGGAGATGGGCCCGACCCAGGCCAACCGCTTCGCCCAGATGCCGCCCCCGCCGGAGGTGGCCGCCGCCGCCCTGACCGGCACCACCATTCCGGCCAGCAAGCCCAGCGATGCCGCCGCCGCCCAAACACCGGCACAGAATAATGCGGCGGTGGAACCGATGGGCCAGGCCAAACTGTCCTTCGATTACACCCATCTGGGCCGCGAAGGGGCGGATTACTTCGCCACCATCGTCACAAAGGAACTGGCGGATGCCGTGCCCGCCCTTCGCCGTTTCCTGATCCCCTGACCCGACCGACGAGAGAGAACACAACATGACCGATATCTCCCGCCGCAACGCGCTGAGTCTCGCCCTGATGGGCGGTGCAGGCCTTGCCGCCGGCCCCGCCGCCACCGCCGGGGCTGCTGCGCCCGCTTCCGCACCCACGGCCTGCATTCCGCCCGGCAAGCCTGGCGGTCCGCAATGGGCGCGCGGCCTGGACAACCAACGCAAACCCGATCTGGGCGATGGCCGTTTCCTAAACCCGCTTTTTTCCGGTGACCATCCCGATCCCACGATCCTGAAGGACGGGAAGGATTATTACATAACCTTCTCCACCTTCGACAGCTATCCGGGTCTGGTCATCTGGCATTCGCAGGATTTGCTGAACTGGAAGCCGGTGACGGCGGCGCTGACCAAGAATCTGGGGTCCGTGTGGGCACCGGAACTGACCAAGCATAATGGCCGCTTTTTCCTCTACATCCCTGTGAAGGGTACGCCGACCGGCACCTATGTCATCTGGGCCGACAACATCGAAGGCCCGTGGAGCGAGCCGAAATATCTGGGTCTTTCCGGCTTCATCGATCCCGGCCATGCCGTGGGCGAGGATGGGTCGCGCTGGCTGTTCCTGTCGGGCGGCAGCCGTATCCGTCTGACCGATGATGGTCTGTCAACCGTGGGAGAACCGGAGAAGGTTTATAACCCCTGGCGTTACCCGTCCGACTGGATCGTCGAAGGTTTCTCGCCGGAAGGACCAAAGATCACGCAGCATGGTGAATATTTCTACATGATCACAGCCGTGGGCGGCACGGCGGGCCCGCCGACCGGCCATATGGTCATCGCCGCGCGGTCGAAATCCATCAATGGCCCCTGGGAAGATTGCCCCCACAATCCCATCGTGCGTACCGTCAGCAATGACGAATATTGGTGGTCGCGTGGCCACGCCACCCTGGTGGAGGGGCCGGCAGGCGACTGGTGGTCCGTCTATCACGGGTTCGAAAACGGGTTCTGGACGCTGGGCCGGCAGACGCTGCTGGACCCGGTGGAATGGACGGCGGATGGCTGGTTCCGCATGACGGGCGGTGACCTTTCACAGCCGCTCCCCGCGCCGAAGGGTGGGCGCAAGGGGCCGCATGGCATGGCCCTGTCGGACGATTTCAAGACCCTGCAAATCGGCCCGAAATGGAACTTCTTCAAACCCGGCCCGACCGAGGATGCGCGCGCCAGCGTGGCCAACGGCACCTTGCGCCTAGTGGCCAGCGGTACCGCGCCCAAGGACAGTTCACCCCTGCTGCTGGTGGCGGGTGACACCTCGTACCAGTTCGAATGCGATATCGAGATCGAGGCGGGCGGCGTGGCCGGTATGGTGCTTTTCTATGATGAAAAGCTCTATTGCGGCGTCGGGTTCGATGAGAAGCGGTTCGTGACGCATCAGTACGGCATCGAACGCGGCAGGCCCGCCAATCCGCATGGGCGCAAGATGCGCCTGCGCACCACCAATGACCGCCACATCGTCTATTACGATTTCAGCGGCGATGGCGGCAAAACCTGGAACCGGTTCGATCGGGGCATGGAAGTGTCGGGCTATCACCACAATGTGCGTGGCGGCTTCCTGATGCTGCGGCCGGGGATTTACTCCGCCGGTACCGGCACCGCCAAATTCTCCAACCTCACTTTCAAGGCGCTGTAACCATGCCGGCTCTGCTGCTTGCCGCCGCCCTTGTCACGACCATTCCCGCTTTTCCAAGTGCTGAGGGGGCGGGTGCCACCTCCCTTGGCGGGCGCGGCGGCGCTGTCCTGCGGGTCACAAACCTAGAGGATGGTGGCCCCGGATCGCTGCGGGCGGCGGTGGAGGCGGCGGGGCCGCGCACCATCATCTTTGACATTGGCGGCACCATCACCTTGAAAAGCCCGCTGAATGTCCGCCAGGGGCGCGTTACCATCGCCGGGCAGACGGCACCCGGCGATGGCATCACCCTGCGCGGGCAGCCGTTCCGCATCCATGCCGACGATGTTGTTGTCCGCTACCTGCGGGTCCGTTTGGGCGATGAACAGGGGGTGGAAAGCGATGCGTTCGAAATCACGGGCGGGCGGCGGATCATGGTCGATCATGTTTCCGCCAGTTGGTCGGTGGATGAAAGCCTGTCCATCGGCTCCACCTACAAACAGGTGGCGGACGGCCCTTATGACATTACCGTGCAATGGTCGATCATTGCGCAGTCACTGAACAAATCCCTGCATGCCAAGGGACAGCATGGTTATGGCACCTTGTTGCGCTGTTCCCATGGCGCAAAGATCAGCTTTCACCATAATCTCTGGGCTCACCATATCGCCCGCATGCCGCGCCCTGGCAACACGCAGATGCCACCGGTGGACAATATCGGCCCGTCCTATCAATTCCATTCCAATGTCTTTTACAACTGGGGTGGAAAGGCATCGGGTTATAACGCCGATCAGGGGGTCAAGGCCTCCATCGTCAGCTATGATTTCATCGACAATACCTACATTCCAGGCCCGAATTCACAGGGGAAGCTCGCCTTTGAAGAGGCGAACCCCAATGCGCGCCTGTATTTCGCTGGCAACAGCATGAATGGCACCATCCCGACCGATCCATGGTCGCTGGTCGATGCCAGGGTCGGCATCCGCCGCGATGCGCCGCTGGTGGACATGGCCCCACTGACACCGGACCCTGCTCCCAGCGCCTTTCAGCGGGTCCTGGCCCATGCCGGTACATCCCTTTCCCGCGATGCCATCGACCGGGATGTGGTGGCCAGTGTGAAGGACCGCGCCGGCTCGCTGATCGATAGCCAGACACAGGTCGGCGGCTGGCCCACCCTGATGCCCGGCCAGCCTTGGACCGACAGCGATCTCGATGGCATGCCCAACGCCTGGGAGATCGCCAATCATCTGAATCCAAACGATCCTTCAGATGGCTCCAGGGTCGGTGCCAACGGCTACACCAACCTGGAACAGTGGCTGAATTCTCTCGCGCCGAGTTATCAGTGAAAATAGATTATCACTCATGAAATTTACATTGACACCGGTGGTCAGTGGCCATAGCTTGCTGGGAGATCAGTCAAGGAATAACGGTCAATAATCTACCTCCGACTTTGGTCGGGGGCCGCTCGCATTCCTTGGAATCTTAATGGTTACAGATGTTATCGCTAACGCAAAACAGCGTTGACACCGGTGACAGTAGAATTTAACTTTCCGTTCGTAATATCAATCCGACCAGCCTATGGATCGTGATTGAAACAAGGCGACAACGCCTGAGCGCCGGTAACGGCGTCGAACAGACCAGGGGAGGCAGATGATGAACCAGACATATCGACGATCCAGGGCAAAGACCGCCGCCGTTTAGCGTGGGCGCGATCCGCCTTTAAAACTGGAACTTGATCATGTTGACGCCCTGCCCCATGGCGGATGGCGGACGGGATCGCTTTGACATGACGCGCCGGCTGTTCCTGGCCGGTGGTGCTCTGTCTGCGTCCCTGCCCCTTCCTGTGATCGCCGCTGACACGCCCCATGCGCGTGTGGCGAAGAACGGTCGTAACGGTGCCTTTCGCAGCGTTGCCGACGCGCTGGCCGCTGCGCCTGACGACCCGGCAAAGCCTTGGCATATCGAGATTGGCCCCGGCGTTTGGGAGGAGAAGCTGCGGATCACTCGGCCGCGTGTCACCCTGACGGGGTCTGGCCGCGACCGGACAATCCTGACCTATTCCATCGCCGCCGGCATGAAACGGCCGGACAAGGGCAACTGGGGAACCTATGGGTCCTCCGCTGTGACGGTTGAGGCGCCTGATTTTGCCGCTGCCCATCTGTCCATCCGCAATGATTTCGATTATGTCGCGAACACGCTGCGCGCCGACGGCATCAATGGGGCACAGGCGGTCGCCCTGGCCCTAGGCCCTGGGGCGGACCGGTCAGTGCTGCGCGACCTGGCCATTATCGGCCATCAGGACAGCTTTTATCTGCGGTCTGGTCGCGCCCTGGTGGAAGACAGCCTGATCGCCGGCAGCGTGGATTTCATCTTCGGCGGGGCCGCAGCACTGATCCGCAACTGCGAAATCCGCTCCCGCCTTCGTCCCGGCGACGGGATACAAGGCTTCGTGGCCGCCCCCAGCACGCATCAGGCGCAACCTGTGGGCTTCGTCTTCCGGCAATGCCGCCTGACGCGGGAGGAGGCTCTGCCTGACGGTTCCGTGTATCTGGGCCGTCCATGGCGGGCGGGCGGCAACATGGAACTGCTGGGGGCCAGTGCTTTCATCGATTGCTGGATGGACGCGCATATCCATCCCGATGGCTGGACCTCCATGGGCTACACGCGCGACGGCACCCGTACGGAGCTGACACCCGGCGAGGCGCGACTTTTCGAGTATGGCAGCCAGGGACCGGGCAGCGGCAGTGCCAGCCGTAGCCGGCGCCTGTTGTCGACAGCCGATCTGGTGACATTCGACAGATCAAACATGTGGGGCGACTGGCAACCGGCATGACAGACCGGGAACACCAGCGTCGGACAAGGGGAGGTAGAGGAAGATGAGTGTGAAGCAGAACCTGACACGCGGCCTGGGCGGCTGCTCCATCCTAGCCCTGGCTGTTGCCGGGCTGATCATGCCCGGTATTGCGTCGGCGCAATCGGCCCCCGCCGCTTCGGGGTCCGCCGGTGGTGCGCTAGAGGAAATCATTGTCACCGGTTTCCGCGCCTCGCTGCGGTCCGCCTTGAACGAGAAGCGCAACTCCACTGAGCAGGTGGACGCGATCAACGCCGAGGATATTGCCGACTTCCCCGATAACAATCTGGCGGAAAGCTTACAGCGCCTGCCCGGCGTATCCATCGACCGCGACAATGGTGAAGGCCGGTCGATCACCGTCCGTGGTCTTGGTGGCGATTTCAACCGTACCCGTCTGAACGGCCTTGAGGCACTGTCGACCGCCGGTTCCAACGATTCCGGCTCCACGCCGAACCGGTCGCGTTCGTTCGACTATTCAACCTTTGCTTCCGAGCTGTTTTCGTCGCTGAAGGTGCAGAAGTCACCGTCGGCCGAAACGGATGAAGGCTCGCTGGGCGCCACCATCGACCTGCAGACGGGCCGTCCCTTCGACTACAAGAAGGACACCTACGCGCTGTCGACGGAAGGCAGCTACAATCAGAACTCCAAGAAGATCAACCCGCGCACGGCGGGCCTTCTGTCACACCTGTTCAACGACAATACGATGGGCATCCTGATTTCCGGTGCCTATTCCAAATCGGTGAACGAAATCGACCAGTTCCGCCGCAGCCCGGGCCAGTCCGACTATCTCTATCGCGGCTCGCAATGGGCGGGTGATGAAAATCCCCAACGGGCCGGCTTCTCCGCTCCGGTGGGCACCAGCTTCGGCAGCGCGATCACCAATCCCGATGCCATCGCCTATCAGACAGGGTCAGACCCCGCGGCCTACGCCAAGCTGTATCCCGGCGCGCCCTACAACACGCCGGGCCGCTTCAATGACAGTCTGGTCCGCATTCCGGCCCTGGCCTCCATCGAACAGCAGGATGTGAAGCAGGAACGGCTGGGCCTGACCGCAGCATATCAGTGGCAGGTGAATGACGACACCAAGCTGTCGATTGACGGCGCCTATTCCCGGCTGGAGAACCTGTCCACCTACAATCAGGTGTCCAGCGTCGGCCTGAACCGCAACAACACCAACGCCACCTATAACACCGCCAGCAATTCGCTGACCCCTGTTGCGGCCCGCGCACTGTATCCTGGTCTGTGCGTGCCCAATGCCGGCAGTGATCTGGTCCCGGGGCAGGATTGCGGCCAGCAGCTTTACGGCTCCACGCCGGCCTTTACCACGGCCTTCAACGCATCGGGTCAGCGGGTGACGTCGATCCTGGGTTCGGCCGCCGTGGTGCCGGGCACCACCACCCCGACTAATGCCAACATCTTCTCGACCAACCCCTATAATCTCGACCCCTACGACTATTACAACAACCCCAGTTCGGTGGGTTACATCCCGTCCAGCAATCGACTGGCCTTTCGTGGCGCGTTGATCGGTCGGCCTGCGGTGGACGTTCTGGATGCCAATGTAACCAACGGCTTGGCTGATTATCTGGTTCTGCGGAATGTGGATTTCCGTTCCGCTGCGGACCAGAGCCACTATGTGACCAAGTTCCACCAGGGTTCATTGCAGCTGGATCATGATTTCAGCGAAGATTTCACCATGCGGATCATTACCGGCATGTCGAAATCGACCAATGTCAGCCAGGGTTTACTGGTGGAATTCAACCGCATGGATAGCCAGGGCCTGTTCGTCTATGACGAACGCGGCGGCGGTTCCATGCCGGTGATCGATTTCGGGTTCGACGCTGCTGATCCGGCCAACTGGGAAACCGTGAAAGGTTTCTCCGGCATCCGCAATTATCAGCGCTTCGTGAAGAACACCTACAAGCAGGGCAAGATCGACTTCGACTGGCAGATCGTGGATGAATTCAGCCTGGGCTTTGGCGCGAACTATAAGGAGTTCACGTTCAATACCGACCAGTATGAACGCAACAACGACCTGCTGAATCCGACCCTGAAAGAAGCCGGCGTCACCACCGCCAGCGTCAGCCGCGTTATCGACTTCGGCCAGGGGCTGAAGGTACCGGACGGCACGATGACCAGCTTTGTGGTGCCCTCGATCCAGGCCTTCGACGATCTGTTCGACTTCACCTGCAACTGCGTCAACAAATGGGGCGACTGGCGCATCACCAACAAGCGCAATGGCGGGCGCGAGCGTTATAGCGTAACCGAGCGCGATACCGGCTACTATGTGCAGGGCGACTGGGACCTGGAACTGTTCGGCAACCCGTTCCGTGGCAATGTCGGCACCCGCATCGCTGTGACGGAGGTCGACAGCCTTGGCAACAGCAATGCCGGGCGCCCGCTGAAAGGCTCCAACAAATATACCGACATCCTGCCCTCGCTGAACATGGTGTATGAGCCCATCGACGATGTGCTGCTGCGCTTCGGTGCGTCCAAGGTGATGGCACGCCCGCTGCTGGGCAACCTCTCTCCGACCATTACGGCCCTATCGATCCCCAACACCGGCGCCACGACGGGTGCCACGCTGACCATCGGCAATCCCAAGCTGAAGCCTTTCCGCTCGGATAATTTCGATGCCAGCGTCGAATGGTATTTCCAGCCGGGTGGCCTGATCTCCATCGCTGGTTTCAGCAAGGATATCAGCAGCTTCCCCCAGACCGTGCTGTATTCAGCCAAGCTGTCCGACTTCCTGGACGAAGAAGGGATCCAGGCCATCCGCGCCGGTTTCACCAATGCCCAGCAACTGGCCTATCTGGATGCCGGATATGAGTTCACAGCCCGTCAGTACCGCGACGCACCCGGCGGCTGGCTGCGCGGTTTTGAGGCCAGCTTCCAGATGGACTTCACCTTCCTGCCGGAATTCTGGTCCGATTTCGGCACGCAGTTCAACTACACCCATATCAAGAGCAAGCTGAAATACATCCTGGACCCCGGCACGGCCACCGTGGCCCCGACCATCGCGACGGGCCCGTTCCTTAACGTGTCGCCCGACGCCTTCAACGCCACGCTCTACTATGAAACGGACGATTTCCGCGCTCGTGTCTCGGTGGCGCAGCGCAAGGGCTACAGCACGGCCTATCCCATCGCCGCTGGTGCCTGTGCTCCCGGCCTGCAAACACCGGTGCCGACCAGCCCGGCCACGCAGGGCACGGCGTGCGACAGCCCGCTGATCAACGATTTCGTCTTTAGCCGTTCGACCACCAATATCGATGCATCGATCAGCTACAAGCTGACCGACCTGATCACGGTGACGGCGGAAGGCCTTAATCTGACCAACCAGACCAGCGACCGCTACGCCTATGAAGGCCAGGAGGCTGTTACGCAGTATGGCAGCTCCGGGCGTATCTTCCGCGTCGGTACCCGCGTCCGGTTCTAATCTCCCTCCCGCGGGCTGAATTCCTTCCCCGCGAGATCACTGGCCCCGTCCCTGGGAACAGGGACGGGGCCAATTTTTTGGTGGACACCACCCGGCTTCAAAAACCGGTTCGCCCGGTGTATGGCTTTGTCCCGACAGAGAACTGGCATTCGCGATGGCCGGTTGGTGAAAGGATCATCCATGTCCCGTCCCGGATTGAAAGGCACCTACGCGGCCCCCGCCCTGGAAAAGGCCTTTGAAATTCTGGAACTGCTGGCCGACCGACCGGCGGGCATGCAGATCAGCGAGATGTCAGCCATCCTGGGCCGGTCGGTGGGCGAACTGTTCCGCATCGTCATCGTCATGGAGATGCACGGCTATCTCCAAAAATCGGAAACGACCGACCGCTATACCGTGGCCTACAAGCTGCTTGATGTGGCCTTGCGCGCCACCCCGTCGCAGAACCTGATTGCCGCTGCCCTGATGCCGATGGAGCGGCTGGCATCGGCGGTGGGACAATCCTGCCATCTGGTGGTGGTGAATGGCGGCCAGGGTCTGGTGATCGCCCGCCAGGAAAGCACCGGCACACGCGGCTTCGCACTGAAGGTGGGGGCCGCCGTCGATCTGCTGCGCAGTTGTTCCGGCCATGTCCTACTGGCCTTCTCTCCCCCTGCCCGCACATCCCGTCTGATCGAACTGGCAGAGGCGGCAAAGGGGACGGCTTGCGACCGGGCCGCCCTGGAAAAGGCGCTGGCCCAGGTCCGGACTCAGGGCTTTGACAGCCGCAAAAGCCCCGTAACCTTTGGCGTCACCGATATCAGCCTACCGATTTTCGGCTTCAACGGCGATGTCATGGCGGCCCTGACCATCCCCTTCATGGAGATGATCGACGGGTCACAGAAGGTGGATACCGAGGCGGCGCGCCAGGAACTGCGCGCCGCAACCCAGGCAATCTCCGCGGTTCTGGGCCATAAGGGCTGATCGCCCCCGATCATCCGTATTTTCTTATTTGAGATTATGATTTCACAAGCG
The DNA here is from genome assembly GCA_001296005.1 of alpha proteobacterium AAP38. Taxonomy (GTDB): domain Bacteria; phylum Pseudomonadota; class Alphaproteobacteria; order Azospirillales; family Azospirillaceae; genus Niveispirillum. The sequence goes on along the minus strand of LJHR01000027.1, from coordinate 162,342 downwards.
ATAATGACACCTCAGAAATTGGGGGAGGTCGTGTCCATGCTTTGGAGCCATATCGGGGGCGGGAAATGACCCGCCGTCTGGTTCTGGCGCTCGACCTTGTGTCGGATGCCGCACTGATTGCCGACTATGAAAATTTGCATCGGCCTGGCGGCGTCTGGCCAGAGGTTCTGGACCATATCCGGGCGTCCGGTGTGGTGGAGATGCAGATTTGGCGGGTGGATGACCGGATGGTCATGGTAGCAGAGGTCACGGATGACTATCCCCGCCCCACCCCAGCCGCCCAGGACGAAGCCGTATCCCGTTGGGAAACGCTAATGTGGCGTTTCCAGAAGGCGCTGCCGGCAGCGCAAGCGGGGGAGAAATGGCGCCCGATGCAGCCCATCTTCGATCTTTCACAGCATGAACCATTAGCCGGGGGGATGGAATGACATTGCCCCGCCGCCGCGTCGGGCGCACCGCGCTAACGGTGCCGGAAATCGGTTTCGGCGCCGCCCCTATGGGTAATCTGTACCACCCCGTGGGGGACGAACAGGCCCGCGCCACCCTGTCCACAGCCCTGGATTCAGGACTGACGCATATTGATACGGCACCCTATTATGGTTTTGGCCTGTCGGAACGGCGGGTGGGGGACGCGGTGCGTGGGCGCACCAACGTGGTTCTGTCCACGAAGGTGGGGCGACGGCTGGTTGCCGACACCGGTGTCATAGACGATCGGGAACGGTGCGGCTTCCGCTCCGCCCTGCCCTTCCGCCCGGTTTACGATTACAGCCATGATGGCATTCTGCGCTCGCACGAGGCGTCGTTGCAGCGGCTGGGGCTGGCGCGGGTGGACATCCTTTATGTCCATGATATCGGTGCGGTGACCCATGGCGATGCGAACAGCGCCATGATGGCGCAATTGACGACAGGCAGCGGTTTCCACGCACTGGAACGGTTGCGGGCGGAGGGGTCGATCACGGCCTTCGGCCTCGGCGTGAATGAGGTACAGGCCTGTCTGGATTGTCTGGATCGGGCCGATCTGGACGTGATCCTGCTGGCCGGGCGTTACACGCTGCTGGAACAGGGCGCGTTGGATGACCTGATCCCCCTCTGTGCCCGTCGCGGTGTCAGCCTGATCCTGGGCGGCATCTTCAATTCCGGCATCCTGGCGACCGGCACGCGCGGTGACAGTGCGGGATACTACAATTATGCGCCCGCCCCGCCGGACATCCTGGAACGGGTGGGCCGGATTGAGGATGCATGCGAGCGGTATGGTGTCACCCTTCCGGCCGCTGCCCTGCAATTCGTGCTTTCCCATCCGGTTGTGGCCAGCGTCATTCCCGGCCTGGACACACCTGACCGGGTGCGGGCAATCCGGCAGTTGTATGAGGCACCGATACCAGCGGATTTCTGGTCGGAGCTGCGGCTTCTGGGCCTGCTGCGGCCCGATGCTCCCATCCCATCGGTGATGGGGTCCGTGCGATGATCATCGACGCGCATCAGCATTTCTGGGACCCAGCGCGCGGCGATTATGGCTGGCTGACCCCGGCCCTGCCCAGACTGTACCGTCCGATCTTGCCGGCGGACCTGCGTCCCCTGCTGGATGGTGCCGGCATTGACGCCACCATCCTAGTCCAGGCGGCACCCACGGTTGCGGAAACGGATTTCCTGATGGGACTGGCGACGGCCACCCCCTGGATCAAGGGGGTGGTCGGCTGGGTCGATCTGGATGCGCCAGACATTACCGATCAGATTGCACGGCGGCGGGCGCAGGCGAAGTTCATCGGCATCCGGCCCATGCTGCAGGATATTGACGATCCCGCCTGGATACTCGGCTCCCAACGGGCCGCAGGGCTTGAGGCCTTGCAGGTATCGGGCCTGACCTTCGATGCGCTGGTAATGCCGCCGCAACTGACCTGTGTCGCTGAACTGGCCCGGCGTTACCCCGATCTGCCCATCATCATCGACCATGGGGCCAAGGGCCCGATCGGCATAGGCCCCATCCCTGGCTGGCGCCGGGACATGGCCGCCGCCGCCCAATGTGGCAATGTCACCTGTAAACTGTCGGGCCTGCTGACGGAAATGGTGCCCGGCACGGATGATGCAGCCATTCTGGACAGGATGGCGGAACTGCTGGACCTGTTCGGGCCGGATCGGCTGATCTGGGGCAGTGACTGGCCGGTGCTGGACCTGGCCGGGTCCTATCACCGCTGGCACGCGCTGACCCAGGCGTTACTGGCCCGGCTGGATGCCGGCGCGGCGACCGCGATCATGGGCGGCAATGCCGCACGTACTTACAGGCTGGAGGGGGCGTGATGGCACCGGCGGTAATCCTGCTGCATGGCGACGATAATGTCGTTGTCTGCTGCCGGACGGTGGAGGCGGGTGAACATATCCGCGTGGAGGGGGCGGACATCGTCGCAGCGCAGCGTGTGGCCCTGGGTCACAAACTGGCACGCCGCGACCTTTCCACCGGTGACAAGGTCATAAAATACGGCGCGTCCATCGGCTCGATGACCGCCGATATCAGGGCAGGCGGCTGGGTCCATATGCACAACATGAAAAGCGACTATATCGGCGCGCATCTGCGCGACGCGGTCACCGGCTGAAGGGGGCGCCATGAACGCGCAAGGCTATCTGCGGCCCGATGGGCGCAAGGGCATCCGTGATGCACTGATCGTGGCCTATCTGGTGGAATGCGCCCACCATGCGGCCCGGCGGATCGTGGATCTGGCCGATGACCCACAGGTGCATCTGGTGGGGTTTCCAGGCTGTTACCCCAATGATTACGCGCGACGGATGATGAAGGCGTTGGTCGCCCATCCCAATGTTGGCGGCGTCATCCTGGTTTCGCTGGGATGCGAAAGCTTTGACCGCGAGGGGGTGGCCGCCCATGCCGCCGCCCATGGACGCCCCGTTGAAACCATCGTGATCCAGCAGGTGGGCGGCACGCGTACCGCCATTGAGCAGGGCCGTGCCGCCGTGGCGCGGGTTCAGGCACAGATGACGGCCAGTCGGGTACGCGTACCCCTGGCCCTGTCCGATCTGGTGGTGGGCACCATCTGCGGCGGGTCAGACGGGACCAGCGGCATTACGGCCAATCCCGCCGTGGGCCGTGCCTTTGACCGTCTGGTCGATGCCGGCGCCACCTGCATCTTTGAGGAGACGGGGGAGATGATCGGGTGCGAGGGGCCGATGGCCCACCGCGCTGCCAGCCCATCGGTGGCCGATGCCATCGTGGCCTCCATCACCAAGGCTGAAACCTATTACCGCACCATGGGTTTCGGCAGTTTTGCCCCCGGCAATGCCGAAGGCGGGCTGTCCTCGCAGGAGGAGAAATCGGCCGGTGCCTATGTCAAATCCGGCAGCCGTCCTATTGTCGGCGTGATCAAGCCGCCGGAACGGCCCACCACCCCTGGTCTGTACCTGATGGATGTGGTGCCGGACGGGGAGCCGCGTTTCGGCTTCCCCAACATTTCCGACAATGCAGAGATTGTGGAGATGATTGCCAGCGGCGCGCATCTGACCCTGTTCACCACGGGGCGCGGATCGGTGGTGGGATCGGCCATCGCCCCCGTCATCAAGATCACCGGCAATCCCGAAACCTGGCAGCGCATGGGCGAGGATATGGACATCAATGCCGGCGCCATCTTCGACGGGTCTGCGACATTGCACAGTGTCGGTGCACAGATTGTGGATATGATCCAGGCGGTGGCCGGTGGGGCGGAAACCAAATCCGAAGCCATGGGCCACCGCGAATTCATCCTGACCTATAAGGCGTTCGAGCCCTCGGGGCCTGGCTGCTTTCCCCGTTGAACCGGAACCATGACAGGCATCATGAGCCATAAGGGCAGACTGGCGGGAAAGACCGCCCTGATCACCGCTGCCGGCCAAGGGATCGGTCGCGCCACCGCCGAACTGTTCGCGGCAGAAGGCGCCACTGTCTGGGCCACGGATATCAACGCCGCCGCCCTGGAAAGCCTGTCGGGTTGCAAGACGCGCCGCCTGGATGTGCGCGACCCGGCGGATATCGCGGCGGCCAGTGCAGAGATCGGTGGAATCGATGTGCTGTTCAACTGTGCCGGCATCGTCACCGGCGGCAATATCCTGGAATGCACAGAGGATGAATGGGACCTGTCCTTTGACATCAATGTCAAAGCCATGTTCCGCATGATCCGCACCTTCCTGCCCGGCATGATCGAACGGGGCGGCGGATCGATCATCAACATGTCCTCGGTTGCCAGTTCCATCAAGGGCGTGCCGAACCGCTTCATCTATGGTGCGTCAAAGGCTGCCGTCCTGGGCCTGACCCGCGCCGTCGCCGCCGATTTCGTGACCAAGGGCATCCGCGTCAACGCCATCTGCCCCGGCACCGTCGACACCCCGTCCCTGCATGAACGCTTGCGCGCCACCGGCGATTATGAGGGAGCCTGGGCCAGCTTCACCGCCCGTCAGCCGATGGGCCGCGTGGGTGCCCCGCAGGAAATTGCGGCGCTGGCCCTTTATCTGGCGTCGGATGAAAGTACCTTCACCACGGGCCAAGCTCATGTCGTCGATGGCGGCTGGACCAACTGACCCAAGCTGCCGCATTTTCAGGAAACCACAATGAAACTGCTTCGATACGGCGCCGCCGGCGCTGAAAAGCCGGGCCTTCTGGCCGCCGACGGTACCATCCGCGACCTGTCAGGCGTGGTGGCCGATATTGACGGTTCCGCCGTCACGCCCGACACCCTGTCCCGCATCGCCGCCATCGACCCCATCAGCCTGCCCGTAGTGGAGAATGTGGAACGGTATGGCGCCTGTGTGGCGCGTCCGGGCAAGTTCCTGTGCATCGGCCTGAACTATGCCGACCATGCCGCGGAAAGCGGCCTGCCCGTGCCAGCGGAACCGGTGGTGTTCATGAAGGCCACCAGCGCCCTGTCCGGCCCCAACGATCCCGTCATTCAGCCGCGCAATTCCACCAAACTGGATTGGGAGGTGGAGTTGGCCTTCGTCATCGGCACCGAATGCCGTTATGTGGACGAGGCGGCGGGTCAGGCGGCCATTGCCGGCTATTTCGTCTGCAATGACGTCTCCGAACGCGCCTTCCAGTTGGACCGTGGCGGCACCTGGGACAAGGGCAAGGGCTGCGACAGTTTCGGCCCCATCGGACCGTGGCTGGTGACGGCGGACGAGGTGGGTGATCCCGGTGATCTATCCATGTGGCTGGAGGTGAATGGCCAGCGCTATCAGGATGGCTCCACCCGCACCATGATCTTCAAGCCGGGCTTCATTGTCTCCTACCTCAGCCAGTTCATGAGCCTGCAGCCCGGCGACATCGTCACCACGGGCACCCCACCCGGCGTCGGCATGGGCCAGAAGCCGCCGAAATACCTTGTCCCCGGCGACCGTATCCGCCTGGGCATCCAGGGTCTGGGCGAGCAGGAACAACTGGTTGTAGCGGCGAGGTAGGTAGGTAGGTCAGGTCGGGGCGATAAGCCCCGCCCCGAACTGAGGGCATTACCGCTTCGGCAGGGCGTACAGCGCCACCACGGCGAAACAGATCAGCGGAAGCAAGAATGCCAGCTGCATGGAACCGGTAGCGACTGCGACCATGCCCATAAGTGGCGGACAGATGGCCCCACCGATGATGGCCATGATGATGAAGGACGACCCCAGCGGCACCAGGGTGCCCAGCTTGTCGATCCCCAGCGCGAAGATGGTGGGGAACATCACCGACATGAAAAAGCTGGTCAGCATCAGGGCACCGACGGCCACCTGTCCCGGCGCGAAGGCCGCCACCGCGCAGAGCAGCGCATTGGTAACGGCGTAAATGCCCAGCAACCGGGCCGGCGCTACCCGTGTCATCAGGGCCGTGCCGACAAACCGGCCCACCATGAACAGGATCAGGCTGGCCGACAGCATGAAGGCGGCCTGCTTTTCCGGAACTTCCGGCATCGCATCCTTCACGAAATCCACAAAGTAGCTCCAGATCCCCACCTGGGCCGCGACATAGAAGAACTGGGCGATGACGGCCATCACCAGGGTGCGGTGGGATAGAAGGCGGCGAACCTGACTACCGAATGCTTCGTCAGAGCCCTGTTCGATATCGCCCTTGGGCAGCGTGGTGAAGATCACGGCCAGGGCAATGAACCCCGCTACCGCCGCCAGCAGCGCATATGGCAGGCGTACCGTCGACGCCTCCATGGCGCGGTAGGCATCCAAATCCACCGGGGACATGGCGGCCAGCGCTTCTGGCGAATGCTCAACGCCGGAGAAGATCAGCACGCCGCCAATGATGGGGGCGACGAACGCCCCGAAACCATTGAAGGACTGCGCCAGGTTCAGGCGCTGTGGCGCACGGCTGGGATCACCGAAGGCGGTGATGTAGGGATTGGCGGCTGTTTCCAGAAATGCCGCCCCCGCCGCGATGACGAACAGGGCCGTCAGGAACAGGCTGTAGGTCTGCACATAAGAGGCGGGCAGGAACAACAGGGCCCCGCCGGCGTAAAAGCATAGGCCGGTAATGATGGCTGCCTTATACCCGAACCGGCGCATCACCTGACCGGCGGGCAGAGCCACCACGAAATAGCCGATATAGAACACGAACTGGATGAAACCCGCCTGCATCCGGTCCAGGCCCAGGGCCTTCTGAAAATGGCGGATAAGGATGTCGTTGAAATTATTGGCAATGGCCCAAAGAAAAAACAGGCTGGCGATCAGGGCGAAACCCCAGCGGTAGCCATGGGCGATAAAGGGGGCGGGCGATGCCCCCCTGCTCCCGGACAGTTCCTCTCCTGACATATCGGCCTTCTCCTGGCTCTTTTCAGATTGGTGATATCAGAAACGCGCGATGGCCTTCAGAACATGATCCGCCTCAGCGATCAGCCGGGGCAACCGGGTCGGCATCTCCACCGCATTGAAACCATGGGTGTAAAGGGCGGCATCAGGAACGTCGCCGGACCGGATGGCGGCAATGACCCGGTCGAAATCCGCCTTCAGGGCGTTGCGGCTGGCCAGCAGGGTGGTTTCCCGCTTATGGAATTCCGGATCGGCAAAGACCAGATCGCCCTTGGCCACGCCCACCAGCACATAGGTCCCAGCATGGGCGACATAAGCCAGATTGGCCGACATGGCCCCGATATGGCCGGTCGCGTCAAAGACGATGTCGAACATTTCGCCGCCGTTGCGCTCGCGCAGCCTTTGTGCCGCCCCTTCCCCACCCTGCACGGTGTCACCAAAACCCAGACGATTGGCGGCGTACGCCAATCGCGCCGCGCGCAGGTCCATCAGGGTGACAGCCGCACCGTTCATGCGCGCGAACAGGGCCGTGGCGATACCGATGGGGCCGGCGCCGGCCACCAGGACCCGATCCCCCTGCCCCACCCCTGACCGCGCCACCGCATGGGCGCCGATGGACAGGAACTCTACCATCGCTGCCTGTTCCAGGCTCAACCCCGTCGCATCAATGACCGCATGGGCCGGCACCGCCAGGTATTCACACATACCGCCATCACGGTGGACACCCAGCACCTGGATACCGGAGCAGCAGTTGGGACGCCCCCGTCGACAGGCGCGGCAGGTTCCGCATGGCAGATAGGGATTGATGGTGACAGTCTGTCCGGGCCAAAGGGCCGAACCGGCAGGGGTCTCCACCACTTCCCCCGCAAGTTCATGGCCCATGATCCGTGGATAGGCCAGATACGGCTGGTTACCTTCATAGATATGGTAGTCGGTGCCACATAATCCGACACAACGGATACGGACAAGCACCTCATCCGTCTGCCGCACCGGCGGGGGCCGGGTCACCAGCGACAAGGTCCCTGGTTGCTCACAGACAACTGCCTTCATCACCGGCTCCGCATTCAAACGACGGGCATCCATCTTATATATGGAAATTAATTCTCATATACACAATTGGAAGCGCCGCTGCCAGCGTGAAGTGCCGACTGCAATGACGGGGCAGTCCCGAACCGATAATCTCTCAAATGGCCTGGGCCGTTTCCCAAATGGCACTGATGCCCCGCTCACCCTCCCGCCGATCCAGCTGCACGATCACATCCACGACAGATCGAGCATAGGCGATGGTCTCCTGGACCGATAGGTTGAAGCCGGTCTGCATCACCATCAGGGCCAGTTGCTGCAACGCGCCCTGGGGGCTGTTGGCGTGAATGGTGCTGACGGAGCCGGGATGACCGGTATTGACGGCGCGCAGGAAACTGACCGCCTCCTCCCCGCGCAATTCACCCAGCACGATCCGGTCGGGACGCAGCCGCAGAGAGGCTTGCAACAGGTCGTTGGCGGTCACCCGCGCCTCCCCCATCTCCCCTTTTACGGCCACAAGGCCCAAGGCATTGGGGGCCGATAGGTTGATTTCCGGTGTATCCTCCACCACCACCAACCGTTCCTGTTCCGGCATCTGCCGCAGCAGGGCGTTCAGGAAGGTTGTCTTGCCAGTGGAGGTGCCGCCACTGACCAGGATGGTGCGTCGTGCCCGGATGGCAGCAGCCAGATAGGCGGCGGGGTCCTGCATCGGGTCACGCCCGCGCCAGCCATCATCAGGCACCAGCGGCAGGGCACCATAGGCGGATAGCGGCACATCAACCAGCCGGTGGCGGCGGATAGCCATGGCCCAGTGGCCGCGCGTCGCGGATGGGGCCACGAACTGCACCCGCGCCCCGTCAGGCAAACGACCGGACAGAAGCGGCTGGTTGCGGTTGACGCCCTGGTTCGATAGGCGCGCCACCTGTTCGGCCAGCCGGCGCAGCAACTGATCGTCGATGCGCGGTTCCTTGTGGCAGTCCATGCCGCTGCCCGCGCGTTCCGCCCAGATTTCACCGGGCCGGTTCACCATGATCTCGGTGACCCGCTCATCCGCCAGCAGGGGCTGAAATGGGGTAAGATATTCCGATAGATAGACGGCATCATTCAGGACGGCGACACTGGCATTCATGACCGGCCTCCGCTGGTGGCAACAAGGGAGAAATCCAGATCGCGGGCCACGAAGACGCGGATCGGCTGCCCCTGATCGATACGGATGGTGGGCGGGATCTGGCTGTCACGCTGGGCCGCAACGCCCGCCGCCGACTGTGATCCCGACAGGATCAGGGCGGCATTACCGATGGCCGACAGGGCACCGACAACCGACAGCATGGTCGCCGACCCAAACCGTTCGACAAAATGCGTGTCGACATCACCCGACAGGCCCGATTTGCCATCCTGGCTGATGGCGGGTGATGCCAGGGCCACCGACACACCATCAGGCCGGATCAGGCGGGTCCACAGCACATAAACCCGTTTCTGCCCCGCCTGCAGCCCGGACTTGTACTGCCCGATCAGGCGGGAGGTACGAGGAATCAGCACGCGGCTGCCATCGAACGACCGCACATCCTGGCTGACCAATGCCCGGACATAGCCGGGCAGGTCACTGTCGATGGCGGTTTCCAGAACGGCGGGAATAAAGGCGCCCTGCGCCACCGTCGTGGCGGGCGCGATGGCGTGGACGGCACTGGCCGTATCCACGCCGCCATTGCCGACGCGCACCGCAAACGCTTCATTGTCCGACAGGGCCGTCGGCGGAACCGGGGCAACCGGGTTCGCGGGCGCCATGGTGCCTGCCGTCGGTGCCAAGGGTGCCGTGGCCGGTGCCGGCACCGACATGTCAAAGACCATAACTGGGGCGGCCAGACGCTGCGGATCGGGTACGCGCGCGGGCTGCGGCGCTGGTGTCACCGCCGCCGGTACCGGGGCCGGGGTTGGGACCGGCAAGGCGGCCACCGGGGCCGGCGGCGGGACGGGCGGGGGGGTGGGTTCCGCCACCGGCTGCCGGGCCTGGTTCAAACCCCAGAAGGTGAGGCCGCCCAGCGCCAGGACACAGGCCACACCGGCGACCATTCCCAGATTGCCCCCGCTGCGACGGTCCGCGACAGTGGGGTAATGGGTTCGGCCAGCCAGAACCAATGCACCGGCGGGCATGGACAGGCGGGGATCGTCACTGACACTTACGGGGTCGGCGGTGAAGCTCATCACTTGGTCCTTTCCGCAGTCTGGGTGGTCTGGATCAGGCTGGCCGTACGCTTGCCATTGCGCAGGGTGATGCGGCGCGGCACGCCATCCAGCACGATCAGATCATTGCGCATGGCGTAATTGGCGGGACCTTCGGCCCCATCCGGCCCGTCCACCATGATGGCCGGCACTTCGGCCCCGGCTTCCCAGCGCAGATACGTGGCATGGCCATCATCGAACACCTGCGCCGGCAGCATCTTTTCCGGCCCCTGCTTCTCCCACGCGAAATTCAGGTCGCTGGGCTGGGGGACCGCCACCTCTTCCGCCACCTTCGGGGCCGGGTCGGACGTGATGTCGGGCGGCGGTGCCTCCGCTACGGTGGGGGTCGGTGGGGTGAACGGCTTGGGATAGCTGAAGCGCATGACATAAAGCGGCCCGCCCTTGCCCCCTGTCGTCAGGTCGAACAGATAGGTGCGGCGGTCGGTGACGACCGTCATGTTGGTGCGGCTGTCGGACAGGATCGGCTTCAGGAACAGAAGGTCGGCGCGGCGGTTAGGCGTGACCTGCCACCCGGCGCTGTCACCGATGGCCACATTCTCGATCCGCTCCCCCTGTTCGAACTGGATGGTCGTCTGGATACCGGCGCGACCGGGTACTGTAACCACGGTGGCTTCGTCATACTGTGTCCAGATGATGCGGTTATCGGCAAAGCAGGGCGTGGTGGACAGCAGGACCGCCAGCAGCGGCAAGGCCAGAAGACGCTTGGTCATGATCGGGTTCCTTTCACAGCCGGGCTGCGGAAACGCTGGCCCAGACCTGCGGCTTGGCGGTTAGGCTGGGGGGCATTGGTGGGGTTCTGGCGGGCGGCATCGCCCGGACTGGTCAGGCCGGCCGGGGCCGCCATGCTGGCGGCGCGCGGTGCGGTCTGCTGCGAATTCAAGCTCAGCATCGTGGCACCAGACAGGGCGGCGGCGGCATTGCTCTGGGCGGTTGCGCTGGCCCGGGCGGCGGCCGGGGTCAGGGCCGGATTAGCCGCATGGGTGGTGACACTGGCATGGGCGGAGCCGCCCTGGCCGCGCGGCGCATCCAGGCGGCCATGCAGGTTCAGGCGCCATCCCCCCGTCAATGTCGCCGCCACCCGCAGGACCAGCAGCATCAGCAGACTGAATACCCCCGCTCCCAGCAGAACCGACACGGCCAGTTCCGGCGTCGGCATGCCGCCGGCCATGGAAAGGTCCAACAGCATGGGTGCGATCAACGCCAGCGCACCTGTACCAACCAGCACCGTCAGCAGCGGCACGAGGGCGAACAGGATGGATGCGCGCAGCCACCCCTCGAACAACCCGCTGGTCGCCCGGAACAGGGCCAGAAGGATGAAGACCGGCCCCAGCGCCAGCAGCGCCGCCAGCGCAATCTTGGACGCCACCAGCACCCCCACCGTCCCGAACAGCAGCAGCAGAGAGGCGATCCACAGCAGGTCCGCCGGGCGCATGCCCGCAAGCATGGTTGGCTTCTCCCCACCCGCCACCGCCGATTGGCGTGCGGCGTCCAGAACCAGCTGGAACAGTTGATCCAGCCGGTCGGCGAACAGCGACGGGGCCGATCCACGCGTCCCGGCCAGCAGCGAGGCCAGATGGTCGGGCGCGCCAACCAGCAGGTTCCACACCACCTGATGATAGGCGGCCCAGGAGGTGGCGAAGCACAGGACAAGGCCCAGCCCCATCATGCGCGGGGTCAGGCTGGACAGGCCGACGCCCGTGCGCCCCGTCAGCATGCGGATGGCCATCAGCGCGACATACAGCGTCAGCAGCAGGGTCAGCGCCTGACCCAGCGCACCATCCGGGCCAAGCAGCGTGGAGAAGGCCTTTTCCGTGGTCTGCGCAGCCAGACAGTCGACGGCCCGCAACGCGCCGGCAACACCGCCGGCAACACCGCCGGCACCATCCAGGTTGGAAAATCCGGGGCAAGCCTGGGTCGTCATTCTGCGGCCAACCTTTCCACCCCCGGCAGGTCCGCCACACCGGGCCAGGGCGTGCCCGTCAGGCGCGGATACCAGCGGGCGGGGTCATCGCCGGTGCTGGCGCGGATCATGTCCAGGCGGCGGACATTCGCCTCCCGCCCCGACAGAACCATCAGCATGTCGTTCATGCCGCCCAGGTCAAGGCGCGGGACGATGGAATGGTTGGCATGGCGGACCAGGAAGCAGCGCCCATGTGCCGGCAGGCCACGGATCAACTCCAGTTCATGCGCCGATAGGCCAAACCCGGCACAGTAATCATCCTCTCGCGCCTTGGGATTGGGCATGAAGATCATGGTGGAGGTTTGTTCGACAATGGCACTGGCGATACGGCTGTCCAACGCATCTCGCGCCGATTGCGTGGCAAAGCCGACAATGGCGTTGCGTTTGCGCAGGGTCTTCAGCCAGTCGCGGATGCGGGCCGCAAAGACGGGATCGTCCAGCGCCTTCCAACCTTCATCAATCAGGATCATGGACGGATCACCATCCAGCCGTTCATCAATGCGGTGGAACAGATACATCATGGCCGGCGTGCGCAGGGCAGGCACATCCAGCAGCGCCGTCATGTCAAAGCCCAGCACGCGCGCATCCAGATCCAGCCGGTCCAACTCATTGTCGAACAGCCAGGCATGTTCGCCCGCCCCGATCCAGGGCGACAGACGGCTGGCCAGATCGCCCGGCGTGGGCCGGGTGGCGCCCGACAGCAGTTCGCGGAAATGGCGCAGGCGGCGAAGATGCGGGGCATGGTCGAAACAGGCATCGACGGCATCGGCGATGGCCGCCTCTTCCTCCGGCCCGTCCGCCTTCAACAGGCAGGCCAGCCACAGGCGCAGGAAGGCGCGGTTGACGGCACTGTCGGACAGTTGCAGCGGGTTCATGCCCGACGGTTCGCCGGGTAGCAGCCGGCTGTAATGCCCGCCGATCCCGCGCAGGAAAATCTCCGCCCCCCGGTCCTTGTCAAAGAAGATGGTACGGGGCTTGTATTTCTGCGCCTGCGCGGCCAGGAAGTTCAGCACCACCGTCTTGCCCGACCCGGACGGGCCGATGATGGTGAAATTGCCCAGATCGCCTTCATGGAAATTGAAGAAGTACGGGGTGGCGCTGGTCGTCTCGAACATGGCCACGGCATCACCCCAATGGTTGCCGCCGGAGTTGCCCAGCGGGAAGCCGTGCAGCGACAGGAAGCCGGCGGCGTTGGCGGTGGAGATCAGGGCGCGGCGGACCAGAAAACGCTCATTGCCGGGGAACTGTCCCCAGAATAGCGGCTCCAGATTGACATCCTCCCGCACGGCGATGGCACCGATATCGGCCAGGGCGGCACCGGCCAACGCTACGGCATCATCCAGGGCCGCCATGTCGGATGCCCGGACCTGCAGGCCCAGATGATGATCGCCGAACCCGACCTGACCCGCCGACAGCGCGTCGCGCGCTGCCAGCATCTCGGCCCGTTCGGTCACCGTCTCCTCATCTGTGGCGCGGTGGCGACGCAGCGCCAGATCCATGCGTTCCCGTGCCGTCTGCCGGTCCACCGGGGCGAAGCTCTCCGTCAGGGTCAGTTCGACCGGCAGGCGAAGAATATTGTCCAGAAGGCCGGCGCGCGTCGCGTCTGGATATTCCTTCACCGACAGGCCGGCGGCCACCTGCCGAGCCTGCGGCCCGGCCAGTTCCAGCGCATCGACACCAAAACTGACGCGGGAATAGGGGATATGGCGACCGATATCGGTGCCCCTGGGCGGCAGCAGCACAGGCCGCATCTCCCCATTATACAGGGCCGACAGCAGCTCCAGCACCTCTGAACAGGGACCATGGGCGGTATCATAGGTGCCCAGCGCGCGGGCGCCATAGGGTTCAAGCCCCGCCAGCAGGGCCGTGACGGCGGCATCCAGGGCGCGGCGTTCGCTGTCCAGACGCTGGGCTGACCAGCCCCGCGACAGGATGCGATCCACCAGCCCAGCCTTGCCCCGCGCCGGACGGCGCAGGATGGTCAGGAACTGTTCATTGATGAACAGCCGCCGGTCGGCCAACCGCTCCTGCCAGCGCCGGTCGATCAGCCCGGCCAGCGGGCTGTCGAAATTGGCCGACAGTTCCGGCTGTATCCGGCGGCGGATGACATGGTGATAGACCACATGCCGTGCGTCCAAGGCGGAACGCAACATCACCTCCCGCACGGCCAGCCGGTGGTTCAGCGCCTCTGAATCCTCCGTTTCGAACGCCAGACCCGCGACATGGATGGTGCGCAGCAACGACCCGTCGCGTAGCAGCAAGCTGCCATCGTCCAGCAGTGCCTGATAAGGCAGCCGGTCCCCGGCGCTGGCTTCGCGACCGGCCCAGGAAGCAGGACCTTTCCATGTCGGCATGGGACTTCTCCACAAAGCAGGTGGGGCTTCACGCCCTGTAGGAGTTACTGCGCCAGCGCTTCCAGTTGCGGACGCGCGGGCAGGTCGTGACCTTGGTCAGCCACAGGTCAAAGATGCGGGGTTCGCGCAGGCAGGCCAGATAGCCGGCGGCATGCACCAGAAGTGCGACCGGCAGGGCCAGAAAGGACCGCGTGACCAGAAAAGCCTCGGTCGTCACCAACAGGTTGATGACGAAGAAATTATAGGTCACGCCCGCAAACATCTGGGGCCGGGTTAGGGCGCGGAAGACGGGGGCGCGGGCCAGCATCAGCGGGACACCGACGTCGTTGCCTGGATGCCGGACACAATCGCCCCCGCACCAAACAGGATGAAGCAGCCCAGGACCACGGTCGCCCCGAAGCGCCAGTTCATCCGGCCCGTCAGCATAAGGAAACCTACCGCCGCCACCGCCATCACGGCGACCGTGGTGGCGACATTGCCCATCAGGGTGCCCTGCATCCATGAAAGGGCCGCCACGATGGGGCCAGCCCCCTTTGGATCACCGCCGGCATTCTGCGCCACGGCCGCATGGGCCGACAGCAGCAGGGGCGCCAGCGCCGCCAGGGTTCGTTTCAGGATACGCATGCTTTTCTCCCTTGGTATCGCTCAGGACTGGAACCAAGGGATAGGGGACGGGCTTTGCCGGCATATGTCGGGACGATGGAAACCCACGCCATGTTGTGTCAGGCGCGTTGCAGCCCGGGGGCAAAAGCCGTTCGTCCACTGCAACATGCTGAAACAATCCGACATGGAGAGGCGATTTTCGGCTCGTACAGAGAAGGTCACGACGCCATAATCGGGATATGGATTTGATGACCCGCATATTGATCGTGGATGATGATCCGGGCCTGCGCGGCCTGATCTCCACATTCCTGGACCGGCACGGCTACCGCACCGACACCGCCGGCAATCCACCTGAAATGCGGGCGAAACTGGCTTCCGGCGGCTACGATCTGATCGTCCTGGATGTGATGATGCCGCAGGAGGACGGGCTGACCGCGCTGAAGGGGCTGGTGGCCGGCGGCGGCCCGCCCGTCATCATGCTGTCTGCCGTGGGCGGGGATGTCGACCGTATTGTCGGCCTGGAGATGGGGGCGGAGGATTATATGGAAAAGCCATGTAATCCGCGCGAACTGCTGGCCCGCATCCGCACCGTCCTGCGCCGCAACCGGGGTGCTGCCGCCACGACGGAACCGGCGCTCACCGCCGCCCCGCCACCCGTGGCGGAACACTGGATCGGCTTTGCCGGATGGCGCATGCAGCCCGACAGCCGCATGGTGGCGGCCCCGTCGGGCCAGGACGTTACCCTGTCGGATGCAGAATTCCGCCTGCTGCGTGCCCTGGTCGATCATCCGCGCCGCGTGCTGACCCGTGATCAGCTGCTGGATTTCGCCCACGGCGAAAGCACCGATCATTTCGACCGCGCCATCGACGTCCAGATCAGCCGTCTGCGCCGCAAACTGGCCGCTGCCGATGACAGCGCGGAACTGATCCGTACGGTGCGCAACGAAGGCTATATGTTCGTCCCTACTGTCACGCGATAGGGAATGCGGCATTCCCGCCACACTCCTTCGGGAACCCGCCAGCAGGCTACGGACATAATTTTTCAGGCGACATAATATGACGATGCCGGATGGACCCTTGAAATACGTCTGACATTCCAGGGCAACATCCACTCGCCATCCCTTGAACCGCGAACGGCGGTGCCCCCGTCGGACACCCCCGAAACGGAGATAAGAGATGAGCGAACATCACATCGAAGATCATGACCGTGGTCTGCTCTTCGACCTTGAAACCCTGAACACCAAGATCCTGGAACGCCGGCGCGCCCTGTCGCTGCTGGGCGGCGCCGGTCTGGCGGCCCTGCTGACGGGCTGCGGCGGGGGCGGCGGGTCGGACAGCACAACGACCAGCAGCGGAACCACCACGGGAAGCACGACGGGCGGCACCACCACTGGCGGTTCCTGCGTCGATTATGCCAGCGAAACCAACGGCCCCTACCCAGCCGACGGCACCAACACCTCCAGCGGCGCCACCTCCAATGTGCTGACCTCCTCCGGTGTTATCCGGTCGGACATCCGATCCAGCTTCATCAGTTCCACGACCCAGGCGACGGGCGTGCCGATGACCCTGACCATCACCTTGCAGAATTCCACGGGCTGTACGCCGCTGTCGGGCTACGCCATCTATATTTGGCACTGTGATGCGGCGGGCAAATACTCGCTCTATGACCTGCCGACCGAAAGCTATCTGCGCGGGATGCAGATTTCCGACAGCAATGGCCAGGTGACGTTCCAGACCATCGTTCCCGGCTGCTACATGGGGCGGTATCCGCATATCCATTTCGAAGTGTTCACCAGCCAGGCTGCCGCGACCAGCGGCACGGGCCGTACCGCCACCCTGATTTCGCAGATGGCGGTGCCGGGCAGTGTCTGCGCCACCGTCTATGCCGCCGGCGGCTATGGCAACAGCACGGCGGCCCTGAACGCTGTTACCCTGTCCAGCGATAATGTCTTCGGCGACAACACCGCCGCCCAGATCGCCGCCCAGACCCTGACCATGTCGGGCAGCGTGTCGGCCGGTTACACCGCCAGCGTGACGGTCGGCGTCTGATCCTGTGGCCGGTGGCTTGCCCCTTTCGCGGGGCCGGGCCACCGGCCTATGCTGTTACTGTTTTCCCGGCGCATGGTGGCTGCCCTGTTGAAGTTACCCAACCTTCTGGCCCGCTGGCCCCTGTTCGTCCGCATCTTTGTGCTGATGCTGGCAGGCGTGCTGCTGGCCCAGGCCTTGAACTTCCTGCTGCTGCTGGCAGCCCCCATGCCGCCACGCAGCCAGCATATGTTGGCCGGTGTGGCGGCAAGTTTGCGGTCGGGCATTGCGGCACCGGGTTTTGAAGTCACCACCTCTGGCAAGCCGCCCCCCAATGCCGGCCCGTCGGATCGGCTGCGCGCCAACCGGCAATGGCTGGTCAGTGCGCTGGGGGAGGATGAAAGCTTCGTACGACTGGAACTGCGGGGGCCCGGTGATCCGGGTGGTCGCGGCCCCGGCCCACGTGGCTTCCCTGACGACCCTGATGGGGATCGCCCACCGCCGCCGCACGGTGACCGCCCGCCACCGCCTGACAAGGGCTTTTCCGGCCCCCCACCGGGAGCTGAACCGGGACCGGGATCGGGGCCGCGTTTCGGCGACATGGTCCATCGTGACGACGCCATCATCGGTGATTTCTCCGCCGCCTTGAAATTGCCCAGCGGGGAATGGCGGATTGTGCAACCCGCAGGCGGGGGCCTGCGCGGCTGGTATCTGCGGATGTTCTACTGGCTGATCGCAGGGCTGGGCGTGGTTGTGCCACTCGCCTGGTGGCTGGCACGGTGGCTGGCGGGTCCCATTGCCATGTTTGCCCAAGCCGCAGAACGGCTGGGCCGCGATCCCGCCGCGCCGGCTGTCCCGACCAGTGCGGGCCCGCCGGAGGTGCGCGCCGCTGCCACCGCCTTCAACCAGATGCAGGAGAGGCTGCGCCGGTACGTGGACGACCGAACCCTCTTGGTGGCCGCCATTGCGCATGACCTGCGCACCCCCCTGGCCCGGCTTGCCTTCCGGCTGGAAGAGGCGCCGGACGCCGTGCGCGAGGCGGCGGCGGGCGATATCGAAGAGATGCGGGAGATGATCGCGGCGACATTGTCGTTCGTGAAGGATCTGTCCCAGCCTGTCGCACGCAGCACCATCGACCTTCAGGCCCTGATCCTGCGCCAGACCCAGGCCAGTCGTCAGATGGGAGAGCCGGTTGCCGACGGGGTCATGCAGCCGGCCTGGATCGAGGGTGACGCATCCGGCATCGCCCGTATGCTGGACAATCTGATCGGCAACGCCGTCACCTATGGCAGTTCCGCCCTGGTGAGTTTGACGACGGAGAAAGACAGCGCGGTGATTAAGGTTCAGGACGAAGGACCGGGCCTTCCCGACACCCTTCTGGAGCGTGTATTCGAGCCTTTCTTCCGCGTCGAACCCTCACGCAACCGGCATACGGGCGGGGCGGGTCTGGGTCTGGCCAGCGCGCGCGCCGTGGCACGGGCCCATGGGGGAGATATTCTGCTGACCAACCGCCCGCAAGGGGGATTGGTGGCGCGTGTCACCCTCCCCCTGAAGCCCATGTAGCGGGAAATCTTGATAAGGATTCATTATAAATAATTTTGGATGCAAATTCTCGTCTGATCGCTAGAATTCAGGCTCCGGCAGCCATTCAGCGAGCAGCGAAATCCAATGACATCCGCAGCCAACCGTAAAGTCGTCGTTACGCAACGTTCCTTCGATGACCGTTCCGTCGCTTATCTGCGTGACCATGGCTGCGAGGTCGCATTGTCACCGCCGCCGCCCGGCACGGGTGACGGCGATCTGGCGGTGGACACGCTCCGCCGCATGTTGGACGGCGCGGCCGGCTGGATTGTGGGGCATGCGCACGTCACCCGCCCGTTGTTGGAGGCATTACCCGGTCTGCGGGTCATTGCCCGGCGCGGTGTCGGTTATGACCGCGTCGATGTGGCGGCGGCCCGCGACCTTGGACGTGTTGTCACCATCGCGGCAGGTGGCAATGAAGGGGCGGTTGCCGATCACACCATCGGGCTGATGATTGCGGTGGGGCGCCGTTTTCGCGAAAGCCAGATGGCGATGCTGGCGGGCGACTGGTCCATCCTGAACGGCCATGACCTGTCCGGCAAAACCGTCGGCCTGATTGGATTGGGCCGGATCGGCAAAAGCGTGGTGCGCCGCCTGTCCGGTTTCGCGGCAACGGTGCTGGTCCATACGCGCACACCCGACCCCGCCTACGCGGTTGAGGCGGGCGTCGACTATGTTGACCTGCCGGACCTTCTGCGGCGAAGCGACTATGTCAGCCTGCATGCACCGCTGACACCCGCCACCCGTTTCATGATCGATGCCTCCACCCTGGCCGCCATGAAGAAAGGGGCGTTTCTGATCAATACGGCACGCGGCGGGCTGGTCGATGATGGCGCATTGCTGGCGGCATTGCGGTCGGGCCATCTGGGAGGTGCAGGCCTGGATGTGTTTGTCAGCGAAGGCGATCCCGCGTACCGCCCCATCTCGGATGCGCTGCTGGACCTGCCCAATGTCGTGGCAACGCCCCATGCGGGTGCGTCATCCCATGAAGGGTTGGCCTTGACCAACCTGATCGCAGCACGGTCGGTGGTGGCCGTCCTGGATGGAACGGAGCCGCCACCCGGTTGCATCGTCGCCGACGGGCGGCCATGATCGGGGTTGCGCGATAATCGTCCGGTTGCTTTAAGGATGACAGCCGGACGGGTGGTTTGAACAGGTGAAGATTATGGCGGACACGGAAGTTACGGAACGGGAAGACGCGCTGGCCGAACCCCAGCAGACGGAACCCGCCACGCATTCCGTGCTTATGGAACTGCGTGAAATGATTGTCACCGGTCGGATTGCGCCGGACACGAAGCTGCGCGCCGAGGCGCTGGCCACGCTTCTGGACGTATCCCGCACCCCGATCCGCAGCGCCCTTGCTGTATTGTCCGCCGAGGGGCTGGTGAATTACAGCGTCAACCGCGGTTATACGGTACGCACCGTCACCGTGCGGGATGTCTTTGACAGCATTGAGGTCCGGGCCTCGCTGGAAGGGATCGCGGCCCGGACCGCCGCCGACTTGGGGTGGGAGGCACAGACGCTGTCACAACTGACCGATCTGGTCAGCCAGGGCCGTGCCATCCTGTCCCGGGGCGAATGGTCGGAAACCATCGAACGGGAATGGTACCAGCTCAACTGGCTGTTCCATCGCGGCATCATGTTGGCGTCGCGGAATGAGGTTCTGCGCAACGCCACCCGCATGACGCTGATCTATCCGGTGCTGGGTGACGTTGCGCGTCTGTGCCCGACCATTGCAGCCTGTGTTCCTCCCCGCCACCGGCAGATGCCTGCAACCCCGCCAGCCCATGTGCTGGAATCCCAGGAAGAGCATGAGGCCGTGCTGAACGCCTTCCAGCGGGAGGATAGCCAGGCGGCCCAGCGCCTGATGACCGAGCATGTGCTGGCCACCAGGCACCGGCTTCATGCCATCGTCATGCCACGCTGACGGCTTGCATCGTCAGAAACGGTATCCGATGGCCAACGCACCGGAAAGCTGCCCGGCGCCCCCGTCCTGCTTCACGATAGGACTGTCCTTGAAATCCCCCAGCAGTTGCTTGTAGCTGCCCAGCAACTGGATGTTCCAATTGTCGGTCAGGGCATAGGACAGCTTGGCACTGAGGCCCACGTCGCGAACCCCGCCCCCGGCCCGGAAGGCCGGCATGCCACTGGCGGCAGCCATAGCCGGCGTAATACCGAAATAGGTACCGGCGTAACTGTCATCGACATAGGTCAGACGGACGCCGCCACCAAACGACCAGCGATCGCCCAGTTTTCGGCCATAGGCCAGCCCCAGTGACCCGACTACCCCGTCGTGGGTATCAGACACATCGGAAAGCCATGTAACGTCCATGGTCAGTTCATCCCGCCGGTCAAGGACACCACGCCACGCATAGCGGGCAAAGGCACCCAACTGCATCGCATCATCGATTTTGGGCAGGCGGGACACGCGATCATTTTTGACACTGTCATCCCGTCCACTTTCGACATCAAACAGGACGCCCAAAGACATGGACGGTGTCAACCAAGTGCCAAGGCTGACCTCCTTGCCCTGAGCTTCAAGGAAATAGCGGTCATAGTTCAGTTCGCCGGCTACATATGGAACCGGTTCCTGATCCTTGGACCCCATATATTCCGGTCTCGTGCCGATGCCGGCAGCGATGCTGCCGGACCATCGGGTTTCCTGCGCGGCGGCAGGGCTGAAGGCGCTTGCCGTCAGGATGGCCAGCAAAAGCTGGAGGCGGAAGCCTCGCATCTCCAATCTCCTCGTCAGATGACGAGCGCTCCTCCCGGAGACGGGCGGCTGCGGCGATCTTGGTTTCGCTGCTGCGCCGCCCTTGTTGATTGCTCATGATGCGCGGGGACAAGCCCCGCAGCTCCCTATCCCAGTTCGACATCCAGCAGCCGCACGAACTGCTGACCGCAATGCATGTCACGTTCGACGACGCCGCCCTGCGGGCTGGTGCGGGCGTGCGAGATTTTCACCATGTGCAGGCTGGGCACCGGGTAATGGCGCACCAGCGCCGGGTCGGCCCCGAACAGGCGCTGGAACAGGTCCGGCCCAAGCGCAGGGTGATCGTGATAGGCCTGGAAGTTCTCCGGCCCATCGAAGAACAGATCGAAGGTGACCCAGAAGGGCCCCGCATTTTTCGACCGCACGTGCCGGCAGACATCTTTTACACTGGGCATCACGCCTTCCCCCCTTCGCTCAGATCGATCCATTTTGTGCGGGCCAGCGCCATCGGATCTTCCAGTTCAACCACATGGTTCAGCAGGAATTCATAAACCGGGCCCCGGTCGATATCGGCTGGCGTGAAGGCGAAACCGTAGCTGGGCAATTCCTCGTCCAGCGCGATGGGGAAATGGAAGAAGTACGGATTGCAGGCCTTGGCGATCTGCGATGCCATTTCCTGGCTGTCGGCGGTTGCCACAAACAGCACTCCGATCTCCCGTGGGGCCGGCGTGCCGGGTGGCGGGCGCTCGCCGGACACCGCGTTCCAGCCATACATGCGAAGGGAGATATGGAAATCCCCCGCCGCCGCCCCGATGGTCTTGTGAACCCGGTCATACAGGGCGGCCAGCATCCGGTCGTGGAAGACATCCACCTTGTCCAGCACCAGCGGGTCCTGAATGCCGATCAGCATGATGGTCTGGAACCTGCGGCTGCCCGCTCCTTCCAGCTTCACCGTATAGGGCTGTGGCCGCCAGATGGAGCCGGTAACATTCACGCTGCGGTCGCTGACTTGCCGATAGACGGCATCGGTGACATCCAGGATGCCGCCCGGTTCGGTCAGCAGGAACGGATTGCTGTTCTCGTACAGCATATGGGCCGACACACTGTCGGGCGAGCAGCGGTTGGACAGGGCCAGCGGCTCCACCTCGAACCCGTTTTCACCGATGCTGATCAGGACACCCGCCCCTTCCAGGCGGTTGACGGCGCACTGCCCGCCGCATTCCGCAACCTTGGCGGCGTGCCAGGCAGGACCGGCGGGCGCCCCTTTCCACAGGGCATAGGAAGCAAGCACCGCCGTATCTGTGGTGCGCCCACCCAGGATGATGTCGGCCCCCGCCGCCAGCGCCGCGATGTACGGCTCTGCGCCCATGACGGCGACGATATGGTCGCAGGCATCAATGGTCGCATCCTCCAGCGCACCCAGCGGCGGCAGGGGCTGGACCTTGCCATCGGCGTTGAAGGTCTTCAGCGTCGCCTTCTCCATCTCGCAATAGATCAAGGCGATCCGGGGCCTGATGCCCAGTTCGGCCGCAACTTCCACCACGATGTCGCGGGTCCAGTCGACATTCCGGTCACCGCCGGCCTGACCGCTTGACCCGACGATCAACGGAATGCGTGCGGCGGCGGCTTCGCGCATCAGCAGGGTCAGGTCGCGCTTCACGGAACCGCGGTTATTCTTCGACATACCCAGCGCCAGATAGGCGGCGCCGCTATCGGTGGAGCCGGCATCGGTGGCTATGGCATGCGCGCCCTGCGCGATGCCATAGCGGACCTCCGCTTCCGACGCGCCGGCGCCCAGTGACCCGGTCGGCACCAGGATTTTGATCGGACCGTCCAACATGATTGCTCAATCCAGATGATTGTGGAGGCCTGCAAAGAAGCCAATGAGGTGAAGATGATTTATTGGATTCAAATAGTCAAGTTTTTGCATCCATTTTTGAGTGACCAATGTGACCAGCGTTTCGGGGCGCCCTTGTCAGCCGTTGCAAACCCGTGAAAGCCACGCAGCAACCACTCTGGGTCGGCCCTGGTCACCCCAGGCGGCGGGCAAGATGGGCCGCCAGCGCCGGGCCGATCAGCAGCACCAGCAGGACACGCACTACCTGCGCCGACAGGATGAATGGCAGATCCACGGGCGTCGTGGTTGCGATGATGAGGATGGCGTCGATGCCGCCGGGGGTTGTCGCCAGATAGCCCGTCAGCCAATCCACATCGCAGATCACGCTGACCAGGACACCCAGCAGGGCGCAGAGGCCGATCAGGCCAAATGTTGCGGCCAGGATGCGGGGCAGCGACCGGGCGCAACCGGCCAATGTCTCGCGGGTGAAGGTCAGGCCGATATTCCAGCCGATAACGGCATAGGCAGCGGCTGCCAGCAATGGCGGCACTGACGGCCTGGCCAGCCCCGCCCCCATCAATGCCGCCCCCACCAGACCGGGGAACAGAAACGCGCCGGAGGGAAACCGCAGCCATCGGGCAATCAGACCACCCGCCAGTGCCAGGCACAGCGTCTCCAGCAGCCCCGGCGGATCCAGGGCGGGAAACCACCCGGCGGGGTGGAACGGGGTCGCATATCCGGTCATCAGGTGCGACAGCGCGATGGCGGAGCCGGTGACAGTCAGGATGCGCAGATACTGCATCACCGCCACCATGCGGCCATCGCCACCCTGTTCCTGGGCCATGGCCACCATGCCTGCCGCCCCGCCGGGGGCAAGGCCCCAGATGGCCGTTGTTCCCTTGAACCACCCGCCCTTCGCCAGCACCCAGCCCAGGCCGGCACTGATCAGCAAGGTGATCGCGGCCATCGTCACGAAGGCCGGGAGATGCCGCAGCAGGTCAGGCCCCAGGGCATTTCCCATCGCCACGGCCACCAGACAGCCGACAATTGTGTAGCTGGCCAGAAGCATCACCTTGGGCGGCTTCATTGCCCCGCCGGTCAGGGCGAAGCCAATACCCGCCAGCATTGGGCCCAGCAGCGGGGCCGCCGGAACGGCCACCGCCTTCAACCCTGCCACCAGGATGGCGGTCATGGCCGCCAGCAGCAGCCACCGCCCCATGTTACGGCCCATGGTTCAGCCGGCTCGCAGCGGAATGGCGCCCGTGGCGATGGCCGCCACCAGCACCACCAGCGAGATCAGCACCGCCCATTTAAGGGCAAAGCGCTGCGCATCCGCCACATCCACGCCCAACAGCCCGCAGGCCAGATAGATAGGTGCCAGCAGCGGGCTGAGCGTATGAACCGGCTGACCGATCAGGGAGGCGCGGGCGATGGCTTCCGCATCAATGCCATAGGCGGCGGCCGTGGTGGCGATGACGGGAACCACCCCGAAATAGTAGGCGTCGTTCGACATGACAAAGGTCAGCGGCATGCTGGCCAGGGCCGTGATGGGCGCCAGATAGGACCCGATGGAAGGTGGGATCACGGTCAAGGCGGCATTCGCCATCGCATCGGCCATGCCCGTCCCGTTCAGGATGCCCGTAAACGACCCGGCGGCAAAGATCAGCACGACCACATTGACGACATTGTCGGCATGAGCGGTAATCCGCGCCTTCTGATCGCGCAGACGGGGATAGTTAAGCGTGATGGCAACGGCGAAGGCACCCATCATCATGACCGGCAGCGGCGCCAGACCCAGGATCATGCCCAGCACCAACCCAACCGTCAGGGCCAGATTGGCCCAGAACAGCCGGGGCCGGCGAATTGCAGGATCAATATCCAGGCCCGGTACCGAGGTGACGGTCGCCCCGCTTCCTGCACCGACGCTAAGACGCAGTCGCTCTGCGCGGCCAAGCCACCAGGCCAGTACGAAAACCGCGGCCAGCCCGATCAGCATCGCGGGGATCAGGGGACCGAACACCTGCCCAAGGTCAGCGCCGACCGCAGCGGCGGCACGGGCCGACGGGCCACCCCAAGGTACATAGTTCATCAGCGCATTGCACAGGCCCAGCAGCAGGGCCAGGATCAGCGGGTTCATCCCGACCCGTTTATAGACAGGCAGGAACGCCGTGATGATGATCAGCGCCGTGGTGGTGCCATCGCCGTCCAGCGACACCAGCGTCGCCAGCGCGGCAGTGCCAAGGGCGATGCGGACAGGATCGTCACCAACCATGGCCAAGACCCGCCGCACCAGCGGATCAAACAGGCCGGCATCCATCATCACCGCGAAATAAAGTACGGCGAAAGTCAGCATCAGGGCTGTCGGCGCGACCTGCAACACACCTTGCAGGATCATGTCGCCCAAGGCGGAACCCGCGCCGGACGCCAACCCGAACAGGATGGGAATGGCCAGCAGCGCGGCGATGGCCGACATCCGCTTGGTCATGATCAGCACCATGAAGGTGGTAACCATCGCCGTTCCCAGCAGGGCCGGCGAAAGCAATTGTTCGAACAAGGCACTGTCTCCCAAAGCCATGGCCGACGCCGCCCCACCCGATCCTGGGTGACCCTGGGGGCGGGCACCGCGGCACCTTCTTGTTGGATAAGAGGACTATGTATCTCTTCCCTCACCCTGTGGTCATGGCTTCATTTTGTCAATATAAACATCCATACTTTAGCTTTCTGCATCCAATGTGTTGACCTGTCGCATCCACCCTGCGTAAGCTGTACCCATACCCGGCGAATGACGACCGGGGAGGAAACCCCCAGGGAGGAATAAAGGAATGCGTGCGATCAATCGCCGGCTCTTGGCCTATGGAACGACCGCCATGCTTGTGCTGCCATCGGGCGGGGCGCTGGCGCAGGAGGCTGCACCGGCAGAAGCCCTGGAGGAGATCATCGTCACGGCCCAGCGGCGCAGCGAGCGTCTTCAGGATGTCCCCGTGACGGTCACCGCGTTCAGCGCGGAGGAGATCGAACAGGCCCGCCTGCGTCAGATCGACGATATCGCCAGCCGCACACCGGGACTCAATTTCGATGCCTTCCCCGCATCACAGCCACGCATCACCATCCGTGGCATCGGATCCAGCGACCGTGGGGCCGCCGGCGACCCCAGTTCCGCCGTATTCCTGGATGATGTATATTTGGGCCGCCCCGCGGCGGTCGCGTTCGATGCGTTCGATGTCTCCCGCGTCGAGGTGCTGAAAGGCCCCCAGGGCACGCTCTATGGCCGCAATGTGGTGGGCGGCGCCATCAATGTCGTTAGCAACCGACCCGAACTGGACCGTACCGATGCCGGGCTGGAAGCGACGGTCGGCAATTACCAGCGGCTGGAAGGGGCCGCCTTCGCCAACATTCCCCTGGCGGACGGCAAATGGGCCGCCCGCGCCAGCGGGGCCTGGCGCACCCATGACGGCTATGTGAAGAACACCTTCA
Source organism: alpha proteobacterium AAP38 (assembly GCA_001296005.1). Lineage (GTDB taxonomy): Bacteria > Pseudomonadota > Alphaproteobacteria > Azospirillales > Azospirillaceae > Niveispirillum. Next base: position 135,772 of record LJHR01000027.1, on the reverse strand, counting down.
CCGGTGGCCGGGTGGAGGATCAGGACACACGCAGCGGTCGGCTGCACGTCTATGGCGAGCCGGCGGATACCGTGCGGGTGCTGCTGACCCTGGACGGTACCCGCGACCGTGCGGACGGGCCGGCACAACATGTACTGGATCGCGATGCATCCGATCCGCGCGCGGCCCTGTGGACCGTCGATCGCAACCGCAAGGTCACCGCCGGCTCCGACGAAGGCTACCAGAACCGCGATACCTGGGGGGTTCGCGGGCAATTGGATTGGGACCTGTCCTTCGCCACGTTCACCTATCTGGGTTCCTATCGTGATCTGGACTATCACGTCGCCTATGATTTCGACGGCGGCCACGCCCCCACCAACCGCATCAACATCAGTGGCGGGAATGACGAGAAAAGCGACTTCTCAAGCCATGAATTGCGGCTGAACTCGCTTCCCGAAAGTCCGATCCAGTGGGTGGCCGGGCTCTACAATTTCAATAACAAGACCGACCGCATCGATACGCTGGTGATCGATACCGGTCGTCCGGGCACGGAAATCTATGATCAGTCGGCAAAGCTGAACAGCTACGCCGCGTTCGGCGACGCGACCATCCCGCTGGACGACAGTTTCTCGCTGATCGCGGGTCTGCGCTATTCCCAGGACGAGAAGGATTACCGCGTCGCCAATACTGCGGGCACAGCGGTTCTGCGCGGTTCACAGCGTTTCGATGTCTCGGTTTCCGACAAATATGACGCCTGGACCTGGCGGGCCGGCGGTCAGTACAAGCTGGACCGCGACCATCAGTTTTACGGCATGGTGTCGCGCGGGTTCAAAAGCGGCGGCTTCCAGGATACGCCGGGCTCCGCCGCCGACGCGCGCGACGGGTTCGAACCGGAATACGCGACGCAGTATGAGCTGGGTCAGAAAAGCGGCTTCCATAACGGACGGCTGATCTGGAACAACACCCTCTATCTGATGAAATACACTGACCTGCAGACGCGCCGCACCCTGCCCAACCTGTCCATCGTGACGGAGAATGCGGGCAAGGCGACGATCAAAGGGTATGAAACATCGCTGAACTGGCGGGTTTTCGCCGGTGCGCGTCTGGCAGCCAGCTATGGCTACACGGATGCCACATTCGACGTCTTCGAACCCGAACCGGGCGAGGATTATGCCGGCAATCGGCTGTCGCGCACACCGAAGCACAAGTTCGCCGTCACTCCATCCTATGAGGCCACCCTGCCCGATGGCGGCAGCCTGCTGTTCGCCGCCGATTATCGGTATGAAAGCATGATCTTCGACGACAATGCCAATGAAGGGCCAGAACGCCGCCCGGCCACGCATTTCGTCGATGGCCGCATCGTCTTTACCGATGCTTCCGGCAAATGGTCGGTGTCGCTGTGGGGCAAGAACCTGACCAATGAAGTGACGCGTACTTTCCAGGCGGTGTTCCTGGGCGCTAATTTCGGCGCTTACAATCCACCCCGCACCATTGGTGCGACAGTGACCTGGAGAATGTGATTTGACGCGTCCGGCCCCACAGGATTTGCTGCGCCTGTTGATGGAGGCGGCGGTCAACGCCGCCTCCCCCGCCACCTGCGTACCGCCGCATCTGCCGCCGCCCCCGACAGGACGCACGGTGGTGATCGGGGCCGGCAAGGCTGCCGCCGCCATGGCGGCGGCTGTGGAGCAGCGCTGGCAAGGGCCGATTTCAGGGCTGGTCATCACGCGCTATGGCCACGGCTTTGCGTGCAGCCGGATCGAGGTGGTGGAAGCAGCCCATCCGGTACCCGACGAAGCCGGCATCCAGGCCACGGCCAGAATGCTGGACCTATTGAAGGGACTGACCGCCGACGACCTTGTCCTGTGCCTGATATCGGGGGGCGGGTCGGCCCTGCTGGCGTCGCCGGCACCGGGGCTGACGCTGTCCGACAAGCAGTTGGTGGCCCGCGCCCTGCTGAGAAGCGGGGCGACCATCACAGAGATGAATTGCGTGCGCAAGCACCTGTCGGCGGTGAAAGGCGGGCGTCTGGCACGCATGGCCGCGCCGGCCCCGGTTCACACGTTGATGATCTCGGACGTGCCGGGCGATGATCCGGCCACCATCGCCTCCGGCCCGACCCTGCCCGATCCCAGCACCCGGACAGAGGCGCTGGCCATCCTGTCGCGATATGGGATCGACGCACCGGCCGCCGTCACAGGCTGGCTTTCCAACCCGCAAAGCGAGACGCCGAAATCCCTGGATGACCTGCCCCCCGGTCGCGCCATCCTTGTGGCAAGGCCCGCAGATGCCATTGCGGCGGCGTCGGATCTCGCCCGGCGCATGGGTGTGGCCCCGATCTTCCTGGGCAGCGCGATTGAGGGCGAGGCCCGCGATGTCGCCGTGCAGCATGCCGATTTCGCGAAGGCGGTTCTGGCCGGTGATATCCCCACCCCACGCCCCTGCGTTCTTCTGTCGGGCGGCGAAACAAGCGTGACCGTGCGGGGACAGGGCCGGGGCGGACGCAATGCCGAATTCCTGCTGGCACTTGCCATCGCACTGAACGGGCTGCCGGGCGTACATGCGCTGGCGGCTGATACAGACGGCATTGACGGGTCGGAGGATAATGCCGGCGCCTGGATCGGCCCCGACATTCTGGCACGCGCCGCGAACGCAGGCGTTTCTGCCCCTGAACGGCTGGCCGACAATGACGGCTACAGCTTCTTCCAGGCCCTGGGGACCTTGCTGTTCACAGGGCCGACACGAACCAATGTAAATGATTTCAGGGCCATCCTGATCGAATGAGGATTGATTGAATGAGCAAGGAACGCCCCTACCGCATCGCCGTCATCCCTGGTGACGGCATCGGCAAGGAAGTGGTGCCCGAAGGATTGCGGGTTCTGGAAGCCGTGTCGGCGCGTTTCGGCATCCGTTTCCAGTTTGATCATTTCGACTTTGCGAGCTGCGATTACTATTTCCAGCACGGCAAGATGATGCCCGATGATTGGAAGTCGCAGATCGGCGGGCATGACGCGATCTTTTTCGGTGCCGTGGGCTGGCCCGCAACCGTGCCGGACCATGTTTCGCTTTGGGGTTCGCTGATCCAGTTCCGCCGCGAATTTGACCAGTATGTGAACCTGCGCCCCGTCCGCCTGATGCCGGGCGTGGAAAGCCCGCTGGCAGGCCGCAAGCCGGGTGACATTGATTTCTATGTCGTGCGCGAGAATACGGAGGGGGAATATTCCTCCATCGGCGGGCGTATCTTCCCCGGCACCGACCGCGAAGTCGTGATGCAGGAGACGGTGATGACCCGGATCGGCACCGACCGTATACTGAAATACGCCTTCGACCTAGCCCGGCGGCGGGACAGAAAGCACCTGACATCGGCCACCAAATCCAACGGGATCGCCATCACCATGCCCTATTGGGATGAACGGGTGGAGGCGATGGCCAACAATTATCCCGACGTGCGCTGGGACAAATACCATATCGACATCCTGGCCGCCCATTTCGTGCAGCATCCGGATTGGTTCGACGTGGTTGTGGCCTCCAACCTGTTCGGCGACATCCTTTCCGACCTGGGGCCCGCCTGCACCGGCACCATTGGCATCGCGCCCGCCGGCAACATCAATCCCGATGGCCGCTTCCCGTCATTGTTCGAGCCGGTCCACGGCTCCGCCCCCGACATTGCCGGTCAATGGATCGCCAACCCGGTGGGTCAAATATGGTCCGCCGCCCTGATGCTGGACCATCTGGGTGAATATGCGGCGGGGGCCGCCATCGTGACTGCCATTGAGAAGGTTCTGGCCCAAAAACATCTGCGCACCCGCGATCTTGGCGGACCGGCAGATACCGTGACCTGTGGCAAGGCCATCGCCGATGCCCTGCGCTGACCAGCCACCGCGCCTCCTGTCATAAGTAAAATTGGGTACCTGCGCATTTATCATCATTGGACAATGATGCTGCCGACGGGCACTTCCTTCCCAAAACCATTGCCGGTCCGGCCCAACGCCGCCCGGTCAAGTTGATGTGAAGGGAGGAAGAGAATGACTTTCCAGCCGAACTGGCGCCACTGCCTGATGGCCACCACCATGCTGGCCGCTGCAATGATGCCGGCGCAGGCACAGCAGGCCGATGACAGCCTGGTGCTTGAAGAAATCGTGGTGACGGCGCAGAAGCGGGCCGAGCGCCTGCAGGACGTGCCGCTGGCCGTCAGCGCGCTTTCCGCCGACGCTCTGGCCAATTCCCAGGTCAGCAGCACGGCGGGCGTTGCCGCCCTGGTGCCCTCGCTGACCTATACACAGTCGACCAGCGATCTGAACAATAATGTCCGCATTCGCGGCGTCGGTACGGCCCTGTTCAATGCCGGTCTGGAATCCGCTGTGTCCTTCGTGGTGGATGGCGTCGTCATGTCACGTCAGGGCCAGGGCTTCCAAGACCTGATCGATGTGGAGCGGGTGGAGGTGCTGCGCGGCCCGCAGGGCACGCTGTTCGGCAAGAACGCCACCGCCGGTGTGATCAACATCGTGACGAAGCGCCCGTCGCGCGACTTTGAAGGTGTCGCGGAAATCGGCATCGCGGAGCAGGGGGAATACCGTGCCCGTGCCTCCGTCTCCGGCCCGATCAGCGAGACGGTAGGCGCCCGGCTGACCGGCTATTACACCGACAATCGCGGTTATGTTTACGATTATGGCCGTGGTGAGCATGTCTATGGCGGTCGCGATGTCGGCGTGCGCGGCAAGGTCGAGTGGCAGGCCGCGGAAAACCTGAACTTCCTGTTCACCGCCGACCTACGCGACAGCGAAAGCGACTGCTGCCAGCCGATCCCCTACCTGACCACCAACAGCGTTCTGGCCGCGATCCGGGGGCCGGTCGTCGCTTCATCCGAAAACCGTACCGTCAGCAGCGGCGATACCCGGACCTTCGCCAATTCCGATCAGGCCGGCGGGTCGGTGGAGGCCAATCTGGACCTGGGCGACCATGTCCTGACGTCCGTCACCGCCGTCCGCAACTGGAAGATCGAGAATAATGTCGATGTGGACGGGTTCAATTCGGCCACGCCGCTCTATCTGCCATTCGGCAACGGCTATTTCGGCGTCAATGGCGGTACCGCCGATATCAGCCAGTTCACACAGGAACTGCGTCTGGCCTCCGCCGCAAACCAGCCCCTGACCTACACGTTCGGCCTGTTCTACTTCAACCTGGACCTGGACCGCGCGTTTACCCGCCGCGTGGGCGGCTGCGTGACGCCGGGCACCGCCTTCGGGCAGCCTTGCGCCACCTCCTTCTTCTCCTCCTCCAATCACGCGGCGAATACCAAGACGGACAATTACGCCGCCTTCGGTCAGGTGGAATATGAGCTGACAGACGCGTTGTCGGCCTTTGCCGGTTTCCGTCTGCAACGGGAAAAGGTATCCTACAGCGGTACCCGTTTCGGTACCGCACCCTATGCCGGTGACCGGTTGCTGTTTGCCACCTCTACCGGGTCGGGCAGCGTTTCCGACACCGACCTGTCGGGCAAGGCCGGTCTGAAATACGAGATCGACCGCGATGCCCAGACCTATTTCACTTGGTCACGCGGCTATAAGGGTCAGGGCTACGACGTTGAACTGACGGCGAATTTCGCCAGCCAGACGCCCGTGCGCCCGGAAACGGTGAATTCCTATGAACTGGGCTGGAAGCAGCAGGCCCTGAATGGCCGCCTGATCCTGAACAGCGCCCTGTTTTATGCCAAGTATCAGGACCTGCAGGTTCAGTCGACCATCGCGCCCAACGTGTCGGTGCCGACCAATGCCGGCTCCTCGGTATCGAAGGGTGCGGAGATCGAGTTCCAGGCCCGTGCCACGTCAGCCCTCAGCATCAATGGCGGCGTCACCTATCTGGATGCCACGTTTGATGCCGACCGCATCGCCTGCGCCCTGCCGGCCCAGGCGGCGGCCATCACCCTGGCAACGGGAGCGGCGGAACCGGTCAATAGTTGCTTCCGTCTGGGCAATGGCACCGTCCAGAATGTTCGTAGCGGCGACCTGCCCAACGCCCCGCGCTGGCGCGGCAATATCAATGTCCGGTACGAGGATGAAATCGCCACCGACTGGAACGGTTTCGCCCAAGTCGGGTTCAACACGCAGAGCGGTACCACCTTCTCCCTGGAGCAGGATGCCGGCCTGACCCAAGGCGGATACAGCACCATCGACCTGTCGGTGGGCGTGCTGTCGCAGGATGACCGCTACCAGTTGACCCTCTATGTCCGCAACCTGACCGACAAGCATTTCGCGACGGGCATGCAGCGCGACAACATCCTGACCAACGCCGCCAACCCCGGCAACATCCTGTATTTCACGTCCAAGGAAGCGGCCCGGTACATGGGTGGCACCCTGCGCGTGAAGTTCTGATCCCAACCGGCCGGCGGCGCCTGACAGGGATCGCCGCCGGCCCCTTTCTTCACGAAAACCCCTTAGGCCGCCATGATCCATGACGTCGCCATCGTCGGCTGCGGTCCCGTCGGCGCCACCGCCGCCCATCTGTTGGGCAAGGCCGGGCTGTCGGTTCTGGTGCTGGAACGCGAACCGGACCCGCACCCCCTGCCCCGTGCCGTGCATATCGACCACGAGATGATGCGCATCTTTCAGGGTATCGGCCTGATCGACCGGCTGCTGCCCCTGATGCGCGAAACCGACGGGCACCTGCATATCGGTGCCGATGGCGGGGTGATCCGCTATCTGGGTTCCGCCGGACAGGCACGGCCCTTCGGCTGGGCCAACGATTACTTCTTTTATCAACCAGAGCTGGAGGGCGTGCTGCGCGGCGGCCTGTCCACCTACCCGGCGGTTGACCTGCGCTTGGGCGCGGAGTTGGTGGGGCTGGATCAGGGGGACGATCATGTGACCCTGCATCTGGCTGACGGTGACCGGGCCAGCGCCCGCTATGTCATTGCCTGCGACGGCGCGCGCAGCTTGGTGCGCAAGGCGCTGGACATCCGCCTGGACGACCTGCGGTTCGAAGAACCCTGGCTGGTCGTGGATGCGGAACTGGATGGCCCGGTGCGGTTTCCCGATTTCACCGGCCTGCCGCCGGCGGCCAACCTGCAGAAACTGTCGGTGATGCTGTGCGATCCGCGTCGCCCCGCCACCATCGTGCCGGGGCGCGGCAATCATCGCCGCTGGGAATTCATGCTGCTGCCCGGCGAGGATGACCGGGAGATGATGCAGCCGGAGAAAGTGGCCGAACTGCTGGCCCCCTGGGTCGAGGGAGTTCCGCACCGGCTGGTCCGCGCGGCGACCTACCGGTTTCATGGTCTGGTCGCGCTGGAATGGCAGCGGGACCGGGTGTTCCTGGCCGGCGATGCCGCCCACCAGACGCCACCCTTCTTTGGCCAGGGCATGTGCCATGGAATGCGTGATGTCGCCAATCTGGCCTGGAAACTGGAACTGGTTCTGTCGGGCCGGGCGGATGCCGCCCTGCTGACCACCTATCAGCCGGAACGCGACCCGCATGTGCGGGCGGTGATTGGCGCCGCCGTTGCCGCCGGTCGCTATATCTGCGAACTGGACCCAGTAAAGGCCGCGGCCCGCGATGCGGAGATGCGCCAGCGTGCGGCCACACCCGGTGCCACCGCTGCCGATCTGATCCCGCCTTATCGGCAGGGCGTGGTCGGCGATGGTGGTGGCCCCCGTTTCATACAGCCGCGCGTCACCGATGCCGCCGGAACAGCCTGGCTGCTGGATGATGTGACGGGCGGCGGCTTCGTGCTGCTGCGCGGACCAGGGGCCGGTGACATCGCCCTGCCCCCCGTCCTCGTCGGTCTTGGCGTGAAGGTCTGCCACATCGGGCGGGATCTGCTGGATGAAAGTGGCATGCTGGCCGCGTGGTTCGACCGGCAGGGGCTCAGCCCCGCCGCGTCGGTGCTGCTGCGCCCCGATGCTTATATATTCGGCCTTGCTGCGGATGACACAGACCTGCCCGATCTTGCAGCCCAACTGGCCACCACCCTGCACATGATGAAGGAGGGGATCACATGTCCAGCCTGACCCTGGCCGCTGCGGCCAATATCGTGGATGAGGCACTGGCCGAGGCCCGCCGCCGCGATTACGCCCCGCTCTGCGTCGCCGTACTGGATGCCGGCGCACATCTTGTGGCGCTGAAGCGGGAAGATGGGGCTAGCCTGATGCGGCCACAGATCGCCATCGCCAAGGCCACGGGCGCGCTGGGCATGGGTTATGGCAGCCGGGAACTGGCCCGCCGAGCCAATGCCTCTCCCACCTTCTATAATGCCCTGTTCGCGATCAGCGGCGGGGCCATGGCGCCGTCGCCGGGCGGTGTGCTTATCCGGGATGCGGCAGGCACCGTGATCGGTGCCGTCGGGATCAGCGGCGATACCGGCGACGCGGATGAGGCCTGTGCCCTGGCCGGCATCGCCGCCACGGGCCTGACCGCCGATCCCGGCCTTGCAACCACATGAAGGAGGCGGACCATGCGCCTGCGCAGCATTGAACTGAATTTGCCGGGGGCCGCAGAGGCTGCGGACTTCCTGACCAGTATCTGGGGTTTGGCGCATGCTGAAACCGGGCCGGACGGTACGCGCTATCTACGCGGGTCCGGTCCCTTCCCCTATCTGGTCGCCCTGGCGGAGGCGGATGGCCCCTCCATCCGCTGCACCAGCTTCGTGGCCGATGAGGCCGTGATTGCCGGTATCGCCGCGCGCGCACGCGCTGCCGGCTGGCCTGTTAAGGACACTGTCTCTGCCGATCCCGGTGGTGGAGCCGGCATTCTGGTACAGTTGCCGGAGGGCGAGGTTTTCCGCTTCCTGCATGGCACCAGCGATGTGGCGCCCATCGAAGGCCGTGACCTGCCCGTGAAACTGACCCATGTGGTCATGAACGCCACCGATGCCGAGGCAACGGCCAGCGCTGCGGAAAAGGTTCTGGGCTTCCGCGTATCGGACCGGACCAAGGGCATGGTCTTTGTCCGCTGCAACAATTCCCACCATTCGGTGGCCTTTGCGCGGGCGGGCCACAGCTCCCTAAACCATATCGCGTTCGAGATGCACGATCTGGACGCGGTGATGCGCGGCATCGGTCGCCTGCGCGACAGCGGCATGGCCCCCGCCTGGGGACCGGGCCGGCACGGGCCGGGCGACAATGCGTTTGCCTATTTCGTGGCACCCTTCGGTGCCGTGGTGGAGTTTTCCACCGCCGTGGAGATCGTGCCCGACGATTACCGCGTCGGCGCGCCCGACGATTGGACCTGGCCCCAGAACCGTATCGACCAATGGGGCATTTCCGACAAGGACGTGGCGGCCCTGGCCGCCGCCGAACGCAATTTCCGCTACCGCCCACTTAGCCTTTAAGGACCCGCAAGCCTATGAAACTGTTAAGCTTCCGCCACGGCACCGTTGAGAGTTACGGTCTGGTCGAGGATGGGCAGGTGCATGACCTGGGTGCCATCGCCGGTGCCCAGGCGCCCGACCTGAAAACGGCGCTGGCCAAGGACCTGCTGATCGATCTGGCGGCGCGGACGGCCCCCACCCTGCCGCTGTCATCGGTGACCCTGCTGCCGGTACTGCCCAATCCGGGCAAGATCTTCTGCGTCGGCCATAATTATGAAACGCATCGGCAGGAGACGGGCCGGGCCAAGGTGGGGCATCCGTCCATCTTCACCCGCTTTGCCGATACCCTGACCGCCCATGGTGCCCCCATCGTCCGGCCACGCGTGTCCACCAGCCTGGATTTCGAGGGCGAACTGGCCATCGTCATCGGCAAGGGCGGGCGCTATATCCCCGAAAATGAGGCGATGGCGCATATTGCCGGCTTCACCTGCGCCAATGATGCCTCTGTGCGCGATTGGCAATGGCATACGCAGCAATTCACGCCGGGGAAGAATTTCCCGTCCACCGGTGCGCTTGGACCCTGGTTGGTCACGCCGGACGAGATTACGGACCTGCCCGCCGTCACAGTGACCACGCGCCTGAATGGACAGGTGGTGCAGCATGCGCCGATGGCCGATCTGATCTTCCCGCTGCCGGTGATCGTGTCCTATCTGTCCAGCTTCTCCCCCCTGTCGCCGGGCGATGTGATCCTGACCGGCACGCCGGGTGGGGTGGGTGCCAAGCGGGAACCCCCGCTATGGATGAAGCCGGGCGACGTGGTGGAGGTGGATATCTCCGGCGTCGGGCTTCTGCGGAACGAAATCGTTGATGAAACGTAACAAAAAAGGGGGGCGGAAATTCCGCCCTCCTTTTTCTGATCCGTTTTCGTAATGATCAACCGTCCCGGCCAAAACCGGATGGGTATAGCGGCTTCTCACTGTCCGCAGACACGTCCGGCAACTGCTTTTCCACCGCCTGCATAGACGAGGGCAGTTCAAACGGTAACCGCCCCTGGAACCGGGCCTTCCCGGTCAACAGGTCCAGCAGTGCGTCATCAGAGGCGCCGAAATCGCCGATCAGGACACTGGCCTTATCCTTGACGGGGCCAAGGATGGCAGGCCGGTCCAGATAGGTGCTGACGATTACAGGCAGATCCGCCGCCGCCGCACGCTCCACGGCCAGACGGTCGGGATTATCCGATGCAAAGGCCAGCGATCCCTCATGATGGCGGGAACCGAAGAAAAAGGCGGGCCGCGTGGTGAAGGGCGTCGCAATGCGCAGCAGGGCGATATCAGCCTGTTCGGGGCTGTCCACCACGGTGAAGCCGCGCGCGGCAACGCTGGCCGCATCCATCTTCCAAAGCCAGACACGCGGCTTCGCCTTCGGGTCCAGGGGTAATGTACCGGATGCCGCCTCCAGCAGGACCAGCGACCGGCGCTGTGCCTCCATGGCCTTTTCCCGGTCTGTCGGGGCACCGACGATGGCTTCCGCCGCATCGGCATCGACATAAGGGTTTTCGAACAGTCCCAATTGGAACATCACCACCAGCATGCGGCGCACCGACAGGTCGATCCGGTCAGTCGTGATGCGTCCGCTTTCCACCAGCCGGACCAGGATATCCGGGTCCATAACCCCGCCAAACTGATCCACCCCGGCATCCAAGGCCTTGGCGAACCGCTCCGCCTTGCTCAGGTCTTCAACGCCCCAGGGCATGCCGACCTCGTCATGCTTCAAAGTGCCCTGCAGGCAGGGCGTCAGGCAATCATCGGTGATCTTCCAGTCAGTCAGCACGAACCCGTCGAAACGGTAGGTATCGCGCAACAGCTCGGTCAGCATCTGCCGGCTGAACCCGGCGGCCACAGGCTCGGCGGGGCGGCCATTAATGGTGACATCGGTCGGCAGCTTGCCATAGGTGGGCATGACACCGGTCGTCCGGGCGCGGAAGGCCCCCTTGAACGGGGCCACATGCCGGTCGAACCAACCACCAGGAAAGGCGATGTCGCGGCCGTAGGGGTTATGTGCGTCATAGCCTTCGGGCTGCGCGCCATAGCCGGCCCAATGTTTCACGACCGTGGCCACACCGCCCGGCGCCAGCCCATCCGCCGCCCCTTGGAACCCTTCCACATAGGCCTGAACGAAACGTTCAACCTTTGCCGGATCATCGCCGAAAGTGCCATTGGTGCGCGGCCAGCGCGGCTCGCTGGCCAGATCGGCCATGGGCGACAGGGCCATGGTGATACCCATGGCGCGATATTCCCGCGCCGCGATGCGTCCGAATTCGCGCACCAGATCGGGATTGCCCGTGGCGGCCATGCCCGGCGGTTCCGGCCATTGCGTGGATTTTCCGGCACTGACCGTCAGCCCGAACGTGGCCTGGAAATGGTTGCGCGGGTCGGAACTGATGACCAGCGGGATGCCCAGCTTGCTTTCCTCCGCCAGTTTCTGCGCGGCATTGGCCATGCTGGCCATGGAACGTGGGGCAACGGATACCCGATTGATGTAGAAGCGGATATGCCGATCCCGGATCTGCGGCGCGATGGCCGCCATGTCCCAGGGATTGCGCAAGCCCCCATCCAGACCCGGCGGATTGCCATGCATCAGCAATCCCGCCTTCTCCGCCAGCCCCATGCGGCCCGTCAGATCGGCGGCGCGGGCGCCAGGCGTCTGCCGCCAATCCTCGTAAAGGTCCAGGCGGCCATTGCGGTTCAGGTCCTTGAAGGACAGGCCGTCGACCCGGATCACCGGCGTGGTGCGGTAACCCAGTGCGGGTTGGGCCGGGGTGCCGGCATGGGCGGCGGCGGCCACCGCCAGGATGGCGGCGACAGAAAGGCTCAGATGCTTTTTCATTATAACCCTCAAACGCCCCTGGGCGCGTCGGTCAGCGCCGGTTGTAGGGAATGGCGGCGGGAAAGGAAGATCAGGGCGGCACAAAGCTGCGCCAGGGCCAGCATGGACAGGGTGATCCACAGCGCTCCCGATTGCTGCTGCGCCACACCGATAAGCAGGGGACCCATGACACCGCCGACGCGGTTGACGCCGACCGCAACGCCCACGGCGGTGCTGCGCAGGCCGGTTTCATAGCTCATGGCGATCAAATTGTTCATCACGGCCTGCGCGCCGAAGACACAGGCGCCGACCAGCGCCACCGCAACCCAGGCGGCGTTGGTGCCGATGGCAGGGATCAACAGCAGCAGGGTGAGCATGCCACCAATGAAGCCGGTGGCCATGGCATTGATCTGCCCATGCCGGTCGGCCAGCCATCCGGACAGCCCACCGCCCACGATCTGCATCGCCATCAGCAGTGAGCCATAGGCAAAGGCGGCCTGCACCGGCGCTCCCTGTTCCAGGATGATGCTGGGCAACCAGCCCGTCAGGCCATGGATGCAAAACAGGCTGAGGGCGCCCCCCACCCAGATGGTCAGCGTCACGCCACGATACCGGGGTCCCAGCAGATCGGCCACTCGCGCCTTTCCCGATGCATTTTCCCCCGACAGGAACGTCGTGGCTTGGGCATAGGCGTCGGCCCGTTCGGGCCGGGCGCGCGACAGGATGGCGGCAACATCGGCATGGCGCCCGCGCGCCACCAGGAACCGCACGGATTCCGGCAGCAGCCAATGCCCGATCAGGGCCATCGGCAGGGCCAGTGCCCCGACAGCGTACAGCCCGTGCCAGCCCCAAGTCGGCGCGATGGCGATGCCGGCCAGACCGGCGGCAATCCCGCCCAGGGAGAAGGGCAGAACAAAGGCCAGCGTGGCGTATCGGTTCGCACAACGCGCCGGCGCCCATTCATTGATATAGACGAAGGCCAGGGGCGAGATCATGCCCAGGCACACGCCCAGAACGGCACGCAGGGCGCAGAAGATCACAAAGCTGGGCGCCCACAGCCAAAGCGCCAGACTGGCCAGCCCCAACCCCGCGACAGCAGCCAGCAGCACGCGGCGCCGGCCCCAGCGGTCGGCCAGAGGCCCCTGCAAAAGCGCACCAGACGCCAGACCGGCCAGACCGATGGACAGCATCAGACCGATCTGAAACGGGCTGAGCGCCCATTGCGCCTTCACATAGGGCGCGACATAGGCGGCATTGAACAGGTCGTACCCGTCGATGAACAGGATGGCGCCCATCAGCAGCGCGAACCGGACATGGAAGGGCCCAAGGCGCATATCGCCCAGTTCCTGGGCCACGTTGATCGCACGATCAGACATTCTTTCCCTCCCGGTGCCGGACTTCGCCAGCTTCACGGTTCAGCGTTGACACCGTTCAGTACCCCCTGTCAAATAATGATAAAGGGCATTGTCATAGGTTTGGGTTATGGCTGTCGAAGCAAGTCAGATCGCCAATCTGCTGGCCATCGCGAAATACGGCTCGTTCACCCGCGCGGCGGAGGAGAAGGGGATATCGCAGCCGGCGCTGTCCAACAGCATCGCGCTGCTGGAGCAGCGGCTGGGCGTTCGTGTGCTGGAACGCACGCGACGCGGATCGACCCTGACACCCTATGGTGAAATCCTGGTACGCCGGGCAGAGGGCGTTCTATCGCTGCTAACCGACGCGGAAACAGAGGTGAAGCGCCGGTCGGCCGGGGTCGATGGGCCGCTACGTATCGGGGCCACGCCCAGCGTGTTATCGACGCTGCTACCCAAGGCGCTGCGCCTGCTGCTGGCGGATGCCGGCCCGGTGGATATCGAGATCGTGGACGGGCTTGATGATACGCTGGTGCCGATGCTGCGGTCGGGCGCCATTGATATCATCATCGGGCCGGTGGCGGAGATGTTCGGCAGTCCCCCGGACATTCTTGAACATGTCCTGATGCGGGACCCGTTTGCCATCGCGGTGGGACCAGGCAGCGCATTCTTCGACCGGGACAAAGTGTCACTGGCCGAACTGGCCGATGCCAAATGGGTGCTGCCCCGTCCCGGCAGCACCTATCGCCGTCATGTAGAAGCGCTGTTCATGACGGCGGGTATCGCATGGCCACAGAACTGTATCCTGGCCAATTCCCTGCCCGTCCTGGAAAGTCTGGTACGGTTTTCCGGCTGCGTCACCGTGGTGTCGCAGGTGCAGATAACCGAGCAGAAGAGCGACTTCAAGGTCGTCACCCTTGAAGGGGCGGGGTTCCGCTGCATCGGTTACAAGCTAAGAAAGAACATGAAGCCGAGTCCCCTGCTGAATCGGTTGCGGACGATCATGGAGTCCGCTGTTTGACGCCGCCCGCGCAACTGAACTGCTCCGGATTTGCGCTGACCGGGGGCGCGATGTGGAGCGCAATATCCCAAGTCCCCTCCCCCGACACCCTCTGTGCCTGATCTTACGCCGCCCCTGTCTGAGGATGACTTCCTGAAGGGAGGGCAAAACCTATGCTGACGGCAAGGTGACGGTGACACCCGCGACCCTGACCATCACCGCCGGCTCACTGAACAAGACCTATGGCACAACAGCGACCGTTCCAGGCTATAGCGTGGCCGGCCTAGTCAATGGTGACACCATCTCGGCGGTGAGCTTGGCTGCTGGTGAGTTGGGCGCATCGGAATCGGCGGGCAGTTATACGGTCGCCGCCTCGGGTGCGACGGGTTCGGGCCTGTCGAACTATGCCGTAACCTATGTCGGCGGCGCTGAGCATCACAGCCGCCAATGCCACAAAGGTGGGCGGCACTGAACTTTCATTGACAGGCTTCAGCGCCAACGGTCTGGTAAATGGTGACAGCGTCGGCTTGGTCACACTGGCCAGCAGCGGCACGCCGGCCAGCGCGACCGCCGGCACCTATGCGATCAGCGCCAGTAATGCCAGCCGGCAAGGGGCTGGGTAACTACACCATCCGTTACGAGCAAGGTCAGCTCACCGTCACGCCGGCTCCGTCCACGCTGAACACCAGCGCCATTCAGTGCATCGTAGTAGCCGCCGTGATACCCACCGTCTCCATCACCACCAACGTGGCGCCGACCACCATTGCTGCTCCCGCCGCCGCGTCGACGGCCATCACCACCACAACAACGCCATCTGCGTCGGCATCGACAGGCCGTTCGGGTGATTGTGGCACGGCCTCCACCGGCTCTTCCACTTCCACCACCTCCTCCTGCAGCACCGACAGCAATGGCGGTGGTGGCAGCGCGGGTGGATCTACCACGACCACGGATAGTACCAAGACATCCGGTGGCACTGAGGGAGGCAGCGTGTCCGGAGAGGCACAGCCGATCCTTGTCAGCGGCGCGGGCGGGGACGAGCATGATGACGCGATCCCGCTTTATCGCCGCATTCTGCATCTGTCGCCGCTGGATTACTCGGCCTGGGTCAATATGGGCACGCGCCTTGCTTGGATGAAAACCGTTCCCGTGAAGCCATTGTGCCGCTGATCATCGGCGTCATCCTGTTTGGCCGCTTCCTGCCCGAAGCGCGGGAACTGGGCGAACAGTTGTTGAGCGACATCGGGGATCGCCTGCCGGAACTGACGGCGGCCCTGGCCATTCTGCCCGACGGGCACCGGATGGGCGGCTGGAAGAGGTGCTGTAAACGCTGGACAAGGCATTGCGGACGGTGGGCTTTATCGACGCCGCCGCCGCCTCCCTGACCGTTGCCCTGAAACTGGCGCCGGGCAATGCGCTGGCCCGCTGGAACCATTCGCTGTCCTGCCTGGCGCGGGGGGATTACGCCCAGGGTTGGGCCGATTATGAATGGCGCTGGGTCTGGGATCAGTTCCCGGAGCCGCGCCGCATGCTGGGTGCTCCGCAATGGCGTGGGGAGGATCTGGTCGGCAAGCGGATTTATGTCTGGGGGGAACAGGGTTTCGGCGACATCCTGCAATTCACGCCCCTGGCACAGATCCTGGCGGATCGTCACGGCCCGGCGGAAATTGTGCTGGAACTGTCAAGCCCGCTGGTCCGACTTCTGTCCGCTGTTCTGGACCGTCCGGGTATGCGGGTGATTTCACGCACCGACAACCCGCACCGGTTCGGCGTGGATGAAGGTTTCGACTATCACATTCCATTGCTGAGCCCGCCGCACTTCCTGTCGCTGCGGGTGCCGGACCTGCCGCTGCTGCCCGGCTGGCTGAAGATATCAGCGGAGGAAGTGGTGGCGCGTGGTGCCACCCTTCTGCCCCGCGCAGAACCGGGCAAGCGGCGCATCGGCGTGGTTTGGGCCGGACGGCCGCAGCATTCCGAGGATGCCCACCGCTCCATGCCGCTCGCCCTGATGGGTCCGTGCTGGACGCCGTTCCCGACGCGCAGTGGATATCGCTGCAGGTCGGTAACCGAGCGGGCGATGCGCTGACTTTCCGTGGGCGGCTGCATGATATCAGCGACAAGCTGCTGGATCATATTGTGGCGGTGGATACCGGCGTCGCCCATCTGGCCGGGTCAATGGGCAAGCCGGTCTCACTGCTGCTGGCCCACTCTGTTGATTGGCGGTGGGAGATTGGCTCCACCAGTTTCCCCTGGTACCCCAATCACCGCATTCATCGGCAACCCGACCTTGGCGACTGGGGCAGCGTTATTAAGAACCTGCGCGAGGAATGTTCTGTAATAGACTGATTTTATTTTAATAATATGGTCCGTAGGCGGGTGAAGAACGGGTGAGGCCGCGCCAATTTACTCGGCACCCCGTGTAATGCGGATGCCCAGCTTCTTGACCCGGTGCCAGAGGCTGCGTTCGGTAATCTCCAGGCGTTCAGCCGCCCGCGCCTGGATACCACCGCAGTCACGCAGCGCATGGGTGACGATCTCCGGTTCAATGCGCTCCAACTCCTCGTTCAGGTTGCCGGTGAAGACCTGTTCGGGGGCCAGCGTACGGGGACGCGCGTAATCCAGCAGCTCATGCAGCAGATGGTCGATGCGCCCCACCTCATCCGGCACGAAATTCACCATCTCCTCCCCTTCCGGGGAGACGGTGGATTTCATGCGCAGGACCTCGGTAGAGGTCTCAATGATGCCCAGCGGGTTGCGGATTTCATGTGCCATTACCGCCGCCGCCTCGCCCAGCGTCGCCAGTTGCTCGCGCTGCCGCATCTCCGTTTCACGTGCGCGCATAGCCTCCAGACGCGTTGCCATCTCGTTGAAGCCGACAGCCAGCTCCGTCAACTCACCACCGCCCATCTCTGGGATACACGTCTTGAAATCGCCCTCACGCACACGCTGCAACCCCGGCTCAGGCCTGTCAACGGGCGGGAGATCAATTTGGAAAGTGACAAGGCGACGGCAAGCGAGAACAGGCCGGCCAAAGCCGATAGCATCAAGAACAGTTCCAGCGTACGTACATGCGACAACAGAGACAGGTTATTGGTCAGCCGGCAGGTGACGATACCCACCAGATGACCATCAAGATCGCGGAGGGCGGCAAAACCAGCCGCGAGATTCCCAGGCCCAACCGTATGCGCGATCAAGCTGGGCATCCCGCCGGCCAGCGCCTCCACCACACCCGGTGGCAGACTGACAGCAGTACCGTCAAGCGAGGCCGCCTTGCCCTCCGTCACGACATAGGCCTCCACCACCAGGCCCGGCATGCTGTCGGCCATGTTGACCATGATTCCGTCCCAGCGGTTGGCGACGAAGGCGTACAAGCTCCTTCCCTTGCTTTCGAACCGTTTGGCAGCCCACATCACCGATGGGGCCGTTGGCGAACAGCACACGGCCATCGGCATCATAGATGGCCACGGTCTGATACCCGACGGACGTCAATAGATGCGCTGAAAGGTCGATCTGGCCCCGGTCCAGGTTGTCGGTGCTTTCGCGAAGGGAGGAGGCGACGATGCTTACGGCCTGGCGGGCCTCCACCTCATCCTCGACGGACCGTTCCGCGAACAGCATCGCCGCCTCCTGCAGCCACCGTTCCATGTTGGACGCAAAGGCACCGGAGATGATGTCGGCGGCGATATAGCTTGCCGTCAGCACGGGCAGGACGCTGACCGACAGGAATGCGATGACCAGCCGCCAGCGCAGCCGCATGCCGGACACTATCGGTGGGACAGGGCCGCTCCACCGTTTCATCACCATCAGACCTCCTGTTCGGGACGGGTCCGACTGTTCGTGACCCAGTGATTGCATCATGCGAATGATCCCGACTGTGACAGGGGCCGGCCTGGGGCGTGAAACAATTTATTCACCGACCAGAGATGGAGTTCGACAAAGGCAAACGGTATGCCAGCGGGACAGACACAGACGAAGATCGGAGAACCGGCCCGAAAACCCGATCTGCATCAACACCGCGGTCCAAAGATAGTCATGTCGAGCTACAAAATTTGTAGCTTCCAAAAAAATGCAGGGTCAGCGCGCAGATGGATAAGGGCTGGAATCCCTGGAAATTCCAAGAGATCGCAGGCCCAGCACCTAACACGGCCCTTGGCATGGCGGGTGCAAATTACCCAGGGAGTCTGTCCGTGGATCGGTATCCGGCATTCAAGATATGGGCGTTCAAATAGCTTTATTTACAACCGAAGGTGCAGGATCATGATTAAGCCATCACGGGAACCGGGCGGATACAATCCACGATCAGTAGCGCGGGGTCCCATGCGCATCGGCTTTCTTTTCAACCATGATCAGATCCATCAGGTCGCACACAGCCTGCCCATCGCACTGGCCCTGGCCAAGGGCGGCTTTGCGGGCGAGATTTTTGTCGCCACGACGAACGAGCGCACCCGCCGGGAGGTGCTGCGGCTGGGCGGTGATGAGATTGGCCGACATATAACCCATATCGACCTGGGTCTGCGTGCCCGGTCATTGGTGTTATCACGCCCTCTGGAAGGCCTGGTTCCCTCGCGCAAGCTGCTGGTCTATGGCGACAATCTGGATTTCTTCCGCAGCCTGGACATGCTGGTCGTGGCGGAAAAGACCTCCCTGGTCCTGAAAACGCTCTACGGACTAAAGAACCTCAAGATCGTTCACACACGGCATGGGGCCGGGGACCGGGCCATCGGCTTTGATAAGGCTTCGGCGGGTTTCGATCATGTATTCTGCTCCGGCCCGAAGGTGCGCGAACGGCTGATCGCCGAAGCCAAGGTGCCGCAGGAGAAGATCAGCATGGTGGGCTATCCGAAGTTCGATATGCTCGACCCATCTGTGACCATGTTTCCGGTAAGGTCGCGGGCTCCCATCGTGCTGTACAATCCCCATTGCTCGGCCCACCTGTCATCCTGGTTCAAACAGGGCCGGCAGGTGCTAGATTTCTTCCTGGACAATCCCAACTACCAACTGATCTTCGCCCCGCATGTCATGCTGTTCGAACGCAAATTCGTGCTGACCATTGACAAGCTGCGTATCGACCGGCCGGGCCATATCGAAGAGCGCTATCTGCGCGCACCCAATATCCATATCGACCTTGGCAGCCGTGCCTCCACGGACATGAGCTACACGATGATGGCCGATCTCTATCTGGGCGACGTCAGCAGCCAGATTTACGAATTTCTCCTGCATCCCCGCCCCTGCCTGTTCCTGAACAGTCACAAGGCCAACTGGCGCGAGGATCCCAACTATGGCCATTGGCGCGCAGGCCCCGTCATCGATACACCCGCCGAACTGGCCGATGGGCTGAAGCGCGCCTTGGCCAGCCATGAGGAAGCCTATCGACCGGTGCAGCAGCAGATGTTCGCCAGCAGCTTCGACCTGACGGACAAGCCATCGTCACAGCGTGCTGCCGAGGTGCTGGCCGCGCTGCTGGGCGACACGGGCTGGAACCAGCGGGCCAGTCTGTCCGCATGAGCGCGCTGATCACAATCCTGCTGCCCTTCTTCAACGAGGAAGGATGGATCGGCACCACACTGGACAGCCTGGCCGCGCAGAACGACCGGCGCTTCTGTCTGCTGCTGCTGGATAACGGCTCCACCGACCGGGGCCGGGACGAGGCACGCCGCCACCTCGCCGCATTGCCGGACATCACGGCTGACATCCTATCCGTGCCCACGCCGGGCAAGGTGAACGCGCTGGCCGCCGGTCTGGCCATGGTCCGCACACCCTTTGTCGCCATCTGCGACGCCGACACGACGTACCCGCCTGAGTATGTCGCGAACTGCCTCGCCATGTTCACCGCCCACCCGGAAGCGGCAGCGGTGATGGCTATCGATCTCTATCACCCGGCGCACTCACGGGCCGCCACGCGCCGGATCGACCGCATCCTGCGCAAGGTGCGCCGGTTCCGTAACCAATGCCATGCGGGCGGCTATGCCCAGTCTTACCGCACCGAGGCGCTGGTGGCTGCCGGCGGCTTCGACCTGCGGCGATGGCCCTTCGTGCTGGAGGATCACGAGATCGTCCATCGGGTGATGCGGTTCGGCACGGTCATCTATGATCACGGCCATCATTGCTTCCCTTCGCAACGCCGCAGCGACCGCCGCCGCGTCAGTTGGACATGGTGGGAAAGATTGCTGTACCGTCATATGCCGCGTAAGCGGATGGACTGGTTCTTCTATGATTTCCTGGGCCACCGTTTGGCCCGTCGCAATGCCTATTCCACCGCCTTGAGAGCCAAGGATTGGACATGTCCCTGAGCATGGTGCCACCGGGCGCACCGGCGGGCGCGCTGCGCCGTATCTTCGGCGGGCTGGGACTGGTGCTGGGCGGCAAGGCCGGGGCCGGGCTGATCAGCCTCGCCTATCTGGTCATCGCCACACGCGCGCTGGGACCGCATGATTATGGCGTGCTGGTGCTGATCCACACCTATGTGACAACCGTCTGCGGCATCGTGGAATTCCCCGCCTGGCAGGCCGTCGTCCGCTATGGCGCGGAGGCGCAGCGCGCGGCTGACGGTCATCGCCTGTCGCGCCTGCTGCGCTTTGGAGCGCGGGTGGAATTGCTGGGCGGGCTGGCGGCCATCCTGGCGGCGGCGCTGTGTGCGCCACTGGTGGGGCCGCATCTGGGCTGGCCGGAAACGGCCATGGTTCTGGCCCTGCCCTACAGTCTGGCTGTGCTGGGTTCGGTCCGCTCCACGCCAGCGGGATATCTGCAGCTGGTCAACCGCTTCGACCTGCTGGGCCTGCACAATCTGGTGGCACCGATGGTGCGGCTGGCAGGCGCCGGCATCGCGGCCCTGGCCGACTGGGGACTGAAGGGCTTCCTGGTCGCCTGGCTGCTGGCGGCGCTGTGCGAGTTCATCGGCCTGTGGGCCATGGGCTTATGGCTGGCCCGCCGCCATCTGGGGCCGGACCTGCGCCGACCGGAACCCGGCGACCCGGTTGCCGACAATCCCGGCATCTGGCGGTTCCTTCTGGCCAGCAATGCCGACGTGACCTTGACCGAATTGGCCGGGCGCGTGGCACCGCTGGTGGTGGGCTGGATGCTGGGGCCGGCGGCGGCAGGCCTGTTCTCCGTGGCGCAGCGTGCGACCATGCTGATCGCGCAACCGGCACAGATCCTGGGCAACACTGCATATCCGGAATTGGCACGCCTGGCAGCCAGCGGCCATGGCGGGCGGGCCCTGCGCCAGACCGTTGGCCGGGTGGCGGCCATCGCGCTGGGCGCCTGCATCCCCATCGTCGCCATCGTCTGGCTGTTCAATGCGCAGATCGTGGAATTGATCGCCGGTCCGGCCTTCGCCGATGCGGCGCAGTTGATGGTGGTGCTGGTCTTGGCCCGTGCCCTGGCGATGGCGGGACCGCCTTGCACCGCCGCCTTGACAGCGCTGGGACGGCCCGGCTGGTCGATGGGCGCCAACCTGACCGCCAGCCTGCTGTTCCTGCCGGCCCTGCCCATCTTGCTGGATCAGTTCGGGCTGGCAGGCGCCGGCATTCAGGCCGTGGGACAGGCGTTGACCGCCAGCCTGCTGCTGCTGGTCCTCACCTGGAAAAGGAGTGGGGCGGCGTGAAGCCCGTGCGTATCGCTTATGTCATCAATTCCGTGGAGGGTGGCGGGGCCGCCCTGCCCGTGCCTGCCGTCACCCGCGTCATGCGCGATGCCGGGGCCGTTGTCCGGGTCTTTGCCCTGACCCGCCGGGATGGCCGTGCCCTGCCCCCCATGGTGGAGGCCGGGCTTAATCCCCTGGTGCGCGATGGCGGAACCGGCGACCATTGGCAGGCCGCCCGCTGGCTGCACGCGGAACTGCGGAAATGGGGGGCCACCCATCTCTGGACATCGCTCAGCCGCGCCACCATCCTGGGACTGCTGATCGGCCCCAGGCTTGGATTGCCGGTCGTCTGCTGGCAGCATGCGGCCTTCCTGAAGCCGTGGAACCGGCGGCTGATGCGGCTGCTGCAATCACGCGCCCTGCTATGGGTCGGGGATTCCGCCTTGGTCACCACCCTGACACGGCAACGGCTGGGCGTGACGCCCGACAGGCTGACGACTTGGCCCATCTTCGCCGCCAATCCCGACCAGCCCACCGCACAGCCCTGGCAAACCGGAGAGACGCTGCGTCTGGGCAGCCTGGGCCGGTTGCACCCGGTCAAGGGCTATGACGTCTTGCTGATGGCACTGGTGGCCCTGCATCGCCAAGGGTTCCGCCCGCCCTGCCCCATCAGCCTGACACTGGCCGGCGAGGGGGACGAACGGGCGCGGCTGGCCGCCCTGGCGGCGGACGTCGGCATTGCCGACGTGATCCTGCCCGGCTATACGGACCGCCCCGACAGGTTCCTGGCGGACCTGCATCTCTATCTGCAACCCTCCCGGTCCGAGGGTTTCTGCATCGCAGCGCATGAGGCGATGGCAGCCGGCCTGCCCGTGCTGGCATCCGCCGTGGGGGAAATCCCGCATAGCATCATGGAGGGTGCGACTGGTCACACTGTTCCGCCCGGTGATGTTGCGACGCTGGCCACACAGCTGGCGAAACTATTGTCCAATCCCGGCGGACTGCATGCCATGGGAATGGCGGCGCGAACCCTTATACAGGATCAGTTCTCTCAGACCCGGTTCCGGGAAGCCGGCACCGCCATCATGCGGCGGATCGCCCCCATCTCCGTTTGATATCCAGCCAAAGACCGGAGAGCGACCGGTCAATGCGCTTCACATCGATCAGGGTGACGCCGCCGCCGCTGCTCAACGTGTGCATCCCATCACGATAGGCCCCTGCTGATCCCGGCAGGTCCAGCGGCGCCCCCGCCACCGCCGCAAACCCCCTCTCTTCCAGCCTGTCGATCCAGAGCGGGCGCAGCGCGCCGCCATAGGTGCGGCGGCAATCCTGAACGGGCAACATGATCCGGCCATCAATGACCAGGGCCGTACCGCCGGGGCGGGATGAACCACGGTCGATGCGGACGGGATTGCCGGGATGCGGGGTCCACGGCCCCGTCAACCGGTCTGCCCAGGCCACATGCAGATGCCCCAGCTTGGTGGCCTTGGCTGTAGCCGGCGAATAGAACAGCCACCAGCGACCTTCATGCCAAAGCGGCGTGGCGTCCACGGGCACGCAGTCCAGACGGATTTCCGCCTCACGCCTCCAATCCGCCGGCCCCTCCCCCATGCGATAGAGATGCAAGCCCCCCGACCGGTACGCCTCCGGCAACATCCAGGTGGCCCCATCGGCATCGAAAACCTGCGGATAAGAGAGGTGCCAAGGTTCCCGCAGGCAGGGGCGGCGCGCCACCAGCCGGTAATCATCGCCCAGCGTCAGCAGTTCGATGATCCCGTGCCGTGTCGCATAATCATAGCTTTCCACAAAGACATGAAGCCGCCCTCCCGGTTCACGCCACGCAAAGGGATCGGCCAGAAAGGCGAAAGCAGGTTCCTCGGGTAGCCAATGCACCGCTGCATCGGCCAGCCCGCCGGACAGAAGTTCCGCCGCAGGCCGGGCGATCAGCCCGCATCTCCAGATATCCTTACGGCGGGGCATGCCTTGTCTCCACAATGCCGTGAGTGGCCGATGCTGGTGACACCATTGTCAGCGGCAAGGGATAAACCCTGGGCCCGTGGCCCGTCGAACATCTTAAGCAGCGGCTGCCCCAACGGCATCCGCAATCATGGCGTGCCTTTCTCCCGCGCGGTCCCCAGATCAGGGTCCTGCCGGTCAAAGCTCAGCCAGGGGGAAACAAGGCGCAGCAACAAGTTCAGCAATAAATTGTGGCTGCGGACCAGATTGACGGAGGCTTCCAGGCTGCTGCCAAAACGCAGCTTGGCTGCAATCGCGGGCCGGAAGCAGCACGGCAGACCCGTCATCAATCCGTCGCCGCAACCCCGCCTGCCCGGTCAGCGATCCATTGAGATCCAGGACAAGGCAGCGCACGCGCGATGGTGTCCCCAGTTCCGTCATTCGGCCGCCACCGTCGGCCTGAAATGCCGGTCCAGCCAGTCGGCGAAGACAGGCGTCAGGTCCTGAAAGCCCGCGAAGGGCGGATTGCTGCATGCCCGCGATCCCGCCATGCCGGCCGCACTGGCGCGGACAGCGGCGGAACTTTTGCCGGCAAACCGCGTTCTGGAGTGGCAGCGCAGGCTGGCACGGACCAGCCTGCTCCTCGGGAATTCCCCCTTGCTGACGAACGCGGACCTGGACGTCATTGTGACGACATTATCCACCAGCATTCAGCATGCACCCTGACGGCAACGACATCGGCCCCGCCTGCCGTCCCAGGGAAAACGCGACCGGTCAGAAATATCTCAGCCAGGTGATATCCTTGCGCCGCGCCTTCAACCGCGAGAACCAGGCCGTCGGAATGTAGAAGGGAATGATCAGGCCCAGGTACCAGGCGAACACCCAGCCATAATTATCAAACCCAAACAAAACCCCATGGTTGGGGCCCCAGATGGCCAGCGCCGTGTGGTACAGCACGCGCAGCATGGCCAAGTGGAAGATGTAGAAGAACATCGGGGCACCGCCGAACACTGACAGCGCGCTGGTGATACCAGCGTCGCGGATACGTTCGAAAAAGGCCAGCAGCAGCGATCCAACACCCAGGGTAAACAGCAGGAAATCCAGCGATGGCGGATATTTGGTGAGCGACATGAAGCTCATCATCGTCCGGGCCGGATCACCATCAACGACAAACCACGGCTTGTCGCCATAGATGTTGAGAAGTCGCAGACCAATGAACAGGGCGATCATGCCGACACCCAGCAGCAGCAGCCGGCGCTGACGCACTTGGGCCGAGACATGCGGCAGGAACCAGGGCCCGATCCCGAAGCCAAGCAGGATCACACCGATCCAGGCCAGCACAGGATAGCTGGTCTTGGCCACCAGCCCGAAAGGCAGGACAAGAAGGTCACGCTGGTGCAGCACGGCCCAGAGCCAGTGAAACGGCGCATCCGGGGCCAGACGGATGGGATCAAGCAGATTGTGGCCCGCAACGATCACCATCCCCAGCACGATCAGCGTAGCCAGCGGCAGCCGGAACAGACCGGCCAGCACGATCATGCACACCCCAATGCACCAAATGACCTGCAACCACAATGTTGGCTGTGCGATCCCCCAGTAAAGCGGCGACAGGAAAAGCACCTCAATCGCCATCAGCAGCAGGCCGCGCTTCAGCAGGTAGGAGGTCGTTTCCTGGGCCGTGTGGTTGCGGGCATAGAGAAAGACGCCAAGTCCCGTCAGCGCCACAAAGATCGGCGCGCACAGGCTGGCGGCCAGCCGGGCGAAGAACAGGGCCGGCATGATGGTCCTTGCATCCACCGGATCGGTAATGTCGACATGCAGGAACCACGTCTCCCGGACATGGTCCAGCAGCATCACCACCATGACGAAACCACGCAGCGCATCAATACCGCGCAGACGTGACCCCGCCGATTTGACAGCCGTTCCGATGATGCCGGATGGCTTTTGTCCGGAAGCGGCCATAGCGATCGTGCCCATGTTGTGCCCCCTGGATTTGTCTGTTTGTTGTGGAAAGTCCTAAAGCGAGCCGACTTTGATGGTCGACCCGTCAACCAGCCGCGACAGGTTGAAATGTGTGGGGTCGACGGATGGCGTTTCATTGGCGATCAGTTGCGCCATCAGGTAGCCGATGCCCGGTCCAAGGCCGAAACCATGCCCCGAACAGCCGGCCGCCAGGAACAGCCCACCGATCGCATCGATGCCAGACGCAACCGGCACGGCATCCGGCGTGCAATCGACATAGGCGCCCCAGACATGGTCGATCTCGATCCCGGCCAGTTCGGGGAAGGTGCCCTTCACATTATCCATGATGGCCTCAACCAGCCGCCGGTTGGGGGCCGGGTCCAGCACGCGCTGACGCTCGAACATCTTATCATCGCTGCCCAGCCAGGATGGAAGGGATTCCGGCCCAGCGAACAGGGATTTGCCAACCCCGATCTGTACCGCCTTCAGGCGCTTGATAAATTGCGGCAGGAATTCGCGGGCGAACCGCATGCCCTGCGCCGTCAGTTCCAGCGTCGCCCGCCCGCTGATCGCCAGGGTGTAGCTGCCATCCAGGCGCCGCGTCATCGCCAAGTCGGGGCAATAGACCACGTCGCCGACATCGCGGGTCGGCTTCGTGCGCAACGCCGTCTGCCGCACGCTGGCCTGGGGAAACACCACGCCATGGCGGGCCAGGAAGGTGGAGGCCCAGGCCCCGGCAGCACACAGGACCGCATCCGCCCGGATGCTGCCCTTTTCGGTATGCACACCCGTCACACGGCCATTGGTGATGTCCAGGCCGCGCACGGCACAGTTCTGATGGATGGTGGCGCCGCGCGCACGCGCCCCTTCGGCCAGGGCCGGCGCCGCCCAGGCGGGTTCCGCCTTACCATCCGCGACAGAGTGCAAACCGCCCACCCATTTGCGGCGGGTTTCGGGAATGCGCTGTGCGGCCTGCGCCCCTGTCAGCATGTAGGTTTCAACACCGAACGTCCGCGCCGTCGGCCCCCATGCCTCCCACCCGGCCAGCATGGCGGCATCGTCGGTCGCATAGACCAGACCCGTGCGGCGGAAACCCAGATCCTGACCGATCTCCGCCGCCAGCCCGTCCCACAATGACATGGACAGAAGCGACAGGGGCATTTCACGCGGGTCGCGGTTCTGCTGCCGACACCAGCCCCAGGTCCGGCTCGACTGTTCACAGGCGATATGGCCCTTCTCCAGCAGGGCCATGGACAGGCCGCGCTTGGCCAGATAATAGGCCGACGCAGTGCCGACAATGCCACCGCCGATCACCACGACATCAACGGACTGGGGCAGGGTTTCGTCACTGGCAACGGATCGAACAGCGGGAAGCATCGTGAAACCTCGGCGAGGTTGAGTTCGGAGTACCGGCGCGCAGATGCGATTAGGCCGTTGTAATCGTGGGAAGATACGCGACGGCGTCAACCTCCACCAAAAACCCGTAATGAAGTTCGGGCACGGGCACCACGGTCCGCGCCGGTCGCGCATCGGGCAGCATCTCCGCATAGATGCGGTTGAATTCCGGCCAGTTGGCGACGCCAACGATATAGGCAGTCACGCGCGCCAGCTGCGCCGGTGTGCCACCCGCCGCCTTGAGGATTTCCAGCATGTTGGTCACGGCCTGACGGGCCTGCGTCTCAAAGCTGGCATCGGGAAGCGGCTGGCGATCCGCACGGATCGGCAATTGCCCGGAGATATAGATCGTGTCATCGGCCCGCGTCGCCTGCACATAATGGCCAGCGGGCGCGGGTGCGGTATCGGTCAGGATGGTTTCAATACCGGACATTACCAGCCTCCGAAACGCGGCCAGCTGGCCTCGACAATATCCGACGCGCCGCGCACGACCTTGTAGCCGGCATGCTGGGCCCCCGTGGCGCAGGCATGGTTGGGCAGGATACGCACGCGGTCACCGATCTTCAGATCGGGCAAGGTCGCCCCGGAACCGGGCCGAACAGTGACAATCCCATGCTCCTGGTTGGCATCGGCCAGGATGATATCGGCAAAGGGTTTGCCGCTGCTGTCACAGACCAGACCATAGCCCTGGCTGACGGGCTGTTTGGAGGTGCCGCGATCCTGCGACATTGCCATCCAGCCGGCATCGACAAGCACCCAGCCCTTTTCCTGCTGATGCCCGATCACGGTGGCCAGGACCGACAGGGCGATATCATCGACCTTGCAGATACCGATGCCCATCATCACCAGATCGAAGAAGACGAACACACCGGCCCGCACTTCCGTGACACCGGAAAGATCGGTGGCGAAATGGGCGGTGGGCGTGGAACCCAGGCTCACCTTCGGGCATGGCAAGCCAGCATCGCGCAGTATCTGCGCCGCCTGCACCACCGCGCGGCGTTCCTGGGATGCCGCATCGACCAGGGCCTGTTCGGTGCGGGCACCATAGCTGGCGCCGGCATGGGTCAGGACGCCACGAAGCTCCCCCCCCTGCACCAGCGCCCGCCCGATGGCCAGCAGACGGTCGGCATCATCGGGAAGGACACCCGACCGGTGGCCATCGCAATCGATCTCGATCAGCGCCGGGATGGCATGGCCCGCCGCCCGCGACGCCGCCGCCACGGCTTCGGCCTGTTCAACGGTGTCCAGCACGACCGCGATATCGACGCCGTCCTGACGAAGCTGCTGCACCTTGGCAAGCTTGGCCGGCGCGATGCCGACGGCATAGATCATGTCCTTGACGCCGGCTGCCGCGAAATACGCCGCCTCCTTCAGGGTGGAGACTGTCGCCGGACCTTCCGCACTCGTCATCACCTGGCGCGCCACATCGACCGACTTGGCAGTCTTCAGATGCGGGCGCAGCGAAACGCCAAGGGATGCAAGCCGCTGCCGCAGGCGGGCAATATTGCGATCCATGCGGTCGGCGTCCAGGATCAGACAGGGCGTTTCAAGGTCCGCCAACCGCACTGGCGCCGAGGCCGTGTCAGGGTTCGTCATTGTGTCCGCGTGCGTCACAGGATAAGTCCTCGCAGATAGGGTGATTTCAATGGTGCTCGCGCGATCAACGCGGCGCAATTAACGGCTTCTGCATGATTGGATAAGGCTGGACTTAATGCCGCCATTCATTGCAGGAAATAGCCCAGTACGGCCTTGGTCTCCAGATACTCCTCCATGCCGAACGCCCCATATTCCCGGCCATTTCCGGACTGTTTGTAGCCACCGAAGGCGGCATGGGCGTCCCAGGCTGGATGGTTGATATGGACCTGCCCGGCCCGGATATGCGACGCGACCCGCCGGGCACGGTCCAGATCGGCGGACTGAACATGCGCGCCCAGGCCGTAGACCGTATCATTAGCGATGCTCACCGCCTCTTCCTCGTCGGGATAGGGGATCAGGCAGAGGACCGGGCCGAATATCTCGTCCTGGGCGATACGCATGTCCGACCGCACCTGCGAGAAGATGGTCGGCCGCACAAAATAGCCCTGCTCCAGCCCTTCAGGCCGCCCCGGCCCGCCGCAGACAAGTTTCGCCCCTTCCGCCACGCCGATGGCGATCATGGCCTGCACCTTGTCGAACTGCGCCGGGGTGGAGACAGGCCCCAGCACCGTCTCATCCTGCATCGGATCACCCACCGTCATTGCGGCAGCGGCCTTAGCCGCCAATTCCTCAACCTGCGCCAACCGGCTGGCCGGAACCAGCATGCGGGTGGGAGCGCTGCAGGACTGCCCGACATTGCGGAAGGCCGACGCCACACCCAACGGCACGACACGCTCGAAATCGGCATCATCCAGCAGGATGTTGGGGGACTTGCCGCCCAGTTCCTGGGTGACGCGCTTCACGGTCGGGGCTGCGGCTTGCGCGACCAGAATGCCGGCACGCGTCGACCCCGTGATCGAGATCATGTCCACATCCGGGTGCGCAGCCAGCGGGGCGCCCACCTGCGGTCCCGTGCCATGGACAAGGTTGAAGACGCCCGGCGGCGTCCCGGCATCATGCATGATCCGGGCAAACAAATCGGCGCTGAGCGGCGACATCTCGCTGGGCTTCAGCACGATCGTGCATCCCGCCGCCATGGCCGGTGCCACCTTCGCCGTGACCTGATATAGCGGCCAGTTCCATGGCGTGATCAGTCCGCAGACGCCAATGGCCTCCTTGATGATCGCCGTCGTTCCCTGCCGGCGGATGAAATCATAGGTCCCCAGCACCTCAATGGCGGCACGCACATGCGCGATGCCGAAGGGAACCTGAGAGGCCCGTGAAAAGCTGATCGCCGCACCCATTTCGGTGCTGATCGCCTGGGCCAGTTCCTCAGCCCGCGCCTCCATCAGCGCCAGGATCCTGCCCAGCAGCGCTGCACGCTCTGCCACCGGACTGACAGAGAATGCGGGAAAGGCGGCACGCGCTGCGGCGACGGCAAGATCGACGTCATCGGCGTGACCGGACGTGACCAGTCCGATCTCCTTCTGCGTTGCCGGATTGATGACCGGCATCGCATTCCCGGCTTTGGACGGAACCGTCCAGCGTCCCCCGATGTAATGCTGATCGCAGACCATAAACGCCATAATCCACCTTTTCATACCAATGCCGGCGAACGGAACCACTGGTTCCGGAGGCATTGCGTCAACCAGAGGATCATGCAAAAACATGAACTCAGCAATTAACTATCACTTCATGTTTGATTAAGGCCGATCTTATGATCTCCACCGAGGATCTGACCTTCTTCGCCATGATCGCCGCCTCCCCATCTTTGGCGGAGGCGGCGCGGCGGTTGAATGTCACCGCACCGGCGGTGACCCAGCGGCTGCGCGCCCTGGAACTGCGCGTCGGGGTCAATCTGGTCGACCGCACCTCGCGCGGACTGAACCTCACCGACGAGGGCGAGTTGCTTGCGTCGGAGGGGCGGGCAATCATTGAGGCGATGGATGATCTTTCCGAACGCCTCGCCCGGCGAACGACGCAGGTCCGGGGGCATTTGCGGATTGCGGCCCCCCACGGCTTTGGTCGGCGATATGTCGCCCCCATCGTGCAGGCGTTCGCACAGCGTCACCCTGCCGCCATCGTCACACTCGAATTATCGGACAGCCCGATACGGCAGATGTCGGAAAGCTGGGATATCGTGGTCCATATCGGAGCCTTGCCGGAAAGTGACCGGCTGGTGACAACCCTGGCCCCCAATCGCCGCTTCCTATGCGCGGCACCGGACTATCTGGCGAACCACCCGCCCATTGAAAGGCCTGAAGATCTTGGCCTGCACCGCTGTCTGGCCCTGCGGGAAAACAATGAAGATGTCACGTTGTGGCGATTTGCACACCCGACGCTGGGCGGTGCAACGGTGCGGATCAACCCAACCATGTCGACCAATGATGGCGAGGTCATTCGTGACTGGGCTCTGTCAGGGGCCGGCATCATCGTGAGAAGCGAGTGGGATGTGGCCAGGGACCTTGCAACGGAAAAGCTGCATCGGGTTCTCCCCCAATGGTCCCTGCCCCCCGCCGACGTGGTCGCACTGGTGCATGCGCGCCGTGGCCGGAGCAGCCGCGCCAACGTCTTCCTTCAATCGCTCAGGGAGGCATTGGCCTCGCCCCCCTGGCTGACCCCCACGGCAAACGGCTGACAGAGAACCGCATGTCGGCAGTACCCGACCGGAGAGGCTTAATGTGCCGGACCGCGATAGGGTCGCGGTCATCGCGGACGCCATGAAAATGGGTCCCCGCCCAGGGCCTCTCCGATACGCCCTGGGCGGGGATAGAATGTCAGAGGTGCGCCGTTGCCGCCGGCGACGGATTGATCTTGAAGAGCCTTTCCGCGTTGGTCTGGAAGAATTTCCGCTTCACCTCCAGCGGCATGTCCATCGCATCCATGGCTATCACCTCTTCCACCGGGCACTGATAGGGATAATCCATGGCATAGAGCACGCGGTCATCGCCCATCACCTTCTGCGTGAACTTGATCGCATCTTCCCAGGCCATGCCGGAATTGGTGATGTGGAAATGTTCACGCAGATAGGTGGAGACCTTGCCCTTCTTCAGCGGCTTCATGCTTTCATAACGGCCCGTGCGCACGCCGGCCCCATGCATGAAATCCAGTCGGTAAAGCCAGAAGGGCAACGCCTCGCCCATATGGCCGATCACGATCTGAAGCTTGGGGAACCGGTCCAGCGCGCCTGACGTGATCATGCGCAGCGCGTGCATGCCCGTCTCCACACCGAAACCGAAAATCGCCCCATCCAGCCCGGCCTCCAGCAGCGGGCCGATCATAGTGGCGGGTGGCGTATTGGGGTGGATATAGAGGGGGACATCCATCGCCTCGATGGCTTCCAGAACCTCGTTGAACTTGGGATTGTCCAGATACTCACCCAGGATGTGGCTGTTGATCAACACGCCGGACAGGCCCAGCTTGCTGATGGCACGTTCGATCTCCCGTGCCGCCGCCGTCGGGTTCTGCGGGGCGCAGGCAGCCATGCCGCTAAAACGCGTGGGATATTTGGCGATGGCTTCGGCCAGCCGGTCATTGGCGGTTTCCGCCACCATGGTGGCGCGGTCGGCATTACGGATGACGTTGGTGCCGGGCGCGGTCAGGCCCAGGATCTGGCGGTCAATGCCGCGTTCATCCATATGCGCGATGCGCTGTTCGCCCAGATCCATCAGGGCGTTTGCAACGAAGCGTGGCCGTTCCGCCGGGTGGTCCAGATAATAGCCGATCAGGCTGAGGAAGCCGGGATCGACATCCGGTGCCGCCAGTTCCTCGCGAAAGGCCGCGATCAGTTCGGGCGTGGTGAAGGCTTCCTCGGTCGCGATGCGCAGATAGCCCTGGGCGCCGCCGGTCTTGGGCATGGTCATGATGACCCCTGTCTTCAATGCTGATGGATGGTCTTGGTGACAAGGCATGCGGCAAGGCCTTCCGGCCCGTCTTCCGACCCGTGGCCGCTTTCCTTCACCCCGCCAAAGGGCGCGTCGGACGCGGCCAGCGCGGTGGTGTTGATGCCCACCATGCCCGCCTCGATGGCGTCACCGATCAGGTTGGCGCGGCGCGCATTCTCCGTGAAGGCGAAGGAAGCCAGCCCATAGGGCAGACGGTTCGCCTGTTCCACCGCCTCGTCCAGCGTGGCGAAGGGCGTGGCGACGACCACGGGGCCGAACGGTTCGTCATTCATGATGCGGGCCGTATTGGGAACGTCCGACAATACCGTCGGCTGCCAGAAGAAGCCCTTGCCGTCGATGGCCTCCCCACCTGTGCGGATGCGGGCGCCATGGCCGACGGCATCCTTTATCAGGTCGGCAATGGCGGCGGGGCGGCGGGCGTTGGCCATCGGCCCCATATTGGTGTCGGGGGCCAGACCGTCGCCAACCTTCATCTTCGCCATGCGCTGCGCATAGGCCGCCACGAACCGGTCATAGATGCCCTCCTGGACATAGAACCGGGTGGGGGAGACGCAGACCTGGCCGGCATTGCGGACCTTGCTGTTGGCCAGCATCTCCACCGTCCGGTCGAAATCGCAATCATCAAAGATGATCACGGGCGCGTGGCCGCCCAGTTCCAGCGTCGTCACCTTCATCGTGTCGGCGCATAGCCGCATCAGATGCTTGCCGACGGTCGTCGATCCCGTGAAGCTCAGCTTGCGGATGATCGGGCTGGCCAGCAGGTGGCGCGACACCTCATCCGGGACACCGAAGACAAGCTGCACGACATCGGACGGGCAGCCGGCATCGATCAACGCCTGCACCACGGCCATGGCCGAGGCCGGGGCCTCCTCCGCCGGTTTCAGGATCACCGAGCAACCGGCGGCAATGGGTGCCCCCAGCTTGCGGCCCGGATTATGGACGGGGAAGTTCCAGGGGGCGAAAGCCGCCACCGGTCCCACCGGCACCTTCATGACCAGCGAGCGCTGGCCAGCCGGGCGGACAAGCACGCGGCCATAGACCCGGCGGGCCTCCTCCGCATAGAAATCGAACAGACCGGCGCAGGCGATGGTCTCGATCCGCGTCTCGGCCAGTGTCTTGCCTTCCTCCCGC
This sequence comes from alpha proteobacterium AAP38, assembly GCA_001296005.1. GTDB lineage: Bacteria > Pseudomonadota > Alphaproteobacteria > Azospirillales > Azospirillaceae > Niveispirillum. The sequence continues at coordinate 101,769 of LJHR01000027.1, read as the reverse complement.
GTGGCATTGCGGGCGATAATTTCGACACGTTCCCGCAGCAGCCGGGCGGCATCACGCAGCACGCGCGCCCGTTCATCGACGGATGTCTTGCTCCAACTACGAAAACCGCGGTCGGCGGCGGCCAGCGCCCGGTCAAGATCGGCGGCACCGGCCAGCGGCAATTCGCCCAGCGTCTCACCATTGGCCGGGTTGATGACGGCATGGGTGCGGTCAGCCCGCATGATCCATTCGCCGTCGATATACATGCCGAGTTTGGGATAGTCGGCGGAAGTCTGGTCAACCAAAATTGATCCTTTCGGTCGCGCAAACCTTTAGGTCGCGCAAAGGGGAGATCAGGCGGCGCTGGCCTGGGCCGGTACCCAGTTGCCATGCAGTCCCTGACGGATGCGGAAAGGCAGGCCGATGGTCGCGATGGGGCCGGCTGCCAGATTAAGGGCGTTGAACAGCAGCAGGCGGGAGGCGTGCTCCACCAGCCGGTTCTCGATCACCACGATATAGCCGTCGCCCTCAGCATCGGAGCCGGGGCGCGGAATGAAGGCCGGTTCCTGGAAGGAGGAGGTGGAGCCGATCCACCAGGTATCGGTCTGCCCCGTTTCCAGGTCGATGCGACCCAGCGTGTTCATCATCAGGCCCGACGCGCTGCGCCCGCCCGGCAGGTCCACGGGCTTGGTCATGTCCTGGACCAGCTGCCAGCCATAGCGGTTCTTCACCCCCGCGAAACGGTCATCGATGCGGGGAAACTCGCCGACCAGATTGGCCAGCGGCGCCATATGGATGTCGTCGCTGTTGGCGCTCATGTCGACGGTCCAGCGCGTCATGGTCGCGGCGGCTTCGTGGGGCTGGAACGGCGCCCCTTCGGTATCGGGGAAGAAGGGGAACATGTTGCCCTTCGCCATCGGCACATCGAAGTGCACCTTGCTGCCATCCTCATGCGCATTCATGACGTGGCTGGCAAAGCAGGTGGGGGCGGAGAACCAGCGGATATCCGCCGCCTTGCCATTGCGCGGCAGCACGCCCAGATGCACGGGGCGTCCGCGATCAAAGCCGAAATGCGGCAGGCCGGCCTTCAGACGTTCCCAGGAACCGACAATGGGCACCACATGGAAAACGACATAATTCTCGGTGAACCCGAAATCATGCATCATGCAGTAATAGGGGATTTCGAACCAAACCTCATTCGTGATCTGCCCCTCCGCGCTGATCGTATAATAGACCATGTCGCGGGTACACAGGCCCTTGGCGGCGTAGCCGAAGCTCAGCATCTCGCCCGTGCGCGGGTCGATCTTGGGATGGGCGGAGAAGGTCTGTGAAATCATGGCCCCGCCGAAATCATAGGTCGGGTCCAGTGTCTCCAGCGTTTCCGGGTCCATGACCACGGGCGGGCTGTCCTCCTTCAGGGCGAACAGCTTGCCGGCATGGACGACAACATTGGTGTTGGCGGTGCCGCGCACCTCCCCCTGCACACTGTCATCATCGGTCAGGGGATTGCGGTAGGCGCCGAACAGGGCGCGGCCCGCCTCGCGTTCCCGCGTGAACTTGTCGGTACGGACCCAACGCTGCTGCAGGGCAACATTGCCGTCCTTGAAGCGGAACCGCGTCACCATGCCATCGCCGTTGAACCAGATATCGTCGCCGGCCAGCGGCGGGAATTGCGGGTCCGGCGCTACGCGGTAGAAGCTGCCATCCAGGTCTGCGGGAACGGCACCGTCCAGCACGGGCAGATGGCCGACCTCCGCCTCCACACCAGACGGGGCGAAGAAGCCGGTGAAGTTGGGGGTGTTGGGAAACTTCATAATGTGCCCCTTGCATGCAAAATGTCAGGACGGATGGTCATGGGCGATCCTCCGCCGCGATGGCGCGGGCGGCCAGCCCGTAATGCAGGGCAGCCCAGGCATAGAGGCCGATACTGGCCAGAAGCGCGCTGCGCACCCCGATGGCCGACGCGGCGGCGGGATCAGCAATGCCCGACGCGCCTGCAAACAGATCGCTGAGCAGGCCCAGTAAGGGCGGACCGAAACCCACGCCCACCATGGTGGAGACGAAGAAATAGACGAAGGCCGCCGTGGTCCGTTGCTGCGGCGCCACCATGTTCTGAAAGGCGACCAGCGTGGGCACCGAATGGAAGAACAGGAACACCCCGGCAATGGTGATCAGGGTGACCGCCGCGACATGATTGTCCAGCCCATAACCGGCCAGATAGAGCGGCACGCTGATGGCGATGCCCAGGCAGGGCAGCAGCGCGTACCAGCGCTTGCCGCGCCTTGCGATGAAATCGATGCCGAAGCCACCCAGGCTCATGCCCGCCGTCGATGCCGTGGTGCTGATGATCGCGACGTAGAAGGCGGTGGTGGTCAGCGGCAATTCATGAACGCGCATGAAGAAGGGTGCGGTAAAGGCTCCACCTGCAAACAGCGCCATGCTGGCCAGCGCCAGACCGGCCAGCATATGGCGGAAGGCCGGGCGGCGGAACATCTGCGCGAACACTTCCCGTGTGCGGGGCGGGCTGGCGGCGGGCGCGGCGACATTGCCCCCGGCCAGCCGGTCGCTGTGACCGCGCGGCGGGTCACGCAGCAGCAAACGGAACAGTATTGCCACCACAATGCCCGGTGCGCAGACCAGCATCAGGGCCACGCGCCAGCCATAATCCCGCGCCAGCCAGGCCGCCACGACGGAGCCCAGCAAGGCCCCCACCGGGGCACCCAGCCGCATCACGGTCAGGGCGAAACCCCTGCGGTGTGGCGGAAAATGATCACCGATCAGCGACGTGCTGGGTGCCTGCACCCCCGCCTCCCCGATGCCGACGCCGATGCGGCACAGGAACAGCGTCCAGATATTGGTCGCCATTCCGCACAGCAGGCTCATCACCGAAAAGACGGCGACGGACACGGAAATGATGGTGACGCGGTCACGCCGTTCGGCCAGCCGCGCAATGGGCAGGCCCAGCGTGGAATAAAGAATGGCGAAAGCCAGACCGCCCAGCAACCCGAACTGGAAATCGGTCAGCCCCAGATCCTTCTTGATCGGTTCCGCCAATGTCTGAACGATGACCCTGTCGACATAGGCAAAGGCCGATACCAGCAGGATCAACACCAGCAGGGTCGCGCGATAGCCGCGTCCGAACAGCGGATCATCGGTCGCCTTCTGTACCGGAGAGGTCATATCGGCTCCACTTTCTTAACCGGAAGTGAGGGGAGGTCCATTCGACCTCCCCCTGGCTGGATCAGAAGGAGAAGCGGAAGCCGGCCTTGAAGGTACGACCGATGCTGTCATAGAGGACCGGGTTGGTCACACCGAAGCTGGACGGCAGGTCGTTCGGTGGATCGCGGTCGAACAGGTTGTTCACGATGCCGAACAGTTGCACCTTGGTGTCGTTGAAGGTCAGGTCGTACTGGGCATTCAGGTTGAACAGCCAGTAATCGCCGACATAATTGTCGCTGATGCTGTTGGCCGCGGTCGCGCTGTAACCCGACTGGTGCGGGCCGATCAGCGTGGCGTTGTACACACCGCGCGAGATATAGCGTGATGTCAAAGTGCCGCTGAAATCACCCTGTGCGTAGGTGGCGCTCAGCGTGCCGGTGAAGGTCGGCAGGCCCGACGGCTGTGACGTGGGCGAACCGTTCATGCCGGCCCGGTTGACCGAGGCGCCGGTGGCATCGATGGTGATCAGGTCGAACAGATAGGTGCCGAGCGCGCGCAGGGTCAGGTCCCCCTCCCCCAGCGCGATCTTGTAACGGGCCTCGACATCCACGCCGCGCGTCTTCAGCGTGTTCAGGTTCAGGTTGGCGTTGTTGACGCTGGTGATGGTGCCCGCCGCATTGCGGGTGATCAGGGAACAGAGATCGGTGGCGCCGGCATTGCAGCGATTGATGATGATCTGCCCGCCCAGGGTGGTGATGGCACCATCCAGGCTGATGTCGAAATAATCAGCGGAGAATTGCAGATCATCGATGGGGGTGACCACAGCACCGCCCGTCCAGGTCTTGGCGATTTCCGGGCGCAGCTTGGTATTGCCGCTCAACACAACGGAGGTCAGGGCGCTGCCGCCGGTGCGCGGGTCTGTCAGGAACTGGAAGCTGGTGCTGGCCGGGGCGTTCAGTTCGAAGAAGTTGGGCGCACGGATGTCACGCGACCGGGTGCCGCGCACCCGCAGGAAATCCGTCGGTTCCCAGGACAGCCCGGCCTTCCAGCTCCAGACCGAACCGCTGGTCGAATAGTCGGTCAGGCGGACGCCGCCATTGACCGACAGGCTTTCGGCGAACGGCACCGATTTCAGCAACGGCACGCCCAGTTCGGCGTAGCCTTCCTTGACCTTGATGTTCGGGCCGGAGATGGCCTGGCCGGAGCTGGTGATGAAGCGCAGAGCCGATGAAATCTGGTCGGCGCTGCCAGCCACGCTTTCCACACGGTATTCCGCACCCGTCGCGAAAGAGACCGGGCCGGCGGGCAGTTCGGCAACTGTGCCGGAAATATTAGCCGACGCCACCTGCTGGATCAGGTGCGTCTTCTGCCAGGCCGTGCCATAGGCATAAGCGACGGCCTCGGGCGAGAAGCGATTCTCACCGAACAGGTTCAGCGGCTTGCACCCCGCCACCAGCGGGTTGGTCGGCGTGGTCAGGGTCGACCGGCAGACGATATTGCCGTTGGCGACACCATTCTGGAACAGGCCCTGGTCAACCGCATCCACCGCGCGGGCGAAATTGTCGGTGATCTGGGTGTTGCGGGTTTCCTGTTCGTAATTCGTGCGGCCATACTGATAATAGGCATCCCACTGCCAGCCATCACTGAAATCACCACGGGCGCCGGAGACGAGGCGATAGGTCTCGCGCTCCACCTCCGCCACTGGCGGGCCGATATCGTTGGACACCCGACCGAAGGAGAAGCTGGTCTGGTTGGCCGTCACCAGTTGCGCGCGCAGGGCCGCCGGCAGATAGGCATTGTCACGCTGGATGGTGATGTTGCCGGTATTGCGGGCCGAAGCGCCGATGGTTTCCGCGTTGGCGCGGCCATAGGAGGCTTCCATGAACAGTTCGACACTGTCCGTGGCCTGATACTTGGCATGCATCATGCCGGAATAACGCTCAACCGGCGCCACCAGCGGGAAGTTATTGTAGAAGCCATTAACTGGATCGGCGCTGCCACCCGACTGGAACAGGCCGCCATTGGAGAAGGCGGGGCCGGTGGCGTAATAGGTGCCGTAATCATGGTTGAAATAGCTGCCGTCGGGCCGGAACTCGATCCCGCGCAGCACGCCCGTGGTGATCAGGCCGTTGAAGGATGCGGTTGCCGTGCGGGCATTGGGCAGCAGGATCTGACGCGCCAGACCATTGGTCTGCGGCGTCGGATTGGAAATGGTATTGTAGCTTTCGGCGCACCAGGACCGGCTGTAACAGTCACCCATGCCCTTATTGTTGGAATATTCGCCGCCGATCACGACATGGCCGCGACCATCGGCAAAGTCGGTGCCGCCAGCCAGGGTGGCATAGACTTCACGATTGTCATCTTCCTGCGACAGGCCATACTGCACGCTGCCGCGCACGCCTTGCAGGCTGGTATTCAGGATGACGTTGACGACACCGGCCACCGCGTCAGAGCCATAGGCCGCAGAGGCACCGCCAGTGACCACTTCGCTGCGTTCGATCAGGACGGTCGGGATCAGGTTCAGGTCGACGGAACCCGACGGGGAATTGCCGCTGCCGGCGATGGTGCTGGCGACAAAGCGACGGCCATTGACCAGGACGAGCGTGCGCTGCGCGCCCAGACCGCGCAGGTCGGCCAGATTGGCGCCGGCATTGCTGGAGAAGATGCCGACGGTGGCCGGCGTGGATTGCGGACGGAAGGAAGGCAGGGTGTTCAGCATGTCGGCGACATTGGAGACGCCCTGGCGCTGCAACTCCACCTCGCCCACCACCGTCACCGGCGTCGGGGCCGCAAAACCGGTCACAGGCAGGCGCGTGCCGGTCACAATGATCTCTTCCAGAGAGTCCAGCGTCTGCGGCGCGCCGGCCGCGTCCTGTGCGGTGGCGGGATTGGCCAGGGCGGTAAGGACGGCCAGGATGCTGGCGCCGGTCAGCCGGTGCGCCGTTGAATGCCTCATGTGGATTTCCTCCCCCTGCGCTGCGCCGGATAGACACGGGACACGGCGGCGCGAGCGCTTGTTGATTTATCAATGAGATTATTGATAGCTCAATGATGTAGGCCTTGGCAAGTGGTTGATCGGGTAAATTGCTCACACCTGCATGGTTCTGTGTGGGGCTGGCTTTTCAGGATGGGCTGCGGGTACAGGTGGATTGAACCGCCGCAATCAACACATTGTATTAACTTGATATTTTATCGAATTCCCCATCGCGTCATCACATCCAATGGTATGCGATCCCGCCTTTGCCTGCCACTAAATTAAAGGCTCTCCGGACATTGGGACCGTGGAAGTTCGGCTTCCAGCTTAGAAACGCTGCCAGTTATGTCCGGCCTTTCCGGCTTTGCCACCGATGGTCTTAAATTCCGCGCTTTGCGCATTGACAGCGGGACAATAATATTGATCATTCAATGACCAATCACATTGGGGCCGCGAGTCGCGTTGTGTCCGGGGATATCCCTGGGCTACTGCTGGTCGCAATCCCGTACCAATCACGGTCACTCGTGAACCCGCGGTTGCCCCCAGGGGAGAAAACAATGGAAGTCCGTTTTCCCGATATCCCGGCCTATCACGGCTGGGCAAAGCCGCTGCGCCTTGAATCAACCGTCGAGGGGCTGGAACTGATCGAAGGCGCGGTACCCGCCGGCCTGGACGGCACCTGGTACCGCGCCGGGCCCGACCGGCAATATCCCCCCATGCTGGGCACCGACATCTTCATCGATGGCGAGGGCATGGCGCACATGTTCCGCATCAAGGACGGCGTTGTTTCCTACCGCAGCCGCTGGGTCCGCAATGAACGTTACATGGCGCAGGCCAAGGCTGGACGATCGCTGTTCGGCCTCTATCGCAACCGCTTCACCGATGACCCGTCGGTCAAGGATGTCAGCGGCGGCACGGCCAACACGAATATGATCTTCCATGATGGACGCCTTCTGGTGCTGAAGGAGGATGACCTGCCGTTCGAGGTGGACCGCGACACGCTGGACCCTATCGGACGCTATGATTTCGGCGGCAAGGTTCGGGCCACATCCCTGACGGCGCATCCGAAATGGTATCCCGACGATGGCCGCCTGCTAACTTATTCCTATCAGGCGCGCGGCGACGGCACGCGGGATATCGTCTTCTACGATATCGATGACCAGGGCCGTATCCTGGACGAAATCTGGTTTGAGATGCCCTATGCCTCCCTGGTCCATGATTTCGCAGTGACGCCAAATTGGGCCATCTTCCCCTTCATGCCGCTGATCACGGATGTGGAAAACCTGAAACGCGGCGGCACCTTCTATGAATGGCATCCCGATGAACAGGTCGTGGTGGCCCTAGTGAAGCGGGGCGGCACGAAGGAGGATATACGCTGGTTCCGGGGCCCCGCCGGCTGCCTCAGCCACATGATGAACGCCTGGGAAGACGGCAGCACAGTCCATCTGGATACCTGCTACTATGATGGCAACTGTTTCCCGTTTTTCCCCACGCCTGATGGACAGCATGTCGAAGGCTGCCCACCCTTCCTGTCGCGCCTCAGCTTCGATCTGACCAGCAACGGGGACGGGTTCGCGCGGCGGCGCATCATCAACACACCGGGTGAGATGCCGCGCACCGATGACCGCTACCAGGGACATGAATGCCGCCACGGCTTCCTGATCGTGGGGCGTGGCCCGGACGGGTCATCGGCCATCGGCCGCATCGACCTGCGCAGCGGGGAGGTCACGCGCTGGCATCCCGGTCCCGGTGCCTCCGTCCATGAACCACAGTTCGTGGCCCGTTATCCAGGCGCACCGGAGGGGGATGGCTGGCTGCTGGTCATCGTCAACCGGCTGGAAACCAACCTCAGCGAACTGGCGATCCTGGATGCACAGGATGTGGCGGCGGGGCCGGTGGCCCGGCTGTACATGCCGATGCGGGTACGGACCACCTTCCATGGCACCTGGGTGCCGGGGGAACGGTTGCGCAGCCGTTGAAGGTTTACCCCGGTCTGGCGGCGGATACCGCCAGACCGGGGAATGTCACGCCACGGCGGGCTTTGCGGCCGGCGCGCCGTCGCGGCGGATCGGCTTCAGCAGTAATACCAGCAGGGCGACCGCAACCGGCGGGATGGCGATCATGGCCAGCGTCACCTCCAGCGTGAAGGAGGATGCCAGCGCCATGCCGCCGAACAGCGGGGCGATGATCCCGCCGATACGGCCCGCACCACCGGCCCAGCCCACGCCCGTGCTGCGCAGGGCCGTCGGATAGATCTGGGTCATCAGCATGTTCAGCCCCGCCTGTCCGCCCGACTGACAGAAGCTCCAGCAGACCAGCAGCAGCACGAAGCCCACGGTGCCAAATGGCACATGGCCCATCAGGATCAGCGTCGCCGCAATCCCGATATAATAGAGCGGGATCAGACGCGTGGCCCCGATCCGGTCCATCAGGAAACCGATGGTGACGGTACCGATCATGCCGCCGATGAAGCCCGTCATGGAAACGATGGCAAAGCGCTGGATCGTGATGCCGCCCATTTCCTGGAAGAAGGTGGGCAGCCACGCGGCCAGCAGCGCGATATTGCCCATGGACAGGACACAGGCCGCAAACAGGATGGCGCTGGTGCGCGCACGCCCATCGCGGAACACGTCGATGACATGGGCCTTCACCTTCTTGCCGCCGGTTTCCGCCGTCACGAACCGCTCCTCCCCTGTCAGGACGAGGCTGCGGTCCATCCAGCGGATGGTGCGGGCGATGGCGGGATGGCTGGGGTCACGGCCCACGCGGTAGGTCAGCGATTCCGGCAGGAACAGCAACAGAACCGGCACCATGACCAGCGGCATCAGCCCGCCCACCCAGAAGCCGCTTTCCCAGCCATAATGCGGGACCAGCAGAGCAATGGCGGCACCGGCCGCACTGCCGGCGCTGTAGCCCGCGATACCGATGGCGATGAACAGCGAGCGCCAGCGCTTGGGCGTGAATTCCGCCAGCAGCGCCATGGTGGTGGGCACGACGCTGGCCAGGAACAGGCCCGACAGGCCGCGCAGGATGGCCACCATCATCAGCGACGTGGAGAAGACGGTGATCGTCGTCAGCACGCCGAAAATGATGAAGGCGATGATCAGCATCCGCTTGCGCCCGTAATAGTCCGACAACGGACTGATGACGAAGGCGCCGATGGCCAGCCCGGTCTGTTGCAGGACGAAAACGATGGTCATGCTGGCAGGCGTGACACCGAAATTTCCGGCGATGGCGGGGGCGATCTTGCCCACCATGAAGATGTCGAACCCGTCGATGAACATGGCCAGCGTGGTCAGCGCCAGCACAAGGCATTGCGGAAACCCGATCTTGCGCTGGTCGATGAAGTTTTGGACGTCGAACGCCGACATGAAGCTGCGCTCCCTCCCTCAAGGGCGCCGGACCTTGATCCGGCAAGGTTTTATGATGGGGATGCCGGCCTGTATACGCGCGGTCCAGGGACCGCCCGCTCCGACCAGTCTTTGAGGAATCAATAATATCGCCTGTCCCGGTTTCGCGCCAGCCCTCTTGAGCATGTAGCATCAAAATGTCGGCGTTGCAGTCCAATGGCGCTGGCGCGCTGCCAGAACGCTGGAATAACATTGAATGATCAACTAACAATGGATCAGATCAGCTATCGCTGACACTTGATCGGGATGAAAGAAGACATATGAAACGGCAGGCCAGATCGGACGCGAGCCCGGCCAGCGGCGAAGTGGAGGGCGAGGTGCCCGGCGCGGAAAACGCAGTGCCGGCCCGCGCCAAGCTTGAGCTGCCGGGATGGAATGTCTCCAATCTTCAGTTCTCCACCTTCCGGGTGACCTTGATCGCCAAGGTGATCGACCGTCTGACGATCAGGCGGTTGGCGGAGCGGGGGGAACTGACATACGCGGAATGGCGTGTCCTGGCGCGGCTGGGTACCATGCCCGACGGTGGCACCGTGGGACAGGTTGCCGATCTTGCCTGGGTTGACCGCGCAGAGGTCAGCCGGGCCGCCCGCTCGCTGGAGGAACGGGGATATACGCGGCGGCGGGAGAATCCCAACGACCTGCGCACGCCCATCCTCTATCTGACCAAGACCGGACAGAAGCTGTACAAGGCGACGCTGAAGGAACGTGTTGCCTTCCATGAATCGCTGCTGGTCGATCTATCGCCGGAGGAACGCGTAGTGCTGGATGAGCTTCTGTCCCGCATCGGCGAACGGCTGGCTCATCTGGTCAAGACGTGAGATGGATCGAAGTGGGAATTTCAAACATCATTGATCCCTCAATATAAAAGTTCATTGAACTATCAATAAATCGATGATACCCCTGGCTTCTGTTCCGCCCGGCGCCTTGGATGCGCGCGCGGGCCGTTTCCAGGAGAGATATCGATGGTCGAGGTCTGCTGGCCGGGCGGTGTCCCGGCTTTGATGCCTGCTGAGGATCGCGCCGAAATCACCGAGCTTTTCGCACGCTATGCCTGGGGCCTGGATCTGGCCGACGAGGAGCAGGTGCTGGACACTTTCGCCGAGGATGGGGAGTTCGATCACCTCTGGCAGGGCAAGGCCCAGGGCCGCGACGCCATCCGCGCCCATCTGCGCGGCCTGTGGTACGACCGGCAGCATTGGTGGTTCGGGCGGCAGCATCTGTTCAACCATTTCATCATGGACCCGCGTCCGGAAGGGGCGCGCGTACGCTGCTTCTTCCAGATCATCCAGTTCAATGCCGATTACGGCACCAATTTCATCTTCGGCATCGGCACGCGCGATGACCGGCTGGTGAAACGCGATGGCCGCTGGAAATTCCATCGCCTGCACGTCAATGCCTGGACAAAAGCGGATCAGGTGCCCTGGAAGGGCGAACGGACGATGGTCCCGCGCCCTTTCAATGCCCCGGCCCCCGTCGATTGCCGGCCTTTCAGCGTGCAGTCGCAGGACCCCTGGTGATGCAAACCTCCTTCCATGACCGTATCCGCGCCCTGGGCACAGCGTTCTCGGTGGCACAAATCCAGGGTTCCATGGCGCTGTTCGCCCCCTTACAGCCCCCTGTCGATGAAGCCCTGGTTCAACGCGACCTGTCCTATGGCCCGGACGCGCGTCACCGGCTGGACCTGTTCGGCGGCGGTGGTGACGCAAGGCGCCCGGTGCTGGTCTTCCTGCATGGCGGTGGTTTTATCGGCGGTGACAAGGGGGCGCCCGGTGCGCCTTTCTACAACAATGTCGGCGCCTGGGCGGCGGCGCAGGGCTGGCTGGGCGTCACCGCCACCTACCGGCTTGCCCCTGCCCATCCCTGGCCGGCGGGCGCGCAGGATGTGGCGCGGCTGGTGGACTGGCTGAAGGCGGAGGCCGCAAACCATGGCGGCGATCCGGACCGCATCATCCTGATGGGGCAATCGGCAGGCGCGGCACATGTCGCCTCCTATGTCGGTGGGCAGGGCTTTGCGGAAATGGCGGCCACATCCATCGCGGGGGCCATCATGCTGTCGGGCCTCTATGATGTGCCCAGTGCGGCCCGCAATCCCTATCAGGACGCCTATTTCGGGACGGACCCGACCCGGTTCGCTGCCCAATCCAGCATCGACGGTCTGGTGGAGACCAGCGTGCCCTGCCTGTTCACCGTATCGGAGAATGACCCGGCGGATTTCCAGCGTCAGGCGGCCCTGCTGGTCTCCCGCCGGGTGGCTGCCACGGGCAAGTGGCCGGATTTCCATTGGCTGGAGGGGCATAACCATATCAGCCCCGTCCACCAGATCCATTCACCCGTCGATGCGCTAGGTCCCGTCCTGGCCCGCTTCGTTGCGCGGGTAGTGGGATAGGGTTGCCTTTTCGATGACCCAGCGGGCCAGTTCGCCATGGGCGGTCTTGACCGCCGCCTGCATGTATTCGTCCGACACGCTCTGTGCCGTCAGTTCGACACGCAGGCCGTTGGGATCGAAGAAATAGAGGGACTGGATGATGTGATGATCGGTGATGCCGACAACCTCCACCCCCGCCGCCTTCAGGCGGGCCATGGCCTGTTCCACTTCCGCCACCGTGCCGACACGCAGGGCGATATGGTTGACCCAGGCCGGCGTGTTGGGCGACGGCGCCGCCGCCACATCGTCCCCCAGATCAAAAAAGGCGATGTAGGAGCCGTCGCGCATCTGAAAGAAGATATGAACATAGGGGCAATATTCGCCCGTGCTGGGCACATGGTCGCTGCGCACGATATGCACCAGCGGCAGGCCCAGCAAATCCTCATAGAAATGCCGCGTCTCCTCCGCATCGCGGCAACGCCAGGCGAAATGGTGAAGGCCTTGGATGGGAACGGGGGGCTGCATGCGCTGTCTCCTGTGTCAAAGCCGGTTGCACCAGCCGGCGATATGGTCGGCCACCTCATCCACCAGATGCGGCTGGCCGCTGAGATAATGGTTGCCGCCCTTGATGGCATGGCGCTGCACCCTGCCCTTCGCGGCCTCCGCCCAAATGGCATTGTCAGACGGGAAGACCGACGGATCGGCGGTATATTCCAGCAGCAGCACCGGCACGCGGGTGCGCGCCAGATTGGCGGGGCCGTCGCCCCGGCTGCTGGGCGACCATTGGCTGAGATATCCCGTCAACGAGCTGTAGCGCCCCATGCTGTTGGCGGCGTAGTTCTGCGCATGCGGCGGCCCCCAGACGGTGGTGCCGGGAATGCGGTCATTAGGGTCGATGGACGGGTCCAGGCAGCGCGGATCGGCCAGGGTGCGGTGGATGACGAAGGCTTCGTCACGCATGCCATCGGGCCGTGCGCGCAACTGGCTCAACCGGTCACGCGCCCAGGCCTCGATCCCGGCATTGCGGGCGCGCTGCGCGGTGCGGTAGCGCTCCAGAAAGGCGGCGCTGTAAGGCGGGCCATTATCCGGGTTGAACATGTCCAGCTGCGCACAGGACGGCATCGGATCATGCTCGTCAACCACGGCAGGATCGATCCATGTATCCATCAGGCGCGACCGGCCCAGATGGGCGGCGGCCAGCACGATGCCGTTGGCCGGCGGCAGGTCATCTGGCCGCAAATCGACCGGGTCGCCAGCCGGCGTATCGGTGATGGTGAGCTTCTCCGCCTGTGCCTGATAAAAGGCCGACAGGGCCGCACCGCCGGAATTGCCGATCAGGACCACGCGGTCGAACCCCTGCCGGCGCAGCCAGGCGACGCCCGCCCCCATATCCTGGATCACCCGTTCCAGCAGCAGTACCGCATCATTGCCCATATAGCGGGAGTTCAGCGCCAGGGTGGCGATGCCGCGCGCCGCAAGCGGGGCCAACAGGTAATGGCCCATGAAATTGCTGGTCGGATGCATGATCAGGGCGGCGGTGCGCGCACCCGGTGGCCGGGCGAAGGCGCCGTAGATACGGGGGCGCAGCATCTGCAACCCCGACTGGCTTTCCATCGCCGCACCGGGCCGCACATCGATCACCACCAGTTCCAGTGTCATCATCTCCCCCTCTGGCTTTATCGGTTTATGGTTCTGCCGCACCGGGAGGCCCGGCGATGACGGATATTGCAGTCAGGCTTTGCGCCCTGTCCGACGCGGTAGCCGCCATTGGCCGGCCTCGTTTCGACGATGCGCTGCTGGCGGCTGTGGCAAGGCTGATCCCTGTCGACCATTGCACCATCCTCTGCTACTCGCAGGCGGCGGGGCTGAAACAGGTGGGCGGGGCCAGCCTGCAGGACAGGGCGACGGTGCTGTCGCTGGGGCGCGACTATGTCGCCGGCCTGCACGCGTTCGACCCGAATTTCGAAGAACTGTCGCGCATATCCAGCAGCCGCAGGGTGATCTTCCGCCGGCACGACCCGGCCCGTGTGGCCATGCAGGATTACCTGCGCCGTTTCTATACGACCGTCGGCATCGTCGATAAGGTGTCCTATATCTGGCGTACGTCGGACATGGCCTTCTACCTGAACTTCTATCGCTCGCTCCGCGCCGGGACGTTCACGGACGCGGAGGTCGATCTCCTGTCCGCCATCACGCCCCTGCTGACCAGCATCGTGCGACAGCACTGCGCCCATTACATCGTGCAGTCGGACATCAATGCCGGACGGACCCTGCCCTTTGTCGAACGGCTGGTCGAACTGGCCGACGAAACCTTGAGCACGCGGGAACTGGCCGTGTGCTGCCGGATCGTGTTGGGCTATCAGACGGACGGGATCGCCGCCGACCTGGGCGTGCGCCCATCGACGGTGATCACCCTGCGCAAGCGCGCCTATCACAAGCTGGGCATCGCGTCGCAGGCGGAACTGTTCGCGCTCTGCCTGCGTAACCTGCCGCGCCTGATGCGCCCCGTCTGATCCCGGCATCCGTATCAGCCCCGCAGCAAGGCCCAAAGGGCCTGATCACGCTCTGCGGTCCAGGGGGTGGGATGCTCCCCGCCCTGCAACTGTTCCAGCATGCGCGCCACATCGAAGGGCAGCACATGGGCAAAGACCGGCCAGTCGCCATAAAGTGGGGTCATGACCTTTTCCGCCGACTGGAAACAGGCTTTCAGATCCGCTCCCCGCGCGTGGGCATTGGCGACCACATCGCGCAGAATGGTGAGGAAGCCCTGGGTGGCCGCGATGGCATCCTCCACCGCACTGCGCGACCGCAGGGCGGCCCCCCGGCCCGGCACCATGGTCGTGGCCGGCAGGTCGCGCAGCCTCGCCAGGGTGTCGATCCAGTCGGCAACATAGCCGTCGCCAGCATAGACGCCGCAGCGGTTTTCCACCAGATCGCCGGAGAACAGCACCCCGCAATCCGGTATCCAGCAGATGGAATCCCCCGCCGTATGCCCGCGCCCCAGATGCCGGAAATGCAGGTCCCGATCCCCCAGACGCAGGGTCAGCCCCTGATCGAAAACCAAATCGGGCCAGGTCAGGCCGGGAATTTCCTCCACGCCCCGGAACAGGCGGGGGAAACGCCGCACCTCGGATTCAAAATCATCCGGCCCGCGTTCGCTAACCAGGTCCAGCGTGGCCTGACTGGCGATCAGGGCCGCGCCGCCGAACGCCGACGCCCCCATGACCCGCACCGCGTGGTAATGGGACAGGAACACATAACGTACCGGCTTGTCCGTCACGGTGCGGATGGCGGCCAGCATTTCCCGCGCCAGGGCGGGCGTGGCCCGCGTGTCAATGGCAACGACATAGTCCGGGCCGACCACGAAGCCGCAATTCGGGTCGAAATCGCTGATAAAGCCATAGACGCCGCTGGCCAGTTCGACCAGTTGCGGGGTCTGCTGCATATTGTCGGCGGCGGACGCAAAGGATTTGGTCACGGATCATTCCTCCGGTGGGCGGCGGTATCCCGCGCCGTTTCAAGACAGGACAGCAACACGCCCTGGTCACCGATCTGATTGGCCAGCAGCAGGACAAGGCGCGCGTTCAGCGCGTGGCTTTCCGTCGCCGGCAGCCCGGCATGCGTGTCCAGCAAGGCCTCGTAAAAGGCATCTGGGTCGGGAATGTTGGGGGTGGTGCGCATGTTATCGTTTCCTCCCTGTTTCATATCCGGCAAATGGCCCGCGCCAGGGCCCGGCGCACCTGATCCACATCCGCGTCGTTCAGACGGGCGGCAAGGTGCAGGTCGGGGCGGATCAGCATCACCTCCCCCGGCGCCATGCCCAGCACCCGCCGGTCATCGGCACCAACACCCTGGACATGCAGGGGCCAGCCCTCATGCGACAGGTGCGACAGGGCACGGCCCAACCCGTCCTCCCCATCACGCGGACACCAGAGGGCCAGGAAGCCCGCCCCCTGCCCCCGCAGCATCCCGCCCAGCGACCGGCTATCCAGGGCGAGATTGGGCATGGCCTGTCCTGCATCGCCCGTCGTCAGGGGGGAGGGCCCATAATGATGGGGCACGCACATCCGCCCGGTATTCAGCAGCAGCCGGGCGAAGGGATGATGGACCGCCAGATCCATCACGGCGGTACGGAACATCCGCTCAACCTTCGTGCGCGGGGCCAGGAACCGGCCCGACCTTCGGGTGACGGCAATATTCTCCACCGCCGCCGGGCGGCGTTCGGCGTTGTAGCTGTCCAGCAGTCCCTGCGGTGCCTGACCGTTCAGGACCAGGGTCAGCTTCCAGGCCAGGTTTTCCGCATCCTGAATGCCGCTATTGCCACCGCGCGCCCCGAATGGGCTTTTCACATGGGCGGCATCGCCGATGAAGAATACCCGTCCATGCCGGAAATCATCCATCAGCTGCGTTCGGTAGGCATAGGCACCAACCCAGACCAGATCGAATTCCACATCGGGTCCCAACTGGTCACGCAGCCGGGCTGCGGCCACCTCCGGCCGGCTGGCCTCATGCGGATCGGTATTGGGCAGCATCTGGTAATCCATGCGCCAGACACCATCGGCCATCAGATGCTGCCACACGGCCCGGTTCTCATTGAACGGCGCTTCGACCCAGGTCCAGCGTTCCACCGGCAGGTCCTTGCGGAACCGCACGTCGGAGATGCACCAGCGATCCTCCCCCAGCTCCCCCTTGGTATGCAGACCCAGGGCATGCCGGACGATGCTGGCATGGCCCGAGGCGTCGATCACCCAGTCGGCATGCAGACTGTAGGAACCGTCGGGCGTTTCCACGGTCAGCACAGCGCCATCTTCATCCTGTCGGATGCCGGTCACCCGGTTCTTCCAGCGCAAATCCGTGCGGCCCAATTCCCGGATACGATCCACCAGGAACCATTCGACATAGAATTGCTGGATATTGATGAAGGGCGGCTGCGCCGACCGGCTGCCCACGGCCAGATCGAACCGGTACAGCGCGTCCTGGCCGCGCAGCACCTTGCCGACGGACCAGGTGACACCCTTGTCGCGGATGCGCGGGTAGATGCCCAGCCGGTCAAAAATCTCCAGGCTTTTCTGGGCGTAGCAGATGCCCCGGCTGGACGCGCCGCGCACGCCCACCGTGTCATCCTCGTCCAGGATAATGGCCGAAACGCCCCGGCTGGCAAGATCACAGGCCAGCGTAAGGCCGGCTAGACCGGCACCGACGATGACCACGGGATACCGGCCCCGGCCCGTTCCCGACAGTTCCGGTGGCGTTTCATAATCATAGATGGGCAGGTCATAGCCCGTGGGTGACAATCCGCTCACGTCCCCCTCCCGATTTTGGCGCCGGGTGTTTCCCCGGTTCGATGGGCCAACTATGCGGATGGGGAAGAAAAACATCTGTCCCCCTTATAGGGGACATCGGCGATGGCGGAAAAGACGGTGCCTATGCGGATACAGGCGGCAGCAGCGCCGCACCCTGACGGACCCGCCGGGCAATGGCCGGGACAGGGGCCAGATATGTCCAGCAGAAATGGCGGGCAAGCCAGTTTATATCAATGGGCGTTTCCGGGGTCGGATTCATCATGGCCCCCCGCAGCAACAGGGCCGCCCCCAACGTCCGGCCCAGCATGTCCAGGAAAGGCGTGGCACCGGCCAGCCGGTCGGCATCCGTCCGTTGCTTTTCCAGCAGCCAGTCGACCGTGCCCGCAATGGCATCCAGCGCATCGGTCAGCAGCGGCGCGCAATCGCGCAGGGCAGGTTCATCTATGGCGGTCGCCGCGCCTGCCTCCATGCGCAGTTCCGCCAGCAGGGCCCGGATGGCCGATCCACCGGCCTGCACGATCTTGCGCTGGACAAGGTCGATGGCCTGGATGCCGTTCGTCCCCTCATAGATGGCGGTGATGCGAACATCGCGAAGGTGCCGGGCCACGCCCGTCTCCTCCACATAGCCGGCACCGCCATGCACCTGGATGCAGGTGGAGGCGATATCGATGGCCGTATCGCTGCAAAACGCCTTCACGATGGGCGTCAGCAGCGATGCGCGGTCAAGCGCGGCCTGACGCTGGTCGGCATCGCCGGCATTATGTGAGCGGTCGATGGCGACCGCAGCGCTGTAGGCGATCAGCCGGATGGCCGTGGTCCGGGCGCGCATATCGGTCAGCATGCGGCGCACATCCGGGTGGGCCAGGATCGGGGCCGGCGCACCGCCACGGCTTGCACTGCCCTGAACCCGTTGCCGTGCGTAGGTTTCGGCGGCCTGCGTGGCGCGCGCCGCCACCGCCACACCCTGCAGGCCGGTGGCAAGGCGGGCGCGGTTCATCATGGTGAACATGCAGGAAAGCCCCTGATGCTCCCGACCGATCAGCCAGCCGACGGCACCCCCATGCTCCCCAAAGCCCATGGTACAGGTGGGTGACGCGTGCAGGCCCATCTTATGTTCGATGCCCAGGCAATGGACATCATTGCGTTGCCGCAGGTCGCCTGCCGCATCCGGCAGCCATTTGGGAACCAGGAACAGCGAAAGCCCCCTGCTGCCGGGCGCCCCATCGGGCAGGCGCGCCAGCACCAGATGCGCGATATTGTCGGTCAGATCATGGTCGCCATAGGTGATGAACATCTTCTGTCCGAACAGGCGGTAGCGGCCATCACCGGCCCGTTCCGCCCGCGTGCGGATCAGGTTCAGGTCCGATCCGGCCATCGGCTCCGTCAGGGCCATGGTGGCCATGCAGGTACCCGCCGTCAGCGATGGTATCCAGGCGGCCTGCAAGGCCTCATCGCCATGGGTAAGCAGCACCTCCATGGCGCCCTGGGTCAGCACAGGCGCCAACCCGAACGCCATGCAGGCCGATGTCCAGGTCTCCATCAAGGGCGCGGCAACCGACAATGGAAGGCCAAGACCGCCCCATCGTTCCGGAACATCGACAAGGTTCCAGCCGCCTTCGACCCATTGGCGATAGAAAGCCACGAAGCCCGGTGGCATCGTCACCGTTCCATCGGCAAAGGCAGCACCGATCCGGTCCCCGACGGGATCAAGCGGACCCAGTTCCGTTTCCGCCAGCCGGGCCACCGGGGGAAGCAGATCGCACAGCAAGGCTTGATCCTCCGCCGGCGCGCCTGCGACCCGCAGAGCGAACAGCATGTCCTGCTGCGCGATCCGGAAATCCATCATTCTTTCCCTTCCAGGATAGGGTTCCAGTGCTTTGCGCCGGCGTTCAGATACGATCTGCGTGCCGCTTCCAGACACGCCGGAACACGGTCGCACGGATACGGCTGAACCGGCCCTGGTCGATATCGTAGAAAGCAAAGCTGTTGATGTACATCCGGTCGCCCTGGCGCATCGGTCCGGAGGTAAAGTCCGGCACATCAGTCACCGCCAGGAACTCGGATTCCAGTTCGGCGGCCAGCAAGGTCTCACTGGCAAAGCAATCCAGAACCGTGATGGTACGCCGGGTGACGCTGCGCACACCGGTATAGAAGCTGACAATTTCCGACCGCCCCCGCAATTCACGGCCATTGCCAATGGTCAGGCGGATATCGTCGGCATAGTAGGAACAGGCCGTTTCAAAATCACCCGCGTTAAAGGCGGCGATATAGCGGGCGAAGGCAGTGGCAGCATCGGCTGGGCTTGTGGATGGCTGTGTCATGGGGCGGCCCTGCACGGGGCCGAACGGATACGCTTGAAGCGACCGTCGGCGATGTCGATCATGGTGAAACTGGCCCAGGTCCGCGTCTCCCCCGTCGCCAGGGGATCGGTCGGATGCTCCCGCGCGCGCAGGGTCCAACGGATTTCCGCTGCGATCCGGCCCGGACGGTCAACATAGTTCAACAATTCCAGACGGGATGCGAAGCGGCGATGGAATGCCATCGCCGCTTCGCCCGACCGTAGATCCACCTGATCGTCGGTCATGTGCAGGTCAGGGGCATAGCAGGCGGCCACACCCTCCATATCGTCACGGTTAAGGGCGTCGACATAGAAGTCGAACCGCTGGCGCTGGCTGAAATCATTCATGGCCGCTGCTCCGCCGCACGGGTCACAGCACCGCGTAATAACGGAACAGCGAATGGTCGGGATCATCCTCCGGCTTCACCTTTGGCCGGCGCTGGCCCACGCCGACGATCACGGTGCGGTTCAGCCATTCATGCGGCCCATCGGGTGCGCGGAAATAGGGGGTGCAGCGGAAGTAGGATGTCAGCGGCGGGTAGCCGGGCCGTTGCAGGGGGCCATGCACATAACCCAGGTTGCGGATATAGATCAGCGCCCCGTCATCGGCCTGGATCATGTAATGCGCGTTCAGTTCGACCACGCCGTCGGCGCGGACCGCGGGCCAATCGGCGCCGCTGTGATCGACCAGTTTGCCGTTCAGGCGCGGGCCGCTAACGGTGCATCCCTCTCCGACCGAGGTATAGCCATGATTGGGACCGCCCGGATGGATCGGCCCCGTCATCCAGCGACGGTCGAAATTGATGCGGATATCGAACACATGCTCGTGCCGCAGGGCCAGCGGATGATCGTCATTCATGATCTTGTCCTCCCATGATTCATTGAGAAATCAATATTCCGGTCGATCGGCCCTTGCAAGAGGGTGATTTTGAATTATGATGATTAATCAATGAATGAAGGGCCATGCGGTCAGATGACCACCGGACAAGGCCGAAAAACAAGGGACGGAGACGGGCATGCCCGATAGTTTCGAATTGAAGATGCTGCCGGGCCGCGACCCGGCGACGAACCCTTATAAGCCGCCCCTGCCGCCAAAGGATTATGCGCGGATCGTGGAAGATGGGCTGGTCTTCGAACGCAACCTGCCGGTCAGGATGCGCGACGGCGTGACCATCTATGTCGATCTCTACCGCCCGGAAGGGGCGGTGGGGGAGCGTGACCTGCCTGTGCTTCTGGCCTGGAGCCCCTATGGCAAGCATGGCAAGGCCGCCAATCTCTGGCCGCCGGCTGGGATTGAAGATGGCTGGAACTCCCGCCACACGGCGTTTGAGGCGCCGGACCCCGCCTATTGGTGCCGCCAGGGCTACGCAATCTGCTATCCCGACCCGCGCGGCGCCTGGCTTTCCGAAGGAGAGCTTCGCCATAATGGCATTGGCGAGGGGGAGGATTGTTACGACCTGATCGAATGGCTGGGCGTGCAACCCTGGTGCAACGGCAAGGTCGGCATGACAGGCGTGTCCTACCTCGCCTGCATCCAATATCTGGTCGCACCGCTGAAGCCACCGCATCTGGCCGCATTGAACCCGTGGGAGGGGTTTTCCGACTGGTACCGGGAATTCGCTTTCCATGGCGGCATCCGGGAAACCAACTTTGTCGAACGCGCGACCATGAGCCTGAACTGGTCTACCACCCGCACCGAGGATACGGCGGGCAATGTGAAGGCGCATCCCCTGATCGATGCCTATTGGCGCAGCAAGGAACTGGATCTGGCGGCCATCGACCTGCCCACCTTCATCGTGGCCAGCTGGTCCGATCACGGCCTGCACACGCGCGGCACGTTGGAGGCGTACAAGCAGATATCGTCGGATCAGAAATGGTTGCTGGTGCATGGCCAGAAGAAGTGGCGGCATTATTACACGCCGGAAAATGTGGCCTTGCAGCGCCAGTTCTTCGACCAGTTCCTGAAGGGACAGGATGCGGGCGTCCTGCAATGGCCTCGCGTACGTCTCCAGGTGCGGGAGGCCGGCAGCGACGGGGCTTTCCGGAATGAAGCCGAATGGCCCCTGGCCCGGACGCAGTATCAGCCGTTCTACCTGGATGCGACCGACGGCACGCTTGATCCCTCCCCTCCCGTGCAGGAGGCGGAAACGCGGTACGATGCCCTGACCGGGTGCGCCAGCTTCGACATCGTATTCGACAGGGAAACGGAGCTGACCGGCCATTTCAAGCTGCGCCTGTGGGTGCAACCGGATGGGGCCGACGACATGGACCTGTTCATCGGGCTGGACAAGATCGACCATTCGGGCAACCGCGTGCCCTTCACCTTCTACGCGCTTTACGATGATGGGCCGCTGGCGCTGGGCTGGCTGCGTGTTTCCCATCGGGAACTGGATATGGACAGGTCCACCCCCTGGCAGCCCGTTCACCGCCATGACCGGGAAGTGCCCCTGCCAGCAGGCGCCCCGGTACCGGTGGAGATCGAGATCTGGCCCACATCCGTGCGCTTCGCGGCGGGTGAGGGGCTGCGCCTCACGGTGCAGGGGCGCGACATCTATGACCAGGACCGCTACAGCCTGGCCTTTGCGCGGCATGAGGATCTGCGCAATCGCGGACAGCATGTCGTGAAAACCGGGGGTGCCTGTGATTCACACCTTCTGGTGCCCCTCATCCCCGTTGAATGAATGCCGCTACCGCCGTTACCACGGCACCTATGTCTGACAAGGAAACAACATGACCGAACCCCATCCCTTCGCCCCGCGCTTTGAATTCGCCTTCTCCATCGGCATCACGCTGACCAAGCCCCATTGGCTGCGTCCCACCACGATGGGGGCGACGCGTGCGGCCATCTATGCCGCCGACGGCACGGTTGAGGGGCCGGGCATCAAGGGACGCGTCGTACCGATGAGCGGCGGCGACTGGCCGCTGCTGCGCCCCGACGGTGTGATCGATTTCGATGCCCGCTATCTGCTGGAACTGGATGATGGCACGATCATCTATCTCCAGAACCGTGGCTATCGCTGGGCCTATACGCCTGAGGTGGCGGAACGCATGTCCCGCAACGAACCGGTGGACCCGTCGGAATATTACATGCGCGTCTGCCCGAAATTCGACGTGCCGGCAGGCCCCTATGACTGGCTGGCCAAACATGTCTTTGTCGGGGTTGCCGAAAAAATCCCCGGCGCCAACCGCATCCATTACTTCAAGCTTTTATAAAATCGGTCGATCCGTCCCAAATCACGACATTTCCGCGACAACGTCACCCGACCGGGAACCGTAAAAGCGCATTGAAATGTCGCGCAATCGACCACATCTGGAAACCAGAAGCCCTGCTGGATAGTTCAGCAGGGCTTCAACGGAAAAGTGCGTTGGGCTTGGGGTGTTCTTTATCCATGCCCGGACATGCTGGCAAATTGTCGGATCAGATAACCCACTGCCTTAGCTGAGGAAACGCCGCGACTGGCTTGGCGATGGCACCAGACAGAGGTCACGCTTGCCGAACAGGCGGTAACGATTGTCAGCAAGCCGATCATAGAGCCAATCAGTCAGTCTTGTCGGCAACAGGCCAAACAGCCTCACCCACGACCAGGGTGCCCGTAATCGTCGGGCCAGACGGAACGCCGCCACCAACCGCAGGGAAACCACGCCCTCGTCGATATAGACGAAACTGTTGGTCAGGTGCGGCATACCAACGGCGTCCAGCACTGCCCTGCCCAGCGGTGACTGAATGGCCGTGAACAGGATCTCATGGTCAGCCTCCGTCGCCAGGATGAAGCGCACCGACCCGTTACACAGGTTGCATACCCCATCGAACAGACAGGTCGGCCCACTCAACAGCCGCTCAAGAATGGCGGGGTCGGGCATGGCATGGTTCGCATCGCTCATCGCAGGCCCATCCTGTCCATTTTCTTCAACAGGCCCACCCGCGACAGCCCCAGAAGCCTGGCCGCATGGGTGTGGTTATGCCCCGTTTCTTCAAGCGCTTGAATGATCAGCCGACGTTCCAGCACCGCCACCTCCTGCTCCAGCGTGCGGCGGCCCGTCGCACCATTATCCATGACCGGGACCGCCATCTCCCCGTTCGCCGCGAAAGCCAAATCAGCCTCGTCCAGCAATCGCTCTCCGGCCTCTCCCGGACCTGCCAGGGCGGCGGCGCATTCCACCAAGGCCCGCAACTCGCGCACATTGCCGCGCCAGTCACGGTCG
Source organism: alpha proteobacterium AAP38 (assembly GCA_001296005.1). Classification (GTDB taxonomy): domain Bacteria; phylum Pseudomonadota; class Alphaproteobacteria; order Azospirillales; family Azospirillaceae; genus Niveispirillum. The sequence continues at coordinate 78,038 of LJHR01000027.1, read as the reverse complement.
ACCAGCCAGTCCAGCGCATTCTGGGTGAAACGGCCCCCTCCCCCCGATGCTCGACGCAGGAACAGCGTGGCCAGCACCGGCACATCCTCCGGTCGTTCCGACAAAGGCGGGGTGCGCAGCACCATGCCTTTCAGCCGGTAATAGAGATCCTCACGGAAGGTGCCCTCCCCCACCATCGCCTCCAGGTCGCGATGGGTGGCGGCCACGGTGCGGACATCGGCCTTGCGCATCTCGCGTCCACCCACCGGCTGATAGGTGCCTTCCTGGAGGAAGCGCAGTAGCTTTACCTGCATGGGTGGCGGCATCTCCCCCACCTCGTCCAGAAACAGGGTACCGCGATGGGCGGTTTCCACTAGGCCCGGCCGGTCGGCATGGGCGCCGGTGAAGCTGCCCTTCAGATGGCCGAACAGCTCACTTTCCAGCAATTCGGCGGGAATGGCGCCGCAATGAACGGTGACAAAGGGCTGATCGCGCCGCGAACCGCCATCGTGCAGGGCCCGCGCCACCAGCTCCTTGCCGGTCCCGCTAGGCCCCAGCACCAAAACAGGAAGCTGCGTCGGCGCAATGCGGCGGACCAGATCACGCAGGCGGGCCAGGGCGGTGCTGGTCCCGACGATGCCCAGATCATCGGTCGCCCCTGCCACCGCACGCAGGCGTCGCAGTTCCGCCGCCAACCTCCCGCGTTCCAGACCCCGCGCGACTACAACGCGCAGCAGGTCGGGGTCCAGCGGCTTGCCCAGAAAATCCCACGCACCGCGCTCCACCGCCTTCAGGGCCAGCGCATGGTCGGCATGACCGGTGATCACCACCACGGGTGCCGGCGAGAAGCCGGAGATCAATTCCAATCCCGCCACGGGATCATGGTGCGGCGGCATGGACAGGTCCAGCAGAACCAGATCAGCCGGCTGCCGACGGAAGGCGACCAGCGCCGTCTCCCCGTCGCCCGCCACCTCTACCTCATGGCCGGCACCACGCAGCCAGGCGGAACCCAGGCGCTGAAAGGCCGGCTCGTCATCGACCAGAAGAATGCGCGACGGGTTCATGCCCGGTTCTCCACACGATCAGGAAAGGTCAGGGTGAGGCAGGTTGACCAGCCGGATCGGTCGCCCAGCGCGACCGTTCCACCATGGGCTTCCATGATGCGGGCGACGATGGCCAGTCCCAGACCTGTGCCACCAGGCCGGCGCGACACGAAGGGCTGGAACAGCCTGTCGCGGATATCAGGCGGAACACCCGGTCCATCATCACAGACATGGATGCGCACGTCGTTCCGCACCCGCTCCGCCACCACAGCCAGGCGCTGGCCGTGGGCGGCGGCATTCTCCAGAAGATTGACCAGAACTTGACGCAACCGGCGGGGATCGGCCTGAACGACCAGTTCCGGGTCGATGTCGGTCTCCACCTTCAGGCTCGGCAGCCCGGACAAGGCCAGCGCAACCGCATCCGCCACCGACAGGGTGTTGGGTTCCAACCGGGCAGTGCCGGCATAATCCATGACGTCGCGGACCAGCATTTCCATGCGGCCTACCTGCTCGGCAATCTCCGCGCGCACCTCCGCGGGGGCACCGGTGGCGGCCATGGTGATGATGTTCAACGGGTTGCGCAGATCATGGGCCACCGTGGCGGCCAGTTGACCAAGCTCGGCCAAGCGCGCTTCCCGCTGGCGCTCCCGCTCCGCCCTGGCCAGCGCCTCGGCCCGGTCCAGCCGTCCCGCCGCCTCGGCCAAGCAGCCGGCAAACAGGCCCGCCGCATGACGGGGCCCAGGCGGGGCATCGTCCCAGCCGACCAGATCGCAGCACCAGCCCCGCACATCCCGCGACAGGGCCAGGGCAGGCACCGGCCCGTCCGCTTCCGCCCGCCGCACGGCAACCGGCAGGCCCAGGCGCCCACCGATCAGCGCGGAAGCGCGGTCCAACAGTGCCGGCCAATCGGCAGGCCCTGCCAAAGCCTCCCGCCAGCTCCCCAGATCAGCCGCCGAAACCTCCCCGCCGGGAAAGACCAGACGATCGGCAATGAAACGCAACGGCTTCCAGATGGCCAGCGTGATAAAGGTCACCGCCGTCATCAGCAGCCACGTCTCCAACCCCGCAAAGGGGGTACCCGCGGCCAGCGGCAATGCCATCACCAGCGTCGCAGCCGCCGCCATCAACCCCATCAGCAGCAGCCAGACCAGCATCCGCCGGGCCCAAAGGTTCACATCCATCAACTGATAGCGCAGGATGCCATAGACCAGCGCCACCGAATAAAGCGGCAGGCCCAGCATGGGCCAGGGATAGACATCAATGCCCAGGGGTGCAAAGGCGAAACCCGTCAGGCTGACCAGCCCGATCAGGCTGGAACAGCAGATGGCCGCCGCCTGACGCCGCCGCAGTCCCGTCAGGTCCAGCCAGCCCTTGAACAGCCGCAGATGCCCCGCAACCGATAGCAATCCGCAGACACTGATCACCACCCAGCCCGCAGCGCTGGGGATGAAGACACCACGGAAGTCACGCCACGCCACCACCTGCCCTGGATCAACAATCAGGCCCAACATTGTCGCCGCCACCGCCAGCCCATAGGCAACGCGGACCAGTGGCCCCGTGGCACCACAGCGCACGAAGGCCAGGACCAGATGCACAAACACGGCAGAGGGCAGCGGCGCCAGCGCCAGCAAGTTGCCGACCACCCCGTCGCTGGCCGGGCCGAACAATGGCGGCAGGGCCTGCCCGCCGCTCCAGACCGCCACACCGGTCAGGAACAAGGCAAGCAGCCGCGCACCCGGCACCGGGGCGGCTTTCAACAGCAGCAGCAGGGCCAGACCGATGCCGGCCAGCGCCGACAGCAGCAGAGCGCCGACATAGAACAAGGTGGGGGTCATGGCTTCTGTAAACATCGTTGACAGCATCCTAGCAGGAACTGTTCACGCCGTTAACGCCGCTGCCGCCCCGGTTGGGGCCGAAAGCGCCGGAAACCGGCCTTCACACCGCCGATACAGCACATGGCATGCCAATCGCAATGAGGGTCGCAGGCGCACCTGCCGGTGGCGCCGATACGGATGGAACGGAGATTTGTTATGGCATCGCTTTCCCTGACCCTCATGGGCTGGTTCATCACGCTGACCCTCTCCTCCATCGCCGCTGCGGCCTTGTGGCGACCGCTGCTGGTGTTGCTGGGTGATCTGTGCGGCACCGAACAGCGGTCGCGCTTCTGGACCATCTGGTCGGTGGCGATGGTGATCCTGGTACCAATGCTGGCGGTTTCCGCAGTCGACCTGAACGGCGATGCCGTGCGCGTGCTGCGCGGCGTGGTTTTCTATGCCGTGGGTGGCATCGTGACGGCCTTGCTGGGCATGGGTTATGCCATCTGGACGCGCACGCCGCGCGGTAACGATCTGCCGATACGGCGGGAGGTGATATGATGCGCATCCTGATCATCGGTGCCGGTGGCTTCGTCGGCCGGCACCTGCTGGCAAGACTGATAGGGGGGGATGACACGGTCGTCGCGGCGGGCCGCAATCCCGACCGGTTGCGCCGACTGTTTCCCGACATACCCGTCCTGGCATGCGACATGGCCCGCGACAATACCGCCGATTGGCATCCAAGGCTGGCCGGCATCGACACCGTCATCAATCTGGCAGGCCTGATCCGCGATGTGAATGGCGGCTTTGATGCGGTGCATGAACAGGGCGCCAAGGCCCTGTTCGATGCCTGCCTGGCTGCCGGTGTCCGCCGTGTGATCCAGCTCTCGGCCCTGGGTGCCGACGAAACGGGGATCAGCCGGTACCACCAGAGCAAGAAGGCGGCGGACGATCATCTGGCGGCCCTGGACCCTGCCGGCCACCGCATGGATTGGGCTATCCTGCGCCCATCGCTGATCATCGGGCGCGGCGGGGCTAGCACGGAGATGTTTGCGGCGCTTGCCGCCACCCCCCTGCCCCTGCGGTTGGGTCCCGGCAACTGGCGGGTGCAACCGATCCATGTTGACGATGTCATCGAAATGATCCTGGACCTGCTTCACCGCGCGGAACCCTTCGCCCGGCGGCTGAATCTGGTGGGACCCGCACCGATGACGACGGATGAGGTCACCTTGACCTTGCGCCGCTGGCTGGGCCTGCGCCCCGCCCGCTTCATCGCCCTACCCGCCGCATTGCTAAAGCTGGGTGCGGTGCTGGGGGATCGGTTCGGGCTGGGGCCGGCATCGCGGGACAGCCTGATCATGCTGAAGGCCGGCAATGTCGGTGATGACGGACCGATGCGCGAAGTCCTGGACAGGCCGGCACACGCCTTGCCCCTGGCGCTGGCCCGGCATCCGGCAATGGCGGCGGACCGCTGGCGGGCGCGGTTGCTGCCGCTGGCCTTGCCTCTGCGCCTGCTGCTGGCCGCAATCTGGATCTGGACGGGCATCGTCTCGCTGGGACTCTACCCCGTGGCGGACAGCTACGCGCTGCTGGCACCGCTGGGGCTGACAGGGTTGTCGGCCGGCATGGCGCTCTATACGGGAGCGGTGCTGGACCTGGCGCTGGGGCTGGCCCTGCTCTGCCGATGGCGTCCGGTGGTGGTGGGGGCCATGCAACTGGCCCTGATGGCCGGGTACACAATCCTGATCAGCCTGTATCTGCCTGACCTGTGGCTGCATCCGTTCGGGGCGATCACGAAGAACCTGGCCGTCGCCGGCGCCACGCTGGCCATGATGGCGATGGAGGCTGAGAATGGATGACTATATCCTGCTGAAATATGTCCATATCCTCAGCTCGACGCTGCTGTTCGGCACGGGCCTGGGTACGGCATTCCATGGCTGGATGGCCAACCGGTCGGGCAACCTGTCGGCCACCACCGTGGTCAATCGCAATGTCGTCCGGGCCGACTGGCTGTTCACGGCACCCGCCGTCATTGTGCAGCCGATAACGGGCGTCTGGCTGGCCCACATCACGGGATACCCGATGGATAGCGGCTGGCTGCTGGCCGCCATCCTGCTCTATCTGCTGGTCGGGGCCTGCTGGCTGCCCGTGGTCTGGCTTCAGATCCGGATGCGGCACCTGGCCGAGGCCGCACTGGCCGCCGGCGTAGAGCTGCCGCCGCTCTATCACCACTATGCCGCCATCTGGTTCGCTCTGGGCTGGCCTGCCTTCATCGGCGTACTCGCCATCTTTTATCTGATGATCGCCAAGCCGGAGTTGTGAGCCATGACCACGCAAGATGCTCCCCTCTTCCGCCGCCTGCTGGGTCCGACCATGGATCTGTTGCCCGACGCTGTCCGTCATGTCCATGATGGGCAAGGCCGTCTGGAACTGTCAGGTCTGGCGCAGATCGATATAATGCCGGGACTGCTGCCCAGGCTTATATGCGCCCTGATGGGATTGCCCAGGCCCGGACGCAATGTACCGGTCACGGTAATCTTCGACCGCACACCCACGGTTGAACATTGGCACCGCCGCTTCGGCGACCGTGTTTATGCCAGCGAACTCACCGCCGGCACAGGGGCCGAAACGGGCCTGCTGGTCGAGCGGATGGGCATGATCACCAACATCTTCCGGATCGAGGCGACTGCGAGCGCCCTGCATCTGACGGTGATGCATTGCCGTTTCCTAGGCATGCCAATGCCCGGCTGGCTGGCGCCGCGTTGTGCGGTGGCAGAACGGCAGGAGGACGGGAATTTCACCTTCGATATTCCGATTGATTTGCCGTGGCTGGGGCGCCTGATCCATTATCGCGGGGAACTTGCCGGCGCATAGAACCGTCACGATTTGACCAGCGGGTGCGGTTGTAGGTTGGGGAGCCGATAAACCCACCGGCTCCCCTCCTATGACTACAGTACCAGTTCGGCACTGGTGATACTGGTGATGCCGGCCAGAGTGACTGTCATCTCCGCAATGCCATCGCCGTGCCACCCCACCACGCCGCCAGCAGCCATTCATATGGCCCGAACTTGCGGACATTATCGGCGCTTATCGCCGCCCCCTCACGCCGGCGCGTAGTCACCGGCAAACGCACGGGCGCGTTCCAGAAGGCCGGTGCGTTTCCACTGAAGGTCCAGGGCACCGGGTGTATAGACCTGCGCCCCGCCGATCTGTGCGGCGATGGCCTGCAACCGGGCGCTTTCCTCAATCAGCAGGATCAGTTGTGCCGTCTTCAGGATGCCCGTGCCCCAGAAATTGGCACCGCCATTGCTTTCCAGCAGCGCGGGCGGCGGGGCCAGTTCCGGGTGTTTGTCCAGCCGTTCCCGCACCACATCCAAAACCGTGCGCGTCCGTTCCAGATGGTTGGGGATTTCACGGGCCAGCAGATGGCGCTGGGCCGCGACATAAAGGATCGGGAACGGCTTATGCGACAGCGACCAGGCCGCCAAATGCGGAGTATGGGCATGGATCAGCGTATCCGCCTCCAGCCGCTCCTCCGACAGGATATGATCCTTATGGTCAGAGAATTTGGAGATGCTGATCTTCACTTCCTTGTCGCGCGTCCAGGGCGACGGGAACCGCACCGACAGCAGCGTGTCATGGCCCGGAATGCGGTGGGCAATGTTGAAAATCAGGCTGGCGGTCAAGGTGCCGCTGTCCTTCAGGAACTCAAAGGCAAAGGCCGCATCCGTCTTGGCCTGGGCCACATATTCGGACAGTTCGACATCGGTCAGGGTGTTGGACATCGTGTTTCTCCGTTAATCAGCCGCGACAGCGCGGCCCGTGTGGGGATTGGCGGGGCGCGGCAGGTTCAGATGCTCGCCCAGGGTGGTGCCCTCATACTCGGTGCGGAAAATGCCGTGCCGTGGCGGCTGCACTAATCCGCGCTACGACCCTACTCCGCCGCCACAGCGCGGGCGACCAGCCGTTCGGCCTCCGCCAGCGGCCCCTCGACAACCCAGTCCTGGATGTCGAAATCACCCGCCAGGAAACCCCAATCCCGCAGGAAATTCTTCTGCGCCTCCAGCCCGGCGACATAGTCCGCCGACAGGCGCGGACGCAGCGACGTGGCCAGTTTGGGGAAGGTTGCCGCCGTGATGGCAACACCGACCTTGGCATCTTCCTCCGCGATGGCGGCAATGGCACCATCCGGGTTCGCCACCGCCCAATCGGATGCGCGCAGCAGAACTGACAGGTAGCGCACCACCAGATCGGGGTGCGTGTCCAGAAACTGCCGATGCACCGTCACGGGGCGCGGGGTGCCATTATTGATGCGCTTGAACGGATCGGGCACATCGGTCAGGCGGATCAGTTCGCGCAGATGCGGTGCCCGCTCCGCCGCCAGCTTGTATCCCGACGCCTGACGCAGGAACACGGCATCGACCCGGCCCGTGGCCAGGGCCGCCAGTTCCGCTGAACCGGACGGACCCGGATTGTCACCGGCGGCACGGTCGATATCGATATCGACAAACTCCACATCACCGCGCCCCAACCCCACCAGCGACAGGGCATTGGCAAAGCCATGGAAATTGGCGCCGCGCTGAAAGTCGATGGTGCTGCCGACATAGTTGGGAACGGCCAGGCGTTTGCCCTGCAACTGCGACAACTCCCGGATGGGGCTGTCGGCGCGCACGACGACGGACTGGAACTCATCCACCCAGGTGATGCCCAGAACCACCGTATCGGCCCCGCGCGCCCGTGCCCAGATGGGCGGGATATTACCGCCTTCGCGGAACATGGCGGTGATGGAATGGTCATAATGGCTTTCGCGCACCGACCGTTCATTGCTGTCCCGCAGGGAATGCAGCGTCACCTCCGCCGGGTCGAACTCCACCGCCAGCCATCCCTTCTGAATGGCCAGGGTGGAGGCGGTGGCCCCGCCGCAGCGCGTGTACCAGATATCGACAGGTTTCTTGCTCATGGTGCTGCTCCTTGATCATGGAGAAAAAGCACAGGGTTAGAGCGGTTTTCGGTTGACCGGAAACCGCTCCGGCGGCGACTGCCGCGTAAAGCCAAGCTGCGGATGCAGCGCCGGCGTTTGAGGCAACTGAAGAAGCACGATCAGAACTGGGCGGTGACACTGGCCAGCACGCTGCGCGGCTTGCCATAAAGCTGCGTGCTATAGCCGCTGGTGACTGGCAGAGCGTGGTTCTTGTAGACTTCATCGGTCAGGTTATTGACCGACAGTTGGAAGGACAGCGTATCCTCGTCATTCACCGACCAGCCGACATGGGCGTTGAACAGGGCGAACGCCTTCTGGTTCAGCACCGGATCGGGTGCCGTGATCTGCGACGCGATGGTGGGATAGAAGTAATAGCGGGACCGCCAGTTGCCATCGACGCCATAGGTCAGCGCACCGCCACCGGGCAGGCCATGGGTGTAGCTGGCCACGAAACTGGCCGTATACTTTGACGTGCGCGGGGTCCGGGCACCCAGGATGGTGGCCGTCTGGCCGAAATCCTTGGTATATTCGCTATCCAGGATGCCGGCGGAACCTGAAAGCTGGAAACCAGCAAAAGGTACGGCGTTGACGCGCAATTCGACGCCCTTGATCTCCGCCGCACCGGCATTGCGGAACAGGACCGTGGCATTGTTGGGCAGCGGGTCAATCTGTGTCGGCACATTCACGACCAGATTTTTATAGTCGTAATAGAAGCCGGTCAGGTCAACCGACAGCCGCTTTTCGAAGAAATTGCTCTTAAACCCAAGCTCGTACGCGTCAATCTTCTCCGGGTTCAGGACATAGATCTGGTTGGCGCGGATGGCAGCGGGGCGCACACCGGTAGCGGCCAGCGGCAGGGTCAATGTGCCCTTGCTGGTGCTGGGGATCAGCACATTGCCCGTGGTCGTGTAGCCGCCCGGCAGCACGCCATGGGCATAGCGGAAATAGGTGCGGAACTGTTCATTGAAAATATACTCGGGCGTGACGTCATAGGTCCAGGAACTGGTCTTCTGGGTCGCGCGCTCGGCAAAGATCAGATCGCGCGGAAGATAGGTGGTGTAATTCACCTGCGGCAGGTTGCTGATGAAGGTGGCCTGGGTGCCGGCAATATTGGCGGCGCTGTAATCCCAATCGAAACTGCTGGTCTCCCGCGACCAGCGCACACCACCCGACAGCTTCAACGCCTCGGTAAAGCTGTAGCCGACATTGCCGAAGCCGGCGAAATTCTTGGTTTCCTGGCGATAGGTGCTGTCGGTGAATTGGGGCCCCGCCCCCCAGGCATTGCCGGTGGACGTGGCCGATCCCGGATTGCCGCGCACGTAATAGGCCTGCACCACACGGTTATCCAGCACGCCCTTGAAGGCATAAAGCCCACCAAGCCAGGTCAGCGGCCCGTCATCGGTGGAGGTGACCCGCAGCTCTTCGCTGACCTGCCAGCTGTCATACTGCGTATCCAACTGGCTGAACGGCACGCCATTATTATAAAAGGGGCTGGATGCCGGGATCGGCGCCGCGCCCGTTTCCACGCTCTGCTTGTTATTTTCATAGGCGGTGATGGAGGTGATGGAGAAACCCTTACCGTCCCAGACGATCTTGGCGTTGGTACCGCGTGCCTTCAGGGTTTCCGGCGTCGTATTGCTCCAGTGCGTCTCATCTTCCTGACCAACAACGTAACCGGTCGTATAAACCGACCGCCAGGCTGGCGTGGTCGTCGTGGTGAAGGTGGAGGGCACATAACGGTAACCCTGCTGCGTGCCTGAGAAATCGCGGCCATGAACGTTCAGCTGGATCGACAAATCCTCTGTCGGCTTGAACAGAAGCTGGACACGCCCCGCCACGTCGTGGCCGCCTGGATGGTGGCCGCCGGTGAAGCTATTCTTCTGCCAGCCGTCCCAGTCATTATAATAGAAGGCCGCACGTGCCGCGACCTTGTCCCCCACGACGGGGCCACCAATAACTGCTTCCAGCTGCTTTTCGTTGAAGCTGCCAAAGCCCAGCTTGGCATAGCCATCCTTATCGAACCCCGGTGCCTTGGACACAAAGTTGACAGCACCGGAGTTGGAGTTCTTGCCCCACAGCGTGCCCTGCGGTCCGTTCAGGACCTCCACCCGCTCCAGATCGAACAGCGGATAACCCTGGTTGGCGATATCGGCAATATAGACATCGTCGTAGTAGATGCCCAACGGGTTGACGGTGTTATTGCCGGTATTGTTGGTGCCGATGCCGCGCACGAACCAGCGGGCACGCGATGGCCCATGCGGTTGCAGCGCCTGGGCATTGGGCACGAACTGCAGCACATCATTGGTCGTCTTGATCTGTTCGGCCTTCAACAGATCATCGCCGGTCAGCACCGACAGGGCCAGCGGCACATCCGATGCCTTCTGCCCGCGACGCTGCGCATAGACGATGATGTCTTCAATGAAGCCGGCTTCGGCCACTTCGGTGGCATCGGCGACCTGCTGGGCCTCGACCTTCTGTTCCTGGGCCAGGGCGGTGACGGGAACGGCCACCAGGGCCAGGGCGCTGACAGTGTGCAGAAGGCGGCGGGAACGGGTCATTTCATCAATCCTTGGAATTCGGTCACGATGGACGCACCCGCCCTGCCGGCGCCGACAGGGGGCGCCACAGCGGAAATCGGGCTGCGCAGAGAGAATGGGGGGCTGTGTTTCAGGGGGACCTGGCGGCGGCGCTGTAATCAGCGCGCGGTAACGGCGATCCCCGGTCGACAGCGGTGCAATGCCCTTGGGGCCATGGCGTTCATCACATCCATCCTAGAGGATATCCGGGGGAAGGTTCGTACCCGCCACCCTCACCACAGGATGACAGATGCATGTCTAATATATTGGATGGTGCGCCGCAATAGCATCTTTGTGGAAAATGCGAAAAATTTAGCATAAACAACATTTTCTATATGTGGTTTTCGCCGACAACATATTGGCACCTCATCACCACCCTGTGTGGCAGACACCTTACAACACAAGGGCACCATCCGCTTGGCAGCCGCTGCGCATCTGCTATAATGGACACGCAATGTACAATATAATTGCATTATATCTGTTATGTTGTCATTCTCTCCCTCGACACCGCCAAGGCCGAATTGGTGAGCCGCGGCGGTATCCGATGGAGATGGATGATGGTTGAGTTCCACTGGCGCCTGCCCACGCATGGCGACCGCGCCGATGTCTCCCTGCCGCATGACACGCGTGGCGACTGGGGTCCGCTGAATGCGGGCAACCAGGCGCCCGGTCTGGTGCAGGGGCAGCCGGACGGCATCCCCTATCACGATCATCTGTTGGAAATTGCGCGTGCCGCCGAACTGGCGGGCTTTGATGGCGGGCTGGTTCCCTCCTTCCCCAATACCGATGACCCCTGGGTGATCAGTGCCGCCATCGCACGGCGGACCAAGGCCTTTAAATTCATGATCGCATTTCAGCCGGCCTGGATCGACCCGGCCTATGCGGCCAAGGCGGCGGCCAGCCTGCAGCGCCTGTCGGGCGGGCGGCTGAATTTCAACATCATCACCGGCGGCGGTGGTCCGGCCCAGCTCTGGTGGGGTGACCGCATTGCCCATGATGACCGCTATAACCGCACCACCGAATTCCTAGATGTGTTCAAGGGTCTGTGGGAAGGCAAGCCCTTCAGCTATCAGGGTAAATTCTTCCAGCTCGACAATGCGCAACTGCCCGCGCCCTTGGCCGGTCAGGCGTTCCCCAGCCTCTATTTCGCCGGCTCGTCAAACGCCGCATTGGAGGCGCAGGGCAAGCATGCCGATTTCAACCTGACCCATATGGAGCCGCTGGAGAACCTGCGCATCAAGTTCGACCGGGTGCGTGAACTGGCGTCGAAGGAAGGCCGCAAGGTGAAGCCCGCCGTGCGCTTCAACATCCTGGCCCGCGAGACCGAAGAGGAAGCCTGGGACGAGGTGCGCCGCGCCTGGGCCAATGTCGATTGGGACGAACGTGACCGGCAGTTGAAGGCGCGCGGTCGAGGCGATGGTATCGGCTCGCCTCTGCCCCCGCACCTGATCCCGTCACGCGACAAGGACCCGAAGGATCTGCAGATCGACGGCTTCTTCTCGGGTCTGGGCGTGCTAGGCGGTCAAGGCACGCCGCTGGGCGTTGTCGGTTCCTATGAAACGGCGGCCGAACGCATCGACACGCTGATCAATCTGGGCGTCGAAGGCTTCATCCTGGCCGGCAGCCCGCATCTGGAAGAAGCCTACCGCATCGGCGAGGAAGTGATCCCCCTGGTCCGTGGCCGCAAGGCCCAGTTCGCCGAAGCGGCGGAATAAACCAGATCAACGCCGTAGGTCAGGTCGAGCGCGACGTGCGAGCCCTGACAGAATAAGGCCTTCGATCCGATGATGTCAGGGCGCGGCTTGACGCTGCGACCTGACCTACGGCCTCTCGAATTTTGGAACTTATCATGGCGACCACCAAATCCTTCCTGGCCGCCTCGCCCCTGCTGCGCCTGCTCGCCATCTACCGTGAAATGCCGATCCGGTTCACGGCAACCGCCCTCCTCTATGCCGTCGTCAACGGGTCCCTGGCCTGGCAGCAATGGCTGATCGGCCATGCGGTGGACGAGGTGCGCAACGGTCAGGTGGTGGCGCGGACGGCGGATGGCGGCCTGGATTTCGACCGCGCCTGGTTCTGGCTGGCGGCCCTGATCGGGCTGGCCGGGGCGCGAGCCGTCGTGCAGTACGGGGCGGGCGTGTTGGCCCTGATCATTGGTCAGGAGCTGCTGACCATCATCCGCGAACGCATCCTGGCCCAGGTGCAGCGCCTGGACCTGACCTACCACTGGCGGCACGGCATCGGCGAGTTGATCACCCGCACCACCCGCGACAGCGACAAGGTGCGCGACGCGCTTGTCGGTTTCTGGCGACAGGTGGTGGAGACGGGCATGGTCCTGATCGCCTCCGTCGCCATCCTGTTCTGGTACGCGCCGACGCTCGGCATCGTGCCGCTGCTGGCCATGCTGACGGGCCTGACGGTGCTGCTGCGTCAAACGGACCGGCTGGTCGCCCTGGACCGGGTGGTGGGAGAGGCCTATGACGCCGTGAACCAGGACCTGTCGGAAGGCATCAATGGCGTGCGCGTAGTCAAGGCCTTCGGGCTGGAGGCCACCCGCATCGACCGGTTTCAGGCACAGGTGACCCGCTTCACCGATGCCGCCCGCGACGCCCTTGCCTATGCCACCCGCAACATTCCGCTGCCACAGACCATCGTCGCCCTTTCCCATGTCTGGGTGCTGGCCTATGGCGCGCTGCTGGTTGGGGCGGATCAGTTGACGGTGGGCAGTCTGGTGGCGGCCCTGTTGGCGGCCAACACGCTGGTCCTGCGGGTCGAAAGCATCGGTACCATCATCCAGACCTTCGCCGACGCCCGCGCCTCTGCCGGCCGCATCTGGGAACTGCTGGATGAAGAACCGGCGATCAAACCCGGCGACCGGCTTTTGGCCCCCGGCCCGCTGGGCCTGCGCCTGGAACGGGTGCGTCTGGCGGCCCCCGGTGGCGGGCGTGACATCCTGAACGATCTGTCATTCCGGGCCGCACCGGGGGAGATCGTCGCCATTGTCGGCAATACCGGATCGGGCAAAAGCGCGCTTTTGTCCCTGCTGCCGCGTCTGGCCGATATTGATGGCGGCTCCATCCTGGTCGGTACGGATGCGCGCGGCTGGACCGACATCCGCGCCCTGGATACCGGTTCCCTGCGCCGACAGGTGCATGTCGTGCCGCAGGAAAGTTTCCTTTTCTCCGACAGTCTGGCAGCCAACCTGCGCTTTGCCCGGCCAGAGGCGACGGAGGACCAGTTGCACCACGCCCTTTCCCTGGCTGCCGGCGATGAGATCCTGTCCCACCTGCCCGACGGGTTCGACACAAAGCTGGGCGACCGGGGTGTGACACTGTCCGGCGGGCAGCGTCAACGCCTGTGTCTGGCCCGCGCGTTGTTGTCGGGTGCCGCCATCCTGGCCCTGGATGACGCGACCAGCGCGCTTGATGCCGCCACCGAACGGCGGGTGCTGGAGAATATCAAGGGCCTGCGGGACCGGGGTGCCCCCGTCACGCTGCTGGTCGTATCCTCCAAGCTTTCCACCATTCTGATGGCCGACCGCGTGCTGCTGCTGTCCGGCGGGCGCATCACGGCCAGCGGCACCCATGCCGAACTTTCGCAGAACAGCGCCGCCTACCGTGATCTGATGGGAATATGACGATGGCACCCAACCGCAGCCTGAAGGCCATGTCCGATATCGAGATTGAGGAACATCTGGCCAAACAGTCGCTGAACCGCTCCATGGCCAGACGCCTGCTGCCCCTGCTGGCCCCTGTCCGCCACCGCATCGCGTCGGTAATCGGGATCGAGGCATTGCTGGCCATTGCGGTGTTCCTGCGCCCCTTCTTCATCGGCTATGTCATCGACCATGGATTCATCAAAACCGGTGATCACTGGCAGACCGAAACCCAGGTCGTCCTCTGGGCCGCCCTGGGCCTGTTCGCGACCTGGACGGTGCGTTTCGCGCTGGGCGGCCTGTCGCGCTATCTGGCCAGCACGGCGGCCCTGCGCGTCCTGAACGGTTTGCGCATCCAGGTCTTCGCCCATGTGCAGGGCCTCAGCGTCGGCTATTTCGACCGGACCAAGGCGGGCCGCATCATTTCCCGTGTCGACCGTGATGTCGACACGCTGGAACCGCTGCTGATCCAGGGGCCGCCGGAACTGCTGTCGGCCCTGCTGCGCTGTGGTCTGGCCGGCCTGCTGCTCTGGTCAATCAGCCATGACCTGTTCCTGTCGCTAGTCGCCATCGTGCCGGTATTGGTCGGTGCCACTTGGTTGTTCAAGCATATCTCGCAAAGCCGATGGGCACGGGTGGCAGAGGCGCGCAGCCGCTTCACCGCCCATCTGGTCGAAAGTGTTTCCGGTGTCCGACTGATCCAGCAGATGGTGCGGGAAAAGCAGAACTGGGACCGTTATTCCTGGCTGGTGCGGGATTTCTCCTGGGCCCTGGTCAGCGGCAATATCAAGACGGGCTGGTTCGCCCCCTTCACCGCCCTGCTGACCACGACAGGTATGGCCATCATGCTGGTGGTCGGCGCGCGCGGCATGGCGCTGGGGGAGATCACGCCGGGACAGTTGGCGCAAAGCCTGTTCTTCGTCTTCCAGTTCTTAGGCCCGTTGCAGGAACTGAACGACCTGTTCGAACGCTATGCCAACGGCTCCGCCTGTGCCCAGCGCATCTTCCTGACCCTGGATACCAAGCCCGACATCGTGGACGCCGATGATGCCATTGATCTGCCCGCCGTGCGCGGCGATGTCGGCTTTCATAATGTCCGCTTTGCCTATGATCCGCGCCGCCCCGAACCGGTGATCCGTGAACTGGACCTGCATATCCAGGCGGGCGAGGTGCTGGCCATTGTCGGCCCCACCGGCCATGGCAAAAGCACCCTGGTACAGTTGTTAACCCGCTTTTATGACGCCAATGGCGGGGCCGTCACCATCGACGGTCACGATGTGCGCCGCCTGTCACAGCGCAGCCTGCGCCGGCATGTCGGCGTGGTGTTGCAGGATAATGTGCTGTTCGGCGGCACCATCCTGGACAATCTGCGCCTTGCCCGCCCCGACGCCACCGATGCCGACCTGATCAATGCCGCCCGCGATCTGGGCGCGGATGAGGTGCTGGAGGCGCTGCCGCTGGCCTATCATACCCAGGTCGGCCCCATGGGCAGCCATCTCAGCCTGGGACAACGGCAATTGGTCTGTCTGGTGCGCGCCTATATCGCCGATCCCGCCGTGCTGGTGCTGGATGAGGCAACGTCGGCGGTGGATGTCCATACCGAACGCCGCATTCAGCGGGCGCTGCGCCGCCTGTGTGAGGGACGCACCAGCATCATCATCGCCCACCGTCTGGCCACCATCCGCGACGCCGACCGCATCGCCGTCATCCGCCAGGGCCGCGTCGTGGAAATCGGCAACCATGCGGCCCTGATCAATGCGGGCGGTGCCTATGCGGGGCTTTACCGGGCGTATGAGGCCAACACCGCCATACCGGCGCTGTGATCCACCGCCATAAACCAGGGTTTCTGCGCCCTGGTTCTGGAAAGCACCTGAAGCAGATCAATGGTGCCTCGGCAGCCTTCCCTTGCCATCATGCATACCCGTGTGGATGATGGCATCATCACAACCAGATGGGCGGGTGTCATGGGCTTCAGAATCTCATGGATCGGATTCAAGGGAACCGACCGCGCCGCCTATCTGGCGGCCCTGCGGATGGAGGAAAAGGGCAATGATGATGATGCCCTGGACTATCCGTTCAGTGCCGCGCCCCTGCCCACCGGCTGGACCATCCTGTTCTCTAATAATTTCGGCTTTGTCACCGATGCCCTGTTGGGCGAATTGTCGACGCACTGGCCGGTGATCGGCTGCAAGGTTAATGAAACAGTCATGTATTCCAGCGCCAGCGCCTTTGCCGATGGACAGCAGCAATGGCTGGTCTCCTATGACAGCCAACTTCCCTATCCCGGCATGACACAAGCGGGATCACCACCCGCTGAGTTGGCGGAAATCCGGGACCGGCTGCTGGCGGAGCAGGAGCGGGAAGGTGGTAACGACGCGGACGTGGCCCACCAGTTCGATATTGCCGTTGAGCTGGCTGCCGCGATCACCGGCTTTCGCCATGATTACGACCCCGCCGCCCCTTTCACCGAAGTCGGTCCCCCCACCCGACCGTCCTTTCTGAAGCGGCTGTTTGGTTTGGGTTAGGGTGTGTTGAGATTCAGGGCATGGTCTTTCTAACCCATTGGAACTCATAGATTGCCTCCCCGGCGAAGGCCGGGGCCTAGGGGCCAAGCGCCCGACCTATCAGCAGCGTCGATCAACGCAGCTTCGAGGTTTGAGCCTGTGACCCCTGGGCCCCGGCCTTCGCCGGGGAGGCAGATTTTCTCAATCTCAACAGTCCCTAATCTCGCGGATTTTAGCTTGCACCGGATCATCCAATATATTAGAAATTTAGACACTAAACTGACACCTCTGCAATTCCATGCACTTTGCCACCGGCCCTTCCCTGAACGGCCAGAACGGGCAAGCCGTGCCCGCCTTCCCGCCAAAAGGAAACACCATGCCAGATATCCACGCCCCGGCCGCCGATGCCGCTGCCAGCACCCTGGACAAGATTTGGTTCACCCGTTGCCCCGTGCCCACCGCCACCGGTCTGGCTTACAAGCTGGGGTGGCTGGGCGAAGAGTTCGCGGGCGACCAGATCAACCTGGAAACATTGCAGGAAACCGGGCAGCACCAGTTGCGCCGCCATCATTATGACCATGCCCTGACCTCGCTGATCCGGGAGGGTGGCAATATGTTGGCGCTGGGTGCCCGTGCCCAAGGCGCCCCGACCCGCCTGATCGGTCTGACATGGATCGATGAATGGCAGTCCATCCTGGTCCGCCCCGACAGCGGCATCACGGAGGCCAAGCACCTGAAGGGCAAGCGTCTGGCCCTGCCCTCCTATAATGAGAACCCGATCCCCGACCATGTGCGCGGCACCTCCATCGCGCGCGGCATGTCCCTGCACGGCTACAAGGGCGCCCTGTCCTTCGCGGGCCTGACCTTTGACGATGTCGAATTTGTGGAGGTGGCGTCGGGCCGTGGCAATGGCCGGGGCGATCTGGCCGGCGGCGATGATCGCGTCGGCGCCCTGGGCGGCCTGTGGGCGCTGGATGCGCTGGTGTCCGGCAAGGTTGACGCCATCTATGTGAAGGGGGCATCCGCCGTTGACGCCGCGCGTCAGCATGGCGTGGTGGTCGGTATCGACCTGGACCGCCTGCCCGAACGCCGCTTCCGGGTGAATAATGGCACCCCGCGTCCGATCACGGTGAACAGCCACCTGCTGGAAAACCATTTCGATCTGGTGGTGCGTTTCCTGGCCCAGACGCTGCGCGCCGCCGACTGGGCCGCCGGCAATCTGGACGGGGTGAAGGACATCCTGCAGGCCGAAACGCGCGGCAGCCGCGATGCCGTGACGGCTGCCTATGGCCCGGATTTCCACCGCAACCTGCATCCCGACCTGTCGGAGGAACGTCTGTCCCTGTTTGATCAGCAGAAGAAGTTCCTCTGGGTCCATGGCTTCCTGGACCATGATTTCGACCTGCGCGCCTGGGCCGACCCGCGACCGCTGGAGGCGGCCCGCAAGCTGCTGGACAGCAGGGCGTGACAACAGAAAAGGGGCCGTCACAAGACGGCCCCTAACTGTTTCAAGAGCCGGGTGACGCTGTTATAATGGACGTTATCAACGCCCTTATTGCATTAACGCCGCCTTGAACGGGAGTGTGAGGTCATCCACCTCCGAATGAACCGATAAAACCGCCTTCCGTGTAACACACCTTATTTTCTGGTTCATCTTGTTGCACGGGGACGGCGCCCGAACGGGAGGACGCCCCCGTACAACTCCGAAATCACGCCCTTACGCCGCCGCGAACCGCCCCTCCGCCACGATCTTATCCAGGGGCAGACGGTCGGTCAGCACCTCACGCGCCCGGTACTTTTCCGGCAGTTCATCAGCGGCCCCGCGCCGCCCGATGACGATGGCGACATTGATGCTGTAATCATCGGGAACGCCCAGCGCCAGCTTGGCATCGGCCCGGTTGATGCCGCCCACGGTACGGGTGTTCCATCCCAGGATGCTGGCTTGCAGAGACAGGCTGAAGGCGGCAGCGCCGGTGTCAAAGGCGTGCGAGGTGCTGTCATGCCACTCGCCGTTCCGTTCAAACCGCTTTTCCGACAGGACAAAGACAATGGCCGCCGCCTTCTCCGCCCAGGGGCGGTTAGTCTCTGCCAGCAGGTTCAGGAACAGCGGAAAATGGTCGCCCTCGCGCCGTGCATAGACAAAGCGCCAGGGCTGCTGGTTGAAGCCTGACGGCGCCCACCGCGCCGCCTCGAACAGGGTCAGCAGTTCCGCCTCGCTGATGGTCTCCCCCGTCAGCGACCGGGCCGACCAGCGTTCCAGGAAAAACGGGGAGACGGGATGCGCAGATGTGCGAACGGCGTTCGACATGAAATGGCTCCAAGGATGGGGAATGTGGCGGTGGGCCGCTTGAAAAACCGTGGCCGGCTGGGTAAACCGCAAGGCGGATCAACGGTCAGGATCATGCCGCTCTATTGAACGGACGTTATAACATATGTTCGTAAAATATAGTGGACGTTTTTGCATCCTGTGCCATGCTGCCATTACAACCCTTACTGCGTGGAAGGCTGCGCACCATGGCCAAGGACGAGATGCTGGACGACGCGTTGGAAGCCGTGAAG
Organism: alpha proteobacterium AAP38; assembly: GCA_001296005.1. Classification (GTDB taxonomy): domain Bacteria; phylum Pseudomonadota; class Alphaproteobacteria; order Azospirillales; family Azospirillaceae; genus Niveispirillum. The sequence goes on along the minus strand of LJHR01000027.1, from coordinate 58,927 downwards.
CCCGACACCAGTGCGGATGAACTGGGGGAGCTGATCGGTGCCAACCTGAAGCGCATCCGCACCAAGCGGGGCCTGTCGCTGGAGGCGCTGGCCAAGGCCGCCGGCGTCAGCCGTGCCATGATCGGTCAGATCGAGACGGGCCGGTCCATGCCGACCATCGGCCTGTTGTGGAAGATCACCTCGGCACTCGACATCCCGTTCTCAACCCTGATGGGCGGGGGCGAACGCGCCAACCTGCGGGTGATGCGCGCAGGCGATGCCAAGCTGCTGACCTCCAAGGATGGCAGCTTCACGTCGCGCGCCCTGTTCCCGTTCGAGGGCGACCGCAAGACGGAGTTTTATGAACTGGTCGTAAAGCCGCGCAGCCTGGAAAAGGCCAGCGCCCATGCGCCCGGTACTGTGGAAAATATCGTGGTCACCAAGGGCCGGATCGAAATCAGCGTCGGTACCGAACATGTCACCCTGGATGCCGGCGACGCCACCTGGTTCAACGCCGACCTGCCCCATTCCTACGCCAATCCCGGCGATGAGGAAGCGGTGATGTACATGGTCATCACCTATGCACAGTCGGTCGGGTGAAATCTTGAACATCCACCATAACATCATACTGTAAAATATATTGACATACCATCCGCGATGGTGTGAATTTAGCGGACAGTTTCTCCAATATAACGGAAGCCACGCCGGAGGTCCAGGGGACCGGGGGCGGGCCGCATGGAGTGTCCGCGATGAGCATCGAGTTCTATTGGCGCCTTCCGCCCCAGGGTGATGGCCGCGCCGCCGACCGCCAGGACTGGAACCGGGGCGACTATGCCCACCCCGCCGGTCACCAGCGGGACTTTGCCCGCACCGGCACAGGCCGCGACGGCTTCACCTATTACGACCTGCTGGTACAGGTGGCCCGCGCGGCGGAGCTGGCGGGGTTTGACGGCCTAGCCATCCCGCAGACGTCCGGCGGGGAAGAACCGCTGATGGTTACAGGGTCGCTGGCACAGGAGGTGCGGCGGCTGAAGCTGCTGCCCTCCTTCCCCGCACAGTTCATCGCCCCCGTCTACGCCGCCAAGATCGCCACCAGCTTTCAGCGCCTGACCACGGGCCGCCTTGCCTGGCACCTGCATATCGATGATGGAGAGGACGGCGCCTGGCACGGCCGCAGCCGGTCGCGCGAGGAACAGGTGGCCCGCACGGGCGAGTTCCTGGACATCGTCAAGGGCTTCTGGAACGAAGCACCCTTTGATTACAAGGGCACCTATTACGAGGTGGAAAAGGGCGGCTTTGCCGGTCCGCTGGCAGGTCAAAAGCTGCCGGAAATCCACCTGTCCGGGGATACGGAGGGGGAATTGGCCCTGGCCGGACGCCATGCCGATGTCTATCTGCTGACGCCTGCCCCGCTGGATGAACTGAAGGCCCGCATCGCCGATGTGCGTGCCCGCGCCGCCGGCCGGGATGTACGTTTTGCCCTGGCTGCCGACATCATCACCCGCCATTCTGACGAGGCGGCATGGGATCACCTGCGCCGGCAGTGGGAAGCGGCGGGTCGGCGGGTGCAGCGCCTGTCGGGCGAACCCGCCGACCGTCCCGGCTTTGACAGTTTCCGGCGAAGCGATGATCAGTGGGCCGGCTTCGCCGCCCTGCGCGGGGAGGAAGGTGTGGGTCTGGTCGGGTCCTACGACACCGTGGCCGCCACCCTCGCCGACTATGCGCGGGCCGGGATCGACCGCTTCATCCTGGGCGCCAACCCGCATCTGGAAGAGGCGTACCGCGTGGGTGAGCATGTGATCCCCCGCATCCGCGCCCTGCTTGACGCCGCCAAGGCCGCCTGACCCCTTCGTTTTCTGGAGAGAACCATGACCGACACCGTCGCCCCCGGCCTGACGGCCGAACAGCTCGCCTTCGTTACCCAGGCGCAGAAGGATGCGCGCAAGGCCTTCCGCGTGCTGCGGGAAACCCGCACCATCTCCCCCTCCGGCACCCTGGGCTTCACCATCCGCATCCCCGACAGCCAGATCCTGGTCAATCTCAACTATGCCGGCCCCTGGGGCGATGACCTGGACGAGGTGAAGACCAGCGTTGTCGGCTTCGACGGCACCGTCTATTTGGGCAAGAGTGCGGGGCCCGGCGGCGGACGCTATACCAAGCTGTTCCGCACCCATGATGATGTCGTGGCCATCAGCCATGTCCACACCCCGAACCTGGGCGCCTATTCCCAGGCCCATGCCGAACTGCCGCTGCTCTACGTACCCAACCGCCGCTTCCGCAAGACGGCCAGCCTGCCCGTCTATATCAACCGCCGCCAGCCGGAGGTGGATTTCATTCTGGACAGCATCGCCAAGGATACGGAAGTCCCCGGCATCATTGAGGCCAACGGCGGCGCCACGGTGTGGAGCCGGAAGGGCATCATTGATCTGGCCAATACCATCCTGTTCCTGGAGGAAGGGGCGCATTTCCAGATCCTGGCCGCCGCCGCCCTGGGCGGGCCCAAGCCCTTCGGCCCCGGCGTGTTGCAGCAGCAGTGGCGCATGGGCGGCCTGATCCCGTCCAATGCCACCGTGGATGATGACGGCACCATCCATCTCGCCGCGGCGGAGTAAAACAGCAAAGGCAGATCGGGGAAACCCGATCTGCCTTACAGCATTCCGTACTGCTTCAAACGGTGCCGCAGGATGTTGCGGCTGATACCCAGCAGCTTGGCGGTCTGCAGCTGATTACGGTGGCAATATTCATACGCTGCCTGGAATAGCTTGGCCTCGACCAGCTCATACAGGTTCTCTGCCCCGCTTTCGAACAAGGGCAAAAGGGCGGCATCAAAACCGGGGGGCGCTGCTTCCTGGGTCAGGGGCGTATGCGATGTCTCCATCGGCATACGCTGTCCGGGCAAATTAAGATCGGTCGGCCCAATCGCCTCCCCATTCATCACCAGCAGTGCGTGATGAATGACATTCTCAAGCTCGCGGATATTGCCGGGCCAGGCATAGGCGGTCAGCAACCGTTCTGCGGCGGGTGACAGCCCGATACTGCGCATGCGCAACCGGTCACCGTAGAGTTTCAGGAAATGCCCAGCCAGCGGCAGGATATCGGCAGGACGTTCGCGCAGCGCCGGCACCCGGATCTGGGCCACGTTCAGGCGGAAATACAGATCCTCCCGGAACCGTCCGGCCCGCACGGCCCCTTCCAGATTGACATGGCTGGCGGCGATGATGCGGACATCGATGGGAATGGACGCACGGCCACCGACCCGGGAAATCTCCCGCTCCTGTAGAACCCGCAGAAGCTTCACCTGCATCGACAAGGGCAGGTCGCCAATCTCATCCAGGAACAGGGTGCCATGCTGGGCCGCTTCAAACCAGCCACGCTTGGCGCTGACCGCACCCGTGAAGGCGCCGCGCTCATGGCCGAACAACTCGCTCTCCACCAGGCTTTCCGGCAGGGCGGCGCAGTTGATGGCGATGAAGGGCCGGGCGGCGCGCGGGCTCAACCGGTGCAGCAGACGGGCGACCAGCTCTTTGCCGGTCCCCGTCTCACCGGCCACCAGGACCGTCGCCTCAGACGGGCCGATCCTGCCGATACGCTCGTAAAGCTGACGCGATGCCGGATCTTCGAACACGACGGCGCTGGCCCGGATGCTTTGCGAGTGAAAGCCCGGACTGTCGAAGGTCATTAAACCGGGCGGTCCTTCCCGCCCGCCAGGTTGCAGCGCCATCGCGTTCGCCTTCCCGCATCGGACAGCAGAGAAAATTCCCTACTCTTGTGCTTCGGATTTTAGGGCGTCGAAATTGCGGTGTCAAACAGTGAATTTTAATAATATACATTGAAAGAATGTATATTATATCAAGCTCATCATGCCTCCCCCCGCCAATAGCCTTCAAGACCAAGACTTTTCAACGCATTCCCCGCGAAGGACGGCGCCAGAAGCGATGCGGCATCAATCCGCTGGCGGATCAGCTTGTTATCCAGGGCGTATTGCACCGTGTCCTGATAGCGTTGGGCAATATCGGGGGCGAACAGAGGCGCCCAGCGCTGCCGCCACGCGTCACCCTGCTCATCATAGGTACGGTTCAGTACGCTGCGCGGTGTCCCCGTCCGTCCCTGGAACTCCAGGTACTTATCCTTGTTGGCCGGATCAGAGGCCCAGTGCGCGGCTTTGATATAGGCGGTGACAACAAGCTGGGTCAGTTCCGGCTGGCTTTCGATGAAGTCCTTCCGCCCGAACATTTCCGTCCGCATCTTCCATTCCGGCCCCTGCCCATTGCTGGACCAGAGGATGCGGGCAACGCCCTTTTCTTCGAGCAGATAGGCGTCGGTCATCGTGAACAGCCCGTCGATCTTACCCGCCGATACAGCCGCCGCCCCCGTCATCGGATCGATATTCAAAATGGTGAAGTCGGATGGTGACAAGCCGCGTGCCGCCAGCAGCCGGAAGAAGGGGATTTCCCAGGGCCGCCCACGATGCACCGCAATGCGTTTACCCTTCATATCCGTCACATCCTTGGCCGTGGACCCGGCCGGCACCACTAGGAAGGTGTCGCCGCTGCCGCCCATGCCATTGGGAACCAGCAGCCGTGTCTGCACGCCATTGGCATTGCAGATGATGGTGGGCAGATCGCCATAGGAGGCGAATTCCAGGGAACGGTTGGCAAAGCCCTCATTGATCTGCGGGCCCGTCGCCTTGTGTGACACGGCAAACGGCTCCAGCGCCACACCGCGCTTGTCCAGTTCCGCCGCCAGCCAGCCCTGATGCTCAATCACGGCGGCATAGCCGGTCAATTGCAACTGGCCCTGGGCGAAGTTCACGCCGCCGGCGATGCGGATGGATTTGGGCAGGGCTTGCGCACGGGTGACGATGGCGGGTGCGGTGACGGCAGCCAAACCGGCGACACCGGCCTTCAGCAGGAAACGGCGATTGATCATGGTCCAGCCTCCTTATGCCGCGGTCCGGATGCGGGCCTGCACCTCGGCCAGCGGGCGCGGATCGATCCAGTCATGAATGTTGAAGTCTTGGTCCAGCGCCCCGATGGAAGCGATGTAGTCCTTGAAGACACCCAGTCCCTTGATGCTGTCTTCCGAAAGCTCCACTGACAGCGACCGGTGCAACTGCTCCCCATAGGCGCGGCGCAGCCAGCGCTCCGACCAGCCCGTCTCCCGCGCCACCAGCGCCGTGGCATCGTCGGGATGCAGCGCCGCCCATTCGCCGGCCTTCACCACCTGACGCAGAAACCGGGTGACGATCTCTGGATGGTTCTCAATTGTCTCCTCATTCACGGTCAGCGGACGCGGGGTGCAGTTAGACACGCGGATAAAGGGGTCAGGATGAAAACCCAGATCAAAAATGATCCCGGCACCCAACAATTGCGTCACCTCCGCCCCGCGCACGTCCTTGACATAGACGGCATCAACCTCGCCCCGGACCAGGGCATAGACCTCGTTGGTGTAGGAATGGCGACGGCGGCGACCGGCGAAGGTGACCGTGGCATCAGGGGCACGCGGATCATTGGCCAACGGTACCGTCTCATCAGCCAAGTCCTTCTGTTCCACATCCTGAAGGCTCAAGCCTTCCGTCTCCAGCGCCACGGTAAAGGCACGCAAGGCGGAGATACGGTTATGATCAACCAGACTGCCATGATGGGGGATGCCCACCCGGCGGCCACGCAGATCACGCACCGAACGGATGCCCGATTGCGGCAGAGCAATGATGGCTTGATATTCATCGGTCCAAGTGATGCCGATCACCTTGGTCCGCACCCCCTGCCCCCGCGCCCAGATGGGCGGAACCGACCCGCCCTGGCGGAAGGAATGGCGCAGGGAGTGGGTGAAATGGGATGCCTGCTCCATCGGGTCAGCAGATTCCCGCAACGCCTTGACGATGATGCCATCGGGGGCGAATTCCTGCTCGAACCAGGCGAACTGCGCCGCCAGCCCAAACGGTGTGGGCACGGAGCAGCGGGTGTACCAGAGCGTGTCAATATTGGCCGGGGCGGCAAGGGTCATGATCGGTTTCCTGAAGAAGGGTCGCGCGCGGGCTTAGCCGGCATGCAGCAGGGAAAGGATTTCGGCCTTCAGCGGCGCCAGGGCCGGATCGGCGCGATCACGCGGATGGGTGCTGGGCACATGCAGGATGCGGGCGATACGACCGGGCTGCATGACGACAATGACGTCGCCCAGGAACAGCGCCTCATCCACATCATGGGTCACCATGATCATGGTGCTGCGCTGGGCCAGCCAGATGCGTTGCAATTCCGATTGCAGACGCAGCCGGGTCAGGGCGTCCAGCGCCCCCAGCGGTTCATCCAGCAGAAGCACCTGTGGCTGCGGGGCCAGGGCGCGGGCAATGGCCGCCCGTTGCGCCATGCCACCCGACAGCTGATGTGGAAAGGCCTGGGCAAACCCGTCCAGCCCCACCAGGGTCAACAGACTGGCTACCCTGGCGCGTTTGTCGGTCGCCGCCTCGTCACTGTTGGACAGGGCCAGTAGTACATTCTGTTCAACGGTGAGCCAGGGAAACAGCCGGTGATCCTGAAAAATCAGGCCCCGATCCAGCCCCGGCCCGGCCACAGGCACCTCGTTCAGCAGGATGTCGCCGCTATCCTGCCGCTCCAGCCCGGCGATCAGGCGCAGCAAGGTGGACTTGCCGCAACCGCTGGCCCCGACGATGGAGACGAACTGTCCGGGCGCGATGGTCAGGCTGACATCCTCCAACACCGACAATTTGCGCCCGTCGATATCAAAGCCTTTATGCACGTGCCGGATGGCAAGACCACCGACGGCGGGCGCGCTGTCAGCCTGGACGCTACGCGGATCAATGATGGCATTCATGATGATTTTCCCACGTTCAGCCGGTGACGCGCCAGCGCAGCAGACGCGCGCGGACCAGCGACAGGATCAGGTTCAGGCCATAGCCCATCAGGCCGATGGAGATGACGCACAGCAGAACGACACCCATGTCGCCCGCCATCTGTGCGGTGTGCATCAGGGACCCCAGTCCAGCCCCCGTGCCGAACAGCAGTTCCACGCCAATGGTGGAAATCCAGGCAAAGGCCAGCGCCTGGCCCACGCCAGTCAGAATGGACGGCAAGGCCGTAGGCAGCAGGATGAAGCGGAAACTCCGCCAGCGGGACAGCATCAGCACCCGCCCCACCTCCAGATGCTTCTTCTCTGCCTGGGCAAAGCCCTCATAGGAATTAAGCAGCAGCGGATGAAAGGCGGCGACGGCGACCAGCAATTGCTTGGCCTCCTCCCCGCTGCCCAGCCACAGACCGACCAACGGCAGCCAGCCCAGCGGCGGTACCTGCCGGAAGGCCTGTAACAGCGGCCCAAACAGCCGCTCCACCAGGGGGAACCCGGCCATCAGGCTGCCCAGCAGGATGCCCGACAGACCGCCAAGTGCCAGCCCGGTCAGGGCGCGGCCAAGGCTGGAGCCGGCATTGATGGCCAGTTCGCCCGTGGACAGCAATTGCAACAGCCGCTCCCAGACCTGATCCAGCGGCACAAAGGCGTAAGCCATGCTGGCGTCGATGCTGGACGCCCAATGCCAGGCGGCGGCCAGCAGAAGCGGCAGCACCAGACCGCGCGCCCGCTTGACCAGGGCGACCAGCCAGGCCGGCGGCGGATCATGATCCTCAATCCGGTCGGCATAAACGAAGGAGGTAGGAGGGAATTCAGCGATCAGTGACATGTTCCAACCCTCCTCAAACCGCTTTCCAGCGGACCAGCCGGCGTTCGGCCAACCGCACGCCCTGATCCAGGGCAAACCCGATCAGGCCGGTCAGGGCCACCCCCACCATCACCGTGTCGATGCGGAACATCTGGCGGCCCATCTCCATCATCTGGCCGATGCCATTCTCCGCCGCCATCAGTTCTGCCGCGACCAGCACGATCCAGGCGCGCGTCAGTCCCAGACGCAGGCCCGTCAGCACCGGCGGCACCGTGGCCGGCAGGATCAGACGAAACAGCACACGCAGGGGCGACAGGCGATAGATGGCGGCCACTTCCAGCCATCCCTTTGAAATGCCCTTGACCGCATCATGGGTGGCCAGAGCCACGGGGAAGAAAGCTGCCTTGGCGACGATGGCCAGCTTGAACCCCTCATCCACACCTAGCAGCAGGATCAGCATGGGCAGAAAGGCGATGGACGGCACCTGCCGCACCGCCTGAAAGAACGGGCCCGCAAAGGCATTCACCAGGGCGGAGCGAGCCAGCAGGATGCCGAAGCCCAACCCCAAACCCGAACCGATGCCGAAGCCCAGCAGCAGACGCGACAAGCTGGCGCGTAAATGGTCGGCCAGCTCGCCGCTGGCCAGCAACTCGTTGAAACTATCAAGAACGGCAGCGGGTGGCACCAACACCTGGGCCGTAAAATCATCCCCGCTGGTGACGGCGAACCAGGTGGCCAGGATCAGTCCGGGAACCAGTAATGGCAGCAAGCGTTGTTGAAGGGTCGATCGCATCGTCTCGCCTCCACCTCAAGCCACGACCGGAACGCCGGCCAGCGTTCCCCGCGTCAGCCGCGCCACTTCATCGGCAATACGATCCGCCTGGGCCAGCAATGCCGCAGAGGACAAGACGTAGCTGCCATCGACATCGACCTGAAAGTCCCCATCCCGGACGAACAGGCCCGTAGGCACCGTATGGGTGCCGAAATAGGCGAAAAGCGGTCGCAGTTGATGATCAATGATCGACAGCGGGTCCGCCGCCGCCCCCATGGCGGCCAGCACCACGGTCTTTCCGGCCAGATCATCCGGGTCCAGCAGGTCAAGGAAATGCTTCAGCAGTCCGGTGTAGGACCCCTTCTGAACCGGCGTGCCGACCACCAGGATATCGGCAGTGCGCAGCGCCGCAAAAGCGTTGTATAGCGCGGGCAGCGCATCGCGCGGGTGCAACGTCCCGGCCAGGGCCGGGGCCAATGCCGCCACCTCCACCAGCCTTGTTTGGGCGGGCCCCAGCTGTGCGGCCAGACGACAGACCATATCCTCCACCAGCGTGGTGATACGCGACTGGCGGGACAAGCTGCCGGATAGGCCGACGATACGCATGGGAACCTCCATGGTGGGCGATATTGCCATGGAGCGTATTGGCAAATATCATGCCATATCAGCCAATATAGCGGCTAAGGCCGGAGTCTTTAGAGTTTTAGTATGTGAAACAAAAAATTGAACACAATGGATTTGTTTATTTGTTGGCTGAGCAACAGCCAAGCACCAGCCTGCCCATTCGAGGGTTGCGTATTCAACGGCTTCAAAAGACTTCCACAGTGCTCGCCTGTGGATGAGGTCCGCTGTGAGAGGCCATTGACCGTTTCGGCCTTCGTCACCCCTTCGTTCAGCGTGTGCGCCGAACAGCCGATCTTGGGACCACCGACGCTTTCCCCCCCCCTCGGCTTACGACCGATCTCTCTGTCGGTTACAGGCGCAACATCCAGGATGATCTCGTATCTCCAGAAGCCAAGTCATGGCCAGCCATCTGCCCCCTCTGCCAAAAGGTTGCAATAACCCGCATCTCAAAACAAGAAATGACTAATTAACTTACGTCTCCCGGATGATTTAGCCTATGGACCCCCACGTCTCGCCAAACACCGATACCTTACCGACATCGCTAATCCGGTATTGGCGCCAGTGCCTCCGGGAAGGGCTTCTGCGATCGCCGGATATGGCGGGGGCGCAATCGATCGATTCCGACGCCATCGGCCAGGGGCAGTTGCCGGCCACCGTCATGGACAGGCTGTATGATCAACTGAGCCCAAGGCGATCCGCCGCTCCGACGACGGGGAGGAAACGGGCTTCCAACGATGAGAATGGGGCTTTCCGGAAGGAACCGGTCGAGCGTTTTCCCATCTCCGTCGTGGTCGCACCCTACTGCGTCTCCCCGGTCAGTGGTCGGTCGCGCGAGACCGATGGCGACCAACTGCCTCTCTATTGGGTGCCCGCAATCCTGAACCCTGACGGCGGGCTGATGCCAGATCTCGGCCATCTACCCTTCATCCCCCGTCCGCTGCTGGACCCGCCCGTGGGGGACAGAGCCAACGCCTGGCCGCCCCCGGTGGCGACCTATGACGACTACGATGCCGCCATCCGTGAGCAGGTGGTGAACAGGCAGGAAGACTGGTCCGCCCGACTTGCTTATGCCGAGGATATGTTCGCCAAGATAGCGGATGAACCCGCCTGCCAGTGGCTGCCCGCGGGATGGCAACGCGAACGACCTCTGGTGCTGTCCTGGGATCGGAATTCATCCTCCGGCAAGCTGCTGCTGCCCCTCTATGACGCGTGGGCGAAGGCAGAATCACCGCCCGCCACATTGACAGCCGTCATCAAAGGCAATCAGGGCCAATCGGCGGTCCCCATTCCCCCGAACACGCGCCGGTTGGGCCATACCGGTGGACGCGCCCTGAATGCCAAGCAACGGGACGCCGTTGCAGCGGCAGCCCTGCTGGAAGATGGCCAGGTTCTGGCGGTCAACGGTCCGCCGGGCACGGGAAAGACCAGCCTGCTCAAAAGCCTGATCGCCGACACGGTGGTGCGCGCCGCCGTCCTGGGACAGGAACCGCCCCGCATCATCATCACCTCTACCAATAACCAGGCGGTGCTGAATGCTGCCAAAGACATCGGCAAATCTGGTGCCAGCGCGTCGATTGAGGGTCAACGCTGGCTGCCGCAAATCGACCAATGGGTAGCCTACGTCTCGTCGGAAGACGCCAAGGCAAAAGCCAAGGAAAGCCTGATCTTCGATGAGTTGCGCGTCCGGCTGTTCGCCAAGCCCTATCAGGAGGAGGCGAGGGTATATTTTCTAAGCCGGTTCGCCGAATGGCAGCAGGCAACCGGCCCACAATTCAGCGCCATTGATCCCGATGACGACGACATCGCCGCCGCATGCAAGGCGCTGACCGCCGCGCTGGAGCATGTCGTCAACGAGATAGACCAGCAGTCCCGTCGCAAGCAAGAGGTTGACCGCTGGCTGGCTGCCAGAGCGGCTGTTGCCAACCATATCGCCGCCTTGGCCGCCGCTGAAACGGAAGCCATCGCGGATCTGGCGCGCCTTGCCGACCGCAGGCAGCAAGAGCAGCAGCGCCTGAAGGAAATCAGCCGGGAGCATGACAACGCCATCAACACATTGCGCTATCGCGCCACTCTGCATCCCTGGTGGATGAAACTGTTTTCCTTCGTGGCCGGAATTGACGCCGCCCGCGCTGAACTATTGCGGCAGAGCGCCATTTCACTGGCTATCCTCCCCCCGGAGACACCGGCACTACCCACGCTGATGTCCGTCTTCACAAGGGTCGATGCTAAATTCCAGGCTCAACGCCCAAGCACCCTGCCGGTCAATGCCGAAGCAACAGCCCAAGCACGGATCAATGCCTTACAGAGCGAACGAGCAGGGTTACTGCAAGCCGACACAGAAGGCCGGCAGACCGCAGAAGCGCTGCGCGGCTGGGTGGGCACGGAACCCGGCAGCCCTGAATTTGAGGCAGCCTTTCAAGACCGGATGGACAATGAACTGCGCGCCCGCGCCTTCGACTTGGCCCTGCGTCTGCGCGAAGGGCAATTTCTACAGCGCGTCAGCGATTGGGACGAGGCCTGGACCGGTAGCCGTGGCTACAAGGGGCGGGCAACACGCCCGCTTTTCCTGACGGCTTGCGCCCATGTGGTCCCCTGCATCGTCGGCACCGTCTACAAAGTGGCGCAGCACAATTGCTATTACAGCGGGGACCGGGACGGTACCCAGCCATTGCCCCTCCCCGTTGACCTGCTGATTTATGATGAGGCTGGTCAGGTTGCCCCCGACCTGGGCTTGGGGCTGCTCGGTCTGGCCCGCCGCGCGATCGCCGTGGGCGACGTGCACCAGTTGCAGCCTGTGGAAAATTTCTCCGAAGCGTCGGACGGGCAGCTTTTGGAAGCAGAAGGCCTTACAGACGCCCAGCAGATCGCGTGTCGTCGCCAGGGGTTGAACCATGCTGGCGGCTCTGTGATGGCTGCGTTTCAAATGGCAACGGCATTTGGCGATTCTGACACACAGGTGCCCGGCATACTGCTGCGCGAACATTTTCGCTGCGTGCCAAAGGTCATCAGTTTCTGCAACGACCTCGTCTACAAACGCCTCATCTGCATGAAGCCGGAGGAGAGCGATCCCTGGATCGAACCCATGTCCTGGGCCCATGTCAGGGGGCAAGCCAGACGGGTCGGTAAATCCTGGACCAACATGGTGGAAGCCCAGGCCATCGCTGAATGGCTGGCCCGCCATTGGAACACCCTGGGTGAATGTTACGGCGGCCCGCCGGACGAGCGCGTGGCAGTGATTACCCCATTCGGCTCGCAATGCGGGGTGCTTCGCCAAGCACTGGAGAAGCACCTTGGCGATAAGGCTGCGTTGGTGACGGTAGGAACCGTCCATACCCTGCAGGGGATGGAGCGAAATCTGGTGGTGTTTTCACCCACGGTTAACTTCGCCTCATCAAATGGCGGCACCCCCTTCTTCAACCGCGGCGTTCACATGCTGAACGTCGCTGTAAGCCGAGCAAAAAATACCTTCGTCGTCATTGGGGACATGAGCCTTTTCGATGCCTCGGCCGGTCACGCTCCCTCCGCCATCCTCGCGCGGCATCTTTATCGTTCGCCCGAGAACGAATTGACCGATGTGCGACCCGCTCTGGCCTATAGCAGCGCTGCCGCCCAAATGGAGCGGATCGACGGAACGGAACAGCACCGCACCCTGCTGGTGGAGGCGTTCCAGATTGCGCGAGAGCGGCTACTGGTCTCCTCCCCCTTCCTGACCCAGGCGGCCATCAATGCTGACCAGATCCTAAACCTTATAGAAACGGCAACGGACGCGGGCGTTGAGGTGACGATCTATACGGGTATGTCAACATCCCAGGAAATGCGCAGCGAGATCGATACAGCACCCCTGCGCACTGCCCTGGCCAAAGCTGGCGCTGCCGTCATGGTTACCACCAGGGTGCACGCCAAGACCCTTGCCGCCGACGACACGCTGCTGGTCGAAGGGTCGTTCAATTGGCTGTCCGCCAGCCGAGACTCTGCCTATAGCCGCAAGGAGACGTCGTTCGCCCTGCGTGGCACCCCAGTTCAACATCACACCAAAACACTATGGGAAGAATTTAGCGCGTTGGGAGCCAAACGATGGAGAGCTGATCCCTTGTGAGCAGACAGTTTCTGCACGGCATTCGGCATAGTCTGATCAACTCCTCAGGTGTCGGAGCGGCTTTGCAGCCCAAGGAAAGCCGCTCCGACACCACACACAGATGAGTTTTTCAGAATAAACTGATATGATTCGATGGTGCGCAGCCTGTGACGGGGTGGCGATGGGTGTTAACAGGCTTTCGCATCTGATGGACTGCGATTGAAATACCTGACTCCGGTCGGAATATAAAATAATAACAATGCGTTGAGGGGGCCATGCAGGAGTTGCTTCTGGATTTATATGCCTGCACATCCGCGCCTGACCGGTGGCCGCTGGCGCTTGACCACCTTTGCAAATACATGTCCATCCGTAGCGCAGTCGTCCAGGTTCTGGACTATAGGGCGGGGATTACGCGCCCCATCTGGAACATGCGGGATACCTATTCGCTGTCCCACCAGCAGAACCATGACCGTATCCTCAATAACGACAGCAATCCCCGGCTTCGCATTCCCCCCACACAACATATGGTCGGACAGGTGGCCATTGAGCGGGATGAGGAGATATTTCCGGCAGGTTCCGTGGAGTTGAAGGAAATACAGCGTCGCCGTCAGATGCTGGAATTCGGCCCTAACCTCAGTGGCATTATCGAATTGTCTCCGGGGCGTTTCCTGGCCCTTATCCTTCATCAGCCGGCAACAACCGATCAGCAGATGGGCCAGGAGGAGGAAAGGCTGACACAGCAGCTTCTCCTGCATCTACGCCAGGCAGTCCAAATCAGCGGGCAATTACAGGCGGCGGTATCGCGTGCCGATCTACTGATGGAGGCAGGCAACGCCCTGGGAGCCGGCCTTGTCCTGTGCAACGATACCGGCTTCATCATGTGGGCAAACAACGAAGCCTTGTCCATTCTGGATCGTTCCCCGGTCCTGCGGGAGGTTGCCGGACATATCCGCGCCGTTCACCCCGGTGACAGCGGGGCCCTGCGATCCATGCTGGCGCAGGTGGCAGTTGATGACGGTGAGCGGTCACCGCAACTGACCTTGGGCCGGGCAGATGTGGAAACGTCGGTACAGGTCATGGCCCTTGGACTGCGTTCACAGTCGGCACAGGGCGCACGGGACATGTCCGGGACCGTGGCGCTGCTGCTGCGGGAACCGGGACGCCCCCTAAACATCTCTCCGGCGGCGGTCGCATCGCTTTTCGGCATGTCCAATGCGGAAGCGCGTTTGACGGCGGGCCTCTGCGATGGCCTGTCGCTGCGCGACTATGCCCAGCAACGCGGCATTTCGGAGGGAACGGCCCGCATCCAGCTGAAGAACGCCTTGGCGAAGGCCGGGTGTCCGCGGCAAGCCGAACTGGTCCGACGGGTCTGTACCTCGCTCGCCATGCGGCTCAGCCAGTAACGTTGCGGGCGTGGACGTCGCCCCTGCGAGCTATGGCATGACGCGGATAAATCCGCGCTGATCGTTACTGCGATATCCCATATGGGAGTCGCCGATCATCCATCACTTCCCCAACAATGCAGGCACGAAAGCGAACGGAGACGCCATCCAGGCTCCAGTTTCGCAATGGTGCGGCCCAAAGCCGCCTGTCAGGGGGGAAGCTATGAAAGCTGGTCGAATTCTTCGTAACAGTGCTTTGGCGCTTATGGTCGCGCTGGCGCCCGGCATGGTGTTGGGATACCCGGCGCCGGCCCCGGACCCGACGCTGCCGGCATCGACCGTGCCGCCGGCGGTCCAGGATCTTCGCCGCAAGATGAATGACGCGGACGTCAATGCCCTGACGTTCCACGAGATGGATTATCTGTTCACCACGCGCACCGTGGCCCGGTCCGGCAGCATCTGGGAACTGCCCCGCGCCGACCATGCGCTGGATTTCACCTATACCTACAAGGGGCAGCAATATACGCCCGAACAGTTCCTGGAGCGGAATTACACCAACGCCTTACTGGTCATGAAGGATGGCCGGATCGTTTCGGAGATTTACCGGAACAATACCAATGCCCAGACGCGTTTCATGGCCTGGTCCGTCACCAAGTCCATCACCTCGATCCTGATCGGCGTGGCTGTGCAGGAGGGGCGCATCAAGTCCCTGGATGACAAGATCACCGTCTATCTGCCGGAACTGAAGGGCAGCGGCTATGACGGCGCGACCGTCCGTCAGGTTCTGCAGATGCGGTCGGGTGTCGATTACGAGGAACGGTACGATTTCGCCAATCCCGGCATTGCGGCCCGTAACCATGAACAGGCGCTGGTTTCCAACGTCATCCGCTTCGTCGATGCCGCCAAGACCATCAAGCGGCAGCACAAGCCGGGCGAGGTCTTTCAGTACAAGACCCTGGATACCGCCGTTCTGGGCCTGCTGCTGGAACGGGTCAGTGGCGGCAGCACCATTGCCGCTTATGCCGCCCAGCGCCTGTGGGAACCGTTGGGCGCGGAACGCGACGGGTTTTTCATCATGGATGGCCAGCCCGGCATTGGGCGGGAATTCAATGGTGCGGGCTTCAATGCCACTGCGCGCGATTTCGCCCGCATCGGTCAGATGATGCTGCTGGACGGCAAGGCGAACGGGCGTCAGATCGTGTCGCCTGAATGGGTGCGGGAATCCACCAAGGCCACGGGTGGGCCGGGGCCCGGCTATGGCTATCAATGGTGGATCCCCAACGACCATTCGTTCCAGGCGATCGGGCTTCAGGGCCAGTACATCTTCGTTGATCGGGCGACCCGCACCGTTGTGGTCAAGCTCAGCTATTTCCCGCCCGGTAATGATGAGCCCCATGAGGAAGCCGATGCGTTCCTGGCCGCCGTCTCGGCATGGACGCCCCGGTAAGGGCCAAAACCCACGATCAGTTGAAAACAAAAATACCAACAAACCCGAATAAGACAGGGAGGGAATGAACGATGACGAAGGTCCATCGGAAAGTGGCGGGCTTGACCTTGGCCACCGCCACCGCGATCAGCACCGCCGCATTTGCACAGACAACGCCCCCGGAAACCGACGAAAAAGCCGGCTTCGTGCTTGAAGAGATTGTCGTCACGGCCCAGCGGCGTTCGGAAAACCTGCAGAAAGTGGCCATCGCCATCACGGCACTGGACGCCAGCCAGCTGGAAGCCAAGGCGGTGGTGCAGTTGGCCGATCTGCAAACCGCCACACCGTCGCTGTCGATCACCAATGCCGGCCAGACCCAGTCCGTGAACATTCGCGGCATCGGTCTGGCCAGCAATTCCCCCAATGCCACGGCAGGTGTTGCCACCTATGTGGATGGCCTTTTCCAGCCGCCAATCGTGCAGTTCAACAGTTTCTATGATCTGGCCGGTGTGGAGGTGCTGCGCGGGCCGCAGGGCACGCTGGTCGGTTCCAACTCTACCGGCGGGGCGATTTTCCTGACGTCACGCAGCCCCAAGATTGATGACCAGAGCGGGTACGTCACCGCTGGCTATGGCACCGACAACACCTATTCGCTGGAGGCCGCAACCGGTGTTCCGGTCGGCGATACGCTTGCCTTGCGCGTCGCGGGCTTCGTGCGGGGTCACGACAGCTATTACAAGGATGACGGGCCGTTCAATAACAAAGCGGGCAAACTGGAGGAGAAGGGTGCCCGTATCGGCCTTCTGTTCGAGAATGAAAGCGTCGAGGCCCTGGCCAAGGTTCAGTATAATGACATGCGTACCGGTGGTTACGCGTACCAGCCCATTCCCGGCACCTATTTCGCGCCGTACACCCCCCGCGACTATTTCGGGCTCAGCTACGACACCCCGACCATGCACCGGGAAGAGGCGCTGATCACCAGCCTGGAACTGCGCAAGACCTTCGCCAACGATATCGTCCTGCGTTCCGTCTCCGGATATCAGGACAAGACCATCAACAGCCTGGACGATATTGACGGTACCCGCGCCCCGGCGTCACTCGGTGGGCAGGTCGCCTGGGACTATTACGCCAATGAAAAGCAATATAGCGAGGAATTGAACCTGATCTCCCCGGAGGAGGAACGGTTCAACTGGATTCTGGGCGGCTATTTCCAGCGCAATGTCATTGATGTCCGTATCCTGGAAAACAGCGGCGGTTTCCCGACCGACATCCTGCCCCAGAACAAGCGGACCACGACCGGTCTGTTCATGCAGGGCAATTACGATCTGAGTAATCAGTTTGAGTTGCAGCTGGGCGGGCGGTATTCACACTACAAGGCGACGGGAACGGGCGGCGTCTTCATCGGGCGTGGCATTCCGGGTTTTCCGCCGACCGGGCTGGAGGTCAGCGACCTTTCCGGCGCGCACAAGGAGTCGGTCTACACCGGCAAGGCCAACCTGAATTTCAACATGGACGAGGATAACCTTTTCTATGTGTTCGCTGCCCGTGGGTACAAACCCGGCGGGTTCAATTCCATGGATTCCCGGTTCCGGGCGGAGACGGTCTGGGATTACGAAATGGGCTGGAAATCCACCCTGTTCGACGGGCATGTCCGCACCCAGGTGGCGGCCTTCTACAATGATTATTCGAACTTCCAGTTCGATATCCTGGACACCGCGTCCGGGCAGGCCGGTATCCGGAACATCACCAATGCCACCATCAAGGGTTTGGAGGCACAGGTGGAGGGACAGTATGGCGGCTTCCGCTTCGATGGCGGTGTGTCTTATGTGGATTCCCGCCTGAATGGTGGCGTCCCCTATGTCAATACCCGCCCGTTGCCGCCGGGCACCCTGGGCCCGCAATGCCCCGCCGGCACGCCGTCGGCACCGCCGCTCTGCTTTAACTATATGCCGTTCATGGCGGTGACCAAGGCAGGACCCAGCCTCTATTCCCCGACCTGGAGCGGCAATATCGGCGCCCAGTACACGTTCAGCATCAACGACCAGACAACGCTGGTGCCGCGTCTGAACTATTCCTATGTCGGTAAACGCTACAGCTATATCGGCTACTCGCCGATCTCCGACAGGCTTGCCGCCTATGACCTCATCTCTGCCCGTCTGACCTTGAACCGGGATAATTGGCGGGCGGAGTTGTATGCCACCAACCTGACCGATGAACGCTATGTCGCGGGCATGGCATCGGCGTCCACCAACCAGTTCCTGGGCGCACCCCGTGAAATCGGCGTGCGTTTCGGGGTGGATTTCTGACCGGATGGGGGGCGGCGGCGTCAGCCACCGCCCTTCAACGCAACAGATGCCGCCCGCGGATCCATGAACCGCGCCGTCGCAAATCTAGAATTTTCAGAGATTCCCAGGTCTTATCTAAGACGGGTGCCTGTTTCAGCCCCCGGCACCGGGCCGATCTGTGTAGTCCAGAGCCGGGGCACGGTCGCCCAGCAGGGGCGTGTATGTAAAATCCCTGCCCCGGCTTTTCAGAAGCTCCTCCTTCGCCTTCACGGCGATCTCCGGTTTTCGGAACAGTTCCGTGGCGGAAAGAGCAAGCGTCTTGGCCGCCACCACCGCCCCCTTGACACCGATGCTGGTGCCGCTGGCTGATACCGCCTGCCAGCTATGGGGTGGTGTGCCAGCGGGCCAAGTGGCGGTCCCCAGACTGGCTGTTGGCACGACCCAGCTGATATCACCAACATCAGAAGAAGCGGACCCTTTGCGGCCAAATTCATAGGCCCCGATCTTCGACGGGTCGCCCGGATCGCCGTTGCCGCCGGGCAGCGTGGCCGCGACTGCCTTGGCATAGGCTGCTTCTTCCGCCGTGAAGCGATAGCCGCCAACCCGGTTCAGACTGGCATCCACCACCCGGCCCAGCGTGTCATTGGGCAAGGTGGAATAGGAACCGCCGATGATTTCAACCGAGACTTGCGTCCCGGTGGCCAGCGCCGCACCATCCGCCGCCTTCTTCACCCGGTTCCAGACATCCTGGACGACAGCCGGATCATGGTGGCGTACATAGTAGAAGCTCTGGGCATTGGCGGGTACGATATTCGGCTGATCGCCGCCGTTGGTGATGGTGTAGTGGATGCGGGTTTCCTGTGGCACATGCTCGCGCAGGTAATTCACCGCAATATTGTGGATTTCCACGCCGTCCAGGGCCGAACGCCCCCGCTCCGGTGCCGCGGCGGCATGCGATGGCACCCCTTTGAAGGTGAACTTCGCGGTCAGCATGGACAGAAGCTGTCCCTGCGATGCCCGGTTAGAGCCGCCCGGATGCCAGGACAAAACGGCATCCACATCCTTGAACAGGCCCTCGCGCACAAAATAGACCTTGGCAAAGCCCCCTTCCTCTGCGGGGCTGCCGTAAAGGCGGATGATGCCCTTGACGCCTGTTTTGTCCAGCCATTTCTTCAGCGCGATGGCCGCCGTAACGGAAGCAGCCCCCAGCAGATTATGACCGCAGGCATGGCCGGCAATACCACCGGCGGAATGCCGCTCTGCGGTGGGCGTTTGCGACAGGCCAGGCAGCGCGTCATATTCGGCCAACAATGCAATGACCGGCCCGCCCGATCCCGCGGTCGCGACAAAGGCCGTGGGAATGCCCGCGACACTGGTTTCAATTTTGAAACCCGCGTCCTTCAGGTCCTTTTGCAGCCGCGCGGTGCTCTTTCCCTTCTTGAAACCCACCTCGGCATAGGACCAGACATCCTGGGCAGCAGCCGCCAGTTTGGGCGTCAGGCTGTCGACAGAAGCCAGGATGGCCTTGGCATCTCCCTCCTCCGGTGCCGCATATGCCGGAACCGACAGGCACAGCGCGATGCCGAGAGCCCGCAAGCATGCCTGCTTTTGCAATTCTCTTTTCATGATCGTCCTCCTTGGAGATGCAGGTCAGAACTTGGCATTCAGGTTCACGCCAACGGTGCGCGGCGCGATGCTGGTGACCGTCTCAATGCTGCCGCCCAACACATTGCCGGCGGCAACACGCCCGACCTCATCCGTCAGGTTGTTGACATAAAGCTGCAGCCCCCAGGTCCCATTATCGACGCCCAGCCGGACATTGCTCTGGTAGCAATCGCCCAGGGCGCGATAGCCGATGGCATTGGGCCGGAAGTCGGCGCGCGACGGCCCGACATAGTTCACATCACCCCGCACAAAGCCGTTCCACGCCGCGCTCACCGCCGCCTCATAGGTGGCGGACAGGGAGAAGCTTTTGCGCGCGATAAAGGGGACACGGTCGCCCTTGCGGGCCGTGGTCGCCAACGGCGTCACCCCGTCGGGTACCTGATCCTGGGTCAGCTTGGCCGATGTCAGCACCCCATATCCGGACAGCGTCAAGCCATCAAGCGGATGCAAGGCGGCTTCCAGTTCCAGCCCCTTGATGCGGGCGGCACCGGCATTACCCAGATAGACGAAGGAACCGGAATTGATGGACACCTGCATGTCCGACCAGTCGGTGATGTAGCCGGACAAGGCTCCCGTCAGCAGCCCATCGAACAGTGATGCCTTGGCCCCGGCTTCATAGGTTTTCAAATCATCGGGCTGATAGCCCAGCGCCTGGGCCAGACCCAGCACCTGATTGACGCCACCGGGCCGATAGCCACTGGCCGCCTGGGCATAAAGCTGGACCGCATCGTCGGGTTTCCAACTGATATTGGCCTTGTAGAGGCCACCCTTGTCACCGGACTTGTACAGCGCAAAGGGTGTCACGCTGGTGCGCAGAATGTCCAGACCGACCGTCGTATCCCCGCCGACTGTCTTGTCGTAATCGTAATAGCGACCACCACCCGTCAGTTTCAGGTCGGGCAATATCTCATAGGTTACCTCACCGAAAACCGCCTTCTGCTTCAGATCATCCACGACATGTCGCTGAAGCAGCGGGGCGGCAGCGATGGGCAGACCATTGGTGCCGCTGGTCCGCCGGGCCTCCGACAGAACCCTGGCATCACGATCCTCATAATAAAGGCCGACCGTCCATTGCAGCGGACCGCCATCCGACGATTGCAGCCGGAATTCATTGGTCCAGTTGCTGACCGATTGCGGCTGGTAATAGATAACGGGCGTCAGACTGTCGACATAGGCGTTGAAGGCCGTGATGCCGGCGGGCGTGGCGCAGACAGCGGTGGCAAAGCGGGTCCGGCAATTGGCCGCCGAGTTCTTGAAGGACTGGAACAGGTAGGTGGGATCGCGCGTCACCACGCTGTCGCGGTCCTGATATGAGGTGGTGAAAACCGCATCGGCAAATCCCAGCTCGGCCTTGCCGGAGAAGCTGAACACCCGCTGTTCATCCGAATAGGGCACCTGGGAGCGATTGACGGCATTATAGGTGCCCGCCGCCGGTGACCATGTGCTGGCCCCGCCGGAGGAGCGCAGGTAATGCGCCGCCAGGTCTAGGGTCAGACCTTCCACCGGCAGGGCCCGGACCAGAAGGCGGCCACCATGGCTGAAGGTCCGGTTGATACGCTCCAGCCCCAGACCGGGATTGTCGACCCAGCCATCATCCTGCTGACGGAAATAGACGACACGGGCCGCCAGCTTGTCCGCCACCAATGGTGCGTTGAGGGCTGTGTTGATCTGATAGCCCTTGCCACCATGCCGGGTGCTCGTGCCGGTCAGGTCGATCTTGGCTTCCGGTTCGAAACCCGGCTTCTGCGTGACAAGACGGATGGTGCCACCCACAGAACCGGAACCGTACAGCGTACCTTGCGGCCCGCGCAGAACCTCGACCCGCTCGATATCGAACAGCCGGAAATCGGACTGGCTGGCGCCAGCATCACTGGTGGTGCCGGGCGGACCGACCAGCGGTGTTTCATCATAATAGATGCCAACCTGGGCATCACCGGCACTGCGCACACCACGCAGGGTGAAACGGCGCTGGCCCGGTCCCTGATCGGTGATGGTCAAGCTGGGCACGGCGCGAACCAGATCGTTGGCGCTGTCGATGCTGCCGGCCTTCAGGCTTTCTTCCCCCAGGGCCGTGATGCTGGCCGGCACGTCCAGCAGACGTTCACTGCGCTTCAGAGCAGTAACAATGATCTCGGTGATCGGACCGTTCGCCTCGGCCTCGGCGGCGGGCTGTGCATGGGCAATGGAAACGGCCAGCGGCAGAATGGGCGCCAGCAACATCGCCTTGCAGCGGATACGGGGGGTCATGATGGCTCCAGAACAGGATTTTGGAAATCCGTTCGACCAAAAATCACTCATGATTTTTGTTAATTTTGCCGAACTACATTTTACTCAGCAAATGCTGTACCAATTTTACAAATCCAAGGAAGATCCTGATAATTTTGATCTGGCCCCAGCGACGTCCTGGTGGGTTTTAACCAGCACCTGCGCAGAACCGCACACAGACGAATGCAATCCTGTGCAGATATGAGGGACGGGGTCTCAATCGTCGGCGCGTTTCAGGATACCAACCCGCTTCAGATAAGTGCGGATGACATTACGCGTCACGCCCAGGATGGAGGCCGTGCGCACCTGGTTTCCCTGCGCGAAGGCATGGGCCTCATGCATGATCAGATCGATCAGCCGGTCCAGCAGGTCCGGTTCCCCGCGCTGAAACAGTTGATGCAGCAGCGGACGGATGGCGTCCAGCGGGTCCTGGACGGGGTCGGGCACACGCGACCTGCCGGCGTCGACGGTCGGTAGGGGGTGCGCCGCCGTGGGCAGCAACAGGTCAGGCACCCGGATCAGGCCACCCTGGCAGACCAGCGTGGCGCGGTGGACGACATTTTCCAGCTCTCGGATATTGCCCGGCCAATGATAGGCGCGCAGCGCCATCGCCGCTTCCGGGGCGATGATCAGCGGGAGAGTGCTTTCATTGGAGGCGTAGAGACGCACGAAATGATCGGCCAGGGGCAAAATGTCGTCCCGGCGGTCCCGCAACGGCGGCAGCGGCAGATGCACCACCTGCAATCGGTAATAGAGATCCTCCCGGAAGCGCCCGGCGGCCACCGCCTTCAACAGATCGACATTGGTGGCGGCGATGACGCGGACATTGACAGGGATGCTGGTCCGCGCGCCCACCCGCACAACTTCACGTTCCTGCAGGACACGCAGCAGTTTCACCTGCAGCGACAAGGACAAATCCCCGATCTCATCCAGGAAGATGGTGCCGCCATGTGCTGCCTCGAACCAGCCGGGGCGGCCGGCGAACGCCCCCGTGAAGGCCCCCTTCTCATGGCCGAACAACTCGCTTTCGATCAGGGTCTCGGTGAAGGCGCCGCAATTGATGGCCAGGAACGGCTTGTCGGCGCGGTTCGACAGGCGGTGGATATGGCGGGCCGCCAGTTCCTTGCCCGTCCCCGTCTCACCCGTGATCATCACCGACGCATCGCTGGGCGCCACGCGCGCCATCAGGGACAGCAGCGCCCGCGATTTGTCATCATTGAAGATCAGGGCGCGGGCACGGGCGACACGGGGCGGGGCCTGGACATGATCCAGATGGATGACCTGACCGGCGGGGCCGGGCGACGGGTGGCGCGACAGAGCCGCGCGGTCGGTTCCATGGATCATCTCATCTTCCCCTTCGGCCGGGTCCGGCCCGTCATGCATGTCGCTGGCTGTCCTTGCTGTTCATGGAAGGCCGATGGGACAACAGAGATGACGGATCATGACGCCACCGCCCGGCCACTGGCCGCGATCAGGGATCGGGTATAGGGGTGGTGCGGGCAGTCCAGCAGCGGACCCGCCGCCCCCTGTTCCACAATGGCCCCGGCATTCAGCACCACCACCCGGTCAGCGATGGAGCGGACAAGGGCCAGATCATGGGTGACGAACAGTAGGGTCAGCCCCTCTTGCTGCAACCCACGCAGAAGCTCGACAATTGCCGCCTGCACCGACACGTCCAGGGCCGATGTGATCTCGTCACAGATCAGCAGATCGGGTTCGCAGATAAGGGCGCGGGCAATGGCCACGCGCTGCTGCTCCCCACCCGACAGTTCGGCTGGAAAACGGTCGGCGGCACTGGCGGGCAGCGCCACCTTGGCCAGGGTTGCGGCCACGCACGCCGCCGTCTGCCCCCGGTCCAGGGGGAGGAAATGCCGCGCCACAGCCCCCAGGATATCTCCCACCTTTTGACGTGGGTTCAGGGCACGTGACGGGTTCTGGAAGATGTACTGGATGCGGCGGCGCTGTGCCGTCCCCCGCAACCCCTCACGCAACCCTTGCGCCACACCGTCCAGCAGCAAGGTTCCGGCGACATCTTCCCCTAGCCCCATGATGGCGCGGGCCAGCGTGGTCTTGCCGGACCCCGACGCCCCCACCAGGGCCGTGCATTCACCGGCATGAAGATCAAGATCCACACCGGACAGCACCACCTGCTTGCCATAACGGGCCGTGGCACCCCGCACGGACAGCAAGGGCTCACGGCCACCGGTGCCAGCCGCCGGACCGGTCTGTTCAACGGCGACGGCCAGGGAACCGGAGACAGGATGATGACAGGCAACCCCATGCCCGCGGCCCTGCTCCTGCCAGGGCGGCAGGTCAAGGCAACGGTCGGTGGTTACCGCACAACGGCTGCGAAACGGACACCCCTCCCCGCGCGCGGCCGGGGCCGCGGCATGGCCGGGCACAGCCAGCAGATGGCGGCGCACCGCGATATCTGGCATAGCCGCCAGCAGGCCGCGCGTATAGGGATGGCGCGGCTCCGCGAACAGGGTGTGGCTGGCCGCCGTCTCTACCACTCGGCCTGCATAAAGCACGACCAGACGGTCGACCAGATCGCGCACAACGCTGAGATCATGGGACACATACAACGCGCCTGCCCCCTGCCGGCGGCAGAGATGGCGCACGGTTTCCAGGACCTGAGCCTTGGTCACCACATCCAGCGCCGTCGTCGGCTCGTCCAGCACGACAAGCCGGGGCCGCAGCAGGAAGGCCAGGGCCAGCAGCACACGCTGCTGCTGGCCGCCGGACAGCTGATGCGGGAAGCGCTGGCGGAAGGCGGGATCGGGGGGCAGGCCGACATCGGCCATCACAGCCACCACACGCTCCACCCGCTGATCCGGCGTCATGCCGGGTGCATGCACATCCAGCACTTCATCCAGATGCGCACCGATGCGCAGCATGGGGTTCAGCGCGGCACCGGGGTCCTGCGGCACATGCGCCACCCTGGCCCCGCGCAGGTCCCGCAGGGCCGATGCTTCGGCGGACAGGATGTCCAGATCGTCCAGGATCACCCGCCCGCCCGTGATCACCGCCCCTTTGCGGGCGTGGCCCAGCAGGGCGGCGGCAATGGTGCTTTTGCCCGATCCGCTTTCCCCGACCAGCCCCACAATCTCCCCGGGGCGCAGGGTGAAGCCGATATCGCTGACGATATCGGCCCTGGCACCTGTCAGGGAAACCCGCAACCCCTCCACCCGCAGCAGCGGTGCCGACGCGGGACCGATGGCGAATTCAGCCGGCATTGGTTTTCCCCCCGGTTGCGGCACCGATACGGGCATTCAGGCGCGACACGCCCTCGGCCACCAGATTGGCGCCCAGCGCGAACAGTCCGATCAGGACGACCGGTGCCAGGGCCGCCCAGGGCTGCAGCACCAGACCCGCCCTGTTCTCATTGATCATCAAACCCCAATCGGCGGTGGGCGGCGCAACGCCGTAGCCCAGGAAACTCAACCCCGCCAGCATGGAGATGGCCCAGGTCAGCATGATGCCGAAATGGACCAGCAGCGGTGTGGCGATGTTGGGCAGGATTTCCCGAAACAGGATGCGGGTGGCGGGATAGCCCAGCAGCCGCGCCGCCTCCACAAATTCCAGACGGGCCACGCCCATGGTGACGCCACGCGCAAGCCTTACGACACCGGGGACAAAGGCGATGGCCACCGTCAGCACGATCAACCCCGGCTCCCGCCCCAGCATGGAGACGACCAGCAGCACCAGGATCAGGTCGGGAAAGGCCAACAGGACATCGGTGCCCCAGACGATGGCCTGATCCGTGCGCCGGCCCGCGAACCCGGCCAGGATGCCGATGGCGGCCCCCACCACCAGAGCGGCCAGTGCCGAGGCCAAGCTCATCCACAACACCGTCCAGCCGCCATGCAGCAGACGCGACACCACATCCCGGCCCAGATAATCATAGCCCAGCCAGACCGTGTCGGAGGGGGCGCCATAGGGCTGCCCCACCAGCGCATCCTGCGCATGCGGGGCCATAACGGGCCCGGCCAGCGCAAACAGCAGCACGCCCAGCAGCAGGGCCAGACCCAGGCGCAACTGCCGTTCCCGCGGCAGAGTTGGAAACGGCAACCTCATGTCCCACCCCCGCTCAGCTTCCAGGCCGCGCGCGAGCCGGGCTTCAATGTTGGCCGCGCCGCCGTGCGCAGGCGCGGGGTCAGCAGCACCGTGGCGATATCAGCCACCAGATTGACCAGCACCACCAGCGCCGCCTGCAACAGGGTGATGGCTTGGATGACCGGGATGTCCCGCATCTCGATCGCGGAATTGAGCGCACTGCCAAGGCCGGGATAGGAGAAGACCACCTCCACGATCACCGCCCCACCCAGCAGGACACGCGCCGTCATGGCGATACCCTGCACCGTGGGCACCAGGGCGTTCGGTACCGCATGCCGCCAGAGCAGGCGCCGTTCCGACAGGCCGCGCAGCCGGGCGGCGGCCACATAATCGGCCTCCAGCACCTCGATCACTCCGGCCCGTACCAGCCGCACCAGGAAGGGCAGGATGGACAGGACCAGCGTGACCGTGGGCAGCACCAGATATGAGGGCTGTGCCAGGGGAGACCGTTGTGGGTCCAGCAGCGACACCGCCGGCAGTACCGGCAGGATATTGGTGGCGAAGATCAGGATCAGACCGATGGCCAGGATGAAGCCGGGCAGCGCCTTGAACAGGATCAGGCCCGCCATGGCGATGCGATCCAACCGGCTGTCCCGCCGCACGGCCAGCGCCACGCCCAGCAGCAGCGACAGCGGCACCGTGACCGCCAGCACCAGCAGCATCAACACCAGCGAATTGCCGAACCGGTCGCGCACGATGGCGACGGCTTCGACATCGCTGTCGAGCGATCGGCCAAAATCAAGGCGCAAGGCATCGCCCAGCCAGTGGGCATATTGAATGGGCAAGGGCCGGTCCAGCCCCAATTGCCCGCGCAGCACGGCCACCGCCTGTTCGGTGGCCTCAGGCCCCAGGATCACGCGGGCCGGATCGGATGGCAGGGCCTGGGTCGCGGCGAACACGATGATGGTGATGGCGAATACCGTCGCCAGCCCGACCAGCAGCCGGCGCAACAGCCAGGGCAGCCAGGCCGGAACCGACCATGCGGCACGGGTATCCGTCAGAACGGGGGCAGTGCTGTCCGATGCCGTCATCCCACTTCCCGCCGCCAGAGGTCATCGAAGCGCCAGCCCGCGAACTGTGTCAGTTCCGATGCCAGACCACCGATATTGGCCCGCGCCGCCGCGCGCACATGGTTGAAACCCCAGATCAGCAGGCCGCCACGTTCATGCTGTATCTGCTGCGCCTCATGCACCAGGGGGGTGCGCTTGGTGATGTCGGGTTCCTTCAGCGCCGCTGTCAGCAATTCGCCGAAACGCGGATCGCGGAAATTGGTGCGGTTGGACGTGGCCGTGGGTGCATCATAATGCAGGGCACTCGCCAGGAAGCCGCGCGACGGGATGCCGCCCGTGCTGATCGCCCGCTGGTTTTTCTGCGGACCATTGAAGCTGGCATCGTCCAGTTTCTTGACGGTCAGGGACAGGCCCGCCTGTTTCGCCTGCTCGGCAAAGACCAGGGCCGCTGCGGCACCGGCATTATTGGTGGTGATTTCCGCCGCCAGCCCTTCGGCACCTGCCTGTTTCAGCAGGAAACGCGCCTGATCGGGATCATGGGGGCGCTGTGCGATGGCGTGGTTATAGGTTGGGTCGTGCGGGGCGTAGAGGTCGTTGGCCACCCGCCCCTCCCCACGCAGGGCGCGATTGACCAGATCCTGCCGGTCGGCCAGCAGCCGTAGCGCCTGACGCACCCGCACATCCTGAAACTGCGGATGGTCGAGATTGATGTCCAGCGACTGCACATTGTTGGTGGGCGACACCACCACGGCCACGCCCGGTGTGGCCCGCAGAAGCTGCGCCTGTTCAGAGGGCACCAGATCGGCAACATCGATCTGACCAGCGATCAGGGCATGGGCGCGCGCCGTCTGATCCCCGAACTCGATGATTTCCAGCGCGTCGATATAGGGCTGGCCCGGTTTGTAGTAATTTTCGAACCGGCGGAAGGTCGCGCGCTGGCCCGGCACAAAGCTTTCCAGCCGGAACGGCCCCGCCCCCACGACATTGGTGACGGGATGGTAATCGGTGGGCACAATGCCGCCGAAACTGATCCAGGTTTCCGGCAGCGCCACCAGCCCCTGCCCCGGCTTGGCGTGCAGACGCACCGTCAGATCGTCCAGCCTTTCGATCCGGTCCCTGTCCACCGGTGACACCAGGGCGGCATAGGGGGATGCGACGGCAGGGTCCGACAGGCGGCGGATGGAGAAGATCACATCATCCGCCGTGATCGACTTGCCATGGTGGAATTCCAGCCCCCGGCGCAGCCGTACGGTCAGGCTGGTGCCATCGGCACTGGTCTCGCTCTCCTCTGCCAGGGCCAGACGCGGGGCGCAATCATGCGTCCATTCCCAAAGCTTGGCATAGAGCGCCCAGCCCCGGATGATACCGGCACCCAGGGGCGCATGGGCATCCAGATTGCCGGATTGCGTCGCCTCGATGGTGCCGACACGGATCAAACCACCCCGGCGCGGGGTGTCATCAGTCTGAGCGGTGGTCGCAATGGGCGCCGTTCCGGACCCTCGTGCCAGCCACAGGCCCCCGCCAATAGCGGCGCCCCCGGCCAGGGCGCTGCCAAGGATAAGGCCACGGCGCGTGAAAGGCGGGCTTGTCATGCGACCAGGGCCTCCTTGGCATTGGCAGCCGCCTTTGGCTTGGGAGCTACCTCACTCACCGGTGGGGTCACCCGCAGCGAGGGGATGTCGAACCCATGATCCAGGTTCAGCAGCGGGAACAGCAAATCGGCGACACGCTGCGCTTCCCCCACCAATGGGAACCCGGACAGTATGAAGGCATCTGTTCCCTGATCGGCATATTCGCGAAGGCGGGCCGCGACATTCTCGGCACTGCCGACCAACGTTGTCCCCGAGGCCGGACCCATGATGTCAAAGCCAAACCAGGCGGGTCCCACCCAGACATTGGGGTAGATTTCCAGATCACGCGCGCTGGGCAGGCGACCGGACCGCAGACTTTCCAGATTGCGCTGTACCTGCGGATCGTCGCTGACATAGGTGTCGAACGTCTGTCCCGGTGGCAGACGCTGTTCCACCGACCGGCGGGCATGTGCCACCGAAGAGCGCTGCAACAGCCATTCGGCATGGGCCCAGGCCTCCTCCTCCGTCTCGCGCACGATGACCTGCAACCGGGTGCCGTATTGCAGGGTCCGCCCGATCTTCGCGGCTTCTGCGCCGACGCGGCGGAACTTGTCGCCCAACTTGGGCGGGGTATTGGCGAAGGACAGATAGACATCCAGCAGCTTCACCGAATGCGCCACGCCGGGATCGGACGTGCCCGCACCCCAGAGCGGCACACCCGCTGCCTGATACGGTCCGGCCCAGACACTCATCGGGGCAGCCCCTTCCGGGCGCGGGGCCAGCTTCACGAACTGACCGTCATAGCCGCCGCGTTCACCGGCATAGACCCGGCGGAACGCATCCCAATATTCGAAGCTGAACTCATAGCGCTCGTCATGGGGATAATGCACACCCAGCGCCGCCAGACCGGCATCATTGCCGTTCACAACATTGAACAGCAGCCGGCCCTTGGAGAAATGGTCGAAGGTCTGCGCATATTTGGCCAGGACGGCGGGCGACACCTCGCCCGGATGCTGGGCCACCAGAAACTTCATCCGTTCGGTGGCCGGGATCAGGGCAGCGGCCACCGCCAGGCTTTCATAGGCGCTGGTACCCAGCAATGCGCCATAGAAACCCAGCCGGTCGATGGTGACGGCAAGTTGCTGGAGATGGTCCAGGCCCGTATGCCACCGCCCCTCCGGCTGCCACGGATAGGGGCCATCGGGGGCGGTCAGATACCAGAGCAGCTTGATCGGTCGGGTCATGGATCAGGTTCCGTTGAACGGGGCAGCAGCCTTGCTTGTGATATTACGCAAGGACCATGCCAATTTCACACTTATTGAAATGGTATTGCTGCGTAACGATTGGACAGTTTATCATTGTTAAACTGTTGTTTTATGCACAGGGCGCGCACAGAACTGGTGATATCTGCGCAGGCCTGCCCCGGCCCCTGCCAACCGCTGTCACACCCACAGCTTATCGAAGCGCCAGGTCGGGAAATGCGAGTTCTCGGCCTCCGCCCCACCGACCCGGTCGGCAATGCCATCCAGGGTGTTGGAAAAGCCCCAGATGATCATGCCGCCGCTGTCATGCTGGATACGCTGCCCCGCATGCACCAGGGATTTACGCTTTTCCAGGTCCGGCTGGGCCAGGGCCGCCGTGAACAGACGGGCAAATTCCGGATCGCGGAAATGGGTCTTGTTGCCGGCGGAGGTCGGGGCATCGGTATGCAGGCCCGTGGGGATCCAGGACAGGCCCAGCATGCCGCTGCCCATGGCCCCGCCGCTGGAAAAGGCCCAATCCAACCGCTGCGGCCCGGTGAAGGTGGGATTGTCCACCTTGCGCACCGTGATTTCCACGCCCGCCTTTTTGGCCTGTTCGGCCAGGACCAGGGCGGCACTGGCCGCCGCCGGACTGGCCACCAGTTCCACCTTCAGCGTGCCATACCCCGCCGCGTCCAGAAGACGTCTGGCGGCGGCGGGATCATAGGCGCGCTGGGGGATGGAACCGTCAAAGGTCGGATCATGCGGGGAATAAAGGTCATTGGCGATGCGGCCCTGCCCCAGCAGGGCACGCTCCACCAGATCCTGACGGTCCACCAGCAGGCGGAAGGCCTGGCGCACCCGGACATTGTTGAACGGGGCCACGGATGTGTTCATGTCAAAGGATTGCCAGCCATTGGTCTGCGACACCAGAACCCGCGCTCCGCTGCCCGGCCGGATCAGCCCCACCTGTTCGGGCAGCAGCGCATTGGCCAGATCAATCTGCCCGGCCAGCAGGGCCGCGATGCGGCTGGTCTGGTCCTTGAACTCAATGATCTCCAACTCGTCGGCATAGGGCTTCCCGTCCTTGAAATAATTCTCGAACCGGGTGAAGAGCGCCCGTTGGCCCGGCACATAGTCGCCAAGATTTTTCAGCTTGTAAGGTCCCGCGCCAACCGGGTTGGTCACAGGGTGATAGTCTGCAGGCACGATGCCGCCGAAATTGGTCCAGGTGTCAGGTAGGGCGATGAAGCCCTGACCATCGCGCACGGGGATGCGGACGGTCAGCCCGTCCAGCTTTTGCAGATTATCCCGGTCAATCTGATTGACCAGTGATCCGTAGGGCGACGCCAGTTGTGGATCGGTCAGGCGGCGAATGGAAAAGATCACGTCATCCGCCGTGATGCTTTTGCCATTATGGAATTCCAGGCCGGGTTTCAGGCGGATGGTCCATTGCGTGGCATCGTCGTTCACTTCCGCGAACTCGGCCAGGGCCAGATCCGGCGTCATCACCGGCGACCATTCCCACAGCTTGCTGTAAAGGGCGAAGCCCCGGATGGTGCTGCCCAGCCCCACCGGCTTGTGCGCGTCCAGATTGCCCGACCGATCACCATCGACAATGCCCAGGCGCAGACGCCCGCCCCGACGCGGCACCGGTCCCGGTCCCGTGGCCTGCTTTTCCGATGGGCCGCAGCCCGTCAGGGCCAGCAGGCCACCAGCACCCCCGGCGGCCAGAAGATGACGGCGTGACAGGTTGATCATGGCACCCCTCCCCTTCAACCCGCGCCACCGGCCCGCAGGCCCATGCGGGGAATGTCGAAACCATGGTCGATATCCAGCAGCGGGAAGACCAGATCGGCGAAACGCTGCGCCTCGCTGATCAACGGGAAGCCGGACAGGATGAAGGCGCCACAACCCTGCGCCTCATACTCACGCAGGCGCGCGGCGACATTCTCAGCACTTCCCACCAGCGCCGTGCCGGCCAGCGGCGACAGGATGTTGAAGCCGAACAAGGACGGCCCGACCCAGACATTGGGATAAATCTCCAGGTCCTTGGCCTGTGGCAGCCGGCCCTGGCGGACAAGCTCCAGATTATGCTGAATGCGGGGATCTGGGCTGGTGAAGCTGTCGATGGTCTGCCCGCGCGGCAGCTGCATCTCAATCGACTGCCGGGCATAGTCGATATGGGTGTGATCCAGCAGCCATTGCGCGTAGTCCCAGGCCTCCTCCTCCGTCTCGCGCACGATGACCTGCAGACGGGTGCCGTAATTCAGGGTGCGGCCAATAGTTGCCGCCTCTGCCGCCACGCAGCGGAACTTGTCACCCAGCTTGGGCGGCGTGTCGGCAAAGCTGAGATAGGTGTCCAGCAGCTTCACCGAATGCGCCACCCCGGCGGAGGAACTGCCCGCCCCCCACAGCGGCACGCCGTCGGGCTGCACCGTCTTCAGCGGCGCCTCCCGCACGCCACGCCGACCCAGGCCGTACTCTGGCGGTGCCGGGGCCAGCTTCTTCACATATTTGCCGGCATAGCCGTCGCGCTGCCCTTTATAGAAGCGCTGGAACGCATCCCAATATTCAAAGCTAAAATCATACCGCTCGTCATGGTCGTAATTGACGCCGAACACCGGCAGCACCGTGTCATTGCCATTGACGACATTGAAAAGCATGCGGCCGCCGGAGAAGCGGTCCTGGGTTAGGGCGATCTGTGCCAGCTTCACCGGCGACAGCAGCCCCGGATGGATGGCGGCCAGGAACCGCATGCGTTTGGTCACCCCGATCATGGCGGACGATACCGTCAGCACCTCGTCCCCCAGGCCGGTGCCCAGCAGGGCGCCGTGATAGCCCAGCCGGTCGATGGTCACCGCCAGTTGCTGCATATGCCGGAAATCGGTGTTCCAGCGCCCCTGCGGTTCCCAGGGAAACGGGCCATCGGGTGCCGTGAGGTACCAGAGGATCTTGACCGCCATGATTGCCTATCCTCCAGATCAGAAGCGCACGGTGAATGTGGCTTGGAACGATCGGGGCTGCAGCGGCTGCAGGAATTCACCGCCGGTCAGCGCATTCAGGAAATTGTGCTGGTTGGTCAGGTTGATGACCCGGACCGCGAAATCGTAGTCAGGCTGGCGGTAGGAAAGCGTCAGGTTCGCCTGATACCCGTCCGGCACCTCCACGCTCTCGCTCAGGTTCGTGTAGAACTTGCCCGTGTACCAAAGCGCCAGTTCGGCACCCAGGCCGCTTTCCAGCCGGTAATCGACAAAGCCGTTCAGCGAATAATCGGGCACACCCGGCAACCCGTAACGCCCGCCCGTGCGACCGATCAGACGGTTGCTGTCGCCGAATACGGTGGCATTGTCGGCCACGAACCCGAACGGGGAAAAGCCGCCGGGGATGATGAAGGTGTTGACCGCGTCCAGCTTGGTGAAATTCAGCCCGCCCGACAGGTTGGACGAATGCTGATACCGCAGGGATGCCTCAATACCCTTGATCCGCACCCGCGCCATGTTGCCGTTGGTGTCGGGTGACAGGTCACGATACTGGACAAAGCCGGTGGCGGACGTCGCCAGCTTACCGGGGATCGCGTCCCACTTCACCCCGCCCTCATACAGTTCCGACAGGCTTTTGAAGGCCAGCGGGTTCAGCTTGTTGCCAGGCCCCCAGGTCAGGAAGCTGCCGAACACCCCGGTATTGACCGCCTTGGACCGGTCATAGGTGGCGTAAATCGTTGTCTCCGGCACCGGCTTAATGAACAGGCTGGCCTGATAGCTGGGCAGGGTATAGCTGTCCTTGTCGCTATATTGGGCGGCTGCTGTGCGATAGACCGGGTTCTCGATGAAGGCATCGATGCGGGTGACGTTCAGGCCCAGGTTCAGGCCGACCACATCGGCGAAGCGGAAATTCTGCTGGGTGAAGGCGCTATATTGCCGAATGTAACCGCTGGAGGTGTAGACGGCACCCGCCGGCGGAAACCCGCCTGGCTCGGCATACAAGCCGCCTTCCACCGGCACCATAACAGGCAGGTTCAGATAACCGAAATAGGCCGACAGTTGCGGCGCGCCCGGCGTGCCGATCCAGGACCCCGACGCCGCCCCAGCCTGAAGAAGACCATACAACGCCGCCGGGGTAATGTTGGACGGGTCCAGGGTCAGGTCATAGGGGTTGTAGTTGAAATTATTGTTAGCCGACAAAGCCTTGTAATTCAGGTTGCGGAAGGCGGCCCCGCTGTTGTTCTGCAATTCCACCGCAACGCCGAACAGGCTGAAATCAAACTTGCCGCGCGCCTCCAGCCGCTGGTCGATCAGGCTGCTGCGATTGCGGTAGAGGAAGGAACCGACGCTGTCATTGGTATTCACCGAATGCTGGAAGTAGGTGGAAGACAGGAAGTTCCAGTTTTCAGACGCGTCGAACCCGACCTGAAGCTGCGCGATCTCCCGCTTGGCGGTGTTCTTGTCCTCCGCCCGTCCGGACCCGGTGGACCCATCGATCTGGGTCAGGCCGTTGCCGGGGATGGTCGGATCATAGACCCAGCCGACGATGGTTCCCGCCGCACCCGCCGTGGCATTGGGCAGCGCCCCCAGGATCGTCGGGCCGGCAATATACTGCGCTTGCGGATTGCGGGTACGCACCTGATAGCCGACGGGGGCGGATGTCGGGTTCGAAGAGGTGAAAACCGGCGAAATAATGCGCCCGTCGGTCAGCCGGATCAGGGGCGTGGCGCGACCGCCATAGTAGCTGCCGAAATTATCGACTAGTTCCTGCGTGGGCCGGTTCCAGCCACGGGTGACGTTGAAATCATAATAATCGTCATAGGACGCATTGAAATCGACCGTTACCCGGTCGGTCGGGCGCCAGGACAGCGCGCCATAGGCGCTGTCATAATTATTCTCGACATTGTCGTAATAGGTGCCGCCGCGCTTGCCCTTCAGGCTGAAACGGTATGCCAGTTCCTCTGAAATCGGGCCGCCCGTATCTGCGGTCAGGCTGAAGTCGGAAAAGCTCTCATTGGTACCCGGAACCCAAGTGCCCAACTCACCGGTGATAAAGCTGCGCTGACGATCAAAATAGGGCTTCTTGGTCTCGTAATTGACATAGCCGCCCGTGGCATTCGATGGCCCGAACACCACCGATGACGGGCCGGCCACGATATCCGCCCCCTCAAACGCGTTCAGGTTCAGCGGGTGGTCATTGCCTTCCTTATAGATGCGCTGGCCGTTCTGGAACACTTCGGACGCCAGCCCGCGCAGGGTGGGGGCGGCACTGTTGCCCTGCCCGCCGCCACGGGTGATGCCGGGCGCGTATTTCACATAATCATCGGTACTGCGGATGGGGTCGCGCAGCAATTGTTCGGCAGACACCTCCGATACGGCGCGCGGTGTATCCAGGACAGAAGCCTCAATCCCATAGATCGACCGCGGCGGGCGTTCGGGCAGCACCGATGACTTGATGCGCTCCCCCGTCACGACCACCTCATTCTCGGCGATCAGGCTGGCGGTCTGGGTAGGCGTTTCCTGGGCCAGGGCCGGCGTCAGGCCGGTCAGCAGGCTGCCGCCCAGCAGGGCATGGCGGAAGGATTTCAGATACAGGTTCATGATGACAAAGCCCCTTCATGCCGCAGCCCCGCATGGTGGCAAGGCGCTGCGTTCGCCGCCGGGTTGGTCCCGGAGCGTGATTGGATTGGATGGTGAAGACCCGGCATCCCCGATGCCGGGTCAGCAATGATCAGGCCGGTTGCAGGAAGCGGGCGCGCCCCTCCGGTGCCACCGGGAAATCGATGGGCGCCACATCGTTCAGCGCATGGTCACCGATGGCGTGCAGGCGCCAGCGGATGGGATCATGTGTGGTGTGGGTGCGCGCATTGCGCCAGAACCGGTCCAGGTTGAATTTCTCCTGCACCGCACTGGCGCCAAGCAGATCGAACAGGCCGTTGCCGACCTTCAGCGACGCCTGATCCGACGCGACACGGGCATGGGCCACCGACAGGATGGCCTCGGTCGTCAGCGCCTCATCCGCCGGGTCTGCCAGGGCTCGGTCATAGAGATCGGCCGCGTTGCGCAACAGGATTTCGGCGGCATAGACGGCGGAAGTGAATTCCCCGATCTGCTTGATGACATGGGCTTCCTGGGTGATATGGTCCACACCGCTTTCGATCCAGGCGCGCGAATAGTGGCGCAGATAGTCGATGGCGGCGTCCAGGGCACCACGGGCTATGCCGGTGTCAATGGCGGCATGCAGAATCTGCGGCCGGGTCAGGACGGCCCGGCTCGTGCCCCGGTTGCGCTGCGGCGCATGATGGGGCGGGACATAGACATTCTCGAAGATGACAGTCCCGCTCATCGTGGTGCGCTGACCAAAGGCCCGCCAATCATCCAGCACCGTCACCCCTGGCGCATCCCGTTCCACAACGGCAAAGGCCGGCACACCGTCCGGCGACACACAGCCGACCGACAGCCAATCCGCCAGATAGGACCCGGTGGAATAGAATTTCCGCCCATTCAGCACAAAACCGCCGCCCGGCTTCGGGGACAGGGTGGTGCGCAGGGCCAGCTTGTTCTTGCCCCCCACCTCGGCCAGGGCATTGGCGAAACGCTGCCCGTCCAGAATACGCGGCGCGAAATAGTCACGCGTCTCGGCCAGGGGGGAATTCACCAGACCGGCGATCATCACATTATGCAGTTGCAGCACCTGACCGATGCTGCCATCGGCATGGCTGATGATGCGGACCGTTTCCGCGATGGTGCGGATGGAGGCGCCGATGCCGCCCAGGTCGCGCGGTACCGCAATGGCCGGCACCCCGCTGGCGAACAGGATATCCAGTTGTTCGCGGGGCAGGTCGCCTTCGCGGGCCTTGTGCTGTGCGATGGGGCGGATAAGGTCGGCAACCTCCCGCGCGGCGGCGATGGCGGCGGCCTCATCTGCCAGACGGATGGCGGGCTTTCGTTCGGTCATGACGGGGGCTTTCACTGATTGCCACAGGCTTCCAGACCGACGACCAGCGGCAAAGGCTGCTGATCATTGGCCCCTTTGGCCTCCGCACGCTGGCGGAACCGGGGCAGCACATGCTCGCCCAGCCGGTATATCTCCTCCAGATGCGGATAACCGTTGATGAAGAACCAGGAGAGGCCCAAGGCCGCAAACTGCCGGATCTTGGCCTCAACGGCATCATAGGACCCGACAAAGGCAAAGCCGGGCGGGATACCGACATATCCGAAGCCGCCCCAGAGGTTCGGCTCGATGAACAGATCCTCGAACCCGTTCACCTCCTCATTGTTGTAGCGCTTGTAACGGGCCTTGTTCGTGTCCGACAATTGCTCGGACCGCTGTGCCGTGGCCTGCACCGTTCCGGCCTTCACCCCTTCATCGAAGAAGCGCTTTGCTTCGCGGAAGGCCTCCTCATCCGTCTCCCGCACGATCACATCGACAGAGAGGCCGAAACGGATTTGATCCGCACGGCCATATTCACGGGCCAGGGCCTTCACATCGGCAATGTGACCGGCGACGATGGCGGGGTCTTCGGCCAGCAGCAGGTAATAATCAGAATGCCGGGCCGCCAAGCGCTTGGCGGCGAGTGAGGTCCCGGCGGAGCAGATGATCGGGATCGGCGCGCGCTTCAGCGGGCCGCGCAGACCCAAGCCATTGGCCTGATAATAGGTGCCCTGGTAGTGAAAACTCTCCTGCGACCAGAAGCCTTTGACGACATCCAGGAACTCAATGGCCCGTTCATAGCGGTCATCATGGGCCAGCGGATCGCCCAGCGCCCGCTGTACACTGTCCGACCCGCCCTGGATGATGTTCCAGACCAGCCGTCCACCGCTGGCGCGCTGGAAACTGGCCGCCATCTGGGTGGCCTGCCAGGGACTGAAATGGAACGGGTGGAAAGCATCGACGAAACGCAGCCGTTTCGTCTCCCGCGCCAGGATAGCAGAGGTGATCCAGGGTTCATCGCCGAACGGTGCATTGACCAGCAGTGCCCCGCTGAACCCGTTCAGTTCGGCGGCACGCGCCACCTGCGACAGGTAATCGATATAGGTGAAATCATCCCCGACCCGGAAATGCGACACCGCCCCCGTACTGTCGGCAGGCGACCGGTTCCAATCACCCCGGTTCCGGTTGTCACCTGGGATGAACTGGGTCTCCCCATGCAGGGGCAGACGGGAAAAGAATTCTATCGACATGATAAATCCCCATATTTTCAATGGGAATTACGCAACAAGCGTGCCAGATCAAGGTGTGCAATACATACGGGGTCATGCACCCCGATCTGTTGATGATTTTTAAGCAGCAAATTGGTGAAATTTCACCAGTTTGCGCCGTTTGGTACAGCGCGCTTCAGCCCTCTTCCATGATGGCCATGGCCTCGGTGCGGATGGCGTCCTTCAGCCATTGCACCGGCGTGGGGGTAGGGCCTATATCCGGCTCGATAAAGGTGAAATCCAGGCTGACCAACGGCAGCAGGGGGCGTGTCACAACACCCACCTGACGGAACAGCCGTGCGGAAAAGGGTTCGACAATCGACACGCCCAACCCCGCGGCCACATAGGCGTACATCGGCATGGATTGCTGACATTCCAGCATCCGCAGCGGTTCAACGCCTGCGGAAACCAGGGCCGCGTCGATGCCATTCCACAGGGCGTCCGCGTCATGCATCGGACCGATGAACCGTTCGCCGGCAATGTCCGGCACTGTCACACAATCCTTGGCGGCAAGCCGATGTCCGGGCGGCAAGGCGCAAAGGTAACGGGCACGGGCCAGAAGTTCGGTTCGGATACCATCCCGGTGCGGGGCCGTGACGCCGATGCCCAGATCGGCCTGTCCCAGAAACAGCCGGTCCTCCACCGCGCGGTGGCCCAGCGCCTCTACCGTCACCTTGATTTCTGGATAAAGCGCATGAAACGCGCCAAGAACACACGGCAGCACATTAATGGCGAAGTTGGGTAGGATGGCCAGCCGTACCGTGCCCACGGGATGGGCCCGGATACGCCGCGCGGCCTGGGCCAGCAGGTCCAATCCGGTGAAGGACCGCTGCACCGCCTCGAACAGGGTTTCCGCCTGCTTGGTCGGGTGCATACGGCTGCCCCGCCGTTCGAACAGCTGAAAACCGACCGAATGTTCCAGGTCAACGATCAACCGGCTGACGGACGGTTGGGAGATGGACAGCATGCCGGCGGCGGCGGTGACCCCACCGCTCATCATCACCGCCCGGAATGCCTCAATCTGCCGCATACGCATAAGCTCATAGTATTCACGTATGGGAGACGAAAGCAATTCGATTGGAGAGAATACCCCACTTTGTAAGAGGATATTTCCCGGATAAACACCGTTTTCGACGTGGAATATGATCTAAGAAGCACAGCAGGAGCAGTTCCGGCGCGATGCCATCCTGGCCCTGCGCTCAGAACAACAGGTGACATTCGTCGGATCGAAAACACAGATATAGAAGCCAATATCCGAATAAATTTAAATCATAAGATCAGAAGTCAAATCATTAAAAACGAACGCCCGGCATAGGGATAATGCCGGGCTCTTATTGTTTTCACTCTTAACCCTATATTTATCTGTAAATATTCTATATCTACATAATTTTCCCTCAATTCCTATTGACTGAATAGGATTAAATCGGCACGATCCCCCTATACCGCACAAGCGGATTGTTGAATTAATGGGAGCCTGGAAAGAAATGACACAAACTGCTCGTATCCTGGCTGGCAGCCTGCTTTTGGGCGCCGTAACCGTCACCGCCCTTCCCGCCATCGCTCAGGTGGCGGGTGACGGCCCTGTCGTGCTGGAAGAAATCATCGTCACCGCGCAGAAGCGGTCACAGAACCTGCAAGAGGTGCCCGCCTCAATCGCCGTCGTGCCGGCCTCAGTGCTGGAAAACCGGCCCGGCACCAATATCGAGGGGCTGCAAACCCTTATCCCCTCCCTGAACTTCCGCAAGGGCGGCACGTCGCTGGACAGTTCCCTGTTTCTGCGCGGCGTCGGCACCATCAATTTCGCCATCGCGGCGGAAAGCAGCGTGGCCTTCGTTCTGGACGGCGTCGTCCTGGCCCGCGCGGGTGAGGCGTTCGGCGATCTTTACGACGTGGAACGGATTGAGGTGCTGCGCGGGCCGCAGGGTACCCTGTTCGGCAAGAACGCGTCCGCCGGTGTGGTCAGTCTGGTGACCAAGCGTCCCGGCGACACGTTCGGCGGCACGCTTGAACTGACGGCTGCCGAGGGACGGGAACATAAGGGCAAGGTGGCTGTCGACCTGCCCCTGTCCGATACGGTCCGCGCCCGCCTGACCGGCTTCACCGGCACCTATGACGGCAACATCACCAACCTCTACACCGCCGACCCGGCATCGAAGAAGTCCAAGGTCAATGGTTATGACCGCAAGGGCGTGCGCGGTGTCGTGGAATGGGATGCCGCTGAGGCGCTGAAATGGACCTTCATCGCCGATTACCGCAAATCCGATGATGACAGCTTGGCCGAAGTGATCGGCAGCAGCCCGACCGCGGGAGCCAATCAGGCGGCGCTGTTGTCGCTGCTGTCCGGCATCGACCTGAACGGCGACAAGACCCGCCAGGTTCGCCATAATCAGGTCAGCCTGTCGGAAGAGGAAGGCTGGGGCTTCTCCGCCCAGGCCGACTATACCGTCGGCGACCATACCATCACCTCCATCACCGCCTGGCGCGAATGGGACATCTGGGGCCAGCGCGATGGCGACTGGCTGGACCGCACCGCCGCCTATGTCGGCAATGCCTTCGCCCAGTTGCATGATTACGGGCCGCAGGATAACCGGACCTTCAGCCAGGAACTGCGCATCGCATCGCCGTCGGGCCAAGCGCTGGAATATGTGGCCGGCGCCTATTATTCCAATTCAAAGGGTGACCGCACCTTCACCCGCGACACCACCGTCTGCACGGCTAGCACCCTGGCCGTGGACGCAACGGGCGTGCGCCCCTGCCTGCCCGGTGCGTCCACCTATGTCTCCGGCACCTCGTCGGCGACCTTCGGTTCGAAAAGCGAGAGTATCGCCGGTTTCGCCCAGGGCACCCTGCGCCTAACCGATCAGTTGTCGGCCATTGCCGGCCTGCGCCTGACCCATGACAAGCTGGAGGCCTATCACAACCGCATCCCGTCGACCGCCCCGATCGACCTACCCGGCATCCGCCGCGACCTGTCGGGTTGGGTGGACAAGGCCAGCAAAGACAATGTCTCGGGCAAGGCCGGCCTGTCCTATCAGGCCACGGACGAGGTTTCCACCTACGCCACCTACAGCCGTGGCTATAAGGGCCCGGCCTTCAATGTGTTCTTCAATCAGGCCGCCAATCAGCGCAACCTGATCAAGGCAGAAACGGTGGACGCCTATGAGGTGGGCGTGAAGTCGGAACTGTTCGGCCGCCGTGCCCTGGTCAATGTCGCCGGCTTCTGGTCGAAATACGATAATTTCCAGGCCAATAATTTCGACAATCTGAACGGCGTGGTGATCACGCGCCTGACCAATGCTGGCAAGGTCTCTACCAAGGGGATCGAGGTGGACAGCCAGGTGCGCGTGACGGAAGATTTCCGCCTGACCGGTGGACTGGCCTATACGGATGCCCAGATCGACAAGTTCCGCGATGCCACCGGCGTTCTGTCATCGGCCCGCAAGGGGGAGTCGCTGCCACTGGCCCCGAAATGGAAGCTGTCGGTTGGCGCTGAATACACCATCGCGCCGGAAAGCCTGCCCGTCGATTTCCATCTGAACGGCACCTACTCCTATACCAGCGGCCAGACATCGGATCTGGGCAACAACCCGCTGCTGCATATCCATTCCTATGATCTGGTGAATGTCGGCTTCGCCATCTCTGACAAGGAAGATCGCTATCGTCTGTCGCTGTTCGTGAACAATCTGTTTGACCAGAGCTTCCCCATCCAGATCGCCCCCGGCGGTCCGGGCGGCAGCCTGCGTTATGTCATCCCGCGTGAGGCGGACCGCTATGCCGGCGCATCGCTGCGCGTGAAGTTCGGAGCATAGACGATGGTTGGCACCTCCAGGGGCAATACGCGCCGGACCTTCCTGACGATGGCCGGCCTTGGCGGGCTGGCCCTGCTGTCGGGCTGCGGCAAGGGTCAGGATGACGAGGCGGTGACCACCATCCGCGTCGGCTATCAGAAGAATGGCGTCTTCCTGCTGGCCAAGCAGCGGGGCGCCTTCGACAAAGCTCTGGTCAAGGCGGGTGCGGCAAAGGTGGAATGGGTGGAGTTCGCATCCGGCCCGCCGCTTCTGGAGGCGCTGGCCGTGGGGGGCATCGACCTGGGCGGGACGGGCGACACACCGCCGATCTTCGCCCAGGCAGCGGGCGCCCCCCTGCTCTATACCGCCGTACAGAAACTGTCCGGCAAGGCGGGGGGCATCCTCACCCCCGCCAATTCCGGCCTGACCAGCATCGCTGACCTCAAAGGCCGGAAGCTGGCCTTCACGCGCGGATCGTCGGCCCACAATATCGCGGTCGTAGCGTTGGAACGGGCCGGGCTGACCCTCGATGATGTGGAGGTGGTCAATCTGGGGCCGGCCGACGCGGCGGCAGCCTTTAGTCAGGGCGGCATTGATGGCTGGGTGATCTGGGACCCCCATTACACGCTGGCCATCCGCAACAATGGTGCCCGTACCCTGTCGATCGGCGGGCCGGAGGAACAGATCAGCGGGGCCGGTTATGCGCTGGCCAACCGCACCTTTGCCGACCGACACGCACCGCTGCTGGTGGCGGCCATGGAGGCGCTGGCCGCCGAGGGGCAGTGGGCCGAGCAGAACCGGGAGGCCATGGCCGAGCTGATGGCAAAGGAAACGGGGCTGCCACTGGATTTGCTGCGTGACACGGTGGAGCGCGCGGACTTCGCCTACACGCCCATCACGCCGGAGGTGGTGGCACAGCAGCAGGCGATTGCCGACCGCTTCCACCGCCTGGGCATCATTCCCGCCTCCATCAAGATCGCGGACGCCGCCTGGACTGGATGGAACGGCGCATGAGCGACAAACGGAATAGTGAGACGCTGCCCCTGGCCTGGATCATGCCGGGGGCTTTGCTGCTTCTGTGGCAGGCCAGTTCCAGTCTGGGCTGGCTGTCGGCCAATATCTTGCCGGCCCCCTTGTCAGTGCTGGCATCGGCCTGGACCCTGACGCTGGATGGAACATTGCCACACAATCTAGGCGTCAGCGCGGCCCGTGCGGTTGCCGGGCTGCTGATCGGCGGGGGCATCGGCTTTGGTCTGGGCCTGTTGACCGGCCTGTCACGGATCAGCGAACGGTTGCTGGACCCCACCTTGCAGATGGTGCGCAACGTGCCGCATCTGGCCCTGATCCCCATGGTCATCATCTGGTTCGGGATTGAGGAGGAGGCGCGGCTGTTCCTGGTGGCGCTGGGGGTCTTCTTCCCCATCTACCTGAACACCTTGCATGGCATCCGCAATGTCGATCCGCAGTTGATTGAAATGGGGCGGGTCTATGGCATGTCGCCTCGCCGCCTGTTCCGCCGTGTCATCCTGCCGGGTGCCCTGCCCTCCATCCTGGTTGGCCTGCGCTATGCGCTGGGGATCATGTGGCTAACCCTGATCGTGGCGGAAACCATTGCCGCCAAATCCGGGATCGGCCACATGGCCATGAATGCCCGGGAATTCATGCGTACCGACATCGTGGTGCTGTCGATCCTGATCTATGCACTGCTGGGTAAACTGGCGGACAGCGCCACCAAGGCGCTTGAACGGCGCTTCCTGCGCTGGAACCCGGCCTATCGCCGCTGACGGAGGGGATGATGAGCAAGAACAATGGTGCTGCCCTCACCCTTTCCCAGGTCACGAAACGCTTCGG
This sequence comes from alpha proteobacterium AAP38, assembly GCA_001296005.1. Classification (GTDB taxonomy): domain Bacteria; phylum Pseudomonadota; class Alphaproteobacteria; order Azospirillales; family Azospirillaceae; genus Niveispirillum. Next base: position 15,022 of record LJHR01000027.1, on the reverse strand, counting down.
TGACACGCCGGTGCTGCATGGTATCGACCTGTCCATCGCGCCGGGCAGCTTTGTCGCCATCATCGGCAAAAGCGGCTGCGGGAAAAGCACGCTGCTGCGCGTGATCCTGGGCCTCGAACCGGCCAGCGGCGGCAGCGTGGCCAGCGACAGCGATGCCGCCCATGCCCGCCTGATCTTTCAGGAACCTCGCCTGCTGCCCTGGGCCAGTGTCGCCGCCAATGTGGCCGTCGGTCTGGGGGAACGCGGGGACGGGCCGGATGGGGCGGCCGCCGCGCGGCAAGCCCTGGCCGATGTCGGTCTGACCGGAAAGGCCGATGACTGGCCCAGCACCCTGTCGGGCGGGCAGCGGCAGCGTGTGGCCCTGGCCCGCGCCCTGGTCAGCAACCCGACCCTTCTGGCCCTGGACGAGCCGCTGGGTGCCCTGGACGCCCTCACCCGGATCGAGATGCAGTCGCTGCTGGAAAATGTCTGGCAGGCGCAGGGCTTTACCGCCCTGCTGGTCACCCATGATGTGGGCGAAGCCGTGGCGCTGGCCGACCGCGTGCTGCTGATCGATGCGGGCCGGGTGACGCTGGATCAACCGATCTACCTGCCCCGCCCCCGCCGCCGGGGCGACCCCGCCTTTGCGGCCTTGGAAGGGGCCATCCTGGAACGGTTGCTGGATGCATCGGTGTCAGCGGGGAGCCGCTGACACCGATGTGCCTATCCTCAACCGACATTCAGTTCAGCAAACTCCACCGCCCGCTTTTCCCGCGCGCTGATCTCCGCCGCCGTGCCCATGGCCACCGCCCGCAGCCCGTCACGGGCCGTTACCTGCACCGGGGCACCCTTCTGAATGGCATCGATAAAGGCGCGCTGCTGGAAATATGTCGCCCCATGGTGCGAACCGGCGGCCAGTACCGTCTCATCAACCCCGACGGTGCTGCGCTCCACCCGCTTTGGCTGACGGAAGCCGACCCGTGGGCTATAGACCAGTTCGCCGGACGGCACGAACACTTCCAGCTTGGCCTTGTCGCCGGTGGCGGCAATCTCCTCCTGCTGTTCTGCCCCATCGGCGAACATGCACAGGTCCAGCAGGGCGCGCACGCCATTGTCGAAATCAACGATGGTATAGCTGTTGTCGATGATATCCGGTCGCTCCCCGCCATAGCGTTCGTCCAGATGGTTCACATCCATCCCACCGGAACAATGAATACGAACCGGTTCCGCCCCGACAATCAGCCGCATCAGGTCGAAGAAATGGCAGCATTTCTCCACCATGGTGCCGCCGGTATTGCGGCTGAACCGGTTCCAGTCACCAACCTTGGGCAGGAAGGGGAAGCGGTGTTCGCGCATGGCCAGCATCACCAGGCGACCCACCCGGCCTTCATGGACCTGGCGGATGAACTCTGCGGCGGGCGGCATGAAACGGTATTCCATGCCAACCCAGAACACACCCCTATGCGACGCCGCCCGCTCGGCCACCCGCTTGGCATCCTCAAGATCGGAACAAAGCGGCTTTTCGCAAAGGATATGCAGGTCGGTCCCGAACAACGGCGTCAGCACATCATGATGCGTATGGTTGGGGGAGGAGATGATGACGCCATCCAGCTTCAGCCCCGCCGCCAGCAGGTCCGGCACATTGGCAAACTGCGCCACACCCGCCGCCCTCTCGCCCAAGGCCCGCACCGCATAGCGCAGCGAAGACGGCACCGGGTCCACCAGGGCCACCAGTTCAGCCTCATCGAACAGGGCTAGGTTGGTAAGATGCTCAACCCCCATCATGCCGGCGCCAATCAGCGCGAAACGCAACTTAGACATCAAATCACCCAATTCCCTTTAAAAAAAATCCAGGCAGACGTGACGGAGAATTATCAATGAATAATATTACTTTCCACACAGAATATCGCAAGATAAATGAAAATATTCCGCTAATATCTCCACTTGGCTGGGGCATGTGGCGCTATCGCGGTTCTGATATTGAAAAATCACGCACCATTGCCGAAACTGCATTGGAAAGCGGAATTAATTTATTTGATACCGCCGATGTTTACGGCCCTGACAATGGTGAAGCCTTTGGTGCCGCCGAAGCCCTGTTCGGTCGCGTTTTGAAGACGGCACCGGGGCTGCGCGATCGAATTGTGCTGGCCACCAAGGGCGGCATCATCCCTGGCATCCCCTATGCTTCGCGTGCCGACCATCTGGTCCGCGCAGCCGAGGCCTCCCTGGCCCGGCTGGGCACGGACGTGATCGACCTTTATCAGGTTCACCGTCCGGACCTGCTGGCCCACCCGGCAGAGGTCGCCGCTGCCCTGGACAGGTTGCAGCAGGATGGGAAGATCAAGGCGGCAGGCGTATCCAACCATACACCCTCGCAGGTTGCCGCCTTACAGGCACATCTGCCGTTCAAGCTGACCTCTATCCAGCCGGAACTCTCCGCGTGCGCAGTCGGCGCCTTGTTCGACGGGGTGCTGGACCAGGCCATGGAACGCGGCCTAACCGTGCTTGCCTGGTCTCCTCTGGCCGGTGGCCGGCTGCTGGGGGCGGACAATGACGCACGAACCCGGGCCGTGATCACCGAACTGGACCGGATTGCACTGGCTAACAATGTGGGCCGGGCCGCCGTCGCCTATGCCTGGATCCTGGCGCACCCGTCGCGCCCCATCCCGTTGATCGGCAGCCAGACACAATCGCGGATCAGGGAAGCGACGGATGCCTTCAAGGTGCATTTGACCGACACCAACTGGTACGCCGTGTTGAAGGCGGCCCTTGGCACCCCGCTTCCCTAATCCGATTTGATTATATCCGCTCTTTGAAAGGCCCTTGCCATGTCCCGCCGCCCGCTTGAGATCGCCTGGTTCTCCGCCCTCTGCGATGATGATTTCGAATTCCTGGGCCAGCCCGATCCCGCGCTGCAATCCAGCTTCGACCATTGCCGCACCATCGCCCAAACGGCGGACAGGTTGGGTTATGACAATCTGCTGCTGCCATCCGGTTACCAACTGGGCATCGATGGGGTGGCGTTTGCGGGCGGCATCGCACCGCTGCTGAAACAGATCAAGCTGCTGCTGGCCATCCGCTGTGGAGAGTTCTGGCCACCGCAGATCGCACGCCAAGTGGCCACCCTGGACCAGATGTTGAATGGACGTCTGACCATCAACATCATCTCCAGCGACCTGCCGGGCGAAACCCTGGCCGCCGGCCCTCGTTATGATCGCACGGTAGAGGTGATGCAGATTCTGAAGACGCTGCTGAACGGAAAGCATCTGGATCATCAGGGCGAGTTCTACAAGCTGAAGCTGGACCCGCCCCGCATTCGCACCGTTTCCGGCCAATGCCCACCGCTCTATTTCGGGGGCCTGTCAACCGAAGCAAGGGAGGCGGCGGCCAAGGCAGCGGATGTCTATCTGATGTGGCCGGACACGCTGGATGGCGTGGCGGGCATCATCCAGGACCTGCGCGCGAGGGCCGCAAACCATGGCCGTACCCTGCGGTTCGGCTATCGCGTGCATTTGGTGGTCCGAGAAACGGAAGCCGAAGCGCGCACCGCCGCTGACCGACTTCTGTCCCGGCTGGATGCAGACACAGGCGCCGCCATCCGCGCTAAATCACTGGATTCACAATCCTACGGCGTCCGCCGTCAGGCCGAGCTGCGCGAAACGGCCAGCCAACAGGACGGCTACATCGAGGATAATCTCTGGACCGGTATCGGCCGCGCCCGGTCCGGCTGTGGTGCCGCCATTGTCGGCGATCCTGATCAGGTGCTGGCCAAGCTGAAGGCCTACCACGCCCTGGGGCTGGAGGCCTTCATCCTGTCCGGATATCCGCACGCCGCCGAATGCGACCAATTTGGCCGGCATGTGCTACCGGCTTTGCGTCGCTGGCAGGCGGAGCCGGCATGATCCGCGTTAGCGGGAGCCAGCCAGATTGAACCCGCCATCGGCCAGCAGGCTTTGCGCTGTGGCTGGCCGGCGCCACCCCACGCATCCTCCTGGAAGCCGGCGACCATGGCGATGCGGGTGACGCCGGGGCCGCTGGGGGGGCTGGCGATGGACAGCCATTCCGGCTGAACGGACCGGCGCTTTATCTCTGCCTAAGTCTGTCGGTGGGGCGGAAGGACAGCGTGGGCAGCATCGACGGGCCAGCAACCCATTGGGATCATAGGGTGAATGATGACCAATGGCAGCAGCCAGGCGATCTTCTTCGCCTGTTGGGTCTGGCACAACGCCAGGCGTTGTGTGACAATAACATCCATTCTCTGGGCGGCGCCGCTCTCCACATCCAGCGGTGCCAATCGAAAATTGTACGAGGGCTGATCCCGCGTATGGCGCGGGCGTGGCCCGAGCGCTTGGCCTCGACGTTTCCGCGCACACCGCTGAATGAGGAAACACATGGTCGCACAACTCACCCGCGCCGAGCGGCAGTTCGCCCTTCTAACCCTTGGCCTGCTTGCCCTGTGCGGTCTGCTAATGGCGGCCGGAGCCAATGACGATCTGTTCGCCCTGCATGGGGGGCTGATCCTGGCCTTTGCCGTAGGCTTGGGTTTTCTGGTCATTTCCGGCCTGGATGCGCCGGAACCGGCGGACGGAAGACTGGCCGAATATTATGATGACCCCAGCCGAGTGGCCATCGTGCTGACCATGGGCTGGGCGCTGTTCGGGCTGGCGGTGGGTGATTGGGTGGCCTGGATGCTGGCCTATCCGCAACTCACCTTCGATGCGGCCTGGGCCAGTTTCGGGCGGATCAGACCCATTCATACGACGGGTGTAATTTTCGGCTTCGGCGGCAATGCGCTGATCGCCACCTCCTTCCATGTGGTCCAGCGCACCTGCCGGACCCGGCTGGCCGGGCAGTTCAGCCCCTGGTTCGTGCTGCTGGGCTATAATTTGTTCTGCCTGCTGGCGGTATCCGGCTATCCGCTGGGCATCACGCAGTCCAAGGAATATGCCGAGCCGGAATGGTATGTGGACCTCTGGCTCTGTATCGTCTGGGTGACCTATCTGGTGCTGTATATCCGCACGCTGGCCCGGCGGCGGGAGCCGCATATCTATGTGGCCAACTGGTACTATCTGGCCTTCATCATCGTCGTGGCCATGCTGCATATCGTCAACAACATCGCGGTACCCGTGGCCTGGAACCACGCCCGAGCCTATTCGGCCTTTGGCGGCGTGCAGGATGCCATGACGCAATGGTGGTACGGGCATAATGCGGTCGCCTTCTTCCTGACGGCCGGCTTCCTGGGCATGATGTATTATTATCTGCCCGTGCGCGCCCAGCGGCCGATCTTCAGCTATCGGATGTCCATCATCAGCTTTTGGGGCATCACCTTCATGTACATGTGGGCGGGCAGCCACCACCTGCATTACACGGCCCTGCCGCATTGGGTACAGACGCTGGGCATGACCTTCTCGCTGATCCTGCTGGTTCCGTCCTGGGGATCGGCGGCCAATGCGCTGTTGACCCTGAACGGGGCCTGGCACCGGGTGCGCGACGACGCCACCCTGCGCTTCATGATGGTGGCGGCGATCTTCTATGGCCTGACCACGTTCGAAGGGTCGTTCATGGCCATCCGCGCCGTGAACTCGCTGTCGCATTATACCGACTGGACCGTGGGCCATGTGCATGCCGGCGCCCTGGGCTGGGTAGCCCTGATCAGTTTTGGCGCGCTCTACAGCCTGACGCCGGCGCTCTGGGGACGCGCGCGCATGCATTCCGCCTGGGCCGTGGAGGCGCATTTCTGGTTGGCCCTGGCCGGCACCCTCATCTACGTTTTCTCCATGTGGAACTCGGGCGTCATCCAGGGCCTGATGTGGCGCACCTATGACGCGGGCGGTACGCTGGCCTATCCTTTCATCGATACCGTCGTGGCCATGCACCCCTACTACATCGCCCGCGCGGTGGGCGGAGCGCTGTTCCTGTCGGGGGCGGCCATTGGTGCCTGGAATGTCTGGATGACCATCCGCGGCCCCGCAGCCGCATCGCAGCCGGCAGTGGACGACCGACCGCTGACCGTCCTGGCGGGGGAGTGAGCCGATGTTCGGACTGCATTACCGTCTGGAAAAGCATGGCATGGCCCTGGTGCTGGGCATCATCTTCGTCGCCTCGATCGGTGGGCTGGTAGAGATCGCACCACTTTTCACCATTGATGAGACGGTGGAGGATGCACCTGACATGCGGCTCTACACCCCGCTGGAGGTGGCCGGGCGCAACATCTATATCCGGGAGGGCTGCTACGCTTGCCATTCCCAGATGATCCGCACGCTTCGTGACGAGGTGGAGCGCTATGGCCCCTATTCGCTCGCTGTTGAGTCCAAATATGACCATCCCATGCAATGGGGGTCGAAGCGCACCGGTCCCGACCTCGCCCGCATCGGCGGCAAATATTCCGACGAATGGCAGGTGACGCATCTGATCGACCCGCGCGCCGTGGTGCCGCAATCGATCATGCCCTCCTACCGGTTCCTGGCGACCACGGCCCTGCGCACCGACGATCTGGGCCTACATCTGAAGGCGCTGAGCCGGGTGGGCGTGCCCTACACGGACGACATGATCGCCAACGCCACGAAGGACGCCATCGCCCAGGCTGGGGCGGATGGCAGCGAGGGGCTGAGCAGCCGCTATGGTGACGCAACGCAGGCGCGGGTCTTCGATGGCAATCCGGGGCGGGTGACGGAAATGGATGCCCTGGTCGCCTATCTTCAGATACTGGGCCGGCTGACCGATGCCGCCCATGCCAACAGCCAGCCGGCGGAGGAATGAGATGGCGGAGACAGGCCACGCGCTGACCGTTCTGCTAGCTAAGGGGTTCGGGCTTTTCTACCTGTTGGCTTTATCGGCTTGCGTCCTGATCTATACGTTCTGGCCCGGCAACGGAAAGCGCTTTGAACAGGCGGCGAAATCTGTGCTGCGTGGGGAGGACAGGCCATGAGCGGCGGGGCCGAGCGCGATCCCCTGACAGGGCACATGACCACGGGTCATGAATGGAACGGCATCAAGGAATTGAACACGCCGGTACCCCGCATCGTCTGGTTCTTCCTGATCACCACCTTCCTGTTCAGCCTGTTCTGGTGGGTACTGATGCCGGCCTGGCCGCTGGGACACACCTATACAAAGGGCCTGATGGGTATCGACCAGCGGCAGATGGTGGCCGACGACCTACGCCGGGCGGCGGAGAAGGCACCCCCCTGGCGGGCGGAGGTTATTCGTCTGGATTATGCAGATATGCAGGCTGATCCGGTTCTGATGGAGCAGGTACGTCGGCATGGTGCAGTGCTGTTCGGTGACAATTGCGCCGCCTGTCATGGGCCGGGCGGCACGGGTGGGCCGGGTTTCCCTGCACTGGCAGCGGGGGCCTGGCTGTGGGGCGGGGCGCCGGAGGTGCTGGCGGAGACTATCCGTGTCGGCATCAATTCCGACCACCCCGATACACGCGTGTCTCAGATGCCGGCGTTCGGGCGCGACCAGATGCTGACCAGGGCGGAGCTCCAAACCCTGAGCGGCTATGTCGTCGCCCTGTCGGCATTGGAAATGCCGATCGAAGTTGCACAGGGGAACGGATACGCGCTGTTCGCTGCCAACTGCGCCGCTTGCCATGGGGAGGATGCGCGCGGGATGGTGGAAACGGGCGCACCAAACCTGACCGACAATGTCTGGATCTATGGCGGCGACGGCGAGACCATCTTCACTACCCTTTTTTACGGGCGGCAGGGGCATATGCCGCGCTGGGACCAACGCCTATCCGATCTGGACCGCAAGGTCCTGACGCTTTACGTCGCCGATATGGCGGAGGGCGGGCATGGTGATCGTTAGGCATTGGCGCGTGCTACTGCTGGTCGCGACCGGCATCGCGCTGCTGGCTGGTGCCAATGTGCATCTGGTGATGGTGGCGCTGGAAAGCCAGCCAGCCTGTGTGCCGCATCAAAAACCGGGCGTAACGCCGGCCACCGCCGGCTACAGCGCCGCCAAATCCGCCTGTTGAGAGGGCCCCCCATGATCGCCGTTCCCGACAGCCTGCCCCCCACCGTCCCGCCTCTGCCCCATGTCAGCCCGCATGCGCGCGGCCTGCCGGCCTCTGCGGCGCTGGGCTGGCTGGCGGCGGGATGGCGCGACCTGTGGGACAATCCTGGCGGCAGTCTGGCCTATGGTGCCGTGATGCTGCTGGTCTCATTACTGGTAGTGGCGGGACTGGTCGGGTTGGGGCGGGATTATTTCCTGTTTCCGGCCCTGTCGGGCTTCGCCATCGTGGCCCCGGCCTTTGCCACCGGTCTTTACGAGAAAAGCCGGCGCCGGGCGGCGGGGGAACGGATCGGGCTGGGCGCCATGCTGCGCGTCCGGACGGCGTCGGGCCGGCAGATCCTGTTCGTGGGTGTGCTGCTCTGCCTGCTGATGCTGCTGTGGATGCGCGCCGCCGTGCTGCTTTACGCCCTGTTCTTCGGCTGGCAGCCCTTTCCGGGGCTGGATCATGTGGCCGCCATGCTGGTCACCAATCCGTTGGGTTGGGCCCTGTTGCTGGTGGGGGGTGCCGTGGGCGGGCTGTTCGCCGCTTTCGCCTTTGCCATCTCCGTCTTTTCCCTGCCCATGCTGCTGGCCGAACGGGTGGACGCCCTCACTGCCATGGGTACCAGCATGGCCATGGTCTGGCACAACCTGCCCGTCATGCTGACCTGGGGAGTCATCGTCCTGGCATTGCTGATCCTGGGTCTGCTGCCCGGTTTGCTGGGTCTGGTGCTGGTGTTCCCGACGCTCGGCCATGCCACATGGCATGCTTACCGTATCGTTCGAGGGGGGTAAAACTTCATATAATAAAACAGCACTCGTGAATAGACAGACAAAGAAGATCGGTCAATAATAGAAAAAATTGAGATGTATAATATAAATTATAAAATAATATGTCTAAAATTATTTCACTATAATTTATTTGATAGCGTAAATAATCAAGGCACATATAAAGTTTTTTAAATAACCGCTTCGCCAAGAGCAAGGGACGGGGCTTTAAGAGGATTATGATATTGTCCCGAAATGCCATACTGGCACGCCCATCTTGCGTGCCTTGTCGGCGAGGTTCTGGGTGATGCCGGAACCTGGAAAGGCGATGAGGCCGATGGGAAGCGTTTCCAGCATCTGGTCGTTGCGACGGAAGGGTGCCGCCTTTTGTGGCGGGTCCAGTCGGGTTTAAAGACGATCTGGGGGGACGCGACGATTCTCGGCCCAGCAGGCGGCGATGCGCTCGGCACCCTTGGGGCTGCCGCCATGCAGCAGGACCATGTCGGGATGTTTGACATGGACCTTGTCCAGCGCGGCCCAGATGCGGTCGACATCGTTACACTCCCCCCCCACCGGTGAAGGCCACCTTGGGGCCGGGGGGCAGCGGCGGGCTGGCTGACATCGCATTCCGGCGTGCCACCCTCAGGGATAACCTCCTCCAGCGGCGGTTCATCTTCGCGGCGAACAAAGCCGCGCTCCACCCGCAATTCCCCTTCCGCGTTCACACGAACATAGCAGCCGGCCCGCGCCATTTCGTCGGGATCGAAACGCTCAGGCCGCTCCTCCAACTGCGCGATTTCACCCGACAGCGCGGTCAGCCGCTGATCGACCTCCTCGGGGATGTCCTCGCCCGTGTCATGTTCTTCGGCCAACCGTTCATATTCGGCGGAAAGGTCGGCGTACCGCGCCTCCTCAGCCTCCGTCCGGGGAACGATCTCAGCCTTCAGGCGGCGCTGACCGACGGTGTGGCCATAGAGGAAATCGACATTCACCTCGACCCATTTCCAGCCCTCCGCCATCACCCTCTCGGCGGCCTTGGCCAGCTTTTCCGCCACCAGCCGTTCCAGCAGCGGCACATCACCCAGCCATCCGCCGTCATCCGGGGTGAACAGGTCGCGCATGATCGGACCACCGGCGGCGATATAGGCGTCCAGCCCGACAAAGCGGGCGCGCTTGTCATAGGCGGGGATGCTGCTTGCCGTCAGGGCACGGCGGATGTGATAGGGCTCCTTCTGCCAGGGCTGGGTCAACGAGGCCCAAACCTGCTCCTGGCGCTCATGGCTGTCGCTGACGCTGAAGACCATCAGCATGTCGAGGTTCATGCCATCGTCGGCATAGATCTCCAGCAGCTTGGGCGAGACAGACGCCAGCCGCAGCCGCTGTTTCACCACCGCCGGCGTGACAAAGAAGCGGGCGGCGATGTCTTCTTCGCTGAGGCCCTTGTCCATCAGGGTCTGGAAGGCGCGGAACTGATCCAGCGGATGCAGCGCCACCCGTTGCAGGTTCTCCGCCAGACTGTCCTCCTCGCCCAGCCCCTCGGTGCGGATGATGCAAGGGATGGGGGGCGTTGCGGGCTAGGCGCTTCTGCTTGACCAGCAGTTCCAACGCCCGGTACCGACGCCCACCGGTGGGGACCTCATACAGCCCAGTCTCCTGGCCTTCCCCGTCAACCTGTGCCCGAACCGACAGGCTTTGCAGCAGGGTCCGGCGGGCAATGTCTTCGGCCAGATCGGCGATGGACACGCCCGCCTTGACGCGGCGGACATTGGCCTGGGACAGGACCAGCTTGTTGAAGGGAATATCCTGGGACCGGCTCAGGATGATCTTGTCGGCTGCTTTCGTGGCCATGGGTTTTCTCCATGACGGGCGGATGGAAGCCTCTCTCCCATCTCATCGCCCGTCACGAAGCGCCCAGCCTCCTCTGCCTCTGTCCCCGCCACCGGTCAGGCGACCCGGTCCAGCAGCTTCTTGGCCCGGGCCTCCATATCCAACCGCGCATCCTGGTGCGGCTTGTCACGGGCCACCGCCGTGATGCCCTGGACAAAGTCAAAAATGCTTTCCGGCTTGCGCCCCTCCTCCGCCAGCACGGTGTCGATGATCTTGCCCGTCTCGGCCTTGGAGAAGCCGCGCTTGCGCAGGAATTCGTCGCGGTCGTCATCTGACCGCGCCACGATCTGTTCACGCGAAGCCTTGATGCCGTTGATGAAGGGCATGGGCGAGGAATTGGCAAAGCGGGTCAGGGCGGGGGCCGCCTCATGGGCAAAGCGCGAGGCGGCATATTTGGAATGGCGAATGGTGATTTCCTGGAAATCCTCCACACCCCACAGGTTACGATTTTGACATACGGCCCGCAGATAGAAGCTGGCCATGCCCAGGGTCTTGGCCCCGACCTCGCTGTTCCAGCAATAGAAGCCCCGGAAATAGAGGTCCGGCGACCCATCGGGCAGTCGCCCCGCCTCAATGGGGTGGGTATCATCAACCAGGAACAGGAAGACGTAGCGGTCGCTGGCATAGAGCGTGGTGGTATCCCGCGTGATGTCCACATGCGGATGATAGATGCCGGTCGACCAGTCCAACACGCCCGGCACCTTCCAGCGCGTATCGCCGGTGCCATTGCCGGCAATGCGCTGCACCGCCTCGACCAGTTCATGATCAAAGATGCGGTCATAGTCGGGGCCGGTGACGGCACGCAACTCAACGCAACCGTCCTCAATCTCCAGGGTCTTGACCTGTTCGGCCCGATGCGCGGTCAGCCCATATTGCAGATTAATTCCGGCCAGCGCTGCTGGAAGCTGCCGAAGGTAAGCGGCGGGAGCCCCCACCAGCCCCGCCAACTGCCCAAAGCTCCAATGGGTGGGGGCCACGGGACGCTCACCCCCCGGCAGCAACAGCGACAGCCGCTCCGGCGCATGACGGTGCGCCTTCAACCTGATATCGGCACTGGCCAGCGTGCGTGTGCGGCTGTGATCCGTGCGGGTCTTGACCGATGCATACAGGTCGGACAGGGACAGGAACCGCTCGTCATCGGGCCGGGAGAACCATTCCGACGATACCCGGCTGTTGCGCTGGCCACGGTTCGCATCCACCCGGTAACCGCGCGCGGCATCACGGGGATTGTCGAGGATTTCCACCTGGGTCATGGCAGGTCTCCGTGACGGGTGCCGAAGGCCATCCGACAGCATCAGATGCTCGCCCCCGTCAGGTTCCATGACGATGGTTGCGAGGGTCCGAACCGCTTCCAGGTCGAACAGGTCGTCCTCCGGCGTCGCAGCTTTCGCTGGCTCTGCGGCGACCGCGAGCACCGATAGGCATGCTTCGGGTTGCCAGTAGGCTTTGGCACCGCTGGTAATGTCGGCGAAACATCACCCCCCAGTTCGGGGTGTGCGCCGTGGTATCCAACCGCACCACGGTACGGTCAGTGCTGGTCAAGCAGGTGCTGTATTTCAGCGTTTCTTTGAAACCGCAATTCCGTTTGAGCCACTGCCAAGCCCAGCCGGGCCGGTCAATATGCTGCAATGATTGATAGGCCGCACCATCCAGCCAATCCGGCACAGATAATGCGGCTTCCACAGGGCTCCTATTCTGCATGGGTTGCCACCTCCCAACTGGCTGTGCTGGCACAAAGCACAGCGGTGGAATAATACCGCCAACTGCCAAGCTGGCTGCATCGATGATTATTGATAAGATTTCCCCCGAAAACCTTCACGAAACCGGAATGACTATCAAAATTCTGCTAAATTAATGAGCAGAAAAACAATGAATTTATGAGAAATTTTCAGGTAAAATTTGATAATAAGAGCTAAACCCTAAATCACCGAGATATATTTATTATGTATATATAGATTTTACCTGCCTCAGCCTCATTTTCGTCTTTAGTACCGGCAACAATCAATCAAAACAAGAAGGGAGATCACCACTATCTATATAAGGAGACTCTGATGGATATACAAAGCTTCATAGACTTCCGATCGGACAGATTACCCAGTGGCATCCAACCGCTGCATCGTGTCCGCCACGACTGCTACGTCATCGGACGCTATCTGCTCGATGAGTGCGCTGATGCAAAACTCGGATCCCCACAACTGACGCTGATCCAGCATGATGGGCAACCCTTAACGTTGCGATAGCATCCGGTTGATCAGGTTTCTGCCATTCAGCATCGCGTCAAACCGGGTCAGATCCATCTAACACCACCCGAACGCATCATTCAGGTCTCGTGGTCCGGCCGGCAATCGGTGTTCGTCGTGGCCCTGGAGGTCAGATTCATCACTAGTTCCGCCTGCGGGGGCACTGTTGAGATTCTCGACAGCATGCCGGCGCAGCTCGATATCCAGGATACGCGAATTGGATACATTCTCGAAATCCTCAAAGAAGGACTGGAACAGTCAACAAGTTCCGGCACCCTCACGTTGGCCTGCGTGCTGCTGGCCGGGAGATTGCTGGAGATTTTCGGCAGCAAACCTATGCCACCGGCCGTCAATGGCGGCCTGGGCCTTTCGCGCCAGCGGCGGGTGCTGTCCTACATCGACGCCCATCTGCAAGATGATCTGACCCTGGAGCGGCTGGCAGCGGAAGTTGATCTCAGCCCCGACCATTTTGGCCGGACCTTCCGGGCCAGCTTGGGGACGCCCCCTTTGCGCTATATCGCCCAGCGGCGGCTGCATCGTGCCAAGGCTCTGCTGCTTGATCCCGGCATGTCCATCACCGACATTGCCATGGCGCTCGGCTTTGCCACGCCTAGCCATTTCACCAGCAACTTCCACAAGGCGACCGGAACAACGCCATCACAATGGCGGCGGGATCGGCGGTAGTAGAAGGCTGGCACCCCATGGAGGGTTTCTGCGATATGGAGAGGAATGCCCAGTCGGAGAAAGATGATGGCGCCGCATTCCCCTTTGACCCTGGCCGGTTTAGCGGCCCTGGGCGCAGAAAAGCTGGCGCAATTGATCCTGGACGAGGCCGCGGAAAGCCCTGCCTTTGCGCGGCGGGTCAAGGCGGCGCTGGCCGGTGGCCAAGGACCAACCGCCGTTGCCAAGCTCATCGAACGGCGGCTCTCATCCCTGGATCGCGCCAAGGCCATGGTGCCCTGGGAGAAGGAACACGCGCTGACCGCCGATCTGGATGCCTTGGTCGACAGTATCGAACGCGAGCTTGCCCCCTTGTCCCCCCTGATGGCGGCGCAACGCCTGATCCGCTTCATCAGCGGCCACGGTTCCCTGTTCAATCGGATTGATGATAGTTCCGGGCGTATTCAGGCCGTCTATTGGCGGGGCGTTGATATCCTGCCGCGCATTGTGGAGCAGATGGCAGGCCCTGACCGCGCCAGTCTGCCAAGTCTGCTGGACGAGGCCCTAACCCGCGACAGCCATGGACCGATCCCAGCGCTGGCCATCGCCTCGGCTCCGCTGCTGCCACCGGTCATCCTGGCCGACTGGGAGAAGGGTCTGTCCAAGGCCACGCCCGACGAATATGGCCGGGTCATCCAGATCCGGCAGGCCATTGCCGATGCCATGGGCAACCTCGACCATTACATCGCCCTGGAATCCAGCCTGCCGGAGCATCGGCGCGATCCTTTGCGCATCGCCGCCAAGCTGCTGGAGGCCAAACGAGCCAACGAAGCATTGGAATGGGTTCGCAAAACAGCGCCCCGACCAATCCCCCGCGACCTGTCGGATGATTTCTACGGGGCGGGTGTTGCGCCAAGGGCTGACCGCGATCAGGTCAAACTGGAAGCCCGCATCCTGGAAGTCCTGGGTAACAGGGCAGAGGCCCAAACGCTGCGCTGGTCGCAGTTTGCTCAGTCCCTGGATGCCGCCTTGCTGCGCGATTACATCGCCAAGCTGGAGGATTTCAACGACCGGGAGGAGACCGCGCGAGCCCTGGCCCATATCGCCGCCAGCCCCTATTTCAGCAGCGCCCTGCAGTTCTGCCTGGACTGGCCGGCGCTGGACTTGGCCTCAGACTTGGTGGTGACCCGCCCCTCCGTATGGTCAGGGCGGCATTACGCGCTGCTGGCCCCGGCAGCAGAAGCCTTGGCCGACGATTACCGGCTGGCAGCCAGCGTGCTCTACCGCGCCTTGCTGGATGACATCCTGGCCCGCGCCAAATCACCCGCCTATGGGCATGGGGCAAAGTACCTGGACCATCTCGACCGGCTGGCCCAACAGGTCACCGACTGGCAGTCCCTGCCCGATCATGTCCACTACCGCGAGCAGATCAAGAAGGCCCATGGCCGCAAGCTGGGGTTCTGGAGCCTCGTCAAATGAGCGCGCGGGGGGGG
>LJHR01000026.1 GCA_001296005.1 alpha proteobacterium AAP38 | reverse complement strand
CGTCGGGCTTAACGCGGATCTTGACGTTGTAGTCAACGACACGCTTAACGGCGACTAGGACTTTCATGTCTGGTTCTTCGGCTTTGATGCACAAGGGTGCCGAAGATCGGACAGGACCGATATGATCGTCCATGCCGATTCCAGTCAAATTTCCTGATCGGTTTTGACAAATCCACGCAAAAAAGAAACCCCCGCCCATGGGGTGGGCAGGGGTTTTGTCGAGTTGCGGCGGGAAACCCGCCGCCGGGAGTTAAAACTTACCGGGCCAGCCAGCCGCCATCCACAGGCAGGGTGATGCCATGGACATAATCGGCAGCAGCAGAAGCCAGGAAAACAGCGGCGCCGCCCAGATCCGACGGCGAACCCCAGCGCGCGGCGGGGATGCGGGCCAGGATATCGCGGTTGCGGTTTTCGTCGGCGCGCAGCGCCTCGGTATTGTTGGTGGCGAAATAGCCGGGGGCAATGGCATTCACATTGATGCCCTTGGCCGCCCATTCATTGGCCAGCAGCTTGGTCACGCCGGCGATCCCGCTTTTCGATGCCGTGTAGGACACGACGCGGATGCCGCCCTGGAAGGACAGCATGCTGGCGATATTGATGATCTTGCCGCCGGACCCTTGCGCGATGAACTTCTTCGCGACCGCCTGGGCCAGGAAGAACGGCGTCTTCAGATTGACGTCCAGGACATCATCCCAGTCGGTTTCCGAGAACTCCAGCGCATCGGCGCGGCGGATGGTGCCAGCATTATTGACCAGGATATCGATACGGCCAAAGGCGGCGGCCACCTTTTCGACGATCTCGGCCACCGGCGCACCGGTACCCAGATCGGCGGAAACGAAGGCGAAATTGGCGCCGGCGGCCTCAACGGCAGCCTGCGTATCGGTCGGGGTCGACCGGCCCACGGCCACGATGCTGGCCCCGGCCTGGGCCAGCGCCACCGCGATACCCTGCCCGATGCCGGTATTGGCACCGGTTACCAGCGCCACTTTGCCAGAAAGGTCGAAGGGATTGCTCATGATGGGATACTCCCGTTCCTGACCTGTCTCAGCGCAGCTGGCAGATATCGATCACCTTCATGTCGGTGTAATCGAGATTCTCGCCGCCCATGGCCCAGATGAAGGAGTAGTTGGCGGTGCCGCTGCCCATATGGATGGACCAGGGCGGGGACATCACAGCCTCGCCATCGGCCACCACGATGTGACGGGCCGCTTCCGGCTCGCCCATGAAGTGGAAGACGCGGTTGTCACCGGGGATATCGCAGTACAGATACACTTCCGAGCGGCGGTCATGCAGGTGCGGCGGCATGGTGTTCCACACCGAACCGGGCTTCAGCATGGTCAGGCCCAGCAGCAGCTGCGCCGACTGGCACGTCGCCGGCACGATATACTGATAGATCGTGCGCTCATTGCTGGTTTCCAGCGCGCCACGCTCCAGCGCCACCGCGTCCTTCAGGCCGATCTTCTTGTTGGGGAAGCTGGCATGGGCAGGAGTGGAGACGAGATAAAACTTGGCAGGAGCAGCGGCATCGGCGGAAGCGAAGCTGACATCCTTCGCGCCCATGCCGACATAAAGGCCGTCCTTGTTGCCCAACTCATAGACGGTGCCGTCCACAGTCACCGAACCCGCACCGCCGATATTGACAATGCCCAGCTCGCGCCGTTCCAGGAACGGGTGACCGGCGGCGGATGCCGGCTCGGTCTGGTGCGGCAGCACAACGCTGCCGGCCACCGGCGTGGCACCACCGACGACAAAACGCTCATTATGGCTATAGTTCAGCACCACCTGATCGGCCACGAACAGGCCAGTCATCAGATAACGATTGCGCAGATCGTCATTGCTGGCACCCTGCATCATGACCGGGTGGGTGGCGTGATAGGTCTTAGCGAACATATTGGAACTCCCCGATTTTTACGTATCAGCCTCGAATGCCGATCCTGCTGGCCTCGAATGCGCCGATCACAGTTTATAGGCTTTCTTGGGCAAGTTGTATGACAAATCGACAGCCACCAGGGCTGCGTCATCCTCATCCAGGCGGTGTTCGGCCACCATGCGCGCCAGGAAGGCGCAGTCCACGCGGCGGGCCACATCATGGCGGGCCGGGATGGACAGGAAGGCGCGGGTATCGTCGTTGAAGCCAACGGTATTGTAGAAGCCCGCCGTCTCCGTCACCTGCTCACGGAAGCGCATCATGCCTTCCGGGCTATCATGGAACCACCAGGCGGGGCCCAGCTTCAACGTGGGGTAATGGCCGGCCAACGGCGCCAGTTCGCGCGCATAGGTCGTCTCATCCAGGGTGAACAGGATGATCGACAGGCGCGTGTCATTTCCATACCGGTCCAGCAGCGGCTTCAGCGCGCGGATATAGTCGGTGCGCGACGGAACGTCGGCGCCCTTGTCGCGCCCGAACCGTTCGAACACCTGACCATTATGGTTGCGGAAGGCGCCGGGATGGATCTGCATCACCAGACCATCCTCGATGCTCAGGCCCGCCATTTCGGTCAGCATCTGGCCCCGGAACGTCTCCGCATCCGCCGCCGTGACATCGCCCTTCAACACCTTCTGGAACAGCTTTTCAGCGTCGGCGGGCGACAGGTTGGCGGTGTTGGCCGTGATATGGCCATGGTCGCTGCTGGTCGTGCCGACCTTCATGAAATCCTGACGGCGCTTGCGATGCGCGTTCAGATAACCCTTCCAGCTATAGACATCCTCGCCCGTCACCTCCGCAAAGGCGCGCATGGCGGTGGGGAATTGTTCATGTTCGGGATCAATCACCGCGTCGGGGCGATAGGCGGAAATGACCCGCCCGCCCTTCCAACCGCTTTCCAGCACCTTGTGATGATGGTCCAGCGTGTCGGTCGGCCCCTCTGTGGTCGCGATCAGTTCGATATTGAACCGTTCGAACAGGGCGCGGGGGCGGAACGCCTCCGTCTTCAGCGCTTCATCAATGGTGTCATAGTAATGGTCAGCGGTGTCAGCCGAAAGAGCGACATCAATGCCGAACACCTTGGTGAACACGAAATTCAGCCACAGCCAGCTGGGCGTAGCGCGGAACAGATGGAAGTTCGACGCAAAAATATGCCACGCCGCACGCGGGTCGGCCTTGGACGGGCCGGACCGGTCGCCCACACCGACATCCCCCATGGCGATGCCCTGGCTGTAAAGCATGCGGTAGACATAATGGTCGGGCGCCAGCAGCAATTCCGTCGGATTGCCGAAATTGGCATTGCCGGCAAACCAGGACGGGTCCGTATGCCCATGCGGGCTGATGATCGGCAAATCCTTCACCAACTGGTACAGCCGCCGCGCGATGGCGCGCGTGCCGGGCTCAGCGGGGAACAGACGGTCGTCATGCAGGGCCAAAGGCTTGGACATCGAAAACACCTTAGGGGCGCGAAAAACCGGGATGGTCGCGCTTTCATTAGGTAACCGGTGTCATGACAGAAGGCAATAGGATTAATTGTCAGGGCGACGGATTTTTCCAGCCCCCCTGTCGCAAACCAGTTTCAGAATTTGGGGCGGCGGGCCGAGCGCGTTCGGGCAGGAAATCCGGCATCCCGCTTGCCAGCGGCGGGGCGGCGGCGTATTGCTCCATGCTTTACGAATTGGATGGTGGCCCCGTTGCATCTTTCCCTCTCCCGATGGCGTTTACTGCTGCTGGCGGCCTTTGTGCTGCTGGCCGGCGCCGTGGGCGGCGGTGATGCGGTGGCGCGTGCCGGGATTGGGCGGATTGCCGGCGAATGCCCGGTTTCAGGGACATGTGACCAGCGCCTGACCACACCGGCGCAGCCGGCCCTGATCCAGGTTGCTTTGCGCATCGATGGCAAGGCCCTGACCGGCGGCGGTGCCGGGCTTGCCGCTCTGCCGGGCGGTAATGGGCTTCCGGCCTTCATCCAAACCGGCATGCCGGCGGAACAGGTTGTGCCCGCCTCCCTGCCCCGCAAGGCAGTCAGCGCGCCCGGCCAGCCGCGTGGGCCGCCAGCGGGCCATTAACGCCTGCGCTTTCACCAATTCCCGTGATCACCAGGGCACGGCCAATGGGCCGCCGCCGATGATCGGATAAATCCCATGCTTAAATTCTCCCGTCTGCAGACCATCGCCATTCTGGTGGTCTGCTTCCTGGGCAGTGCGCTGGCCATCCCCAGTCTGGTAGGCCCGCACAACATGCCTACCTGGCTGCCCATGCGCCATTTCAACCTGGGCCTTGACCTGCAGGGCGGTTCTTACCTGCTGCTGGAGGTGGATGCCGACGCGGTAAAGCGCGAGCGGCTGGAAAATGCCGTGGATGAGGTACGTGGCCTGCTGCGCACCGCCAACCTGCGCGTCGCCGGTGTCGGCGTGGAAGGCAGCGGCCTGGTCGTGCGGCTGGCTGATCCCAGCGATGCAGCCAGCGTCACTGACGCCCTGCGCCCCCTGACCCAGGCCTCCCTACCCGGTGAGATAGCCGATTTCACCATCGTGCCGGAGGCCGGTCGCCTGCGCCTTGATTTCGGCCAGCAGGCCCTGACCAACCGCGTCAGCAAGGCCGTGGACCAGTCGCTGGAAATCGTCCGCCGCCGTATCGACGAGACAGGTGTGAACGAGCCAATCGTGGCCCGGCAGGGTGCCAGCCGTGTGCTGGTGCAGTTGCCGGGCGTCACCGATCCGGGCCGTATCAAGCGCCTGCTGGGCCAGACCGCCAAGATGACGTTCCATCTGGTGGGTGATGCCACGGTGCTGCCGGGCACGTCAGCCCCGCCGGGCTTTGAGTGGTTGCAGAACAGCGACCGTGGCGCTGGCGGCGGACAGGTGCTGGTCCGCAAGCGCGTGGAGGTGGATGGTGCCACCCTGACCGACGCCCAGCCCAGCGCCGACCCGCAATCGGGCCGTTGGGTCGTGTCCTTCAGCTTCGACAGCATCGGCGCCCGCCGCTTCGCCGATATCACCAAGGCCAATGTCGGACGGCCCTTTGCCATCGTGCTGGACGGTCGTGTCATCTCCGCCCCGGTTATCAATGAGCCGATCCTGGGCGGACGCGGTCAGATCAGCGGCAATTTCACGGCCCAGACGGCCACCGAACTGGCCGTTCTGCTGCGCGCCGGTGCCCTTCCCGCCCCGCTGACGGTGGTGGAAGAACGGTCCATCGGGCCTGAGCTGGGGGCGGACAGCATCAAGGCTGGCGTGATTTCCTGTCTGGTCGGCGTTGTCCTGGTCTTTGCCTATATGTGGCTGACCTATGGCTTCTTTGGTCTGATCGCCAATGCCGCCCTGGTCTTCAACCTGTTCCTGACGCTGTCGTGCCTGGCCATGCTGGAAGCGACCCTGACCCTGCCCGGCATTGCGGGTGTGGTGCTGACGCTCGGCATGTCGGTGGACGCCAACATCCTGATCAATGAACGTATCCGCGAGGAGCTGCGCAAGGGCAAGACGGCCCTGTCCGCGCTGGAAACGGGCTATATCAAGGCCCGTGGCACCATCATGGACAGCAACCTGACCACCTTGATCAAGATGGTCCTGCTCTATGTGGTCGGCACGGGTTCGGTGAAGGGCTTTGCCGTCACCACCTCGCTGGGCATCATCACGTCGATGTTCACGGCCACGGTCGTGGCACGCCTGCTGACCGCCATCTGGTACAAGCGCACCCGTTCCAAGGAACTGCCCGTCTTCGGTCCCATCAAGCTGAAGACTGCCGGCATGAAGATCAACTTCATGAATGGCCGCCATGTCGGTCTGGCCGTGTCGGTGATCCTGTCCACCGCATCGGTGGCGATGTTCTTCAAGCCCGGCCTGAATTACGGCATCGACTTTGCCGGCGGCATCGTGATGGAGGTGCGGACGGCGGAGCAGACCGACTTCCCGAAGATGCGCGAGGTGATGGAGCATGTGAATGTCGGCCCGGTGGCCCTGCAGGCCTTTGGTACCGACCGTGACGTGATCCTGCGCATGGAGCGGCAGGAAGGGGCGGAGAGCAACCAGCAGGCCGCCGTCAAGGCCGTGACCGCTGCCCTGGAACAGAACTTCCCTGGATCGGAGGTGCGCCGCGTCGAAGCGGTGGGCGCGTCCGTGTCGGCGGAGCTGTTCAGCGACGGCATGCTGGCCCTGGGTCTGGCCGCGTTCTTCATGCTGCTGTACATCACCTTCCGCTTCGAATGGCAGTTCGGCGTGGGTGCGGTGGTGACCATGATGCTGGACGTCACCAAGACCATCGGCTTCTACGCGCTGACCGGGTTGCAGTTCAACCTGACGGCGGTGGCGGCGATGCTGACCATCATGGGCTTCTCCATCAATGACAAGGTCGTGGTCTATGACCGCGTGCGCGAAAATCTTCGGCTTTACCGCAAGATGCCGCTGCGCGAGCTGATCGACCGCTCCATCAACGAGACCATGACCCGTACCATCAACACGAACATTGCCGTGTTCCTGTCGATCGTGCCGCTGGCCCTTTATGGCGGCGAGGCTCTGCGTGAATTCGCCTGGGCCCTGCTGTTCGGTATCCTGCTGGCCACCTCCTCCTCCATCTTCATCGCGGCCCCGATCCTGCTCTATCTGGGCGAGAACAGGCTGCGCAAGACCATGGATGCCGAGGACCCGCCCGGCAACGAAGGTGGCGAGGGTGAGGCCGCCAAGGCCTAATCCCAAAAGCCTTAAAAGACAAAACCCCGGCACCGCAAGGCGCCGGGGTTTTTGTTTGGGTCGTGAACGGTCATCCCGCTCGTTTGCGGCCCGTCAGCATGGATAGCGGCAGGTTCTCCCGATGCAGCAGGCTGCTGACCAGCACACCGGCGATATGCAGGCCCACCAGGACCAAGGTGCCATTGGCCAGCACCTCATGCGCTTCTTCCAGGAAGTGGCCGTAGGGACGCAAACCCGGCAGAGGATAGCGGGTCAGCAGGCCCAGCGCCGCCGTGCCCAGCAGGGCGAACCACAGCGTCAGGGCCATGGCTCCACCGGCGGGATTATGGCCCAGATGCCGGTCGGCCCGGCGCTGCACCAGGGCGCGCAGATAGGCCAGAAGCCCGGCACCCGACGGGGCGAAGTCGCTGAACCGGGCATGGCTGCTGCCGATCAGGCCCCAGAGAGAGCGCAGGCCCACCAGGGCGATGATGGTGAGGCCTGCCGCCTCATGCACCGCCATGACCTCTTCCGCTGACAGCCAGGCTGTCAGAAAGGCGGCGGCGATGCCCCAATGGATCAGGCGCAGCAGCGGGTCCCAGACCCGGACGGTACCGGGAGAAGGCGGGACAGGCGTCCCCTGCCCCGCCGGGTGTGTCATGTCAGCCATCAGTCGCGCTCCACCTTCAGGATCTCACCCGTGCGGGCATCGACATAAAGCTCCTGGCGCTGGCCATCGGGACCGGTGGCCTTCACCTCCACCAGCTTGTCGCTTTTCCGCTCAACCGAGCGGGCATCGCGGTAGCCCTGGGCCGACAGCTTGTCCAGCAAAGCCGGCATGGACAGCGTATCCGCTGCCATGGACGGCCCAGACATAGGCGCGGCACCGGTCCCGGCCCCTTGCGCATAGGCATAGGCACCGGCGGCCAGCGAACCGGTCAGAAGCAGGCCAGCAAGGAGACGGGGGTAAGGCATGATGGGTTCCTTCCTGTTGAATCGATGATGGAACCGATCCTGACAGGCTCGCGCTGAACCCAAGCTGAATGCGCCGCGAAAAGAAAAACGGCCGGGAATATCCCGGCCGCTTGTCAGTAAAACCGCTTCGGGAGGAGCCCGGCGGATGGAAATCTTCAGCGCGCCTCGCCACCGACAACAGCAGCAGGTGCCGGAACGGCAGCCGTGCGGGCGATGGCAAAGCGGTACATCAGCAGCGTCAGCGCGACGGTCACAGCGAACCCGGAAACCCCGCCGACCAGGACGCCCGCCGCGTTCGGCAGGGCCACCATGGACCAGTAGGCCAGGGCCGTGCGGGTGGGCGAAACCAGCCAGCGCAGCAGGTAATGATGCAGATGCTCCCGGTCCGGGGAGAAGGGGGCACGACCGGCGCGCAGGCGGCTGACAATCAGGCGCAGGCAATCGACCACCGGCAGCAGGAACAGGCCCATCAGCTGCATGTTGGTCAGGCTGCTGTCGGCATGGCCCGTGATGGCCAGACCCAGCAGGCCCATGACGGCGGAGATGC
The DNA here is from genome assembly GCA_001296005.1 of alpha proteobacterium AAP38. Lineage (GTDB taxonomy): Bacteria > Pseudomonadota > Alphaproteobacteria > Azospirillales > Azospirillaceae > Niveispirillum. Next base: position 200,100 of record LJHR01000026.1, on the reverse strand, counting down.
CATAGGCACCGCTGTCACCTAAGAAGATGCGACCACGCATGTTAAAGGCCAGGAACACCGCCCCGCCCGCCACGATCAGCAGGGCCAGCATGGATAGGGTTCCGGTGCCGGCCAGCGCGAAGAACAGCGCCCAGATCATGGCCATGCCGGAGGCAACGCCATTGGCACCATCGCTCATGTTGAACGCGTACTGGAAGCCGACAAGGCTGACGATGGTCAGCATCGCGCCCATGAAGGGCGGGACATCGACGCTGACGCCACCGCCAAAATTCAGGGAGGTCAGGGCCAGATGCGGCGCCAGGATGATGGCGAAGGAGAACATCACCAGCGAAACCGACAGGCGCACGACAGGAGGCAGATGCTGACGGTCGTCCACCATACCCATGACGAACAGCACGACCATCACGGGCACGATCACCCAATGCAGGCCGACACCGTCATTATAGGAAATGCCACCACCGATCAGCGTCGCCGGCAGCAGGATTGCCAGACCACCCACCAGCGGCACAGCACCACGATGCAGCTTCCGCAGGCTGTCAGGCTTGTCCATGATGCCCAAGGCATTGCCGATGGGCTTGGCCGCGAAGCAGATGAGGGCAGACAGGGCGATCTGCAGGATAAGGGCCAGAGGATATTCCAATTTTGCCACCCTTCAGGCGCGGGTTTGAGAGTTTGACTGTCAACAACACCGGAGCCCCCGCCATAGGTCCGTCGAAATCGACGGAAAGCGGAACTTCGGTATCGAAACAGGCACTCCTTATTGAGGTTATCCCGCGGTCCGCCCCTTCGTACCGCAGTGCCGAAGCCGTGGCAGGTTTACCATAGGCTCCGATCTATCGGAAAGACATTACCGTAGGGAAGGTCTGCGTTGGAAGCGCAGACCAACAAAAACAACTTACTGACATGGAGATTATCATATCTGATACCGGAAAAGCACAGTCTTTAGACGAGGGACCCTATGCCTTTGCGCAGGGGGCAGGTGCCGAAAATGGCAGATAGCAAGGACTTCTGGGGTAGTCCGGGGAGGTGGACCTATGACCTTGCCGTGGGGTATCGCCACCGACTCGACAGCCAAGGGGCAGGCCGGAATAGACAAGGGGCGAGCCCGTCTGCACAGGCCCGCCCCCTTGATGAAAGATTTGTTGCACTGCCGAAATACCGTCCCTCACACGACCGTAGTCGTTGAGGAAGTTCAGGCCGGCGCGCGGTCCGACAATCCACCGCCCAGCGCCTTATACAGCGTCACCAGATTGGACAGCCGCTGCTGACGCAGGATGATCAGGCTGCTTTCCGCCGCATAGAGGCTGCGCTGCGCATCCAGAACCTGCAGGTAGCTGTCGACGCCCCGGTCATAGCGGGCCTTGGACAGGGTGTAGGTCTCCCGCGTGGCCGTCACCAGGGCCGTCTGGGCGGCCACCTGATCATCCAGGGTGGCACGGGCGGCCAGGGCGTCCGCGACCTCACGGAAGCCCGTGCGCACGGCGCCCTGATAGGTGGCGATGGCGATATCCCGCTCCGCCTTGGCCACATCCAGGTTGGACTGGGTACGGCCAAAATCGAAGATGGGCAGGCTGGCATCCGCCCCGACATTCCAGACCTTGCTGCCGCTTTCGAACAGGCCGGACAGCGAGGTGCTGGCGGTTCCCAGCGCACTGGTCAGGCCGATGCGCGGGAAGAAGGCGGCACGGGCCGCACCGATATTGGCGTTGGCGGCCCGCAGATTATGCTCGGCCTGCGCAATGTCGGGCCGGCGGGTCAGCAGGTCGGACGGCAGGCCCTCCGGCAGGGCCGGAACCAGCAAGGCCCCTTCCTCCCCCAGGACCTTGTCGCCCGCCACGGCCGCGGGGCTGCCGACCAACAGGGTCAGGGCGTTTTCGTCCAATGACACCTGGCGGCGGAAGGCGGCAAGATTGGCCCGCGCCGTCTCCAGTGTGGTTTCGGCCTGTCGAAGCTCCAACAGCGAGCGGGCGCCCCGGTCAAAGGCCAGTTTGACCAGATCATAGCTTTCCTTCTGGGCATTGAAGGTCCGCTCCGTCAGAGCCAGTTGGTCCCGGTCGGCCAACAAGGTCAGATAGGCATTCGCCACTTCTGCCACCAGGGCCAGACGCGCCGTCTCCCGCGCGGCGGCGGTCGCGAAATAGCTTTCCAGGGCCGCGTCAGACAGGTTGCGCACGCGGCCAAAGAAATCCAGCTCGAACGCCGTGATGCCGGCATTGACCTGATACTGGTTGCCCGTCTGGGTCACCGGTTCGTTCACGCGGGCACGGGTTGCCGATGCGCCCGCCGTCACAATGGGCAGTTGATCCGCCCGCTGTACCCGGTAGAGCGCGCGGGCACGTTCGACATTGGCGCTGGCAACCGCCAGATCATGGTTCTGGGCCAGAGCCTGATCGATCAGGCCGCGCAACTCTTCGTCCAGGAAGAAGTCGCGCCAGCCCAGATCGGCCACTGGTGCCGCCTGCGCTGCCGCCTGGGGATATGAGGCGGCGACACCAGTGGCGGGGGCCTGATAGTCAGGGGCCATGCTGCACCCGGCCAGCAGCAGGGGCAGCAGGGTCAGGGGAATAAGACGCTTGTTCATGTTGATCACTCCTGCCCCGCCTTCGGCTTCTTGTGGCTGCCAAAGCGCAAAACCAGCTTTTCGACGCCGACAAAGAAGATCGGCACGAAGAAGATGGCCAGCACCGTGGCCGACAGCATGCCACCGACGACACCGATACCGATTGCGTTCTGGCTGCCCGATCCGGCACCGGATGCCAAAGCCAGGGGCGAAACACCCAGAATGAACGCCAGCGAGGTCATGATGATGGGGCGCAGGCGCTGACGGGCGGCCTCCAGGGTCGCATCCACCAGATCCATGCCCTTCTCATAATATTCCTTCGCGAACTCCACGATCAGGATGGCGTTCTTAGCCGACAGGCCGATGGTTGTGAGCAGACCCACCTGGAAATAGATGTCATTGGCCATGCCGGTCAACGTGGCCGCGACCACGGCCCCCAGCACGCCCAGCGGCACCACCAGCATCACCGCTAACGGGATGGACCAGCTTTCATACAGGGCCGCCAGGCAGAGGAACACGACCAGCAGCGATATGGCGTACAGAGCGGGTGCCTGCGCACCGGACAGCCGTTCCTCATATGACAGGCCCGTCCAGGCAAAGCCGATGCCCGGCGGCAACTTCGCCACCAGTTCTTCCATAGCCGCCATCGCCTGACCGGAGCTGTAGCCCGGTGCCGGCTGACCCTGGATGTTCATGGACGAGGTGCCCATGAACCGCTCCAGCTTCGGCGGACCATAGGTCCAGCTGGCCCTGGCGAAGGCGGAGAAGGGAACCATCTCCCCCCGGTCGTTACGGACATGCAGCTTCTGAATATCCTCCGGCAGCATGCGGAACGGCGCATCGGCCTGCAGGAACACGCGCTTCACACGGCCACGGTCGATGAAGTCATCAACATAGGTGGAACCCCAGAAGGCCGTCAGCGTGCTGTTGATATCCGCGACCTGCAGGCCCAGCGCCGCCGCCTTGGCCTTGTCCACGTCGATGCTCAGCTGTGCGGTATCCTCCAGACCATTGGGGCGCACACCCGCCAAGGCCGGATGCTGTGCCGCCATGCCCAGCAACTGGTTACGGGCCGCCAGCAGCGCCTCATGCCCTGCCCCCGCCTCGTCCAGAAGCTGGAAATCAAAGCCGGTGGCATTGCCCAGTTCCAGAACGGCGGGCGGCGTGAAGGCGAAGGCCATCGCGTCCTTCAGGCCCATGAAGGCACCCATGGCACGCATGGCGATGGCCTGGGCCGTGTTGTCTGCCCCCTTGCGTTGCGACCAGTCCTTCAACTGGATGAAGACCATGGCGGAGTTCTGGCCGCTGCCTGCGAAGCTGAAGCCACCGATGGAGAAGACGCCCCGGATATTGTCCTTCTCCTGGGTCAGCAGGTAATCCTCAACCTGTTTCACCGTCTCCATGGTGCGTTCCTGGGTCGAACCCGGCGGCGCCATCACCATGGCAAAAATGATGCCCTGGTCTTCTTCCGGCAGGAAGGCGGTGGGCAGTCGCACGAACAGCACACCCAGGATCGCCACCAGACCCGCGAATACCAGCAGGAAGCGCTTGCTCCGCCGCACCACGCCGCCGGTGGCGGAAACGTATGACTGGTTGGCGCGGTTGAAGCCACGGTTGAACCAGCCGAAAAGGCCGCCGCGTTCATGATGATCCTGCGGCTTCAGGATGGTGGCGCAGAGCGCCGGGGTCAGCACCAGCGCCACCAGCACCGACAGGGCCATGGCCGACACGATGGTGATGGAGAACTGGCGATAGATCACGCCCGTGGATCCGGGGAAGAACGCCATGGGAATGAAAACGGCAGAGAGAACCAGACCGATGCCGACGAGGGCACCCGTGATCTGCTCCATGGATTTTCGTGTGGCCTCGCGCGGGGATAAGCCCTCCTCCGCCATCACGCGCTCCACATTTTCCACCACCACGATGGCATCATCCACCAACAGGCCGATGGCCAGCACGACGCCGAACAGGGTCAGCGTATTGATGGTGAAGCCGAACGCCGCCAGGACCCCGAAGGTGCCCAGAAGCACGACCGGAACCGCGATGGTCGGAATGATGGTTGCACGGAAGCTCTGCAAGAACAGGTACATGACCAGGAAGACCAGAACCACGGCTTCGGCCAGGGTCTTAACCACTTCCTGGATCGACAGCTTCACAAACGGCGTCGTCTCGTACGGATATTCGACATCCACACCCGCCGGGAAGCTGGGGCGCAGCGCCTCGATCGCCTGCTTCACGGATGCCGCCGTTTCCAGCGCATTGGCACCCGTGGCCAGATTGACGGCCAGACCGACCGCATTCATGCGGTTGTAGCGGGAAACGAAGTCATAGCTTTCGCCACCCAACTCCACCCGCGCCACGTCCCGCACATGGACGGCAGCGCCATCACGGCTGGACTTGATCAGGATGGCGCCGAACTGTTCGGGGGTTTGCAGGCGGCTCTGCGCCGTCACGGTCGCATTCAGCTGCTGCCCCTTGACCGACGGAGTGCCACCGACCTGTCCCGCAGAGACCTGGGCATTCTGGGCTTTGATCGCCGCTGATACCTCGTCCACGGTGATGCCAAGGCCCGCCATCTTGACGGGGTCCAGCCAGATGCGCATGGCATAGCCGCCACCGAAAACCTGCACCGACCCTACACCATTCACACGGCTGATCGGGTCCTGAACGCGCGAGGCGACGAAGTCACCCAGATCATTGCCGTCCAGACGACCGTCCTTGGACACGAAACCGGCAACCAGAAGGAAGCTGGCTGATGCCTTGGACACGACAACGCCGCGCTGCTGCACTTCCGACGGAAGCGAGGACAAAGCCGGCGTCACCTTGTTCTGTACCTGCACCTGGGCAATGTCGGCATCCGTACCGGCATTGAAGGTCAGGGTAATGGTGACGCTGCCCGACGCATCGCTGGTCGAGGAAAGGTAGCGCAGATTATCGATGCCCTTCAGGTTCTGCTCGATGACCTGCGTGACGGTCTTTTCCAGCGTTTCAGCCGACGCACCCGGATAGGAGGCGCTGACCGCGATGGAAGGCGGTGCGATGGCCGGATATTGCTCAATCGGCAGACGCATGATGGACAGCGCGCCGGCCAGCATGATCACGATGGCGATCACCCAGGCAAAGACCGGGCGATCAATGAAGAACTTCGCCATTTCGGTTCTCTCCGGGAATGATCAGCGGGCCGGGGCAGGTGCTGCACCCGCCGCGGCAGGAGCCGGATTGTAAGGTACGGGCTTGACCGGTGCGCCGGGGGCGGCCTTCAGCACGCCCTGGACGATCACGCGTTCCTTGGGCGCCAGCCCCTTGGTCACCACCCACTGGTCACCGACGGCCTTGGCCGCCGTGACAGGGCGGATTTCCACCTTGTCTTCCTTGCCCACCACCATGGCGGTGGCAACACCACCGGGACCGATGATCACGGCCTGCTGCGGCACCAGCATGGCATCGGCCCGCGTGCCCTGATCCACCACGGCACGCACAAACATGCCGGGCAGGAGTTCCAGGCGCGGGTTCGGGAAGGTGGCGCGCAGGCCGATGGTGCCCGTCCCCTCATCCACGGTGATGTCGGAGAAGTCGAGCGCCCCATCCTCGGCATAAGGCGTGCCATCGGGCAGGATCAGCTTGACCTTCAGCTTGCCGCCTTCCGGGATCGTCGCTTCCCCCGCCGCGACCTGGCGGCGCAGTGCCGCTACCGCGTCGGCAGACTGGGTCAGGTCGATATAGATCGGGTCGAGCTGCGTGACGCTGGTCAGCATTTCGGCCTGACCCGCCGTAACCAGGGCACCCGGCGTGACGCGCGAGCGGCCCACGCGGCCCGCGATGGGCGAGGTCAGGCCGGCATAATCCAGATTGATGCGGGCCGTTTCAACGGCGGCCTTGGCGGCGGCGACCGCCGCCTCCCGCGTGCCCAGTTCGGCCATGGCGTCATCATATTCCTGCTGGCTGACGCCCTTTACGGCCACCAGTTCCTTGTAGCGGCCTGCACGTGCCTTGACAGAGGTTAACTGCGCCTCCGCACTTTTCAGATCGGCCTGTGCCTGCGCCAGGGCGGCGCGGTAGGTGGCGGGGTCGATCTGGTAGAGCGGCTGCCCGGCCTTAACGTCACTGCCTTCGGTGAACAACCGGTCCTTGATGATGCCCGACACCTGCGGACGAATTTCCGCCACGCGATAGGGTGTCACGCGACCGGTCAGTTCCGACGTCAACGTATAAGGCGCGGGGTTGACGGCAACCACGGCCACCTCCGGCGGCGGCATTGCGCCCATGCCCATCCCGGCACCACCACCACCATCCTGACCGCAGGCGGTGAGCGTCAATGCCAGAAGAAACAGGGAACCGGGAAGCCGGGTGGTCATGCGCATGACGTGAGTTCCTTGAACTTTATTGTTGCCGGTTCAGCCGGTCATGAAATTACATCCGGTCGCGGATGTATCATGAATGGCCGCCGTTGGGTACGACGAAGCAGGCCAGTGCGCTTAGCACTTTCGTGATAAACTTCACGGCCTTGCAAAGACCGCCCTGCCAAAACGGCGGTCTTGAAGGAATTTCGGCTTTTATCGGGTGAACGTGGATCATTTCATGTGATCCCAATCACAAAGCCGCCGCAAAGAGGGCGGCAAACCCCCGTTGCAAAATTTCAGGTATCGGAAAGTTTATTTCTGTGCGCAAAGCCCCTCCCGTCTCGCCAGATTCCGGTTGCTACCAGGAAGACGAACGGAGATCGGGCAATCCGACATGCTGTCGAATTTTTTTAAAGGTGGCGCCGCGACAAGCCCCCAGGGGGTAAGGATTCCCCCGGAAGGTAAGGATCAGAACCCGCCCGGCACGCGATAGATATCCGGCTCCTTGGGCTTTTCCACATAGGACAACCGAAGGCTGGCACCGGCCACTTCCGGCTGCGCATCGGGCTTGGCCGGCGGCTTCTTGGTAATCCCCAGGATCAGCTCCGTCAGGCGGCCCTGCACGTCATTTCCCTGGAAAACCAACACATTATCATCACCCAGCGACTGGTTCAGGATCAGGCCTTCCTGCCGATACCCCTGACCCAGAAGGTAATTGCGCAGGGCGTTGGCGGTGCCGACAATCTGTGCCGGCTTGGTCGGGGACCCGATTTCCTGCCCCCAGATGACATTCACCCGGAACAGCTTCTTCGTCTTGTACCCCAGGAGGTAAGCAATCACCGCCGGCCCGCTTTCGGGCAGCAAGTCATTGACCTTCACGATCAGGGCCGTCGTTCGCTCCGTCGGTTCTTCCACCCGCTGGATGGCATCGCCCGACAGCTTGAAATCCTTACCGATAGCGTCGCGCACCTGTGCCTCGGTCATGCCGAAGCGCGCGTTGCGAAACCCCTCCACCTGCGCCTCTTTGGCGGTAGCAGCGGGGCCGGCAGCGGGCCGATTCTGGGAGATTGCGGGGGTTGCGGCCAACATCGCCGCCATGGCTGCCGTCAGCATCCAACGCATCGTTATGCCTTCCTTACGCCGTGGGGGAGAATCGGCAATCCTTACCGTTTGGGGGAGCCTTTGCTTGCGACGTCGCAAGTTCAGCCCTTGATCAAGCGGTCGATCCGGTCACGCAGGGCCGTCAGGCTCTGCACCTCATCAGCGGCCAGCCGGCCAGCCCGATCCGACAGCTTGTCCAGGCTGCGGCCCAGTTTACGGGCAACGGTCAGGACAGGGCTTTCGACCACCGGCTCCGTCGGCTTCTGCTTGGCGACGCGCAGTTCCTTGATGGTCGCCCCTTCCTTGATGCGCGACCAGAGGGCAAGCCGCGCCTCCTCCCCTTCCGTATCGGCCAGGACAAACAGGTGGCTCTTGGTCACCTTGTCACGGAAGGCGGGATATTCGGCCTGCACCTTTTCCGGCAGACCGCGCAGGGCCAGCAGGCGGGAGACCTCCGACTTGGACAGGCCGACAACGGCAGCCAACTGTTCCTGGGCGTAATTATGCCGTTCACCCAGGCGAGCCAGGGCAGAGGCGGTTTCCAGCGCATCGAGATCCCGGCGCTGGAGATTCTCCACCAACGCCACTTCCTCAATATCGCCCTTGGTGATGACGGCGAAGATGGTGGGCTTGCCCAGCAGGCCATGGGCACGCCAGCGCCGCTCACCCGCCGCGATGATGTAACCGCCCTCGGCGTGCTTCTTCACCAGGATCGGCTGCAACAACCCATTGTGGCGGATGCTGTCGGCCAGTTCCATCAGGGCGGCGGGATCGAAATGCCGGCGCGGCTGTTCCGGGTTGGGATGAACCTGATCCAGGTCCAGCTCCACCAGTTCCGGGAAATCGGCGGAGGTGCCGAACAGCCGGTTCAACCCGCTATCGCGCGGAACCGCCGGCGTGGCAGGTGCAAGCGCCGGATTGGTGCGGGCGAGCTTACGCGACACGGGCTTCCTCCGTCTGGTCGGCTTCAAGCAGGTAACTGGCCACCTCCCGGAAGGGGGCGACAATGGCGGGGTCGGACGCGACATCCACGGTCGGCTGTGCGGCGGCCACCGATTGCGGGAAAATGGTGGAGCGCGGCACCGGTGTGAAGATGCGCAGGCTGCCGCCGAACCGTTCCGTCAGGTCGGCCAGGGTGGCGCGGTCCTGCGTATGGCGCGAGGTGAACATGGTGGGCAGAATGCCGATGATCGATAGGTCGGGATTACCCCGGCGCCGCACCTTGGCAATGGTGTCCAGCAGCAGCGGCACACCCATCATGGCCAGCATTTCCGTCTGCACGGGGATCAGCACCCCCGTCGCGGCCGCCAGCGCGTTCAACGTCATCATGCCCAGATGCGGCGGGCAATCCAGCAGGATGTAGTCGTAGGAGCGCGACACGCTGGACAGCTTCTCCCGAAGGACCAGCGTGCCCATCGGCTCCGCCATCAGCTCCGTCTCCGCCGCCGACAGCAGGATGGTGGAGGGCAGAAGATGGAACCGCCCATCACAGACCGGCATCACCGCACCGGATACGGGCTGATCCTTCAGCATGACGTGATAGGTGGTGCGCCCGGCGTCCGACGCCTCGGCCTGGCTGATGCCCAGATGGACCGTGGCGCTGGCCTGCGGGTCGGCATCAACCAGCAGCACGCGTTGACCCAAGGCGGCCAGGGCTGCGGCGATGTTCACGGCGGCACTGGTCTTGCCCACCCCGCCCTTCTGATTGGAAATGGCGATGATGGTGGCGCGGTCACGCTGCCGCCGGGCCGGGGCCACGACGATATCGGCCACGGCCTGCGGGATCTTCTCCGTACCGCCTTCCCAGCGCGAAACGCGGCCCTTGTCATACCGGCGGCCCAGGCGGGCATTCAGCCAGTCGGCAAAGGCCTGCTGCGTATCCCCCCGCGCCTCGCGCGCAGCCCTCAACGCCGCCCCATCCATGATGCGCCCCCAACTGCTTGTGGCCGTTTCTGGCGTGGGAGCATAGGGATTGGTTGACGGTCTGTCAACTGGCGGGGTTGTGGGGCGTCAACAGGGAGAAAGGCTGCTTCTCGAAAGCCGGCGTCCTCACGCCGCAAACGTCAACGCCGCCCCCACCTCTGTATACGGCACCGACAATTGATCACCATCCCGCTCAATCAAACCGACGGTCATCAACGCCTGGACGTCAGCATGCACATTCTTCTGGTCACGTCCCAGGCGGCGCGCCAGTGCACGGATACTGTCTGCTGGTTCCTGGCGCAGGGCTTCCAACAACTCCACACGGCGTGGCGAAAAAAGGGATGCGAAGGTGCTCCAGTCCCGGAAGTAAAGCCGGTCGGAGGCCTCTACCGTCGCGCCGCCTTCCAATTTCTTCCAGGCATCAACGAACTCCGCCAGTGCCTGGTCTTGGGCGTTCTTGCGAATCTCAACCGTCAACTGCTTCATCGCGCGGCCTTCCATCGTTCAATAGCCGTCAGGAAATCGGCAACCAGTTGCTCAACAGATTGAAACTGGTTAGGGGTTTCAAGGGCACCATCGTGCCGGTAATCGCCCTTACCCCGCTCATTGTCGAATCCAAGCACCCTTTCGCCCTTGTGGATCAACACCATCCGGTACTTGAACGGGTGTTCCGACGGCGGCACGGGCTGCGGCAATGACCAGATTACCAATTCGGCAAAGCTGGCCGCATCAACCTCAAAACGCCGCCGCAGGACCAGACTGGCTTTCATGCTGGTATCTTACACCAGCAACGCAGCCTCATCAATAATCCACCCCGTGCAAGAAGTCCGCCGCCGCATTGGCCCATTCCACCGGGCTCTGGTCCAGGATATCGATGCCGCCGCCTTCAATCGCGTAGAAGGCGAAGTCGGGGCGCAGGCGGTGGGCATCCAGCGCTGCCTGGTAGATCATGTCGCCGGTATTGGTCAGGATCAGGGTCGGCTGGCGCAGGGCCATCAGCGGGCCGTCCTGGCGATACTCAAAGGCGGCGGCGTGGCCGTACCAGTAGGTGCCCATGGCATAGGCCTGCATGGCCTGCACCACATAATCTGTGATGCGATTCAGGCTGACGCTACCGGCGGCATAGCGTTCGCGGATCCTGGCCACCTCCACCATGTGGGCGGCGTTCGGCAGGGCCGTGAAGGCCTTCTCCCGCGCCACGATATCGGTGATCAGGGCCTGACGCACAGTGTCAGGGATCAGCAGCGGGCCACCCAGGATGCAGGCGCTGATCCGGTCGGGATAAAGGTTCGCGGCTTCATTGCTGACCAGCGCGCCGGTATGGTGGCCGCCAATGGCCGCCCGCCGGATGCCGAGCGCGTCAAGCAGCGGCGGGATGGCAGCGGCATAGTCGGCGATGCTGGGCGTGGCCGACGGCGGATCGGACAGGCCGAAACCGGGCAGGTCCAGCGCGATGGGCCGGATGCCCCGGTCCAGAAAGGGCTGGAACACATGGTCATATTCGTTGGCCGACATGATGGCCTGATGCACCAGGACCAGCGGCTTGCCCTTGCCGCCATCCCAATAGTGTATCTGGCCACAGGGGCCGTCCGCATATCCACGCCGCAGCCGCACCATCTTTTCCTCCCCGATCAAGGTAATGCGGGCAGCATCACCGGAAGCGGACCAGGGGACATCCTACGTCAACGCGTCTGTTCGACAGACGGTCAGATCAGGCCTTCTTGACGAAACAGGTCTTCAGAACAAGGCCCTTCACCTTTTCCACCTTGCCCTCGATCTCTTCCGGATCATCGGTCAGGTGGATGCTCTTGACGACGGTGCCGCGCTTCAGCGTGACATTGGCACCCTTGACCTTCAGATCCTTGATCAGGGTGACGCTGTCACCCTCGGCCAGGATATTGCCGTTGCAGTCCTTCACGTCCATTGTCCGCATCCCTTGCCAGTTGGTTGGTGCGGAACATAGTGCAGATGGGGTGGCGACCCGATTTGCCGATTGCACATCGCGCCCCGGCCACAATGTGCATCTCTTGAAATATCTGTCAGTCTATCGACCCTGGCGTGCAGCCTGAAACTCTACCTCGCCGATGCTACCCGATGTCAGGGACGACAGCACGGTTCGCATCGTCGCCTCATGGCTGCGCCGGGCCGTCTCCGCCGTTGCAGCGTGGCCGGCGCGCAGCACCAGCTTGCGGGTGCCGCGCGCCGTTTCCTCGATCCCCACCACGCTGAGGTCACGCAGCAGAGGACCGGGCACCTGCTTTTGGCTAAGGGCATGGCGGGCGGCGGCCCACAGTGCCTCGGCATCGTCGGCATCGGGCAAGGGCGGGGCGGGTTCTGGCAGGGAACGGGGGGCGGCGGCCAGGGCCGGCTTCGTCCCCTCCCCCGCCTCGCGCCTTGTCTTGCGCCCCGTGGAGCTGCGTTCACGTTCCAGGAAGGTGTCGGCGGCCTCGTCCTCATCCTTGGCGTGGAAATCCAGGGTCACTTCCTCGATCTTGCGGCCCTTCCGCTTCATCTTTTCTTCCGGCATCTCCACGCGGAAGGGGGCGAGCTGGTTCACCTCCGCCATGGCGCGGTCGATGGTGCGGGTGCGCAGGATGCCGAAATCCTTGTATGCCCCCTCCGGCACGTTCAACAGCTTGCGCAGCGTTTCGATGTCCAGGGTCAGGGACGGGTGGTCCATCTGATAGCGCTGCATCCCGATCTCATAGAGCTTAAGGGCATAGGTGCTGGTGACCTTGACCATGGCCGGCCCCGACAGACGGGCCCAGAGCTGGGACGAGCGCTGGAGTTCCAGGAAGGCGTCGGTGAACTGGAAATGGATGTCGGTGCTGTCGATCTCCACCTCATCCTCTGGCCGAACATAGGAGGAGAGAATGCGCAATTCCGCACGGCTGCGCCGGCCCCGGAACGGCCCGATGACGACCAGGGAGCTTTCGTAAATCTCCTTCACCGCGTCGAAAATACGCTCATTGCCCTTGTGATTGCCACGCACCACCTTCTTGGGCAGGCGGTAGAGCTTGTTGGCGAAATTCTGGCTGCCAGCCAGATGGATCATGAAATTCAGCATTTTCTGCGCCGGCAGGGACAGGCGCGAGCCGTTGGCGGGGTAGGAATAAACCGCCTCTGCCGCCTTGATCAGATGCTTGTAGCCGTCGCGTTCAAAGGTGGCGGCCGCCACGCGCGCCGTCTGGCCCATCCGGTCCAGGGCGGGCAGGTTCTCCCCCCCGCCACTGCTTTCCACCAGGCTGCCTTCCAGGTCGATCACCACGCCACTGTCGCCGGCAGAGGGGACATAGGGTACGATGGCAGCCAAGGGTTCATCCCGCGCCGGTTCGGCACTGCTGGTCTTGCGGCGGCTGGGTGGCATGGCGGGGTCCCCTCTCTTGGGACGGAAGTTAGTCCCTTCCTTACAGCCGGTGCAAGTAAGGAAAGGTGTTTTCCACAGGGATTTCCATGCCTTACCGGATGGGGGAAACACTTACGCCCTGGGGCGTGGGTGAAATGCCCCCGAGAAGTGGGGGAAGGCACCCCCGCCCTGTAAGGATGATGCCCAAAAACCCCAGCAATTCCGCGCCTCTCCGCTTCCTAGAATCTTTACTAGAATCTTGGAACACTAAACAGGACAGGATTTTGGGTTTGATTGAGAGATTTAGTGGGATGGGTGTGCACTAACCTGAACTGCCGGTGCGTTCGATCATTTCCGACTCGTAAGGCCTTATCCTTACTGTTTGGGGGATTGGCGACTCCGAACGTGATGTGCCGGCTCACTCCTTACGCCTTGGGGGAATCCTTACTGTTCGGGGGGGTGTCATCGCCGGCTTGGCACGCCCCCACGGCGTAAGGAGGAGCCTCCCCCATGCAGTAAGGAGACTCGGGATTCTGCTTCTGCTCTATGGTCCCGAGGACTCGGAAGCTGGTAAGGCAGACAAAGGGTTTCAGGCCCCCGAACGGTAAGGAAGCCATCCCCCGGCCCGTAAGGATTTGGGGCGTATCTCTCATCCCCCAGGGAGTAAGGATGCGCCGAGTCCCAGAGATGCGGCCCCCTCCCCCAGACGGTAAGGAAAGGCTCAGCGTTCCGTGCTGCGCAGGGCCTCGACAAGGTCCAACTCCATTTCCAGGCAGCGCCAATCGCTTGCTGAACGGAGGCCCCCCTTGGGCAGAATCATCAGCATCGCGAATCCCACTTCGCCCGTATCGTCAAGCAAAGGAAGCATCAGGCGATGATAGCCCAGCTTCTCCGTGAAGACGCGGAAACAGCGGTCGGAGAAAACGGGGCCGCCCAGCTCCAGCATGCGTCGGTAGGCATCGCGCACTTCGGCTAATGTCTTGCCGCTATAGCATTGTGACAGCAGCTTGCCGGTCAGGGGAGGGCCGAACAGTTTCACCAGCCCCTGCCCCGCCCACAGATACCGCGCCTGTTCCACGCCCAGGCGCAGATCGACCAGGGCCAGGTTGTTGGCGATGCTGCGCAGGGCAACCGGAGTGAAGTCCAGGGCGCGTGGTATTGCGGGGCCGGCGGCGCATTCGCGCCATTGGTCACGCAGTTCCACCATCATGTCCGGCGTGTCCTGCAAAGGCTCACCCGCGTGGGTTTCCCACATGCCAAAGGGCGCGGCCAGACGGGAAAAGATCAGCATGCCCATGGATGAAACCTTTCGTCCCTTCACAATGGCCCGTCAGGCGTGAGGTGGCAACAAGCATTGAGTTATTGAGAATGATTATCAATATCTCTATTGTTGCGACGTCGCATCTCCACAAGGATCAAGGAACATGCAGATCGACCGTCGCGGCCATGCCCGCCCCCATCGCCCCGCCATCGCCGGCAACATGCCCTTTGTGGCGCTGTACCCGTCGGCGCGGCTGGCCTTGTGGGGGCTGCGCTACTGGGCGGCATGCACGGGACAGGGGCGGTGCCCTTCCCTGCTGCTGCGGGATGTCTATGCATCGGCGGGGGTTCCTCTGGCCCCTGCCAATATCGACCGCCTGATGCGGATATTCCTGATCGCGGCCCGGCATCCGCCGGCCCTGGGCTGCCCCGCTTGCACCCGGCTGACCGATGACGAGGCGGAATTACTGAATGCGATGATCAGTGCCCAGGGCGGGGATGGGGTCGGTTTGGAACATATGATGACGGCATGGTTGCCACCGGAGGCAGCGCAGACGGCGGGTGCCGTGCTGGAGGGGTATTCACGGCTGATGCTGGATGCCGGTTATGACCTGTCATCCGATCGGGTGCCAGTGCTGGAGCGGGCGCCGGTGGGCAGCCGTCTGCATTAAGCCTGGGCGGGCTTGCGACAACAGAACATTGGACAGCGCCCCGCCCGCATGGCATCGCATGGATATGACAGGCGCCATGATCATGCGGCAGGGTGGTTGGCGGGGCTGGACAGCGTGGATGCTGTTGCCGGTGTTGATGCTCGTCGCCCTGCTGCCGCGCGGCTATATGCCGGATACGGCTGCACTGGCGCGGGGTGCGTTGACGCTGACATTGTGCCGTGTGGTGCAGGTGACGCCGGATGGAACCGGCACCCAGACGGTTGATCATGGGCTGGCCTGCCCCTTCGGCCTGTTGCCGGCGCCACTGGGGCCGGTTGAACAAGCCGGTATTCCGCTGCCCCGGCGTTGGGATCGGGCGCCGATGCTTCTGCTGCCGGGAATGATCCGGCACGTCACTGTCTGGGCGCATGGATTGGGTGCGCGGGGACCGCCGGAGGATTGACCTCACCTGCCCCAACCCTGTTTCATGATGTTTCACAGACGGAATTCCACCATGCGCACGTTCGCCCAACGCCTGTTTCTTTCCGCCGCTGTCCTGCTGCTTGCCGGTGCCGCCCAGGCGGAGATCAGTGTCACCAGCCCCTTCTCCCGCGCCTCTGCCCCCACGGCAAAGGCCGGCGCCGCCTTCCTGACGCTCAACATTGATGCCGGCAGCGACAAGCTGCTGGGCGGCAGCAGCCCGGTGGCGGACAAGGTGGAACTGCATACCCACCTGATGCAGGACGGCATCGCCAAGATGCGTCCGGTCGAGGGCGGCATTCCGGTCACGGCGGGCACGCCGACCGAGTTGAAGCCCGGTGGCCTGCATATCATGCTGATGGGCCTGAAGGCCCCGTTGAAGCAGGGTGAAAGCTTCCCCCTGACCCTTAACTTTGAAAAGGCGGGAGCCTTGACCGTCAATGTGCCGGTACAGGGGCCGGGTGCCAAGGCGCCGATGGCCGAGCATGACCATGGCGGTCATGGCGAGCATTCCGGCCATCAGCACTGATTGTCCGCGTCGTGAAGCGCCGGACATTCTGGACCGGCCTGGCCGTGTTGGCGACTGCCGCACTGCTAGGCACCGTCGTTCTGGTCGCTGACCGATTGTCACCGCAGAAGTCGGAACAAGGACAGGGGCGCGCCGCCATCGGCGGCCCCTTCTCCTTAACCGACCATACGGGGCAGCCGGTCACCCAGGACATTCTCAAGGGCAAAATCTCGCTGGTCTATTTCGGCTACAGCTTCTGTCCCGATATCTGCCCCACCGACCTGCAGCTGATCGGGCAGGCGCTGGATCAGATGACGGACGAAGAACGCGCCGATGCCCAGGCCCTGTTCATCACCATCGACCCGGAGCGTGATACCGCGCAGCAGCTGGCGGGGTATGTCCCCCTGTTCCATCCGCAGATCCGGGGCCTGACCGGTACCCCGGAACAGATCGACGCTGCCGCCAGGGCTTACCGCGCCTACTATAAGAAAGTATCTGCGGAAGAGGCGGGAACGTCTGACTATCTGATGGACCATTCCGCCTTCATCTATCTCATGGACCGCAACGGGACCTTCGTCCGCGTTTTCGGCCATGGGGTGGAGCCGGCAGAAATGCTGGAATGGTTCCGTAAGGTCCGCGCGGGTTAAGTTCCCCCAGGATGTAAGGTTCGGATCGCCGCGGCTACAGCCTCCACGGCTGTGCGGCGGGGAAAGGTCTCGCGGAAGGCCAGACGAACCGTGCGGCCCGCCGTTCCGGGGGCCAGGGGCCGCGTCACCGTGCCAGACACGGGGGACGCGCGCCCCGCCACCGTCACGGCGGGCGCCAGGGTGCAGCCATAGCCGGCGGCCACCATGTTCAGCAGCATTTCCAGGCTTGTCGCGCGAAGGTCGGCGCGTCCGCCGCCCGGCTGCTTACAGGCCGCCAGCGCCTGATCACGTAGGCAATGGCCATCGGCCAGCACCAGCATCTCCACCGTTTCCAACCGCGCCGCGTCGATCTGCTCCATGGCGGACAGCGGATGGGCTTCCGGCATAACCAGCAGGAACGGCTCGTCGAACAGCGGGATGTCCACAATCCCATCTTCCATCACATCGGTCGCCAGAAGGGCGGCATCCAGTTCATGACGTCGCAGACGCGATAAAAGATTGTCGGTAACATCTTCCCACAGCACCAGATCCAGATTTGGATAGTGCTGTTTCAGCGGGCCCAGCACACGTGGCATCAGATAGGGTCCAAGGGTCGGGATGACCCCAAGACGTAAGGAACCGGCCAGCGGATCGCGCCAGCCCTGGGCCAAGGCGGCAATGGCGTCGGCATTCTCCACAGCGGCGCGGGCCAGCGGCAGGATCTGTTCCGCCGCCTGTGTCGGGACGACGGACTTGTTGGTGCGCTCGAACAGGGTCATGCCCAGCATTTCCTCCAGTTTTCGCAACTGGCCGGAAAGGGTGGGCTGGCTGACATGGCAGGCCTCTGCCGCCCGCCCGAAATGGCGATGGTCGGCCACGGCGATGACATAGCGCAGGTCCCGTAGATTCATCCTTTAACCCCAGAACTCATGATAGGTTTTACCGATCATTATCATTCGAACAATCAATTGTACCAGTTGAAATGACGGGACTACCGTGCAGGATGCTTGTCGTTTGGCCTGATTGCGACGTCGCAATCACAGGTCAGGAGAAGAGATTATGAAACGACCCTCCCCTGTGCTTCGGCCCATCGCCCGTGGTCTTTACCGGCTTGGTGCCAGCCTGTTCCTGCTGCTGGGCATGGTCGGCATGGTTCTGCCGGTCATGCCGACGACGGTATTTCTGCTGCTGTCGGCATGGTGCCTGATCAGGTTGGGTGATCCGCGTGTGGATCGGCTGTTGCTGCATCCGCGCTTTGGTACGCCTTTACGGCTGTTCCTGGAGCGGGGGCAGGTGACACGGCGCGGCAAACTGGTGGCGCTGGCCGGGATGAGTGTGGGGGCGGGCATCCTGTACATAGCCGCCGAGGGGCAGTCCTGGCTGGCCGGCGGTGCGATCGGATTGCTGGCCCTGGCCGCCCTCTATGTCGTGTCACGGCCCGAACCACGCCCCCAAACGGTAAGGAACTAGATGGAAGCCGCCTGTGGCTTCCCAAGGGAAACTTTAAAAGCCCATGGTCGCCAACACATGGGCTTTCTTTTTTTATGAGCCTTTGCCCGTTCGGCCCAACATGCTTTTCAGCAGTTTCTCCCCCGGCGCCCTGGCCGGTGCTGCCAGTTCGACGCGGTGATCCGCGGTTAACAGCAGAGTCAGACGGTCACCGGGCTTCAGGCCCAGATGGTCCAGCATCTCCGGTGTCAGTGTAATGCCGCCGTCGGGGCCGATGATCGTGTCCATGGCATGATCCAAAATGGTTTGGTCACCAGATTAGGACGGGCGGCGGGGCAGGGCAATGGGATCAGGAGGGTGGCTTCGATGCCAGCAGATCGGGTATCGCCCCCTCCGCCCGCAGCTGTGCCAGCCCTTGGTTGAACGTATCGAGAATCTGTTGGGCATTCGGGTGGTGGCGGGCCACGATCAGATGCAGGGTAGCCTCGCTGGCGGCGGGGCCGGGTACGGTGGCCAGCTTTTCCCGCTCAGTCTGTTCTGCACGGCGGGCGATGGCGATGCGTTCATCCTCCACCATGAAGTCGGCCCGTCCACCCACGATCATGGACAGGCAACTGCGCTGCTGGGTCGGTGTCACCCGCTGTACATCGCCCTGCCGGATCAGGAAATCCATCCAGGGCGGCAGGCCATAGCCGACGGCCGCGCAAACCCGCTTGCCTTTCATCCAGCCGCTGGCCATGGCGGCCCGTTCCTTGCCCAGGGCCACGATCAGATGCTGGCGCACTGTTGTGATCGGGTCGGAGAACAGCACTTCCCGCATACGCTGTTCGGTACGGATATAGGGGAAGGTCCCATCGAACCGTTGGGCCAACAGGCCTTCATAGCCCCGACGCCAGGGCTCTACGGCCAAGGTCACGTCCTGGCCGGATTTGGCGAAGGCCTGCCGTACCAGCGCCGTGACAGGGCCGCCATCGGGCAGCCTGTCATCCACATAGGGGGCATAGTCGGTGCCGGTAACCAGCCTTAACGGTGCTGTCTCGGCCAATGCCGGCACGGGAGACAGCGACAAGACCAGCAGGACCATCGCCAAACGCCGCACCTGATGCCCCCGAAGACCATCATCACCCTGATCAGACTATGGTTAACCATAGTCTGTGGTCAATCGAAGGTTAGAGAATTCTATGCCCCCAGGCGGTAAGGATGGTCAGAGCCAGCCCGCCAACTCCCGCTCCACAATCCCGCGCAGCAGGCCGATATGATCAGGGTGATCATTCAGGCAGGGGATGTAGGTGAAGTCAGTCCCCCCAGCGGTAAGGAAAGTCTCCCGAATACCCTGGTTCACTTCCTCCAGCGTCTCCACACAGTCGCTGACAAAGGCGGGGGCCAGGATCGCCAGCTTCTTCACACCCTGTTCCGGCAGGGCCTTGACCATGGGTTCCAGATAGGGCTGCAGCCATTCCGTCCGCCCGAAGCGGGACTGGAAGGCATGTGTCAGCATCCCCGCATCCATGCCCAGCTTCTCCCGCAGCAGGCGGGCAGTCTTCAGGCAGTAGCAGTGATAGGGGTCGCCCTTTTCCAAATACATCTTCGGCAAGCCATGGAAGGAAGCAATGATACGCTCCGGCTTCCAGTACAGGCTGTCCAGATGCCGGGAGACGCCGGCGGCCAGCGCCTCGATATAGGCCGGATCATCGTGATAGGTGGGCACCGTGCGTATGGCCGGCTGCCGGCGCAGCGTCATCAAATGGCGGAAGGCCTGGTCACAGGCCGTTGCCGTCGTCGTGGCGCTATATTGCGGATAGAGCGGGAACAGCAGAATACGCTCGCAGCCCTGTTCGATCAGGTTGTTGATGCCCTTGGCGGTGGAGGGGTGGCCATAGCGCATGCCCCATTCCACGATGATCCGGTCATCATGCGTGCCCTTCAGCGCGGTACGCAGCCCATCGGCCTGGGCGCGCGTGAAGGTCTTCAGCGGGCTTTCATTGCGTTCCTGATTCCAGATGCCGGCATAGGCATGGCCGCTTTTCCGGGGCCGGAAGGTCAGGATGATACCCTGCAGGATTGGCTGCCAGATGGCCTGCGGCACCTCCACCACGCGCCGGTCGGACAGGAATTCCGACAGATACCGGCGCATCGACCAATAATCGGTGGCTTCCGGTGTTCCCAGATTGATCAGCAGCACGCCAATCTTGGGCGCCTTGACGGGCGGATGGCCGGCGGGCAGGGCGGGCGAGGGGCTGTTCTGGGTCAATTCGGGACATACTCTGACAGGGAAGGGGAGCCCGCCCTGGTCAGGAACGGGCGCGCACAATCGCCGCCAGTGCTTTACGGTGACGGTGCGCTTGCATCAAGATATCCGCTGGCGCCGAACCTTCAATGACCAAACGGCCATTTTCCGAAGACAGTCCCGCCCCATGCTGACGCAGTGACTGTATCAGTTTTTCCAGGGACTTGGTTGCCATGATCCTTCCTCCATCCTGTGTGTTTCAGGATGGCAGAAAGGATCGCAACAGGGAAATCGATTGATCAGATTGTGATGATAGGTAGTGCCTATCAGGCGCCGCAGCACTTCTTGTACTTCTTGCCCGATCCGCAGGTACAGGGATCGTTGCGCCCCACCTTCTGCACGGTGCGCGGGCGCTGGCCCATGACGCCGTCCACATACCACCAGCGGCCATCTTGGTTCTTGAAGCGGCCGGTTTCGTGGTGGATCAGGTCCTTGCCATCCATCGTGAACTTGGCCACGAACTCCACAAACGCTTCGTCAGCGGTCTGACCATCGGCGGTGGAACGCACCTCCAGGCCCGTCCAGATGCTCTTGGACGCCCACTCGGTGACCTGTTCAGCGTCGAAATCATCCTGCGTGCCCGGCAGCAGGGTTTCGCCCAGATACTTGATGTCCTGCTTGGCGAACGCCGTATAGCGCGAACGCATCAGCGCTTCGGGCGTCGGGGCCGGTGTGGTGCGGGCCAGATAGGGGCCGCAGCAGGCATCAAATTCACGACCGCTGTCGCAGGGGCACTTGCTCATTTTCTCACTCGTTCCTGAAAGACGTTTGCTGAAGGGCGGGATAGCGCATCATCGTGACCTTCACCAGTGCGCTTATTACAAATCCAATGACAGTTCCCGGCCCGACGCCTCGCTGTGATCGTGCCAGTGGGCGTTGCAGCGGGGTTCGTACAGGTCCGCTTGGCCCAGTTCGACGGTACGGTCGTTGCGGTGCTTCTTGAAGGTCTTGTGCGCTTCATGCCCGCACACGGCGCAGCGGGATTTCAGTTTCCACAGGCCGTCGGCCATGGCGGCCAGGGTGGCCGTTACGGGGAAGGCCCGACCGCGCCAATCCATGTCCAGGCCAGATACGGCAACATCAATGCCCCGGTGCAGCAGGCTGCGTACATCCTCCACCACGTCGCCATGGTAATGCGGATCGACGCAGAACTGCACCTCGTCGATGAAGACTGCTTTGATACTGTCGGCGATGGCCGGCATGCGGGTGATGGGCATGGCATCGAAGCCGATGCCGTCATGATTGACCACCCGGTTCTCTGCATAACGCACATCAAAAGCCGGCTTCAGCAGCATGATGTGGGAACCGGTGCCGTGCGTGTACCAGATGGCGCGCTTCAGGATCTCCGTGGACTTGCCCGAGAACATGGGTCCGCAGATGACTTCCAGCTTTCCGTAGCGCATGCCTGTTTCCTGTCGATGGGCCGGGGCTTTCCATAGCCGAGTTCACGGCTTCATGCCATGAAAACAGGGGTAGGGCAGTCCCGGTATCGGGATTGCCCCGGCGGTGACTGCCGCCGCGGCACCCCATGGTGCCGTGAGCCAAGCCGCCGTACGGCGGCGCCCGGCGATTGAGGGAACAGGAAGGCCATGCCTGTGGACAGGCATGGATAGCGCAGGGAAGGGATCATGCGGGGCTGGACGGACGGGTACGTCACGGAAATCGGCTATACCTACAGCTTCCATGCGGAGTTGCAGCCCTGGCCCATGGCCGAGGCGCTGGGCTGTCGGTCGCCGATCCGGCCGGGGCAAGCGTTTGATTATTGTGAGCTGGGCTTTGGTCAGGGGTTCAGCCTGGCCCTGCTGGCCGCCGCCAACCCGCAGGCGCGGTTCTGGGGCAATGATATCAACCCGGACCATGTGGCCCATGCGCGATGGCTGGCCGATGGGGCGGGCCTGTCGAACCTGACGGTCAGCCCGCTGGGCTTTGCCGATTATGCCGACAGCGACCTTCCCGCCTTTGATGTCGTGGCCCTGCATGGCGTCTGGTCCTGGGTGGGGCCGCATCAGCGGGCGGAGATCGTGGTCTTTCTGGACCGGCATCTGAAGCCCGGCGGGGTCGTCTATCTCGGCTATAATGTCCTGCCCGGTTGGGCGCAGTATCTGCCGCTACGGGAATTGATGCTGGCATCGGCGCGGCGGGGGCAGGGGAGTTTGGCGGAGCGTATCACCGGTTCCCTGGCCCTGGCGGAGCGGCTGCGGGCACAGGAGGCCGGGTACTTCCGGGTGAACCCGACGGCGACGACCCGCCTGGATGCTCTGCTGGAACGGCCCGTCGATTATCTGGCGCATGAATATTTCAATGAGAGCTGGCACCCGACCTATTTCACGGATCTGGCACAGGCCCTGGCCCCCGCCGGTCTGCGGCTGGCCGCGCAGGTGCGGGCGGCAGACCGGTGGGAGGAGGAGGGGCTGGCGGATGCCATCCTTACCGTTGGGGGGAGGGAGGCAGCCGATGATCCCGATTTCAGGGAGTTGCTGCGCGACTATGTCACCAACCGGCCCTTCCGCCGCGACCTGTTCATCCGGGATGGCGGATCGGCGTGTCCGGCAGTGCACAGGCGCTGGGCGGCGCTGGGCCATCCGCGTGACCTGCCCCGCCGGGCGACGCCGGCCACGCGACCCCTGGAGGTACCTTTTGACGCGGCGCACGCCATACTGACGGCGTTGCAGGCGGGGCCGATGGATGAGGTTGCCCTGTTGGCGCAGGTTGGGGGGGAGGGGCCGGCGGCGTTGGCCGCCCTGAAGGCGCTGGACCTGATCGCACCGGCCCTGCCGCCTGATGGCGATGATCAGCGCCGGGACGCGTGCGCGCGGCTGAACGCAATGCTGCTTACGGATGCCGCATCGGCAGACCGCATGCCGGCCTTGGCCAGCCCCGTGACGGGTGGCGGCGTAGCGGTCGACAGGCTGGGCAAGCTGTTCCTGGCGGCGATGCAGCAGGGAAAGGAGCCGGTGATGCATGCCTTCACGACGCTGGAAGCTCTGGGTCAGCGGGTGCTGCGTGATGGCAAGCCGATCACGAATGCGGAGCGGCACAAGGCCGAACTGGCCGAGCGGTGGGAATCCTTTGCCCGGCGTCGGCTGCCGGTGCTGCACGCTTTGGGTGCAGTGCCGTAATAAGAAGGGCGGACTTGCGGAAATTTCGAGGCAATCCAAAGGAAGGGAGTGGAAATTTCTGCGGTTGCAGTGCACCATCTTCCTGCGCCCAGTCCGCTTGGTTCCCTGCGATGGAGAGATAGCCCCATGCCGCGCAAATCCGCCAAGTCCGAAGCCCTTTCCGTTCCCGAGACCGAAACCGTTCCCGCCCCGCCGCCGGTGAAGAAGGCCAAGGCCCCGGCCAAGCCCCGTGCCAAGAAGGTCGATCCGGCCCCCGTGGCCTCGGTGGCCATCGCGGTAGAGCCGACCACCGATCAGGTGGCCGAAGAAGCCTATCTACTATGGCTGTCGGAAGGGCAGCCGCCGGGCCGTGATGTCGAACATTGGCTGCTGGCCGAACAGATCGTGCGCAGCCGTCTGTCACTGCTGTCGGCGGCGGTTCATTCCGCCTGACCCTGACCTTCCAGCCGATCATGAAGCCCCTGCCCACCGGCGGGGGCTTTTTGTTTCGGTACCCGGCCATCCTTGCCGTTTCCGGATTTTTCCATCCGGCAGATTCTGCCCAGGGGTCATATCGACCGCCCTGAAATCTGCGCAAACCCTTGTAAATCCTCACAACGTCAAAGTTGGCCCGCCTGTTGCAGATGACAGGGCGGGCCGGTCATGGGGATCGGTCCTGGCATTTCGCCGGTACAAGGGACCCGTCCGATGACCAGCCTGTTTGGCGTCCTCAACAACTCAAGCAACGGCCTGCGCCTGATCCAAGGGCAGCTGGGGCTGGTTGCTGAGAATGTGGCCAAGGCGGATGATCCCAACCGGTCCCGGCATTCGCTGGAGCAGACCTCTGACAATCAGGGCGGCACCGGCATCGCCCAGTACAAGCGCCAGGTCGATGTGGCGCTGCGTGTGCAGCTGGAACAGACCATTTCGGAGGAATCCGGTGCGACGACCACGGCTGATTACATGCGCAAAGCGACCGACCTGTTGGGCACGACGGCGGGCAAGCCGCCTGTAACCGACGCGCTGGACAAGTTTGAAACAGCCTGGAAAGAACTGGCCGCCACCCCGGAAAGCACCGTTGCCCAGGGCCAGATCGTCGTCCATGGCGAAGATCTGGCGCGCGAGCTGCGCCGCCTGAATGAGGGTATCAACAGCATCGAGAAGCAGCTGGATACCGACATCAACCAGTCGGTGGATCAGCTGAATTCGGCCCTGTCCTCCATCGATCAGTTGAACACCAACATCCTGGTGACGCGTGGCGCTGGTGATCCGACCATGGAGATGGAGGATCGCCGCGACGCCCTGGTGCGCGAAGTGGCCGGGATGATGAGCATCCGCACCGTGGAGCGGGCGGATGGCAAGCTGTCGATCTTCACGACGTCGGGCGTGTCCCTGCTGGATGCGGCCCCGGTGAAGTTCACCTATGACAATGGCCAGCTGCGTTCCTCGGCATCCGACCGTGACCTGACGGGCATGGTGCGTGACGGCAAGCTGGGCGCCCTGCTGGAACTGCGTACCGACGGGTCGGTACAGGACCCGCCGCAGCCCGCATCCAACCTGCCCGGCGCCGAAATCCTGCGCAAGCTGCGCTCTCAGACCCAGGCCATTGCCGAAGCTTTCCTGGGATCGACCAAGCCGGGCGAGCCGACCAGCTTCGCCGACGCCTATAACAGCGCCAATCCCGTTGGCGATGGCGAGTTGCCGAACCGGTTCTTCATCGGGACCGGCGCCGGCAATATCGAGATCAATCCCGGCCTTCTTTCGGGTGACTATACCGTGAAGGCCAGTGCCGCAGCGGGTGTGGCTGATGCGATGAACGCCGCTGGCCGCACCATCAATGCCGACGGGCTGCGGGCCACTGGCCTGTCCTATGGCTCCATGGTTTCCACCGTCATCGCGCAGTGGAGCAGCAACCAGAAGGTTGCCAGCGAGCAGGCCACCATCGCCACCGATTTCAAGGCGCAGCTGGAAGGCCGGTACAAGAACAATACCGGCGTTAACATGGATGAAGAGATCGCCATGTTGCAGGTGCTCCAGCGCAACTATTCCGCCGCCGCCCGCGTGATGCAGACGGTCAACAATATGTTGGATGCCATCGAGGGGATCGTCAGATGACCCGCATCAGCAGCTATGGCAGCTATATCAACACCATCCGCACGCTCACGGGCGGGCAGTCGGCGATCGACGATCTCTCGACCCAGCTCAACACGGGCAAGAAGTCGCAGGATGTGGCCTTCTTCGGCACGCAGTCACAGCGCCTTCTGGACCTGAAATCCGAACTGGTGCGCCGTCAGGCCTATTCCCAGACCATCGACCAGACGATGACCCGCGTGAAGTCATACGACACGCTGATGGACCGTATGGCCGACATGGCGTCGGAATTGTCCAGCACTACACGCCTACCGCAGGGACCGGGCGCCACGCGCATCAGCAGCGTCACCAACCAGTCCGCAGGCGCCATGAAGGTGTCGGTGGACGATATCAACAGCAAGTTCAAGGCCGAGGCCACCTACACCATCTCCGCAGTGCCCAGCCAGACCGGGCCGAAGGGCAGCTTCGATATCACCGTCACCGACGGGCTGGGCGGCCGCGCCGTCAATACCGTCAACATGAAGCAGGTGCCGCCGCAGGTGGACGCTGACCGCTTCACCATTTCCGGTGGCCCCGGCGATGGCGCCGTCATCAAGCTGAATATCGAGAGCCTGGAAGGGTCGGGCATTTCGTCCTTCGATGTCTCCTGGCCCGACATGGCCTCGACGCGCGAAGTGATCCGCGGCATGACCGTGGAACTGGAATCCCTGCTGAATGAACGGGTCGGCGACCGCTACCTGTTCTCGGGCTCCCGCTACAATACCAAGCCGGTGGACGATATCGTTGCGGCCAAGCAGATTACCCGCACCACCCTGGTGGGCGAGCGTGGGGACGCTGGCGAAACCTACGAGATGATCCTGAATGGCAAGCGTTTCACCTATGTCACGACGGGGAATGAGAAGTCGCTGGACGAGGTGTTTTCCAACGATACCGGCACCGGCCTGGTTGACCAGATACGTCAGTTCAGCGACCCGCCCTTCAATGTGACCCTGTCGGTCTCCAACGGGATTGTCACAGCCACGGCCAATGACGTGAAGGAAAAGTTCACGCTGACCAGCCGTGTCTATGACAATGGCACGCATGAGAATGTGGTGCTGACCGCGCCGGACGCCGTCGATGCTTCCCAGGCGCCCTACACGGTGCAGGAAGCCAGCGAGACGCAGCGGCAGATCGACAATGTGAAGTTCCATGGCACGGAAGCCGATGTGGGCGATGTGTTCAACATCTCCATCGGTTCCCGCACCATCGTGCAGAACGAAAATGCGCCGCCGCAGGTGATCATCGCCGGGCCGACGAAATATTCCTATGCCATCAGCCCTAGTGACACCGACATCCTGCGGGGCAACGCACCGCTGCCGACCGATGCGCCCGGGCAGGTGCCGTCCTACACCGCCCCCACCTCCATGTCGAACTGGGTGGCGCAGCGGATGGCGGTGCAGATCAATGCCGATCCTGCCGCCTCGGTGGTGGCCAGCATTGATCCCGCAGACGACACCAAGCTGATCTTCACCGCCAAGGATGTGAACAGCCAGTTTCAGACGACAGCCGATATCAACAATGCCGGCAACCAGACGCGGCTGATCACCAACGACCTGCCGCCCCTGGCAGAGCAGGATACGTTTGAAGGCATCGTCAATCCGCCGGGATTGCCCTTCTACGATACCGATTTTGCGAAGTCGCGCGAGGTTTCGGCGGCCTATGACATTGCGAAGCTGCAGGTCGATGACGGGCTCAGCGTCAATTACGGTGTCAGCAGCAATGATCCCGCCATCCAGAAGCTTGTCAGCGGCCTGCGCCGCCTGACCGCCGCCATCAACCGCCCCGGCGACTATGGCAAGCTGATGGAGGAAGGCCGCAATCTGCTGACCGATGCGCAGAACCAGCTGCGCGGCGTCCATTCCCGCGTCGTCAATGCGGCGGCCACCATGGACAACACGCAGAGCCGTCACCAGGACGCCATCGCCAAGGCCCAGGGCGAATTGGCCAACATCGAAGGCATCGACCAGAACGAGGTGGCCGTCCGCCTGCAGTCCGCAATGTCCACTCAGCAGGCCAGCTACACCATCACCGGTCGCATGCAATCCCTGTCCCTCATCAACTTTCTTGCCTGAACCCGATCCATCAGAAGGAGAACCGAGAAATGAATGCCTTCGCACCCCCCAATGGCTTTACCGCCGCCCCCGCACCGGCCAGCGCCCCCAGCGGCGACGAGGCGATCCGTACCCGCCTGTTCGATCAGTTCAATGCCTTCTGGGTGAATGCCACCCGTGAAGGCGTGCCCTATGACATGATCGGCACCATGTCCGTGACGGCTGCCGTCTATGGTCTTCTGGCCAAACATGGCGTGGGCACGACGGCTGAATTCCTGGAAGGGATGGCCAATGACGTGCGCACGGGCATGTTCGCTGTCCCGCCGCGTCCGAACTGATCGGCTGTGACGGCGCTGCTGTCACGTCACTTCATGGTTGCGAGTGCCCAAGGGGCCGATCCATCCGCCGATGGATCGGCCCCTTCTCTGTCCGCATGGCCCCGGCAAAAGACACCGCTACCCCGGCAAAATCCGCCCAGTAGCATCTTCTACCTCGGAAAGGGGCAGGGAATGCCGATCATGTGGATTTCGTTAATCCAATTAAATCAGTGATTTAAAGATTTTTCGGGAGTTGGCATCGAACTTGCTCAATAGGCCACGACACGCCATCACTCCAACGGGAGCCCTTCCATGAGCATCTTCGGATCCTTGACCACCGGCATTTCTGGCCTTCAGGCCCAGGCCGCCGCCCTTGGTCACATCTCGGACAATATCGCCAACGCCCGCACCACGGGTTACAAGCGCGTCGACACCGCTTTCACGAACCTGGTGCTGCAATCCAATGCTCGTGTGCACAATCCCGGTGGTGTGGTGGCACGCCCCAGCTATGCCAACAGCGTGGCCGGCAATATCGAAACGGTCGACCGCACGACGAACCTTGCCATCCGTGGCCAGGGCTTCTTCAATGTCAGCCGCCTGACGGAAGTCAACGGCACCTCGGTGCCGACCGGCGAGCGCTATTATACCCGTGACGGTTCCTTCGAACTGAACGACGAGCGCATCCTGGTCAACCGCTCCGGCTTTGCGCTGAACGGCTATATCTACAGCGAGGCGACGAACTCTTTCTCGACCTCCGCCACACCCATCCAGGTCACGGCCGACATTGACAGCCCGGTTCCGACCAAGTCGATCGAGCTGCGTGCGAACTTGCCGACCGATCCGACGCCGGGCCAGCCGATCCAGCCGACCACGATCCAGATCTTTGACAGCACGGGTAAGCCGCGCGACATCACCCTGGGCTGGCGTCCGGGCCAGGTGGATGGTGCCTGGCGCCTGTCCGTCGATACGCCGGGCGCTGTCGGCAACCTGCCCCTGTCCGGCAACCTGGATGGCTTCCCGGTCTCCGCCCAGTCCACCTCGCTGACCCAGGGCATCACGCCGCGCAAGCAGATCGAGGAAGTGCAGTTCACGTCGCCCAATGGCGACGGCGCCTTCAAGATCGGCGATACCTATCGCGTTGCGATCAATGGCGTGGAGTTCACCGAGACGGTGACCACCACCAACTCCTCGCAGCTGTCCAATCTGACCGGCGTCGCCCAGTCCCTGGCCGACAAGATCAACGGCGCCGTGCCGCCGGTCGGTGTGACCGCCAATGTTTCCAATGGCCGTCTGCGCATCTCTGCCACCACGGCGGGCGATGATTTCACCCTGACGACCAACGTCAACAATGCGACGCCGACCGTCAACACGGCCAATGCCCCGGTGACGACCCCGGCGACCAGCACGCAGCAGCAGCAGTCCGTGATCACCTTTGCCGGCAGCTCGGTCGATATCGGCGACGAATTCACGCTGAATGTCGACAACAACAGCACCCAGACCTATACGGTCAAGGTGACGGCGGCCAATATTGGTCAGCTGAAAGACCTGAACGGTGTCGTGACGGCGCTGGCCGCGCAAGTGAATGCCAACTCCTCCACGGAGAAGGTCATCGCCTCGGTGACGGGCAACACGCTGACCCTGCGTGGCACGACGGTTGGCGACAGCTTCAATGTCGGTGAGCAGGCCGGCACGACCACGACGGCGGCTTCGTCGTCGGCAGCCCAGGTCACGGAGATGAGCTACCCGAACCGTGACATTACCGACGACGAAAACGACATGTCGGTGACCATCAACGGGACCACTATCACCTACGCGCCCGTCTCGGGTAACGACATGGCGACCGAACTGGCCACCTTCGCCGCCGATATCAACGCCCAAGCCCTGGGTGTGACGGCGTCCGTGTCGGGCACCCGCTTGGTCCTGACGGCTGACAATGTTAACACAGCCTTCACCGTCAGCGGTCGTGACCGCCTCATGCAGGCCAATGTCAACAATGCGCCGCCGGCGGACAACACGACCTTCGTCAGCTCGGTCCAGGGCAATATCACCGGTTCGCGTCAGACGCAGCGCATCTCCATCACCGGTGTGCCGGGTGATGTCGGCGCCACTTACTCTGTGACGTTGCGCAGCCCGTCGACCAACCAGGTCGATCCCATCTCCCTGGAAGGCACGACGACGACTCAGCCTTCGGCTTCCGCCTCTCAGGTGACTGAAGTTTCCTATCCCAGCACAGCGCCGAAGGTCGGCGACGTCTACAGCGTCACCATCAATGGGACTGCTTATAATTACGGCCCCCTGACTCAGGCTGACCTGGACGGTCTGCCGACGCAGCCGCCGACGACGACGGAGGCCCTGACTAACTTGTTCCTGCCGCAGATCACTTCTGCCGACGTGACGCCAACGGTCAGTGGCAACAAGCTGGTGCTGACTGGCAATGCCGTCGACACGCCGTTCCGTGTCACCGGTACGGATGATCTGGCTACCGATCCGTCGTCGCAGTTCTTTGACTTCTCCACGACAACCGCTACGCCGGCTGTTGGCAACCGCTATGCCGTCACCATGAATGGCACCACCTACGCGGTGCAGATCACGGAACAGAATATCGGTGATTTCCCGACACCGGCCAGCGTGCTGGATGCCCTTGTCACAAAGGTGGGCAATGATTTCGGCGCGCCGTTCACGGCATCGGCCATCAAGGATGACGGTGTCACCAACGGCATTCTGCTGACGGCCAAGGATGCCAGCATCCAGCTGAACGGCACCCAGGAAGTGGCCCCGAACTTCAACCGCACCATCACCTACACGACGACCGGCAATGAAGTGTCGCTGGATGAGATCGCCGCCAATCTGGCCCTGAAGGTGAACCAGGAAAGCGGCATTCCGGTGCAGGCCACCTCGGTCGGCGGCGTCATCACCATGACCAGCAACCAGGATGGCATTCCCTTCCTGGGTGAGCCCAGCTCCAACATCGGCACCACGCCGCCGCACATCACGCTGAACTTCGGTGGTACGCTGCCGAATGGTGAAGCCGCCAAGGCCGGTACGCTGTCCAGCTTGTCTTCCGCGAATGTCGGCACCGGCAATGCCACGGTGAGCGCCGTGACCGAAGGCGGCCAGCCCGCCCAGGTCAGCTTCACCGTCGATTATGGCAACGGCCCGCAGCGCATCACGCTGGATCTCGGGACGTTCGGTGAAGCAACGGGCCTTACGGAGTATGAGGGCAACGCCATCAACGTGACCTCCCTGCTTCAGGATGGCAGCCCGCAGGGTACCTTCCGGGACGTGGAAATCCGCGAAAACGGTGACGTTGTCGCCAATTATGACAATGGTCGCCGCCGTGTGATCGCACAGGTGCCTCTGGTGCTGTTCAACAATGCGAACGCGCTGGGCCGTGAAACGGGCGGCACCTTCACCGAAACGGCGGATAGCGGTCGCGCCCGCTTCACCTCCACCGGCGTCAACGGTGCCGGCGTGATCGCCGCAAGCTCCATCGAAGGATCGAACGTCGATATCGCGCAGGAATTCACCAAGCTGATCGTGGCGCAGCGGTCCTACACGGCCAATACCCGCGTGATCACGACCACCGACGAAATGCTGACGGAGACGATCAACCTGAAGCGGTAACCTGACGGGCGGCAGCGGCCCCTTACCCCTAGCTGCATGGCGTGTCGATCCCGGCCCCCTCCCGTGGGGCCGGGATTTCGCATTTTTGGGGTTTGGCCAGGCCGGTCGCAGCAGTACAATTCGGGTGACCATAATCTGCTGCCGCCTGTGCCATGTCCATCTCCGGCATCTCCTCTGTGCTGTTCACACCCCCCGCCGGCCAGGGACGGCGGGGGCAGGGTGCGGCTGGCACGGGCCAGGCGGCGGAGACAGCCCCACCGGGTACGCCAGCAGCTGAAAAGAACCTGACCAGCGACCAGCAGTCACAGCTGCGGGAGCTGAAAAAGACCGATGCCGAGGTGCGGACCCATGAGCAGGCGCACAAAACGGCGGGCGGCCCCTATGCGGGCGGTATCCAGCTTGAGTACACGACCGGGCCCGATGGCCGCCGCTATGCGACTGCCGGTGAGGTACCGATCGATGTCGCTCCGGTAAGGGGGAACCCCGAAGCTACAATCACCAAAATGGAGGTGGTGAAACGGGCGGCGCTGGCACCCCAGAACCCTTCCCCCCAGGACCGGGCCGTGGCTTCGCAGGCCGATGCCACAAAGGCCCAGGCGCAGACGGAGCTGCGGCAATCGCGGTCAGGCGATGATCAGGATGGCAATGCCCAGGGCGGGGGATTGCGGCAGGCCAATGCCCGGCAGGCGACAAGCAGCTACCAACGGGCTGCGTCCGTGACGCAACCCGCCTTCAATGTAGCAATTTCAGCGTAGAGAACGAGGATCAGCCGAACAGCGCGTTGTTCAGCTTGGCCGTACCGGACAGGCCGGTATCGAAATTCTGCGCGGCGGTCAGCATGTTCTGCAACTCCAGCTGTCCCACAGACTGCTGCGGCACGCCGTCGCCAGCCTTGGGCTGCTGGGCCACCGTGTCATAATCCTTGCGGTAGACACCCATGGACATCTGGATCGCATAATTCTTGGACGTCAGGACGTTGCCCTTGCTGTCCTTCACGGGGCCGTTCCCGTCATTGGTGACCTTGATGAAGTAGTCCCCCGCCGGCAACTTGTAATCGCCCTTCTGCAGGGCCTTGTAATTGTCGCTGGTCGATCCCAGCCCCTCTTTGCTGTCAGCCACAACGGCGCCATAGCGGGACATGACCTGCACGCGCAGACCGGGATCACCCAGAACACCGATCTGGGCCTCACCTGCGGTCTGTACGCGGACCTTGAAGACGTCGCCCTTGTCGTCCTTCTTGATATTCGAATAGACGTTCAGGCGGGTGCTGTCCTTGACCAGCGTGCCGATGTCGGTGGCGGCACCGTTCGTGGAGTAGGGCGACTTGCGCACCTGCTTCTCGAAGGTCTGTACCTGGATCTTGGACTGTGCCTCGGCCTTCTTATTGGCCTTGGCAGTCGAAGCCGCGAAATCCGCCAATTGCTGCTCAATGTTGGAGAGCTTCTTGGTGGTGTCGGCAATAACAGTGGAGGCGGCAGCAGTGCCAGTGAGGCTGGGCGTAGGGCTAGTGCTCACCAGAGATGAACTGCTGGTGGTCAGAACCGAACTCGACCCGCTGACGGACGAGACCATGGCAAGTCTCCCTTCACCTTATGACACCCAGCAATGCGGGTAGTCGTAAAAAGCCCCCTCTATCGCACCAATCTATAGGGCGATTAGATAAAATGCAATCTGTTCCGTTCGGTTTCTCTGGCGATTCCCAAAGAAACCGAACCGGGATGCTGATATCAGATCGAAATGCTGAGCTTGCCAGGGGCGCCGGGAGGCGGTGCCTGCGGCTTGGGCATCGGTGCCGTCTGCGGCGCAGCCGACGCGGACGGAGCAGTTGGTGATGCCGCAGACGCCGTCGGGCGCTGAGAAAGACCGGTAGCCACGGCCCGGTTGATATCGATCAGCCGATCCAGCTTGTTGACATCCAGATCAATGAGCCGGTCAAAGGTCTGCCGGTCGACAATGATGGACAGAGCCAGCACATTGTCGCGGATATCCTTTGGCAGCGGACATTCCGGATCGACCATGGAGGTCTGGAATATCGTCCATAGCCGCTGATTGAGGGAGAGGGCCTGCCGCAACAGATCCGGATTTTCCGGCGCTTGCCGGGCATGGATCAGGCGGCGTGCCGCTTCCGTCAGGCCCCAAGCCTCGACATCGCGGGGATCATCGGAAGTGGGACGATTGTTGTACCCCGTCGCAGGCTTCATAACGTTCGCCGTGCCCTTTGAACGGTAAATCCATGAGAGGCATTATTCCACATCGGGGTACGCCCGACAAGGATAATGCCCTACAGTGGGTCGCCGTTTGAAAGCCGGCGGGCTGTGCATCGGTATAGTGGGGCGGTGGGGAATAGATGACGGGCATGCCGGTTACAGCCGAACAGGCGGTGCGTATGCACCAGAGTGGAGACGTGGCGGGGGCAGCGCGTGCCTACCGGGCCTTGCTGACACGGGATCCGCGCAATGCGCAGCTGCTTAATCTGCTGGGGGTTGCCCTATTGCAGATGGGTGATCCGACAGAAGCCGTGCGCCTGCTGAAGGACGCGGCCAAACGCCAGCCGCAGGCCGCGGATATTCAGGACAATCTGGGCAGCGCCCTGCGGGCTGCCGGTCATCCAGCGCCCGCTGTGGAGGCACATCGCAAGGCGCTCCAGCAGCGCCCCGATCATTCCCCCTATCTGTTCAATCTGGGAAACGCCTATGCCGCCATGGGTGCCCACCGGCAGGCCATTGATGCCTATCGCCGATCCCTGGACGGGCGGCCAGGACATGCGGGGGCCCTGTTTAATCTGGCCAACAGCCAGCGGGCCATCGGCGAGCTGGATGCCGCAGTGGCTTCCTACCGGCTGCTGCTGTCCGCGAACCCGTCACATGCGCAGGCCTGGAACAATCTTGGCGCTGTCCTGGCCCTTCGGGGGGAGCTGGCGGGTGCCGAACAGGCCTATCGCCAGGCGCTGACCCTGCGGCCCGGTCATGCGGAAACCTTGTCGAACCTGGGCAATATCCTGGTCGAGCGTGGCAAGCTGGGCGAAGCGCTGGCTTTTCACCGGGCAGCGGTGGACGCGGCACCGGAAAGTGCAGAGGCCTTTATTTTCCTGGGCGTGGCGCTGCAGGAACTGGATCAGATGGATGCCGCCATTGATGCCTATCGCCTGGGTCTGTGTCTGGAACAGGATAATGTTCAGGGTCTGACCAACCTGGGCGCTGCCCTGGAACTGACCGGCCAGTTGGTGGAAGCGGAAGCCGTCTTGTCCCGGGCCTTGACCATTGCGCCCGGCTCCGGGGAGGTATGGGGCAATCTCGGTCTCTGCCGGCTGGCGCAAGGGGACCGCGCGCGCGGTTGCGCGGCAATCGACAGGGCGCTGGAGCTTGACCCCGATTTGCCCCGTGTCCGTGTTGCCCGTGCGCTGCTTCGTTTGGAGGATGGCCAGCTTCCCGAGGGCTGGTCGGACTATTCCTGGCGTTTCGCCGCAAGAGAAGCATTGCCCGACCGACGTTTCACAGTACCTCAGTGGCGCGGTGAAGCGGCGTCCGACAAGCGGCTGTTGATCTGGCGGGAACAGGGGTTGGGTGATGAGCTGATGTTCGCAGGCCTATATGCAGCTGCGATCAGCCGTGCCGAACAGACGGTGATCGAGTGTGATCCCCGTCTGGTCGGGCTTTTCACCCGCAGTTTCCCGTCGGCATCCATCCGGGCGCAGCGCTTGCCGCCTGACGGGTCGGATGCGCCCGAACGCCCGGATGCCGACCTGCATGTCCCGGCCGGTGATCTGCCCGGCCTTATCGCCCCGTCGTTGTCTGGCTATACAGGCGCGCCTTATCTGGTGGTCGACCGGAAGCGGTCGGAAACGGCCCGTCAGTGGTTGGCGGCGCTGCCTGCCGGTCTGCGGGTTGGTATCTGCTGGCGCTCCCGCCTGATAACCACGCGTCGCCGGCACAATTATGTGGATGTGGACGCCTGGGCGCCCTTGCTTGCCATACCGGATATTCAGGTGGTCAACCTGCAATATTCGGCCCGGGAGGAGGAGGTTGCGGCCCTCGGAAGGGAAGGGCGAGTACTGCACACCATGCCGGATCTGGACCTTACCAATGATCTTGAGGGACTTGCCGCCTTGGTCGCCAATCTGGATCTGGTGATTACGGCACCGACCGCCGTAGGGGAACTGGCAGGAGCGGTGGGCACACCCGTCTGGAGAATTGTTAGAGATCGCGACTGGTCAACTCTTGGTGCGGGTACCCGTCCATGGTTCTCGTCCATGCGCCTATTCTTACATTCATCAGGCGTTGAAGCCGGGCTTGCAGAAATTATACGATTTCTTAAGCAAAATTTGCCCCCGCATGGCTGATATTTTATCTGTGACCAGTTTTCAGCGGGGAAATGGGATGCTATCGTATGCGCCATTGCCGATCCGATAAGACTTGGTGGGCTTGCGGCGTCGGTATCTGATTTAAATTCCGTTACCATTGGTTGGCGGGCAAACAGAATGTCGGTGGCGGGTGTCGAGAGCGTTGTAGACACACACGATGGCATGATTGCATCGGTGGGTTCCGCGCGCCCGGCGCTGACGCGGGCCGACCGCCGCATGGTGACGGCCTTCTTCTGCGATATTGTTGAATCATCCAAGCTGGTGATCCCGCAGGATCCGGAAGACGCCTATGACCAGTTGTCGGGCATCATCGATATCATGCGCCGCCATGTGCTGGCCTTCGGCGGCACTGTTTGCCAGACCCTTGGCGATGGTATCTACGCTGTTTTCGGTGCTCCTGTTTCCCAGGAAAATCACGCGATCCGGGCTTGCTACGCTGCCGATGCCATTCTTCGTGAGGTTGCGCGCGGCGGTCGGGCTGTTCGTATCGGTATCTGTTCAGGCGAAGTGTTGTGGGACCATATGGCGGTTGGCCGGCAGTCGGCCAATCCCGCGACGGGTCCCGCCATCCACATCGCGGCAAAGATGCAGCAATCTGCCCCGCCCAATGGCGCCCGGTTGGCGGATTGCACAGCGCGGCTGATCTCTGATTGGGTGGAAACGCGCCCTTCGATGCTGCTGGCGCTGGGCGGAGATGAGCCGACGCAGAGCCATGAGTTTCTGGGTCTGCGCACCCGGCGCCGCCAGTATGATGATTGCCTGCCGCTTGTGGGGCGTGAATCGATCCGCAAGCAGCTTGGCCTGGCCATGGACGCCCTGGATGGTGACCATTCGACGCCATTTTCCGCGCATTTGGTGCAGGGTGCAGCCGGCCTGGGCAAAACGCGCCTGATCCGTGCCCTGTCCGACATGGCCCGTTCGCGGGGCTTGCGAGTGATTGAATGGCAGGTGCCCGCGGTGGAGCCTGTGGGCGCCCCCAGCCCGTTGCACCAGCTGGTTGTGGAGCTTCTGGATTGCCCCCTGCCCCGGACGGGGGGTGGTATTGCGGCCATGCTGCGTGCCGCAGGCGCCTCCCCGGAAGAGG
Source organism: alpha proteobacterium AAP38 (assembly GCA_001296005.1). Lineage (GTDB taxonomy): Bacteria > Pseudomonadota > Alphaproteobacteria > Azospirillales > Azospirillaceae > Niveispirillum. The sequence goes on along the minus strand of LJHR01000026.1, from coordinate 162,906 downwards.
CGGATGCCTTGGTCGGTGTGCTTCTGCCCAGCAATGATGAAAGCCGGGGTGGAGCGTCGGCCATTCTGGCGCTGGCGGTCAGTGCCGTTGTCGCCCTGGCCCGGTCTGCCGCCACCCGTCACCCCCTTGTCCTGCTGGTGGAGGATGCGCATTGGGCGGACACGGCGGTGCAGGCCACCCTGTCCGCCCTGCTTCAGCAGACCCCTGCCGATACACGGATGGTTCTGGTCCTGTCCAGCCGAGAGGAAGGCTTGGCGGCCAGCATCGCCAGCCAGACGGTCCTGCGAAAATATCCGCTGTCCCCGCTTGCCGCGTCCGAGGTGAACAGTCTTCTGGATATGTGGATGGGGCAGTCGCCGGCGCTGGAAGCGATCAAGGCTGACTTGTCCCGCCGCGCCAGGGGCAATCCGTTTTTCATGGTCGAATGCATTCGCGTCCTCATGATGAACGGGGCGCTGCTTGGCGATGTCGGGGCTATGCTGCCCGGTCCCGTACCAAAAATCCCGCTACCGGATACCGTGCAGTCATTGCTTGCGGCGCGCCTGGACATGCTGGACGAGGAAGCCCGCCAGTTGCTGCGGGCGGCGTCCGTGGTCGGGCCGACATTCGATATCGCGGTGCTGGCCGCGCATTTCCGCAGCGCCACCATAGGGGATCGTCTTCAGGACCTGATCCGTTTGGGTTTCATTGATGAAACCCGACTGCTGCCCCGGCAGGAGTGCAGCTTCCATCATGCCTTGCTGCATGAGGCTGTTTATACTGGCATCACGCGGCGTGACCGCCAACACCAGCACGCCGCCCTGGCCCTGCTGCTGGGGGATAAAGAATTCGTGCAGCTGCCAGGCCGGTTGGCAGCCCAGGCGCGCCATGCGTCCAGTGGCTGCCTCTGGGATACCGCCGTGCAGGCGGGCCGTGCCGCCGCACAGGATGCGTTGAGCCGATCCCTGGCGGTGGAGGCTGTTTCCCTTCTGTCCATCGCTGTGGAAGCGAATGAAAAGCTGGAAGACACGCATGAGGTTATGCTGGATGGCATCGACCTGCGTCTGGCCCTGGCCCGGGCGGCCATGCCCGCGGGTGACGGGGGGCGCGCGCTGTTGGCATTGGACCGTGCGGTCGTTCTTGCGCGCGCGGCTGGCGACGAGTCGCGTGCCCTGGCCGGCATGGTGCAGCAGATAAATTACGAACGGGTTTATGGCCGTCTGGACCAGGCTGTCGCCTTGACGGAGACGGTTATCGCCTATAGCGGCGGGATGACCCGTGCCCATCCGGAATTGCTGATCATCGCCGCTGCCTGCCTTCTGGATGATGGGTCCGCAGAACAGGCCCTGACATTGCTGGATCTGGCGGAACGGACGGAAGCCTGGATCAATCACGAACGCGGGCTTTACCTGACCCTGGATGCCGGGATGGTGATAGCCGGAAAGCGGGCCTGCTGCCTGTCCCAGCTTGGACGGGACGCAGAGGCGGAGATATTTGTTCAGAAGGCGCTGCAGGGCGCGCAGGCCAGCAGCTATCCGTTCAACCGTATTTATGCCCGCCTTGACCTTGCCGATGTCCGGATGCGGCAGCGCCGTTTTGGCGATGTCCTGGCTTTCAGCTCCGAGGCGCTCAACATCTCGCGTGCAACCGGATCGACTCTATTGGACGCCATCAATCTGGCCCGGCGCGGTTTGGCATTGGCCTATCTTGGCCGGGTTAGTGGCGGGCTTGCGGATATTGAGCGCGGGCTGCGGCTTGCACAGAGCAGGGGAGCGGCCCTGCATGGGGCATGGGCACGTCACGCCCGCATGCTCGTCCTTGCCCTGGCAGGACGGATGGAAGAGGCGTTGAAGGAGCGGCAGGAATTGGCCCGCACCGTACAGGAGCGGGGTTATGGCCTGCTTCGCCGGTCCATGCCTGAAGAGAGCGATCTTAAGGCGATGGCCCATCACTTGCCCACCAACAGTCTTGGTGTGGCCGGGCGATCCGCCTTGCTTCACTGAGCCATAACGGCTTGCGCAAATAAAAGGAGCGGTACCGCTTTGCGGCCGCTCCTGTTTTACTGGCAAGGCCGGATAGATCCGGTCGGGTCTAGAATTTGAGATCGGCCGGCAGGTCGGACAGATCACGCAGCAGCATGGTCGACACGCCCTTGGACACGGCGCGATAATATGCCACCAGGAAGGCCCGGATCGTGGCGGTCAGCGACGCGTTCTGGTGCTGGCGGCGCGACACGATCGTGATCACCTGATGGATGCTGAACCCTTCGCGTTCAGCGATTTCATGCAGTGCCTGCCACATCACGGCTTCCAGGCGAACACTGGTCCGATGTCCGTCAACCCAGACATTGTGGCTGATCAGCTGCCCATCGATCTCCAGATCGTGGGGCTCATAGACCGTAATATCGTTACGGGAATGCGGAGCGTTCATCGGCGACCTCGCCTTTCTGGATCAAGTGGATGCCTATCGCCCTTTGATGCGATCGGCCGCGCTTTGTGAACACACCATAGCGTTCCTTCTGCATACGATGCTGTGAACCACTTCACACAGCAAAACGGACGTGCCGGATTACGGTCATTGGCGAGGCCAGACACATGCGCTCTGCGTTGTCAGGTTGTCACTCGAACAAACTCTAAGCTGTAATCCAAGGAGAACACATATGCTGACGCGTGGTGCCGATGGCCGCCTGTACCGTATTGGCCCGAACGGGGCCGTGGTTGTGACCGAGGAGCAGAACCTGTCCCGCGGCCGCGTTCCGGCGCAGCGCGCGATGGATAATGGCGCTTCCGCCGACCTGCACTTCGCGAGTGCCGATCTGCATATGGCCAAGATGTAACGACTGGTGGGTGCTGCCCTGGAGGATTCCGGGGCAGCCCCAACCGGTGTTGTTGCGTATCTGATTGAATGTGAAAGGGAACGGCAATGGATCAGGTTCGCTTGACCGACTGGGACAATCTGGAAGCCCCGCAATGGCGCCGGTTAGTCTCGGCGGAAGAGACGCTGGCCCGTGTTAAACCGCTGTTCCCGTTATTCGGCATCACCCGCGTGGCCAATGTTACCGGCCTGGACACGATCGGTATTCCCGTCGTCATGGTCAACCGCCCCAATTCTCGCGGTTTGGCCGTTTCGCAGGGTAAAGGCGTCACCTTGGCTGCGGCCAAGGCGTCTGCGGTGATGGAAAGCATTGAAAGCTGGCATGCGGAACGGGCCTCGCACCTGTCGCTGCGTATCGGTTCCTATGAGGATCTGCGCTACTCGCTGCCCGTGGTGGACCCCGATCTGCTTCCCTGCAACATGGACAGTGTCTACACCCCGCACCATCAGTTGCTGTGGGCGGAGGGCACCAATCTCCGGGATGGCAACAGCCTGTGGATCCCGTATGAGATGGTTCACAGCAACTATACCCTGCCGCTGCCAACGGGTCATGGCTGTTTTCAGGCCACGTCGAACGGTCTGGCGTCGGGCAATCACTGGATCGAGGCGGTGATCCACGGTCTTTCCGAAGTGATTGAGCGGGATGCCCGCACCTTGTGGAATCTGCTGCCCGAAGAGGCGCAGGAAGATACCCGCGTTGACCTGGAAACCATCGCCGATCCGGCTTGCCGTGCGCTGTTGGCACGCTTCGCCCATGCCGGTGTTGCCGTTGGGGTGTGGGACCTGACGTCCGATATCGGGGTCCCCACCTTCCTGGCCCGCATTGTTCAGGCCGATGCCGGCCTGGGGACGACGGTGCGCCCGGCCGCCGGCTATGGCACGAATCTGGTGCCGGAAATCGCGCTGTCCCGCGCCCTGACCGAGGCTGCGCAAAGCCGGCTGACCTTCATCTCCGGTGCGCGCGATGACATGCGCCGCGAGGAATATGATCATTTCCTGGCGGAAGAGCAGCAGATGCTGTGGCTGAACCGCATCCGTCTGGGCGCTACAGTACGTGACTTCAACGAGATCAAGGGATGGCGCGGTCAATCCCTGCGCGGTGACCTGGGCGAGTTGCGGCAGCGCCTTACCAATGTCGGTATCGAAGATGTCGTCGTTGTAGACCTGACCCGTGCCGAGATCGGCATCCCCGTTGTCCGGGTTGTGGTGCCGGGCCTCGAAGGTGTGGATGCGACGTCGCAATATAGCCTGGGTGCGCGCGGGCGCCGCGCCGCCGGGCTTGCCTGACCCCTGGAGGGATAGACCATGAGCAATCCTGTGATCGTCTTCCTGGGCCCCACCCTGCCTGTATCCGCCGCGCGCAAGGTGTTGAACGCTGATTTCCGACCGCCTGTCGCACAGGGCGACGTGCTGCGCGCAGTTCAGGATAATCCGGCGGCCATCATCATCATTGATGGCTATTTCGGGAATGTCCCTGCCGTCTGGCACAAGGAAATCCTTTTTGCCATGGCGCGCGGTATCCCGGTGTTTGGGGCGGCCAGCATGGGGGCCCTGCGGGCAGCCGAACTGCATACGTTCGGGATGGAAGGCCATGGGGCCGTGTTCCAGGCCTTCGCCGATGGTCGGCTGGAAGATGATGACGAGGTGGCAGTCACCCATGGACCGGCGGAGCTTGGCTATCCTTCGCTGTCCGAAGCCATGGTCAATATCCGCCGCACCCTGTCCGACGCGCATGCCGCTGCCATCCTCTCGGTAGAGGGACGGCGGCGCCTGGAGGAGATTGCCAAGGATCTCTGTTACCGCGACCGTAATTATGGTCGAGTCCTGCGCGAGGCGGAGGAGGAAGGCGAGGCCGATCCTTTCGAGTTGTCCGCTTTCCGTGACTGGCTGACCATCGGGCGGGCCGATCAGAAGCGCGAGGATGCCGTGTCCCTGCTGACCCATGTGCGCGATACGCTGGCCAGTGGCACCCTCAGCGTCCGACCGATCTACGCTTTCGAGCATACGGCCATGTGGGAGCGGGTGGCCCGTCCGGCATCGGCAATGCCCGTCTGACTTGCATTTTCCTGCCGCGGCATCAATCCTGGCAATGTAGGGGGAACGTGGTTACCGTTCCCCCGGAGATGACAGGGGGATGTCAGTGGCACCTGCCTTAGATACCGCGCTTCTGCGCCGCAACAGTCTTTTCGCGGTATTAGACGACACTGAAATGGAAGCGATGCTGGAGTTCGCCAAGGTTCGGCGGGCCGCAGCGGAGGAGCGTATCTTCGCCAAGGGTGACCCTGGCGACAGCCTCTATGTCATTCTGCGTGGACGGGTGGCGGTACAGACCGAGTCGGATGAGGCGAAGGTCATGCTGCTGAACATCCTTGATACGGGCTCCCTGTTCGGGGAGATCGCCATGCTTGATGGTGGCGAGCGGACGGCAACGGTGGTGGCGCAGGAGGCCACGGAACTTCTGCGGATCGACCGCCGCGATTTCATGCCGTTTCTGTTGCAGCGTCCTGATCTCTGCGTTCGCCTCATGACGGTTCTGTGCGAACGGGTGCGCTGGACAAGCGCGATCATCGAGGACACGGTTTTCCTCAACGTACCGCGCCGACTGGCAAAGCGCATCCTCATGCTGTCCCAGGCCTATGGCCGCGCCACCGATGCCGGTACACGCATCACCACCTTCGTCAGCCAGGAAGATCTGGCCAATATGCTGGGCGTGTCGCGGGAAAGCGTGAACAAGACGTTGAAGCAGTTCCAGACAGCAGGGGCCATTTCCTACCGTAACGGCTACATCATTGTGCATGATGAAAGCTTCCTAGATCAGGTCTCGCGCTAGGCGTAGTGTATCGGCGGGAATCGGCAAGCTGGTGGCGTGGCGTGAAGAAGGCATCTGACGCTCGGAATATGGTGATCCTAGTGCTGGGTCTGGCCCTATCGGCCTGCGCCAGCCATGAAAGCCAGGTGAACGACAATTACATGTATGTTCCGACCCGCCCGCCGGCCCCGGCTCCAGCCACGGTAGCGGCCCCTGCGGCTCCGGCCCCTGTTGCGGCTCCCGCCCCGCCCCCGGCAACATCGCCCGCCCCGGCACCGGTACCAACGACACCGGCACCCGCGGCAAAGCCACCCCCGCCCGCCAAGCCTGCCCCCACCCCCCCCGCGCCAAAGGCGGGCACCTGACATGGATGTCAATTCAGCGATCGATCAGGCCATCGCACGCCATCAGGCGGGCGATTGGGCCGGGGCGGAGGCTGCCTATCGGGATATCCTGGTCGCGGCACCCGCGCTGGCGGAAATACATTACCTGCTGGGCATGTCATGCCTTTCCCAGGGCAAGGCAAGCGCTGCCGTGAAGGCATTGCGCACGGCCCTGCGGATGAAGGATGGCCGCGGGGATTGGTGGCACAATCTGGGTATCGCCCTGCGGCAGTCCGGTGACCCGGCGGCGGCCCGGCAGGCCTTTGCCACGGCCATTACCCAACTGGATGCAAACCCCGCCCAGCAGGCGGAGGCCCTGGCGGAGCAGGGTGCCCTGCTTGCCGGCACGGACCCGCAGGAGGCGGAGGTGCTGTTGCGCCGGGCCCTGGTGCTGGTACCCGGTTTGCCGTCCGCAGCCGGCAATCTGGCGGCGGTGCTTTTCAACCGTTGTACTGATGGAGAGTTTCTGAACCGGCCCGAGGCTGTGTCATTGCTGACAGAAGCGCATCGCCTGTCGCCGGCCAATACCGTCATCGCCAATCGCCTGGGCATTGCGTTGCTGCGGGCGGAACGACATCAGGAGGCGCTGGCCCTGTTCGATGCCGTGCTGTCGCGGGAGCCGGATAATGGCGCCGCCCTGCTGGCGCGGTCGGATGTGCTTTCCATCCTGGGGCGTTTCGAGGAGGCTGCCGCCGCAGCGCGCCAGGCTGCGGTCGGGTCGTCTGGCCGGCCTGGGCCCCTCGTGGCGCTGGGTGTTGCCCTGCATGGCCAGGGCTTTCTGGAAGACGCCCGTCAGGCGTTCGATGCCGCCATTGTGATTGATCCGGATAATCTGCCCGCCCATCTCAATCTCGGTACGCTTCTGCGTGATCTGGGTGATGATGAGGGGGCGGAGCGCTGTTATCAGCGGTCGCTGCAACTCGCCCCGTCAATGCCCGTGGTGCATTGGCAACGCGCGCAGGCCCGCTTGATAGCCGGGGATTTTGTTGAAGGCTGGCGGGAATATGAATGGCGGTGGGACATACCGGGCTTCAGCCTTTCCCCCGTCTTGCGTGCCCTCCCCGTCTGGGACGGCAGCAGCTTGCCGTCAGGCGCCATCCTGTTGGTCCATGCGGAGCAGGGGCATGGCGACAGTTTGCAGTTTGTGCGTTATCTGCCGTTGCTGAGGGCGCGGGGCCTGAATGTGCTGTTGCAGGTGCAGCCGGCCCTGGTCAGGCTGTTCCGTGAAAGCCTGCCGTCGGATATCGCGGTTGAACGGCTGGGAGCGCCGGTGCCAGAGACGGTATCATGCCGTTGTCCCTTGCTGGGCCTTCCGTTGCGCCTTGGTACCTGCAATCTGACAGACATTCCAGCGCAGGTACCATATCTCTCGGCCCCGTCGGATCGTCATGATCTGTGGCGTCAACGGCTGCGCGATCTGCCGGGATTGAGGGTGGGGTTGGTCTGGGCCGGGGATTCGCGGGAGGGTGATCCGCGGGCGGCGGCAACGGACAAAAGACGCAGCCTGTCCCTGTCGCAATTGGCGATCTTGGGCACGCTCCCCGGCATTACGTATGTCAGCCTCCAGAAGGGACCCAAGGCAGCTGAGGCAGCGCAGGCGCCTTTCCCATTGCATGATTGGACAGATGAACTGACGGATTTCGCCGATACCGCGGCACTGGTCAGTGAACTGGATTTGGTGATCGGTGTGGATACGGCTGTCATCCATCTTTCGGCGGCGCTGGCCAGGCCGACCTGGGTGCTGTCGCGCTTTGATGGCTGCTGGCGGTGGCTGCGCCATCGGGCAGACAACCCCTGGTATCCGGAGTTGCGTCTTTTCAGGCAGAGACAATGGGCTGATTGGCGCCTCGCAATCGCCGAATTGGTTAACGCGCTGGCGCTGTCACCACCCAAAAGATCTGGATAAGTCAAACTGTTGGATTTCAAGCTTATCTTTTTGCCATATCTCTGTTGGCCAAATGAAAATGGTATCATCCGTATAGTGGGGATGGGGTTCGTGACTCCTCAATGATTCTGCATATTTAGCGGTTTCAAAGATTCCGTTTGCGTGTTCCGTTGAGCTGCGCTAATGTTCACCGGTCTACGAGAAGGCTTACGGCCATGCAGATTGAGGGGATCAGGAGCGTATCAACGCCTTATGTGTCTGCGGTGACGCAAAGCAGCGCCGCGGCTGAGGAGCGTTTGACTGAAGCCCCTCCGGCCCGTTCATCCAACCTGCCCTATGTCAGTCCCGTCCTGCAATATGACAGCGATGCTGCGGTTGCTGTTCTGTTGTTCCGCGATGGCGGCAGCGGTGACGTCGAGACGCAATACCCGTCGAAGCGCGTTGTTCGCGAGTATCAGCTGCGTGGTCGGGAGGCAGGTGTTTCGGAAGCATCTTCCAACACGGGTGAGCGTTCCGGTGGGAATCAGCTTCTAGCCCTGGCGCGCGGCGGGATCAGCGCAATCAGCGGCTCTGCCCCTGCAGGCTTTGCCGGTGCCGGTGCGACCACCGTTTCGCCGACCGTGGCAGCGTCACCGACCGTGGTGATCGCTGGAGGCGGCAACGTGGTGGGCACGGTCAATTTCGTCGCCTGATTTCAGTTCTCGACCGTTTTATCTTGATATGCCGGAGCACCCGTCAGGTCTCCGGCATTTTATTTAATTCTGGATCGAATTGTTCTGGCTTGCCGTCTGGATTTATTTAACGCCTCTGTGACATGGTGCCGTCAGGCAGGGCCATGGTGGGGCGGAAAACATGGAAGCGGGATTTTTCGCCCGGCAGGCGGAGCAGTTGCTGGCCGATGGCGACCCGGCGGGTGCACAGCTTACCGCCGCGAAGGCCGTCTTGCTTGATCCCAAGGATTCCTATGCCCAGGCCCAGTTGGGGCAGGCTCTCCTGCGACTACATAGGCCGCAGGAGGCCATTGAGGCTTTTCAGGCTGCCCTCATCGGTGCTCCCGATATGCCTGCTCTACACCTGCTGTTGGGCAACGCCTATCGGGCGTCTGGCGACAATGCGCGCGCCGTCCCTGCCTATGCGCGGACCGTCGCGCTTGCGCCCGACATGGCTGGTGCATGGCGCAATCTTGGTCTGGCACAGCTGGGGAGCAACAGGGCTGCGGAGGCGTCGGTAACGTTGCGCCACGCCTGTGCGCTGGAACCGGATTCCGCAGCAAACTGGAACTCGCTGGGGGCAGCGCTGCATGCGACCGGGGCGGTGGATGCAGCCCTTTGCGCCTTCACCGAGGCTGGCCGCCGCGGGGCCGTCGGCACGTCGGAGGGAAACAGAGCGCGCTGGAACGAGTCGCTGCTGCGCCTTCTCACAGGGGACATGGCGCGCGGCTGGATGCTGCACGAATTTCGTCGTGATGGGCCGGCGGGCGCCAGAGCGGCACCGTTCGGCTTACGCTTTCTGACGCAACGGCCGGTATTCGGGATGCGGGTGCTGGTGACGGTGGAGCAGGGGCTGGGCGATATCCTCATGATATTGCGGTTCCTGCCTCTGCTGGCGGCGGAAGGGGTGCGTATCATCATGCAGCGCCCGGCCCCCATGCGCCGGCTGCTGGCCGATTTTCCAGGTGTGGAAGCATTCCTCGATGAGGGGATGCCGGTTCCGCCCGTGGATGGCATTCTGCCATGCATGTCACTGCCGGGCCTCTTTGTTAGGGATGCCGGGCACGTTCCGGGCAGGGTGCCCTATCTGCATCCCGACCCGGTGCTTGCCGCCCGTTGGGAATCCCGTCTCTCAGAGGCGCGTCGATTACGGGTTGGCTTTGTATGGGCCGGCAATCCCGACAATGCCCGCGATCTTGAACGCTCCCTCAGCCTGGATCAGTTGCTGCCACTGATGTCCATTCCGGGGATCAGCCCGGTCGTGGTGCAGGTGGGGGGCGGACGGCAGCAACTGGCGCGGTATTCATTGCCACCAGGCACCATCGATCTGGGCGCAAAGATTGCCGACATCGCCGACACGGCTGCCATTCTCTCCCGACTGGATGTTCTGGTCAGTTGCTGCACAATGCCGGCCCATCTGGCGGGGGCCATCGGCATTGCCACGAATATCCTAATCACGGCGGTTCCCGACTGGCGCTGGGGTCTGGGACGGGCGGATACTGCATGGTATCCTTCTGTCCGTCTGTTCCGCCAGGAAAGGCCCGGTGACTGGTCCGTGCCACTTGCCGAACTGGCGCGCGATCTGTCCATGCGTATAGGTGCTGGCGTCCGTCGTTAAACGGCTTGACTCCTCCCCGAAATAGGTGTTCCCTGCACTTAACCCGAAAAATTCGGGTAAATCATACCTCCAAAGGAGAGACACTATGTCTGGTAATGACGTCAGCTTGACCGCTGGTATGCGTAATAACCTTCTGCTCCTGCAGAAGACCAACAAGCAGGTCGAGTCCATCCAGTCGCGTCTGGCGACCGGTAACAAGGTCAATTCTGCCCTTGATGGCCCCAACTCGTTCTTCGCTGCGAAGGGCTTAAACACCCGTGCAGGCGATTTGTCGAGCCTCAAGGAAGCGATGGGCCAGGCCATCAGCACGATCCAGGCCGGTGACAAGGGTATCACCGCCATTGAGGATCTGGTTGCACAGGCCCGTGGTCTGACCACGACCGCTTACTCCAATCTGGGCAATGACGCTTCCTCCATCGCTGCGCGCAAGTCGCTGGCGGAGCAGTTCAATCGCCTCAAGGATCAGATCGACAAGATCGCCGGCGACAGCGGTTATCAGGGTAAGAACCTGCTGAAGGGCAATGGTCTGACCTTGGACAGCACCGCCGACAGCCGCAAGGGTGTCAACAGCATCTCCGGCCTGTCGAATAGCCGAGTGACGAACGTCGTCAGCGCCGACACCTACTCCGTTAAGGTCAGCGGCACCGGTGCCATCAGCGCCGATCTGGAAGATATCGCGAAGGCGGAGGACAGCCGCGGCTTGGCCTCTTTGAAGGTCGCCGGCACCATCTCTGCGACGTCCGGTAACTTCTCCGACATCAGCGTCGAGATTCGCGGTAACAGCGGTCGTGAGCGTACGGCCATTGTGACGGAAAACGGCGAGTCGCGTACATTCAAGTTCTTCGACAACACGCAGTCGGCGGTCGCCAGCACGACGACTGCTGGTGCTTCGGGCACGCCTCAGACGTCCCGCGTCACCATCAGCGGCTCTATCGAAGAGGGTGATACCTTCACTGCGACGGTGAATGGTCAGTCCTTCTCATATACGGTTGAGGCGGGCGATCTGGAAAACGCTGGCGTTGCTCGTACGCCGGATGAACTCCGCGAACAGATTGCCAGCAAGCTTGCCGATGCAGTGGCTGCCGGCTCGGACTTCTCCGCTGTTGGCACCAGCGCCACGGCGGACGGCACGGGCGAGCGTTTCAATGTGGTCTACAATGCCGGCAATGACTATTTTGAAGTCAGCTCGGATCTGACGACCGGCACCGGCACCAGCTTCACGATCGGTGCAACCTCCTCCAATGCCTCGACGAAGGCAATTTCGCTGACATTCTCCTCCGGTACGACTGTCTCGTTCACGGTGGATCGTACTCTGCTTGAGGCGAAGGGCACTGCCGCCAACGGCGTCTCGACCATTGAGAAGAATGTCGACATCACTCTGTCGGCCACGAACCTCAACGGTGTGACGGTGGAACGTTCGGGCCTGAATGCCCGCGGCAATTCCAAGCTGAGCGAAGGCGAGAACTCGCTGACCTTCGATAGCGGCACCGTTCGTGTGACCGTTGATGCCTCTACCGTCAAGGCGGCGGCCTCGGCTGCGAAGTCGGCTAACCTGACGACGGTTCAGCGTACGGATGCCAACACCGAGAATGATCTGGCTGTTCAGTTCAACGCCGACAACACCTCCAACATCCAGGTGGTGAGCCGGAACGTCACGTCGGACGGCCAGGGCCTGCGTATCGACTATGCCCAGAACAACTTCCTGGACCGTGCCGATATCGACAAGGCCGTTGCCAGCCTGGACTTCGCAACCTCCACGCTGCGCAGCGCCTCTCAGGCTCTGTCAACCAACCTGAACGTCATCCAGACCCGCGAGAGCTTCACCAACGAGTTCTCCAACGTTCTGGTTGAAGGTGCGAACAAGCTGGTCCAGGCCGACCAGAACGAGGAAGGCGCGAACCTGCTGCTGTTGCAGACCCGTCAGCAGCTGGGCACCATCTCCCTCTCGCTGGCCAATCAGGCTCAGCAGTCGATCCTGCGGCTGTTCTAAGCCACAGGGCCGTAAGGCAAAGGGAAAGGCGGGCCAAAAGCCCGCCTTTCCTGATTCTGGTCGGTATTCACCTCCCCATGCCAGCCCCCCTGGGGCAAAATGTTCGGGTGTGCTGGTGCGTTTTTTCGTGACCGCCGGGGGGTGGCTGGCTTACTTCCTTGTGCAGTATGGACGCCGCCGAGCGGGCTCGTGCGTCCTTGAACGGGAAATGCTGCCGTGCCTTTGAAACTTGTTCTGCGTCCGGGTGAGAAGCTGATCGTGAACGGTGCCGTTCTGGGCGTCGGCGATCATCCGGTTTCGCTGTTCTTCTACAACAAGGTCAATTTCCTGCGGGGCCGGGAAATCCTGAAGGAAGAGAACTGCGACACGATCGAGAAGAAGCTCTATTTCATCATCCAGCTGATCTACATCTTCCCCGAGGATGCTGAACTGAACCTGATCAAGTTCGGCATCATCCTGGAAGAGGCGCGGCTGGCGCATCCTGCCGAGTCGGCCCTGTTTGACGAGGTTCAGACGCTGGTGCAGTCCGGCAACTACTATCGCGCTTTGAAAATCTGCCGGAAGCTGTTCCCGGCTGAGACGGGGTCGGGTGCTGGTGACGCTGCGGACAAGCAGGCCAAGGCGCCGGTGGTCGTGACCAAGGTTCGCCGTCGCCCGGCGATCAACCAGCCGGAATGACGGTGCCCGTCTGATTCACCAATATGGTCCGGCATATCCGTGCCGGACCCGTGGTCCAAACGGCAGTTCCCCAGGACCAACCGACCCCGAAGCCGCACAGCAGCAGGGTCCGTTTACCCGACATCAGCTGACCGGATAGCGCGTCGGTTATGGCCAGCGGGATGGTGGCGGAACTGGTATTGCCCCGATCTGCCAGCGCCAGGACCAATTGATCCTCACGCGCGCTGATCTTTGCACCCAGCCGTCGCAGCATCATCTCATTCGCCTGATGCAGCACGACATGGTCGATGCCGTTGATGTCGGTGCCGGCAAGGGCCAGGGTGGCCGCGATGGTTTTCGGCACCTCCCGCAGGGTGAAGGCGAAAACCTGGGTGCCATCCATGAATAGCAGGGGGCCATCGGGCTGCCGGGTACCGCCACCGGGCTGGATCAGATACGGCGCGCCGGCCCCATCAGTGCCCGTGTCCACCGTCAGGCAGCCGCCTTCCGCGTCCCATTCCAGGGCCGTGACGGTGGCAGCATCCCCAAATAGGGGTGCGACAGAGCGGTCGTCGGGGGCCATGGTCCGGCTGGTCGTATCGCCTGCCACCAGCAGCGCCCGGCCCCGCCCCATCCCGGCCAGCAGCGATGCCGCCAGCCACAGGCCATAGACATAGCCGGAACAGCCAAGACCGACATCGAAGGCGGCGCATTGCTTGCCCAAACCCAGACGGTGCTGCAGCAGGCAGGCAGTGGCCGGCAGCGGATGGTCCGGTGTCTGCGTGACGCAGATCAGCAGGTCGACCGAGTCGTCACCCCAACCCAGCCCGTCCAGCAGGTCGCGTGCCGCCGGTAGGGCCAGATCCGACATGCATTGGCCGGGGGCCGCGATGTGGCGGCGGCGGATGCCGGTGGCGGTGGCAATCCGCTCTGCCTGATCGCCGCCGAACCGGGCCGCCAGATGCGCTACATCTTCCACCCTGACCGGCAGGGCGGAGACAATGCCGCGAAGGGCGATGCCGTTGATGCGGGCCTGGGCCATGCGCCTTACCTTCCGCTCAGCAGGTGATGCCGCCGTCGATGGTCAGCGTCTGCCCGGTAATATAGCGCGCACCATCGCCCAGCAGGAACAGAATGGCAGGCGCCACATCATCGGCTGTGCCCAGACGTCCCATGGGTGTGCGCCGCACGATCTGGTCGCGCTGCCCTGCCGACAGGGTGCCGGACATTTCCGTGTCCAGATAACCGGGGGCCACACTGTTGACCGTGATCTGCCGCCGCCCCACCTCCCGCGCCAGGGCACGGGTCAGCCCGTCCAGCCCTGCCTTGGTCGCCGCATAGGCGCTAAGGCCGGTATAGCCGCGCTGCCCGATGATGGAGGAGATATTGATGATCCGCCCCCCGCCGGGGCGTGACAGCATGTGACGCAGGACGGCGCGTGCCACCTGGATGGCCCCTGTCAGGTTGGTCTGGATCAGGCTGTCCACCTCCACCAGCGGCAGGGTCGCCAGAATACCCTCCCGCGCGATGCCGGCATTGTTGATCAGGCCCCAGGGCGCCCCGAAACGCTGCACCGTGGCGTCGATGAAGGATTGGGTCGAGGCAGGCTCCCCGATCTCTGCCTGCTGCCAGAGCAGACGGTCGGGATAGGCGTCCAGCAGGGCCGGCAGGGCATCGCCCAGGCTGCGGCTGCAGGTCGCCACATTGTAGCCGGCATCCAGCAGGGTGCGGGTCAGGGCAAGGCCCAGGCCCCGGCTGCCACCGGTCACGATCACGGTACGGGTCATGCTTCCTCCGCGATGCGGCGCTTCTTGCCGGCGGCTGATAGGGGGAGCGCCTCGACAAGGCGCAGACGGCGGGGGCGGGCAGGGGGCGGCAGGTCGGCAACGGCCTGTGTTGCCAGCATCCGCCACCCCTCATCCATTTGCCAGTCTGGTGCGATGATGTCGGCGGCCAGGATGGCGCCGGTAATGGGGTTAGGCACGCCATAGACCACAGCATCGGTGACTCCCGGCAGGGCCAACAGCCGCCGTTCGGCCAGGACGGGGTTTACCTTGGCGCCGCCGACATTGACGACAAGATCATTTCGGCCACGGAATAATACCCGGTCACGGTCAATCTCAACCAGATCTCCAGTGTCATGCCAGACAGAATCGACCCTGGCTTCCAGTAAATCATTCTGAATACGGAATGATATTTTGTCCGGTGGCTGCGATAGCCATGCGACGGGAAATCCTTCCCGACCGTCGGCCACCGTGAACAGGCGCCCCAGCTCAGTCGAGGCGTAGATGCAGCGGATGGGCACACCGGGAAAGCGTCTGGTAAGGGCGTCCAGCAGCGGTTGGTCCACCGCCTCTCCGCCCAGCGTGATGCGGGCCAATGGCGGTGCAGCACCTGACAGCAGCAGCACACGCCAGAAGCTGGGTGTGGCGCTGATATGGCTGGCACCGCCGGTTACGGCCAGCCGCGCCAGACTTGCGGCGTCCGCCATCGGATCGGCTAACAACCGCCCGCCCCCGGCCATGACCGTCAGCAGCACCTGCAGCCCTGCGAAGCCGCAGGCATCATAGGTCAGCAGCCAATTGCAACCATCCCCGCCGCGTGTGCCCGTGATTCCGCGCAGAACATCGTCAAATGACCGGGCAATACGCTTTGGCGTGCCCGTGGTGCCCGATGTTTCCAGCAAAAGCGTCTGGCCCGTTGCCTCAACAACGTCGGGTGCCGGCAGGCCGCCGCGCAGCAGGGCAAGTGGTACCTGCCGGTTCCAGGCCGCCAGCAGGCTGGCGATCAGCCGGGGCAGGTCCTTGCCATCTGCCGATAGCGGCCCATCGGGCAGGCTTCGCGCCATGGCCGACAGGTCGGGCCATGTCCAGGTCCGGCCACCGGTGATCAGGAGGAATGCGGGATTGACCCAGGATGGGGTGGCGGCGTCTTGCATGGCGCCATCATGCGGCAGGGTGGGGCAGCATTCCAAGGGTTTCAGCCGCTGGCGATGGTAATCCAGGCCCAGATGACCCCGCCGACGAAGCCGATGAGGCCCGCGACGATCACCATGCCCCAGAGGAACTGCTTGAACTCCCCCTGTTTCCAGGCGCTGCGGGCCAGCAGCAGCAGGTAGAGCAGGACGCCAATGCCGATCCATCCCCAGATACCGGGCATGGCCATCACGCGGCGGCGTAAAGGGCGGCCAGTTCGCCAGCCGTGTTGAACTGCCGGAAGCCCTGACGGAACGGGTCCTTGCCCGTCACCCCCTCTAACGCCACGATCAGGGTGGCAAGGTCCAGGCTGTCGAAGGGCAGGGGGCCGTCAAGGAACGCGGTGTCCGTCGTCACGGAGGCCGCCGCGGTTTCGCCCTTTTCGGCCAGGATACGGGCGGTTTCGCGGGCGATCAGGTCCAGCATGCTCTGGGTGTCGGTCAATGGAAGCTCCCGATCAGGGCGTTGACGCGGCTCGCCGCCTCCACATGCGGCATGTGGCCGGCGCCGGGCAGAAGATGGAAGGGAATACCAGTCGGGATCGACTGAGGAGAAGGCGGTGGAACGATACTGTCCTGCGCCCCCCAGATCAGTTGCACCGGTACCTTTGGCGCCCAATCGCGTGTTACCAGCCGCTCGGAAAGATCGGCACGGTTGGCATCCAGCAGTGCCTTGATGGCGGCCCGGTTGGCCGGCACCGATTGGCGCAGCGTCAGGGCGCGGGCCATCGGCTCCACCAACGGGCCGGGTTCTGCGAACAGCTTGGCCGCGGCCAGCCGCGACTGTTCCAGGTTCGATGCATCAGCCAGACGGTCCAGGAACTGATGGTCCAGATCACTGCCCAGCCCGGCGCAGGCGATCAGGGTGGCACGCACGACCTTGGCTGGCTGCTGATGGGCCAGCGACAGGGCGATGCGGGCGCCCAGCGAATGGCCCACCAGATCGACCTGGGACAGACCCCAGGCATCGATCAGGTCGCCGACCCAGAGGGCCAGATCATCGACATGGCCGTGCCCGACCTCCAGCGTGCTGGACCCATGACCCGGCAGGTCGGGGGCCAGCACAGCCCGGTCGGTGCCGAGCGCTGCCAGGTTGAACTGCCAGGTCAGGGCATCGCCGGCCAGACCATGCAGCAGCACCAGGGGCCGCAGCGTTCCTTCCCCGATACCCAGCCGCCCGCCGTTGATCCAGGCAGCCGGACGGCCGGCAAGGTCGATCACTTGCCGTTTGATGCGGCCGATGGGAATGGCGGGGCGGGGCAGGGCCGACATGGGGTCAGGCGAAGTTGGCGCCGGTCAGGGCCAGCAGGTCACCAATGGTCTTGGCCTTGGCCAGATCCTCACCGGCCACGACATGGTCGAAATGTTCATCGACCAGGGCAATGAAGCTGATGACGGCCAGACTGTCCCAGCTATCCAGGCTGTCCAGGGCAGTGTCGGGCGACAGGCTGCCGGCATCGGTTTCCAGCATCTCTTCCAGGGCGGCCAGGAATTCAGCGCGCGTCATGACACACTCCTCACGTCAGGTCGGGGGAAGGGTCTTCTGGACCACATCCCGGTTGATCAGCGCCCATTGCTGATGGGCGCGCATGGCCGCATCCGCGTCGCGCCAGCCGAACGCTGGCTTAACGGGCAAAAGCGTTTCCAGCAAGTGCCGTACCAGGATCAGATCCTGTTCCGTATCGACGCACCAACGCCAGGGTGCCTCCAGCGAGGGACCGGACAGCCAGTTCAGCCGGAACCGGTCGGGCCGGCGCCATAGGAAGGGCATCACATGTTCCCGCTCGAACGGCTCCGTTGCCTCTTCCCAGGCGGCGCGTAGATCCGCCATCCCAACGATTTCCGCATCCAGCCCGCGCGGGTAGCGGGCAACATCGATGGCGGCATAGGACAGTGGTGGGTCAGCAGTGCAGTAGAGTGTGATCAGGTCGTCGACCAGAGCCGGGTCGATCAGCGGGCAGTCGCCGGTAAAGCGCACGGTGATATCGGCCTGCTGGGCAAGGGCTGCCCGGTAGAAACGATCCAGCACGTCACTTTCGCTGCCCCGGAAGACCGGCACCCCCAGCGCTTCCACATGGGCGGCCAGCGGGTCGTCACCCGGCAGATCGCTGGTCGCCACGCACAGGCCAGAAAGAAGGCGGGAACGGCGCAGGCGGTCGATCTGGTGGGCAATCAGGCTTCTGCCGGCCACCGCCATCATCACCTTGCCGGGCAGGCGGGTGGAGCCCATACGGGCCTGGATGATGCCGATGATCCGGGGGGCCATCAGGGGGCCTTGCCCAGCATGGTCCAATCCACCGGTTCCCCCCGCGTCAGGTCGCGGGCGGCAGTCCGGCCCAGGACGTCGGGAAGGTGCTTGGGCGCCAGACCCAGGCCGGGGCGGATGGAGCGGACATCGGCATCCGTCAACACCGTTCCCGCCGGCACGTCGCGGCTGACATAGAGGGAGCGGCGGAAGGTCCGCCCGCCCGCTTCGGATGGTTTCAGGGCATAGGAGATGTTGCCCAGGGCGGCATGGGCCACGCGGCAGGCCTCTGCCATGGCCTTGAACTCCGCCGGTTCCAGGGAAAAGGCGCAGTCCGGGCCGCCATCGGCGCGGGCCAGGGTGAAATGCTTTTCGATGATGACCGCGCCCAAAGCCACTGCCGCGACCGGAACCGCCACACCCATCGTGTGATCCGACAGGCCGACGGGCAAACCAAAGGCCTGGGCCATATGCGGGATGGTCGCCAAGTCGCAATCCTCCACCGGCGTCGGATAGCCCGAGACGCAGTGGAGAAGGGCGATATTGTCGTTGCCGGCCTCCCGCGCTGCCGCCACAGCCTCCGCAATTTCCCCCAAGGAGGCCATTCCTGTCGACATGATCAGCGGCTTGCCCGTGGCGGCGGCCTTTCGGATCAAAGGCAGGTCGATGAGTTCAAAGCTGGCGATCTTGTAGGCGGGTGTATTCAGGCTTTCCAGAAGGTCGATGGCCGTGGGATCGAACGGACTGCTGAACAGGGCGATGCCGGTGTCCCGCGCATGGTCGAACAGGGCCGCGTGCCATTCCCAGGGGGTGTGCGCCTCCTGATACAGCTCATACAATGTCTTGCCGGCCCACAATCCGCCTTCCAGCCGGAATTCCGGGCGGTCGACATCCATGGTGATGGTGTCGGCGGTGTAGGTCTGGATCTTGACGGCATCGGCACCGGCATCGCGCGCCGCGTCGATCAGGCGGCGGGCGCGGTTGATATCGCCATTATGGTTGCCCGACATTTCCGCAATCAGGAAAGGCCGCTGGCCGGGCTGGAATCGGTCGGGAAAACGGGTCATGCCTGATGCCGGATGGGAAAGCGAAGGTCCCATGGTAGCATCGTGGAAGGTCAGAGAGGAAGCGGGCCGGTGAGATCAGGCCCGCCGCGTCATTTTCTTTGTCGCCGGACTGTCCACGTTATCCAGATAGATGATGAGGTTCAGCGAGCCGGCAATGACCTCCACAAACTTGTTCGACATGGAGGGCAGGCGAATCTTCCGATTGATACAGTAATTGACCAAAGACGCCGCTAGTTCTGCGGCGTTGCGGGGTACCATCGTGCGCTTACCGTCATCGTCCTCGATGATCAATTCAGCCGCGACCGGGTCCTCATGCAGCTCCAGGCCCACAACCTGGCCGACCGGCAGTTCCAGCCGTTGCTTGCGCATCAGATCGATGATGGCCTGGGTCGCCTCACGTTCCGTGAAGCCCAGGGTGCGCATCTCCTTCACCGGACTGCCCTTCTTGTTTCCACAACATATCCTTGTACGACATTAGGCAGAAATCCGCCGGTCAACCCAGCGATTTTTCAACCTCCAGCCCCGCAATATCGTGCAAACGCAGCAGACCAAGCGGGGAACCGTCACCGTCCACCACCGGCAAGACATTGATCTGGTGCGGTGTTTCCATGATTTCGAGTGCCTCCAGCGCCGTGGCATCGGGGCCGCAGGTGCGGCGCACGGGCGAGGTCATGCAGGCACCCGTATCCCGTTCCAGGAAGGTTTTGCCATGGGCGGCAAGGCCACGGCGGATGTCGCCTTCGGTCACGATGCCGGTCAGCCGGCCCGCCCCATCCACCACCAGGGCGGCACCGTTGGGGAAGCGGGTCATGGCCAGCAGCGTTTCGAAGATCGGCTGTTCGCCCGTGACCAGGGCCACCTGTTCGGGCGCCGTCACCATCAGGTCACGGACCTTCCCGGCCAGCACGATGCCCAGCGTGCCACCGGGATGGTTGTCGCCATAGTCGGCGATGGTGAAGCCGCGCCGGCTGGCGACGGCCACGACCAGCGCATCGGCCAGGGCCAGCATGGCGGTGGTGCTGGCGGTCGGCAGCTTGGTTTCCGTCGCTTCCCGTTCCACATGGCAGCGCAGGGTCCAGTCCGCGATCCGCGACAGGCCCGACGGCACGCGCGATACCACGGCCGCCACCTTCACCCCGCGCCGGACCGCCACCTTGCCCAGGTCGATCAGTTCCTGGGTCTGGCCGCTGTTGGACAGCAGGATGACCAGGTCGCCTTCGCGCAGCGCGCCCAGTTCGCCGTGCAGGGCGTCCAGCGCCGAATAATAGAAGGCCTGCGCCCCCACCGACGCCAGTTTGGACGAGAGCAGCCGCGCGATCAGGCCGGATTTGCCTACGCCCGCCACCAGCGTATTGCCGGCCCCGCTGGCAATATGGCTGACGGTCGCCAGGAAATCGGCGTCCAGGCTGTCCAACTGGGCCAGCACGGCCTTGGCCTCAATCCGCAGAAGGTCGGCGGCGGCCATCAGGGCCGGGTCGTCACGATGGGTCATCTCAAAGTCCGAATGGCGTTCAATCCGCCTTAGATAGGGTCTGGATCGTGGCATGGAAATGACGGATGCGGTCCTCGTTCGCGCCCAGCAGGGCTGCCCCTTCGACATGGCGCAGGCCGGCACCCACCGCGGCGCAGACGGCCCTATCCTCCGACAGCAGCTTTTCATTCAAGGCCGCCAGATGGGTGGTGACGGCGGCCAGGGCCGCCTTGCTGGCCCCGTCCCTGGCCTTGGCCAGACACAGGCGATAGCGCAGGGTGAAGCTTTCCGGTCCCGTTGGCTCCAGCGTCTGCACGCTCATCATCCGTCCCGCCGTGATGCCGATGGCGAGGTTGGGGAACAGCAGCAGGTGGACATAGCCCTCCACCCCGGCCACAGCATCGACGGGGATCAGGCCCAGGCGTTTGCCAGCGCCTTCCCACCAGCGCTGCGCCTCTGCCCGGATGCCGGCATAGCCGATGGAGTGAGGACCAGACGGCACCACGCGCCAGGAACCGTCCACGACGGCGCGGAAGCTTTCAGCATGGACGGCATCGACGTGATAAACCTCCAGCACATTTTCGATCCCGACCTTCCAGTTGGCGTCCCAGGGCTGTGCCGCCTGCGCGAAGGGAGCGGACATGCCATCCGAGAGAGCCATCAATAGGTCGGTATGCGGACCCACGCTGTCCAGCAGGGACGGCCCGCCGGGGAGCAGCCGCACGAACAAGAAACGGCCGATGCGGTCCAGTTCATAGCGGGGCAGGGCCAGGGCCTGCTTGTCCGCCCTGTCCAGACCGAAACAATCGGCATTGCCGGGGATGCCGACGGGTACCCCGTCGCGGTCATAGGTCCAGCCATGATAGGGGCAGCGGAGCGGGCCACTGGCCGTGCCAGCCTCTCCCGCCCGCAACTGTGCGAAGCGGTGGGAACAGACATTGCGCAAGGCCCGCACCTCGCCGTCGAAATCCTGGATAAGGACCGACTGGCCCGCGATCTGCCGCACCAGCCAGGAACCGGGTTCCGCCACCTCATCCGTGAAGCCCACGAACTGCCAGGCATTGGCGAACAGGGACTGCTGTTCGGCCCGGTATCGATCCGCGTCACGGTATTCGGCGGCGGTCAGGGCGGCGGCGTGGGCCAGCATCGGGGAAGCCTGCGGTCAGGTTTGGGGGGCGTTGCGCAACGGGGAAAATTTGCTGTTTCGGAGTTTGGATCTTATCGGCTCCGATTGCGGATTTCTCCGAAATCTGGCGGTTCGTGCAACGGGTTGAAACAGAAAATAAGGGGGTGTTTCACCGCTTACGGCTTTCCCATACCCAAAGCCGATGGCTTTGGTTTGGGGTGGGCGCAAATCGGGCGTCGATGGGAAGGAGCATATCAGAAAGAAGGCTTTGGGGCAATTTACACCTCTCCCACGACCTGCCCGTCCATGTCCTGAAACAGGCCGAAGCGGTGGCGCACGGCGGCCCAGTCGGCGGCCCGCATTTCGAACAGATGGACGTCGCGTGGTTCGCCGTTTTTCAGGGCGTGGTCGCGCAGGACACCGACATGGCGGTAGCCCAGCATGGTTTGCCCCTTCAGCACACGTTCATTGCTGGAAAACACCTGATTGACCAGCTTGCGCAGGCCCAGCGTGTGGAAGCAATGGTTCAGCATGGGCGCGAAGTTGAGCGCACCGATGCCGGTGCGGCCCCGCCGATCCCCCATATAGACGCCGATGGTGCCGATCTTCCAATCGGCGTGGGTGATGGTGACGCTGCCATAGCCGACATCGATGCCATCGACCTGAATGATGCGGTGGACATAGTCGGTGCGGGCGTTGGAGCGGTCGATCCAGGCGCGCTGCCGGTCGATATCGTCGGGGACCTCGCTGAAGGATTGTTCGGCGATTTCGGGCAGGCGCCGCCAGGTCAGCAGCAATTCGGCGTCATCGGGCGTGGGCAGGCGGAAGGTCAGGGCGCTGGTCATGGGGCGGTCCCGTCTGTCGGCAGCAGGGCGGACAGCGCCGCATGCACATAGCCGATGCGTTGTTCACGCCAGCCCAGGATGCCGGGGCCGGTGGCGGCGATGCGCGCCTGCTGCACCTGTTCGCACAAGGGGCGGTCCTCATCGATCACCTGCCGGGCCGACGCCGCCAGCATGGAGACAAGGCCGCGCCGGAAGCTGGCGGCCTTGGCATCATCGGACGCGGCGGGCAGGAAAGTCCGCCATTCCAGGCGGGTCCGGTCCACGGCCAGCGGCACGACACGGTGGACGATGACCATGGTGCCATGGAAGCTGGCGACATAAAGATCGGGGAAGATGAAGCAATGGTCGTAAAGGTCTTGTGTCGCGAAACGACGCAGGTGCCCGCGCGTGACCAGCTTGTCCCACCAAGCCGCCGTCGGGTCCGACAGTTTCCATTGCGAGCGGCTGTGCGGGCCGAAACGGTCGGTATGCAGATGGCGGCGCCAATCGGCATCGACGGCGGGGTGAATGGTCTGCGGATGGACGGTGGAGCCGTGGAAATCATCCAGGGTGTTTTCCACCAGGATTTTCCAGTTGGCGGCAAATTCAGTGCTGTCGCTGGCCACCGGACTGTCGAGTGCGGTGGAGAGCAGCGACAGACGGTCGGCCAGGGGGCCAAGCCAGTCGGTCAGCGGTGGGACATCGTGCGTCTGGCGGCGGAACAGGAAGCCACCACAGGCGGCGTCGCCCGTACCCCCTTCATGGGCCAGCCCGGCAAAGCGCCAGGGCAGGCGGGTGGACAGGGCCGTCTGTTCGGTGGCGAAGGCCGAAGGATCGTGGAACCAGCGGGAGGCCAGCAACCGCCGGCGGGGTGGGGGATTATCGTAGTTCAGCATGCCCCCTCCCGCCGGGCAGAGGACCGGTACAGGATGGCGGAGCCAGGACCGATCACGGAACCGTCAGGCAGGGTGCGTTCCGTGCCATTGTCCGCCGTCCAGTCGGCGGGGACAGCACTGTCCGCATTCGGGTCCAGATGCGCGAAGACCAGACCGCCGGCCATGGCTACGCCGATAGCGGGCAGGGCCAGGGCGCGGCGCGCGGCATCGTCCAGGTGAAAATCGCTGTCATTGAAGGGAATGGCCTTTGGCACCCCATCCTGATCATAGACCCAGGCGTGATAGGGGCAGCGGAGCGGACCCTTGCCGGTGGGTTCCGTCAGCATCAGGGCGAAGCGGTGTGAACAGACATTGCGGAAGCCGCGCAGGGTGCCGTTGAAATTGCGCACCAGCACCGGAATGGCGCCGATCCAGCCCGTGGCCCAGCAGCCATGCGCCGCCAGATCATCACCATGGGCCAGCAGCACCCACCCGCTCATGCCGTGCGGCCCCCATCCACCACCATGGAGGTGCCGGTGATCCAGCGGCCCGCATCCGAGATCAAAAAACAGATGGCGTTGGCGACATCGTCGGGATGGCCGAAACCCAGCGGCTGCAACCTTTCCAGATGCGCGATCTGATCGGCATTCAGCTTTTCAAAGCCGCGTTCGATCAGTTCGGTCATTACGATGCTGGGCACCACGCAATTGACACGGATGGCATCGGGCAGCAGTTCCGCCGACAGGCCCTTGGTGGCGGCGATGATGCCGCCCTTGGCCGCCGCATAGACGACATTGGCAGGCGACGACGCGGTGGCGGCGGTGGAGGAGATATAGACAAGGCTGGCTTTGTCCGCCTTCACTCCCTTTTGCCGCAAACCCTTAGCCAGCGCCAGCGAGGCGCCCAGGTTGGTCCGCATCACAACGTCAAAGAAATCAGCCTGGAAGATGCGGATGGGGCGCAAGGTCTGGATACCGGCGCAATGGGCCAGACCGTCGAAGGGGCCATTGGCCTGTGCCGCCGCCTTCATCCAGGCGGGGATGGCGTCGATGGCGGACAGGTCGAAACTGTCGGCGCGGTGCCCGTCGCCGGGCAGTTCGGCCAGGGTGGCGGCCAGCCGGCCCTGATCGCGGCCCGTAATGGTGACGCGCGCCCCCAGCTTTGCCGCCAGGATGGCCGTGGCGCGACCGATACCGGCAGAGGCACCCGTGACCAGGATATGGCGGTCCGACAGGTCCATGGGATTGATGATGGCGGGCATGGGATTACCCCTTGATGATACGCGTCAGAGCGTCCACGACCCGATCCTGATCGGCCATGGACATGGCGGGATAAAGCGGCAGGGACAGGCAGCGATCATACCAGCCCGCAGCCCCCGGCAGATGCAGATCACCATAAAGACGCCGGTAATAGGGCTGGGTATGGACGGGGATGTAATGGACCTGACTGCCCACGCCATCCTGGCGAAGGGCGGCCATGAAGGCGGCCCGGTCCATGCCGAGCGCTGCGAAATCGATCAGTGCGACATAGAGATGCCAGCCCGCTGCCACGCCCGGCATGCGGGCCGATGGCGTCAGGATCGGGGCCAGCGGGGAGAGCGCCGTGTCATAGGTCGCGACCAGTTTGGCGCGGGTGCGCACAAAGGCATCCAGCTTTGCCAACTGGCTGATGCCCAAAGCCGCCTGGATATCAGTCATCCGGTAATTGAAGCCGGGTTCCGGCATCTCATAATACCAGGGATTGGGCTTGCCATCGGCGGCCAGGGCGGCGGTTGGGTTAGTGAACCCGTCCGGGTCGCGCGCCATGCCGTGGGACACGCCAGCGCGGACGCGCTTTGCCAGCGCGTCATCATTGGTGGTGACCATGCCGCCTTCACCCGTCGCCATGGTCTTGACGGGGTGGAAGGAGAAGCAGGCCAGGCTTGAGCGGTCGCAGGCACCCACCGCGACCATGCCCCCATCGGCCCCGGTCAGGCGGGTGCCGACGGCATGGGCCGCATCCTCCACCATGGTCAGGCCGCGTTCGGTGGCGAGCGCCGATAGGCCTTCCATATCCGCTGTCTGTCCGGCCAGATGCACGGGCGCGATGGCCCGCACGCGCCAGCCCCTGGCCTCCGCCCGTGCGATCGCGTCCTCCGCGTCCTGGCGGCGCATCAGGCCGGTATCGGGATCGACATCGGTGAAGGCCACCTGCGCGCCGACATAGCGTACGGCATTGGCGGTGGCCAGGAAGGTGACGCTGGGCACCAGGACGGCGTCGCCCGGTTCCAGGTCGAGCGCCAGCATGCAGATATGCAGGGCGGCTGTGGCATTGGCGCAGGCGATGGCATGGCGTGCCCCCACCTTCTCCGCAAAGGACCGCTCAAACCAGCCGATGCTGGGCCCTTGGGTCAGCCAGTCGCCGCGAAGCACCTGTTCCACGGCGGCGATGTCGGCCTCGTCAATCCATTGCCGCCCATAGGGCAGAAAGGGACCCTTGCTCACGAAGACCGCTCCAGCAGGGCGCGCATCGCATCCTCTGACAGCCATTCGGGATTGGTGTCGCTGCGATAGCTGAAACCATCGGGGACAGGCGTCGCCCCCTGCTTGGCATAAGGGCCGCGATCCCACCATTTGAAGGCGGGTTCGATGATGTAGCGGTCGGGTAGTTCCACCGTCTGCCGCGCGTCATCCTCGGTGATCATGATCTCGTGCAGCTTTTCACCGGGCCGGATGCCGACAATGCGGTGGGGCAGGGTCGGGGCCATGGTGTGGGCCAGATCGACGATGCGCATGGAGGGGATCTTGGGCACGAAAATCTCGCCCCCCTGCATCATGGCAAAGGAGGTGGCGACGAAATCCACGCCCTTGTTCAAAGTGATCCAGAACCGGGTCATGCGGTCGTCGGTGATGGGCAGTTCCTTCGCCCCATCCTCAATCAGCTTGCGGAAGAAGGGCACCACCGACCCGCGCGAGCCCACGACATTGCCATAGCGCACGGCGGCAAAGCGGGTGCCGACGGAGCCGGACAGGTTGTTGGCCGCCACGAAAATCTTGTCGGACGCCAGCTTGGACGCACCATAAAGGTTTACAGGGCTGGCCGCCTTGTCGGTGGACAGCGCCACCACCTTCTTCACCTTGTTGGCCAGCGCCGCCTGCACCACGTTCTCCGCACCGTTCACATTGGTGCGGATACATTCGATGGGATTGTATTCGGCGGTGGGCACATGCTTCAGGGCGGCGGCGTGGATGCAAAAATCAATTTCCCGCATCGCCATGGACAGGCGCTGCTGATCGCGGACATCGCCGATGAAGAAGCGCAGGACGTCGCGGTTATCCATGTCCGCGAATTGCTGCTGCATCTCATACTGCTTGAATTCATCGCGCGAGAAGATGACCAGCCGGCGCGGCTTGCCGTGTTTCAGCAGGAAACGCGTGAATTGCCGGCCAAAGGAACCGGTGCCGCCAGTGATCAGGACGGACGCGCCCTTGAACAGGGCGGGGGCGCGGGTGGGCTCTGTGCTCATCTCAATCCGGTTCGCTGACGGGCGGGCGGGACATACATGCTAGCCAGTTTGGCGGGCAGGGTTAAGTATTTCCGCAGATTGAGGCTTTCACCTCATCCCAAGCTTGTTGGATGCGGCGATGTGCTTGGGCTAAGGTAGCCGCATCCCGCCCCAGACGGACCGGAAATGGACCGCAAGCCACCGCCCCCGACCGACTCGCCCGACCGTCTGCTGGATGCTGCCATTGCCCGCCATCAGCAGGGTGATCTGGCCGGGGCCATGGCCCTGTACCGGCAAATTCTGACAAGATGGCCGCGCAATGTCGATGCCGGGCACCTGCTGGGTCTAGCCCTGTGGCAGGCGGGCGAGGCAGAGGAGGGCTTGCACCGCGTGATGGCGGCGGCGGAGGCGGCGCCCAAATCGCCCGCGATCCAGAATAATCTGGGCGGCATGCTGATGGCGGTGCGGCAATTCCGTGCCGCCGAGCGGGCGTTTCGCGCGGCGCTGGCCGCCAAGCCAGACCTTGTGGATGCACAATCCAACCTTGCCGCCGTGTTGCTGGACCTGAATCAGCCGGCGGAGGCGGAGAAGGCGGCGCGGCAGGCGCTGGCCATGGCGCCGACGCGGGCCGATGCCTGGTCCAACCGGGGTGTTGCCCTGCTGGAGCTGGGCCGGTTTGGGGAGGCGGAGCAGTGTCAGCGCAAGGCCCTGTCGCTGAACCCCGATCTGGCCGTGGCCCATGCCAATCTGGGCACGCTTCTGCGCCGCAAGGGGATGACCGACGCGGCGGTGCCCTGTTTCCAGCGGGCGTTGGAGTTGGACCGCGATCAGCCGGTGGCGCGGTTCAATCTGGCGCTGGACCATCTGGTTCACGGGCGGCTGGAACCGGGCTGGGCCGATTATGAGGAACGGTTCCGTGCCCGCCTGCGTCAGCCCCGGCGGGAACTGGATATCCCGTTCTGGCAGGGCGACATGCTGGCGGGCAAGCATCTGCTGATCTGGCCGGAACAGGGGCTGGGGGATGAGATCCTGTTTTCCAGCATCTTCCCGGACCTGAAGGGGCTTGACGGTCCGGTGACCGTGGAATGCGATGTGCGGCTGGTGCCCCTGTTCGCCCGGTCCTTTGCGCATCTGTCGGTGGCGGCGACGGGGGCGACCCCCAGCGCGGATTTGCAGATTGCCGCCGGCAGCCTGCCGCGCATGGCGCGACCGGTGCTGGCCCGGTTTCCGGGGCAGCCCTGGCTGCTGTCTGACGGGGCCGGGACCGACCACTGGCGCCGTGTATTGGACGCCCAAGGCCCGGCGCTGAATGTCGGCTTCTGCTGGCGCAGTGGTTTGAAATCGGGGGAGCGGGCGGGGCTTTATCCAAGCGTGAGCGACTTCGCGCCCTTGTTCGCGCTGCCGGGTATCCGCTGGGTGCCGCTGCAATATGATCTGGATGACCCGGCGACATTGGTGGAAATGAAGGCCGCCCTGCCGGATGGGATCAACCTGTTCCGCCCTGATATCGATCTGCGTGATGACCTGGACGGGGTGGCCGCACTGACCGCCGCGCTGGACCTTGTCATCAGCGCGGGGACGGCGGTGTCGGAATTGTCGGGCGCGCTAGGCGTGCCAGTCTGGCGCATCGGTGGCGAGGATGAATGGACGCGGCTGGGCACTGCTGTCCGGCCCTGGTATGCCACCATGCGCTGCTACACAAGGCAGGCCGGGGCGGGTTTTGCGTCGCTGCTGTCCGATATCGCCCGCGACCTGACCGCCCTTATGCATCAGGGTGCGGGAACGGAGGATGCGGAAGATCTGCATCGTCGGGGCCATGCCCTGATGCAGCAGGGAAAGGCCGGGGAGGCGGTGCCGCTGCTGGAGCGGGCGGCGCGGTTGCGGCCCGGCGATGCCCTGCTGCTGGCCCGCTTGGGCGGTGCGTTGCGGGCGGGGGACCAAGCGGCGGCGGCGTGCGACCGGTATCGGCAGTCGTTGGCGCTTCGGCCCGGCCATGCGGTCACCATCGTCAATATCGCGCGCTGCCTGCTGGATTTGGGTCAGCTGGACGCGGCGGAGGCCGAACTGGCACCGCTGCTGTCCGGCCCCGGCCCCTCCCCGCATGCCCATGACACGCTGGGCCTGATCCGGCAGGCGCGCGAACAATATGACGCCGCCGCCGCCGCCCATCGCGACGCGGTGACGGCAGACCCGGCTCTGGTTTCCGGCTGGATCAACCTGGGTGGAGCCCTGCGCGCCGGCTATCGCTTTGCCGAGGCAGCGGCGGCCTTCCGCACTGCGCTGGATCTGTCGCCTGATCAGGTGGAGGCCTGGACGGGTCTTGCCTATGCCCTGTTCCGTAACGGTGATGCGAGAGGGGCGGAGGCGGCACTGGACAAGGCGCTGGCCCTGGTGCCTGACTACCCGCCCGCCATCACTGACCTGTCCCGTATCCGGGAGATCCAGGGGCGTGAGGGGGAGGCGCTGGCCCTGCTGGACCGGTTGCTGGTGCAGCATCCAGGCGATGCGCTGGCCCGCTGGAACCGTTCGCATCTGCGGCTGTCGCGGGGGGATTTGGCGGACGGATGGGCCGATTACCGCGCCCGTTTCGCCGCCGGTCAGGCCAGTCCGGTGCGCCGGCTGGCGATGCCGGAATGGCGGGGCCAGGATATCACCGGCAAGTGCCTGTTGGTCTGGCGCGAACAGGGGCTGGGGGATGAAATCCTGTGGGCGGGCCTAATCGCCGACCTGCGCGCCGCCGGCATTCAGGTGATTGTCGAGTGTGACAGGCGCCTGACGGGCCTTCTGTCCCGGTCCTTTCCGGGGGTCGTGGCACGGGCCGAAACACCCGATCCGCGCGATGCGGATTTCCATTGTCCGCTGGGTGATCTGCCCGCCATTCTGCGCCCCGATCTGCGCGGTTTCGGGAGACAGGCAACGGGCTGGATGAAGCCCGACCCTGCGCGTGTGCAGCATCAGGCGTCCTGGCTGGACAGTCTGCCGCCCGGCCTGCGTGTCGGTTTCTGCTGGCGCTCGCAGCGGCAGGATGGGGATCGTAAACAGGCCTATCTGTCCCTGGCCGACCTGCTGCCGCTGCTGACCCTGCCCGGCATCGTGCCGGTCAGCCTGCAATATGACGGGGCAGGGACGGAGATCGCGGCATTGCGCGATGCAAGGGATGTCACGGTCCATCAATGCCCCGATATCGACCTGAAGGATGATCTGGAGGGGGCGGCGGCCCTGATGGCCGGGCTTGATCTGGTGATCTGCGCACCCACGGCGGTCGGGGAAATGGCGGCAGCGCTGGGCTTGCCGGTCTGGCGGTTCCAGAACAGGCCCGACTGGTCGGCGCTGGGCACGGCGGTGCGGCCCTGGTACCCCGCGATGCGGCTGTTCATGGCACATCCGGTGGGTCAGGCCGTGCCCGCCATGCTGCGGGAATTGACCCGGCTGTTGCAAGCCCCGACCCTGCCGCTGGCGCCGCCAACAACGGAAGCTGTGTTAGAGCTGCACCGCCAGGGTGATCTGGTGGCGGCGGAACAGGGATACCGCGCCGTCCTGCGGGCACAGCCCGATGAGGTGGATGCCCTGCATCTGCTGTCGCAGGTGCTGTTGCAGGGTGGTCGTGCGGCGGACGCGCTGCCCCTGGTCGACCGTGCCCTGGCCCTGGACCCGGATTATGCCAATGCCCACAACACACGTGGCAGCCTTCTGAAGGCGCTGGGCCGGTTCGCGGAGGCGGAGAAGGCGTTCCGGCAGACCCTGTCCCGCCGTGCCGACCATGCAGAAGCCTGGTCCAATCTGGGCGCGACGCTGGTCGAACTGCGCCGTTATGCCGATGCGGAGAAGGCCAGCCGCCGTGCGCTCGCGCAACGGCCAGACTATCCCCGCGCCCTGGTCAATCTGGGCGTGGCGCTACGCCATCTGGGGCGGTGGCGGGAGGCAGCGGAATGCCAGGAGAAGGCCTTGTCCCGTGCCCCGGACATGCCGGACGCGTGGGGCGAACTGGGCCTGTGCCGGACGGCGCTGGGGGATGCGGCGGGGGGGCGGCAGGCGCAGGAAAAGGCCCTGTCCATCGACCCGACCTATGCCGAGGCGGCGGTCAACCTGTCGATGGACATGGTGGGTCGGGGCGATGTGCCGGGTGCCCGTACGGCTCTGTCCCGTGCCCTCGCCATCCGGCCCGGCTTTGCCCGCGCGCTCTATAACGACGCGCTGCTGGCCCTGGGGCAGGGAGACCTGAAGGCCGGTTGGACCCGGCATGAGGCGCGGTTTGACAGTGGGGAGGTGGCCTGGGGCGGCCCACCATCCGTTCCCCGCTGGGACGGAACGCCCCTGTCGGGCCGGCGTCTGCTGGTCTGGGGGGAACAGGGGCTGGGCGATCAGGTGATGATGGCGGCCCATTACGGACCTCTGTCGGGGCTGGGTGGCTCTGTCACCCTCTGGACCGATCCACGGCTGGTGCCGATCCTGGCGCGGGCCTTTCCGTTTGCCACGGTGATGGCTGAAGGAACGGCGGTGGCGGTGGATTGCCAGGTGCCGGCGGGCAGCCTGCCCCTGCTTCTGGCCCCTGATATCGCGGGTTGGGGTGGGGCAGCGTTTCTGTCGCCGCGCCCCAACCTGACCCTGCTGTGGCGCGACAGGCTGGCGGCCCTGCCGCCAGGACTGCGCATCGGCCTGTGCTGGCGCAGCCAGTTGCGCACAGCCGCGCGGGAGGCGGCCTATACGGACTTGTCCGACTGGCTGCCCCTGCTGCGGATGAGCGGTATCCAGGTCGTCTCCCTGCAATATGACGGGGCAGCGGAGGAGATTTCAGCGGTGGAGGCAGCCCATGGCGTGCATATCCACCACTGGGACGGGGTCGATCTGCGTGATGATCTGGAAACGGCCCTGGCCCTGACGGCACAGCTGGATCTGGTTATCACGGTGGCCACGGCGGTGGGGGAAATGGCGGGTGCCGTGGGCGTGCCGGTCTGGCGCCTTTCGGGGCCGCTGGATTGGACAAGGCTGGGTACCGCTGTGCGGCCCTGGTTCGCCAGTATGCGGGTTTTCACACCCGCACCCATGGCCCCTATGGCATCGCAGGTGCCGGCGGTGATTGCGGCCCTGACGGCCTTGTTGCCACCGGATGGTCCCGATGGTGATCCGTCCACCTGGTTAGAGCGCGGTATCGAACGGCAGAAGGCGGGTGATCCCGCCGGTGCCATGCCATTCTACCGTGGCGTCATCGCACGGGACGGGGAAGTGCCGGTGGCCCTGCACCTGCTGGGTCTGGCCCTACAGCAGACAGGTCTGCCTGCTGATGGTTTGCCCTTCATGATGCGCGCCGTGGCAGCAGCGCCGGATTACACGGCGGCCTGGGTCAATCTGGGCAACCTTTACCAGACCCTGGATCAACCCGCCGAAGCGGAAGGGGCATATCGCAAGGCGCTTGCCCTGCGTCCCCTTGATCCCGGCACCTGGACCAATCTGGGTAATGCCCTGCGCGCGCTGGGCCGGCTGGAGGATGCGGTCAAGGCGCATGGCCGCGCCATCGGCATGGACAAGGGGTCCGCCATTGCCCATGGCAATCTGGCGGCGGTGCTGAAGGACCTGGACCGGCTGGACGCGGCGGAGGGCGAGTATCGAATGGCCCTGTCGTTGGGCGGGGCGGACACGCATCTGCATGCAGGATTAGGGGATGTTCTGCGCCAGCGGGGGCAACTGGTTCCGGCCCGCGCGGCGTTGCAGGAGGCGCTGCGCCTTGACCCCGGTAATGGCGAGGCTTGGAACAATCTGGGCCGGGTGGCGGAGATGGCGGGCGATCCCGCCGCCGCCCGTCATGACTATGACCAGGCCCTGGCCGCAATGCCGGGGTTGCCCACCGCGCTTTATAACCGTGGCCTTCTGGACCTGACCGAGGGAGCGCTGGAGGCCGGGTGGAAGGGCTATGCCATGCGGTTCCGGGGGACGCAGACCATCCGTGGCCGCCATGTCTCGCTGCCCATTTGGGACGGGTCCGACATCGCGGACCGCCGGCTGCTGGTCTGGGGCGAACAGGGTCTGGGCGATCAGTTGATGTTCGCGGCACTGTACCCGGCCTTGGCCGCCCGTTGCGGCCATCTGGTTATCGAGGGGGACCGGCGGCTGACGGGTCTGTTGGCTCGTGCCTTCCCCCAGGCCACTATCCGGCCCGCAACGCCCGACCCGCGCGATGCCGATCTTGCGGTTGCGGCGGGGGATGTGGCGGGCCATCTCTGGTCCCATCTGAGTGATCTGTCACCCCATGCCTATCTGACGGCCCGGCCCGATCTGGTGGCGGTGTGGCGTGACCGGCTGGCCACGCTGGGGCCGGAATTGAAGATCGGCATCTGCTGGCGGTCCAGCATGATGACGACGGAGCGGCGCCGTTCCTATGCCAGCCTGTCCGACTTTGCCCCGCTGGCCGCCATTCCCGGTGTGACCCTGATCGGGTTGCAACGCGGCCTGGAACCGGGGGAGGTGGAACGGGGCGGTGTGCCCATCACCCGCTTTGACGATCTGGACCTCAATGATGATCTGGAAGGTCAGGCAGCGTTGATCACCGCGCTTGACCTTGTCATCACGGTACCGACGGCGGTGGGGGAACTGGCGGGTGCGCTGGGCGTGCCTGTCTGGCGCCTGGGGCGGGCGGATTGGACCGGGCTGGGCACGGTGGTGCGCCCATGGTTTCCCAGCATGCGGCGGCTGGACAGCCGGTCGGGCATGGCGGCGGCCCTGACCGAGGCCGCGCGCCTGCTGATCAGCGCCAGGCGTAGTTGAAGCTGATCGATATCCGCTCGCTCTCCGCCTGGTTCAGCACCACCTCATGCCGCAGCCAGCTTTCCCACATCAACAGGGTGCCCGCCTTGGGCGCTACGGGAATGCTGGGCAGCAGGTCGCGCGCCGCCTTCGGCTTGCGCGGCGGGGTGGCCATCATCAGGGCCAGACGCGGATCTTCAAACCGGATGGAGGAGGCACCGTCGGGGATGTCGACGTAGTAGGTACCGCTGATCACGCTGTTGGGATGGATGTGGGAGCCGTGGAAGCCACCGGGATCCAGGACATTGATCCAGAGGCTGTCCAGTTCCAGCTTCTTGTCGCCCAGCTGCCATTCCTGCACCTTGGCAAAGGCCTTGGCATGCCGATCCAGATGCGATTTCAGAACCTTCACCGCCGGGAAACGCCAGGGCAAATCATCCAGGGATGAATAGGAGGTATAGCCCGTATAGCCATTCTTGGCGGACCATTTCTGGCCGGCTATATCATCCTCTGCCGCCGACCGGCAGCAGGCAGCCAGTTCATCGTTCAGCGTCTCCATCCCGTCCAGTTCGGCGCGGTAGAGGCGGGTTGCGAACAGGGTTTCGATCAGGGGGGTGTTGGCATCTGTCATGATGCCCAAGGCTTACGGTGCGCCGTGGCGCCCGTCAATGGGCCACCGGATCGGGACCTGCCCGATCCG
This sequence comes from alpha proteobacterium AAP38, assembly GCA_001296005.1. Lineage (GTDB taxonomy): Bacteria > Pseudomonadota > Alphaproteobacteria > Azospirillales > Azospirillaceae > Niveispirillum. The sequence continues at coordinate 128,497 of LJHR01000026.1, read as the reverse complement.
GTGGTCACCAACGATTACTTGGTCTTCAGGAAGGCGACGACGTCCTTACGCTCCTGCTCGTTCGGCAGCTTGAAGGCCATCTTGGTGGCGCCCACAGCCTTGTCGGCCTTGCCCTTTTCGGTGAGGAACGCCTTCAGGAAGCCCTGCGGGTCGGCCAGATACTTCACGATATTGTCTTCGGTCCAGGTCAGACCGGCCTCACCGGCATTGTGGTTGATATCGGAGTACTTGTAGCCCTCCACCTTGCCGGCGGTACGGCCCACAACGCCGTTCAGGATGGGGCCGACCAAATTCTTGGCATCGGGGCCCACGCGATGGCAGGCCATGCACTTCTTAAATACGGCCTCGCCCTTGGCGGCGTCCTGCGCCATGGCGGTGCCGGCGGATAGCATGGCGACGCCCGTCAGGGCAAAAGCGGCAAACAGGGACTTCATCGTGATACTCCCTCGGGGGCTTTGACGCCGGAAAATTGGCGCTGACCACAAGACATACGGTGTGGAAGCTGTTGGTCAAGCTGCCAAAAGGTCCCAACCCATACGGATTTGGCCATAAGCGTGCAATTGTTTCAACCGAACAGCTTCACCACGCTTTGCAGCGTCTGATAGACGCCAAACGCGATGGGGATGCCGACGGCCAGCCAGGCCAGCAGAACCTTGGCGTCCAGGCCGCCGCTGCCCACGCCGGCACTGCCGACATGACCGTTGCCCGCACTCACCACCGGGGCGGCCGCATCCTCATCCTTCATGAACCACTTGCGGTCCACAGGCGTGATCAGGGCATTGGCGATGAAGCCCAACACCAGGAAACCAGCCAGGATATACATGGTATAGTCATAGACCTGGGCACGCGGCACGCCCGCCGCGATCTGCGCCTCGCGGATATAATTCACGACGACGGGACCCAGGATGCCGGCGGTGGACCAGGCAGTCAGCAGACGACCATGGATGGCGCCCACGAACTTCGTCCCGAACATGTCGGCCAGATAGGCCGGAACGGTGGCGAAGCCGCCGCCATACATGGACAGGATGATGCCGAAGGCCACCACGAAGCCGATCTTCGACCCCATATGGGCCAGCGACGGGGCCGAGGCATAGAGCACGATACCCAGGGCGAAGAAGGTGAAATAGGTCATCTTCCGGCCCATCTTGTCCGACAGCGAAGCCCAGAAGAACCGGCCCACGATGTTGAACAGCGACAGAAGGCCCGTGAAGCCGGCGGCCACACCCGCGATCATCTTCTTCTGGTCGGGGTTCAGGTCGGAGAAGCCCAGTTCAGGTTGCCCGAACAGGGCACCACCGAAAATCTCCTGCAACATGGGCGACGCCATGCCCAGCACGCCGATGCCGGCGGAGACGTTGAGGCAGAGGACGGCCCAGATCAGCCAGAACTGCTTGGTCTTGTGTGCATCCTTCACATGGACATTGCCCTGCGCGATCATCGGCTTGGCGCTGGCCGCGGGCGGGATCCAGCCGGCGGGGGCCCAACCCTGCGGCGGGATGCGGTAGCCGAAGGCACCGGCCATCATGAACACGAAATAGATCACGGCCAGTACCACGAAGGTTTCCCAGACACCCACCGACGTTTCCGTCTTGAACCCGTTCATTAGCATGTTGGCCAGTGGCGAGCCGATCATGGCTCCACCGCCAAAGCCCATGATGGCCATGCCGGTCGCCATGCCGCGCCGGTCGGGGAACCATTTCACCAGGGTGGAGACGGGCGAGATATAGCCCAGGCCCAGGCCGATACCGCCAATGACACCGGACCCCAACCACATCAGCCAGAGCTGGTGGGTATAGATGCCCACCGCCGAGATCAGCAGGCCACCGCACCAGCAGCATGCGGCGACAAACCCGGCCTTGCGCGGGCCTTCCCGTTCCAGCCAGCCACCCCAGATGGCTGCACTGGACCCCAGCAGGACGAAGAACAGGGTGTACATCCAGCCCAGATCGGCGACCTTCCAGTCGCACGCGGTGGTGAACAGGGCGTTCATCAGCCCCGCATCGGCGGGGCAAGCCACCGGTGCGGTAATGCCGATCGACTGGCTGAGCGGCAGCCAGAACACGCTGAAACCATAGGCCATGCCGATGCAGAGATGGATGGCCAGGGCCGCCGGCGGCACCAGCCAGCGGTTGAAGCCCGCATGGGCGATGATGCGTTCTCGGTCAAGAAGGCCGGGCTGTCCAAAGCCCTGCCCCTGGGTTTGATCTGCCGCTACCATACCCTTGTTTCCTCCTGTTCGTTCGCCCCTGTAAGGCGGAATGTGGGTGGACGCGTGTTATGTGCCGGGGCTTCTTGGTGGCCCTTCATGGATGCGCATTATGCTTTGCGCAAACTCTCCAACGCCTGGATGACGATGGGGTTCAACCCCTCGCCACCCTTGTCGAGATGGTCGATGATTCCGGCCCGCATACGCGGGTCCCAGAAGCTTTTGATATGGTCGGCCACACCCTTTACCCCGCCCGGCCCCTGGCTGGCGAAGAAGGCGCCGATCTGGTTGGCCATCATGACCAGCTTGTCAGGCGACACGGGTCTGCTCCTGCTCGGTGTGGATGCGGTGGGGGTGGCTGAAAATCTCAAACCCGTCGGCGCGGGCCACGGCCACCAGTGTCATGCCAGCATCATCGGCCAGTTTCACGGCCAGCGTGGAGGGGGCGGAGACGGCGGCCAGGATGGGCGCACAGGCCATCGCCGCCTTCTGCACCAGTTCCACCGACACGCGGCTGGTCATCAGGATGGCGCCCTGTGTCGCGTCGATGCCGGTGCGGGCCAGGGCGCCGATCAGCTTGTCCAGCGCATTGTGGCGGCCCACATCTTCGCGCACCGTCATGCTGCCATCAGGCGCCAGGAAGGCAGCGGCGTGGGCGGCGCGGGTCAGGCGGCCCAATGCCTGCTGTTGCGACATCGCATCGAACGCGGTTGCCAGTGCAAGCGGTGTCAGGGGGCGGCCAGCACCCACGGGACGCGCCGGCTTCACCGCCTCCCCCAGGCTTTCCACCCCGCACAGGCCGCAGCCGGCGGGACCGGTCAGGCGGCGGCGGCGGGTGGTCAGGGCGGCGCGGGGGCGTTTGGAGAGCCAGAGACGCACGACCCAGCCCAGGTCGGTCTCGACCAGTTCCAGATCGTCCACCTCGTCGGGGGTGTCGATGATGCCCTCGGTCAGGCTGAACCCGATGGCGAAATCCGTTAGATCGGCGGGGCTGGCCATCATCACGGCATAGGTGGCGCCGTCATGCACGATGGCCACGGGCACCTCGTCCGCCACCATGCGGGTGCCATCCTGCAGAGCGCTGTCGTGCCATGCCAGCCGCCGAAGGGGTTTCGCGGGCTGGTTCATTCGGCGGCCTCGACCGCGTGGCCCTCAATCCGGCGGGATTGCTTGGCCTGGGCCTCATACTCCTGCTGCCACTGGGTGGGGCCATTGGAATGGCCGACCTGGACGGCGGTCACCTTATATTCCGGACAGTTGGTGGCCCAATCCGAATAGTCGGTGGTGATGACGTTAGCCTGCGTGTCGGGGTGGTGGAAGGTGGTGTAGACCACGCCGGGGGCTACCCGGTCGGTGATCAGGGCACGCAGGCTGGTCTCCCCCGCCCGGCTTTGCAGCTTCACCCAGTCGCCATCCCGGATACCTCGGTTTTCCGCGTCATGCGGGTGGATTTCCAGCCGGTCCTCCTCATGCCAGACGACATTGGCGGTGCGGCGGGTCTGGGCGCCGACATTATACTGCGACAGGATGCGGCCCGTGGTCAGCAGCAGGGGGAAGCGGGCGCCGGTGCGTTCCTCCGTCGGAATATACTCGGTGATCACGAACTTGCCCTTGCCACGCACGAACCCGTCTATATGCATGACGGGCGTGCCTAAGGGCGCCTTGTCGTTGCAGGGCCATTGGATGGAGCCCATTTCTTCAAGGCGTTGATAGGACACGCCCTTGAAGCTGGGCGTGACCTTGGCAATCTCGTCCATGATCTGGCTGGGATGGGCGTAATCCATCGTGAAGCCCATGGCACGGGCCAGCAGCATGGTCACTTCCCAATCAGCGTAGCCATTCTTGGGCGCCATCACGCGGCGCACCCGCTGGATGCGGCGTTCAGCGTTGGTGAAGGTGCCGTCCTTTTCCAAAAAAGTGCAGCCGGGCAGGAAGACATGGGCGTAATTGGCCGTCTCGTTCAAGAACAGGTCCTGCACGATGACGCATTCCATGGCGGCCAGGCCGGCGGCGACATGGTGGGTATTGGGATCGGATTGCAGGATATCCTCGCCCTGCACATACAGGCCCTTGAACGTGCCATCGACGGCGGCGTCCAGCATGTTGGGGATGCGCAGGCCCGGTTCGCCCGACAGGGGCACGCCCCACAGCTCCTCAAACATCTGCCGGGTCGCATCGTCCGACACATGGCGGTAGCCGGAGAATTCATGCGGGAACGAACCCATGTCGCAGGAGCCCTGGACATTGTTCTGCCCGCGCAGCGGGTTCACGCCCACGCCGGGCCGCCCGATATTGCCGGTCGCCATGGCGAGGTTGGCGATGGCCATGACCGTGGTCGTGCCCTGGGAATGTTCAGTCACGCCCAGGCCATAATAGATGGCCCCGTTGCCGCCGGTCGCGAACAGGCGAGCGGCACGGCGGATGCCGTCCGGTTCCACACCGGCCATCGGCCCCACCACCTCCGGACTGTTGCGGGGTTCGGAGACGAAGGCGGCCCATTCCTGGAATTCCGCCCAGTCGCAGCGTTCGCGCACAAACGCCTCATCCACCAGCCCCTCGCTCACGATGACATGGGCCAGTGCCGTGACGATGGCGACATTGGTGCCCGGCAGCAGGGGCAGGTGGACTTCCGCCTTGATATGGGCGGACTTCACCAGATCGATGCGGCGCGGATCGATGACAATCAGCTTCGCCCCCTGCCGCAACCGCTTTTTCAGGCGCGACGCAAAGACGGGGTGCCCATCGGTGGGATTGGCACCGATGACGATGACAACATCGGTATGCTCAACAGAGTCAAAATCCTGGGTTCCGGCCGAGGTACCGAAGGTGGTTTTCAGGCCATAACCGGTGGGGGAATGGCAGACGCGGGCGCAAGTATCGACATTGTTGGTGCCGAATCCGGCGCGGATCAGCTTCTGCACCAGGAAGGTTTCCTCATTGGTGCAGCGGGACGAGGTGATGCCGCCGATACTATCCTTGCCATACTTGGCCTGGATGGCTTTCAGGCGGTTGGCGGTGAAGCCGATGGCTTCGTCCCAGCCCACCTCCCGCCAGGGCTGGTCAATGCTGTCACGGATCATGGGCGACAGGATGCGCTCCTTGTGCGTGGCATAGCCCCAGGCGAAACGTCCCTTCACACAGGAATGGCCCCGGTTGGCCTTGCCATCCTTGTAGGGGACCATGCGAACCAGTTCGTCGCCGCGCATTTCCGCCTTGAAGGCGCAGCCCACACCGCAATATGCGCAGGTGGTGACGACGGAATGTTCGGGCTGCCCGATCTCGATGACCGACTTTTCCTGCAAGGTGGCTGTGGGGCAGGCCTGGACACAGGCCCCGCAGGACACGCAATCGCTGTCCAGAAAGGCGTCATGCTGACCGGGTGACACGCGGCTGTCGAAACCACGCCCCTCGATGGTCAGGGCGAAGGTGCCCTGCACCTCCTCGCACGCCCGCACGCAGCGGGAACAGACGATGCATTTGGCGGGGTCGTAGGTGAAGTAGGGGTTGCTTTCATCCTTGGGCAGGGCCAGCGGGCTGTCGGCTTTGAAATGGTTGGCCCCGTCCATGCCATAGCGCACCTCCCGCAGGCCCACGGCCCCGGCCATGTCCTGCAACTCGCAGTCACCGTTCGCCGCACAGGTCAGGCAGTCCAGCGGGTGGTCTGAGATGTACAGCTCCATCACCCCTTTGCGCAGTTGCTTCAGGCGTTGCGTCTGGGTCTTTACATTCAGACCGGGGGCCACGGGCGTGGTGCAGGAGGCCGGCGTGCCGGGCCGCCCCTCAATCTCCACCAGACACAGGCGGCAGGACCCAAAGGCATCCACCATGTCGGTGGCACAGAGCTTGGGGATTTTCGTCCCCATCTCCATCGCCGCCCGCATGATGGAGGTGCCCTCCGGCACGGTGACCGGCTGCCCGTCGATGGTCAGGGTGACCAGCTTCTCCGACTTTGACGCTGGCGTGCCGAAATCGGTCTCGTGGATGAGGGTCATGGTGACACCCTTATTCCGCCGCCACGGGGCATGCCCCGCGCCGGAAATCCTCGGGGAAATGGTGAAGGGCGCTGAGCACCGGGTAGGGGGTGAAGCCGCCCAGGGCGCACAGAGAGCCGAATTTCATGGTCTGGCAGAGGTCTTCGACCAGGGCGATGTTGGCCTCAACCTCCACCCCGGCGCGGATACGGTCGATCACTTCCGTGCCGCGGGTGGAGCCGATGCGGCAGGGAGTGCATTTGCCGCAGCTTTCGATGGCGCAGAATTCCATGGCGAAGCGGGCCTGGGCCGACAAATCGACGCTGTCGTCAAAGACCACGATGCCGCCATGGCCGATCAGGCCGCCGCGTGCCGTGAAGGCTTCGTAGTCATAAGCCGTGTCGAACAGGCTGGGTGGGAAATAGGCGCCCAGGGGGCCGCCGCACTGCGCCGCCTTCACGGGATGGCCCGTCAGGGTGCCGCCGCCGATATCGGTGATCAACTCGCCTAGCGTGATTCCGAAGGCAGTTTCGAACAGGCCGCCGAATTTCACATTGCCGGCGATCTGGATCGGCATGGTCCCGCGCGACCGTCCCATGCCGTAATCGGCATAGGCCTGCGCGCCGTTGGCCAGGATGGTCGGGATGGTGGCCAGCGACAGCAGGTTGTTGACGACGGTTGGCCGGCCGAACAGGCCCTTGATGGCGGGCAAGGGCGGCTTGGCCCGCACCACCCCGCGTTTGCCCTCCAGGCTTTCCAGCAGGGCGGTTTCTTCGCCGCAGACATAGGCACCGGCACCGACACGCAGTTCGATATCGAAACTGACATCGCTGTCCAGCACCGATGGACCCAGCAGCCCCGCCTGACGCGCCACATCCAGGGCGCGGGTGAAGGTGCGGTTGGCATGGGGATATTCAGACCGCGAATAGACATAGCCTTTGGTGGCCCCGACAGCGAAGCCGGCGATCACCATCCCCTCGATCAGGGCCAGGGGGTCGCCCTCCATCATCATCCGGTCGGCAAAGGTGCCGCTGTCACCCTCATCCGCGTTACAGATGATATAGCGGCGGTCGGCGGGTGCTGCCGCGACCGTGCGCCATTTGATGCCGGTGGGAAAACCGGCCCCGCCGCGCCCGCGCAAGCCCGACCGCACCACCTCTTCCACCGTTTCGGTGGGGCCTAGCGACAGGGCGCGTTCCAGGCCCTTGAACCCGCCATGGCTGCGGTAATCCGCCGCCGACAGCGGATCGATGATGCCGCAGCGGGCGAAGGTCAGTCGGTTCTGACGCGCCAGCCAGGGGATCTGTTCGGTCAGGCCCAGACAGAGTGGATGGGCCGCACCCGACAGCATGCCGGCGGCCAGCAGGCCCGGCACATCGGCGGGGTCAACGGGACCATAGGCGACGCGACCGGCAGGCGTTTCCACCTCCACCAGCGGTTCCAGCCAGAACAGGCCGCGTGAACCGGTGCGCATGATGGTGACGCCATCACCGGCCTGTGCCGCGATGGCCCGTGCCACCGCATCGGCGCCGACGGCCAGGGCCGCCACATCCTGGGGAATGAAAATCCGGGTCATGACCAGCGCACCCCCTCCACTGCCGCCGCCAGCTTTGCCCCGTCCAGGCGGCCCAGCGGGTCACCATCAATCAGGGCGGCGGGGGCACAGGCGCACAGGCCCAGGCAATAGACAGCTTGCACCGTGACAGTGCCGTCCGCCGTGGTTTCGCCCCAGCCGATACCCAGCCGTTCCAGCAGCGCCGTTGCCGCCCGTTCTGATCCCAGCGACTGACACGCCTCTGCCCGGCAGACCTTGATGATGTGGCGGCCTGCCGGTTCGTGGCGGAAATCATGGTAGAAGGTCACGACGCCATGGATTTCGGCGCGCGACAGGTTCAACGCGTCGGCCAGCAGGGGCACGGCATCGTCGGGAATATGGCCAAACGCCTCCTGCAACGCATGCAGGATCGGAAGGGTCGGACCCTCCAGATGCAAATGCCGATCAATGATATCGGCGGCGTGGCGCGCGTCCCAAGGCAATGGGGGGGTCATTGGGAACTCCAGCGAGCAATCACGAATGCAGGTTTTGCCCAAACGACCCCATGATCAATGGGATTGTTTTGTTGAGCGATTGCACATCCCGATCAAACCGTTCGCACGCGCACAAATTCGCCGGGGACCGACACCGTCCAAACGCATGGTAGGGCTGGCATTTCGCCATGGGCGGCGGGCCGTGGAAGCCCATATCTTCACCGCGTCACCCCTTTCCGACACGCGAGCCAGGTTACTGGAATGAGCCGTTTCTGGAGTCCCATCGTCCACACCCTCAGCCCCTATGTGGCGGGGGAGCAGCCCCAGATTTCGGGGCTGGTGAAGCTGAACACCAATGAAAGCCCCTATGGCCCGTCGCCCCACGCCACCGCCGCCATTGCGGCGGCCAATGGCGAGGCGCTGCGCCTGTACCCCGAACCCACGGGCATCCATCTGCGCAAGGCGGTGGCAGAGACCTACGGGCTGGATGCGGGCGAGGTATTCGTTGGCAATGGCTCGGACGAGGTGCTGGCCCATGTGTTCCAGGGGCTGCTGAACCATGAGCTGCCGCTGCTCTACCCGGATATCACCTACAGCTTTTACCCGACTTACTGCCGGCTCTATGGCATCAAGTCGGTGCTGGTGCCGCTGGATGACGGGTTCGAGATCCGGCTGGAGGATTACCGGCAGCCGTGCGGCGCCATCATCCTGGCCAACCCCAATGCGCCCACGGGCATCGCCAAGCCGCTGGACTGGATTGAGGCGCTGGTCGCCGAACATCCCGATCAGGTGGTGGTGATTGATGAGGCCTATGTTGATTTCGGGGCGGAGACGGCCATCCCGCTTGTGAAGAAATATCCCAACCTGCTGGTGGTCCATACGCTGTCCAAATCGCGCGGGCTGGCCGGTCTGCGCGTCGGCTTTGCCGTAGGGCAGCGGCATCTGATCGATGCGCTGGAGCGGGTGAAGGACAGCTTCAATTCCTACCCGCTGGACCGGCTGGCCCAGGCGGGCGCGCTTGCCGCGTGGCAGGATCAGGAATGGTTTGAGCGTCACCGCGACATGATCATCGCCACGCGCGAACGGTTGACCGGTGCCCTGCGCGCGCTGGGGTTCGAGGTGCTGCCGTCATCCGCCAACTTCGTCTTTGCACGCCATCCTGGGCATTCGGGTGGGGAACTGGCGGCAGCATTGAGGGCCAAGGCCATCCTGGTCCGGCATTTCAACAAGGCCCGGATCAGCGACTTCCTGCGGATCAGCATCGGGACGGATGGCGAGACGGACAAGCTGTTGACGGCGCTGGGGGAGATTTTGGGGTGAGTCTGTACCCTCACCCTCCCAAGCCCTGACGGTCTTGGGCCCCTCCCTCTCCCGCAAGCGGGCGAGGGGCAAAAATTTCATCCCTCGCCCACGAAAGTGGGAGAGGGAGGGGAGGGTGAGGGAACGTCGCCTACATCCCCTGTTTCTGCGACAATTTCCGGGCCGCCGCGATCATGGCGGCGGCCATGGGGGAATGGGGTTCGCGGTCCATCATCACCAGCCCGATCGTATGTTCGATCACGGGGTCGATCAGGGGAATGGCGGCCAGTTCCGCCGGCAGGCCCAGCGCCTCCATCAGCACCGTTGGCATGATGCTGGTCCAGCGGCCCGTGCGGACATGGGCGGCGAGCGCGGTCATGGAATTGCTTTCCACCGCCACCTCCGCCTTCACCCCCACCTGGTGCAGGGCGCGGTCAATGATGCGGCGGTTCTGCATGTCGGGTGATAACAGGCACAGCGGCACCCCCTGCAGCTCCGCCCAGCGTACCTCCGTGCGGCCTGAAAACCGGCTGTCGGGTCCGGTGATCAGGTGATACCGCTCCCGGTACAGCGGGATCTGGATGAAGTTCCCAACCGGTTCATTGTCCAGATAGGTCAGGCCGGCATCGATGGCCAGATTTTCCACCTGTTCGATGATCTTCTGGGAGTTCGACGCCAGGATCAGGAAATCCACGCCCGGATGCTTGTCGATCACCGCGATGGTCAGTTTCGGCACCATGGCCAGGGCGGTCGGCACGGCGGCCAGCCGGAAATGACCGCAGACCGTCTTGCGCAGCGCCTCGATATCTTGGCGCATGGATCGCCAGTCGCCGACCAGCCGGCGCGACCATTCCAGCAGCCGCTCCCCCTCTGCCGTGAAACCCTGAAACCGCGATCCGCGTACCACCAGGGGTACGCCCAGCATATCCTCCAGATGTTTCACGCCGGCGGAAAGCGTGGGCTGCGACACCCCGGCCTCTTCCGCCGCGCGCCCGAAATGGCGGGCACGGGCCAGCGCCAGGAACAGTTCCAGCTTGTCGATCATGGCCCTGCCTCCCCCGCCTTTTCGTGCATGTCGGCATGGATCGGCGGGCTTTGCAAGGGCAGGGGGCCGAAGCGGGACAGCAGTTCAGGGAAAACCTCCCACATGGGCAGGGGTCTGGCATTGGCGGTGGGCAGCATGCCGGGGGTCAGGTCCAATCCTGCCAGACGGTCTAACAGGGTGGCATCGCGGGACAGGATATGGATCGGCACGCGATCGCCCTGGCCGCTGGAAATCCAGTCCAGGGCGGGATGGTCGCCCAGGATGATGATCAGGGCGTCTTCCGGCACCTCCTGCATCACCCAGTCGCCAAGTGCACGCAGGCTGTAATCCAGGGACCAGCCATAGGAGGCGGCCATGTCAGTATAATCGGCGGTCAGGTCATCGCCGGCATAGGCCGACCCGTCGATCAGGCCCTGGCTGTAGGGCTTCCAGGCGGGTAGCGGGCTCCAGGGGGCGTGGCTGCTGGTCAGGACGATTTCCAGATAGAGCGGGCGGGGACCGGACCAGTCCGGTGACAGGCTGGCCAGCATCGCCTGATCCGGGATGGGCGACCAGCCATAGGAAGGGCCTGCATAGGCAAAGGTGGGGCGGTTCATGACCTTGTCAAAGCCCCAGGCCGGCCCTTCCAGCCAGGGCAGGGTCAGGCCCGGCATCGCCGCCTGGGTGCGCCAGCCAGCCCGGTTCAGCGCACAGACCAGACCACAGCGGTTGGACGACAGCACCATGCGCTGGGCCAGGGGCTGATCCTGGCGGATGCCGGCGCGCAGCGTGCCATGGGCCAGCCAGGAGCGTCCGCCGATCACCGGGCTTTCCACCAGACCGGAGCGGATATGAAAACCGGCCTCCGTCAGGGACCGCTGCATCATGCGCAGACGGTCGCCCACCGGACCCGCCTGTCGCGGATCGGTCAGGGCAGACTGGCCATAGGATTCGACCCAGGCCAGGATGAGGGGCCTGCCCCGCAAGGCGGCGAAGATCTGATCATCCGGCAGGGCGGCGGCGGGGTCGTGGGACAGCGCCTCGGCCATCCCGGCCTCCAGCTGTGCTGCCGCCTGCCATCGCTTGCCCTGGTCCCACAGGACACCGATGGGGCCGTGGGTCAGCGGCTGCATGGTCAGCATGGTCAGCGGGGCCAGGATGGCGAGCGTCGGCAGGGCCGGCGGGGATGCGCGCAGCATCAGGCCCATCAGCCAGCGACACAGGCAGAGCAGGCCGGCCAGGGCGGCCAGCAAGGCGGCCCCCACCAGCAACCCACCCGGCCCGCGCGCCAGCACATCCCACAAGGCCGGCACCAGAGCGGGGTCGAAGGCCGGTTCGAACAGGCGGCCCGCCGTCAGGATGCTGACTAGATCGGCCAACCGCAGCAGCAGGATCAGCCAGCAGAACACGGCCAGGGCCCAGATGGCGCGCGGTCCGGGCCGGCGGGCCAGCAGCAGGGTGGCGGCGAATAGAACCGACAGTTCCAGCAGGGGACCGCGATGTTCGGGCGTCAGCATGTCGCCCGGTATGGCGGGCAGGCCCAGCAGCAGCGACAGGGCCAGCAAGGCGGCCAGCCCGATCAGCGCACTGCCGACGGCCTTAAGCGCCATAGCGGTGCAGCCGGGCGCCGTTGGCGCGCAACCAGTCACGATGTTCGGTCACACCGTCCGTCAGGCTGGCGCACAGCGCCCAGAAACGCGCGGAATGGTTCATTTCGCGCAAATGCGCCACCTCATGCGCCACGACATAGTCGAACACCGGGTCGGGCGCCATCACCAGCCGCCAGCAATAGGACAGCCGCCCGTCGGGGGAGCAGCTTCCCCAGCGGGAGCGGGTGTCGCGCACCGTGATGCCGGTGATGCGGGCGCCCAGGCGGGCGGCCTTTTCCTGTGACCGCGCGGCCAGAAGCCGGTGCGCCTCCGCCTTCAGGAAATCGGCTACGCGGCGGGGCACGAATTCCAACTCTCCGCCCACACGCAATTCGTGTGTGCCGTCCGGCAGAGTCGCGGGCTGGGGCGTGCGGCGGCCCGTGGGGGCATGGCGGATGACATGGTCGATGCCCAGGATGGGCACGATGGCTCCGGGAACGAAGGCCACCTTGTCCGGCACCGCCGACAGGCGCTGTTCCAGCCAGTCGCGGTGCCGGCCCACGAACAGGTGCAGATCTTTATCCGGTACGCGCGGCGGCGTGGAGATGCGCACGATGTTGCGCGCGGCATCCACCCGCATGGACAGGCGCCGCGCCCGCGCCGATACTCGCACCTCTACCGGCACCGGCACGCCTTCCACCGCCATCAAGCGCGGCGGGGGCAGGGCCGGAGGCACCCGTTTCTTCACGGGTGCTGCCTTGGGGGCCAGGATCTTGCGCAGGAAATTCAAGGCGGCCTCATCGCCATTCCGGTCCGGGGCACCGGCAACCCAATCCGCTTAAGGCTGGGTTGCCGGCGTCAATCGTCAACCCTCCAGGCTGCGCGCGATGATTTCATAGACATCGCGCGACAGGTCGGGCGTGTGGGCCACACGTTCCAGCGCCACCTTGGCCGCCGCCTGCCGTTCGCCATCATATTTGCGCCAGCGGGCGAAGGATTTGGCCATCCGGCTGGCAACCTGCGGGTTCAGCTTGTTCAGCTCAATCACCCGGTCGGCCAGGAATTCATAGCCCGACCCGTCGGCGGCGTGGAAGGCCACGGCATTGCCGGTGAAACCGCCGATCAGGGAATAGACCTTGTTCGGATTGCGGATGTTGAAGCCGGGATGGGACAGCAGGGCCGTGACATTGGCCAGCGTGTCGGGGCGCGACGAGGCGGCCTGGATCATGAACCACTTATCCATGACCAGCGCCTCATCCTTCCATTTGGCGGCGAAGGCGGCCAGGGCGTCCGCCCGTTCCGGCATATCGCTGTCGGCGATCAGGGCCAGGGCCGTGATCACATCGGTCATGCCGGTGGCGGTGCGGTACTGTGCCAGGGCCATCGCCTTGCCATCGGCATCGTCGGCGGCCAGCAGATAGGCCAGCGCGGCATTCTTCAGCGCGCGGCGGCCAATGGCCTCGGGGCTGACGCTGAATTCGCCCTGTTCGGCATTGGCGCGGTAGGCCGACAGCAGGGCGTCGCGATGGGTACGGCCGATGGCGGCGCGGACCAGATTGCGGGCGGCATGGATGCCGTCCACATCAATCACCTCCATCAACTGTCCCAGATAGTTTTCCGACGGCAGGGTCAGGGCCAGAGCCGCGAAGGCCGGGTCTTCGGCCGCGCGGGACAGTGTGGCGCCCATGGCGTCGATGAAGCCCTTGGGCACGGCCATGTCACGGCCCGCCGCCCGGTCGGCGACCAGCCCCAGCAGCAGGCGCGAGGCCAGGGTCTGTCCGGCTTCCCAGCGGTTGAACGGATCGCTGTCGTTCGCCATCAGGAAGGTCAGGTCGGCGTCGGAATAATCAAAGGACAGTTTAATGGGGGCGGAGAAACCTCGGAACAGCGACGGCACGGGGGCCGCCGGCACGTCAGTGAAGGTGAAGCTCTGTTCTGCCGCGTTAAGGGCCAGGACGCGGGTGCCGGTGGTGGCACTGTCTTCACCGGCCAGTTTCAGGGCCTGATCCTTGCCATCCGGCCCGACCAGACCCAGGGAAACGGGGATCAGCATGGGTAGCTTCACCGGCTGGCCCGGCGTGGGGGCCAGGGTCTGGCGCAGGGTCAGGCGATAGGTGCGGCTGGCGGCGTCGTAAGACCCCTCACCGCTGACGCCCGGCGTCCCGGCCTGTGCGTACCAGCGCCGGAACTGTTCCCAATCGACGCTATTGTCGGGGTTGGCATCGCGCATGGCGGCCAGGAAATCGTCGGTGGTCACCGCCTGCCCATCATGGCGGGCGAAGTAGAGATCGATACCGCGCCGATACCCCGCCGCACCCAGCAGCGTGTGGTACATGCGCAGAACTTCTGCCCCCTTTTCATAGACAGTGGGCGTGTAGAAATTGTTGATCTCGATATAGCTGTCGGGCCGCACGGGGTGGGCCGTGGGGCCGGCATCTTCGGCGAACTGCACCTGGCGCAGGCGCGTCACATCCTGGATGCGCTTCACAGGGGCGGAGTTCATGTCGGCGCTGAACTGCTGATCGCGGAAGACGGTCAGGCCTTCCTTCAGGCTCAACTGGAACCAGTCGCGGCAGGTGACGCGGTTGCCCGTCCAATTATGGAAATATTCATGCGCCACAACGGCTTCGATACCCAGGAAGTCGGTATCGGTGGCCGTGTCGGGGCGGGCCAGGATGTATTTGGTGTTGAAGACGTTGAGAGACTTGTTCTCCATCGCCCCCATGTTGAAATCGCCGACGGCGACGATATTGAAAATATCCAGGTCATATTCCAGACCATAGACATCCTCATCCCACTTCATGGATTTGATCAGGCTTTCCATGGCGTGGCCGCACTTGTCCTGGTTCCCCGGCTCCACATAGATGCGCAGGGTGACGTCGCGGGCCGAGCGGGTGCGGAACCGGTCCTCGATATGGACCAGATTGCCGGCGACCAGCGCGAACAGGTAGCAGGGCTTCGGCCAGGGGTCTTCCCACAGCGCCCAATGGCGGCCCCCTTCGGCATCGCCCTGATCCACCAGATTGCCGTTGGACAGCAGCACGGGATAGGCGGCGCGGTCGCCCTCCACCCGCACCCGGTATTTTGCCATCACATCGGGCCGGTCCTGGAAATAGGTGATCTTGCGGAAGCCTTCGGCCTCGCACTGGGTGCAGTAATTGCCGGATGATTTGTACAGGCCTTCCAGGGCCGTGTTCTTTTCCGGATGGATGCGGGTGACGATCTCAATCGCCACCTGATCGCTGGACAGGTCGGGGATGGTCAGGTGGTCGGGTGTGATGGCGTAATCATCGGGGCCCAGCGGGCGATCGCCTACCGTGACGGACACCAGCTCCAGTTCCTGCCCATCCAGGACCAGGGGGGCATGGACCACATCCAGGTTGCGGCGTACGCCCAGGCGCGAGGTAACGAGCGTACCCCCGTCGCGCAGATCGAACGACAGATCGACCGTTTCGATCCACCAGGCCGGTGCGGCGTAATCCTTCAACAGGATGGCCTTCGGCGAACCCTTGTCCATGACCAGCATCCCTAAATATCAGACGGTTTGGCGCGTCCATCCGCACCCTGGTGGTCAGGATAGGACAATGGCAGGTGCGACAGGTGAAAAATTTCACTGTCGCGCGGCCCCTGTCTTCGTATCATCGGCAGCGACAAAGCGCCCCGGTCCATGGGGGGCTGGTTTGGAGGCTGGATGTATCTGGAACTGTCGACGTCCGACGTGATCATCCTGTCTTCGGCTGCCGCCTGCCTTGTCGCCATCGTGCTGCTGGAGATGCTGCGGGTTGTCATTCCCGATGTTTATGAATGGGTGGCCGATCACGCGAAGGTGAAGCGGGAGACGCGCGAGGGGCAGGCCGCCCTGGAGCGGCTGATGGCCGTCAACCGGGAGAACGCAGCGCAGCGTGACCGCCGCAGCGCCGAACGGTTCCGCATGAAGTCGCAGCTGGCCCGGCTGGAGATGACGCTGTCCGCCGTGGAGCGCGACCGGGTGGAGGTGTGGCACGAACTGGGCCGGCAGGGTGTGGCCGACAGCCTGTACACCGCCCGCGTTGCCAACCGCATCCTTGCCGACCAGTCGGGCCGCGATTTCGACAGCGCCCCCAGCATCTGGCGCTACACCAACAATGTCCGCATCTGGGCGGCGGGGGAACGGCCCGCCCGCCAGATGCTGAATGCAGAGTTCTCGCCCGATTCGGGTTTCGCGGTACAGGAACTGACCTTTGTCACCTCGGCGCGGAGCATGGACGGGCCATGATCGCGACATGGATGAACCTGATCAGCCTGTTTGCGCTGGCGCTGGCCGGGTCCGGTCTGGTGCTGGCGGGCCGCCGGCTGATGGCCGTGATCCGCGTGGTGGAACGCAAGCTGTCGCGCGCCGTCGATGAGAAGAACATGGTTGCCGCCGCCCTGCGCCACGCCAAGAAGGAGGACGCCGCCATCCGGCAGGCGCTGGACGATGCGGAACGCCATATCACACAGATGCAGGGCGTCATCACCACCGCGGAAACCCGGATCGAGCGGCTGCGTGCCTCGCCCCGCCGGGTGGTTTCCATGTTGGACAGGCAGTGGAACCGATTCGACCGGCTGTGGTGTGTAAAGGTCACCAACCCGTCGCTTGGCGGTGGCCATGGCGGTGCCGGCGGTTGGGCAGATGGAAAGACACTGTACGGTTTCGCCCGATCGGGTGATGATCTTGCCAGACGGGTAGCGGCGGAATATTCGCCGGGTGACGGATTTCTGCTCGGGACGCCCATGGTCGTTGATCTGGCGGATGACGGCAGTGGGTCGAACGCGGTAGACCAGTCAAAGGGTGCTGGATGAAGGGCGGGGGAAAGATGGATTTCCAGGTGGCCGGTGAAACGCTGGACAAGGCCGAACGGACCCGGATCGCCGCCGAGCTGGGACTGCCCGTTGCCGATGCCGGTCCGCATGGCGAGGGCACGATCGTCCGGGTGATCGCCGAAGGGGCGGCCCCCGATCTGATAGCCGCGCTGCGGTCGGGCTGTGCCGCCATCGTAGAACAGGGGCCGCCGGGGACCCTGCCTGCGGCCAAGCTGTCGGCGGCGCTGGCCGATGGGCATCTGCTGGTCTCCTTGACCACGCGGCTGGCCTGGACCTTGGATACGGCGGCGCAGTTCTGTGAGGGGCTGCTGGTGCGGGGCCTGTTGCCGGCGGCGGTGCGCCATGATGCGGAACTGTCGCTGCATGAGGCGATCATCAATGCCGTCCTGCATGGCAATCTGGCCATGGGCGGGTCGCTGGTCGATGATCCCAGCCAGTTCGATGCCTTCTGTCAGCGGCTGACATCGACGCTGGCCGACCCGGACAGGGCGACGCGCCGCATCGACCTGTCGGCCTGGGTGGCGGATGGCAAGCTGCATATCCGCATCGCTGACCAGGGCGGCGGCTATGATCCCGACAGCATCCGCCCGCCCGTGAATGTGGAGGCCAAGTCTGGCCGTGGTCTGGAGATCATGCGCGTCATGTCGGCGGGCCTGACCGTCACCGATGGCGGGCGGACGGCGACGCTGGCCTTCATGGTCTGACGCCCCGTTCAGAACGACGCTTTATGGAGCAGGAATTGACCGAGTTGCGGGTTCACCAGGGCGATATCACGGCCCTGGATGTTGATGTCATTGTCAATGCGGCGGCCCCCGGCCTGGGTGGCGGCACCGGTGTGTCGCGCGCCATCCATGATGCGGCCGGTCCGGACCTGTTCGCCGCCGCCACCGCGCTGGACCCGGTGGGCCGCGGCGATGCCGGGATCACGCCGGGTTTCGCGCTGAAGGCGCGCTGGGTCGTGCATGCCGTCGGCCCCGTCTATGTCACCGGCAAGATGGGAGAGGACAAGGTTCTGGCCCGCTGTTACCGCCGCGCGCTGGAACTGTGCGTGGAGAAGGGGGGGCGGTCCATCGCCTTGCCGGCCATCTCCACCGGTGCCTATCGCTTTCCCAAGGGTTTGGCGGCGCAGGTTGCCGTGGCGACCGTGCGTGCCTTCGTCGCGGATCATCCCGATGCGCTGGATCAGGTCTTGTTTGTTGCAACGGGCGGGGACAACATTCAGGCATTAACGGCGGCGCTGACCGCCTGATCTGAAACCAGATGGGGAGGGGTGATATGCCCACTGTCGTCATTACCGGCGCCAATCGCGGTATCGGCCTTGAATTTGCCCGCCAATATGCCGCCGACGGCTGGAAAGTCATCGCCACCTGTCGCGATCTGTCGAACCCCGGTGGGCTGGCCGATGTGGCGGCGGTGGAACTGTTTGCCCTGTCGGTCGATGACCCGGCCTCCATCAAGGCCTTTGCAGGCGCGTTGAAGGGCCACTCCATCGATCTGCTGATCAATAATGCCGGCATCATGGGGCCGGATCTGGCCGCGCAGTCCAAAGACGGTGTTGATGCCGAAGGCTGGCTGGAGACATTGAAGGTCAATGGCCTGGCCCCGATCCTGGTGTCACTCGCCCTGCGTCCGCTGTTGTCGGCGGGTGCGAAGGTGGCGACGGTGTCCAGCCAGCTGGGTTCCATTACCGAGACGGAAAGCGGCGGCATGTATGCCTATCGCGCGTCAAAGGCCGCCATCAACATGGGCAACCGCACCCTGGCCGCCGATTGGCGCGACGACGGTATCACCTGTATCGTGATGCATCCCGGCTGGGTGCAGACCGATATGGGCGGGCCGAAGGCGCCCGTGACGCCGACCGACAGTGTGGCCGGCATGCGCCGTGTCATCGCGGCGGCGGGGCCGGGCGACAGCGGCGCCTTCTTCGCCTATGATGGACGCCGTATCCCCTGGTGATAGCCAGGGTCGGGAGGTGCGGAGATGAGCGGCAATCCCATCGATTTCTATTTCGACTTCGCCTCCCCCTATGCCTATCTGGCCTCGGCCCGCATTGATGCGCTGGCCGAGCGCTGGGGCCGGGCGGTGCGGTGGCGGCCCATCCTGCTGGGGGCGGTTTTCAAGATCAGTGGCGGTGTGCCCAACCTGAACAAGCCGTTGCAGGGCGACTATCTGCGCCACGACGTGCCCCGCTGTGCCCGCCTGTGGGGTGTGCCGCTGCATCAGCCCTTACCGGCGCCGTTCCCGTCACTGGCGGCGTCGCGCGCCTTCTACTGGCTGGATCAGGTCGGTGGGGAACACAGCCCGGCGGCCCTGGCCCGCGCCCTGTTCCATGCCCATTGGGCGGAGGGGCGCGACATGGCCATGCCGGAGAATGTGTTGGATGTCGCCGCCAGCCTGGGCCTGGACCGGGATGCGGTGGAGGCCGGGATCGCGGAGCCTGCCGTGAAGGAACGGTTGCGGGTGGAGACGGAGACGGCCATCAGCCGGGGCGTGTTCGGCGCGCCGTTCTTCTTCGTCGATGGGGAACCGTTCTGGGGTGCCGACCGCATGGACCGGATCGAGGAGTGGCTGCGTCGGGGCGGGTGGTAGCCCGCCCGCCCCCGGAGCGCTGATCACAGCGCGTCTGCCGCCTTCTTCACCGTCACCTTGTTCTGCGCCGTGCCGAACCAGCCCAGGACAATGTTGTGGTGGTCGATGATCTGTTCGAAGGTCAGGTCGCCCATATCGCAGGTCGTGTGGCCATCACCGACCAGCGTGACATCGAAGCCATGGGCGATGGCGCTGCGCACCGAGGTGTCGATACAGAAAGGCGTCATGCAGCCGCCGATGATGACATGGCGAATGCCGCCATCCAGCAGGGCCTGCTTCAGGCCCGTCTCCAGGAAACTGTCGCAGGTGGTCTTGTGCACCACAAGCTCGCCCGGCTGCGGCGTCAGCTCGCGGCGGATTTCCCAGCCGGGTGTGCCCTTGGCCAGACGGTGATCGTCAGCGGCATCATGCTGCACATGGATCAAGGTGGCACCGGCGGCCCGCGCGCGCGCCTGCAGGTCGGCCAGCCGAGCGACGACCCCGTCCAGCGCCTTGGCGGCGGCGACATTACGCGGCCCGTCGCCGGCGGGCAGGATGCCGTTTTGCACGTCGATGACGATCATGGCGGTTTCGTTGGCGTTGGGCATTGTCATGCTCCTGTTTGTCCGGTCACGCAGAGGTATGGGAGATTTGTTTCTGGATGATTTCAAAGGGGCCCGGACCCTTGCAGCGGGAAGCGGATGCGCTACGCTGCCCGTGCAATCCACAAGCCCTTGACGGGCAAAAAATCAAGGAATGGGACACGTGCGGATCATCGGACATTTCATGCGCGGCAGCGCCCTGGCGCTGGTGCTGGCTCTTTCTGCCGGGGCCGTGTCGGCCCAGACGGCGCCCACCAAGATTGAGCGGGTCCAGAACGGCAATATCGTCACCGAGAATATCCCCGCCGTCGATGCGGCCCTGGGCGAGCGCCTGTCGGCCTATCTGTCTGCCCGGTCGGCCGGCATGCTGGACTGGACGCCTGACGGCAAGGGCATCCTGATCACCACCCGGTTCGGGGAGACGTCACAGCTGCATCTGGTGAACGGCCCGATGATGGCGCGCCAGCAGCTGACCTTTGCCGCCGAACCCATCACCAGCGCCGCCTTCAGCCCGGCCAAGGGGTCGACCGATCTGGTCTATGTCTGGGACAAGGGCGGGTCGGAGAATTTCCAGTTCTTCCACCTGGATACCGCCACGGGCAAGACAACGCTGGTCACCGATGGCAAGTCGCGCAACCAGGGGCTGGTCTGGAACCACAAGGGTGACAAGTTCGCCTTTTCCAGCACGCGCCGCGACGGCAAGAACACCGATGTCTATGTCGGCGGGTTGAAGGATGCCGCGACCGTCGCGCCCTTGGTGGCGCAGACCGGGTCGTGGGGTGCCGTCGCCTTCTCCCAGGATGATGCCAAGCTGCTGGTCGGGCAGTATATCGCCATCACCAAGTCCTACCTGTCGGTGGTCGATGTCGCCACGGGCCAGTTGACCCGCATCAAGCCGGACAAGGACACAATCGCCTTGACCGGCGTTGGCTTTACGCCTGATGCCAAGGGCGTGTTCCTGACGTCGGATGAGGAGGGCGAGTTCAAGCGCCTGGGCCTGCATGATCTGGCGTCGGGCAAGACCACCTGGATCACCGCTGATGACCCGTGGGACGTGGAGGAGGCGGTGCTGTCGCATGACGGCAAGCGTCTGGCCTATGTCCTGAACGAGGGCGGCTGGTCCACGGTGCGGGTGATCGACACCAAGACCCTGAAACCCGTGAAGCTGCCCGCCCTGCCCAAGGGCATTATCGGTGGCGTGTCGTTCAGCCCCGACGGGTCGAAGCTGGCCCTGTCGCTGACCACGCCTACCGCACCCGCCGATGTGCATGTCGTCGATATGAGCAAGGGCAAGGTGGAACAGTGGACCAAGAGCGAGGTTGGCGGTCTGAACACCGAGACTTTCGCCGATGCCAGCCTGATCCAGTTCCCGACCTTTGATCAGCGGCAGATCCCGGCCTTCCTGTTCAAGCCGAAGAACGCCACGGGCAAGCTGCCGGTCATCATGCTGATCCATGGCGGGCCGGAGGGGCAGAGCCGCCCCAATTTCAGCGCGACGGTGCAGTTCTGGGCCAATGAGCTGGGCGCGGCGGTGCTGCTGCCCAATATCCGTGGCTCGGAAGGCTATGGGAAGACCTATCTGGGCCTGGATAACGGCTTCAAGCGTGAGGATAGCATCAAGGATATCGGCGCCCTGATCGATTGGGTCGCGACGCAGTCGGACCTGGACAAGGACAAGATCGTGGTGGCCGGTGGGTCATACGGCGGGTATGCCACGCTGGCGGCCATGACCCATTATAATGACAAGCTTGCCGGCGGCGCCGACACGGTCGGCATCTCCAATTTCATCACCTTCCTGGAGGCCACGGCGGAATATCGCCGCGACCTGCGCCGCCCGGAATATGGTGATGAGCGTGATCCGGAGATGCGCGCCTTCCTGCAGAAAATCTCGCCCCTGACCAACGCGTCGAAGATCACCAAGCCCATGCTGGTCATCCAGGGCTATAACGATCCGCGTGTGCCCGTGGGCGAGGCGGAGCAGATGGTGGCCGCCATCCGCAAGAATGGCGGCGAGGTCGGCTATGTCCTGGCCATGGACGAAGGTCACGGCTTTAGGAAGAAGTCGAACCAGTTCGTGGCGCAGATGGCCCAGGCGCAGTTTTTCCAGAAGGTGTTCGGGCAGAAGTAGAGGGTGGCGGGGGGTGGGGCGTGTCGGCCCCACCCGCCGATAACGCCGCCCTGCCATGGCCCCGCCGGGTGGCCCCTGATCTTGCATTGAAACCCTGTCGGCATTAGGGTCCCGCCGCATCGGGGGGCCGTCCCGGTGACGGTCTGCCGCCTTCCCACCCACAACGGAACGGGTAACGCGGGATGAAGTCCGCCGTCATCGTCTTCCCTGGTTCCAACTGCGACCGCGATATTGCGGTGGCCTTGGAACAGGCTTCCGGCAAGAAGCCCCACATGGCCTTCCACAAGGACAATGATCTGCCGGACGTCGATGTCATCGCCGTCCCTGGCGGCTTTTCCTATGGCGACTATCTGCGCTGTGGGGCCATGGCCGCCCATTCGCCCATCATGAAGGTGGTGAAGGAACGGGCCGCCAAGGGCGTGCGCGTTGTTGGCATCTGCAACGGCTTTCAGATCATCACCGAGGCGGGTCTGCTGCCGGGTGCCCTGATCCGCAACAAGTCGCTGAAATATGTCTGCCGCACGGTCGGCCTGCGCGTTGAGAACAACGACAGCGACTTTACCCGCAAATATGCCAAGGGCCAGGTGATCGGCATTCCGGTCGGCCATGGCGAGGGCAATTACGTCGCCGACGACGAGACGCTGAAGCGTCTGGAAGGCGAAGGGCTGGTGGCGTTCCGCTATACAGCATTGCCGGGCCAGAGCGCCGATCAGGCCAACCCCAATGGCGCGACCAACGACATTGCCGGCATCTTCAACGCCCAGCGCAACGTGCTGGGCATGATGCCGCATCCGGAGCGCGCCTTCGATCCGCTGCACGGCAACACCGATGGCCGTGCCTTCTTCGATAGTCTGGTGGAGACCCTGTCGTGAGCGCCCGCAAGGAACCCGTTGTGAACGAGGCCCTGGCTGCCGAACACGGCATCAAGGCCGATGAGTACGTCCGCCTGCTGGAAATCGTCGGCCGTCAGCCGAGCTTTACCGAGTTGGGCATCTATTCCGTGATGTGGTCGGAGCATTGCTCCTACAAGTCATCGCGCGTCTGGCTGAAGAAGTTCCCGACCACGGCCCCCTGGGTCATCTGTGGTCCGGGCGAGAATGCCGGCGTCATCGATATTGGTGACAATCAGGCCGCCATCTTCAAGATGGAAAGCCATAACCACCCGTCCTATATCGAGCCCTTCCAGGGCGCGGCGACGGGCGTGGGCGGCATCCTGCGCGACGTGTTCACCATGGGCGCGCGCCCCATCGCCAACCTGAACGCGCTGCGCTTTGGCGAGCCGGACCATCCCAAGACCCGCCAGTTGGTCGCGGGCGTGGTGTCAGGCATCGGCCATTATGGCAATTGCGTCGGCGTCCCCACCGTGGGCGGCGAGACCAATTTCCACAAGGCCTATAACGGCAATTGTCTGGTCAATGCCATGACCGTCGGCATCGCCGACCAGGACAAGATTTTCTATTCCAAGGCCGCAGGCGTTGGTAACCCGGTCGTCTATGTTGGGTCCAAGACGGGCCGCGACGGCATCCACGGCGCCACCATGTCCTCGGCTGAGTTCACCGAGGACAGCGAGGCCAAGCGCCCCACGGTGCAGGTCGGCGATCCGTTCACGGAAAAGCTGCTGATCGAAGCCTGCCTGGAGCTGATGAACACCGACGCCATCCAGTCCATCCAGGACATGGGTGCCGCCGGCCTGACCTCCTCGTCGGTCGAAATGGCGGGCAAGGGCGGTCTGGGGATCGAGCTGCATCTGGAAAAGGTGCCGCAGCGTGAGACGGGGATGACGCCCTATGAGATCATGCTGTCGGAGAGCCAGGAACGCATGCTGATGATCCTGAAGCCCGGCTCGGAGGATGTGGCCCGCGCCATCTTCGAGAAGTGGGAACTGGATTTCGCCGTGATCGGCCACCTGACCGACACGGGCCGTTTCGTCCTGAAGATGAACGGCGACACCTATTGCGATCTGGAACTGGCCCCGCTGTTCGATGCGGCCCCGCTCTATCACCGTCCGACCGAAGAGACGCCGGCCCAGCCGCCGCTCGACCTGGACGAGGATGAGTTGTGGCCGGAAGATTTGTCGCTGGGCGATATCCTGACCAAGCTGGTCTCCTGCCCCGATCTGGCCTCCAAGCGCTGGATCTGGCAGCAGTACGATAGCCAGGTGGGCGCGGATACCCGCTTCCTGTCGGGCCAGGCCGATGCGGCGGTCGTGCGTGTGCATGGCACGAACAAGGCGCTGGCCATGTCGTCCGACGTGACCCCGCGTTACTGCTTCGCTGATCCGGTGCAGGGCGGGCGTCAGGCCGTGGCCGAGAGCTATCGCAATGTCTCCGCCGTTGGTGCCCTGCCGCTGGCCATCACCGACAACATGAATTTCGGCAATCCCGAAAAGCCCCGGATCATGGGGCAGTTCGCCGGCTGCGTCGAAGGCATGGCCGAGGCTTGCCGCGTGCTGGATTACCCGGTCGTGTCGGGCAACGTGTCGCTGTACAACGAGACCAACGGCGTTGGCATCCTGCCGACCCCGACGGTGGGTGGCGTCGGCCTGCTGGCCGATGGGCACAAGGCCGTGGGTCTGGGCTTCAAGAATGACGGCGACGTCATTCTGCTGGTGGGGGAAACCGAGGGGCATCTGGGTCAGAGTCTGTATCTGCGCGAGATCCTGGGGCTGGAGGAAGGTCCGGCCCCGGCGGTTGATCTGGAAACCGAGAAGCGTCACGGCACCTTCGTGCGCGAGGCCATCCAGGCTGGCCTGATCACCGCGTCGCATGACGTGTCGGATGGTGGTCTGCAGGTGGCGCTGGCCGAAATGGCCATGGCCGGCAACAAGGGCGCGGACCTGTCGGGCCTGGACGGCTGGCACGTGGCTGAACTGTTCGGCGAGGATCAGGGCCGTTACGTCCTGACCGTCACCGCTGCCAATCTGGACGCGGTGGAAGCCAAGGCGGCAGAAGCCGGTGTCACCCTGTCGCGCATCGGTACCGTCGGCGGCGACGCCCTGACGGGTGCGTCGGGCGCCATTATTTCGGTCGCGGACCTGATTGAAGCGAACGAGGCTTGGCTGCCGAACTATATGAATGGCAAGGTGAACTGATTTCACCCGTTCCAGGCCCGCCATCCCGGTGCCCATCCGGAATGGCGGGCGTTTTCATGTAAGGACCCGACCCATGGCGATGCACGCTTCCGAAATTGAGGATCTGCTGCGCGAGGCCTTCCCCGACGCTGTCGTCCGCATCGACGATCTGCGCGGCGACGGCGACCATTACGCCGCCTATGTGGAAAGCCCGAGCTTCAAGGGCAAAAGCCGCGTGGCCCAGCATCAGGCCGTCTATGCTGCACTGAAGGGCCGTATGGGTAATGAACTGCACGCCCTGATGCTGACCACGGCGGCACCCAAGGACGCATGATTGGCCTGCCGAACGAACCCCCTGTTAAGGGAAACGGTTCGGCGCTATATGTCGATGGATTTCCCACGGGACCGCAGGGGCGGCGCTGTGGTGTGGACTTGAGGAAATGTGAAAGATGGACCAGACGGTTGCCGAGCGCATCAAGCGCGATATCGCCGACAATGACGTCGTGTTGTACATGAAGGGGACGCCCGTGTTCCCGCAGTGCGGCTTCTCCGCTGCTGTGGTGCAGGTGTTGAGCCACCTGGGCGTCAAGTTCAAGGGTATCGACATCCTGGTCGACCCGGCCCTGCGCCAGGGCATCAAGGAATTCACCAACTGGCCGACCATCCCGCAGCTCTATGTGAAGGGCGAGTTCGTGGGCGGTTGTGACATCATCCGCGAAATGTATGAAGCGGGTGAGTTGCAGGACCTGCTGCGTGAGAAGGGCGTGGCCACCGCCGACGCCGCCTGATCCGTCAGGATTGGCAAAGAAAAGGGCCTTTCCGAAAGGGAAGGCCCTTTTTTGTTGTCTGTACTTAAGGTGTCGTTGATTTCAATTTAGCAAATGATTGCACAAACTGTAATCGTTGCAATCTATTTACTATACAGCATTTCCGGATTGGTTAATATCTCGTCTCGGGGCGAATAATAATCAAGCTGGAGTTGGAAATGCGTAATGTTGCAATGATCGCGGCTTTGCTTTTGCTTGGGGTTGCTTCGGCGGGGGCCCAGGAACAGGCGAAGCCGGCGACCGAAGCCATTGTCCAGACGGCACCGGCCGACAATGATGGTGGCCGGCTGATCTGCAAGACGGAAAAGGAAACCGGGTCGCGCGTGAAGCGCAACAAGGTCTGCAAGACCAAGCAGGAATGGGACGATATGCGTCTCAACACCAATAAGCAGCTTAACGAATATTCAAAGCAGACGCCGGCCAACCCGCTGCCGTCTTCGTGATAGGCGCCGGACATTGCTGGCATGACAAAGGGCCGCCCCGGATGGAGCGGCCCTTTTGCTTTGCAGCGGTGCTGCCGGACGATCAGGCCTTCTTGGCCAGCAGATTGTCCACCGCCAGGGCACCTGCACCATGGCCGGCCAGAACCAGGAAGCCACCGGCCATCGACAGGTTCTTCCAGAACATGATGGACTGGATATAGGCCAACTGCGCGTCCGTCACGGCCCAGTAATTATGGAACAGGATGGCGGACACGATGGAGAAGCCGGCCAGCGCCAATGCTGCGGCCCGCGTCTGGAAGCCCACCACAACGAGGGCGCCACCCACCAGTTCCGTCACGATGGCGGCCAGCAGCAGCAGTTCGGACGGCAGCGGCAGACCAGCGGAGCCGACATAGGCGAGGCTGCCTTCCCAACCGGTCACCTTCGACAGGCCGGAAGAGATGAAGATGGCGGCCAGCAGCACACGGCCGGCGACGGGCAAGAACTTGGCATTGTTGGCGATCAGGGTGTTCATGGTCGTAAACCTTTCAGATCTCTTGGGAGAGGGGCGCCGGCAAGGGGCGCCGTCGTCTTGAGATGAAAGCTACACCCACCGAACCATTGCGACAATGCGCGCTGAATACGATTAATTGTCCTGAAAAACAGGACAATATAGCGACAAAAAAGGCCGCATCCCGAAGGATGCGGCCTGATCTGTGCCCGCAGGGCCGAAACCCTTAGCGCGAATAGAATTCGACGACCAGGTTCGGTTCCATCTGGGTCGGGTACGGAACGTCGGCCAGGTTCGGGGCGCGCAGGTAGGTGCCCTTGAAGTTGCCGGTGTCGACGGTCACGTAATCCGGGAAGTCACGCTCGCCGGACTGGATCGATTCCATGATGATGGCGAAGTTCTTGGCCTTGGCGCGAACCTCGACAACGTCATTGTCCTTCACCTGGAAGGAGGGGATGTTGACGCGCTTGCCGTTCACCAGGATGTGACCATGGTTGATGATCTGGCGAGCCGAGAACGGGGTCGGGGCGAACTTCATGCGGTAGACGACGGCGTCCAGGCGGCGCTCCAGCAGCTGGATCAGGTTCTCGCCCGAGTCACCCTTGCGGCGAACGGCTTCCTGGTACAGCTTGCGGAACTGCTTCTCACCGATATTGCCGTAGTAGCCCTTCAGCTTCTGCTTGGCCATCAGCTGCAGACCGAAGTCCGACGGCTTCTTGCGGCGCTGACCATGCTGGCCGGGGCCATATTCACGCTTGTTGACCGGGGACTTGGCACGGCCCCACAGGTTCACGCCGAGGCGGCGGTCAATCTTATACTTGGCTTCTTGACGCTTGCTCATCACAAACTCCGTTATGCTGCCCGATGATCAGACAGCTTTGTTGTCCCGGTAGTTCCCTGCCCTTTGACCGCTGGACGGTTCCAAAAGACAAAAACAGGGACGGGGCGCCAAATGACCGGCGCCCGCCTTCCCAGGAATGGTGGCGGGTATAGAGGATGGCGGGGGGCCTGTCAAACCCGTTGGCAGGCCGCCCCGCGCAACCCTGATTGGCGCGTCAGAGGCAGGCGTTCAGGGCCGCCGCAAACCGGCCCGCCGTCTCCACCGACAGGCCGGCGACGTTGATGCGGCCGGAGCCGGCCATATAGACTGCGTGTTCTTCGCGCAGACGCTTCACCACATCGGGCGACAGCGGCAGCAGGGAGAACATTCCCCGCTGCTGATCCACCCGGCCCAGCACGCCGCCATGGGCGGCAAGGGCCGCGCGGATGCCCAGCAGGCGGTCGCGCATTGTGTTCAGTTCCAGCGTCCAGTCGGCCACCAGGGCGGCATCATCCATCAGGGTGGCGATGACGGCCCCGCCATGGTCGGGCGGCATGGACCAGTTGGCGCGTGCGAGCGCCAGCATGTTGGAGGCCACACGGTCGGTGTCGGCAGCATTGCCCGTCTGCACGAACAGGGCGCCGACACGGTCGCGGTAGACGCCGAAATTCTTGTCGCAGGAATAGGCCAGCACCGCCTCCGGGCAGGCATCCATCACCATGCGGATGCCGGCGGCATCCTGTTCCATGCCCAGGCCCAGACCCTGATAGGCCAGATCCAGGAAGGGCAGGATGCCGCGCGTGGACAGGGTGTCGGCAATCACCCGCCACTGTTCCAGGCTGAAATCCGCCCCGGTCGGGTTATGGCAGCAGCCATGCAGCAGGGCCACGTCGCCCGGCTGTGCCCGGTTCAGCGCGTCCATGACGGTATCGAAGGTCAGTGTCTGGCTGGCCGGGTTGAAATGCTTGTAGGTCTGGGCCTTAAGACCGGCAGCGGCCAGGATGGGCGGATGGTTGGGCCAGGTGGGCGTGCCCACCCAGACGGTGACGC
Organism: alpha proteobacterium AAP38; assembly: GCA_001296005.1. GTDB lineage: Bacteria > Pseudomonadota > Alphaproteobacteria > Azospirillales > Azospirillaceae > Niveispirillum. The sequence continues at coordinate 99,540 of LJHR01000026.1, read as the reverse complement.
CGGGCCGGCTGGCGGCGATCAGTTCGGCGCCCAGACGCAGGGCACCGGTGCCGCCCGGTGTCTGCACGCCCGTCAGGCGGCCACCCAGCTCGACATCGCCCAGGGCCAGACGCGCCATGTGGCGGGCGAAGGCGACATTGCCCTCCGGTCCCAGATAGGACTTGCTGTCCTGGCTTTCCCACAGCTTGCGTTCCGCCGCCTTGACCGAGCGCATGACGGGCGTATGGCCGGCATCGTCACGGAACACGCCCACGCCCAGGTCGATCTTTCCGGGACGGGGATCGTTGCGGAACATGCCGATCAGGGCCAGAAGGGCATCGGCGGGCTGTTGGGCCAGCGGCTGAAAGAAGGACATCGGAACCTCGGGTGGGCGGGGAAAGGCAGTGCGCACAGGATAGGCTTTCGCCTGCGCAATTACTGTGCGAAGTGGGGGCTGGGAAGCGCTGATCTGCCTTGCCCGGGCGGTTTGGCTAACAAATTATTGCGCGGGCCGGCGGGTCGCCAGCCAGATGCCGGGCAGCACCAGGGCCATGCCGGCCAGATGGAACCCCTCCAGCCGCTCCCCCAGCAGCAGGGCCGCCAGGGCGGCGTTGTAGAGCGGGGTGAGGTAGAGCGTCATGCCGGCGCGACCCGGCCCGAATACCGTCACCAGCCGCCCATAGACAAGGTAGGAAGCCAGCCCCGGCACCAGGGCCAGGAAGAACAGGGTGGCGATGGTGCGGACCGACCCATCGACCACCTGTCCCACGCCAATTTCCAGCCCGTAGAAAGGCAGCATCGCTACCACCCCGCCGGCACAGATGCCGGAGAAGCGGGCAAAGGGCGTCAGGCCGCTGGCGCGATGGCGCAGCAGCAGGGAGTAAAAGGCCCAGCCATTGGCGGCCAGCACGATCCAGAGATCGCCCGCCGTGAAATGCAGATGCAGCAGTGCCTTGGGATCGCCCTTGGCAATGACGGTGACGACGCCGGCCAGACTGACCGCCACGCCCGTGGCCTGAATGTCGCTGACCCTCTCCCGCCAGAACAGGCGGCCATAGAGCACGATCAGCACAGGCGCGGAAGCATAGATCAGGCTGATATTGGTGGCCGTCGTCGTCTGTCCCGCCAGATAGACGGGCGCGCCGCAGATGCCCATGCCGAGCGCACCAAGCAGCAGGAACCCGCGCCAGTCACGCCGCAACTCCGGCCAGCCGGCGATCAACTCATGGCGGATGAACGGGGCCAGGATCAGCAGGGCCAGGGCCCAGCGCCAAAACGCCATGGCCACCGCCGGTATCTCCCCCGCCACAAAGCGGGCCGTCAGCACGTTCGACCCGAACAGCAGGGGCGAGGCGGCCAGCAGCAGGAACCAGGAGAAGAGTGAGGGGCGGTGGGGCATGGATGCGGCTATAGGCTGACATAGTGGCGTTGCCAAGCCTCAGATCAGAAATAGATGCTGACCGGGATACGCAGCAGGAGCAGCGGCGGGAAGCCCCACGAGGATGTAAGAGGGTCCCAAGCAGGTTGCTCAACGGATGGAGGTTTCCAACCCGTCCAGCAGGCTTCTGACGCGTGATTGCTCCGCCTCGTCCCCCGCTGGCCACCAACCGTGGATGCGCCAGATTATCCCCCGATGACAGGGCGCAGACCCGCTGTTCCTCCAACATGTCCTGATCAGAGGTGTCGGATGGCTGCATGACATGGTGCATGCAGACCGGCTGTCCCGGCGCGGGTATCGGCAGGGTGGCCGGCACCGTCTGTCCAATATCCTTCATCAAGGCGGTGTAGAATTCCGGGAAGGGCTCTTTCAGGAAATCGCGTTCGATCATCCCGCGCCCGTCCCGACCAGTTTTCCAGAACCAATGCCTGTTGCCGCCGCTTTCCCGTGGTTCGACCTCCATCTCCCAGCCGGTCACCAGCCTTGCTTCCTTGCCCGTGACGGGATTGCGCCAGATGGCGGATGTCGTCTGCGGCATGCTGTAGGCGGAGGAATAGTCCACCACCGGTTCGGGTGCGAAGGCGCGCAGCGGGTTGGGCAGGGCCAGCAGCATGCTGGCGGCCAAGCTGTAGATGACGGGGCCAAACGGGTGGCGCGACCATCCGGTCCCATCCTGCACCACCACAAGGTCCAGTGCCTGATCCCAGCGTGTCCGCTGCCCCCGGACCAGACGGCGACGGCTTTGGGCCATGGTGAAGGGGGCGATCAGGTGCAGGCCCAGTCCGAAGCCTTCAATCCACACCCTGACTTGCCGTATCAACATGGTAAGCAGCCCCGGCCTGCCGCCATCGCCACGCCGGATGCGCAGGCCCATGGAGCGCTTTCCGATCGTGTTGCCGAACAGGGTCACCATTAAGGCCTGCGGCAGAAGCGTGGCAGGAAGCAGCCAGAAGGCCAGGGTGAAATCAGCGAGGTTGATACCGATCTTACCCGGTGGCTTGAGCGCGTAATGCACACCCAGGACGAACCCAGCCAGAATCACGCCCACCGTAAAGTCGATCCCCTGGGCCAATAGCCGCGACAGGGGGCTGGCCGGTCGGTCGGCACCGTGCTCGGGCAGGGGGATATCGGGGCCGATGTCAGACACGTCCGCTTCAGATAGGAGGGGCAGGCCTGACTGCAGGGCGGCGATGTCCCCTATCCGGGTCCAGCCGGGCAATGACGGCTGCCATGCCCAGTCACCGGTATGCAGCATCCCATGCCGAAGCATGCCGGTCAGGTGGAATGTCGAGGTTGGTCCCAGGACGGCCCCATCGCGTACATACCACCATTCTGTTGACATCAGCGCCCTTACCCCCGTTTGTCCGGGCGTAGTGTAGAATGTTGGGCGCCAGCGTCAACGGGTTGCAGTTTCCAGCCTGATCTCGCTCGCCAGAAGCAGCCGGTCCAGGCGCGGGTCCAGCTTTACGCCCTTGCGTACCACCCACCGGCCCTGGGCATGCATCACGGGGATCCAGGCGACATCGTCGAAGAAGGCGCGGGTTGCCGATTGCAGCATGCTGTCCCGTTTGGTGGGATCAGGTTCCCCCAGGGCTGCCCGCAGCAGGCGGTCGATATCGGCGTTGCAGTAGCCGGCATAATTATGGGCGCCCCGGCTGGGTCCGCCGCTGCTGGTGCCCAGCAGGGCCCGCAGCGAGTCCGGCATATTGGCCGGATTGAAAATCCAGCCGCCATAGAACAGCTGAAAATCGCCGGTGCGCAGCCGTTCGATGTAGCGTTCCATCGGTTCGACCTGCACCTTGACGCGCACCCCCACCTTGTCCAGGAAATAGGCGATGGCGTCGCCGATCTTGGATTGCAGGGGCGTGACCATCAGGGTCGTGTCGAAACCGCCGGCCAGTCCCGCCTCGGCCAGAAGGCGTTTGGCTTCCTGCGGATCATAGACATCGTCGGGAATACCCGGCGTGTAGCCCGCCATGCCTTGCATGGCCATCTGGCCCGTCGCCGTGCCATAGCCGGGAACGATCCGGTCGGCCAGCAGCCGGGCCGGAATGGCCAGCATCAGGGCGCGGCGCACGCGCACATCCCGGAACCTGTTGGCGCTGCCGTCGCCCGGCACATGCTGATTGGATTGAAGATAGGTGACGGCGGCGGACGGCCCTTCCACGACCTGCATAGCCTGCTGGCTGGCGAAGAAGGGCAGGGCTTCCAGTGATACCCCGTCCAGCACGTCGATCCGCCCCTCCAGCATGGCGGGCACGCGCTCATTCTCGGCCAGTCGGATCAGCCGGACATGGTCCCAATCCGCCGACCGGCCCCAATAGTCGGGATTGCGTTCCAGCAGGATTTCCTTGTCCCCGAAACTGACCAGCCGGAACGGGCCGGTGCCCGCCCGCGAGCCGGCGGACCCGAATTTTCCATCATCAAGCCAGTCGGTGAAGGCCGCACAGCCTTCCGCGCTGTAGCTGACAGGCGCGCGGCTGCTGGGCTCGCCGGGGGCGGGGATGATGGGGATATTGGCGACATCGCTGGGGAAGATGGTGACCTTGCTGCGGTGCCGCACCAGGATGCTGTGCGCGTCCGGGGCCGTCACCGATGCAACCTCTGCCAGCCGTGCGGCGAAGGGGCGCGGTTCCGGTCCGACCTTGCCCGTGCGGCAGAAACTGTAGATCACGTCACGCGGGGTCAGCGGTCGGCCATTCTGGAACCGCACATCCCGGCGCAGGCGGAACAGCCAGGACCCATCGGACTGCATCTCCCAGCTTTCGGCCAGCCGGGGCGAGGGCTGGAACCGTGCGTCGGCCTGCGCCAGCCCCTCATAGACCTGATCATGCAGCATATATTCGTTGCGGTTGGCACCGACATGCGGATCGGTGCTTTGCGCAAGGTTCATGACGCCCAGACGCAGGTCGGCGGCAATGGCCGTGACCGGTACCGATGCGACCAGCGCCGCCAGCAGCAGCCCCCGCACGGTGTTCAGAAAACCCGGTCCCGCCAAACCAGACCCCGTTCAGACTGAAGAAACCATGCTCCGAAGCAGGCCGTGCACTGTCCGGCAAGTTACACACCAAAGCAATAGGCCGAACGGGGTAAATCTGGTGATGTCACATCCCGTCGAATTGCACCATCCAGGGCTCCGCCTTCGCCGCATCGACCCAGTCCACCATGGCGGGCATGGTGTGGATGGTTTCAACATAGGCAGCAGATACAGGGTCCAGCGGTACGTTCCAGCTGCGCAACCGGGTGGCAACAGGCGCGAACATAGCGTCGGCAATGCTGAAGGCGCCGAACAGGAACGGGCCAGCCGCGCCGAATCGGGCGCGGCAGTCGGTCCAGATGGCCTGGACCCGGTCGATATCGGCCTGGGCCGCCGCCACGCGGTCGGGCCGGTCAAAGCGGCTGCGCACATCCATGAACAGGTTCTTCCGCAGGTCCGGGAACCCCGAATGCATCTCCGCCGACACCGCGCGGGCCACGGCCCGCACCGATGCGTCGGCGGGCCAGAGCTGTGCCGCCGGGAACAGCTCATTCACATATTCGCAGATGGCCAGGCTGTCCCAGACCACCAGATCGCCGTGGCGCAGTGACGGCGCCTTGCCGCTGGGGGCAAAGGACAGCAGCGTGGCCTTGGTTTCAGGCTGGCGCAGCGGCACCACCACCTCCGCGAAGTCGGCGCCGGCATGGCGCAGGGCCAACCAGGGGCGCAGCGACCAGGATGAATAGGCCTTGTTGCCCATGACCAGCGTAAGGGGGGCGGAGTTTCTGTCGGACATCGCGTTGGCTCTGCTTCACCGTTGCGGAGAGGAGGACGGGAGAGTAGGGCTGTTGGCGAATGACCGCAAAGCCCCAACTTGGCACGGGGACAATCGCGGCACCCATGCACGACCGCTACAGCCCAAGGACGAGATTTCGTGATCGACCATCTCTTGACCGCCGCCGCTGCCGATACCGTTCCCCTGACGCTGGTGACCAAGGCCGGGCTGGATGCCTGGCTGGCCGCCGCGTCCCCGGCGGATGCCGCCTGGGTGAAGCGTCTGGGCTTCAAGGCCGCCCCCGGCGCCACGGCCATCTTGCCGGGCGCCGATGGACAGATTGCGCGGGTGCTGGCCGGGGTGGCCGACCGGATCGATATCTGGTCGCTGGCCGGTCTGCCGGGCAGCCTGCCCGCCGGCTCCTACGCGATTGAGGCCGATCTGGACGCCGACACGGCCACGGCGGTGGCCACGGGCTGGGTCCTGGCGACGTATCAGTTCACCCGCTACAAGAAGTCCTCCAAGGAATTTGCCAGCCTTGTCCTGCCGGCCAAGGCCGATGCCGCGGCGGTGGAACGGTTTGCCAAGGCGGCCTTCCTGGTCCGTGATCTGGTGAACACGCCGTGCGAGGATATGGGGCCGCCGCAACTGGCTGAGGCCGCGCAGAAACTGGCGGCGGAGTTTGGTGCCACCTTCAGCGCCATCGTCGGTGATGATCTGCTGACCCAGAATTATCCCATGATCCATGCCGTGGGCCGCGCCGCCGCGCGCCCGCCGCGCCTGATCGAATTGCGCTGGGGTGACGCGGCGCACCCGCTGGTGACGCTGGTCGGCAAGGGCGTGTGCTTTGATACCGGCGGTCTGGATATCAAGCCGTCCACCGGCATGCTGTTGATGAAGAAGGATATGGGTGGGGCCGCGCATGCACTGGGTCTGGCGCGGCTGATCATGGCGGCGAAGCTGCCGGTGCGGCTGCGCGTGCTGGTCCCGGCGGTGGAGAATTCCATTGCCGGCAACGCCTTCCGCCCCATGGACATCATCCCCACCCGCAAGGGCCTGACGGTGGAGATCGGCAATACCGACGCCGAGGGCCGCCTGATCCTGTGCGATGCCCTGGCCGAGGCCGACAGCGAGAAGCCGGCCCTGCTGCTGGATTTCGCGACCCTGACGGGTGCGGCGCGGGTGGCGCTGGGGCCCGACCTGCCGGCGCTTTTCTCCAACAATGACGCGCTGGCGTCGGAAATCCTGGTCGCAGGTACCGCCACGGACGATCCGCTGTGGCGCCTGCCGCTTTGGCAGGGCTACCGCGCGCAGCTGGACAGCAAGATTGCCGATCTGAACAACGCGCCCGGCGGCGGCATGGCGGGCGCCATTACGGCGGCGCTGTATCTGGAACAGTTCGTGTCAAAGGACACGGTTTGGGCCCATGTCGACCTGTTTTCCTGGAACCAGTCCAACCGTCCGGGCCGCCCGGAAGGGGGTGAGGCCATGACCTTGCGCGCCATGTTCGCGGTGATCGCTAACCGTTTTGGTTCGAAACAGTAACAATCCTTGCTGTCCCGGCTTGCCGAAGGGCCTGATCTTCGGCACACTCGCTTCCCGTGCCCGGCTGCGGATGTCGCATGGTGCCGGGTATGGGACGCGGGTTCGGGGGGCGGGGCATGTCACGTAACCTAGAGGCGCTGCAACTGTGGCGACGCGCATTGGTCGCCAGCGTGCGCAAGGATGGGCCTGACCTGTCCGCACGGCAGCTGGCGCTGTTGCTCACCGTGTTTCTGACGCCGCCGCCGCACACGGTGCGCGGGCTGGCCGCGACCCTGAACGTGTCAAAGCCCGCTATCACGCGCGCGCTGGACCGGCTGGGCCGGCTGGGCTACATCAAGCGCAAGCGCGATCAGGAGGATCGCCGTAACGTGCTGGTCCAGCGGACTGTCAAAGGGTCCGTCTTCCTGGCTGAATTCGGCCAGATGGTGATCGATGCGGAAAAGGCGCCCCCGGTCGGTGAGGAAGGCGGGATCGTTGCCGATCCCGCCCTGGATATCAGTGGTGTCGTCCCACCCGTGATGGTGGATGGCGCCCGTACGGAAGCCCTGGCCCCTTCGGCATGACCGACCAAGAAAAGCTCGACCCCCGTATCCATCCCTTCCGGGATGACCTTGCCGCCAGCTATCTGCGTGGCCGTGTGACCGCCGCCCGTTTCATCGATGGTGTGCCCTGCCAGATAAACAGCGGCTTCACCGCCCTGAAGGAGAAGCCGTCCTTCGAGGCGCGGCAATCCACCGAGTTGCTGCTGGGTGAAGGCTTCACCGTGCTGGACGAGCATGATGGCTGGGCCTGGGGCCAGAATGAAACCGATGGCTATGTCGGCTGGCTACGGGTTGAGGCGCTGGAAGCCGGGCTGACAGAGGCCACGCACAAGGTTACGGCCCTTCGGACCTTTTTGCAGCCCGAGGCTGACCTGAAGCTGCCATTTCTGGACCTGTTGCCGATGGGTGCCTGCGTCGTCGTGACGGGCAACCAGGGTGACTGGTGCCAGGTCGAGAGCGGTGGCTGGGTGCATGCACGCCATCTGGCGCCCGTGGATGATTATGCATCGGACTTTGTGGCCGTGGCGGAACGGTTTGTGGGCACGCCCTATCTCTGGGGCGGACGCACCAGCATTGGCATCGATTGTTCCGGACTGGTGCAACTGGCCCTGCTGGCCGCCGGGGTCGATTGCCCGCGCGACAGCGATCAGCAGGCGGCTTCGGTCGGTGCCCTGATCTCCGCCGATGGGGTGGGCGTGGAGTATCGCCGGGGCGATCTGGTGTTCTTCCCCGGCCATGTCGGCATCATGAAGGACGCCACCACCCTGCTGCATGCCAACGCCTTCCACATGGCGGTAGTGGCCGAACCGCTGGCCGATGTGGTGGCGCGGGCAGGGGCTAAGGGCATCAATGCCGTCAAGCGACCGGGCTAACCGGCTGTACAGAAACGAAAAGGGCGCTCCACAGGGAGCGCCCTTTTTTGTTGGCCGTTTGGCCCCCGATCAGCCGGCGCGGACCCGCTGCAGGAAGCCATCCACCTCTTGACGCAGGCGGGCGGCCCCGTTGGTCAGCCCTGTTGCCGCCTCGCGCAGACCACGGGCGGCGTCACCGGTGCCGGCGGCCACCTGTGCCAATGACTGCACCTCGCTGGCGGCCTCACGGCTGGCAGTGGAGGCGGACTGCACCGAGCGTGCGATTTCCTGGGTCGCCATCCGTTGCTGTTCCACCGCCGCCGCTACCGTCGTGCTGACGCTGGACACGTCGCCGATCCGGTCGGTGATTTCGGTCAGGGCGCCGACGACGGCGTTGGCGGCGTGGCGAACGGCACTGATCCGACGCTCAATCTCTTCGGTTGCCTTCGCGGTCTGACCGGCCAGCTGCTTGACCTCCGATGCCACGACGGCGAAACCTTTGCCGGCCTCACCGGCGCGAGCTGCCTCAATGGTCGCGTTCAGCGCCAGCAGATTGGTCTGGCTGGCGATGGCGGAGATCAGGTCGACGACATTCTTGATGCCCTCGGCCTCGCTGCTGAGATTGCGGACAAGGCCGTCGGACCGTTCAACCGCCGCAGAGGCCTGGCGCGTGCTGCCTGTGACGCCTTCCACCTGACGGGCGACATCGTTGAAGCTGACGGCCAGTTCTTCCGCAGCGCTGGCGACCGACTGCACGCCCTGATCCGAACTTTCGGCGGCGCGGGAGACGTGGCTGGCGGCGGTCCGTCCGTCCTCTGCCACCAAGCCCAGACGTTCCGCTTCGCTCAACACCGTACCCGCCGTGTCACCCACCGTGCGGACGGAACCCAGCACCGTAGCTTCGAAACTGTCCGCCAGCGCCAGAAGCGCCTGCCGGGCGCGGTTGTCCGCCTCGATCCGTTCAGCCGAAAGGCGTGAGGCCTCCTGCAGAGCGTTCTTGAACGAGAACAGGCCATCGACAAGGCTGTTCAACTCGTCTTCTCGGACCAGCGGCGCAGGATCGACGGTCAGGTCGTTGGCGGCAAGCCTGCCCATCGCCTGTGCGATCCCATCAATCCCATTGCGGACCAGACGGGTGATGAAGAACACCAGCAGCGACACGATTGCCAGGGCAATCAAGAGGCCGACAACCAGAAGCCATGAGGCCGTCACAGCACTTTGAGCTTGGCGCTCAACACTGGCACGGGCATCGGCCTGGATCTGGGCCGCAGCCTTATCCAGCGCCAGCACGATGGTTTGAACCTTCTCATTGAAGGGCAGGACCGCGCCGGCCGCTGTGGCCAGATCGACCTCAAGCATGGTCGACACAACATCGACGGCGCCGCTAAATCCCTCCAACTCCGTCGCCGAGCTTTTGACCGCTGCCTTCAAGGCTGGGTCGACGATGTTCGCAGAAATGGACTCCAGCCGCTTTGCCTCTTTCGCGATAGCGGCCTTAACGCTCTCAAGTTCCTTGATAGCCCCGGCCGCCGGATTGCCACCCGCCACAGACAGGACAGCAAAATAGGCCGAGCCCAGGCTGCCTTTCAGCTCCGTGACCAAACTCTGCATTTCCGCGGCACGCGCCAGTTTCTCATCCACCAGCACGCGGGTTTCCGCCGCCTGAGAACGAAGTTCGACAATGGAGATGCCGCCCAGCACCAGCATGGCAAGTGCGGCGACCACGGGGCCGGTCATCAGCTTTGCCAGCAGTGACAACCGGTCCAACCGGGAGAATATCTCAGATAACATTCAGCCAGTTCCTTCTGGATCGGTTCATACGAACGTATTTACGGCCAACCAATCTCAGGCTGGACTTCCCGGTGACCCAGGAAATCCAGCCTGACAAGCTGTTAGAACGACTGCGACAATGACACGTAGAGGCGGCGTTCGGTCTCCAGCGCCGCCGTTGCAGCGGTGCTGGACCGAAGGAAGTCGGATGCGGTCGCGCGCAGCTCGGTCCCTGTGGAGAAGGTATAGGCGACGGTCGCCGTGCCGGTGACGAAGGAGTCGACCTTCGTCGGTACCTGGAAACCAGTCAGGGTGCCCGTGCCCGGGCGCAGCAGATAGCGATCAGACTGCCAGGTCAGGCCCAGGTCAGCCGAGAAGCCGTCCTTAGACCAGCCGAGGCCGCCACGCAGCTTGTGCTCGGGCGTCGCGTCTTCGAACTTGATCGGGCGGGTCGCATTTGCGCCCCGGTTCACGGTCAGATCATCATCAATCTGCGTCCAGGTGTAAGAGGCGGAGTAGGTCAAGCCACCGACCAGGGCGCCATTCACGTCCGCCTCCAGGCCCCAGGATGACGAACTGCCGGCGTTCACCATCGTCTGGGTCAGAACCCTGTTGATGGTGACCCGGTCGGCCACACCACCCGTGAAGGTCTTCAGGTCCTTCGTGTGCTGACGATAGGCGGTGATGCCGAAGCGGCCATTGATGGCCTCAATGGCGCGGTCATAGCCCAGCTCGAAGCTGGTGATCCGGGACGGATCGATACCCGGGTTGCCGACGGTGGGGATGGCACCGGCGACGTAATATCCCCCCAGCTCCAGCAGGCTGGGCAGCTGATTGGCCATCCCGAAGGTGGCGCGCAGGGTATTGACGGCATCGGGCTTGAAGACCAGGCCGCTATTGTAGCTGATCTTGGTCATGTCGCGGTCGTAGTCAGCCAGCGTCCAGGGCGATGAAAGGCCACCGGAATAATCAAGGCTGAACATGTCCAGGCGAACGGCGTTGGTGAACGACACCGTATCGGAGACTTTCCAGTCCCACATGGTGGAGCCCGCGAAGACATCATACCCGATCGTGGCCCCGGGCGTCGGCCAGCGGCCCATTTCGGCGCGCCGATATTCACCCGTGAACTTCAGCGTGTGGTCAGACCCGACCTGAAGAAGATCGGACAGTTGAACGACGGTCGTTGTCACGTCAGAGGCGCCGAAAGCAAGATAGTTGAAATCCATCTTGTTGCGGTAGGCCATGAGGTTCACCAAGCCGACGGAGCCCGCATCGATGGTCAGATCGGTCTTCGCGGACTCGGCGACATACTTGATGGCAAGGTAGCTGTTGGTGGTGTTGTAATTGGTCTGGAAGGAATAGCTCCGCGACAGTTCCACACCCCACTGGATGTTGTCGCTGACCTGCGTCAGACCCGACAGGGAGACATAGTTCGCTTCGGGGCCCGTCAGGCGTGAACGTTCGACAGCGGTCAGATTACCCTTGTCGAACTCATCCTGCTCCTTGTAACCGGCAGACAGCTTTACGCCGACGCGGTCGCCCAGCTTCAGCGTCTTGACCATGTTGGCTTCGCGCTTGCCATCCGTACCGCCGCGTACCGTCGCCGTCCCTGTCTCGTCATAAAGCGGGTTTACGGTGATGATATTGACCACGCCGGCAACGGCATTGAAGCCATAGATCGCGCCGACCGGACCCTTGACGATCTCGATCTGCTTGATCTCCGGCAGCTGCACCGGAATGGTGTTCCAAACAACCATGGCGAAGTGGTCATTATAGACCTGACGTCCATTGACCAGGACCAACAGACGCGGGTAGCTGCCCTGGTTGTAGCCCCTGACGGCCACATCGGCGCTGCCGCTGCCCCAGCGCAAAAGGTCCATGCCGCTATAGCGGTTCAAGACATCGGGAAGGTTGTCCAGGCCGCTCGCCTTGATCTCGGTCGCAGTGATGATGCGTAACGCAGCCGGCGCATCAGAGGCCACCTGCGGCTTGCCTGTGGCGCTGGTGGTGACCGGCTGGCCGAAAGCGTCCTGAAGGGCGGTATAGTTGATGGTCTGGGCCTGTGCGCCAACGGCAAAAAGGGCGGTCGCGCCGAGCAGAATAGATTTCTTCATTTACGAGGACTCCTGGTGGTCTTGGCGACGGCTTAGTGCGCGGTCACGAGCATTTGAAAATTCTTGTCGAAACTGACGCCGGCCTTGGCCAGGGCTGCCGTGTTGACATGATATTTGGCGGCGCCCGAGGCTTGCCGTTCGACGGCGAGTGCGCATTTTCCCGCTTCCATGCAGGCCATATCGCCGATCACCAGCTGGCCGACAGCAGCCTTGCCGGAAACATCCGCGCCACCGACCACGATGATCGCGACGGCGCCGGACAGGTCGCCAGCGCTGTCAACCACCTTAGCCGTAACATCGGCGCCGAGGGCGGATTTGACGGCATCGCCCGCGGCTGCCTGGCCGCTGGCCGTCACAATGGTAACGGGCGTCGGCTTGGCCGGCTTGGGCTGAATGAAATTCAGGGCCTTAACGGCGACCGTGGCGGTGGGGCCATCGACCGCTGCCATGGCAGGAGCGGTATAGACGAGTATTGGCATCAGCAGCCCGGCCATCAGGCCGCGCCGTGCCGGTGAACGCAGATCGCGCATTATGTCTCCGGTGTGGCAGGAGGAAGGAATAACTCCTTCAGCAATGCGTACGACCAAAGAATAAGAGCGTCACTATGTCTGATATAATCCGTCTGGTTAGGTTTCCAAATAAAAACCACGACTTTTGGGGCATGTGATATTAGGGCAACATATTATCGTAACCATAAATATACCTAAGGATAGGTTCTGTGTCCGAATTACCTTATTAGTACTTTCTAAACAAATTTGATTTCTGTGTTAGCCAGCGCTGTATTTATGCGCGTGCGATTAATTGTTGGGCACAAAAGGAAACCCACCGGCCCTTGTGGGAGCCGGTGGGTTGGTAGCTGCCTGAGCCTGAAGCCGGTTCCACCCCAACTGGAACAGGGTGGAACCGGAGCCTGGATCAGAACTGGAACTGCATGCGCATGGCGGTCAGGTCGAGTTCGACTTCCTGGCCGTTGGCGCGTTCGGTCTTGCTGATGACATGGTTCAGCATCAGGCGGATGGCCGGGTTGATGTACCAGTTCAGGCCCAGCGTCCAGTTGGTTTCCTTGCCGGCCGTGCCGGTGCTGATGCCGGCGGCGCGGTCGATCAGGTCGACCTGACTGTAACGAGCGGCGATTTCCCAGGCGCCCATGCCGTTCTGGCCGACGGGCCAGGAGGGCTTCACGGTGGTCCATTCACCGATATTGTAGTTACGGCGCTCACCCGTCAGGATGTAACCAGCGGACACGTAGTAACCGCTGAATTCCGGATCGGCCAGCGTCTGCACGGCGCCCGAGGCGGTGCGGTCGGCATATTCAGCGCCGAAATTGTAATATTCGGCGGCGGCCCAGAAGCTCTTGAAGTTCACGCCCAGGTCGGCGCCATAGGCGTAGGCGCTGTCGATCTGGTTCACCGTGACGTTGGTCAGGCGGTAGGACGTGTCGGTGCCACCGATGCGCAGACCCGGACGGTCGCCGAAGCCGATGCTGGTGGTGGCGGTGCCGGCGGCCACCGGGCGGGCGGTCGCCTGCGGGGTGGTCTGCAGAACGCCCGACACACCGATACCGGCGGAGCCTTCATTGGCCTGCCAGAAGGCATAGGCGGCGCGGCCCAGCAGGTTGACCTGATCGTCGAAGCTGCCGGTGGTGTTGGTGGAATTGCCGGTCACATAGGCGGCCACGAAGTGGCTGGTGCCCTTGTTGGTCACGCCGATGGCAGTGCGGCTGTCGGAACCGCCGATGCCGACGACGATGTTGCCGATGGGCGCGCGTTCCATGAAGGCGATGTCGTTGGAGGACGTGCTGTCATCCAGCGTGAATTTCGGCTGCATCACGCCGGCCACGAGGGTCCAGCCGGGGATGCCGGTATAGCCGATATTCGCGGCCTGGATCTGCGCCCCGCCGCCACGGTTGCCGGCGAAGTTGGCGGTCACTTCATAGGTCCAGTCGGTGTAGACCTTGCCGGCCACGCCCAGGAAGGCGCGGCGGATGCCGAAGCCGTCGGTGCCGTCGGCGGTGAAGTTCTTGCCACCGTTGCCGAAACCGTAATCCATGTGCACGCGGGCGCGGATGGCGGCGTCAAAGGCCTTGTCGGCGGTCTGGACGCGGATGCGGCCACCATCGGCGCTCACCTTCGGCATAGCGTCCATCGCCTTCTTGGTCGCGGCGTTTTCCTTGGCGACCGAGTCCTTCAGTGAGGTCAGCTGGCCCTGCAGGGCCTGGATCTGGGCGGCCAGGGCGTCGATCTGGGTCTGGGACGGGGCGGCGGACTGGGCCACGGCCGGGCCGGCGGCCAGAACGGCGACGGCGGCGCCGACCAGCAGGGTGGACTTGAGGCTCATTGTTGTTCTCCGGTGGGATCTCGCGGGCGACAAAGCCTGTCAGCGTGCCGATCCCCATCACCGGGTATGTCTCGACAGTGCCTCAGGCCCCGGCGGAGGGCTAACAGAGGGGTATTGCCGATTTGATGCGGTTTTATTACGTCTTTATGACAAGCTAGACCTGTTGCATTATGGGCACGGCAATCGCAGCGTCAGTTTCACTGCATTTTGTCATGATATTGTCATGAAACTTTTGTGCCGATGCCGACCGGACGCAGAGATGGCCCTGCGCGAACAAGGTTGCAACCTACCCCATTCGGGTAGAGGATGGGTGCCCAATCCGACGGAGCGCCACCGCCTACGCGATGCACGACCCGCAACCAGCCCCAGACCTGATACAGCCCGCCGGCGCGGGCCGGCATCCTTTGCCATTGGCAACGGTGCCCGTACTGCTGCTGCTGGCCTTCGCGGTACTGGCGGTGGCGGCCATTCTGTTCACCACGGCACGGCATTTTGATGCCGGCGAGGCACAGCGCTCTGAGCAGCGCGTCGCCCGTCTGATGGCGGGTGCGGAAAATTCCCTGGCCGTTGTCATGCGCGATTACGCGGGCTGGGATGCTGCCGTCACGCACGTTGTGGATCGGTTTGACCTGCCCTGGGCGGACGAGAATATCGGCATCTATCTCAGCGGCGGCTATCGCCTGTCGATGAGTCTGGTGATCGATCGGCAGGGCCGCGTCATCTATGGGATGGAGGATGGCAAACGCCTGACCGACAACCGGATGCGCGAAATCCAGCCGCCGCCGGCCCTGGGCCGTATGATGGAGAAATCCATTGCCGCCCTGCCCGGCACAACCGAAGCTGTTGCGGGGGTGGTGCGTTGGGGTGACCAGCTTTTTCTGGCCTCCGTGGCCGATATCCGGCTCAGCCAGGGGGGTGCTGCCCGACCGGATGGCATGTCCCTGGCGTTCCTGCAAAGGCTGGATCGCGTGGCCGTGGCCCGCCTGCTGGACCCCTTGCTGCTGGAGAATGTCGACATTTCCACCCGGCAATTGCCGCTTGATGTCGGGTTGCTGCCCCTGGTGGAATTTGGTGCCGCACCTGACAGTCCGCCGGCAGGTTGGCTGACATGGCGTGTCCCGCGCCCGGCCCTGGATTTCCTGTCCAGTGTCTATTGGGTCCTGGGGGGTGTGCTGCTGGCCCTGTTCGCGCTGACGGCCCAGGTCCTGACCCGGGTGCAGCGGGCGGCCCGGCGGGAAGCCGAAATGAACGATGCCCTGCGGCAATTATCCGAGCGGTATCGCGCCCTGATCGATGCCTTGCCGGATATGGTCTGCCTGCTGGCCGACGGTCGCGTATCGCTGATCAATGCGGCGGGCCTGTCGATGCTGGGTATATCGCCGGCTGATGCCGGACGGGTGGTGGGGCGCCCCTACCTTGATCTGGTCGTGGATGCCGACCGTCTGATCTTTCACCGCGTGATGCAGATGCGGGGAAGGGGCGGGATCGAATGGGCGACGCTGCGGATCCAGGCGGCGGATGGGACCATCGTGCCCATCGAACTGGCGGTGCTACCCGTAACGGGGGAGCCGCTGGGCGAGATGACGCTGGTGGCCCGCGACCGGCGGCCCGAACTGGCGCGGCGTGAAACCTTGCGTGCGGCGGAGACGCGGGCCGCCGTGGCCGACCGCGCCAAGGGCCAGTTCCTGGCCAATATCAGCCATGAGCTGCGCACCCCGCTGAACGCCATCATCGGCTTTTCGGAAATATTGCGGGATGAGCTGCTGGGTAGCCTGGGCGTGCCGCAATACAAGGAATATGCAGTCGATATCCATGAGGGCGGGCTGCATCTGCTGCGGCTGGTCAATGACCTACTGGATATTGCGCGCATGGATGCAGGGACATTGGAATTGCGTGAAGGCTGGGTCGATATTGCCCCGTTGATCGACCGGTGCGAGCGCCTGCTACGGCAGAAGGCGGCGGAACGGGGCGTGCCGGTCAAGCTGGATGTGTCACCGCAGGGGCTGCGCGTGCTGGCCGACGAGGTGCGGCTGAAGCAGATCGTGGTCAATCTGCTGGGTAACGCCGTCCGATTCTCCGAAGCCGGCCAGCCCGTTGCCGTCATTGTACGGTTGGATGGGCCCACGGGCGATGTGCTGATCGAGGTTGCCGATCATGGCATCGGCATGAATGTGGATGCCATGCGTATCGCCCTGGAACCCTTCTCCCAGGTGGAAGGCGGGCATAACCGGCGCCAGCCGGGGGCCGGGCTGGGCCTGCCGCTGGCCCGCGGCTATGCCGAGGCGCATGGCGGTTCGCTGACCATGCAAAGCACCCCGGCGGTCGGCACCACCGTTACCGTGCGCCTGCCCGCCAGCCGGGTGGCGTTGGCCCCCATTGAGGGCTGATTCGGGCTTACCGACGGTCCCGGAACATGGCCAGGACCTGCGCGTGCAGGGCCGGATCGCCAGCGGCGACCACATTGCCGTTGCAGCCCAGGCGCAACGGCTGCCCTTCCCAGTCGGTGATCAGACCACCGGCCCCCTCGATCACGGCGACCAGGGCTGCCCAGTCATAGGGTTGCAGCCCCGCCTCCACCATCAGGTCGATGAAACCGCCGGCCAGCAGACCGAACGCATAGGCATCGCCGCCCCAGACCATGTAGCGGCTCGACGCCTGGGTCATGGCGAATTCGACCTGATGGAACGGCATGGTGGCCGCCTGCGTCGCCATGGCGATATCGGCGCAGGGCCGCGTCGTGATGGGCGCGCCATTCAATGTGGTGGGACGACCGGCAATGCCCAGCCAGCGGTCGCCGATCACCGGCTGGTCGATGATGCCCAGAACGGGCACACCCCGATGCAGCAGGGCGATCAGGGTCGTGAAAAGCGGGCGGCCCGTGATGAAGGATTTGGTGCCGTCGATCGGGTCGATGACCCAGACATATTCGGCATTCAGATCCTGGCTGCCATGTTCTTCTCCCAGTATGCCGTCATCGGGCCGCTCCACGGTCAGGATGGCGCGGATGGCGCTTTCCACCTCGCGGTCGGCGATGGTGACGGGCGAGGCGTCGGCCTTCACATCGACATCCACCCGCGTGCGGTAATGGCGACGGGCAACGACACCCGCCGCATCGGCGCAACGCAGGGCAAGATCGACCAGGAAATCGGGAACGGCAGACATATCAGACGACTCCGGAATATGCGGTTTTGCCCCTGAAAAGGAAAAGGGGCGGCACCGCTGCCGCCCCTTTATACCATATTCCGGGTGACGTGCCGATTACGGCAGCGGCACCGGGCTATCGGCCAGCGTGCGCAGATAAGCGATCAGCGCGGCGCGATCTTCGACCTTCTTCATGCCAGCGAAGTTCATCTTCGTGCCTGGAATGGTCGCCTTGGGGTTCGCCAGGAACTTGTTCAGGTGCTCGTAGTCCCAGGGGCCTTCCTGCGCCTTCATGGCGTCGGAATAGGCAAAGCCTTCGGCATGGGCATGCTTGTTGCCCACGATACCCCACAGGTTCGGCCCGACCTTGTTGGCGCCGCCCTTCTCGAAGCTGTGGCAGGCCGCGCAGGCCTTGACCAGCTTCTGACCGGCCGCCGGATCGGCGGCGGCCATCAGCGGCGTCACCGGATCCGGCTCTGCCGGAGCGGCGGGCGCGTCGGTGGCGGCGGTCTCAGTCTCCGGCACTTCCACCTTATAGGCGCGTTCGGCCGGGAAGTTCGGGTGAACCAGCTTCTTGGAGACGAAACCCGCCAGGAGAGCGATCAGCGTCGCCGTCAGGATCGCCATGAAAATCTTATTGAAGGTGCTGCTCGCCATCAGTCCTAATCCCTTGGGTTCGCCAAGCGCGGGCACAATAACGCCAAGAAGCGGGCACGTCCATGCCCGCCTTGACGTGAATCCATGCGCGATACTTAGCGTAAGGATGCAAGAACGCACATGGCTTTCCGCCTTGACCCGGCGGACCAAATGTCGCACGGGAAAACCATGATCGATCCGAACCGTCCCCTGACCGCCGCTTCCGTCGCCCATCCGCTGGTGGTAATCCCCGCCCGGCTTGGCTCCACGCGCCTGCCAGACAAGCCGCTGGCCGACATTCACGGTGCGCCGATGATCGTACATGTCTGGCGCCGCGCCATGGAGGCGGGAATCGGCCCCGTGATTGTCGCGGCGGCGGAACAGGCCATCGTCGATGCCGTGATCCAGGCCGGCGGCACCGCTGTCCTGACCGACCCGGACCATCCGTCAGGCTCTGACCGGGTGTGGGAGGCGGTGCGGCGCATCGATCCCGAGGGGCGGTACGACGCCATCGTCAATGTGCAGGGTGACCTGCCCACCATTGACCCTGCCGCCATCCGCGCCGTGTTCGGCCCCCTGTCCGACCCCGGCGTGGATATCGCCACGCTGGGTGCCGTGATTACCGAGGCGGCGGAGCGCACGAATCCCAATGTGGTGAAGGCGGTGGTGGAAATGCCGCCGGGTGCCGATACGGGACGCGCGCTGTATTTCACCCGCGCCACCGCCCCCTGGGGCGATGGGCCATTGTTCCACCATATCGGACTGTACGCCTATCGCCGCGCCGCGCTGGAACGGTTCGTCTCCTTGGCCCCGGCACAGCTGGAGCAGCGCGAAAAGCTGGAGCAGCTGCGCGCGCTGGCCAATGGCATGACCATTGCGCTGGCGCGGGTGGACATCGTGCCGCTGGGGGTGGATACCATCGAAGACCTTGACCGCGCTCGCCATATGCTGGCCCCATCGCCCACGCCGTGATCCACGGCATCCCGCCCATCGCCTCATCGACAGACAGAGCCCCTCATGCCCGCCTCCACCATCGCTTATCAGGGCGCACCCGGTGCCAATTCCGACCTGGCCTGCCGCAGCGTATTTCCCGACATGGTCACGCTGCCCTGCGCCTCGTTTGAGGATGCGTTTTCCGCGGTGCATGAGGGTAAGGCCAAACTGGCCATGATCCCGGTGGAGAATTCGGTCGCGGGCCGCGTCGCCGATATCCACCACCTGCTGCCACATGGCGGGCTGCATATCATTGGTGAGCATTACCAGCGCGTGGTCCACTGCCTGGTCGCACCGCAGGGCGCGACGATGGAGGGGCTGACCGAAGTTCACTCCCATATCCAGGCCCTGTCCCAGTGCCGCAATTACCTGCGCGAACGTGGCCTGAAGCCCGTGAATAACGCCGATACGGCGGGTGCGGCTGCTGATGTGGCCCGCTGGAACGACCCGACCAAGGGGGCCATCTCGTCTGATCTGGCCGCCGAGATCTATGGTTTGCAGGTGCTGGCCAAGGGGATCGAGGATGCGACCCACAACACCACCCGCTTCCTGATCCTGGCGCGGGAGCCCAGCGTGCCGGAACGCGGCACCGACAGCGTCACCACCTTTGTCTTCCGCGTCCGGTCACGTCCGGCAGCCCTCTACAAGGCGCTGGGCGGGTTTGCGACCAATGGCGTGAACATCACCAAGCTGGAAAGCTATCTGGTGGATGGCCGTTTCACGGCGGCGCAGTTCTATATCGACGTTGAAGGCCATCCGGA
Source organism: alpha proteobacterium AAP38 (assembly GCA_001296005.1). Taxonomy (GTDB): domain Bacteria; phylum Pseudomonadota; class Alphaproteobacteria; order Azospirillales; family Azospirillaceae; genus Niveispirillum. The sequence continues at coordinate 79,681 of LJHR01000026.1, read as the reverse complement.
GGAACGCTCCCTGCGGCTGGCCATGGAGGAGCTGGGCTTCTTCGCCAGTGAGGTGAAGTTCCTGGGCGTCTATCCGGCCCATCCGTTCCGCCGTGAACAGCAGCAGATGGGCGGCGGTATCTGATTGCGGGAATGACGGCTGGTGCCTTAACCTGTTGGTACCAGCCGGGGAGAGATTATGGACACCCACCTGATTCTGCTGATCGCGCCGACGATGACGGCCCTTGTCTTGCTGTTTGCACCGCAATGGCAGGCCCGGCATATCGAACGCCGCATGCGGGCAGGGGATGACCGTTACCTGGATGAACAGCGCTCCTACCGGGCCTATCCATGGCAGCGCAACCCGCAGGTTCTGCGGGTCGCGGGGGCCGTTCTATTGCTGATGGAAGCTGTATATCTGGGGCTTTACTGGCTCAATCCGTGATTTTTCGGTGCCGTCCCGGAAACGCTGCTGTTCCGTCTCAATTCCGCCATTCGTGGCACGCCAAATGGGGTAGCCGGCGGATGGCGCCGGTGACTGCCTTCCGGGGCCAATAATCATGCGAAGCCGTTTTCTGCCTGTTTCGTTCGCCGCTGCCCTGTTGCTGGGGCTTGGTGCCTGTGCCGCCGATCCTGCCATAAAGGAAGGGGAGGTGCGCAACCGCCAGATTGCCGCCGGTTCCTGGCGCCTGTCGGAACTGCGCCTGGTCTGCATGGGCAATCCCGATGCCGGGATTCCGGGCCGCGCCCTGACGGCGGATGAGGCGGCGGAACAGCTGCGGCTGGTTCTGGAACTGTCGTCCCTGGCCCCGGACATCTGGCCCAATGTTCCGCTGTCCAGCCCGCGTGTGGAGGAATTCCGCCGCATCTGCGCCGGTGACCCGGCCACCAACACCCCGGCCCGCGCCCTGACCCCTGACGAGCGCAAGGAACTGCTGTCCTTGATGGTCAGCACACCTGCTACCCTTCCGGCGGTGCGCGGCAGCGGGGGCGGATCGGCGGGTGCCATCATCTGGAGCGATAGCGGTGCTGGCGGCTCCGGCGGGGGCTATTATGAGGAAACCTACCGCGATCCCGACTATGACCGGATGATCTGGGAGCTGGAGCGCGACCGGGCCCGGTGGGATGCCTATCTGTGGGAACAGCGCCGCCGCGAACTTTATTGGGAACATGAGCGTCGCCGCCGCGAATGGGAGCGTGACCGGGCGCGCTGGGAACGGGACCGCGACCGGGATCGGGCCCGCGCCGAACAGGATCGTCGCCGGGCGGAGGATGCCCGCCGTCGTGCGGAAGAGGAACGCCGCCGGGCTGAGGATGAACGCCGCCGCTACGAACGTCCGCCCATCGTGCAGCCGCCGCCGCGTCCGTCCGATGACGACATGCGCCGTCGCCGGGATGCCGAAGAGGCCGCCCGCCGCCTGGAAGATCAGCGCCGCCGGGCACAGGAAGAAGTGCGTGGCCGCGACGACGACCGCCGCCGCGAGGCCGAGGATGCAGGTCGCCGTCTGGAAGAACAACGCCGCCGGGTAGAGGAACAGCGGCGTCAGGCTGAAGGCGACGCACGCCGTCAGGCGGATGATGATCGCCGTCGGGCCGCCGAGGAGGGTGCGCGCCAAATGGAGGAACAGCGGCGTCAGGCCGAGAGCGATGCACGTCGTCAGGCGGAAGATGCCCGCCGTCAGGCCGACGATGATCGCCGCCAAGCTGCCGAGGAGAATGCCCGCCGTATGCAGGAGCAGCGTCGTCAGGCACAGGAGGAAGCACGGCGTGAGCGGGAAACCCCCCCGCCACCGCGCAACCAGACTGGTGTTGAAACGCAGATCCCCTGATAGTCGGGGTTCGTTTTAAGAGCTGAGAAAGGGCGATGGAGGCCTTCCATCGCCCTTTTTGCGGGGCTCATAGATCGAGTGCCGTACCCGCATCTTCCAGATATTCAACTAAACAGATAAATTACCCTATCACTGGATGGGGGTAATGATGAGTGGCGAGGATATGGCTGGTTCGGCAGGCGCCTCGGCGACGGATATCGGGGTGTCATTGCGCCGGGAAGTGGATGCGATGGTCCGCTATATCCTGGGGAATGGAACGTCGATGCCGGCGGATGTGATCGCCCGGCTGTCGATTCTGGATGGGGACGCACCGCCGCCGCTGGCCGATCTGGCGAAACTGCATAATCAGCTGGCGTCGCTGGTGGCGCCGGCCAGTCCGCGTACCATCCGCCTGTTGGCCGATGACCCGTTTGCGGGGCGATTCTGGTCCAGCTTCGGTCCCCTGCCGAATATCCGGCGGTTGCTGCTGGCGGCCATTTTCTTCCTGGCCTGTTTCATCATGGCCAGCCTGTCGGAGCATATTAACGCCACCACCATCCGGCAGGACATCTACACGATTGATTCCGAACATCTGCTGCATGTGCTGATCTTCCTGATGAGTGCGGCGGGGCTGGGGGCCTGTTTCAATGCCCTGTCCACGGCGTACTGGTTCATCCAGGCCGGGACCTATGATCCCAGACTGGACAGTTCCTATTGGATTCGCATCGTGCTGGGCATCATCGCGGGCCTTCTGATCTCGCAGCTGGTGCCGCTGGGCGGGCCGGAAACGCTGGACGCCCAGGGCAATCCCATGGGCGGCAGCACCGCCACCCTGGGCAAGCCGCTTCTGGCCCTGCTGGGTGGCTATTCGGCCAGCATGGTCAATTCCGTGCTGCAAAGGCTGGTGGAAACCGTGCAGGCCATGTTCAAGGGCGGTGCCGCCGATACCGCCGCTGCCAATGAGGCCATTGCCCGTGCCAGGGCCGACCAGCGTGTGGAACAGCATAGGCTGTCCATGGCGGGGGACCTTGTGGCCCTGCATCAGGCCATCAAGGACGGCGCGCCCGCCGACCGGTTGATGGAACTGGCCGGCGGGTTGGTAAAGCAGGTGGCGCCCGCCCATGCCGCATCACCGCCGCCTCCGCCTGCGTCGCCATCCAGAGGCGAATGACCTTATCAAGGGTGGCCGGGGCCGCTTTCGTCCGCTATCGTTCTGCCGGTTGCTGTGGTGCCTGTGACATGGCGCAGCCATAATCCTCCGCTTTCCTGGCCGGCATGATGACGCGCATTCCCCCCCTTTCGACCCTGTCGCTGCTTCTGGCGCTGGTACCCCTGTCCGGCGCCATGGCGCAGAACAGTATCGGGCCATTGCCGGCCAACCCGCCGCCCGCCGCTGCGCGTGCCCCCATCACGGTGCCGGCGACCCCCGACCTGACGCTGCCGCCGACGCCCGGCGTGCCGGATCAGGGCGACATCCCCACAGCACCGGTTTCGGAACTGCCGCCATCCCGCTTCCCCGGTGCCGCCACGGGACCTGAGCCCGCGCGCATGCCGGCGGAGCGCAGCACCCTGCTTTACCCGCCGGGGGCGGAAATCCTGCCATCGGGGACCGATGCCGTGCTGGCCGATATCGTGGCGCGGCTGAAGGCCCATCCGGCAGAACGGCTTGAGCTGCGCGCCTATGCCAGCAGCCAGACGGCTCGCCCCACGGAGGCACGGCGCATCGCCCTGCTGCGCGCCCGCGCCCTGCGGGACCGGTTGGTGCAGCTTGGCCTTGATCCGCTGCGCCTGCTGGTTTTCGCCGAGGCTGTATCGATAGCGGCGGCGGGTACGGCCGCCCCGGCAACGGCCCCTGATCGTGTCGATCTGGTGATCCGCCCATGACGCTTTCCGCTGACCGTCGCACGCCTGCCGCCCCGCCCGACCGTCCGTCCGCCATGGAACCGCCGGCCAGCCGGCCACGCCGGTTCCTGACGCGCATGGCGCTGTTCACCCTGGCCGTGGCACTGATCGCGGCGGTCCTGCTGCCTTCCTTGATCCAGGCGTTTCTGGCCAACCCGGCCCTGAATGGTCTGATCCTGTTCACGCTGCTGCTGGGGATCTGGTTCATCTTCCGGCAGGTCACGATGCTGGGGCCAGAGGTAGCGTGGCTGGAGGCGTTTACGGCCAACCGCGCGCCGGATACGCAGCCCCGGCTGCTGGCCCCCATGGCCCGCATGCTGGGTGAACGCCAGGGCGGACGCTTCACCCTGTCGACGGTGGCCAGCCGGTCCCTGCTGGACGGGGTCGGCACGCGACTGGATGAAGGGCGGGAGATTTCCAAATACCTGATCGGGCTGCTGATCTTCTTAGGATTGCTGGGCACCTTCTGGGGCCTTTTGCAGACCGTCTCCTCCATCGGCACCGTCATTTCCGGCCTGAGTTTCGACAATGCCGACGTGGCGGGTGTGTTCGGCAATTTGCAGGCGGGCCTGTCGGCCCCGCTGTCGGGGATGGGCATGGCCTTCTCCTCCTCCCTGTTCGGGTTGGCCGGATCGCTGGTGCTGGGGTTCCTGGAGTTGCAGGCAGGGCAGGCGCAGAACCGGTTCTATACAGAGCTGGAGGATTGGCTGGCCGGCATTACCCGGCTGTCCAGCGGGGCGCTGGGCGATGTGGAAGCGGGTGGTGGGTCCGGTGGGGGTGCGTCGGTTCCCGTCTATATCCAGGCCCTGCTGGAACAGACGGCGGAGAATATCGAACGGCTGCAATTCACCATGGCCGGGGCGGAGGAGGGGCGGAAGCTCCAGAATCAGCAACTGGTGCAACTGACGGAGCGCATCGCCGCCCTGACCGACCAGATGCGGACCGAGCAGCAGGTGATGCTGCGGCTGGCTGAAAGCCTGTCCAATGGCGGCGGCCTGGGTCTTGACGAGGCGACGCGCGCCCATATCCGCAATCTGGAACTTTACACCGCTCGCCTGCTGGAGGAGACGACACAGGGGCGCATCCAGTCCACCCAGGAATTGCGCAGCGAGATCAAGATCCTCGCCCGGACGGTGGCGGCATTGGGCGATACGGAGCGCTGATCCATGGCCTATGTCCGGCGACGCGGGTCACGCGGGGAACAGGTGGACATCTGGCCCGGCTGGGTGGACGCGCTGTCCAGCCTGACCATGGTGGTGATTTTCCTGCTGATGGTGTTCGTGCTGGGTCAGTTCTATCTGACCAGCGCCTTGCAGGGCCGCGACAGGCAATTGGCCGATCTGCAAAGCCGGGTGGCACAGCTGGCCGACGCCCTGGCCCTTGAGCGCGACAGCAACGCCCGCATGCAGGCCGATTTCGGGCAGCTGACCGACCGGTTGCGCGCAACCCTGGCGGAGAAGGAGGCGCTGCAGGCCCGTCTTGCTGCCATGGGCGGGACGGCGGATGCCGCGGCCACGGCGGATGAACGTGTCGCCGGCCTGACCAGGGACCTGGAGGAAGAACGCAAGATCAGTGCTGCGGCCCGCAACGAGGTGGCGTTGCTGAACCAGCAGATCGCCGCCCTGCGTGCCCAGTTGCAACAGCTGGTGACCAGCCTGGATGCATCGGAAGCGAAAGCCAAGGAGCAGGAGGTGCAGATTGCCGAGCTGGGCAAGCGCCTGAATGCCGCCCTGGCCGGCAAGGTGGCGGAACTGGCACGGTTCCGGTCTGAATTCTTTGGCCGTCTGCGGGAGATCCTGGGCAACCGCGATGATGTGCGCATCGTGGGCGACCGGTTCGTGTTCCAGTCGGAAGTGTTGTTCGACAGCGGCTCGGCAGAGCTGGGCGAAGCGGGGCAGGTGCAGTTGGGCCGGTTGGCCAAAACCCTGATGGAACTGGCGGCGCAGATGCCGCCGGAGATCAACTGGATCCTGCGCGTCGATGGGCACACCGATATGGTGCCGGTCAAGTCCGGACGCTGGGCCAGCAATTGGGAACTGTCGACGGCGCGCGCCATCTCCGTCGTGAACTTCCTGGTCGAGATGGGGGTGCCGCCGGAACGGCTGGCCGCCACGGGCTTTGGCGAGTTCCAGCCGCTGGAGCCGGGCAACAGCCCGGCCTCCCTGGCGCTCAACCGGCGGATCGAGTTGAAGCTCGACAGCCGGTGACCGCCCGTTACCGGGCCTTGGGGAAGGGCGGCAAGTCCGCCGTCGCCGCCTCGCGATAGCTGATGGTGTGGCCCGGCGTCCATTTTCCGTCGGACAGGAACTCCGCCTGATTGGTCAGGACGCCATCCTTCAGGGTCAGGGTGGAGCGTACCTTGCTGATCTTGGGATGGCCGGCCACATCCTCCTCGGCCACCAGCTTGCCTGGCCCGTCGGCGCGCATCACGCCCTGGGTGTGGAAACCGGCGGTCGTGAAATAGTGATAGATCATGGTCTTGGCGCCCTTGTCCCAGAAAACCAGGGTTTCCCCGCCATAGGAAAGGTCGCCCAGAATGTGGGTGATGCGCACCGCCTTGCCGCCCAGCGCCCATTCCCAGCGCGACTGATCCACCATCGGCTTGCCATCGGGGCCGGTGCCTTCGCCCCGCCAGCTTTTGCCGACGATGCCGGCAATATCGGCGAAAGGATCGGCATCCGCCGCCTGTGCCGGGGCGTGGCCCAGCAGCATGGCGAGGATCAGGCCGAAGGCGGCCAGCCAGTTGCGCATGGTCATGTCTTTCTCCCTGTCTTTGGTTGTTATTGGGGTTTCAGCCGGCGTCACGGTCCTGCAAGGGCCAGTTTTCCGCCAGGGTGCGCTTGGGCAGGACGAAGCCCATCACGCCGAACATCGCGTACATCACCCGCGTGCCGAAGGGCACGGTGCCCGTTTCCACCACGGATTTCAGGTTGGCCAGGATGTTGGTGCCACCCTGGTCCATTTCCTTGGCCGTACGGGTGCCGTGGGGAATGTTCTCCACGGTCAGGGTGACCTCCACGACGCCGTCTCCTTGCGGGAACAGTTCATAGATGACGGTACAGGGGGCATCGTCGAACTGTGTGAAGCGGAACGTGTGGGCAAAGCGGCGGGGCGGGTCATATTCCAACACCTCCCCCACCACCAGGGTGCGGCGGCGGTCGGCGGTGCGCATCTGTACCGCCGCACCGGTGTGAAAGCCGGTATTGACCATCAGGGCGTTGAACACCGCCTGCTGCGGACTGTCGGTCTTGGTCAGTTCCCGCCAGATGGCCTCTACCGAGCCTTTGATTTTGGTACGGAATACCTTCTTGTTCTCATCCCCCATGATATCTCCCCCTGTCATGAACCCGTTTCGATCTTGTCCTTCAGGTCCAGCAGCTTGCCGGCCCAGAAATCATCAAACTCATCCGACCAGCGACGGTGGATGGCGCGCAGCGGCAGGGTGTTGACGTAAAGCCGCCGCTCCCGCCCCGCCTTTTCCGATACGACCAGATCCGCCTCTTCCAGAACGCGCAGATGCTTCAGCACGCCAATCCGGCTCATCTCGAACGCGGACAGAAGGTCGGCGACGATGCAGCCGGGGTTGCCCCGGATCAGGTCAAGCAACCGCCGCCGTTCCCGGCTGGCCAAAGCCTGGAACACCGCATCGGTCGCCGCCTCATCAAGCTGGTACAGATCATCCCTCATAGGTAACCATTAGGTTACATATTTGGATGCGAGTCAAGGGGGCTGTGTCGCCCCCTGTCAAAAGCGGGAAGGATCAGGCGAAGCCGCGCGCCGGGTCGTGGGCGGGGCGTTGCAGCCAGTTGCTGGCCGGGTAGTCGCAGGCGCCATCCACCACATGGATCGTATAGGCATGGCGTGACCGGTCGGACCGGTTCGGCCCGGACAAATGCGGCAGCAGGCCGTGCAGCAGGATCAGGGTTCCGCGTGTGGCCGGCAGCGGGACATAGCCGTTTTCGGGTGTGCAGTCGGGCCAGGGGCTGTCATCCAGCACCTCCATCGACACCCCGCCATCGGCGGCACGGTTGAAGCGCTTCTTCAGCCCAGCCTTGTGCCCGCCGGGCAGGGCCCACATGCAGCCATTATCCAGGGTCGCATCCTGCATCGCGAACCAGAAGCCGACCACGCTCATCGGTTCGGTGTAAAGGAAGGTGCTGTCCTGATGGCAGACCACCTCGCCGCCGATATGCGGTTGCTTGAAGATATACATGGACTGCATGAGCAGGGGCCTTTCCATGCCGATATCGCCGGCAATCGCGCCCAGGCGGGCATCGCGAGAAAAGCCGTCGAAGACGGGGTCACGGTCATGCATGGCATGGCCGATCTTGTTGATCGACAGATGTTTTTCCTGACGCAGACGGCCCGCCGCATCAAACGCCTCTTCCTCAAAGAAGAAGCGGATCTGGTTGCCCGATGACATGAAATAATCGTCGGACGTCTTCTGCTGGTTCACGGTGGAGAAGATGGAGGCATGCGCGTCGGCGTCGAACCCCTCGACCAGCCGTCCCGCCTGCGCCATCAGCGTGTCACAGGCGGCATCGCTGGCAAAGCCCGGCAGCACCAGGAACCCGTCCCGGTGATAGGCGTCGATCTGGTCTTGGGTCAGGTGCGGCATGGCGGGGTCATCGGTGGTGGTTGGAACGGTTGCCGCATCCTAGCGCATGGTCACCCGGTACCGGCAATCCTCAATAATGCCCATCGCTGTTCTGCGGCTTTTCCACCCGCATCTGACCGTCGGCCCCCAGATAGATGGCCAGGATTTTCACCGGGTTCTTCCCCAGGTTGCGGCCATTGTGCCAGACGATGGTTTCCACAAAGGCATCCCCCGCCTTGAACACACGGTCCGGCAGCCCCTGCGCCGACACTGTCACCTCCCCGGATACGATATAGCCGACGACGGGCATGGGGTGGCGGTGCAAGCCCGTCTCCCCGCCAGGCGCCAGTTCCACCAGCAGGGCGGAGATACGGGCCTGCCCGTCTGGGTATTTCAGGGGCTTGCCGTCACCGGTGGTGACAGTGTCCAGCAATGTCTGCGCCGTCAGGCCGGTGGCATCGGCGAGTGCGGTGGCCGGCGAAAGCAGCAATCCGGTCAGCAGAAGGGCGGCAGCACGCATTATCATCATCCCCGTCGTTTATTGTGCGGGGATGATACAGGAAACCGGTGGCCGCACGCGCCCTGTCTGGAAGAGGTTACTGCCCCAAAGCGCGGGCGCGCAGGAAATGGTCGGCCAGGACGGTCGCCATCATGGCCTCACCCACCGGTACCGCGCGGATACCGACGCAGGGATCGTGGCGGCCCTTGGTCAGGATATCCGCTTCGTTACCGAAACGATCCACCGTCTGACGAGGTGTCAGAATGGAGGACGTCGGTTTGACAGCGAAACGAACCACGATATCCTGGCCCGTGGAGATGCCGCCCAGAATGCCGCCGGCATGGTTGGACAGGAAATGCGGCTTGCCGTCCGGGCCGACCCGCATCTGATCGGCGTTTTCCTCGCCGGTCAGGGACGCGGCGTCGAACCCGGCGCCGATTTCCACGCCCTTGACGGCATTGATGGTCATCATGGCCTGGGCCAGATCGCTGTCCAGCTTGTCATAGATCGGCTCGCCCCAGCCGGCGGGGACGCCGCTGGCCACGACCTCGATCACCGCACCGACCGAGGACCCGGCCTTGCGGATGCCGTCCAGATACTCGGCCCATTGTTCGGCCATCACGGGATCGGGGCAGAAGAACGGGTTCTGGTCCACTTGTGTCCAGTCCCAGCGCGACCGGTCAATCTTCAGCGGTCCCATCCGCACCATAGCGGCGCGGATACTGATGCCGCCACCGGGCGCGGTTTCCAGCACGCGGCGGGCAACGGCGCCGGCGGCTACGCGGCTGGCCGTTTCGCGGGCGGATGAACGGCCGCCGCCGCGATAATCCCGGATGCCGTATTTGGCATCATAGGTGAAGTCGGCATGGCCGGGGCGGAACTTGTCCTTGATGTCCCCGTAATCCTTGGACCGCTGATCCTCGTTCTCGATGAACAGCATGATGGGCGTGCCCGTGGTCATTCCCTCGAACACGCCAGATTTGATTTGCACGCTGTCCGGCTCGCGCCGCTGCGTGACATATTTGCTCTGGCCGGGCTTGCGCTTGTCCAGAAAGGTCTGGATGAACGCCTCATCCAGGGGCAGGCGCGACGGCACCCCATCCACGATGCAGCCGATGGCCGGGCCATGGCTTTCGCCGAAGGTGGTGAACCGGAACAGGGTACCGAAGCTGTTGCCCGCCATTTTGAAATCAGCCCTCGCCCATGCCGGCCAGCAGCTTGCCCGTCTCCACGGCGGCGTCGACCTGCACCATGCCCACGGTGTGATAGCCGCTGTCGACATGCAGGTTTTCACCCGTCACGCCGCTGCCCAGATCGGACAGCAGGAACAGGCCGGCATTGCCGACCTCCGTGATGGTGACGTTGCGGCGCAGCGGCGAATTCAGCTCGTTCCACTTCAGGATATAGCGGAAATCACCGATGCCGCTGGCGGCCAGCGTCTTGATTGGGCCTGCGGAGATGGAATTGACGCGGATGCCCTGCGGGCCCAGGTCGTTGGCCAGATACTTGACGCTGGTTTCCAGCGCCGCCTTGGCCACGCCCATCACATTATAATGCGGCATCACCTTTTCCGCCCCGTAATAGGACAGGGTCAGCAGGCTGCCGCCTTCCTTCATCAGCGGCACCGCGCGCTGGGCCACGGCGGTGAAGGAGTAGCAGGAAATATCCAGGCTCTTCAGGAAGTTGCCGCGCGTGGTATTGAGGTACAGCCCGTCCAACTCGTTCTTGTCGGAAAAGGCGATGGCATGCACCACGAAATCCAGGCCGCCCCACTTTTCCTTGATCGTTTCGAAGGCCGCGTCAATGCTGGCTTCATCCGTCACGTCACAGGGCAGCAGGATATCGGAACCAACCTGATCGGCCAGCGGCTTCACGCGCTTCAGAAGGGCGTCGCCCTGATAGGTGAAGGCCAGTTGGGCCCCGTGCTGGGCGGCAACCTGGGCGATGCCCCAGGCGATGGAACGGTCATTGGCGACACCCATGATGAGGCCGCGCTTGCCGGCCATCAGGCCGCTGCTGATCTGGGTGGTGGCGTTATTCGTCATTCTCTTCTCTCCGCCATGGCCGGTCGGCCATAAATCGGGGCGCATCCTACACGAACGAAGTCGAGGGTCAAACGCATGGCAGGCGGGTCAGGGTTTTCAGGGACAAAGATGCGCAACCTGTTGCGGCTGCTGCGTGACGGGCACACCATCCTGGCCCATGCTGCCCGCCGCTTTGCGCGCGACAAGGGCTTCGTGTCGGCGTCCGCCCTGACCTATACGACGCTGCTGGCCCTGGTGCCGCTGCTGACGGTGGTGTTCGCCATCTTCACGGCCTTTCCCGCCTATCGGCGGCTGCGGCAGCAGGCGGAAACCCTGCTGTTCCAGAATCTGGTGCCGCAGGTGGGCGATCAGATCCAATCCTATGCCGGCACGTTCGTGGCCAAGGCGGGCGCCCTGACGGGCCTGGGCGTGGTCGGTCTGACCATCACGGCCATCCTGCTGTTCTTCTCCATCGAAGGGGCGCTGAATTCCATCTGGCGGGCCGCGGAACCGCGCCCGCTGCTGACACGGCTTCTGTCCTTCTGGGCCGTGCTGACCATGGCGCCGCTGCTGCTGGGGGCCAGCCTGTCGCTGGGTCTGGGCGCCCTGGCCCGGATGAAGGCGGATGGCGATCCGGGACTGGCCTTTGCCCTGTCCCTGGTGCCGTTCCTGTTTGAAACGGCGGCTTTCACCTTGATGTATGTGGCCATCCCCAACCGGGAGGTGGCCTGGAAGGATGCGCTGGCCGGCGGGGCTGTGGCCGGGCTGGCGACAGAGCTTGCAAAGACCGGCTTCTCCTTCTACCTGACCCTGTTTCCGACATATGAGGCGATCTATGGCGCCCTGTCGGTGGTGCCGACCTTCCTGCTGTGGCTCTACCTGCTCTGGTCCGTGGTGCTGTTCGGTGCCGAACTTGCGGCGTCGCTGCCGGAATGGCGGGCGGGGCGGCTGAACGGGGAGGAAGGGGGGCTTGCCACGGGGCAGCGCCTGATGGTGGCGCTGGCCGTGCTGGATGCCCTGTATCAGGCCAGCCGGCACGGGGTGGGATTGAAGCGCGAGGCGCTGTCGCGGCGGGTTCCGGTGGGTGGGGCCGTGATCGATGACATGCTGGAATCCTTGCGAAAATCCCACTGGGTGGAGCGGTCGGGACGCGGCGCCTGGATGGTTTCGCGTGATCTGAACCGGGCCAGTTTGGCCGATCTCCGCCTCGCACTTGACCTCGCGATTCGTGGCGAGAATGTCATGGTGGAGCGTCTGGATACGGGTTGGGCGGCCGACACGGCCGGATTGATCACAAATGCCGAGCAAGCGGGTCGCGAAATGCTGAACGTTTCGCTGGCAACGATTTTTGCGTCGCAAAATGACCGGAAGGGCCCGCCGGAAGCGGCCTGAACCCTTGAAACCCGCCTGTTACAAGGCGGTACCCTGCTGTCACACTGGTCGGCGCCGCCGAGGCGCGGAATCTCTGCCTTTCGGCCTATACAAGTGCAAAGATGCAACGGTCCTCCGCAATGTTGAGTCACCAATGTGAAACACCTATTGCAAGCGCGAGAGAATAGATTGTTATTTGCGGGCAGCAGCTATGCGGCTCATCGCGACCTTGGTCTCCAGACCTGATGGAAACGGTGGGTGGTTCCGGCCCTGAACGGGGGTCTGGAGTCTGGGGCAACCCAATCGGTGTCCACCAACGGGCACCTGGAAAAGGGAAAGAGATAGATGAAGCAGTCCGTATATTCCGCGCGGTCGATCCGCGGCCTTCTGATGGCCGGCGCCGCTGTGAGCGCCGTCGCCATGACCGCCGCTCCGGCCATGGCCCAGGAGATTGAAGAGATCGTTGTGACCGGTTCGCGCATCGCGTCGCCGAACCTGGTCTCGACGTCGCCGATCACCGTGGTCGGTCAGGACGAAATCAAGTACCAGGGCACGACCCGCGTCGAAGACCTGGTCAACAGCCTGCCGCAGGCTTTCGCCAGCCAGACCAGCCAGGTCTCGAACGGCTCGACCGGTACCGCCACCATCGACCTGCGTAACCTGGGTCCGTCCCGTACGCTGGTTCTGGTCGACGGCAAGCGTCTGCCGCCGGGTTCCCCGGGTTCGGGCGGTTCCGCTCCCGACATCAACCAGATCCCCGGCGCTCTCATTGAGCGTGTTGAAGTGGCCACCGGCGGCGCCTCCGCCGTGTACGGCTCCGACGCCGTCGCCGGCGTTGTGAACTTCATCATGAAGGACGATTTCGAAGGCGTCGCCTTCGACTATCAGTTCTCCTTCTACCAGCACAATAACGGCAACGGTCCGGCCCGCGATGCCGTGAACCGTGGCAAGTACCCGCTGCCCGACGACAGCGTGACCGACGGCTTCACCCGCGACGCCACCGTCGTGATGGGCGCCTCCACGGAAGACGGCAAGGGCAATGTGACCCTGTATGCCGGCTATCGTAAGATCGATGCCATCCTGCAGTCCGAGCGTGACTATTCCGCTTGTACGGTTGCCGCTGGCGCCGGCGTGTGGAACTGCTCCGGTTCCGGCACCACCTTCCCGACCCGTATCGTTCTGACCACCGGCACTGTCGGCGGCGGCACCGCCCCGGCCAACGGCCAGCTGAACGATGCCGGCGTGTTCGTCCCGTACTACCAGCCCTACAATTTCGGCCCGCTGAACTACTATCAGCGTCCGGACGAGCGCTACACGCTGGGCGCGTTTGGCAAGTACGAGATCAACGAGAACGTCACCGCCTACACGCAGCTGATGTTCATGGACAACCAGACGGTTGCCCAGATCGCTCCGTCGGGTATCTTCGGCCAGTCGTTCAACATCCGTTGCGACAACGCCATGCTGTCCGCCGCTCAGCGCACGCAGTATTGCGGCTCGCTGGCCGGCACCAGCAACACCGTCAACATGACGCTGTTCCGTCGTAACACGGAAGGTGGCGGTCGTCAGTCCGACCTGCAGCACACCTCCTGGCGCATGACCGGCGGCTTCAAGGGTGATGTCGGCGGCTGGGACTATGACGTCTATGGCCAGTATGCCCGTGTCAACTTTGCCCAGACCTACTACAACGACTTCTCGATCTCCCGCATCGGTCAGTCGCTGGACGCCGTCCGCAACGCCGCTGGCCAGATCGTCTGTCGCGACGACAGCAACGGCTGCGCTCCGTACAACATCTTCACGCCGGGTGGCGTGAACCAGGCTGCTCTGGACTTCCTGCAGACCCCCGGCTTCCAGCGCGGTTACACCGAGCAGAAGCTGGCCTCGGGCAGCATCTCGAAGGACCTGGGCGACTATGGCCTGACCTTCCCGACCGCTTCCACGGGCGTCGCCATCGCTCTGGGTGCGGAATATCGTGAAGAATACCTGCAGCGCACCGTGGACAGCGCCTTCGCCACTGGCGACCTGGCTGGTCAGGGCGGCCCGACGCTGGGCGTTGCCGGCGGCTTCGACGTGACGGAACTGTTCGGCGAAATGCGCGTTCCGCTGATCGAAGACGCTCCCTTCGTCAAGCAGCTGACCCTGGACCTGGGCTACCGTTATTCGGATTACTCGAACTTCGGTGGCACCGACACCTACAAGGTGGCCGGTGACTGGGCGCCGATCGATGATCTGCGTATCCGTGGTAGCTACAACCGCGCCGTTCGCGCCCCGAACGTCCAGGAACTGTTCACGCCGCAGGGCCTGGGCCTGTTCAACATGGACACGGATCCCTGCGCCGGTACGGCTCCGCAGTTCACGGCTGCCCAGTGCGCCAACATGGGCGTGACCGCTGCCCAGTATGGCCGCATCCTGGACAACTCCGCTGGCCAGTATAACTCGCTGGACGGTGGTAACCCGAACCTGCAGCCGGAAACCTCCGACACCTACTCGATCGGCTTCGTGGCCACCCCGTCGGTGATCGAAGGCCTGACGCTGACGGTTGACTACTTCAAGATCAAGATCAAGGACGTCATCTCGACCGTTCCGCCTGATCTGGCTGTCAACCTCTGCGGCACGACCGGCAATGCCGCCTACTGCTCGCTGATCACCCGCGATCCGACCTCCGGTTCGCTGTGGATCGGCACCATCGCCAACGTCAAGGCGACCAACGTCAACATCGCCTCGCTGTCCACCTCGGGCATCGACGTCGATCTGGCCTACCGCTTCGATCTGGAAGACGTGGGTCTGGCCGATGCCGGCTCCGTGGCTTTCAGCATGGTCGGTACCTGGATGGATACCGCCAAGAGCGAGCCGCTGCCGGGTGAAGGCGTGTACGACTGCGTGGGCTACCATGGCTCCACCTGCGGCGTGCCGACCCCCGAATGGCGTCACCGTCTGCGCACCACCTGGGCGACCCCCTGGGATGCCAACCTGTCGGTTTCCTGGCGCTACATCTCCAGCGTGAAGGCGCAGGCTGCTTCGCCGAACCCGCTGCTGAGCGCTGCTGTCAACCCGCTGAACCGCAAGTTCGACGCATACAACTACATCGACGTGGCTGCGACCTACAGCCCGATCGAGAACCTGTCGCTGTCGCTCGGCGTGAACAACGTGTTCGACAAGGACCCGCCGCTGTCGGGCGTGCTGGCTGCCGTGTTCGGCAACGGCAACACCTATCCGGGCGTGTACGACTCGATGGGCCGTTACGTGTTCATGGGCGCCCAGGTCAAGTTCTGATCTGATCGTCTCTGAATGTGAGTATGGGAATGGCGGGGCTTCGGCCCCGCCATTTTCAGTTGTGGTTTCGGCCTGAAATGGTCACAGGGTTTGGCGCTTTCCTGCCGCCCCGCCGCCCTATTCCAGCCGTGAACGGGCGTCAGCGTGTCCTCATGTCCATGGCAGTGGATAGGATATGAAGATGAAACGCATGCTTTCCCTGGCCGCCCTGGCGGCAGCCCTGATGTCCCTGACCCCGGCTGGGGACGCGCTGGCAGGTGGCCGTCACGACCGTGATCGGCACCATCACCACCATCATTATTATGAACGCGGGTATGATCATCGGGGTGGTCGACATCACCACCACCATTATCACCGGCCGCCCCCGCCGCCGGTATATTACCATTACTACGCGCCGCCGCCGCGTCCGCCGGCCACCATCATCTACCGCGACTATGGCCGTGGCCCGTCGCTGGTTCTGGATGTTGAGATCGGGCGCCGGCGCTGATGTTCAGGCCGGGACCAGATCAAAGGCGATGGTGATGCGCGGTATCTCATCTTGAAACGGTACGGTCCCGTGCCAGAAATAGGATGGGAACAGCACCAGCCGGCCCGGCTTTGGCTGTACGGCGTGCAGGGCGGGCAGGCTGACCTCCGGTCCCAGATTGGGAACGCCAAAGGTCAGCCACCCCGACTGGTCACCCGCGTCGGCAGCTGGCGGTACCTGCAGGTAATAGACGCCGCTGATCCAGCCTTCGGGATGGATATGGTGGGTATGGAAACCACCATCGCGCAGGCGTGACGACCAGGAGCCGGCAAAGGCCAGCCCCTTGCCCCGTCGCCCGAAATAGCTGTGCTCCGGGCTGTCGGGCATCGCGTCGACATAAGCCCGCACAGTAGCCAGAATCTGTTCACGCAGGGCCACGATGGGTGCGTCGTCGCGTTGCGCGAACAGATTGGCGCTGGTCTGCGTACCCTTGCGCAGGGTTAGATGGATCGGCTCGTTGACCGTATCGTGCAGCCGGTCCAGCAGCGTCAGTGTTTCGGCCACAAACCTGTCCAGATCGGCCCAACCCTGGGGGGCGGGCAAGTCGAACACGGCGACACAGTCATCGATCTCGCCATCATCGCTATCGCCATCCAGCCGCCCGAGCGTGCCGAGCAGGGCCAAGCTATACTGGTCATAGGGAAAGGCCGTCAGCGTGCGCCGCGCCGCGTCGCGCGCACCCGACCGGTCGCCGGACCGCAACAGGGCCAGGGCAAGGTCATTATGCAGGGACAGATTGTCGGGATGCGCCCCCAGCAACTGCCGCAGCAGCGGGATGGCTTCTGAGGGCCGGTCGGCCCGCAGCAGCAGGCTGGACTGACGGCGCAGCACCGACGGATCGGTTGGGGCCAGCGACAGGGCCAGGGCACAATTCTGCATCGCGGCATCGACGAAGCCGAACTCGGCTTGCAGTTCCGCGGCGATATCCAGGGCGCGGGCCGATTTAGGCTGGGCCCGCACGACGGCATAGATCGCGTCGAACACATTATCCAGCCGCCCCAGGGTCCAGAGGCGGCGGGCAAGGTTGCGGTGAGCATCCCGGTCCAGCGGGTCATGCTGGATCGCGGTCTGGAAGGCCTGGATGCTTTCCTCATGCCGGCTCAAATCGCCCATCAGATTGCCCAGCAGCAGCCAGGCATCCTTTGATTGCGGGGCGACCGCCACAGCCCGCCGCACAAGCGGCTCCGCATCGGCATAGCGATGTTGCCGGCGCAGGATGGAGGCAAGGTTGATCAGAACCAGGGGATGATCGGGCGCCAGTGTGCGGGCCCGGATCAGCGCCGCTTCCGCCTCTGCCAGCTGCTCTGCATCGCCATGGATAAGGCCCAGCATCAATAAGCTGGGCAGATGCTGGGGCGAGAGTTTCAGGGCGGCGGCACAGACCTTCTGCGCCTCGTCCAGGCGCCGCATCGCATGCAGTGCCTTGGCCCGATGATACTGAAACTCCGCATTTCCCGGCATGAGGGAGATGGCCCGGTCGTAACAGGTCAGGGCATCGGCGGCCCGCTGCTCGCCCAGATGCAGATTGCCCAGATTGCTCCACACCCCCGGCTGTCGTGGATTGGCGTCGAGCGAGCGGCGCATGTAATCCACGGCAAGGTCGGGTCGGCCCGCATTTTTCGCCAGCAGGCCCAGAAGCTGCCAGGCGTCGGGATTGCGCGGATCGATGGTCAGCACCTGCCGATAGGCCTGTTCGGCCTGTGCCGCGCGTCCCGCCTTCTGCGCGGCGAGGCCCGCCTGCAGCAATTGCCCGATGCGTTGCGCCGCCGGTCCCGTCAGCCCCGCCATGGCACTGCCTCAGCCTGGAACGGCCAGATGGCCCAGCTCGGCCACCACCTGCTCATAGGTCGCGCGCTTGAAGGGCACGATCAGGCTTGTCAGCTTATGCATCGGCACCCATTGCCAGGCATCGAATTCCGGATGTTCGGTTTCAATATTGATGTCGGCATCCGTGCCCTTGAAACGGCAGGCCACCCATTTCTGGGTCTGGCCCCGGTACCGGCCACCCCAGACCTTGCCCACCAGATGGGTCGGCAGATCATAGGACAGCCACTGTCCGCTTTCGGCCAGGATCACGGCCTTGGCGGTGCCGATCTCTTCCTCCAACTCGCGCAGGGCGGCCTGGGCGGGGCTTTCGCCATCATCAATGCCACCTTGCGGCATCTGCCAGGCATCGGGCGTGTCGGTACGCTTGGCCACAAAGATGTGGCCTTCCTGGTTGATCAGCATGATGCCGACACAGGGACGGTAGGGAAGGGTGCTGGGATCGGGCTTGTGCTTCGCCATTTGTCATTCTTTGGATTGCTGTCGCATGCTGGCATGCACCGTATCCCAGGGACAGGGCCGGCGTCACCTGCCGCGATGCATCATTGCCAACGGGCGCGGCGCAGTTCGGGGGCGCTGGTGGCACCGGGATCCAGGCTGGCACCGCGCAGGTCGGTGGCGGCGAAGTTGCCATCGCTGAATTTCGCCCCTTCCAGCCGGGCGCCGCGCAGATTGGCCCCGCGCGCATCGGCGCCGGCCAGATTGGCTTCCCGCAGGTCGGCGGGCCAGTCGCGGCCCATCGACTGTCCATCGGCCCCGCGCAAGGGCACAGGCCCGAACTGTGTATCGAGCAGGCTTGCCTCCCGCAGGTCGGTACGGGCGAGATTGGCACCATCAAAGACGGCATCGCGCAGCTCCGCCCCCCGGAAGCTTGATCCCGTCAGCTTGGCCATCCGCCACATGGAGCCGCGCAGATTGGCCTTGTCGAAGCGACCATAGGTGATTTCCGATCCAGAAAGGTCGCAGCCGGTCAGATCGGCCCCGGTCAAGTCGGGCTTCATCAGCACCATACGCAGCCCTTCGCGGCCATTGCTGATGATCCAGCGCTGATGCTGTGCGATGGCTTCGCGGACCTCAGGCGCCAGTTTGCCATGGTTGGCGCTGAATACGGCGCCATCGGTATAGGCGGCCTTGAAATTGGCGGCGTCGGGCGGGACGTTGCGCAACCGTGCGTCGCGCAGGTCGGCACGGGCAAAGTCGGCGCCGGTCACCTGGGCATTATCCAGGATTGCTGCCTTCATCTTGGCGTCGGCAAAACTGGTGCCGCGCAGGTCGGCCCCTGACAGGTTGGCGGCGAACAGGTGGGCCCCAGACAGGTTGGCCCCGGCCAGATTGACATTGCGCAGGTCCGCACCGGACAGGTCAGCCCCGGCCAGCGAGGCGTTGGACATGTCGGCGCCGGCCAGATTGGCCGTCTGCACCACCTGCTGCTTCACCTTGCCGACCCAGATGACCAACTGGCCCTGGCGCAGATCGGCCCGGTCGAAACAGGCGCCGCGCAGGTTGGCGCCGGCCAGATTGATGCCGCGCAGATCGGCGCTGACCAGACTGGCCCCCACCATGTCGGCACGCGCCAGATTGGCCCCGAACAGGTCCGTCCCGTCCAGATTGACGACACGCAGGACGGCATCTTCCAGGTTCACGCCGCTCAACAATGCATTGCGCATGTCGGCGTTGGGCAGGTTGGCGCCGCGCAGATCCTGTGATTTCAGTTCCAGCCGCTTGCCGCCCGGACGCCCTTCCAGAAAGCGCTGATGCAGGGTCAGTGACTGCTGAAGGTCGAAATCCGCCACCGCCGTCCTTTCTCTGCAATGTTGCCGATTTATGCTCTTCTGGAAACCTGATTACCACGAAAGAGGGTTAACAGGCCCACCCGATTCCCCTGCCCGAAAGCATAGATCGAGCCGCCCGTGACCCGGTCCGGGGCGGCGCGCGAATCGGTCAATGCCTGACGCGGTGCGATACCGCATTGCAGCAGTAATAATGCACCTGAAACCCTGGAAATCCATGCACGAAACCACGCGTCACAGGATCAGTTTTGGATCGAAAATAAGTCAGTAGCATTGACCTATTTTCCTGGTTACGGTCTGTGCAGGACAGGGTCAATAATCGGACCTAACATAGCGGTCCGATAGGGGAGGGTATTAAGAAATGGCCAACGCCGCCCGCACGCTTGCGACCGTCGCGCTCGACGACAAATATACCCTCCAGCAGGGCCGGGCCTTCATGACCGGCACCCAGGCGCTGGTGCGTCTGCCCATGCTGCAACGGCAGCGGGATCAGGTGGCGGGCCTGAAGACGGCGGGCTTCATTTCGGGATATCGCGGCTCGCCGCTGGGTGCCTATGATCAGGCGCTGTGGCAGGCGCGGAAGTTTCTGGCCAAGGGCGATATCCATTTTCAGCCCGGCGTGAACGAGGAACTGGGCGCCACCGCCGTTTGGGGCAGCCAGCAGGTGAACCTGTGGCAGGGCGCCAAGGTCGATGGCGTGTTCGGCATCTGGTACGGCAAGGGCCCCGGTGTGGACCGGTCCATCGATGCCATCAAGCATGCGAACTTCGCCGGCACCAGCCGGCATGGCGGCGTTCTGGCCTTTGCCGGTGACGACCATAGCTGCAAATCCTCCACCCTGCCGCACCAGTCGGATCAGGCCTTCATCCACGCCTTCATGCCGACCATCAACCCGGCCGGCGTTCAGGAATTCCTTGATCTGGGCCTGATCGGCTTTGCCCTGTCGCGCTATTCGGGTGCCTGGGTGGGCTTCACCTGTATCGCCGACACGATCGATACCACGGCCATTGTCGATATCGACCCGGCCCGCATCATCATTCAGGAACCGACCGATTTTGAGCTGCCGCCCGGCGGGCTGAACATCCGGCTGCATGACACGCCGCTGATTCAGGAAGCCCGCATGATCGATTGGAAGCTGGACGCCGCCCGCGCGTTCGCCCGTGCCAATCGCCTGGACAAGGTGATATTCGGCCATGCCGCCCCGCGCCTGGGCCTGGTCACCATCGGCAAGTCGTACCTGGATGTGCGCCAAGCTCTGGATGAGCTTGAAATCAGCGAGGAGATGGCGCGCGAATGGGGCCTAGGTATCTATAAGGTGGCCATGGCCTGGCCGCTGGAGCCGCAAGGCATGCGCGTCTTTGCCCAGACCACCGAGGAATTGCTGGTGGTGGAGGAAAAGCGCTCCGTCCTGGAAAGCCAGATCAAGGAACAGCTTTTCCACTGGGACCGCCGCCCCCGCGTCCTGGGCAAGACCGATCATACGGGCAAGCCGCTATTCACGGAAAAGGCGGAGCTGAACCCCGTGGATATCGCCCGCGTTCTAGCCGGGCGCATCCTGTCCTTTGGCCCCAATGATTATGTGTCGGAGCGGCTGGCCCGCATGGAGCACCGGGTGCGGCAGAACACGCCGTCATCGACCACGGTGCGCACGCCCTTCTTCTGCTCCGGCTGCCCGCACAATACCTCCACCCGCCTGCCTGATGGCAGCCGGGGTCTGGCCGGGATCGGCTGTCACTACATGGTCACCTGGATGGGCCGCAACACGGAAGTGTTCAGCCAGATGGGCGGCGAAGGGGTGCAGTGGATTGGGCAGTCACCATTCTCCGGTGAGGAGCATGTCTTCGCCAATCTGGGCGACGGCACCTATTTCCATTCCGGCATTCTGGCCGTGCGCGCCGCCGTTTCGGCCAAGGTCAACATCACCTACAAGATCCTCTACAACGACGCCGTCGCCATGACGGGCGGGCAGCCGGTGGATGGCACCCTGTCCGTCTATGACATCGCGCAGCAGTTGGACGCCGAAGGCGTGAAGCGCATCGTGGTGGTCAGCGACGGGCCGGAGAAGTACGGCCTGGGCCGCGGCCTGCCGCACGGCACCAAGATTTTCCATCGTGACGACCTGGATCAGGTGCAGCGCGACCTGCGCCAGGAGAAGGGCGTCACGGTCATCATCTATGAACAGACCTGTGCCGCCGAGAAGCGCCGCCGCCGCAAGCGCAACAAGTATCCCGATCCTGCCAAGCGCGTGGTGATCAATGAGCTGGTCTGCGAAGGCTGCGGCGATTGTTCGGCCAAATCCTCCTGCCTGTCGGTGGTGCCGGTGGAGACGGAGTTCGGGCGCAAGCGTCAGATCGACCAGTCCAGCTGTAACAAGGATTTCAGCTGCCTGAAGGGTTTCTGCCCCAGCTTCGTGACGGTTGAGGGCGGCAGCTTGAAGAAGCCGAAGCCCGCGGCGGCCAAGGGCGACGATTGGGGCGTGCTGCCGGAACCGGCGATCCCGACCCTGGACAAGCCCTGGAACATCTTGGTCACCGGCATCGGCGGGACGGGCGTGGTCACCATCGGCGCCATCTTGGGCATGGCCACCCATCTGGAAGGCCGTGGCTTCACGGCCATGGACATGGCCGGTCTGGCGCAGAAGGGCGGGTCGGTGACCAGCCATCTGCGCATCGCCGAGCGGCCCGGTGACATCCATGCCAACCGTATCGTGGCTGGCGGCGCCGATCTGGTGCTGGCCTGCGACATCGTCGTGGCGGCCAATGCCGATGCCCTGTCAAAGATGGCGCCGGGCCGCACCCGCGCGGTCGTGAATACGGCGGAGACGATGACGGCGGCCTTCATTGCCAATGCCGATGCGACGGTGCCGTCGGGCAGCCTGACCCGCACTATTGCGTCCGGCGTGGGCGGGGCGGAGGCCGTGTCGGCCATCGATGCGCAGAAGATCGCCACCGCGCTCTGTGGTGACAGCATCGCCACCAACATGTTCATGCTGGGCTATGCCTATCAGCAGGGGCTGGTCCCGACGACGGCCAGCGCCATTGAAAAGGCAATCGAGCTGAACGGCGCGGCGGTGAAGATGAATACCGACGCCTTCCGCTGGGGCCGTCGCGCCGCCATCGACCTGGCCCGTGTCATCGATGCCGCCATTCCCAAGCAGGAAAAGGCGGGTGCCTTCGGCCATCGCCGTGCGTCGGAAACGCTGGCGGAGATGGTGGAACGCCGCATCGCCTATTTGACCGACTATCAGGATGCTGCCTATGCCGGCCGGTACAAGGCCATGGTGGACAGGGTGCAGGCCATGGAGGCCGAGCGCACGCCGGGCCGCGACGCCCTCTCTCGCGCGGTGGCCCGGTATCTGTTCAAGCTGATGTCCTACAAGGACGAGTATGAGGTGGCGCGCCTTTACAGCGATGGCCGTTTCCAGGCGCAGGTCGCCAGCCAGTTCGAGGGCGATTACAAGCTGAAGTTCCATCTGGCCCCGCCGGCAACATCTGCCCGCGATCCCATCACCGGCCACCTGAAGAAGCAGGAATTCGGGCCGGCCATGATGTTGGGCTTCAAGATGCTGGCGAAGATGAAGGGCCTGCGCGGTGGCAGCCTTGATATTTTCGGTCGCAACCCGGAACGCGTGATGGAGCGGCAGTTGATCACCGACTATATCGCGGTGGTGGAAGAACTGCTGGCCGGCCTGTCGCCCGCCAACATGCATCTGGCCGTCGATATCGCCAGCATCCCGGAGAAAATCCGCGGCTTCGGCCATGTGAAGGAAGAACATCTGCACAAGGCAAAGGCGGAGGAAGCGGAGCTTCTGTCCCGCTGGCGCCGTCCGATATCGCCGGTCAGTGCAGCGGCGGAGTGAGAGAGGCTGCGGGGTCGGGTTGCCCTCACCCTCCCGTCGACTAACGCCGACGGGCCCCTCCCTCTCCCACCTTCGTGGGCGAGGGTATAAATTACATCCCTCGCCGGCTTGCGGGAGAGGGAGGGGCCCGAACGCGTCAGCGTTTGGGAGGGTGAGGGCCGGCTGTTACCGCTCCAGCGTCAGATACCGCAGTGGGTGGATGTCATAGGTGTTGCCCCGCCACCCGCCCACGCGGGGCGACACCAGATGCATGGCGCTGCCGAAGGCTACCGGTATCACCCGCCGGCTTTCCAGCAGGGACCGTTCCAGCGCCTGTATCTGTTGCGCCTGTCCCGCCCGGTCCGTCGCCGTCACCGCCGCATCCGGCGGCAGGAAGGGGGACAGGGCGTAGAAGGGTGAGTAGGAAATCCAGCTATTGTAGAGGAACCCCTGGAAATCCTTCTGGCGCTGCCGGGTGCTGACCATGCGGGATTCCAGCCCGACCAGATCGGTCTCTACACCCAAGACCTGTTTCCATTGTGCCGCGATGGCGATGACCCGGCGGCGGATCGCCTCCACGCCGGCAAAGACGATTTCCACGCGCGGCGGGGGTGTTCCGGCCCCATATCCGGCACGGGCCAGGGCGTCGCGGGCCGCTAGACGGCGGGCCTCCCCCGTCAGGACCTTGGGCGTCGGTGGTCTGTCCTGTCCCCACAGGCCGGGCGGGATCAACCCATAGGCGGGCATGGCCCGGCCCTGCGCATCTGCTACCAGCTGATCCCGGTCCAGCGCTAGTTCCAGCGCCTCCAGAAAGGCGGGGTTATTGCGCCACGCCGCGCCATCGGGGTTGGCCAGCAATAGGGAGAGCAGGGTCCAGGGATGGACCTGTACCGCATCGGGCAGGTTGGTGCGGGCCCAGTCCAGCATGGGGGCCGGCACCGTGCTGGTGATGTCCAGCTGTCCGGCACGGAACAGGTTCATCTCCAGTTCTGCCTTTTCCGCCACCAGCGCCTCCACACGGGCGATCTTCACAGTGGCGGCGCCATGCCATTGTTCCGCGCGGTCCAGGATGTAGCGATCCTGCAGCCGGTGATCCGTCAGGCGATAGGGGCCGTTGCACATCAAGGTGCCGGCCCTGGCAAAGCCATCACCATGGGCCGCCAGGGTGGGGCCATGGACGGGCAGGGTGAGGCGGTGGGCCAGCACCATGTCGAAATCGGGTACGGGCCGTTCCAGACGGACCACCAGGGTCCGCCCATCCGCCGCCTGGATGCCCAGCCGGTCGGGCGGCAGCAGGCCCCGGCGGATGGCCACTGCATTTTCCACCCCGTCCAGAAGATCAGCGATGCCTGATCGTGTGGCGGGATCAATGGCCCGGCGCCAACCTCGCACGAAATCTCCTGCCGTTATCGCATCGCCATTCCACCAGCGGGCGTCGGTGCGCAGGTGGAAGACCATGGTCAGGCCGTCGGCGGCATGGTCGATCCGCTCCGCCACGCCCGGCACGGTGCGGCCATCGGCATCGCGGGTCAGCAGCCCCTCGCACAGGTCCAGCAGCAGACGGGCAGCGGAAATCTCGGTTCCCTTGTGCGGGTCCAGCGTTTCCGGCTCTGGCCCGATGGCGACACGCAGCGGTTCTGCGGCGAGGGACGGCAAGGTGAGCAGCAGGGCCGATAGCAGGAGAGCGACAATCCGCATCATCCCAGCACCGATGCCGCCGTGCCGGCGCGGACCAGTGGATTGAGGCTGAGCCCATCGCCGCTATGTTCCAGCATGGATTTGCTGTCCAGGCGCGCCAGCCAGCGGCGCGGCTGATCGGTGCCCGCACGCGACAGGACATTTTCCGCCTCTGCCCGTGTGAACTCTCCGGGCAGGGTGGAGAGGACGCGCAGGGCCATCTGCTCGGTTTCGGTCAGCATGCCCATGGCCCAGGCGATGGACGCACCGACAGACCGATGGCGCGCCGGCCCCGGACGGCGCACGACGGGGAAGGCACGCATCGGATCGCGGCTTGCATCCGCGGTGGCGGACAGGCCTAGAAGGCTGGCGGCACGGGCCGCAATCTCCACACCCAGCGGCACGCCGCCCAATCGGCAGCAGATGCGGGCGATGGACGGCTGCGCATCTGCGTCGATATGAAGGCCCGCCGCATTGGCGGCGGTCAGGAAAAGCTCCATGGCCGGTGCTGCCGTCGCGCCGCTGTCGACGGGCACCGCCAGGGGCGACAGGCGCACACAGGCGCTGCGCAGGCGCGAATGGGCGATATGGCTGGTGATCAGCAGGCACAGGCCGGGGCATTCATCCACAAGGCGCTGCACCAGGGTCTGGGCGCAATCCTCCAGCCCCTCTGCACTGTCCAGCAGCAGCAGGGATTGACTGTCGCGCAACTGTGTCAGCAGGGCCGCTGCCGGATCACCCCCCACCGCCCCGCCGAGTGTATTCAGGATATGGGTGGCCAGGGTCGTGGCATCGGGAAACGGATGGCCGTTCATGGAGATCAGCCAGCGCCCGTCGGGAAAATCATCGGTCATGCTGTGTGCGGCAGCCATGGCCAGTCTGGTCTTGCCGATCCCCGACAGACCGGTAATGACCAGCAGCCGATCCCGGCGCAGGCGGCGCATGGTATTGGCCAGTTCCACCTCCCGGCCCGAAAGCGGGGCCAGGGGCAAGGGCATATTGCCTGCTGTCGCGCCACGTATCGGCAGGTTGGCGGTGGCCAGCCGGTAGCCGCGCCCATGCACGGTCAGGATGACGCTGCCGTCGCTGTCGCCGATGGCTGCCCGCAGGCCCGAAATCTGCACCGCAACATTGGCGGGATCGACGATCTGTCCGGGCCAGACACGGTCCAGCAGCTGGGCCGCCGACACATCCTGCCCGGCATGGTCGGCCAGGATGGACAGCAACGCCGTGGCCCGGCGGCCCAGCGGCACAAGGGTGCCACCCCGGCTGGTCAGCCGGCGTGTTTCCCGATGAAACCGGTAAGCCCCGACAGCCAGTTCCGCCGTCAGTCTGTCCTGTCCGAACTGTCCAGGGTCTGGCCGCATCGTCACACCCTCTGCTGCCGTCGCCCCCACCGTCCGGGCGGGGGGCGACGGCATGTTAACCTTAAGCGCTGGCGAAGGCCAGAAGGTCGGCGTTCAGCCGGTCCTTGTGGGTGTCCGTCACACCGTGCGGGCCGCCTTCATAGACCTTCAGTTCCGCATGGGGCAACAGCCGCGCTACGGCGCGTCCAGCGGCATCGATGGGCACAACCTGATCGGCGTCGCCATGGATCACCAGCGTCGGCAGGTCCCCGAACTTCTTCAGGTCTTCGGTGAAGTCGGTTTCGGAGAAGGCCTTGATACAGTCATAGGTGGCCTTGTGGCCCGCCATCATGCCCTGCATCCAGAAACTGTCGATCATGCCCTGCGACGGCTTGGCGCCGGGCAGGTTGAAGCCGAAGAACGGGCCAGAGGCGATGTCCTTATAGAGCTGCGACCGGTCGGCCAGGCTGGCGGCACGGATGCCGTCGAACACCTCCATCGGCAGGCCGCCGGGATTGGCATCGGTCTTCAGCATCAGCGGCGGCACCGCGCCGACCAGGGCGATCTTTGCCACCCGCGCGCGGCCATGGCGGGCGACATAGCGCGTCACCTCCCCACCGCCCGTGGAGAAGCCGACCAGCACCGCATCGCGCAGGTCCAGCGTCTCCATCAACTGTGCCAGATCGTCGGCATAGGTATCCATGTCGTGACCATGCCAGGGCTGGCTGGACCGGCCATGGCCACGGCGGTCATGGGCGATGGCGCGAAAACCATGGCTGGCCAGATGCAGCATCTGGTTCTCCCAGCTGTCCGAATTCAACGGCCAGCCATGGCTGAAAACCACGGGCCGCCCTGCACCCCAATCCTTGTAATAGAGCTGCGTACCGTCGTCGGTGATGATCGTGCCCATGGCCTTCTCCGTTTCGTATGGATGCCGCACGCGCCATGCCGGTTTCTGGCAATGGCGCCGGAGGAAACTATTCAGCCGGAATGGGCCCCAAGGCTTGTTAAAATAAATAAAATCCTTTTCCGTTTTCGTGTATCGCCCGATAAATTATTGGCCGAATTGACCATTTCGGGATGGAACATGGGTGCCGGGGCGGGCGGAACATATGTGTTGGATCAGGTCCACCGGCGGCTTCTGCGTGATGGCCAGCCGGTGGTTCTTGGCGACCGCGCATTCGATCTGCTGCGGGCTCTGGGCGCTGCTGAGGGGCGGGCTGTAACTGCCGCCGAACTGACGGCCCAGGTCTGGCCCGGATTGACGGTCAGTGCCGGCAATCTGCGGGTCCAGGTGCGGGCCCTGCGCCGCGCCTTGGGCGATGACGCCATTGAGAATGTGCCCGGCGTCGGCTATCGCCTGGCGCTGCCGCTGACCGCACCCGGTGTGCCGGACCCGTCACCCGTCGATCTGCTGGTGGGGCGCGAGGGGGAGATGGAGGGGCTGGGCGACCTGCTGTCCCGGTCCCGCCTTGTCACCATCGTCGGGCCGGGCGGGGTGGGCAAGACCAGCCTTGCGCGCGCCGCCACCGCCGCCCTGCCGGAAATCCGCACGGTGCATGTCGAACTGGCGCCCGTGCGGCAACCGGGACTGGTGCCGGTTGTAACGGCGGCGGCCCTGTCGATGAAGTTTGTCGGTGGCGACCTGTTGGGTGCGATCCGCACAAATCTTTCAACGGAACCGACGCTGCTGGTGCTGGACAATGCCGAGCATGTCCTGGATGAGGTGGCGGAGTTTGCTGATGGGCTATTGGGGACATGCCCCGATGTGCGGCTGCTTTTGACCAGCCGGGAACCGCTGGGGCTGGCAGGCGAGCTGCTGTTGCATCTGTGCCCGCTTGCCTGCCCGCCGGAGGATGAAACCGACCCGGATGTGATCCGCGCAGCGCCGGCCGTGCGGCTGGTAATGCGCAACCATGCCCGCGCCGGCTGGCCCCCGCCGGGTGATGGGGATATGCCCGCCCTTGCCCGGCTGTGCCGGCATCTGGACGGATTGCCGCTGGGCCTTGTGCTGCTTGCGGCATTGCTGCGCGACTGTCCGGTGGACGAAGTGGTGCAGGCCCTGGAGGGCCGGTTTCAGGACCTGCCCCTGCCGGACGATGCGGGATACCGCCATGGCAGCCTGACCCGCATGCTGGATTGGAGCGTGGAGACGCTGTCGCCGCCCGAACGGCTGCTGCTGTGCCGGCTGGCCGTCTTTTCCGGTGCCTGGCCAGTGGAAGCGGCGGCGGCGGTCTGTGGCGGCGCCCCCTTGCGTCGCGATGAGGTGCCGGGGCTGGTGGCCGGGCTGGTTTCCCGCTCGCTGGTGGTGGGGCCGGGACAGCGGCGGGAGCCGGGCCTGCGTTTGCTGGATACGATCCGCCAATATGCGCTGGCCCTGGAACCGGGCGTGATTGACCGGGACCGGCTGCGCTCGCGTGTGATCGACTGGCTGCAAGTCGAGACACGGCGTGTTCTGGTGGCGAAGGGCCATGTCAGGAATGCTGATGAGCGTCTGCGTCTCGACGTTGCCGATATCCGGTCCATGCTGGCCTGGGCGCTGGCGGGGGCGGATATTGTGAAGGGCCAGGAACTGGCCATCACGGCATGCCGGCTGTGGAACTATGTCGGCCCCATGAATGACATGGTTCAGCATGTGGTGCGCGCCTGGGCGCTTTGTGACGATCAGACACCACCTCATATCCGGGCGACCCTTGGTCTTTTGATCCATGGCGAGGGGTTGCCCCTCCGGTTGCCGTTCCATGCCCATCGCGAAACCTATGCCCGTACGGAATTGCCCTGGGCCGTGGCGGCGCTGCGGGCACCGGATGTGCCCCCTTTCTTCTGCATCGATGGTCTGCTGTCCGCCGGGTATATCCGGTGGTACACGGGCGATGCGGCGGCATGTCTGGAACTTTGGGCCGAGGGCGTGGACTATTCCGGCCAACGGGAAATGTATTCCGATCAGGTGCGGCTATTGTCGCTGGCCGGCTGGCTGCGCGCGGAGACGGGCGATCCCGAAGGTGCCCGCCAGGAATTTACGAAGGCCCAATCCATCGCAGAACAGCAAGGCCTGTTTCGCAAACTGCCCATGTTGCGTCTGGCGGAGGCGGAGTTCAGCGCCGGCAACCGTGATGCAGCCATCGAGATGGTGCGACTGGCCCTGACCCTGTCCGAACCGACCATGCCCATCCTGCAACAGACGCTGCATGCCAACCTGTCATCCTACCTGCTGCTGAACGGACAGGTAGAGGAGGCGTTGGTACAGGCGCAGGCCGCCCTGATCATCACACGGCGGGTTCAATACAGCTTCGCCTATTCCTGGACATTGGAACGGGGGGCGCTTCTGGCTCTTCGCCTTGGTCGGCCCGATCTGGCACGGCCCCTGGCGGCGCTGGGTGACAGGATGGTTCGCGCCGATACGCGCAAGCGGGGCGGGGCGGAGCGCGCGCTGCACGCTATGCTGATGGCCGAACTGGAACCTTTTGCAGCGGCGGACGATGCGGTTGATTGGACGGTTGAGCAGGCGCTGGCGGCACTGGCGTCGTTCTATGCCGAACATCCATCCTCCCTGTCTTCCATGACGTGATAGGTTTGCAAGCTTTGACGATGTCCGGGAACAGGATGATGAAGGGTAAGGCACTTGTAAGGGCGGTCCTGGCCGTCACCGCACTGACCACAGCGCTGCCGGCGCTGGCACTGGAGGGTGTTTCCTCCTACATGAAGGACGGGGATATCGACCTTCTGTCGATCCTGCCCGCCGCGCCTAAGGAAGGTGACCCCCGCGCCGAGGCCGACCGCGCCATTTTCCGCGCGACCCGGAAGCTGGAAGGCACGCCGCGCTGGCAGCTTGCCACCAGCGATGTCAGTGAGAAGCCGGATTACATGTACAGCGCCTATAGCTGCTCCATGGGCTTGGAACTGACGGAAAAGCAGGCGCCGGCCCTGACCCATCTTCTGGAAACGGCGGCGGATGACGCGTCCGATGCCAACCGCGCCGTGAAGAAGAAATTCCAGCGTCAGCGGCCCTTCAAGTTCGATGACGGCCCGATCTGTCAGTCGCGGATCGAGGTGATGAGCTTTGATTACCCGTCGGGCCACACCACCCATGGCTGGACCTGGGCCCTGATCCTGGCCGAGCTGATGCCAGAGCGGGCGTCCGCCATCCTGGCGCGCGGTCGTGCCTATGGTGAAAGCCGGATCGTCTGTGGCGTTCACAATGCCAGTGCGGTGGAGGCCGGGCGTCTGTCCGCCACCCTGTCCATGACCCGCCTGCGCTCCTCCCCCGCTTTCCAGGCAGACTTTGCGGCGGCCAGGGCGGAACTGTCCGCCCTTCCATCCCGGTCCCAGCCGGATGCAGCCCGCTGTCAGTCCGACGCCCAGACCCTGGCGACGCCGGTTCTGTGATCGACCTATCTCGATAGTAGTATTCAGGGGCGATAGGTCAGTCCAGTTTCATGGAGCTGCGGTATTGATGCCCTGAAACCCCGTGAGAGTCGACATTCACCGAAGTCTAAAAGGGTGGCCACATCGCAGTGCAGCGTGAATCACCGCACTGCGATGTGGCATTTTTGCAGCGCCAGCGCTAGACAGCGGTCCTGAGCGTGATCGCATGCCGGCAGTCCAGGCGATCTGCGGTTTTCCGCACCGATCCTGCGGCATCAAACTCTTCAATCTGATTGTATGGAGCAACTGAACATACATTATATCATATAAATATACTATGGGAGCGGTAACAAATTCGATTGACGATCCGCTCTCATTAGATAATAGTGCCTTTCAAAATATGGGATATGCGCTGGGGGCAAAAGGGTGATCCCTGTCCCCCGGCGCGTTGGCAAATCATCGAAAAGCCAAGTAGGGAGGTCACTCGTGAAGAAGTGTGTAGTCAGCCGTCGCGGACGGCTGCTGAGCGGCACCGCCATTGCTGCCGCCGCTTTTGTCGGCGTCGCGTTGCCAGCGTTGGCACAGTCCACCCCCGCCTCGAACGACGTGCTGGAAGAGGTGGTGGTCACCGGCTCGCGCATTCCGCGCGCCTTCTCCGCCCCCACGCCCGTAAATGTGGTGGGCGCTGAAGAGGTGAAGCTGTCCGGTAACGTCAATATCGAGAAGATGCTGGCGCAGTTGCCGCAGGCCGTCGCCTCGCAGTTGGGCAGCGCCACCTCTAACACGGTTCCCGGCGGCTTTGCTGATGTGAACCTGCGTGGCTTCGGGGCCACCCGCAATCTGGTGCTGGTCAACGGCCGCCGCTTCGCCATCTATGGGCCGGAGCAGGTGACCGACCTGAACACCATTCCGTCCACCCTGATTGCGCGCACCGAAATCGTCACCGGCGGTTCGTCGGCGGTCTATGGGTCCGATGCCATCACGGGTGTCGTGAACTTCATCATGCGCGACGATTTCGAAGGTGTCGAAGCCCGCGCCCAGATCAATCTGGACCAGCCGACGACCACCCCGACCTATAACGTCGACATCACGGCGGGCGGCAATTTCGCCAATGGCCGCGGCAATGTCGTGGTGGCCGGCAACTTCCTGGACCGTGGTGCCATCACGCGCGGCGACCGGGGCAGCTTTGCCTATGACAGCCTCTCCGATGGCTGCGTGGTCAAGGGTTCGGGCAGCGCCAATGGCGCCGGCACGCCCTTCAGCCCGCCGGCGGGCCAGGGCTGCGTCGCCGGTGGTGGCGAGTTGGGCTTCATCCGTGGCGGGTCGGGCGATATCCCGAATGGCCGTTTCTCGGGCATTCCGTCCTTTGGCGGGTCCAATGCCGCCCTGAACGCCGCCTACAGCGCTGCCGGTCTGGGTGCGCTGGGCTCACGTGGGTTTACCTTCAACGATGGCGGCACGACGGCCCGCCCGGCGGTGACGCCGCAGGATGATTTCAATCTGGGTCCGGACAATTACCTGATCCAGCCGCAGCGCCGCGTGATGCTGAACAGCTTCGGCCATTATGATTTCACGGACAAGATCCGTGGCTTCATGGAGCTGCATTATTCCAACAACGTGGTCGACGCCCGTCTGGCCCCCACTAATGTCGGCGCGCCGACCCTGTTCAATGTGAACAACCCCTACCTGTCGTCTTCCATGCAGGAAGTCTTCCGTCAGCTGGACCTGGCGGAAACGGGCACGACCACGGTGACCAGCGGTACCGCCACCCGCACCACCACGCGTGGTGACGGTCTGGCCCTGGTCACCGCTGGCCGCCGCTATGTGGAGGTCGGTCCCCGCCGCGCCACGGAACGCCGCAACACCTATCGCGGCGCCTGGGGCTTCGATTGGGATCTGGGAAGTGCTTCGGAGGATTTCCTCTCCGATCTGAACTTCAACACCTACTACACCTATGCCCGGACCGAGAATACGCTGCTGCTGCAGAACGCCATTTCGCGTTCGCGGTTGCAGGCCTCGCTGCTGGCCAATGGCACCACGCCGCCGGTCTGTAACATCTTCGGCGCCAATATCTCCGCCGCGTGCCGTACGGCTATCGCCATCAACGCCACCAACTCCACCGTCGCCACCCAGCAGACGGCCCAGGCCAGCGTGACGGGCAAGCTGTTCCCGATGCCGGCGGGCGATGTCGGTTTCTCCACCGGCGTGGAATGGCGTGACACCAGCGCCACCTTCACGCCCGACAGTTTCCTGGCGTCGGGCGACGTGGCGGGCTTCAATCCCGGCCTGCCGACCCGGGGCAGCACCAGCGTCAAGGAAGTGTTCGGTGAGCTGAACATTCCGCTGCTGCGCGATCTGCCGATGGTGGATGCGTTGGAGGCCAATGGCGCCTTCCGCTATTCTGACTATTCCCTGTCGGGTATCGGTTCGGTCTGGACCTATTCCGGTGGTCTGGATTACCGCGCCACCAGCGATATCGCCTTCCGTGGGCAGTATCAGCGCGCCATCCGTGCGCCGAACGTGAACGAGCTGTTCGGCGGCATCAACCGCGTGGTCAGCGTCGCCACCGACCCCTGTTCGTCCCGTGCCCCGGCGGCGCAGCAGACGGCGGCGGTGCGCGCCATCTGTGCGGCGACGGGCGTTCCCACCGCCAATATCTTCACGGCGGCGGTGCAGCCCAACACCATCTTCGGTGCCGATTTCGGCGGCAACCCGAACCTGCGTGAGGAACGGTCCGACACCTACACATTCGGCACCATCCTGACGCCGGAATTCGTGCCCGGCCTGAACCTGTCGGTCGATTACTTCAAGATCAAGCTGGACGGCGCCATCTCGGCCCTGGGCGGCGGCCTGCAGAACACCCTGAACCTTTGCTACAATGTCATTCAGGATGCCAACAGCGAGTTCTGCCAGGCCATCAAGCGCAACCCGACGACGGGCGAGATCAACGATCCGTATGTGGCCAAGATCCTGAACGCCAATACGGGCCGGTTGCAGACCTCGGGCATCGATCTGGCGGCACGCTATTCCTTCGCCGCCGATTTCGGCTTCCCCGGCCTGTCCGATGTGTCGTCCTTCGACATCTCCACCAGCTACACCTTCCTGGATGATTTCACCTCCACCCCCGTGGCGGCGTTCCCCAACATCCAGAACCATTGCGAGGGCTCATTCGGCCCGACCTGCGGCCAGCCGCTGCCGGTCTGGCGGGGCAGCACGCGCGTCAGCTGGAATGTCGATGCCTTGCAGCTTTCGGTTCGCCATCGCTATGTCGGCAAGGTGACCACCGACCGTTACATCGTGCCGAAGCGGCAGGGTTCCGCCGCCACACCGGCCCTGGACAGCATCGCCTACCCGACGCTGGCCGCGCAGAACTACTTCGACGTCTCCTTCAACTATGATTTCAGCGACAGCCTGCAGGTCTTCGGCGGCGTGAACAATGCGTTCAACAACCGTCCGCCGATCACCACACAGGGGCCGAACGCCAACACCTTCTCCGCCACCTATGACGTGCTGGGACCTGAGTTCTTCCTGGGTGCTACGGTGAAGTTCTAAGTCAAGAAACCCCTCTCCCGCCCTTGGGCGGGGGAGGGGGCATGATCGGGAGGGTGAAGATGTTCGACCGCCGTTCGCTCGTTCTGGGGGCGGGTGCGGTGGCTGGGGCCGGCATGGCCATGGCCGCAGGCGCCAAGACCCCTGAAAAGCCCACGGGTCCATTCCAGGTCTTCCAGGCCGATATCCGCCAGTTCGGGGCCAAGGGCGACGGCAGCGCCATCGACACGCCTGCCATCAACAAGGCCATCGATTATGTGGCCGAACGCGGTGGCGGCACCGTCTATTTCCCGCCTGGAACCTATGCCTGCTACACGATCCGGCTGAAAAGCCGCATCACGCTTTATCTGGAGCAGGGGGCCACCATCCTGGCCGCTGCCCCCACCGAAACCCAGGGCTATGACCATCCCGAACCCATCCCGGAATGGAACAAGTATCAGGATTTCGGCCACAGCCATTGGCGCAACAGCCTGATATGGGGCGAGGGGCTGCATGATGTCGCCATCATCGGTCCCGGTCTGATCTGGGGCAAGGGGCTGGGGCGTGGCGATGGCAAGGATAACTGGCTGAAGGACCCGTCGGGTCCTGGCACCGGCAACAAGGCCATCGCCCTGAAATGGTGCCGCAACGTCCTGCTGCGCGATTTTAAGGTGCTGGAGGGGGGCTGGTTCGCCCTGCTGGCCACCGGCGTCGACAATATGACCATCGACAATCTGCTGGTCGATACCAACCGCGACGGGTTCGATATCGATTGCTGCAAGAATGTCCGGGTCACCAACTGCACCGTCAATTCCCCCTATGACGACGCCATCTGCCCCAAATCCAGCTTCGGCCTGGGCGAGGCGCGGGTGACCGAGAACCTGACCATTTCCGACTGTCTGGTGACGGGCAATTATCAGGTCGGGTCCGTCCTGGACGGCACCTGGAAGAAGATGCCTGCCGATTTTGCGCCCCTGATCCATGGGCGTATCAAGTTCGGCACGGAAACCAATGGCGGCTTCCGCAACATCACCATCACCAACTGCATCTTCGAGGATAGCCGCGGACTGGCGTTCGAGACGGTGGATGGCGGGGTGTTCGAGGATGTGACCGTCAGCAATATCGCCATGCGCGGCATTGTCGATGCGCCGATCTTCCTGCGTCTGGGTAAGCGCATGCGGGGGCCAGCGGGGGTGCCCGTGGGCAGCCTGAAGCGCATCCTGATCCAGAATGTGGTCAGTTCCAGCGCCACCATCCTGCCGTCGGTCGTGGCGGGCCTGACGGAAAAGCCCATCGAGGATCTGCGCATCGCCGATTGCTATTTCCATCATGTCGGCGGCGCGCCGGCTTCCATGGCGCAGATCAATCCGCCGGAGGCCGAAATGGCCTATCCGGAAGCCACCATGTTCGGCGATCTGCCGGCCACGGGTTTCTTCATCCGCCATGCAAGGCGTGTGGAGATGACCAATGTCGAGATCGCGGTGGAGGCGCCCGACCCGCGTCCGGCCATCCGGCTGGAGGATGTGAAGGACGCCGATTTCTTCCGCTTGCGTGTGCCACGCGCCGCCCCTGCCTTCGCGTTGAAGGATGTCGTCGATTTCCGCAGCACGGGTGCCCGTTGGCTACCCGACCGGATCAATGACGGCCCGATCAACGGTACCTTCTAATCCCGAGGTCTCTTGAGATGAGCAGTTTTGCCGGGCGCTTTTCGGGGCGCAATGCGATCATTACCGGGGGCGCGTCCGGCCTTGGGCTGGCGGTTGCCCGCCGTATCCGGGCGGAAGGGGGGCAGGTCACCCTCTGGGACCTGAATGCCGATGCCCTGGCCGCCGCCGATGTGGATGCCACCCACACCGTGGCCGTGGATGTCGCCGATGCCGCACAGGTGGCTGTCGCCACGCTTTCCAGTGTGGCGGCGCTGGGCCATGTCGATGTCCTGATCTGCTCCGCCGGGATCACCGGGGCCACGGCGCCGGTTCAGGATTTCCCTCTGGATAGCTGGTACCGCACCATCGCCATCAACCTGCATGGCGTCTTCCATTGCTGCCGCGCCGTAGTGCCGCACATGCTGACGCGTGGTTATGGCCGCATCGTCAATATCGCGTCCGTCGCCGGCAAGGAGGGCAATCCCAATGCCTCTGCCTATTCGGCATCAAAGGCCGGGGTGATCGGTTTTACCAAATCCTTGGGCAAGGAACTGGCGACCAAGGGCGTGATCGCCAACAGCCTGACGCCCGCCACCTTTGACAGCCCGATCCTGGATCAGCTGCCGCCAAGTCAGGTGGAGTATATGCGCTCCCGCATCCCCATGGGCCGGCTGGGCATGGTGGAGGAAAGCGCCGCCATGGTGTGTTTCATGGCATCGCAGGAATGCAGCTTCACCACCGCCGCCACCTTCGACACCTCGGGCGGTAGAACCACATTCTAATTTTTTCACCATAATCTAAGATCAAAATTCATAATGTGAGAAATTTGCCGTATAAATCACCAGGCGGGACGCCGTCAGCGTACCTTATGCCAAGGCACCACAGAGGCGTTCAGCCCGATAAGG
The DNA here is from genome assembly GCA_001296005.1 of alpha proteobacterium AAP38. Classification (GTDB taxonomy): domain Bacteria; phylum Pseudomonadota; class Alphaproteobacteria; order Azospirillales; family Azospirillaceae; genus Niveispirillum. The sequence continues at coordinate 42,786 of LJHR01000026.1, read as the reverse complement.
TGAAATGGGAGGATAATCAGGCATGGTTGGCAATCCGTTGCTGGGCGTTCTTTTCCACTGGTTGGGCGGTCTTGCCTCGGCCAGCTTTTATGTCCCCTACCGCGCGGTCCGGCGCTGGTCGTGGGAGATTTACTGGCTGACCGGCGGCGTCGTTTCCTGGCTGCTGGCCCCGTGGTTCTTTGCGTCGGTGCAGACCAATGATCTGCTGGGCGTGCTGTCGGCAACGCCGACCCCGACCCTGGTCTGGCCTGTTATCTTCGGCATGCTCTGGGGCTTTGGTGGCCTGACCTATGGCCTGACCATGCGCTATCTGGGCCTGTCGCTGGGCATGGCCGTGGTGCTGGGCCTGTGTACCGTGTTCGGCACGCTGATCCCACCGCTGTTCCAGGGGGATTTCAAGGCCAAGCTGATCGACACGGCGGGTGGCAATGTCATCCTGCTGGGGCTGGCCGTCACCTTTGCCGGCATCGTGGTCGTCGCCCTGGCGGGAGCGCGCAAGGATGCGGCCCTGTCGGAGGAGCAGAAAAAAGCGGCGGTGGCGGAGTTCGACTTTGTGAAGGGCGTTGCGGTTGCCACCTTCTCCGGCATCATGTCCTCCTGCTTTGCCTTCGGGCTTGCAGCGGGGGAACCGGTAAAGGCGCTGTCGGCGGCGGCGGGTACGGGCCCGCTCTGGACCGGTCTTCCCATCCTTTGCCTGGTGATGTTCGGTGGCCTGATCACCAATGCCGTCTGGTGCGGCATCCTGATCAACCGCAACAAAAGCGCGGGTGAGTGGGTTGGCCGGACCAAGGACGCAGGCGAGCGTCCGCCGCTGGCCGCCAACTTCGTGCTTTGCGCCATTGCCGGTGCCGCCTGGTACTTCCAGTTCTTCTTCTACACGATGGGTGAAAGCCAGATGGGGGCCTATGGCTTCTCCTCCTGGACCCTGCACATGGCCTCCATCATCATTTTCGGCACGCTCTGGGGCTTTGCCTTCAAGGAATGGAAGGATGCGCGACCGGGTGTGCGGCTGATGGTCTGGTCGGGGGTCGGCCTGCTGGTGCTGGCCACCATCATCATCGGTTACGGCAATCAGATGGCGGGGTGAGGATGATGCGCCGGTTCCTGCTGTCCACCGCCTTGTCTGTCGCACTGTTGTCGCCGCTGGCGGTACGGGCGGCGGAGCCGGCGACCTATGCCAACCCCATCCTTTATGCCGACTATTCCGACCCGGATCTGATCCGGGTCGGGGATGAGTATGTGATGGTGGCGTCCAGCTTCCATTTCTCGCCCGGCATTCCCGTGCTGAAATCCCGCGATCTGGTGCATTGGACCATCGTGGGCCATGTCCTGCCCAAGCTGCCCTTCGCGCCCGACTATGACATGCCGGGTCCGTTCCAACTGGACGACACCAAGTCCAAACCGGTGGGTGGCACCCGCTATGCCAGTGGCGTCTGGGCGCCGTCCATCCGACACCATAATGGTCAGTTCCATGTCTATTGGGCGACGCCGGATGAGGGCGTGTTCATGTCTACGGCGCAAAGGCCGGAAGGTCCCTGGACAGCGCCGGTCCAGGTGATCGCCAAGCCGAAGCTGGAAGACCCTTGCCCTTTCTGGGACGATGACGGAACCGCTTGGCTGGTCCATTCCGTGGTGGGCGCCGGCCCTATCATCCTGCACCGCATGAGTGCGGATGGCAAAAGCGTGCTGGATGAAGGCAAGATCATCATCCAGGACAAGGAGAAGCTGCCCATCCTGGAGGGGCCGAAGCTTTATAAGCGCAACGGCTTCTACTACATCTTCGCGCCCATCGGCGGGGTGGAGAAGGGGGTGCAGGTGGCCCTGCGCTCCCGCTCCATCCACGGTCCCTATGAATGGCAGGTGGTGCTGAGCCAGGGATCAACGGCCCTGGAAGGCCCGCACCAGGGCGGCTGGGTGGAAACCCCGTCGGGCCAGGGCTGGTTCGCGCATTTCAATAGTACGGGTGCCTTTGGCCGCATCGTGCATCTGCAACCCGTCGAATGGGTCGATGACTGGCCCGTCATGGGCAAGCGGCTGGCCGATACCTATGGCGGGGAGCCGGTGTCCGTTCATCCCATGCCCGATACGGGTACGGCCCCGACGCGTGACCGTTTGCAGGACAGCGACGAATTCGCGGCCAAATCCCTGGGCCTGCAATGGTCATGGAACCATAACCCGGATGACAAGGCGTGGAGCCTGTCGGCACGCCCCGGCTTCCTGCGCCTGACAGCGGGAAAGGCGGAGCAGATCACGACGGCCCGCAACACCCTTACCCAGATTCTGCAAGGCCCCGACCGGCGCATTACCGCGCGGTTGGATATCACCGGCCTGAAGGATGGGCAGCGGGCGGGCCTGTCATTGTTCGGCGTTCGGCCCAGCTGGATCGGCGTGGTGGGGGAGGGGAAGCAAAAGCGCCTGACCTTGTCATCCGCTGGGGTGGAAACGCCGGGGCCGGCTGTGAAAGCCAGAACCGTGCAGCTGCGGGCTGAGGTGACGGAGGATCAGAAGGTCCGCTACGCCTACAGCCTGGATGACGGTAAAAGCTTCCAGCCGTTTGGAGAGCCCATCCAACTGGCCCGCTTCTCCTGGTGGAAGGGCTCCCGCCCCGCCCTGTTCACCTTCACGAAGGGTGAACCGGGGGGCGTGGTGGATGTGGATTGGATGCGGCTGGAGCCGTTGAGCAACGGGGATGCACGATGACCCACACACTTTCCCGCCGTGCGCTGCTGTCCGCCGGTGCCGCCGGTCTGGCCAGCCTCTCCCTGCCGCGTGGCGTCTGGGCCGCGGATGCGCAGATGGCCGATGCCCCGCGTTTCAGCACCGGCAACAGTTCCTGGCAGACAGCCTATGACAAGGCGCTGGAGGTGCTGGCCGGCAATGTCCAGGTCATGCCCTATGTCACCAAGCCGGTTCTGATCGAGGGAAGCGTCTATCGCGGGATCTGGCAGGAATGCGGCCCACATGAGGCGCTGGTCTATCGCAAATTCCGCCCCGACGTGGCCCGCAACAGCCATCTGACCTTTTTTGAGCTGCAACGCGCCGATGGGCAGTTGCCGGCCAATAACAAGGTGGCGGAAACCGGCTTTGGTCAGATCCAGATGGTGGTGCCCATCGCGGCCACGGCCTGGGAACTGGCGCGCGATACCGGCGATGGGGAGCTGCTGGAGGCGGCGTACCGGGCCTGTGGCGCCTGGGATGGCTGGTTGATGCGTTATCGCAACACGCGCGGGACCGGTCTGGTGGAAGGGTTCTGCACCTATGATACCGGCCATGACAACAGCCCGCGCTGGGCCGGGATGCCCAACCAGTGTCCCAACAAGGATGCGCGGCGGCATCATGACTTGGCCGGGTTGCCGCGCCTGTGCCCGGACCTGTCGGCCACCATCTATGGTGCCCGCCGCGCCCTGGCGGAGATGGCCCACGCCATGGGCCGCACCGCAGAGGCGGACCGCTGGACGGAGCAGGCGGAGGTGATGCGCACCCTGATCCTGTCAAAGCTGTATGTGGCCGACGATGCCGCCTTCTATGATCTGGATGCGGAAGGCAAGTTCATCCGCGTGCGGTCGGATGTGATCAGCCGGGTCTGTGGCGAGCATGTGGTGGATCAGGCGCTGTTCGACACGCTGTGGACACGGCAGCTGCATAATCCCAAGGCCTTCTGGGGCAAATATCCGCTGTCCTCCATCGCCATGGATGATCCCGCTTTCGTGCGGCCCATTCCGGCCAATAGCTGGGGCGGGGCCAGCCAGGGGCTGACGGCGCTGCGCGCGCCCCGCTGGATGGACCATTATGGGCGTGCGGCGGAATTTACCGAGATGATGGACCGCTGGTGCGAGGCGATCCAGACCGACCTGACCTTCCGTCAGCAGATGGACCCCGATACCGGTATCTTCACCCATGGGGAGGATCATCCCAACTACTCCCCCACCGCCCTGGTCATGGTGGATTACACTTGGCGCCTGATCGGTGTGGTCGAGGAACCCGGCAGCTTGTCTTGGAACATCCGGCCCGGCCATAAGGCCGCGCAAGGGGCCCGCCTCTCGCTGCCCTTGGATGGCGGTGGGTCGGCTTCGGTTGCCTATGACACCAAGGGTGCGGACCTGACCCTGTCGGGCAGGCCATTGGCACGGCTGGAAGGTGGGGCGGCCCGCCTGATCACCGCCAAGGATGGGACGCCACAGGCATTGCTGAGCGTTTCGCCCCAGGCACAGCGCATCTCGATGCGCCTGCCCGGCCGGGCGGTCCGGCATTTCAACCTGAAACCCAATCAACGCCTTGTAATTTAGTGAGGCGAAGCGGAGGGAGGCGCACATGCTGATCGGATATGCCCGTATCTCCCGCCCCGATGAAACGGGGATTGATCGCCGGCTGCACGACCTGCGGTCGGCGGGGTGCGAACGTATCGTGATGGAGGCGGCGTCGGCGGGCCGATGGGACCGGCCTGAACTGCACCATCTTCTGGACGGCCTTTCACCGGGCGATGTCGTGGTGGTCACGGGCCTGGATCAACTCTCGCGGTCGTTCAAGGAGGTGCTGCACCTTCTGGACCGCATCGCGCGGGCCGGGGCCGGGTTCCGCAGTCTGGCGGAAGGGATCGAAACCATGGGCCCCGCCGGCCATATGCTGATGCGGATGATCGGGTCCTTCGCGGCGTTTGAGCGTGTGATGCTGCTGGAGCGCACGGGGGCCGGCCTTGTCAAGGCGCGGGCGGCGGGCCGGATCGGCGGGCGCCGCCGCAAGCTGGATGCCAAGCAGCGGCGGGAGATTGCGGAAAGCATCCTGTCCGGTGACCGCACGGGCGCCGAAATGGCCCGCCAGCATGGTATCAGTCAGCCCACCGTGTCCCGCATCGTGGCAGAACACCGCCTGTCCGCCGGGTTGGCTGGTGGCGCGGTTTAGCGTCTGTTTTGCCGTGCAGTTCACGCTTCAAATCTAACCATTTGACGCGATCACACCCTAATCCCCGCCCGCCTGTTCCACCCGGTTGCGCCCGCCCTGCTTGGCGGCATAAAGCGCATAGTCGGCGCGGGCGTAGAGGCCGTCGAAATCCTCTTCCGGGCGCAGTTCGGCGATACCCAGGCTGGCCGTCACGCGGATCGTCTGACCATCGGTGGTAACCTCCCCATGCTCAATGGCCTGACGCAGCCTTTCGGCCAGCGGCATGGCGCCCGCGATATCGGTGTGCGGCATCAGCAGGGCGAACTCCTCCCCCCCGATCCGACCGATCAGGTCGGTGCCGCGCATATGGTCTGACAGAAGCTTTCCGGCCATGGCCAAGGCGGCGTCGCCGCCCGGATGGCCAAAGGTATCATTGATCCGCTTGAAATCATCCAGGTCCAGAACCGCCAGCGACAGGGGCGTGCCATGGCGCTGTGCCAGATCGATCATCTGTCCGGCGCGTTCCATGAAGTGACGGCGGTTGGCGCAGCCGGTCAGCGGATCGGTCATGGCCAGCTGTTCCAGCATTTCATTGGCCGAGCGCAGGTCGGCTGTGCGGTCGGCGATCTGCTGTTCCAACTCCACCTGTTTCTGCCGCAGATAAGCGGTGCGCCACCCGACAAGGCCCGCTACCGCTGACAGCCCTGCCAGCAGGGCCAGCAACCGTACCCAGAGAAGCTGGTACCAGGCCGGCATGACCCGGACCGTAAGGGCCAGGGCCTGATCGGTCCACAGCCCGTCACGGTTGCTGCCGCGCAGGCGCAGCGTATAGGGGCCCGGCGAAAGGTTGGCATAGACGGCCAGCCGGCGGCTGGAATCGGTGGCGATCCAGTCGCGGTCATACCCCTCCAGGCGATAGGCATAGAGGTTGCGTTCCGGGGAGGTGTAATCGAGTGCCGCGAACTCCAACGCCAGGCTGTTGGCCTCTGGCGTGATGATCACCGGCGGTGCCGGTGCCGTGGCATGGTTGAAAGGTGCAACGGGCAGCGGCGTGCCGCCGACACGCAGGTCGGTCACCACGATGGGCGGGCGGAAGCGCCAGGGGGGCAGGGTGCCGGGGCGTGTGACCGTGATACCTCCCTTGGCACCGAACAGGCCTTCCCCCTCCAGGCTGGTGGCACCGGCGCCTACGAAATAATCGACCAGCGGCGCGCCATCGGCCCGGCGCACGGGCCGTACTGTCATGGCGACCGGATCAATCAAGGCCAGACCATCATCCGTGCCGGCCCAGATGGCGCCCGACCCATCCATCTGCAAACTGTCGACATTGGCATGGGGCAGACCATCGGTGGTGCCCAGGCGGCGGAACCGGGGCCGCCCCTCCGCATCGCGCCCCGTCATCAGGGCGAGGCCGCCCCCGAAGGTACCAACCCAAAGCCGCCCCTGTCGGTCGAACAGCAGACAGGAGACGAACCGCGCCGGCAGACCCATCGGATCGGTCGGTGCCGCCGGGATCAGGCTGCTGGTGCGGGCGGTGAGGTCGATCAGCACCAGCCCGTTGCGGGTGCCGACCCAAAGATCATCCCCCTGGCCGCGCCGGGTGACCGTGACGCCGGGATCGGGTAGGCGCAGCCCGTCCGCCCGGCCCAGCACAACAGTGCCGATGCCGTCCCCCCCGCCGGGCACCACGCCCCAGATGCCATCATCTTCCCCGCCGATCCACAGAACCCCCTCTTCGAACGACAGGGTGGTGACGGCCGCGTGCCGGTCACGACCCGGTATCGTGGCCAGCCGCAGACCCGACCGTCCGGGTTCACGGATATAAAGCCCCCGGCGGCTGGCGAAATAGACGCGGCCATCGGCGTCTTCGGCAATGGCGAAGACGGCATCCTGAGGCAGGCCGGCCTCCGGATTGTCCTGTTCGGGCGTCACGGTATCGATCAGGCCCTTCACCGGATCGATCAGGTCCGCACCACCCGTCAGGTAACCCAGCCAGAAACGCCCGTCGCGTGTGGGCCGGATGACGGAGACGTCGCTGCCGCGCGGCGCCTTGGGCCGCAGGGTGCCGCCGAAAATGGTCGAAACGATACCGCTGTCGAAGGGACGGTATGACAGCCCGCCCGTCGTGCCCACCCAGACCGATCCCGCATCATCGCGCAGAAGCGACCAGACATCATCATGGACCAGACTGTTGGGCAGCGTCCGGTCATGGCGAATGGGGCGCATTTCCAGGCTGCGCAGGTCAACCGCCCAGATACCGCCACCGCGCAGCCCAACCCAGAGTTCCTGCGGGCGCACCAGGGACAGCGCCGACACGCCGCGCGCCGCACCGACCAGGGGGCCTGCATCGACGGGGCGCAGGGTGCTGTCACCGGTGTCCAGGATGAAAAGACCACCGCGCCGGGTGCCGACCCACAACCGCCCCTGATCATCCCGCAACAGGACCGAAACGCCCCCCGTACCCTCCGCGATCGGCAACAGGGTGAAACTGCCGCCGGCATCGTCGCTGCGGGCCAAGCCCTGTACCGTGCCAACCCACAGGGTTCCCTTATCCTCATGCAGCAGCGACAGGACACGTCCCACGGGCAGGCCGGCTTTGGTCGCATTCTCCCTGGTCAGATGCCGGACCTGATTGCTGCCGCCGTCCAGATGGTGCAGCCCTTCATCCGTACCGATCCATAGGCCGCCCTGGCCATCATCGGAAAGGGCGCCAATATGCGTGCGCTGGCCGGCAGGTTTCAGGGCGACGGGAATGAAGGTGTCGGTGGTGCCGTCGAAGCGCGACAGGCCGCCGGCGGAGCCGCCCACCCACAGGTGCCCGGCCTTGTCCACGAACAGCCGCTGGACCCAGTCATCGGGCAGGCTGCCGGGCTGCGCCGGGTCGGCGCGGTAGGTGCGGAAACGGTACCCGTCCCAGCGGGCCAAACCGCCCTGAGTCCCGATCCAGATGAAGCCCTGCCGGTCCTGCGCCAGCGTCGTAGGCACGATATGGGGTAGCCCCTGATCGCGGCCATAATTCTGGAACACGGTATCGGCCAGCGCGTCCCAGCGCTCCGCCGCTGCTGGCAGCGGCAAAAGAATAAGGATAAGACAGGTAAAGACTAGGCAAAGGAACCAGCCGCAGCTGTCCTGACAGTTCTTGACGGGTCCGCGTGAAATCAAGATGCGGCTGTCCTTCCCCTTATCGCCAAGCTGATGATAGCAGAAGAAACAGCCAAAGCCATTGCGCCTTAAGGCTCTAGCAGCCTTTCCGCAAACCCTGTGGGGGTGGAGTTGCCATACGGTGGAATGCAGTGGCCATAGATGGTGCTGCGCATACCGAGACGGTGAAGTTGATGCTTGTGCGCCCTGGGTACAGCCATCGTCGGGAAGCCGACATCGGGGCGTTCCACAAGACAGGGCACAAAAAGAAAACCCCCGTAGCTGGATGCGCCTACGGGGGTCTTCTCAATTCCGAAACCACAAGGACCTATGTCAAAGCGCGGTTTCGGGATGGTTGCTGCGATATATCAAGTAATCGCCAAGTTATGCTGCGGTGGGGTCATGTTTTTACACACCCTCCCAGTCTACGGAGCGCAGTCGATCGCCGGACTTACTCGGCCGCCCACTGCGTAGGGGGCGTCTTTACCGTCAAAATCACCCTCCGTGTCTTTGTTACGATTTGATGGTGCGCCCGTTGCGCATGGGCGTCAAGCGTTTTTGTGGGGTGCCTCCACACCCTATCCCAAAGGTCACGACATGGCGAAACTATGCAAGCGGGGGTCTGCGCGCCATCAATGGTGGCACGCCCAATTGTGACCGTGACAAATCCCTTGTTCCCCCAACGGCCTGCTGGGTTACCCTTTCGGCAATCCGGGGTGCCTGCCATCCCCGCCGTCCGTTGAAGGAGCCTGTGCCTTGAAGCGTTTCGGTTTTCTGCTGGCCGCCGGTGTGGCGTTGCTGGCCCTGGGGCAGCCGGCCTTCGCCGCCGATGCCAATGTCTTTACCCCCGCCACTCTGAAGGCCAGCAGCGATATCCAGGCCAAGGCTATGGCCGGGTCCGGTGCCTACGGGTTCGTCGAATCATTGACGGTGCGTGTAGGCCCGCGTCTGGCGGGGTCGCCCGCCGCCAAGCTGTCGCATCAATGGGCCGAAGCACGGTTCAAGGAACTGGGGCTGGCCAATATCAAGGTCGAGCCGTTCACGGTGGATGGCTGGGAACGCGGGATCGAGCATGCGTCGATCCTGACCCCTGTTGCCCATCACCTGCATGTCACGGCTCTTGGCCATTCCGTAACGACCCCGCCAGAGGGTATCACGGCCCCTGTCGTGCGGTTTGACACGCTGGAAGACCTGGAGGCCGCACCGGAAGGCAGCCTGAAAGGCAAGATCGCCTTCGTCGACAAGAAGATGAACCGCCTGCAGGATGGCGGCGGCTATGGCGAGGCGGTGGGCGTGCGCGGCAAGGGGCCGGAGGCGGCAGCGCGCAAGGGGGCGGTCGGTCTGCTGATCCGGTCCATCGGCACCGACAGCCACCGTTTCCCCCATACCGGCATCACCCGCTATGCCGACGGTGTGACGGCCATCCCCGCCGGTGCCCTGTCCAATCCCGACGCGGATCAGCTGAACCGCGTGCTGGCGCTGGGTCAGCCGGTGTCGGTGAAGATGGTCCTGTCCAGCCAGGCTATGGGGCCGCTGTCTGACGCCAATGTCATGGCGGAGATCAAGGGCCGCGAACTGCCCGAAGAGATCGTGGTGATCGGCGCGCATCTGGACAGTTGGGATCTGGGTACCGGCGCCCTGGATGACGGGGCCGGGGTTGGCATCGTCCTGGCGGCGGCCAAGATCATCAAATCTATGCCGCAGGCCCCGCGCCGCACCATCCGCTTCGTCCTGTTCGGGGCGGAGGAGGTGGGGCTGGTCGGTGCCTATGCCTATGCCAAGCAGCATGCCGCCGAACTGCCCAAGCATCAGGTTGGGACAGAGGCGGATTTCGGTGCCGGTCCCGTCATCACCTTCAATGCCAACTTCCGGCCAGAGGCGAAGCCCGTGGCCGACGCCATCGGCAAGGCGCTGGCCCCGCTGGGCATCGTGCCGGGACGTGGCTCCAGCAGCGGCGGACCCGATATCGGGCCGCTGGCGGCTCAGGGGGTGCCGACGGGCGGCCTGGGCCTGGATGGCACCGACTATTTCGATTACCACCACACGGCTGACGACACGCTGGACAAGGTTGACCCAAAGAAGCTGGATCAGGCCACGGCGGCCTTTGCCAGCTTCGCCTGGCTGGCGGCGGAAGCACCGATGGCCCTGGGACCAGTGCCCAAGAAGGCGGAGTGATAAGCGACCAAGGTCAAATGAAAGGGATAGCGGCCCATGAACCATGACCATTATTCCGATGATCTGATCCGCCATGTTCTGGACAGCGCCCGCACCATTGCGGTGGTGGGGGCGACGGCGGATCCGGCCAAGCCCAGCTTTTACGTGATGAAGTTCCTGTATGACCGGGGACATCGGGTGATCCCCGTGAACCCGGCGCTGGCGGGGCGCACGGTGCTGGGGCAGACCGCCTATGCCAGCCTGGCCGACCTGCCGGAACGGCCCGACATGGTCGATATCTTCCGCCGGGCGGACGCGGCGGGGGAGGTTGCGGTGGACGCGGCCCAACGCGGCATTCCCTTTATCTGGATGCAGCTGGGTATCCGCAATGATGCGGCGGCCGCCAGGGCGGAGGCGCTGGGCAGCACCGTGATCATGGACCGTTGCCCGATGATCGAGGTGCCGCGCCTTTATCGCTGAGCCTGTTCCGCCGATACGGCGGCCAGGATCAGATCGTGGATGGTCTGGTTGACCGGTGTCGGGATGCCGTGGGCGGCACCGCGCCGGATGATGACGCCGTTGCGGGCATCAAGCTCCATGGGCCGCCCGGCCATCCTGTCGGCCAGCAGGGAATTGATGCCGTCTGGTGCCGCCGCGTGGCAGGCTTCCATCACCTGATCCACCGTTGCATCGTCCAGGTTGGCCCCCTCGGCCCTGGCGACGGCAACGCATTCGGCCACCAGGGCGCGCATCACCGGTGCCGCCCCCGCATGATGGACGATACCCGCCGGCTGCCGCAGCAGGGCCGACACCGCACCGGCGGCATTCAGGCATAGCTTGCGCCAGACGACCGTGGTGAAATCGGCATCCGCCGTCACCTTGATACCGGTTCCGTCGAACAGGGTGATGAAGCCGGCACTGTCCGGTCCCTGCGGCACCACCATGATGCCGGCGGCGCGTTGCAGGACGCGACCAGGGCCCAGACGTTCGGCAGGGATGTCTAGCATCACGGGCAGGATGCGGGCCGGGTCGACAAGGGTCCCGAAATTCGCCACATGCTCCACCCCGTTTTGAAGCACGGCCAGCCGCGTCTGCGGCCCCATCAGGGCGGGCAGCCAAGTGCCGGCGATGGCGGCGCTGTCATAGGCCTTGGTGGTAGCGATCACCCAGTCGACGGGGTGGGCCTCTGCGGGATGGGCATACAGGGTCGGGGTGGCGGTGACGGTGCCGTCCGGCCCCTGCACCTCCAGGCTGCTGAAGCCGCCGGTGCGCAGGCACAGGCTGACATCCAGCCCGCCGCGGGCCGACAGGCGGGCAGCGATGACGGTGCCGATGGCGCCTGCCCCGACAATGGCAATACGTGGCATGGACATGGCATCAGGTCCTGTAGAACAGCGCCCAGGCGGCCAGAGAAACGGCCCCGAACAGGAACGCCAGCATATAGGTCTTCACCGGTACGGGCACCTTTTCGTCGGGGCCGGCGGGGCCGCGGCCCTTGGCCGTGCCGGCCCCCTTGCCTTTGGCGGGCTGCTGCTTGGGTTTCGCCCGCTCGCTGCCGGCCACGACGGTCGGCTTGGGCCGGTCGCCCTTGCGCGGGTCATGCAGTTCGATGAGGCGCCAGTCGAAATCGGCCAGCGCCTCATCACTGACGAAATCCACCTGGATCAGGCGGACAGGGCCGGCGCCATGCAGGTTCACGGCATTGCGGAATTCCATCTTGCCCTGGCCCAGATCATCGACCAGGGACAGGGTTTCCCATTTCGCCCCTTTGGGCCGCTGTATCGCGTATTTGCGTTCCGCCAATTGATGCCCCGACTACTCACCCGCCTGCAACAGCGCGCCGCGCTGCCGCGCATTGCGGAACGCCCGCAGGAAATATAGGGAAGCCAGCCCCAGATAGAAAAGATTAAGAATGACGGCCAGCCCCAGCATCCGCCATTCGATGGTCCCGTGATAGAGGACGGCCCGCATCCCCTCAAACACATGGGTCGAGGGCAGGGCCATGGCGACATATTGCACCGCCGGCGGCAGGGCGGAGACGGGGTAGTAGACGGCGGAGAAGGGGGCCAGCACGAACACGGCCATCCAGCACAGCGACTCCGCCCCCAACCCGTGCCGCAGAATCATGCCCGATGTCAGCAGCCCGACCGCCACGCCCAACATCATCAGATTGGCGAAGAACGCCGCCAGCGGCAGGCCAAGATCGAAGATCGAGATGTCGAAGAACAGAACGGCCAGCACCACCGGCGGCGCCACGCCCAGGATGACGCGGATGAACCCCATCACCACCAGCGACACCACCCATTCCCAGGGGCGCAGCGGGCTGACGAACAGGTTGCCCAGGTTGCGGGACCAAAGCTCCTCCAGAAAGGTGATGCTCATCCCGATCTGGGTGCGGACCAGCACCTCCCACAGCAGCACGGCAGAGATCAGCACGCCGGCAGCACCGGCCAGCAGCGAGGTCTGACCACGCAGGAACTGCGACATGAACCCCCAGACCAGAAGCTGCACCGTGGGCCAGTAGCAAAGCTCCAGCATGCGCGGCCAGCTTTGCCGGATCAGGAACCAGTTGCGCATCACCATGCCAATGATGCGCCGGGGCGATCCGCCCAGGAAGCCGGGGGCATAAAGGGCGTGATCGGACGGGGAGGTCGGGTTCTGCATTACGGGCCGGAGAGTAGCGCACCGCCTTGAAATGCGAAACCCCCGCCGGTTGCCCGGCGGGGGTCTGCTGATCGTCGCTGAGTGCCGGCCCGTTGCTGGGCCGAACGCATCAGACGCTGTAGTACATCTTGGATTCCCTGCTACACCGTCCTCAGCCGCAGTTTGCCTAAGCCTTTGAGGTGTCTCGTGTATCAACGTGCGTCGCTGCTACACAGCACTGCTACACCAGCGACGCCTCACGAGGCGAAACCATGGTTCACATCCTTCGGCGTGGCGATGTATATCACTGGCGTCGGCGGGTACCTCGGGAGCTCGTTTGCCGCATCGGGCGGCGGGAGCTTCTGAAGTCGCTCCATAGCCGTCACAAGCCAACCGCCCTTTGCAGGGCCAGGGAACTGAGCACAGCAGCAGACCGCCTTTTCACAGTCATCATGAACACGCCGACCCTTTCAGCCGAGCAGATTGACGATCTGGCCCGTCAGTGGTTCCGTCAGGTCGTTGCCCAATGGGAAACCAAGACAGTCGTCCGGGAAAAGTTTCAGTCTCTCCTCAGTGTTGGCGGCACGCCGCTCGCACCAGAAGCTGAGGCGTCTGTCTTGGAAGGAATGCGAGCCCGTGTCCAAAAGGCTCTCGCGGAGAACGACCTGAATCCCGCTGTCAAAATCGCCGATGCGCTGCTTCGGGATGCTGGTCTCGACATCCCCGTTGATAGCCCGGAGTACAAGCGCGTTTGCTGGACCGTCCTTCGGGCTCAGGCAGAGTACTTCAAGCTCACCGCCGCATGGCGCAATGGGGACTTCGGGGTGGCACCGACTGATCCCTTGTTCGCGGCCTCTTTGCGGCGAGGTGGTGTGGTTTCCATCCCGCCATCAAAGCCCAAGTCGATGCCTCTGAACGAACTGGTTGGACTCTACATCAATTCCAAGCAGCGAGATGGTCAGTGGAAGGCAGGAACTGTGAAGACCACACTGCCCAAGCTCCGGTTGTTTGCGGAGACACTGTCCAACAAGCCGGTGGATGACGTCACGCGTGACGACGTGCGTAACTGGCGGGACTTCCTGAGCGATCTCGAACTGAACAACAACACCATCGGGTTGCACTTCCGAACGGTCAGCGCACTGTTTAACTGGGCCAAGCTGGAGGGGAAGTGCCAGATCGACAACCCGCTGCGGGGTCTTGCTCCACCCAAGGAGGACAGCGAACGGGAGGCCTTCACACCGGAAGACCTGCGTGTGCTGTTCTCTTCGCCGCTATATGTTGGGCACTGGCGACCGGATCGCCGTGACCGGCCCGGCTCGTGTCTGGAGAAGGACCACAAGTACTGGCTTCCACTGATCTCGCTGCACTCCGGTCTCCGTGTCGAGGAGGCCGCAAAGCTACGCGTTGACGATGTGACCGAGGTCGATGGTGTTTGGTGCTTCCGCGTTACAGACGCGAAGACCAAGGCTGGCAACCGTGTGGTTCCGCTCCACCCACGCCTCATCGACCTTGGTTTGCTGACCCACCGAGAGGCCATGGCAGATGATGGCCGCGACCACATGTGGCCGGATATCACCGTCGGGAGTGAAGGCCGGTACAGCCAGTATTTCGTCCAGTGGTGGTCCGAGTTTCGTCACTTGATCGGCCTTGGGCGCGGACGCTTGGTCTTCCACTCCTTCCGTCACACGTTCGTCTCAACGCTCATGAACGGCGGGGTGCCGGAGAGCACAATCAAGAAGATTGTTGGGCATGCGCTGCAAGGGATCACGGCAGGGGTCTACGGCGGCAAGCTGTTGACGACGAGGGACTTGCTGGACGTGATCAGCCGTTTCGACTTTGGGGTGTCGCTGGATCACCTAAGTCGCTGATTGCAGGTCTGGTTACTGGTTGGTGACCGTCCCACTTCGGCTCAGTTCGATGGCTATCGGCAATCCTGTGTCACCATGGCTGGCTGCAATCCGCCATAGGGCCGGGGCCGGTGTGCTGTGGTCCTCTTGCCGACTTTTCTCAGCGCCGCCGTTCTCTCATGCACACCTTATCTCCACAGACCGAGGACGGTCCCCAAGGCGAACACACGGCCAAGCGCGTTGGCGCGGATATCAGCTTCTGGGGCAGATGCGGTGCCATGATCTAAATGAGCGTCGCGGCGGTGGCCAGGGTCGCTTTGTCTTGGGGTTAGGTGGTTCACCGCACTGCTTCACCATGGCAAGTCCGTTGAACAGCGCCAGAGCCTCATCTCCGACATCAACAACGAACAACAACCCTGGAGCCTCTTTGTGAAATGGGTGGGGTGGCACTCCCCCTGGGGTCGATTTGGGTCCCATCTTGCGTCCCCCCTGCCTCCCTTGTCCGGGAGATAGCACCGAGGACCAAGGTTGACCGCGACTCACCAGTCGGTTATCCAAAACACCGTAACGCTCGTTAGGCTGTTTTAGATGGATGGGTTCGGCCATGGCTGAGGGCAAGTTCGTCGCTTACTACCGGGTCAGCACAGCGAAGCAGGGGCGCAGTGGGTTGGGGCTGGAGGCGCAACGGGAGGCCGTTGGTTCGTTCCTCAATGGAGGACGCTGGAAGCTCCTTGGAGAGTTCACCGAGGTAGAGTCTGGGAAGCGCAATGACCGGCCAGAACTCGACCGTGCGCTGGAGCTGTGTCGCCTGACAGGGGCGACCCTGCTCATCGCCAAGCTGGACAGGTTGTCACGCAATGCGGCCTTCCTGCTGAAGCTCCGTGACGACGGGGTGAACTTCGTCGCTGTGGATATGCCGAACGCCAACCGTCTGACGGTGGGTATTATGGCTGTGATCGCCGAGGATGAACGGGAGCGCATCAGTGCGCGAACCAAGGCAGCGTTGGAGGCTGCCAAGGCACGCGGGACACGGCTCGGCAATCCTATGGGCTTCAACGGGCAAGTCTTCCGTGAAGGTGGACGCGCCGCGAAAGACCGAGCTGACCACTACGCCGATAAGGTCGGCCCGATTGTGAAGCGTCTTCAGAATGAACGGCTCTCATTCGGTGCCATAGCGCGGCGATTGACTGAGTTGAACGTCTGTACCGCCCGAGGAGGGGCGTGGACGGCACAGGCAGTCAAGAACGTCCTTGTCAGGATAAACCCCGCAACATGAGGTTCGCAGAAGCAACCGGTATTGATCTGATTCTACATTTCAGAACTGTGTTTTTCTGCCTACACTTTTCCGGGACTGCCAACTGTGAACGGGAAATTATCTGACGCCCCCTTGTCTCAGGAGATAACCATGGGCGTCGTGCGTGCCGCCCGGTGCCGAAGCGTTTCATAGAGTTGGGCGGGACCGAGGAGGATATCCCGAAGCCCCTCCCGTACCTTCTCGGAGTCCAAGGCCTGTTTGCTCATGGCTGTGTGGGCGGCGAAGGCGTCCATGATGGCGTTCAGTATCTCGTTGGCGAGGTCCGGTGAGTTGGCAAACTGTTCCTTCGTGTTGTTGCCCGCCTGTTGCACAAGGATAGGGGACTCCAGCAGTTTGCCCATCAGGACATTGTTCACGTAGACCAGCTTGTCGTTGTCTGTCAGTTCCCCCTCGAACAGGCTGTTCACCCTGGAGATGATCTCCGCCAAGAGCGCCTTTTCCTTCTCCTGGACCTGCCCGCTTCCTGTCTCGGACATCGGCTTCAGCTTCTCCGCTTCACCGTCGCCCAGCGCCAGCGTCTGCTTTCCCGACGATTTGAGGGCGTAGTGGGTCAGGGTGATCTTCGACAGGTCAACACCTTCTCGCTCCCGGCCAAACTCCAGCAGGGGCAGGAGGCGGCGGAAGAAGATTGCTCGCTTCTCCAACGCCGTGTTGCCGTAGTCGAAAATCTGCGACAAGAAGCCGTAGAGGCGGATGAACGCCCCCAGGTTCCTCCGGAACAACACCAACTCGTTGATCTTGTTGGTCGCTTCCAGCTCTGCGGCATGGTCTTCAACGGCCTCAGCGGCCTTCTTCGCCTCGTAGGCTGCCTTGAACCGCCTCAGAAGCCTGTCGGCCACGGGCTCCAGCGCTGCTGCAAGCTGTCCCTGGCTTGACCTCGGGTCCAACTCCACGTTCACCACGCGCTCGACCTCGCCGTCGCTGTAGTAGCCCGTGGCGTCCAGCTTGGCGCGGAGATCGAACACGATGTTCGGGTCGGTCACGCCTTCCAGTTCCGCCGTCTTGTAGTAGGTACGGAAGGCAGCAAGGATTTCACCGGGCTCGTTCACAAAGTCGAGGATGTACGTGGTGTCCTTGCCGGGGTGGGCGCGGTTCAGTCGTGACAGCGTCTGAACAGCCTGTATCCCCGCCAGTCGCTTATCCACATACATCCCGCACAGCAGCGGCTGGTCGAAGCCTGTCTGGAACTTGTTCGCCACCAGCAGCACCTGGAAGTCCGGCTCCGCGAACGCATCACGAATGTCACGGCGCTTGAGGGTCGGATTAAGGCTGCTGCTGTGCTCGGTGAAGGGGTCGGGTCCGGTGTCCTTGTCCAGTACCTCGCCGGAGAAGGCGACAAGGGTGCCGATCTTGTACCCGCTGGCCTTGATGTACTTGTCGATGGCGATCTTCCAACGCACCGCCTCCAACCGGCTGGCCGTCACCACCATGGCCTTTGCACGACCATTCAGGAGCGGGGCCACGTTCTGACGGAAATGCTCAACAACGATCTCAACCTTCTGGGAGATGTTGTAGGGATGGAGACGAACCCACCCCATGATGTTCTTGACCGCTTCACTTCGTTCCACGGCCTTGTCATCAATCTCCGCACCCTCATGGGCCAAGCGGAAGGCGAGCTTGTAGGGGGTGTAGTTCTTCAGGACGTCGAGGATGAAACGCTCCTCAATGGCCTGTCGCATGGAATAGACGTGGAAGGGCTCCGGCGTGTTGCCTTCGCCGGCGGGCAGGTCGGGCCGTGGGAGGCGACCGAACAACTCCAGGGTCTTCGACTTCGGCGTGGCCGTGAATGCGATATAGGTGATGCCAGAGTCAGCCGCTCGGGCTGCCATCTGAGCGGACAGCACGTCTTCAGCGCTGACCTCTCCGCCGTCGCCAAGTTCCTTCAGCTCCTCTGCGGACAGCACCTGTTTCAGCTTCGCGGCGGCCTCCCCGGTCTGGGAAGAATGGGCCTCATCCGCGATGACGGCGAACCGCTTGCCCTCGGTGGCGGCCAGTTCCCGCACGGTGTTCAGCGCGAAGGGGAAGGTTTGGATCGTACAGACGACGATCTTCTTGCCACCGGAGAAGGCTTCGGCCAGTTCCCCGCTCTTGCTCTTTCCTTCGCCCTTCACCGTGGCAACCACCCCGGTCTGCCGCTGGAAGTCGAATATCGCCTCCTGTAGCTGGGTGTCCAGCACGGTACGGTCGCTCACCACCACCACAGTATCGAAGACCTTGGCATCGCCCACTGTGTGCAGGTCCGCCAGGAAATGTGCTGTCCAGGCGATGGAGTTGGTCTTTCCCGACCCTGCCGAATGCTGGATCAGGTATTTCCGTCCCGGCCCTTCATCCAATACAGCGGCAACCAGCTTCCGCGTGGCGTCGAGCTGGTGATAGCGGGGGAAGATGATGCCGGTGACCTGCTTCTTGCTGTCGCGTTTGGCAACCAGGTAGCGGCCAATGATCTCCAGCCAGGAGTCGCGTGCCCATACCTCTTCCCAAAGGTAGGCTGTACGGTGCCCGGTGCCGTTCGGCGGATTGCCAGCACCCCCGTCATGGCCCTTGTTGAAGGGCAGGAAGGTGGTTTCCGCCCCGGCCAGTTTCGTGGTCATGCGGACGTCGGACCCACTGACGGCGAAGTGAACCAGGGCACCACGCGGGAAATCCAGAAGGGGTTCGGCGGCACCCTGACTTTTGGGCTTCGGCTGGCGGTCGAACCGGTACTGGTCCACCGCGTCTTCGACCGATTGGGTGAAGTCGGACTTCAGCTCTGCGGTGGCGACCGCGATGCCGTTCAGGAACAGCACCAGATCAAGGCAATTCTCATTGTGGAGCGAATAGCGAACCTGTCGAACAACGCGCAGCCGGTTGGCAGTGAACCGCGCCTGAAGCTCCGTATTCATCGACAGGGCAGGACGGAACTGAGCCAGGGTCAGGGTGCCGCGCAACCCCAGAAGGTCAATGCCATGGCGAAGGACGTCCAGCGTTCCCCGGTCATCCATCTGCTTGCGGACACGGTCCAGCAGCATTGTTTGGGCCGCAGCACCATGGTTCTTGGTCAGGGTCTCCCACGCTTTGGGCTGTGTCTCCTGCACCCAGGCGACCAGATCGGCGGGGAACAGTGCCCGTGCTCTGTCATACCCGGCGGCATCGGCGGTGTCGTGATGCCATCCGCGCGCGGCCAACGCGGCGCAAATCTCATCCTCGAAGGCGACTTCCTTGTGCAGGGTCATATCGTGGGCCTCTGCGTCCTACTGGCTTCTGCGATTGTGGGGATGACAGTGTGCAGTTCGTGGATGGCCCGGCGCAGGTGGTAGACACCCACATGCAGCCCGGCTGACTTCCACCCGGCTTCACCGACCTCCGGATATCGGAACGCCGTTGATGTCGGGTCAAACTGGGCAAGTTCTGCAATGCGCGTGGTTATCCATTCCGGGACGTCATAGCCCCTGGCATCACGGTATTGGCAGTAGAGGTCAGCGAACAGGGCATCCAGCCTGTGATGCTTCGGGGCACCGGGCAGAACCGACTTCAGGACCAGTTCGATGGCGTGCCGACACAGAAACAGGATCGGGAAGCCGATCCGGTAATCCTCATGGTCCAGCCGTCGGATACCCTCAACCAGATGGTCCGCCGCGTCCAGGAACTGCTGGGACATCTCCCGACCATTCAGCAGGGTCATTGCATCGAAGAGAAAGCCGTGCGGACCCGACCATGCATCCTCGCGATAGATGGCCGGAGTGACCTCCTCGAACAGGGGACGTGTCCTGGCTTCCTCCCGGTCCATCAGGCGGCATCCTCGACCTGGACAAGGCCGCGCACGTCGATCCTGCCCGTGACGGCGGCGGAGATGAGGGCGGAGCGGTGTTCTTTAAGGAGTTGGATGCCAAGTACTGCGTCATTCTCAAGCCTGTCCAGTCCCTCCACTGCATGGTCGAGGTAGTCGGAAATAGCGGCTTGTTCTGAGGCAGGAGGGAAGGCAAATCGATACCTTCTGAATGCCTCAGCGGTCAAATGGTCGATAGTAGCTTGGTTCCCATTGGCAACGAAAACGCCAAGGTGAGTAGCGAAGAACATCACGTAGTAGAAAAATTTTGACAAGTCATCTTGTGTACGTGGACGCAATCTGTGCAAAGCCTTCTGATAGTAACACTCGTCCAGTTCTCCTAACCAAATGGCTGAGCGGCCAACATAGCTTCCACCTTCGTTAACAAGAAGGTCTCCATTTCGAAGTTGGAATCGCTCTCTATCATTTTCATCAAAGTCCATGTACGGCAGTTCATCGGTATTGATACAACCCCACTGCACATCGAACACGCGCAGATAAGGTCGCAGGTATTCTCCGGTTATCTTTGACGAATCTAGCATCTTTCCTAATTGAACCGAAAAACGCGCACCAACGGGGGCAACGGTCCAATGCTCCGGCACCTCCCCAAGCCACTCCACGCCGGAGTCCTTCATCCGGACATTCGGGTCGAGCCCCTTTGTGACGGCATGGGAGATGACGGCTTGGCGCTTCTCCTTCAGCAGTTGGATCAGGCGCTCCTGTTCGGCTACCAGGGCGTCGATCTTGGCCGTCTCGCGGTCTAGGAAGGCGGCGATGGCGGATTGCTCGGCAGCAGGAGGTAGCAACACCGGCAGTCGTGAATGATACTGCGGTTCCAAGTCCCACTGATTGATTCGGATACCTTTTGAGAGGGCCAGGTATGCTTCCGTGTAGTTTGAGCAACGCATAAGGTAATGTAGATACCGCGAGTTCTCCTGATGCAGCGCCTCATACACAAAGTATGCTGGGCTAACAATCCCACGAAAACCAGACACAGCGACAGAGCCCTGCCACGCCTTCATCTTGTTGATAACAAGATCGCCGGACACGACGAGCTGATATAAGCTGAGGTCTTCAGACTGCTTATTGTAATTGTCATCTCGACTAGACTTTGGAATGACTCCGAAGTCGCGATAGACCGACAAAAGCGTTTCGTCAGCATAATCCACTCTCTTGGTCCGGTGAAATAGCGTCCAAAGTGGTTTTGATGCCCAATGTCCTGGCACCTCTCCAAGCCAGTCAACACCACTGTCTTTGTAGTCCGGGTAGCGCGGGAAGGTCATGCCATCACCTCACCCAGCATGGTCTGGATACGACCCACAACGGCCTTCAACTCGGCGTCGATTTCCTCCAGCGGACGAGGCGGCTGGAAGACGTAGAAGTGCCGGTTGAACGGGATTTCGTAGCCAACCTTGGTCTTCTCATGGTCGATCCAGGCGTCCGCTGCGTGGGGCAGGACCTCCCGCTTGAAGTAGGCCTCCACATCCTCTGACAGCGGCACGTTCTCCGTGTCGCGCAAGGCCGAATCCGGCTGCGGCTTGCCCTTCTGCTTTCCCCGCTCCCCGACGATGATCCGGCCCTTTTCGTCGCGCAGGGGCCGCTCAACGGTGATGGTGCGGTACCCGAAATCGCTGTTCCGGAAGATGCGGCTGATGGGGCGGCCATCGGCATCCACCTCTTCGAACGAGCCGAACAGGCGGCTTACGTCCTTGATGTGATCCTCGGACATTTCCTTGCGCTTGGACCCCAGGCTCTTGCGCATCTTCTGCCACATGGCGCTGGCGTCGATCAGTTGCACTTTGCCCTTGCGGTGTTCGGGCTTGCGGTTGCTCAGGACCCAGACATAGGTGGAGATGCCGGTATTGTAGAACATGTCCGTGGGCAGACCGATGATGGCCTCCACCAGATCATTCTCCAGGACGTACCGGCGGATTTCACTCTCCCCGCTCCCGGCACCGCCGGTGAACAGGGGTGATCCGTTCAGGACGATGGCGAAGCGGCTGCCCCCCTCCGCCACGGGCCGCATTTTGGAGATCAGGTGCAGCAGGAACAGCATGGACCCATCGGATACGCGGGGCAGACCGGGGCCGAAGCGACCATTGAAGCCGTCACGTTCCTGTTCCCGGCGGACCTCCTTCTCGACCTTCTTCCAGTCCACGCCGAACGGCGGATTGGAGAGCATGTAGTCGAAGCTCTTGGCCGGGTGGCCGTCATCAGACAGGGTGTTGCCGAACTTGATGTTCGTCACGTCCTGACCCTTGATCAGCATGTCCGCCTTACAGATGGCGTAGGATTCGGGGTTCAGTTCCTGACCGAACATGGTCAGACGGGCATTGGGATTGTGCTGTTCCAGCCACTCCCCTGCGATGGACAACATGCCACCGGTCCCGGCGGTGGGGTCATAGATTGTGCGGACCACCCCCGGCTTTGACAGAACGTCATCATCCTCAATGAACAGCAGGTCCACCATCAGGCGGATCACCTCACGGGGGGTGAAGTGCTCCCCCGCCGTTTCATTCGACAGTTCCGCGAACCGGCGGATCAGGTCTTCAAAGACCAAGCCCATCTGGTGGTTATCAACCCGGCTGGGGTGCAGGTCGATGGAGGCGAACCGCTCCGCCACCTGATACAGCAGCCCGGCCTTTGCCAGCCGCTCGACCTGGGCATGGAACTCGAACCGTTCAAAGATATCCCGGACAGAGGCAGAGAACCCCGCGATATAGGCGAACAGGTTCTCCCGGATATGGTCCTGGTCGCCCATCAGCTTCTTCATGTCCATGGGCGACGTGTTGAAGAAGCTCTGTCCAGACTTCCGAAGCAGGAAGGGCTCTGGGTTGATGCCCAGCTTCTCCTTCTCCGCCAGCTCCGCCAAGACAGCGGCCTTGGTCGGCTCCAGGACGCAATCCAGACGGCGAAGGACAGTAAGCGGCAGGATCACCCGACCATATTCCGACTGCTTGTAGTCGCCACGCAGAAGGTCGGCGACCGACCAGATGAAGGAGGAGAGGGCCTGTTGGTTCATTGCCTGTCCATTGGTCCATACATGTCAGCCGGGTGGCTTCAGTGAAGACAACACCGGCGTCGGAAGGTTAAGCGATCCACACCTATCGCAGGGTGTTGAGCTTCTTTGCTTTCCCTCCCCGGTTAGGCGGGGACGACGGTACGTCTTTGGCGGGTCTGTGGGCAAGCCTAGCCTTGCCTGACCGAAGTCAGGGTCTGAAGGGACTGAAGCGGCGGCGACTGTCGCGGATACAGGACACCATTGACCAAAGATGCGGCCTGTCTGTGGACCTCGGATCGCCCCTGATGCCGAAGTACCAGCACCAGCCGTCAACTGATGGTGCTGAAATGTTAAGTCGCGACGTTATAGGCCCCTAATACGTGATGACTAAACATTCCTGGGCAACCTTGAACGGGGCTATGGGCCACCCCGGATATCTATGGATTTATCATGGACACTGGAAATGTGATTGCCCTCTGTCGTTCACAGACCGGGGGTGCGGGTTCTATTGTCGAAGAAACGATGTCGGAGATCACCGAATCGTTTGTCGCTCACCACCATTATCCAAGCGTGGATCAGGTCGCGGCCATCCGGGCCATTGTGCAGACCATGGCGAACATGGCGGATGGTGTCTGTGACCCATTGATCCATCTGTCGTCACTGGACCCTGGCATCGGTAAGACGACGGCAGTATGCGCCTTCGTCCGAAGGGTGGTGGTCGATCCGGCCTATGACGGTGTCGGGGTGCTGTTCTGCATCCGGACCTTAGACGAGATTGAGAACCTTGTTCGGGGTCTCCAACTGCCGTCGGAGGCGCTGTCGGTGCTGACCAGCGATGCCCGCGTCAATGCGCTTGGACAGTCGAGGCCGGACGCGGCACGGGTGCTGATCACGACCCAGCGTCGTCTGGAAATGGAGCTGGAGGGAAGGCCTTTCAGTACCGCATCGCGGCTGTTCTATGGGGGCGCTCCCCGGCATGTCCGTGTCTGGGATGAAAGCTGGCTTCCGGGCCGTCCGATCACGGTGTCTGTCTATGCCCTGGCCGGTCTGTTGCAGCCGCTGTCGCTCATCCATCCTGTGCTGGTGCGGAGTTTGGTGGGGGTCTTCGATGCCATCCGTGCGCGTTTGGAGAAGCTTGGGAACGCAGGTAGCGTTGTCTTCGACATGCCTGACTTCCTTCGGGAGGGTGGGGTCAATGAAAGCTGGCTGTTGGAGCAGTTCGAGCCCGCAGATCAGCCTGATCCTGTCCGCGCTGAACTGGTGCGGGAGAGGAGGGAACTGCTCACCGACATCCTCCAACTCAGCGGCAAACAGGTTCGCATCCGCAACGATGGCCGGTATGGCGGGGCCGTCGTGGACTACGAGGAAACCATGCCCACCGATCTTGCGCCGCTCCTTGTCATTGATGCGTCGGGCCGCCTCCGGGTTCCCTACGCCGACATGGAACGACGTCGGCGCATCATTCAGCGTCTGCCGGAAGCGCCGAAATCATACCGCAACCTCCGCATCCATGTCTGGCAGCGGGGTGGTGGCAAATCCTCCTGGCAGTCCAACGGTGATCAGCTTGTCGAGGGCATTTGTCGGACCATCGAGACCAAGCCGACCGAAGACTGGCTGATCGTCCATCACAAGAAAGACAGCCGCGTTGGCGACGTCGAGGAGAAGATCAGAAGGAGGGCCAAGGTGAACCCTGAGCGACTGCACTTCATCACTTGGGGCAAGCATACCGGCATCAACAACTACTCCCACATCGGGAACATCATCCTGGCCGGGACGCTGTTCATGCGGGAGAGCCACTATGAGGGCCTGAAGCGGCTTGGGGCGGGGCTTCCATGTGGCGGCGAAGACGTCACGGCGGATCAACTCAACCAAACCCGGCTTGGGGAGTTCGGCCATGACATTCTCCAGGCCCTTTGCCGGGGGAGGGTCCGCCGGTCTGATGGCGATGCCTGTCAGCCCTGTGACGCCTACATCATCGCGTCGGTGAGCAGCGGCATTCCCTCGATCCTGCCAACGGTGTTTCCCGAGGCGGAGGTGGTGCGATGGAGTCCAGTTCCGGCTGCGTTGTCTGGCCGCCCCCGTGAAGTCTACGACTATGTTCTGGCGTGGGCCGCGTTCTCAGCTCCTGGCGATGAGCTCCTATTCCGTCAGGTGCGTCAGGCGCTTGGCATCCAACCTGCTCACTTCACGCAACTGGTGAGGCACAGTGGGCTGGTGGAAGAACTGCACGCAAACGGGGTCATCAGGGCAGGAGGAGGGCGGTACTACACCAAGTTCCAGCTTGCGTCTGATGTGTCCGACGCACCGGACGGACTGGAGCAGGGCAAAGACGCTGCATGAATCTGCTGAGCGGGGTTCCGGAGGTCCATGGGGAGGCACAAGCCCCCTTGTGGTGCCATCGGACCTCGCCCGGAGATATCAGCCGGGGACGTGCCTATGAGGATGCGGGTTGAGTAGCCGCTTAACTTGTATTCGCTTGTTTAACGGGTGTGGTCTTGACCTGTGCAGTCCGCAAAGGAAGTGTGACATGGACATCCTTCAGAGTATCGATGTCAATCGTCTGCTGAGCCGTGCGGAGAATGGAAGATGGGCTTGAGTCCTGAGACAGTAAAGAGGAACAAGGAAGGGGCGGGATCGTACATAAGCCATCTGCGTAAATCCCATAGTCTTACGCAGGGGGACTTGGCGTTGTTGGTAGGTATTGAGCATTACACAATGATCTCCTCATATGAGTCTGGCCGTGTAACTGTTCCACCTTCAAGCTATCGGCCACTTGCTCAGTCGCTCCGTGTCGATCCTCGGGAGTTTACAGTCCGGATGCTCGCCTGGAACGAACCCCAGACTTACGCGGGCTTGTTTGACAATATGGACGTGGAGGTCGCAGTCCTGTTGATCACCAGGGGAAGTCCTCGGTTGAAGTCCGCCGGTCGTGTAGGGACAACCGCTTATGCGGAAGCGATCCAGTTGCTCCGTCAACTTATAGAGGAAGGCGGCTGGACGGTGGAGACATTGAACCGGGGATGTGAACTCATAGGCAAAAGTGAGTAGAACGTAGAAGATATCGCGTCCAAGGCATAGCCCCTTCACTCGAAATGGTGGATGCTACCCCCATTGCAACTGTCCGCCGTTGTGGGGGCGTTATGGCACCTGTAAGGAAGGCTAGAAGTTCGAACAATAAGCTGGAGCGATGGGAAGTCGCGCTGGTGAAGCGGTTCATCTCATCGACCGGTCTGAATGACCAGGACATCCTCGCCTACTTCACGCGACCAACCCGCAGCATCAACCATGCGCGGATATCCGAGATTCGGGGTGAGACAAAGCACAGGGGGGTAGAGGCCGCGTCAGAGGAGGCGCTTGCCGACTTCATTGCTAGTTGGCCACACCTTGACCCGACTACCGGCCTCCATGTGCGCGGCGATGAGCTGTTGATCAAAGCGCGGGAAGCAATGCTCGCCGCCGTGCAAGGGTTCAACAACCCCCGTGCGCAGTTCAAAAGTGAGCTGTTCATCGTCACTGCCGTGATCGCCTTCACTTACCTTCTTCACTGGCACTATCGTCGCAACGGGGTGGACATTCGCCATAAGCGAACCAACGGCGGAGTGGAGGAGGTCGTTAAGACTCGGCATGGCGCGGATAAGCATTGGGAACTTGAGGAATGTCTCCGGCATCCTGGTTGCCCGCTGGACGAGCCGACCAAGACCAACCTCGGCTTCCTCATCGCCATCAGGCACGAGATTGAGCACCAGCTCACCAATCGTATTGATGATGCGATCTCAGCCAAGCTCCAGGCGTGCTGTCTCAACTTCAACAGGGCCATCAAGGAGATCGCCGGTGCCCAGTATGGTCTCGACAAGGAGATGGGGCTGGCCCTTCAGTTCAGTACGATAGATAGAGACCAGCGAAACATCCTGCTCCAGGAGACGGACCTTCCTGCCCATATCCAGGCAGCGCAGATCGCCTACGAAGACGCGCTCACGGATGAGATGGTCGCTGATCCGCGTTACGCCTACCGGGTTGCCTACATCGAGCAGTCGGTGAACTCGAAGGGCAAGGCCGATCAGGTTGTGGAGTTCATCCGGGGGGACAGTGAACGTGGCGAGAAACTGAGGCTCCTGCTGAAGGACACGGAGCGCCCCAAGATGAAGCCAAAGCAGGTAGTGGACCAGATGAAGAAAGAGGGCTTCCGGCGGTTCAACATGACGGCGCACACGAAGCTGTGGCAGTCCGTTGGTGCAAAAGACCGGGGGAAGGCCTACGGGGTCACGCTGGCGGACGGTAGTTGGTACTGGTACCCGTCCTGGCTTGATCACGTCCGCACCTACCTGAGCGAACGTGGGGACGAGTTTCGATGACCGGCTAGTCCGTCTATCAGGTGCGTGATCTACCCACGCCCAATAGCAAAGGGAGTGACCAGGGTTGGCCGTATGCCTCCCTAGCCACTCCCTTTTTTTGCCCTCTACGAGCCGTCTTGACTGCTACACCGAACTGCTACACCTTGGGGTCCGAGACACCTCGAAACCCAAGGCATAACAACGGCTTAGATCAGACGCTGTAATACATCTTGTACTCGATCGGGTGCGGCGAGGTTTCGAACGCCAGCACTTCTTCCATCTTCAGCTCGATGAAGCTGTCGATCATGTCGTCGGTGAAGACGTCGCCCTTCTTCAGGAAGTCGCGGTCGGCGTTCAGGCTTTCCAGGGCTTCGCGCAGCGAGCGGCAAACCGTCGGGATTTCCTTCAGTTCTTCGGGCGGCAGATCGTACAGGTTCTTGTCCATGGCTTCGCCCGGATGGATCTTGTTCTGGATACCATCCAGACCGGCCATCAGCATGGCGGCGAACGCCAGATAGGGGTTCGCGCCCGGATCGGGGAAGCGGACCTCGACGCGCTTGCCCTTCGGGCTCGACACGTGCGGGATACGGCAGGAAGCCGAACGGTTGCGGCTGGAATAAGCCAGCAGCACCGGTGCCTCATAGCCCGGGACCAGACGCTTGTAGCTGTTGGTCAGCGGGTTGGTGAAGGCGTTCAGGGCGCGGGCATGCTTGATGATGCCGCCGATATAGAACAGGGCGGTTTCCGACAGGTCGGCATACTGGTTGCCGGCGAACAGCGGCTTGCCGTCCTTCCAGATCGACTGGTGGCAGTGCATGCCCGAGCCGTTATCGCCGAACACCGGCTTCGGCATGAAGGTCGCGGACTTGCCGTACTGATGGGCCACATTGTGGACCACATACTTGAACAGCTGCATGCCGTCGGCCATCTTGACCAGCGTGCCGAACTTGACGCCCAGCTCATGCTGCGAGGCGGCCACTTCGTGGTGGTGCTTCTCGACTTCGACGCCCATCTCGGCGAGAACCGTCAGCATCTCGGCGCGCAGGTCCTGGGCGCTGTCGATCGGGGCCACGGGGAAGTAGCCGCCCTTGACGCCTGGACGGTGACCCAGGTTACCGCCTTCGTACGAACGACCGGAATTGTACGGACCCTCTTCGGAGTCGAACTCGTACATGACCTTGTTCATCGAGACTTCGAACTTCACGTCGTCGAACACGAAGAACTCGGCTTCCGGGCCGAAGAACGCGGTGTCGCCGATGCCGGCCGACGCCATGTAGCGCTCAGCGGCCTTGGCGATGGAGCGCGGGTCACGGCTGTAGGGCTGACGGGTGGAGGGCTCCAGCACGTCGCACAGAACGGTCAGCAGCGGCTGGGCCGAGAACGGGTCCATGACGGCCGTCGACAGGTCCGGCAGCAGGGTCATGTCGGACTCGTTGATCGCCTTCCAGCCGGCGATGGACGAGCCGTCGAACATGACGCCGTCGGTCAGCAGATCTTCATCGACAGTGCAGATATGCTGGGAAACGTGGTGAACCTTCCCCTTGATGTCGGTGAAGCGGAAATCGACATACTTGACGTCGTTTTCCTTGATCAGGTCGAAGAACTTGGCCAAATCAGACATAGCCTCTGCTTCCGTGGTTTGAGGTTTGTCGTGGAAGGAACCGGTCCCGGGCTTTTGGGGCCGCCGGTTGGTGGCGTTACCCCATCCCCGGACCATTTGAAAGAAAATTCTGTGCCCTGGTTTCGGGCGCTTCGGATGTTACCGAAACGCCCGAAAAAAAGTCAGATGGCGTCGGGGCCGCGCTCGCCGGTGCGGATGCGGATCACCTCTTCCACCGGGGTCACAAAGATCTTGCCGTCGCCGATGCGACCCGTATGGGCGGCCTGCTGGATCGCATCGACGGCGCGTTCCACCAGGCTGTCATCCATGACGACCTCGATCTTCACCTTGGGCAGGAAGTCGACGACATACTCGGCCCCCCGGTAGAGTTCGGTATGGCCCTTCTGGCGGCCAAAGCCCTTGGCTTCGGTCACGGTGATGCCCTTGATCCCCACTTCGTGGAGGGCTTCCTTCACCTCATCCAGCTTGAAGGGCTTGATGATCGCTTCAATCTTCTTCATCGCGTCCCGCAGCTCCAAATTTCGGCACCGGCCCGGCTGTTTCCATCCTGATCGGTGCGACCATACTATAAGCATGCCCCATGCCAGTTGGATGTGGCATGGGATCGCTGGCATTTGATCATGTTTTGCGGGTAATGTGATCAAATAATGTGCAAATATGTGATCACTTTTTAATCGTCAGGCCGAAAAACTGCGCATTAACCAAGCGAAGCGCCTTGTTCAGTGGCAAAGTGCCGTCTCTCCTGCGGCCTTGCTCCAAGCAAGGCGGGCCTGCGATTTTTTGTGAAAGGAATGCTTGACGCCCTGGGGCTGTTGTTGCATAAGGCGGCCTCCGGCGGCGGTGGTAGCTCAGTTGGTAGAGCTCTCGGTTGTGGTCCGAGTGGTCGCGGGTTCGAGTCCCGTCCATCGCCCCATTCTCCCTGCGCGGAGAAATTGGAAAAAAGGCTGCCTTCGGGCGGCTTTTTTCATTTCTGGGCCATGCCCGCCCTGGCGCAGAATGGCCCCATGCTTTCTCCCAAGCTGGAAGACAGGGCATGGCCCAAGAAATCCTGACCGTGGCCCAGATGGTGGCGGCCGACCGCGCCGCCATGCAGGCCGGCATACCCGGCACCCTGCTAATGGAACGCGCGGGCATGGCCGTGGCGCGTGAGGCCGTTATTCTGTGCGGCGGACGGCCCCGGCCTGTCGTCATCCTCTGCGGTCCCGGCAATAATGGGGGCGATGGGTTCGTGGCGGCCCGGCATCTGTCCGCCGCCGGCTGGCCGGTGCGGGTCGGGCTTTTGGGCGACCGTGCGGCGTTGCGCGGGGATGCGGCTTGGGCGGCAGAACGCTGGACCGGCGGTGTGGAACTGGCTTCACCTGACCTGCTGTCCGGTGCCGGTCTGGTGATCGACGCGATGTTCGGGGCAGGGCTGAACCGTCCGCTGGACGGGCAGGCGCTGGCGCTAGTGCAGGCCATGGCGGGGCAGGGGGTACCGGTTCTGGCCGTGGATGTGCCCAGCGGTATCAATGGCGATGATGGGATGATTTTGGGTGCGGCACCCGTCGCGGATGTCACCGTCAGCTTCTTCCGGCCCAAACCCGCTCATTACCTTTATCCTGCACGCGGCCATGTCGGGCGACTGGTCATTGCCGATATCGGCATCCCGGCCTCCGTTCTGGCCAGCATCGGCGCGACCGTCCAGGCCAATGGCCCGGCCCTCTGGCGCTCACAATTCCCCAGGCCCTCTGTCACCGGACACAAATATCAGCGCGGCCACGCCCTGATCCTAGGCGGGACGTTGATGACGGGGGCGGCCCGGCTGTCGGCACGGGCTGCCCTGCGGCTGGGGGCCGGGCTGGTGACGCTGGCCTGTGAGCCGGCGGCACAGCTGGTCTACTGCCTGTCCATGCCCAGCCTGATCGTGCAGCCCATTGCCGACGGGGTCGGTTTTTCGGAACTGCTGGCCGATCCGCGCCGCAATGCCGTCTTGCTGGGGCCGGGTGCCGGTACGGGGCCGCTTCTGCACGATGCCGTACTGGCCAGCCTGCGCGCCGGCAAGACGGGCGTGCTGGATGCTGATTTTTTCAGCAGCTTTGCCGGGCAGCTTTCGACGCTGCGGCAGGCTGGGCTTGATGGGCGCTGGGTACTGACCCCGCATGAAGGGGAGTTCGCGCGGCTGTTCGGTCCGCTGACCGGTTCCCGCCTGGACCGTGCGCGCCATGCGGCGGCGGAGTCGGGGGCGGTGGTGTTGCTGAAGGGACCGGATACGGTGATCGCGCATCCCGACGGGCGGGTCCGCATCAACCATAATGCACCGCCCGACCTCGCCATTGCGGGTAGTGGCGATGTGCTGTCGGGCCTGATCCTGGCCCTGCTGGCCCAGGGGATGGACCCGTTCGATGCCGCCAGTGCCGGTGCCTGGCTGCATGGCGCTGCGGGCGAATATTGTGGCCGGGGTCTGATCGCCGAGGATCTGCCGGAGGCGGTGCCGGCTGTTCTGAAACAGAATAATCTTTGAAAAACAGTCAGGTAATGTTGTTGCACGTCCCGTCCTGTGCGCGGGGTAACGTCTCCAGGGTTTCGTTTTGGCAACGCCTGGGCGCTAATCTACGCTGTTAAGTATTGCCAGAATGATATCCTAACATCCGATCCGTGTGACGGTGATGTTTCATTGATTTGCCTAAAATCCCCGATAAATCCTGGGAAGATAGTCGCAGGATTCTGTGACATCTTATTGCGCGCACAAAATGAATGCGTTAATTTCCATATACCGGAAAAGCGGTACCACTTTTGGGAAACGGACGGCCAATGGCGGGTCAAGTCCGGGGTGAACCGAAATGGGGGGCGTTACGATGAGCGTGTCGTTGTTCAAGCGTTCCAAACCGTTGGCGGCCCCTGTTCCGGGTGCCGTGTACCAGCGGGTGATCTTCAACACCGTGGAAACGGCCCGCGTGCTGGCCGTGACACAGGACGGTTTTCCGCTCCCCCATGTGCGCTATGTGGCGCGCAATGATGTGGTGGACGGGCCGGACCCGCATGGCCTGCGCCGGGACAAGGGGGCGGTGCGCACCCTGACGGTCGACAGTTTTACGCGGCTGTTCGGCAGCCCGCGCGCGGGCTGATCGTTTCACCTGAGACGAATTTGCTGATATAAGCGCCGATGGGTCTTCCGTCGGCGGTTTGCCTGTTGGCCGGCTTTGGTTGGGCGTGCGGTGACGGGGCCAGATGCCTTCTGTCAGGGACACGTCCACCATGCCCGATATTCGCCCCGCCATCCCCGGTGCCGCCCGCGATGACCGCCATCTGGCGCATCTGCGCGCGCTGGAGAAAAAGGCGCTGTGGCTGTCCACATGGATGATCCACAATGCCAATCACCTGCGCCCGTCGCGCGATGGGTTGAAGGTGGGCGGGCATCAGGCCTCCAGCGCTTCCATGGTCAGCCTGATGACGGCTTTGTTCTTCGATGTGCTGCGCCCACAGGACCGCGTCGCGGTGAAGCCCCATGCCAGTCCCGTCTTCCACGCCATTCAATATCTGATGGGTCGCCAGACGCGGGAGAAGATGGAACGGTTCCGCGCCTTTGGCGGTGCCCAGTCCTATCCATCGCGTACCAAGGATACCGATGATGTGGATTTCTCCACCGGTTCCGTCGGTCTGGGGGTGGCGGTCACGGCCTTTGCCAGCATGGTGCAGGATTATGTGCGCCTGAAGGGCCTGTCGGATCAGCCCGAGGGCCGCATGGTGGCCCTGGTCGGCGATGCCGAGATGGACGAGGGCAATGTCTTCGAGGCCATGCTGGAAGGCTGGAAGCATGATCTGCGCAATGCCTGGTGGATCATTGATTATAACCGGCAGAGCCTGGATAGCGTCGTTTCCGACAAGCTGTGGGAGCCGATCACCGGCATGTTCCGGTCGCTCGACTGGAATGTGGTCATCATGAAATATGGCCGCCTGCTGGAGGCGGCGTTCTTGGAGCCGGGTGGTGAGGCGCTGCGCCACTGGATCGACACCTGTCCGAACCAGCTTTATGCGGCCCTGTGCTTTAAGGGCGGGGCGGCCTGGCGCGAGGCGCTGATCCGCGATCTGGGCACGACCAGCGGCATCCGGGGACTGCTGGACAGTCATGATGATGCGATGCTGGCGCGGTTGATGACCAATCTGGCCGGCCATGACCTGCCGACCATCCTGGACACTTTCCATGCCGCCGCCAACGGCCCGGATGCCGAACGCCCGGCCTGTTTCGTGGCCTATACGGTCAAGGGCATGGGGCTACCGTTCCAGGGGCACAAGGATAACCATTCCGGCCTGATGAACCTGGAGCAGATGGCCGCCTTCAAGGCGCAGTGCGGCATCAAGGACGGCCAGGAATGGGAACCGTTTGCGGGCCTGGACGTGGATGTGGAGGACCTGAAGCGCTTCCTGACGGAGGAGGTGCCTTTCACCGCCACCCCAACGCGCCGCCTGTCTGCCGGATTTGTACCGGTACCGGAACGACTTGATGTTTCGGTAACGGAACGGATGAGCACACAGGAGGGATTCGGCAAGGTCCTGGCCGAGCTGGCCAAGGGCGACACCGAACTGGCATCACGCATCGTGACGACCAGCCCGGACGTCACTGTCTCCACCAACCTGGGTGCCTGGGTCAACCGGCGCGGCCTGTTCGACCGGCATGAACGGCACGACATCTTCAAGGAACAGAAGGTCGTGTCGGCGCAGCGCTGGCAGGGCGATCCGCAGGGCCAGCATATCGAACTGGGCATCGCCGAACATAATCTGTTCCTGATGCTGGCGGCCCTGGGCCTCAGCCATGATTTGTTCGGGGCGCGGCTGCTGCCGGTGGGTACGCTTTATGATCCGTTCGTGATGCGCGGGCTGGATGCGTTCAACTACGCCCTTTATCAGGACTCGCGCTTCATGCTGGTCGCGACACCCAGCGGCGTGACCCTGGCGCCGGAGGGCGGGGCGCATCAATCCATCGCCACCCCCCTGATCGGCATGGGCCTGCCGAAACTGTCCAGCTTTGAACCTGCCTATGTCGATGAACTGGCGGTCATCATGCGCTGGGGGTTCGCACACATGCAGAAACCCGATGGCGGCAGCCTCTATCTGCGCCTGTCCACACGCAGCCTGGAGCAGCCGTCCCGCCCGCTGGACGCCGAGGCGGTCATTGATGGCGGCTATTGGCTGCGTCCGCCGGCACCGGATGCCGATCTGACCCTCATCTATATGGGTGCCCTGGCGCCGGAGGTGCTGTCCGCGCATGCGCAGCTGCTGGAGGATGTGCCGGGTGCCGGCCTGCTGGCCGTGACGTCGGCGGACCGGCTGCATCAGGGCTGGATGGCCGCGCGCCGCGCACGGCAGGCGGGGCAAGTGGCGGTGGCGCCGGTGGAGCGTCTGCTGTCCACCCTGCCTGCCACGGCGCGTCTCGTCACCATCACCGATGGGCACCCATCCGCCTTGTCCTGGCTGGGCGGGGTGCGGGGGCACAAGGTGGCTGCACTGGGGGTGGAAACCTTTGGTCAATCTGCCGATCTGCCCGACCTTTACGCCGCCCTGCGCCTGGATGCGGATGCCATCATCGATGCCGTCGCGCGGGTGCTGCTGGAATAGGTACGGCACCTTTATCGCGGGCACGACTGCCCTGGCAGATTCCGCGCTTGGCGAGCCTTAAACAGCTTGCTATACGGTGCGCTCCCACGGGCGGCCTCATGGTTTGCCTGACGGGCGGGCGTGGCGGAATGGTAGACGCGCTGGATTTAGGTTCCAGTGTCGAAAGACGTGGGGGTTCAAGTCCCTTCGCCCGCACCACGAGTTTTGAGTTTTGACCCGCAACCCACCGCGGAAGCCGGAAATCCGGCCCACCCGCGGGAGCTTCGGTCCCTGTTAATGGCAGAGGGGGCTGGGGCGAACAGACAGAAGACAGGCATTTCGTCCCATGCAGATCACCGAGACCAGCGCTGAAGGCCTCCGCCGCGACTTCAAGGTCGTCATCACGGCCCAGGATATCGAATCGCGGGTGCAGACCCGGCTGACCGAGGTCGGCAAGACCGTGAAGATTCCGGGCTTCCGCCCCGGCAAGGTCCCGATGCCGATCCTGAAGCAGCGTTATGGCCAGTCGGTCATGGGCGAGGTTCTGGAAGCCGCCGTCAATGATGGCGCCCAGAAGGCCGTCTCCGACAACAACCTGCGTCCGGCCCTGCAGCCCAAGATCGAAGTGCTGAAGTTCGATCCGGGTCAGGACCTGGAATTCGCCGTGCAGGTTGAGCTGCTGCCCGAGATCGAACCGGCGGACCTGTCTGCCGTCGAGATCGAGAAGCCGGTTGCCGCCGTCGCCGATGACACCGTGACGGAAGCGCTGGGCCGTCTGTCGAAGGGTCGCCGGACCACCGAGAAGGTCGAGGAAGATCGCGCCGCCGTGACCGGCGACATCCTGCTGATCGACTTCGACGGTTCCGTCGATGGCGAGAAGCGTCCTGGCATGAAGGGCGACGATTATGAGCTGGAGCTGGGCTCCGGTTCCTTCATCCCCGGCTTCGAGGACCAGCTGGTCGGCACCAAGGCCGGCAGCGATGTCAGTGTCAATGTTTCCTTCCCGGCCGAATATCACGCTGCCGAGCTGGCCGGTAAGGCCGCTGTCTTCGAGGTTAAGGTCAAGGAAATCCGCGTCGGTAAGGATGCCGAGCTGAATGACGACCTGGCCAAGACCTTTGGCTTTGACGATCTGGAAGCCCTGAAGGTCGCCATCAAGGAGCGGACCGAAGGCGAGTATGGCCAGACTTCGCGTCTGCGTGCCAAGCGCGCCCTGCTGGATAAGCTGGCTGAGCTGCACAGCTTCGACGTTCCGGCCGGTATGGTCGAGATCGAGTTCGAGCAGATCTGGAAGCGCCTGCAGGAAGAACTGGCCCGCGGTGGTGCGGACGCCGAGGACGAAGGCAAGAGCGAAGACGACCTGAAGGCCGAGTATCGCGACATTGCTGTCCGGCGCGTACGTCTGGGCTTGCTCCTTTCCGAAATCGGTCGCCGTAACAATATCACTGTTTCGCGCGACGAGCTGCAGAAGGCCATGTTCGACGAGGTTCGTCGCTATCCGGGCCAGGAGCAGCAGGTTTTCGAGTTCTTCCAGAAGAACCCGCAGGCCGTTGAAAGCCTCCGCGCGCCGATTTACGAGGATAAGGTTGTCGACTTCATCCTCGGAACCGTTAAGGTGAACGAAGTGACCGTGTCGGTTGAAGAGCTGATGCGCGATCCGGACGAGGACGAAGTGGCCGCCGCCTGAGGCAGCCATATAGTACCGCGGGGGCCAATCCAGGACCCCGCGGCTTCTGGTTAGGAGCGAAGCAGGGATCATGATTGAACCGCAGATGAACGCGCTGGTTCCCATGGTGGTCGAGCAGACCAACCGCGGCGAACGGGCATACGACATCTACTCCCGCCTCCTGAAGGAACGGATCATCTTCCTGGTCGGTGGCGTGAACGATGCCGTGGCCAGCTTGGTCTGTGCCCAGCTTCTGTTCCTGGAAGCTGAGAATCCGACCAAGGAAATCTCCTTCTACATCAACTCGCCGGGCGGTTACGTGACGGCCGGGTTGGCGATTTATGACACGATGCAGTATATCCGCTGCCCCGTGGCGACCATCTGCATGGGCCAGGCCTCTTCCATGGGTGCTCTGCTGCTGGCCGGTGGTGGCAAGGGTAAGCGCTTCTCGCTGCCCAACAGCCGAATCATGATCCACCAGCCCTCGGGCGGGGCACAGGGTCAGGCGGCCGATATCGAGATTCAGGCCCAGGAAATCCTGCGCCTGCGTGAGCGGCTCAACGAGATTTTCGTGAAGCACACGGGCCAGAGCCTGGATGTCATTGAAAAGGCTGTGGAACGTGACAAGTTCATGAGCCCGGAGGAGGCCAAGGCCTTCGGGATCATCGATGAGGTGATCGCTGGCCGTCCGGGTGGTCTCACCCAGGTGGCGTAAAGCGGAAGCGGTGGCGAACAAGTATATATTGATCCCGCCGCTTTGGGTGTTGTTGAATAGGTGTGTAGAGGGCGTCACTGTCAGCCCTGGGGTTCCGCCTCCCGTCACTGGGATGGACCGGGAACCGGAGAAGGCAAGGACGCCCCTTGAAGCAGGCATCCCGCAGGGGTGTTGGGGCGTATCGGTCGGGGGCCAGCCGGGCCACCTTCCATGCGCCATCCGGTGATGTACGGAGCGCAAATGACCAAGTCGACCGGCGGCGACAGCAAGAATACCCTCTACTGCTCCTTCTGCGGAAAGAGCCAGCATGAGGTGCGCAAGCTCATTGCCGGCCCCACCGTGTTCATCTGCGATGAATGCGTCGAGCTGTGCATGGACATCATCCGCGAGGAAAACAAGACCACGCTGGTGAAGTCCCGCGACGGTGTGCCGTCCCCGCGCGATATCAGCACGGTGCTGGATGATTATGTGATTGGTCAGGAGCATGCCAAGCGCGTGCTGTCCGTGGCCGTGCATAACCATTACAAGCGCCTGGCCCATGGCGCGAAGCATAATGATGTGGAACTGGCCAAGTCGAACATCCTGCTGGTGGGTCCCACCGGTTCGGGTAAGACGCTGCTGGCGCAGACCCTGGCCCGCATCATCGACGTGCCCTTCACCATGGCCGATGCCACGACCCTGACCGAAGCCGGTTATGTGGGCGAGGATGTCGAGAACATCATCCTGAAGCTGCTTCAGGCCGCCGATTACAATGTGGAGCGGGCGCAGCGCGGCATCGTCTATATCGACGAGGTCGACAAGATCAGCCGCAAGTCCGACAACCCGTCCATCACGCGTGACGTGTCGGGTGAGGGCGTGCAGCAGGCCCTGCTGAAGATCATGGAAGGCACGGTTGCCTCCGTGCCGCCGCAGGGTGGGCGCAAGCATCCGCAGCAGGAATTCCTGCAGGTGGACACGACCAACATCCTGTTCATCTGTGGTGGCGCCTTCGCCGGCCTGGAAAAGATCATCGCCGCGCGCGGCAAGGGCACCTCCATCGGTTTTGGTGCCGATGTCCGTGGCCCGGACGAGCGGCGCATGGGCGATGTCCTGCGCGAGGTGGAGCCCGAGGATCTGCTGAAGTTCGGCCTGATTCCTGAGTTCGTTGGCCGCCTGCCGGTTCTGGCTACCCTGCATGATCTGGACGAAGCCGCCCTGATCGAGATTCTGTCCAAGCCGAAGAACGCCCTGGTCAAGCAGTACCAGCGCCTGTTCGAGATGGAGGACGTGAAGCTCACGGTGCATGAGGAGGCCCTGCGTTCCATCTCCCGCAAGGCGATTGAGCGTAAGACCGGTGCCCGTGGTCTGCGGTCAATCATGGAAAGCATCCTGCTTGATCCCATGTATGATCTGCCCGGCCTGACAGGTGTCGAGGAGATCGTGGTCAATAAGGAAGTGGTGGAGGGCCGCGCCAAGCCGCTCTACATCTATTCCGACCGCGCCAACCAGGCAGCGCCCGGCGCCTGATCCCGGTCTGGCTCTCAGTAAGAAAAGGGCGGTCCCGCTTGGGGCCGCCCTTTTTGATTCTACCGCCTGTTTCCACCGTACGGGGATTCATGCACCTCCACTGTTCGAACTTCCAAATTGCCCGTGCGGCTTTGCACTGGGATAGTGCCACATAGGATAAGCGGGCTGACCGGTCCCGGAACGATGGCAAGGGAGTGAGACAATGGACATCAAGGGCGTTTCCGCGATCATCAGTGGCGGTGGCTCCGGCCTTGGGGCCGCCACGGCGCGCGCACTGGCGGCTGGTGGGGCCAAGGTGGCGCTGCTGGATGTCAATCTGGATGCGGCGAATGCCGTTGCGGC
The DNA here is from genome assembly GCA_001296005.1 of alpha proteobacterium AAP38. Lineage (GTDB taxonomy): Bacteria > Pseudomonadota > Alphaproteobacteria > Azospirillales > Azospirillaceae > Niveispirillum. The sequence goes on along the minus strand of LJHR01000026.1, from coordinate 4,250 downwards.
AGAGATTGGCGGCATCGCGGTGAAGTGCGATGTCACCAGCGGTGATAGCGCCCAGGCGGCCATCGCCGCTGCTGCTGCTGCCCACGGCCCGGCCCGCATTGCCGTCAATTGCGCGGGTATCGCCCCGCCGGCGAAGATCGTGGGCCGCGATGGCCCACACGATCTGGACCTGTTCCGAAAGGTGATTGAGGTCAACCTGATCGGCACCTTCAACATGCTGCGTCTGGCCGCCGCCGGCATGCAGGGGCTGGAGCCGGTGACCGCCGATGGCGAACGGGGCGTGATCATCAATACCGCCTCTGTCGCGGCCTTTGACGGCCAGATCGGGCAGGCCGCGTATGGCGCGTCGAAGGGGGGCGTGCATGCGCTGACCCTGCCGGCGGCCCGTGAACTGGCCCGCAGCGGCATCCGTGTGGTCACCATTGCGCCCGGCATCTTCCTGACGCCGATGATGCTGGGCCTTCCGCAGGACGCGCAGGACAGCCTGGGCAAGCAGGTGCCGTTCCCGTCCCGCCTGGGCAAGCCGGAGGAATATGCCTCTCTGGCCCTGCATATCGTGGCCAACAGCATGATCAATGGCGAGACGATCCGTCTGGATGGTGCCATCCGCATGGCGCCGAAGTAAAAGTTTCCCGCAAGGATCGAACGTCATGAAGGGCGACCCCAGGTGGGTCGCCTTTTTTGTTTACCGGTCACAGCGGGCATTGGCGCCGTTGCCGGCATGATTCGCGAAATCTGATCATCGTGCCGACAACCCGGCTATCAGGGCTGGATCGGTGCGCGGGCAGGGGTGTCCCGGGCCGGCAAATCGCAGGTCGTATCCTGTTGCAGATACGTAATGAAATCATCCTTCTCAATAATGTTAATAGATCAATAGGCCTAGTCCGTTAGGTGTATGCGTCGGCGTCAGATAATGTTACTGAATTGTATCATATTGTATCAAAATCAATACAAAACGTCGAATATAAGATTACATACCAAAAAATATGAAAGTTTCCACAAGAAACATTAATTATCCTAAAAGATACTTTCGAGTTCGGGGAGTCTTATTTTTAGTATTAATAAACTTTAACCATTCTCTATCAAGTTAAGTTGCTTATGTGCAACATCAGAATCACAAATTAGTTACACGCAGGCTGAGCTATTGCGCTGTTGCATCTGTGCGTCATTTTCCAAATTCCATTGGGTCTATGCCGATAGATATAAGACGGCAAGCCCCAGCAATCCGGAGAGGGATTAACGATGAAGATGGTTCAGGGGCGTTCGTCGCGCCGTTTCCAGCGGGGCCTGCTGTTGGGTGCCGCCATTGGTCTGGCCGCGACCGGTGTGGCCGGCGCGCAGGAATTGCAGCTTGAGGAAATCGTGGTGACCGGTTCGCGTATTGCGCGTCCGGAACTGACCAGCTCCAGTCCCGTCACGGTCGTCGATGCCGCCGCGTTTGAGCAGGCCGGTGCCGCCACCGTTGACAGCGTGCTGAACGAACTGCCGCAGATCATCCCCGCTCTGGGCGCCTTCTCCAACAATGGCGGTAACGGTTCGGCCACCGTCGACCTGCGCGGCATCGGTTCGGCCCGCACCCTGGTGCTGGTCAATGGCCGCCGCTACATCCCCACCAACGGCACCGGCACCGTCGACCTGAACAACGTCCCGGCCTCGCTGATCAAGCAGGTGCAGGTTCTGACGGGCGGCGCATCGGCCGTGTACGGTTCGGACGCCATCTCCGGCGTCGTCAACTTCATCCTCCAGGATGACTTCAAGGGCGCCAAGGCCAGCGCGCGCTATGGCGTCACCAAGGAAGGTGACGGCAAGGAACGCAACATCAACCTGACCATCGGCACCGGTTCCGATGACGGCAAGTCCAACCTGACCCTGTTCGCCGAATATAATAAGCGCGACGACGTGATGGCTGGTGATCGCGACTATTCCAAGCAGGCGATCACCGAAGGTGTCGTTGACGGCAAGCCGACGATCCTGTTCAGCGGCTCCTCCACCGCCCCCGGCGCCCGTCTGGCCCGTGGCACTACCGTGCTGACCTGGGACGCCAATGGCGTGCCGCGCAATTTCAACAGCACCCGTACCACCAGCAGCGCCGGCGATCTCTATAACTTCTCGCCCGTGAACTATCTGCGCGTCCCGCAGGAGCGCCTGTCGCTCTTCGCGCTGGGCAATCATGAGTTCAACGAGAATTTCAAGATTTACGAAGAGTTCAACTTCGTCACCAACCGCGTGCCGCTGCAGCTGGCCGAAACGCCCGCCGTGATCCCGCAGCCGCGTCCCGGCGTGCCTCCCATCCGCATCAACCTGACCAATCCGCTGCTGACGGCCCAGACGGTTACCCAGCTGCGCACCCTGTACCCGGCCTCTGCCGATCCGACCTTCGTGGCACCGGCTGGCTTCACCGCCAACGACTATGCCTCGATCACGACGGCCAATGCCCTCTCCCGCCGTATGACAGAACTGGGTCCCCGCGAGCAGGATAACAACCAGAACGCCTTCAACAGCACGACCGGTATCAAGGGCGACCTGATCGGCGGCTTCACCTATGACACCTACTTCACGTTCGGCCGCGTCACCCGTGACGTCATCGTCCGTAACGACGTGTCATCGGCCCGTCTGCGTCAGGCCCTGAACGCCACGCGCGATGCCGCCGGCAAGGCCATCTGCGTGGATGCCACGGCCCGCGCCCAGGGTTGCGTGCCCATCGATATCTTCGGCCCGGGCCGCATCAGCAAGGAAGCCGCTGCCTACGTCCGTACCGACACCAACCGCGTCCAGGAATTCGAGCAGCAGGTCTGGAATGGCGCCATCAGCGGCGATCTGTTCGAACTGCCGGCGGGTCCCGTGGGCGTGGCGTTCGGCGGCGAATGGCGCAAGAACAAGTATTTCGACCGCGTGGATGACAGCATCCGCACGGGCGACATCCTGGGCTTCAACCCCGCCCTGTCTTCGTCGGGTTCGTTCGATGTCTGGGAAGGGTTTGCTGAAACCTACATCCCGCTGGTCACCGATCAGCCGTTCTTTGAGAACCTGTCCGCCGAAGCCGCCATCCGCTATTCCGACTATTCGTCGGTTGGCGCTGTCCAGACCTGGAAGGCCGGCATGGAATGGTCGCCGGTCAAGGATATCGGCTTCCGTGGTCAGTTCCAGTCTGCCATCCGTGCACCGAACGTGCTGGAGCTGTATCAGGGCGGTGCCGTCGGCTTCCCGACCCTGAACTCCACCGTCGATCCCTGCCTGCTGTCCACCGCTGCCGGCTATGACGCTGCATTCTGCCGCAGCCAGGGCGTGCCGGCGGCCAGCGTCGGCACCACGGCCTTCAACAATGCCCGTCCCACGCAGTTCCAGCAGTTGAGCCAGGGCGCGTCTGTTGCCGGCTTCAACCTGACCGAGGAACAGTCCAAGACCTGGACCATCGGTGCGGTGCTGACGCCGTCCTTCCTGCCGGAACTCACGGCCACGGTTGACTGGTGGCAGATCAAGCTGGATGACGCCATCGGCGGCTTCGGTGGTGGTGCGGCGGGCGTGGTCCGCGACTGCTTCACCAACAAGAACCTGCAGAGCGCGACCTGCCAGGCCATCACCCGTACTGGTGACGGTTACCTGGCCATCGTCCAGGTCCCGACCGTCAACAATGCCGGTCTGAAGACCTCCGGTGTGGATCTGGGCTTCACTTGGCGTCAGGACCTGCCGGAAAGCATGGCCATCGACGGCGAGGGCCAGTTCCGCGTCAAGACGGACGTGTCCTGGCGTGACAAGTTCGATGTGCAGCCCGCCATCAACGGCACCATCTACAAGTGCGCCGGCTATGGCGGTACCAACATATGCGGCGAGCCGATCCCGGAATGGAAGGCCACCACGACCTTCACGTACCAGAGCGGCCCGGTGACGGCGTCGGTGCAGTGGAACTATATCGGTTCCTGGAAGAACGATGCCATCCTGTTCGGTACCAACCCGACCACGCTGGTCTATCCGAAGGTCGGTTCCTACAACCTGTTCGATCTGTCCGGTTCGTACGAGGTTGTCGAGGGTGTCGCCGTGTCGGCCGGTGTCACCAACCTGTTCGACAAGCAGCCGCCGATGCTGCCCGACACCATGATCGGTTCCCAGCAGAACAGCTTCACCAACACGTATGACGCGTTGGGGCAGCGGTTCTTTATCTCGACCTCGGTCAAGTTCTGATCCCGGTCGTCATCTCTGCTTCATCACTCACGGCGGGTCCCTCGGGACCCGCCGTTTTTCTTTTGGCGGGG
>LJHR01000025.1 GCA_001296005.1 alpha proteobacterium AAP38 | reverse complement strand
CCCCGCCGTTCAGTGTGACGGCGGGCGGCCGCCATGCCAGTGACGTCGGCCTGGTGCATATCCTCGCGGCCCTGCACCGGCTGCTTCCCGGCGGCCGCCTGGTTGCACTGACCGGTATCAACCAGTGTCCCACGAACCCGGCCTTTGCAGACATCTTCTCGCGGATCCGCGACATTGGCAGCATCACGTTCTCTGCCCCCCTGCCCGCTTCCGCCTTTGCGGCCCATGGGACCAATGTGGATACAAGGCTGACCGTGATCGACCGCGTGACATCCGGGTCGGCCCAGGAGTGCATGATCGACCAGGTGCAGGACCTGCGGCAACTGTTCGCGGTCATGGCCCAGACCCTGCCAGCCAGGGCGGAGCTGTCGATGCCGAGCGGCAACGGTGCGCCATCGACAGGCGCTGCGGCTATTCCGCAGCGCTGTCAGGTCCAGCGTCGGGCGGTGCGACCGACGCCGGCGCCGGCTGGCGTGGAGCTAGTCTATGTCCCCGCCGACGAACAGGCGACCAGTACCGAACGGGAGGGCGATGTCTATCAGCCGTATGTCATCCAGTCGATCCGGATCCCCGGCGCCCATCAGCATCCCGACAAGCTGGTCCAGTCCGCCGCCATGGCGGCCGTGGCGCCGCCGGTGCCCACTTATCGACCCCATCTCCTGCCCTATGTCGTCGGTGCCGGGAAGCTGTCGGGGCCCCAGCTCGAAACCGTGATCTATGCTGGCGAAGCGCACGGTCAGCTCCTGGGGGGTTGGTGGAAGGCCGACGAGACGTTTGACAACGTGCATCTGGTACCGGAGGGAACTGAAGGAGCGGTGCAGTATCGCCGCGGCTATTTCATCGGCGACGGCACGGGCGCGGGTAAGGGGCGCCAGGTCAGCGGGATCCTGCAGGACAATTGGCTGAAGGGCCGGCGTCGGCACCTCTGGCTGTCCCTGTCGGATAAGCTACTGGTGGACGCGCAGCGCGATTGGACTGCCTTGGGCATGGAAAAGCTCCTCGTCACGCCCCTGGCCAATTTTGCGCCCGGAACTGCGATCACTCTCGCGGAGGGCATTCTCTTCGTTCCATACGCCACCCTGCGCGCCGGTGCCGGCATCTCCGGCCGGTCACGACTGCAACAGATCCTGGACTGGGTTGGGCCGGACTTCGACGGTGTGGTCGCCGTCGATGAAGCCCACGCGCTGCAGAACGCCGTCACGGTCGACAACGACGATGAGCGCGCCAACGAGCCATCCCTGCAGGGGCGCGTCGGCTTGCAGCTACAGCATGCCTTGCCCAACGCTCGGGTGGTCTATGTATCCGCCACCAGCAGCACGTCCGTCGCCAAGTTCGCCTACACGCAGCGCCTGGGCCTTTGGGGTGGCGAGGATGCGCCCTTCCCCACGCGTTCGGCCTTTATTTCAGCGATCGAGGACGGCGGTGTCGCGGCGATGGAGGTGCTGGCACGCGATCTCAAGGCTTTGGGGCTGTACTGTGCCCGGAGCCTAAGCTTCGAGGGTGTCGAGGTGGAGCCGATGGTTCATGACCTGACACCCGAGCAGATCCGCATCTACGATGCCTACGCCGACGCGTTTGTGGTTATCCATCAGAACCTGGAGGCGGCTCTCATGTCGGCCGGTGTTGTTGATCGGGACGGCACGACGCGCAACCGGGCGGCACTTGCGGCTGCGCGCAGCGCTTTTGAGAGCACGAAGATGCGGTTCTTTGCAGCTCTGATTGGTGGCATGTCAGTGCCAACGCTCATCAGGGCGATGGAGGTCGACTTCGCCAATGGGCGTGCGCCTGTCATTCAGCTTGTCAGCACGGGCGAGGCATTGATGGAGCGACGGCTTGCGGAGATCTCGCCAGAAGATTGGAATGATCTTCAGGTTGACGTGACGCCCCGCGAGTACGTCCTGTCCTATCTGACCGCTGCCTTTCCCACGCAGCTCCACCGTGAGGTCAAGACAGCCGCCGGCGCCGTGGTCTCGGTGCCTGTTACCCAGGACGGCAAGATCGTCCATTGTCGGGAGGCACTGCGTCAGCGCCAGAAGCTGGTGGAGCAGATCGCCGCCCTGCCCCCGGTCATTGGTGCCCTGGACCAGATCATCCAGTATTTCGGGACCGATGTAGTGGCTGAGGTTACCGGTCGTCAGCGCCGCATCGTGCGGGATGGCCACAAGCTGCGGGTCGAGAGCCGGTCGGGCATGGCCAATCTCGAGGAGGCCGATGCCTTCATGGGACGGCGCAAGCGGGCGCTGATGTTCAGCGAAGCCGGCGGCACCGGCCGTTCATACCATGCGGACCTTGCCTGCGCGAACCAGGACCAGCGGGTGCATTATCCGTTTGAGCCGGGCTGGCGGGCCGACGTGGCCGTCCAGGGCCTGGGCCGCACTCACCGAACGAACCAGGCCATGCCGCCGATCGTCAGGCCCTTGGCGACCAATGTGGCGGCGCAAAAGAGGTTCCTGAGCACGATCGCCCGGCGTCTGAATGCCCTGGGCGCTCTTACCAAGGGGCAACGCCAGACTGGTGGCCAGGGGCTGTTCCGACCCGAAGATGACCTGGAAACACACTATGGCCGGGATGCCCTGCGACAACTTTATCGCCAGCTCGTCGATGGCCAAGTCGCCGGCGTAAGCATTGGAGCGTTCGAGGCGATGACCGGGCTGAAACTGACGACGAAGACCGGCATGAAGGACGAGCTTCCCCCGATCACGACGTTCCTGAACAGGCTTCTGGCCCTGCCCATCGCCATGCAGAACCATATCTTCGCCGTCTTTCAGGCGTGGATCGAGGCGCGCATAGAGGCGGCAATCGCTGCGGGGACCTATGACGCCGGCGTCGAAGTCCTGCGGGCAGATAGCTTCACCGTCCAGCGCCGAGAGACCATTGCGGTGCATGCCGCCACCGGTGCCCGCACCGAACTGGTGCAGGTCCTGGAGCGAAGGAGCGCAGAGATCGTCGGTGTTGACCAGGTGCTTCGCCGCATCATGCAGGGTGAGGGTCGCCCCATGATCAATGACCGCACCGGCCGGGCTGCTCTGGTGGTCGATGCGCCGACGCTCATGGCCAAGGACGGGAGCTTTCCGCCTCGGCTCCGCTTTATCCGGCCGGCAGAGACCGAGCACATGGCCGCTGCCCAGCTCGCGGAGACCTATTGGCGCGAGGTGGAGGTGGCCGAATTCCGGGCCGCGTGGGTCGCGGAATGCGCTGAGCTTCCGCTGTATGTCGAGCAGTGCCGGTTCATGGTGGTCGGCCTCCTCCTGCCGATATGGCGCGAGCTGCCCGCATTCAGTTCGGCCGTCTACCGCCTCACCACTGACGATGGCGAGCGCCTGCTTGGCCGCCAGGTGCCGCCCGGTTGGCGCAGCTTCAGCGACAGCCCGGTAACGCCCGTCGACCCGGCCAGCTATTGGGAGGACATCCGAGCTGGTCGCCTCGCGCTCGAACTGGCCCAGAGCCTGCTGGTGAGGCGCGTGAAGGTGATGCACGAGGGCCGCGTCGAGATCTCGGGCTGGTCCGATACCGACCGCGAGTGGCTGAAGGCCGCCGGCTGCATGTCGGAGATCATCTCTCACCGGCTGCGCTTCTTCATCCCGGTCGATAAGCCGGAGGTGCTGTCGGCAATCGAGCGGCGACATCCCGTGGCGCGGGTCATCGACGAGAAGGCGGCGGCGTAGCGGGGCAGGGCAGGGGCGGTCTCATCAGGAGGCCGCTCAGCTCGCCTTCTGGAGGGCGAACGGACGCCTCTCCCTGCCTTCCGCGCAACCTGGTGCCGGAGCTATTTTCCGCCGCCGCCTTTGTCGAACGTTCGACAAAGGCGGCTTTGCATCGCGAAGCAAAATAGCTCCGGCACCAGGTCCTCCGCTGTCGCTGCGGCCGCCTGAGGCGGTGCACAGCAGGGCAGGGGAGGCGTTGCCCGTCGCCACGAAGGCCGCGCGGAGCGGCTGTAGATGGAGACGCCAAAATGCCCGATACCCATACCGCCACCGCCCGTTTCTGCGAAGACGCCGAGCTTTTCGGGTTGCGCCCCGGCGATGACGACATCGACACCCGGCCGATGCCCGAGGATGACCGCTCGCTTGGTGCTGTCCACGACATGGTTGATGCCGTGGTGGCCACGCTCCAGGGGACGCGCATGGAACCGGACATCGAGGAACTCGTGTCGGGGATCGTGAACATCTTCCATCGCTATGCCGCGCGGCTGGAGAGCCAGTTGGACCGCAACGAACTCGACCAGCGTGCCGCCCAGGAGCGTCAGGACGGGTCGGAAGTGGCCGCCACCGAGCTGGAGAAGCTGATCGCCATCGGGCGGACCATGATCGAGCGCCGCAACTGGATGGAGGCCATGCGTGATGAGGCGGCCGAGTTGTTCGAGGTTCACACGGGCAGCGTCTGGCGGCCGCGCACCGGGAGCCAGGTCAACAACAGGCACATGACCGCCGCCTATCTTGACAGCAAGGATTTCATCGCCGCGAGGCGCACAGCCCAGACACAGACGATGGTTCCCACTGGCACCAGGATCGCCGTGATTGGCGGGCCGGAGTACCAGGATGTCGACGCCCTGTTCAACCGGCTGGATATGATCCGCAAGCGCTATCCCGACATGGTCCTGCTCCATGGCGGGGCGAAAGGCGCCGAACTGATCGCCGATCGTTGGGCGGCCAACCGCGGCGTGACCCGCATTCCCTTCAAGCCGGACTGGAACCGTCACAAGGGTGCCGCACCCTTTAAGCGCAACGATCTGCTCCTGGCCGAAATGCCCCAGGGCGTGATGCTGTTTGACGGTGGGGGCGTGATCGGTAACCTGTTCGACGGCTGCCGTCGGCGTGGCATCAGCGTCTGGGATCTGCGCACGGAGGCGGGGGCGTGAAGCCCCCTTATTCCTGCGACCGCCGTCGGTGGCTGGCCAGCGGTCGCGGGCGACCGATGGGAGGGGCGTGGGCCGCCCCTTCCCAAGCCCGACCCCGCCGCAGCACATGTGCTGCTATCAGCTGCCTGCTTTGGTTGACATCGGCGGGGTACTTTTCCAGACATTCGTCGGCGCCGGCGGGGCTGGCTCCGGGCGCTGGGGAGGAGGGGCGGTTTCGGCACCCGCATCTCAGGATCTTCGTACGTAGGGGCGGCTTGATTACCGGGTTCTGACATGGCCGGTCGGTGTTGGGTGGCAGGAAGGCAAGTATGTAGAAAGAGGGCAGGGGGCTTAACCGCCCATTTGGGTGGTGATCGCGGCACCAGCGCCGCGATCTGCGGCACCAGTTTTTAGGCTCCGCCACGGCCAGAGCCGCGCCAGTCCCCAAGAACTGCCGAGCCCTGGTTAAGCCGGGTCTCGGGCTTGCGCGTAGGGCAGGCGGCCGGGCGTGTCGGTGGTCAAATAACCTCAGGGGCCGGAGCCGACGTCGATGTCGATCCCGGCGAGGTTCTGAGCCCGCTCCAGCTCATCCAACTCCCGAAGCACCAGATCCCGGATGAAAACAGTTTTCCTACCGGGGCCGGCAACCTTGTCCAGCCGCTCCTTGGTGCCGGGCGGCAGGGGGAGCAAGAGCCTCTCCGTCTGTTTGCGTGGCTTGGCCATGGGCCTTGATACCCGGACCACATCCGGCGGTGCAACTCCCATGTGTGACAAGGGCTTAAAGGGATCGCGCCGAGAAGGCAGTTGCACTTGCGGTATATACCGTATTGTCATCATATGGATTTACAGTATATACCGTAAATCGTAGCGCTGCGATCATCGCAGATCCTGTTAGGGGCGCCATTCTCCCGATCCTGGAGGTTTCAACTCAATGCCAACCGAAGCACCTCGCTGTCCAACCTGCGGCCAGATACTGGCCCACGATACAATGCTGAACACCGTGCTAGGGCCGGTGCCGGCGAGCGCATTGCGGCCGCAAGGCAGCAGGCAACTCTCACCACGCCAACGCCAGATACTGGGTTTGATGACCAAGGGCCTGCGCAACAAGGTGATCGCTGATGCCATGGACATCACGGAGGGCACCGTTAAGATCCAGATCACCGCCATTTTTAAGGCTCTGGGCGTGAAGAACCGAACGCAGGCCATCGCTATGGCGCCCACGGTCGCGGCGACGCCCATCGAGGTGCCGGAGTAATGAACGAAATCCCGCTGCCCTTGAAATATGGGCCAGCACGGGCCCGGCACCACAAGGAGGTCGATCTCTATCAGGTGGTTGTGGCACTTCGGCACAGCTGAAAGGCTGTCTATCGGTCTGGTGCCGGCCACAAGGTCGGCGGTTCGCTACTCACCACACAGGGGCGCCTGCGCATGCACGGGGCGATAGTCCCCAAGACGATCACCTCCGGGACAAGGGAGGAGACCGACCGGCCGCGTGCACCCCAACCCAGCGTCCAGCTCTGCTTGTTCGGTTAGAGTTGGAGGGCAGGCAAGAATAAAGTGAACACTTGCTGGAGCTAGAAAGATGGACTGCCTGCTTCCCGCCACGATGATCGATCTGGCCAAGAACACAGCCGCAGATCGGATGACCGACGATCAGTTCCTCATTGCGATAGCCGGCGCCTTGGGGATCGACACCGGCCCATGCCAGAAGCTGGGTAACCTCTGGGAAATGTTTGCGGCAACCGACCTTCAGCTCATCCTCGCCGGCTTCACGGCGGCAGATGTTGCGCGAGTGCGCCTGCTCCAGACGGCTTGTCAGCGTGTGAAGGTCCGCGAGTTGATTGGCAAGCCGGTGCTGTCATCTTGGCAAAAGCTGCTGGACTATGTCGCCTTAGCCTATGCTGGCCAAACGGTTGAAAGTTTCCGCGTCCTGTTCCTTGACCGTCAGAACCGGCTCATGCTCGACAGGGAGGTGCAACGTGGGACGGTCGATCACACTCCCTGTTATCCCCGTGAGCTTGCTCGCTTGGCGCTGCTCGTGGAGTGCGCCGCTGCGATCCTGGTGCATAATCACCCAAGTGGATCGCTAGTCCCAAGCCGGGCGGATATCGACATGACGCGCTCGGTAGATGCAGCTCTGAAGGCTTTGGGAATTGTTCTGCATGACCACCTCATCGTTGGCGCGGGCGGCGCCTACACCAGCTTTAAGTCGGCAGGTCTGCTGTGAGCGGAGGCGGGGAAGTGGAGGAATTTGCTTCCTGCGTACCTCCGCCTCTCGAAATCGGAGATGCGGTGGAGGTCTTCAGCTTCGGCATTTTCCAGGGTGTAATCGCCGGCTTCCCGTCCGATGTCACCATCCAGGGACGTATCATGGCGCGCACCAGTTCGGTCCGCGAGCATCTTCAGGATGGCCGCCGATGGCACAGCACGATCACCGATGTCGTTCAGGTGAGGCGGGGCTGCCGTCGTTCTGATTGTCGAACGTTCGACAAAATAAGCACGAGGATATGAGCATGAACTGCATTTTGATCACGATGGAGGGCGGACTGATCCAATACATCTCACAGAGCAGCCTGGCGATATTCAGATCATTGTCGTCGATTACAACCTGAATGGCAGCACGGAGAGAACCGTGGCAGTGCCGTGCAACTATGGGAGCAGCGGCCGAGCATTGGTCAGCGGCTAGGCCGTGTCACTCGTGGACGACGCCTAGTTGGTGACTGCCAGGGGGGCGTCAGCGCTGAGGTGCCGACAGATGCATGAACACCAAACAGGACTGGAGGCGATCCGCACTGAGCGCAGCTCGCTTACCCTTGCGCTAAGCTCTGCTCTCGTGTTACCGGCCCTCTTTGCGCCAGTCACATCGGCCGTAAAGCGCCATTGCGGGCCTTCGCCTGCATGATTGAACCGACATCAAGCGGACGTCGCAAGGTAGGAGCTGGAGGGTAGTAATGGGTGGAGGGACACAGTTTCCATACTCTCCACACAGTTGTTATGCAGGCCCTACTGCAACAGCCCGTTTCTTCAGTTCATTATGCCTCGCCCGCACCGCATCCAAGGTTTCGGTGTGACGAGCAAGAAGGGCGCTTGCCCGTTCATTCTCCCGGCTCCAGCGCGCGGCCGTCGGTAGAAGCCATTCCGTGACCTGAAGAATGCTGTGATGGCGCTTCAAAAGATCCAGATAAAGGATCGGCTCATGATGGGCGATACGGTTGCGGAACAGCCGGGTTGGTGTCAACTCTCGGTCCAGAATCTTCCTGGTCATCTTCTCCGGCGGTGCGCTCACAGCGCGGGATAGGCATGATCGCCACAGGCCCTCATAGTCATTGCCGAAGAACGCCGTCCAGAAGCCGAATGTCAGGCTGGCAACCACCCTGCCCGGCGATAACCAATTCACTACATCACTGTTTACTCGGGCCGCTGCGGGCAGGCCGGCTATGAGGTCAAGCTTGGCCTTTCGGGCGGAAAGGCCCTGGAACAGAGATAAGATCACGCCCGGACGATCAAACCAATCCGCTCCGTAGACCTCGGAGAGCACGGTATGGCATCTGTTTCGAAGGGCGACCTCCAGCATCTGGAGCGGCGTGTAAAATGCCTCGGAGATACTGGTATTGAGGGCGTATAGGCGGATGGCCTCCGCCCTATTCCCATGTGCCCAAGCGAGGTACCGCGCGAGGCGCTCGTAGGACAGCGCCGCCTCGATATCAGGGTAGTCGGCACTCCCGATTTTCTCTTGCATCCGCCGCCTCAGGTCACTAACTTACGCATCGTAAACCCCGGGTTGCCTCTGCGAAAGCATGCGGCCCGGGGTATTTTGTATCTACTATCCGTGACACGTCCTGTTCAACCAGATCAGTGACACGGTGCGGAACGTTCCACACCTCAGAACTACCCGCCGCATGGCTAGCCCTGGATGAGCATCCAAGGCTAGGCGAAAGGGGTTCGGTGTGATCAGTCAAGAGACCGTCCCCCTAGCTTTCTGCGTCGCGAGCGCCTCCCCGCAGCTGGGGGGCCCTGAAACAGCCGTTGAAGACTGCACGCCCTGTCTCGGGGTTGCCTACTGAATCTTGGTCAGTAGCTCATGACCCGATTCGTGTTCCGGCGGTCAGAACCGTCCACTGGACTTTACCGACCAGCGGCCCTGGCAGGGAATTGCTCCACACTTACCCCATGGATTTTACCGACCGTGCCTTGGACTGTACCGACCAGATCGGGGTTATCCCCTGGACTTTACCGACTATACTAATAGTTAGAATCTATTAACCTTCAACTAGCCCCGGTCGGTAAAGTCCAATTTGACAGACCACGCGCACCGCAGCACGATCACCGCCATGGCTGACATACACCAACAGATCACTCAGCATGGACGTGACACCTTGCTCGCCACCGCCAGCAGCAAGGAAGAGCGGCGCATCATCGAAATCGCAGCCGAAGTCATGGCAGACGAAAACGAACGGCTCGGCATCAGCTATTCGGGATTCTGCCTGACAGCGCTTCCGCACCGTCGGATTGATGAATCGACCTGGGTACGCAAGGGCCACAAAATCACGCTTGTTGTTCAGTCCGGCGTTGATCGGACGGGGACTTATGTTGGCGTCCCGTATGGATCACGTGCCCGCATGATCCTGCTTTATCTGCAGACACGCGCTCTGCAGACCGGCTGCCGGGAAGTGGAACTGGGTCGATCGATGGCCGACTGGCTGGAACGAATGGGCATGTCGGTCGGTGGAAAGACCTATAAGGACGTGCGTGACCAGGCTAACAGGATCAGCAGATCCGTCTTGCAGTTCTTCTGGGACCTTCCCGAAGGCCGGGAGGTACGGGCCAAGGAAGGCATTGTGTCCCGCGACATTGCCTTTTCCGCGGATGGCCGGCAGAGCGAGATGTTCCCAGAAACGGTGGAACTCTCGGAGACCTTTTTTCGGGCGCTAAAAGACCATCCGGTTCCCGTCCTTGAGAGCGCCATCCGACAGATCAGCAACAAGTCCATGGCACTCGATGCGTATATCTGGCTGGCTTATCGGCTGCACAGCCTGGACCGACCAACAAAGCTGTCCTGGACCAGCCTATTCCAGCAATTTGGCGCCGGTTATGCGGAAATGAAGCACTTTAAGCCGGAGTTCACCGGTTCCCTGAAAATGGCGATAGCAGCCTACCCAGAATCCAGGATCGACCTGGACGCCAAGGAAGGGGTGACCCTGTTTCCTTCGCCACCGCCGATCAGCAAGCTGGGTATTGGTCGGTAAAGTCCAATCCTGTAGGGCAGGGAACTTGGACTTTACCGACCAGCTGTCGTTATCGGTTGCTTAGATCAGGACAGCTTTTGGCGCGGGGAGATCTCAGGTCTTTCGAGCATTGGACTTTACCGACCGATCCTGTAGACCGTCCTTGTCCTCTATAGAGGGCACGGCATAGAAGGGGCGGAAAACCACGCTAAGCGGATAGACCGGGAACGGCTTTCCAGGTCCGCCAAACGACGGTTTGAGGAACACCTATAATTCGGCAGCTTCCTCCCTGAGCGTCAACTGTGGGCCGTCTTGCCCATGGCTGACGCTTATGTTGGGTCTTCAATGCCCTTGACTCGCCCGGGGAGACAGAGAACATATAGGGAACGATTTTCCTTAGGAGCCCTCCTTGCGGAACGCATCCGCCATAGCGTCCCTGCGCGCGCAGATCGCCCGGATCGAAGGCCAGTCGCGCCAGGAAGGCGGCGTGCTGCCCTTTGGGCTGCCCGTCCTCGACGCCAAGCTGCCCGGCGGCGGGCTGGCCCTGGGTGCGCTCCACGAGGTGGCGGGTGGCGGGCCGGGAACCGTCGACGGCGCGGCAGCGGCGCTGTTCAGCGCCGGCATTGCGGCCCGCACCGAGGGGCCGGTCTTTTGGATCTGCACCCAGCCGGACCTGTTTGCCCCGTCGCTGGCCCAGGCCGGCCTGCCGCCCGACCGCGTCATCTACGTGGAGGCCGGCGATGACAAGACGGTGCTGGCCTGTACCGAGGAAGCGCTGCGCCACGGCAGCCTGGGGGCCGTCGTGGCGGAGGTCGCGGCGCTCAACATGACCGCGTCGCGGCGCCTCCAGCTGGCGGTGGAAGGCAAGCGGACCATCGGCATCGCGCTCCGCCGTTGGCGCCGACAGGCGGATGCCGCCGACTTCGGCCAGCCGACCTCCGCCGTCACGCGCTGGCGGGTGTCGACGCTGCCGTCGGCCCCCCTGCCTGTGCCGGGTGTGGGACGGCACCGATGGCTGGTCGAGCTGGTCCGGGCCCGCGCCGGGGAGAGCGCCGATTTCGAACTGGAGGCCTGCGATGAACAGGGTCGTCTCGCTCTACCTGCCGAACTGGCCGATCGACCGGCTACGGCGGGCGGCTGGGGACGCAGCGCCGCCAGCTGACCGACCGCTGGTCCTGGCAGGCCGCGTCCGCAATCGACGCATGGTGACGGCTTGCTGCCAGGCGGCACTGGAGGCCGGACTGCGCCCCGGCATGGCGCTCACCAAGGCCCAGGTCCTTGTGCCGGGATTGGCGGTCAATGAGGCCGCACCGCAGGCAGACCAGGAAGGACTTCATCGGCTGGCGCTGTGGATTCTCCAACGGTTCTCCCCGCTGGTCGCCGCCGATCCGCCAGACGGCATCGTCATCGACACCACCGGAGCCGATCATCTGCATGGCGGCGAGGAGACCATGCTGGAGTCCCTGGTCGGCCGGCTGGCCATGTCAGGTGTCGAGGCCCGGGCCGCCGTGGCCGACAGCTGGGGGGCCGCCCATGCCTTCGCGCGGTATTTGGCCAGACCCATCTTCGTGGCCGACCCAGGCCGGGGCCTGTCGTTGCTGTCACCCCTGCCGCTGGAGGCCCTTCGCCTGCCGCCGGCAATGGCCGGCGATCTCCGCACATTGGGTTTCAGGACCGTGGGCGACCTGCAGCGCCAGCCGCGCGCCCCGCTGGCCCTGCGCTTCGGGCCACAACTGGCCCGCCGGATCGACCAGGCGCTGGGGGAGGCGTCCGAACCCTTCGACCCCGTCCGGCCCGCCGACCAAGTCGAAGCCCGCCGCGCGTTCGCGGAACCGATCGCGGCGGCCGAGACCATCGCGCGCTACATCGGCAAGCTGGTCGCCGACCTGTGCTTGGCGCTGGAGGAACGCGGCCTGGGTGCCCGTCGGCTGGACCTGCTGGTCCACCGCGTCGATAGCCGCCTCCAGGCCGTGCGCGTTGGCATGGCTCTACCCACGCGGGACGTCTGGCGCCTGACCCGGCTGCTCTGCGATAAGATCGAGACCATCGATCCCGGCTTCGGGATCGAGGCCATGGTCCTGGTGGCCGCCATCGCCGAACCGCTGGAGATGAAGCAGGCTGTCAGTTCCCTGGTCGAGGTGGCCCGGCCGGACGTGTCCGGTCTCGTCGATACGTTGGCCAACCGCATTGGCGGGCGGGCGGTCTACCGGATCGCCGCCGTCGCCAGCGACGTACCCGAAAGGTCCGTGCAGCGCATCCCTGCCATGGCACCTGACACAGGGACGGGCTGGCCCGACCATTGGCCCCGGCCGGCCCGGCTGCTGGCGCGGCCCGAGCCCATCGAGACCGTCGCGCTACTGCCCGACCACCCGCCAGCCTCCTTTACCTGGCGGGGCGTCCGCCGCCGGGTGCGACGGGCCGACGGGCCGGAGCGGGTCTTCGGGGAATGGTGGCGGCGCGACGCCGAGCTGGAGGCCGTCCGCGACTATTTCCGGGTGGAGGACGATGCCGGCGAACGCTACTGGGTCTACCGGGCCGGGGATGGCGAGGACCCGGCCACGGGCTCTCACCGCTGGTTCCTGCATGGGATCTTCGGATGAACCCAGGGCCGCGCTATGCCGAGCTTCAGGTCACCACGCAGTTCTCCTTCTTGAGGGGCGCATCGTCTGCCGAGGAGTTGTTCGTTACGGCCGCCCACCTGGGCATCGAGGCCCTGGCCGTCGTTGACCGCAACTCCTTGGCCGGCATGGTCCGGGCCTGGGAAGCATCCAAATCGACCGGCGTGCGCCTCGTCGTGGGGTGCCACCTGGATCTGGCCGATGGCACCGCCCTGCTGGTCTATCCCACCGACCGGCCCGCCTATTCCCGGCTGTGCCGCCTCCTCTCGCTGGGCAAGGCCCGCGGGGGCAAAGGCAAATGCCGCCTGGACTGGGCGGATGTCGCCGCCCATGCGGAGGGGCTGCTGGCGGTCCTGGTGCCCGACCAGGCGGACGAGGAGTGCGGTCGCCGTCTCAGGCGGCTGCGGGAGACCTTCGGTGACCGGGCCTATCTGGCCCTGACGCTGCGCCGCCGCCCGAACGACCAGCTGCGCCTTCACGAGTTGTCGAACCTGGCCGCCCGCATGCGCGTGCCCACCGTCGTGACCAACGACGTGCTGTTCCACGATCCCGGTCGGCGCATTCTCCAGGACGTTCTCTCCTGCATCCGGCGCAACAGCGTGATCGACCAATTGGGGGCGCAACGTGAACGCCATGCCGACCGGTACCTTAAGCCGCCCGAGGAGATGCACCGGCTGTTCGGCCGGTATCCCGAGGCGCTGGCCCGAAGCCTGGAGATCATCGAGCAGTGCCGATTCAGCCTGGGCGAGCTGACCTACCAGTATCCGGAGGAGCGGGACGATCCCCGGCTGACGCCGCAGCAGACGCTGGAGGCGCTGACCTGGGAGGGGGCAGGGGACCGGTATCCCGAAGGGCTGCCCGAGGAGGTGGCGGCCACCCTGCGCCATGAACTGGCGCTGATCGAGAAGCTGGACTACGCCCCCTATTTCCTGACGGTGAACAGCATCGTCCGCTACGCGCGCTCCCAGGGCATCCTCTGCCAAGGGCGCGGGTCGGCGGCGAACTCCGCCGTCTGCTACGTGCTGGGCATTACCAGCATCGATCCCGCCCGCAACGATCTGCTCTTCGAGCGGTTCGTCAGCGAGGAGCGGCGGGAACCGCCGGACATTGACGTCGACTTCGAGCATGAACGGCGCGAGACCGTCATGCAGTGGGTCTTCGACACCTATGGCCGCGACCGGGCTGCGCTGTGCTCCACCGTCATCCGGTACAGGACGAAGGGTGCCTTGCGGGACGTGGGCAAGGCCCTGGGCCTGCCCGAGGACCTTGTCCGCATGCTATCGGGCCAGGTCTGGGGCTGGTCGGAGGAGGGGCTGGACGACGAGCGCCTGAAGGGGCTTGGCCTTGACCTGACCGACCGGCGACTGCGCCTGTCGTTGGACCTCGCCCGGCAGCTCACGGGCTTTCCCCGGCATCTGTCGCAGCATCCCGGTGGCTTCGTGCTGACGCACGACCGGCTGGACGATCTGGTGCCGATCGAACCGGCGGCCATGAAGGATCGGCAGGTAATCGAATGGGACAAGGATGACATCGATGCGCTGAAGTTCATGAAGGTCGATCTACTGGCGCTCGGCATGCTGAGTTGCATGCGCAAGGGGCTGGACCTGCTGGCCGACCACAAGGGCATCCGGCTGGACCTGGCGACCATCCCGGCAGAGGACCCGAGAACCTACGCCATGATCCGCAAGGCCGACACGCTCGGCACCTTCCAGATCGAAAGCCGAGCGCAGATGTCCATGCTGCCCCGCCTGAAGCCGCGCACCTTCTACGATCTGGTCATCGAGGTGGCCATCGTCCGGCCCGGACCGATCCAGGGCGACATGGTCCACCCCTATCTGCGTCGGCGGGAGGGGTTGGAGCCGGTGGAGTACCCGACACCGGAGCTGGAGAAGGTGTTGGGCAAGACCCTGGGCGTGCCGCTCTTCCAGGAGCAGGCCATGCGGGTGGCCATCGAATGCGCGGGCTTCTCCCCTGGCGAGGCGGACATGCTGCGCAAGTCCATGGCCACCTTCAAGATGACGGGCGGAGTGTCGAAGTTCCGCGACAAGCTGATCGAGGGCATGGTGGCCAACGGCTACGCCCCGGAATTCGCGGAGCAGACCTTCAGGCAGCTGGAGGGCTTCGGCAGCTACGGCTTCCCGGAGAGCCATGCCGCCAGCTTCGCGCTGATCGCCTATGCCAGCGCCTGGCTGAAATGCTGGCACCCCGATGTGTTCTGCGCCTCGCTGCTGAACAGCCAGCCCATGGGTTTCTACGCCCCGGCCCAGATCGTGCGGGATGCGGAGGAACATGGCGTTGAGGTCAGGCCGGTCTGCATCAACGCTTCCCGGTGGGACTGCACGCTGGAGGAAACCGGCGACGAGATGCGGCTGGCGGTCAGGCTCGGCATGCGGATGGTCAAGGGTCTGGCGAACGCCCATGCAGCGTCGATCGTATTGGCCCGGGCAGACCGGAATTATGTGTCGGTCGACGATCTGTGGCGGCGGGCGGGTGTGCCGCAGGCTGAGTTGGTGAGGCTGGCCGAGGCGGATGCATTCCGGCCGGGGCTGGGGCTTGCCCGACGCGAGGCGCTGTGGGCGATCAAGGGGCTCAGGGACGATCCGCTGCCTCTCTTTGCGGCGGCAGCAGCACGGGAAAGCCAGGCGGTGCCGGAGATGGTTGAGCCGGAGGTTGGGTTGAGGCCGATGGCGGCCGGTCGCGAGGTGATGGAGGATTATGTCCGAACGGGACTGTCGCTGAAGGGCCACCCGGTGGGGTTCCTCAGGGCGGAACTGGGGCACCGGGGGATGGTGACCTGTCGGGAGGCAATGGAATCAGCCGATGGCAAATGGGTTGAGATCGCCGGGCTGGTGCTGGTGAGGCAGCAGCCGGGCACGGCCAGCGGGGTTTTGTTCATCACGGTGGAGGACGGGACCGGCGCTGCGAACCTGATCGTATGGAAGGACCGGTTTGAGAAGTACCGGCGGGAGATCCTGGGAGCGCAGTTGATGGCTGCGAAGGGCAGGGTGCAGAGGGAAGGTGAGGTGGTCCACCTGATCGTGCAAAAAGTGACGGATATCACGGAGGAACTGGAGAAGGTGCCGGAGGCGGGTGGGCAACTTGGTGGTCAGCTGCGGGTTGCGTCGAGGGACTTCCGGTAAGCGCTCCTTGCCCGACATTCAAACCGGACCATGCGAAGCTTAACAGCGGACATTCTCGGTGGCGGAAATCAGCAAAGAGAAAAGCAGAACCAGATTTATTGAGCTCAAAATCCCATATGGCTGCGATTTCAGTCTTCAATGCAAAATTTCTTGTTGCAAAATTCAGCAGGCTCGTTACCGGTCGGGGATAAATGCCCTGCGGTCGCCAAGCTGGGCAAACTCTCCAGCAAACCAGTGATATTTCACCGCATCCGCGACCGCTTTCGGTGGTTCCTTGTTCTCGACGATAATGATCTGCAAAGCTGGATCAACCGAAGTCAGAGATTTCCAGAATGCCGCCTCGATGCCCTCGTGTACCGGCCCATCCTTAGAGGTATTGGCAGCCCTACCCGGGATGTTCTTCTTATAGCTGGTCAACGGAGAGTCAATCATGACCATGCCCAGGTGAGGTCGGCCGTCCTTCTTGCAATACCGCAGCAAACCAATGACGAAGGCAGAATGAAGAACGGCACGCACCCCCTTACCATGGGACTGGCGAGCCTGACCGTCGACCACAATATCGAAGGCATCCTTGTCGAACTCGACGCGGCCTTCACCTTTCCATTCCCATTCCTTGAGGACTGCCTCGATCTGCATGCACAGATCGCGAAGCGCGATGGACGGAAGTGACTCCCATTCGCGTTTCGGGGTTTTGCTGCCGCCGGCCCCCTCAAGATCCGATCGCAACGTTCGCAACGTCTGCGCCTGCTCCTCATCTGCGCGACGTCCCTCCAATTCTATGCGACGCGCTACTAACGTTTCTAAACGTTTGGTAGTAAACCTCATGGCTGGTGCTATAACCTCTGCGATCCTTCTGTCTGTCCGCTCAAGCGTGGCGCTCGCCGAGGCACCCTCTTTCTCGTGCTTCGCTTTGATGGCTTCCAAGGTCTGGATGGCGGCAGCGAGGTCCTTCTTCTGCCCCAGTATCTTGGCGGCCTCGGCGCGAGCCGACTCCATGACACCCAAGATCGACAGCGCCGCATGAGCATGCTCGTCGGTCATCGGCTGTTCGCACAACGGACAGGCGACCGCTTGCAGGCCTTCGAAGAAGTGAGCTCCCTCGCTCACGAAATCGAGCCTATTGAGGTCGGAGCCATATCGAGCGTCGAGCAAACGGTAGCGCGTAAGCAGCTCATCAGAGGCAACGGTCTGCGACTGCGCGCGCTGGAGCGTTTGTGTCGCCTTCAGCCGTTCTGCTTGTAGTTCAGCACGTTCTCCAGAGATTTCAGCCAACGAAGCAGACAAACGGGCGATTGCCGTGTCGACCTTATCAATAGTGTCCTCGTCGGATGCCGGCTGCTGGCTCAAACGTTTTTCTATCGGCTCCAGCAGATTGCCTATGATACCGATCTGGGCCGTTAGACGCGCTCTGGCGATCTCCGCCTTATCTGCCTCAATTATGCCGTCGTCATCCTTACCGGTGAGCATGTAGGCGAACATGCGTTTGCGAGCAGTTTCGTCAAAGCCTGCCTTACCGAGAACAGGCGAGACCTCGTCGATAATACTGATCTCATCGACCAGCACGGTCGGCATGAGGAGCCGCAGCGTGAGGCGCTGAACAGTGCCCCGATCGTTCTTGCGCAACACGGCTTCCGATATGCCGGCGAAGGCGAGGAGCGCCTCGGTGACGTCAAATGCCCGACTTTTGCCTGACCGCTTCGCGCTAAGAACCTTGCCCCTTTGCTTGATGTCCTCGATCAAGCAGTAGTGGGCTGCCAAGTCCCCGCCCGACAGATGGCGCTCGATTGTGAGGATTTCACCAGAACTGTTCTCGAATTGCACGAACAGTGTGGAATAGGGTTCGGCTTCCGGAATGCGCTTCGCCATCTCATCAGCGCCAAAGATGTAGTCTAGGCAGCGTAATAGATAGCTCTTGCCGGTATCTGAATCACCAGCGACGATATTGCCTCCAGTCGTGAAGTCGATCTCGGCATCGAGAACGCCCTTGCCGCGCAGCAGGATTTTGCGGACCTGAAGCATGTTAGAACTCGAGCTCCCTAAGCGCAATGAGACGGTCGAATTCTCCACCCCAACGCCCAATGTTCTGCGACATAAAAGCGTTGAGGTCAGAATCCGCGAAGTTCCCGAAGTTGCTGACAACCCATTCGGCGCGTTCGCGTAATGCCTCAGCGTAAGCTGTGTGCAGCAGGGCCAGAAAAGCGCTTGTAAGCTGCGTTGAATAATAGAGTATGCCAGAGGTATCGAACGATTTTTTTAGAAGTTCTCGCGAGTGCATCTGGTTAAGGCCTGCATTGACCAGGTCGCGTTTGACCAATAATTCGCTTCCACGAAAAGGCACGGCCGGATGGAGGCTGGATGGTCCTCCCGGCACGTCGCCTGAATGAACAAGGAGATAGTCGTATGAAACGAGGCGCTGCAAGTCGGCGGGCCGATCACGCTGTGCATCCAAAATAAAAAGGATACGCAGGCCGCATTCAAGCGGTGTGTTGAAAGGCCGAGGGTAGGAGGGGCGGTCGATCATGGCGCGCACCAATCGACACGTTTGTCATTTGCCATCTGATGACACATGCCTTCCCGATCATTGGGCACGACATGCGGCGTCAGGACGTGAGCGCTCAACTGTAGTGCCTGAGACGCTTTGACCGTGTCGATGATGCGATCAAGACCAAGGCGCTCAGGATCACTGTAATGATGATAGAGGCCATCGCAGAACTCATCTAGCAGCGTGTCGAAGTATGCCATGTCAGCCATTTGGTCACGGGCAAGTTCCCTTAGGCCCTCAGCAGAATAGAACGTGAGGCGTGAGCGATCAAATAGGCGCATGAGATTGGGCAGGTGCGCGAACGCCGCCGTGCCTGTCACTTTCACACCGAGCTTGTGGCCGATGGCACTCAGCATTTGAGCGACATAGCCAGCTTCCTGGGGGGCGACGGTGGACGGTGGAGCCTTCGGCGGCGGTCGAAGAATCAAAGGGGCACCGAAAACCATGAGGTGATAGCGGGTCTTCTCGTGCTCGGTAATCAAGTCGAGCGGCTGCTTGGCTCGAAAGATGCCAAATTCAAAAGACTCGATATGGGCTCTCAGGTCCGGCGTCAGCTCGATGGCTGTCGTCGACGTGATTTTGGTCCGGCAGTGGGTGGCCCAGTTTTTCAAGATTTCGGCCCGCATCGCGGAGGGATCGTCGAGCAGGTCCTGAAGCGGTGAGGTCACGCCCTTATGAGTGACAAACCAGTATTCTTCCGGGGACGTGTAGTTCCCAATATGGGTGTAGTGCAGGACCTTGCCAATCTCTTCGAAGGCCGTCCCCGTGCCGAGCGCGGCGGCGTAGTGCTTGCATTGATATAGATGCCACCGGCGCCCTGGCGAGCCAGGAGGATCGAACCAGACCACGACATCACGGCCCTTGTCTCCCGCACCGCCTCGGAGTTGTACTTCGAATACACCCGGCATTTTGGTTTTGAGGTAGTCATTGCCCCACTCAAGCACGAGACGCTCAAATTCTTTGTCGTCGAAGGCCGCTAATCGATCCAACTTCGACACGGGCAATCCGGCGCCGACGCCGAGCAAGCGAGCGTTAGCCCCAGGCCAGGGTGAAGGCGTGGGCAAAGCTGTCAATGTTAAATTGCTTGCCGACTTGCTCACCCTCGAAACATCTCCATCACGGATGCGTGGCGCAATCCAATGCCCTTCCGTTGCAGCAATAATCCATATACTTGAAAAAATCCACGACGATGCACCTGTCATGCTAGTTCAGACGTCAAGATGCCCAAGCTACCATCAGGGGCGAGTTCGAAGCGAACGGCTGTTTTGGGTTCTCCCGTCACCGAAAACCGGCCCTTCCGCTTCCGGCCCCCTTGTCGGCCATTTCACTACTCGGCCCACGGAACACCCTATAGCGCCCCCGCTGCCAAGGAATGTAGATTTCGACCAGCCGCTCAAGCATCCCAGGATTTACAATGCCCCGTCGCTCGAAGAACGATGCCGCGAACGCCGCTGAGGCGCTGGTGGAGAACCACGTTGCTAGCCGTATCCGTTTGCGCCGCGCCTTGCTCGGCATGAGCCAATCTGACCTGGCCAAAGCTCTGGGTATTACCTTCCAGCAGGTCCAGAAGTATGAGGGTGGCTCCAATCGGGTTTCTGTCGGCAAACTCTATCGGCTGGCAGACATCCTCGACGTGCCCATGATGTTCTTTTTCGATGGCTTCGAAGCTGAAGTACAGCGTCCTCTTCCGGGGCGAGGCACCGCGGACCTGTCCTGCATCCTGTCCCGTCGCGAGCTGGATCTGCTGCGGGCTTGGCGCGGCGCGCCGCCGGAGGTAGCGGATACGGTCTCGGGGCTGCTGAGAGCCCTTGAAATGGACGTAAGGGCTGACATTGTCCCTGCACACGGTGAGGCCAAGGTGACTGGGCCAGTGTCGCAGCCTGTCCGGGAACCAGAACCTGTCTTGGCGGAGGCGGCCCTGTCTTCAATCCCCGACGCTGCAGAAGAACTACCGCGCCGCCGTGGCCGCCCGCCCGGTTCGACGAACAAGAAGCCGGTTGAGCCTCGTCGGCCGTCTGGTGCTGTCTGGGATACTGCCGATATATGTCGTTACGAGGATTGATGCTGACAAGCGGCCGAGGGCGGCTGATATACGGCGGATGTACAAGAATTGATACGACGTCGAGAGCAGCCCATTAATTCACACTCAGGGTATATGTGCCACTGGCCGTCCTCCGAGTGACCTGAAGTCCACGCTGGATCTGAAGCTGATCGTCTATCGAGATACGCTTGGGCGGGTAGTCGGAGGGCTTTCCCCGGGGGCTTTACGTTGACGACGTCCGCATACTCGAACCGCAAGCGCACGTGCATTGAGTTGCCTCGGGCCGCAAAACCTCCGCTTTGTGGCACGCATCTTGCCGGGGCTCGATGGATATGCCGAACCAATCCCTTGCATCGGAGGCGATGCTGGCTGGGCGCGTTATACTTTCTGTCGGCGACAGGTTCAATCTGAATACGGTCAGCTCTGGGGTTGAGTGCGGGGTGGCACCTTACCCATCGCCTGCTGAAAAGTTGGAACATCTGTCTACACCTCCCGGAATCTGGGGGCATCGCAGTACAGCATGTTCGGAGTGACGAGCAGAAGGAGATAGATATGGCAAGGATTGTCGGCTGGGTATGCATCGCGAGCTTCGCGCTCTACGGCTTTGGACGTTTTGTAAGCGACCATGTTGTGCTGGACGCCGACGGCAGTCGCCGCCCGGAATAGTAACCCGCTTCGGCGTCTCATGAGCCGCTTGCACCACCCCGGATTGTGCCCTATGAATTACTAGGGCCTCCATATCTGAATGCCATAACGACCTGGACGAAATGCCGCCAAAGGCCAACGATACGCTCCCTGGCGACAGGTTGCTTGTGCTGTACCAAATTCTGACCCTCCAGGGCCGGCGGCACTACTTGGCTGACCTGGCCGTCCGGTTGGGACGTTCGCCCCAGGCAATCAACCGGATGGTCAGCGTTATCGAGGGGCATGTTGGGAAGGACGCATATATCGAGAAAGGCATGGAGGGTCGGCGCCGGTACTTCCGCTTCAGGACACGATCAGAGGAAAAGGCGTTGGGCTTTTCGTTTGAAGAACTGCGCTTCCTTGCAACGTGCCGCGATCTCGCTGCTCCCCATCTTCCTGAGGACGTCGTCGGGCGCATCGACCGGACGCTGACGTCGCTCGCCGTCCAACTCGGGGAAGGAAGCCCCCAGAAGCTAGGGATGCCGATCGGCTTCCGTTCTAAGGGGTACATCGACTACACGCCCCACATGGCAACGGTCACGATACTCAGGGAGGCAATCGGCCGTCGGCAGGTATGCAAGGTCTCGTATCGCCGGTCCGGTGTGAGTGCATCCCGCGTCTACCGGTACGCACCGGGGAAGATTCTGGCGATGTCGGGGACGCTCTATGTCCAGGGACACCAGCTTGATGAGGGGTCCCTGTTGCCGGGCCGACCGACGACGTTCTCACTGCACAGGATCGACGGCGTCATCCCGACGGGAGAGTACTTTGCCTTCGACGCTGCCGACGGTGGGACCAAGCCCTTCGGCCTCGCCTGGCATGAGCCGAGGCGGGTCACAGTCAGGTTTGGAGCGACAGCCGCCGACTACGTGCGCGACCGTGTCTGGAGCGATGACCAGGAGACGAAGGATCTCCCGGACGGCAGCCTTGAAATCACCATGACGACGACCAGCGAGAAAGAACTCGGCGCCTGGGTCATGAGCTTCGGCGGCATCGCGGAAATCATAGGATGGCCTCTGCTGTCTAGCAACAGATGAAGTTCGAGCGAAGATGGACGAGCAGAATGGCGAGACAGGGCTCGCGCCGCCACTCTTGAGAATTTGAACAAGGAGAGAACGCGTGATGATCGAGGTTCAAGAACCCAGAAGTTGCTCCAGCGGAAAAACGCTTAATAACGCTCAAGAAGCAGTCTTGGCGACTCTGCCGCCCATGGCTAACCTGATTGTAGATCGCGCCATCGAAAACATGACCCGGAAGCTGGTAGCGGGTTACCGGAACAAGCGCAATGCCAAGCCGAACGCCAAACAAACGGATGTCGGCGCCGAGGCGAAGGAAGCACTGAAGGCCGCCTCGGCCCAGTCGGCAATGGATGTCGCGAATCGTGGCCAAGCCTGGAAGGAGATGATCCAGAAGAGCTTTACGCACGGTATCTCATCGCTGAAAACAATGAAATTCGACGGCGAGTTCAGGATAGAGGGCGGCAAACGCCCGGATGATTTCAAGCAGAAGATGCCCAATCTTCCAGGTGTCTATGTCGTTTACGACCGTAACAACGAACCTGTCTATGTAGGGGACAGCGGAAATATGCAGGCACGGTGGAACGCCGGCCACTTCAACAGTTACAAGCAGGGCCAAAAGGAAGGGACAGCGCCCTATAAGCTGGCCGATGTGATGAAGGAAGGCTGCACCGTAAAATTTATCGTCACGGAATCCACAGAAACGGCTGCGGCAATAGAAGCCCACCTGATCAGGGAGAATTCCGGCACGCTTATAAATGCCAGGCAGGAGTTGGCGACGGAACAGGGCACACGAAGCAACCAGGAGGCCAAGAAGATGAAGGACTCCTCGGGCACGACGGTGAAGCTCGTGTCGGGAGCCGCTGGTGAGGCCTTCAAGAACGTCGGCTATGATATCTTCGAACAACTGACCACGACTGCGATCAAGGCGATCAAGGACGAGTTGGTGGACGTGCTGGGTGGCGGCTCCGCGAAGATCAGGGTTCGTATTGACCGCATGCTCACCAAGATTCTCGCGGTACTGCGCAATGTGGTGGAGAACCCGCTACGGTTGCTGCGGGGCATCGTGGAGTTCATCGTCAACGCGTTGTCCAAGACCATTGGCCAGATATACAATCTGGCCCGCAACATCTTCGACCTCGCCAACAATAGCTGGCAGCTCTACAAAGGCGCGCAGACGATGTCCCGCGAGGAACTCGTGCGCAAAATCAGTGAAACCGTGATCATCAGCGGCTCGCTGGTGGTCTGGGACTCGCTGGACCTGATCGTGGAAAAGTGGCTGACGGCCCAGACGGGCGGTGCGTTGGCCCCGTTTGCGCCCTACATCTCTGCTGCCGTCACTGCGGTGGGATTTGGTATTTCCACCCATGCCCTGCAGGGCTTCGTTACACGGATCATCGACGCGGTCATCGCATTCAAGCTCGGTTTCGTCGATGCGCTCCAGGCTGAGCGCGCCGCGTGCGAGCAACTCATCGTCCTGGCTGAAAATGAACTGGCGATGATTGGCGACCTAGGCGAATACGTTGGCTCGGAACGGAAGATTATGATCCAGATGCAAGCCTATACTCGTACGTTGTCGGCCCATGAGCCAATTCAGCCGATAGACCCCGCTACCCTGCTCATTGCCCGCCCCTAATTCGAGAAGATACTCATGAGCATGCATGCCAAACCCGCTGGCCTTCCGGTTCTATTGCCGCGCGCGAACGGGATTCTGACCGCTGTGGACCAGAAGCAAATTCGGGACTTCGCAGATGAACTGGAAGAGGCTGTGCGGGCTATAGAACAGGCGGCAAGGACGAGTTCAGACGTATACGCGGAAGCCGAATCACTGGCGGATGCGCTGGATAACCGGAGTTGGTGGAGCCAAATGACAGCGGGGTTGTCGGGCGGCACCGACAAAGAACTTGCCATCATGGTGAAAGGCTTGGGGGCAAGTCAGGGAGTCATCTTGAAGGTGGTTCGATTGATCCTGAAGGTGATGACCCAGAAGAATCGTGTTCTCCAGGGCTTCAATGAGGCATTAGTCAATAAGATCGCGATGGTTGCGGCAGACACTCGTACCCTTGATGACAACCAGAAGGCGGTCGTCAGGAATTTCCTTGCCCAACTGCAGCAGCAGGTGTTCGACCAGATTCAGCAGCAGGATATGGTGGACAGCCACGAGTTGCGCCTAATTGACCACGAAGCGTGGCGTGAGGAAAAGCAGAGCCATGATGATCTGGTTAGCACACAATTGGTAACTCTGGATGAGGGCCGACAACAGGTAATCGGGCAATTAAAGGCGCTCAACAATCATATGCAAGCTCTTGCTGATCAGTTGGATCACCTTGCGCAGCGCCAAACCACTTATGCTGAACGCAATGCCGAGTTGGAGCAACAGTCACGGGCCGCGATGGATCGGCTGGATGAGATAGATCGCCGCAATCGCGCACTGATTGATCGAGCGGAGGAGGCAGAGGCTGGATTGAATAAATGTGCCAGTCAGATCAGTGATTTGGAGCATACTCATGTTGAGCAAAAGGCACTGATTTTCGGACTTGAGAAACGTTTGGCTGTAATTGAAAATATAGACAAATCAAATAGGAGAATGCATGTGATGTTGTTTCGATATGCGCCGGGGTGGTTGGCTATATTATTGGTATTTGCGGCATTTTATTTATCATTATAGTGTGATAATTCAGATATTTATATTTTATTTATTTTATGGTCTTTTTCTCCAATAAATGGAAATGCCTCACTGTCTTGCGAAGCGCTTACCCTGATCGAGACCGCAAAGCTCAACGATGTCGATCCCCAAGCCGGGCTCGCCGGCGCCCTCTCCCGCATCCAAGACCATCCAGCAAGGCCATCGCAGACCTATTGCCCTGGAACTGCAAGCGAAAACCTGAATGGGTCTACGCCAGATGCTTTCAAAAGACTTGCTGAACCTGGTCAGCGCTAGGGGTGTTCCATCGCGGTCTTGGATGTCGGCGTAGCATAGCACAGGCATAGTGCGGATAGTATCAGTTCACATCCTGGACGCTTGGTTGATTCTGGGAAGGGCCCTGAAGCCTAGAGGGGAAAGGATATCAAGGTAATGCACTGTTAATAAACAGAATAATTTTCGATAGGGCTCTAAGAGATGTCGTTGTCGAACGTTCGACAATCAGGTCTTCAGCGCGAAGCTGTAGGTGATCCCGCCTTTCTTGCGCGTGATAGCGCCCTTCTTCAGGTCCGTCAGGGCAAAGCTGTCGGTGAAGGCGACATATCGCGGATCCTTCTTTGCTGGATCGGGATACGGCACCAGGGCCTGGAACCGCAGTTCGACCTTGCCGCCGGTGATGCGCGCGGCCAAGGCGCGGTTGCCCTCGCAGTCCAGTGTCTTCCGCCAGGACGGCCCGTCGAAAGCCGTGTCCTGCATCATCAAGTGGATCGCACTGGAGAGGGAGACGGTCAACCGATAATCGTAGAGGTCGGCCTTGGCGCCGGCCGTCGGGGTGGTCTTCTCCTTGGTCTCGCACGCTTCCTTCAGCAGCTCGCGTTCCACCAGCGCTGGATCCGGTGCGGCCAATGCCGGCACCGACCCAATGACGGTCGCCGCGGTGACCAGTGAGACGAGAAAATGCCGCATGATTCCCCCAGGACTTAAGTATGCCCTTTTCTACGCTGCCGGGCGATGCCGTGCAACAAGGGGCAGCAGCTTGGTAAGCCCGTGCATCGGGTCGGTTGACGAGCCCGCCTGGAAGATTGACCTTGCAGCCCCGCCGGGCCGGTTCTGGTGGCCAGAAGCTCCTGCCGTGGCCGGTGATCCTCTTGACGAGCGCGACGGTGGTCGGTGGTCGGCGGTCGATTGTCGGTGGTTGGCCAACGGCACTGGCCCCGCCCAGCGGGCGTGTAGAGGCAAGGGGCCAGAGCCGGTAGGGTGCTGGTGGCCGACGCGGATCCGCCGGGTGGTAGTATCAGCGGTGCTGGTAGGCGCGGTCGTCATCCGGGTGACCGGGCCAATTCGCAGTCCTGGTTGAGCATGCCAGGGTCGAGCGACACCGACGCCGCCGTGGCCCTTTTCGACTATGCGCCTTTCTGTCGGACAACCATCGCGCCGGACGCCAGGCCCTGCCCGCACCCCTTCGCATGGCTTGCAGCCACGCGGGGGCGCAAGCCCGGCCCGCTACGACGCAATGGTCATCCGCCATCCTGCCGCATGACGTCGGGGCACGCGGCGACGCTGGTGTCGCCAGAACCCAGGAGAAGCACCCATGTCCACGATCATCGGCACCGTTCGCAAGAATGAAGACGGCAGCTATCGCGGCAACCTCAAGACCCTCACCGTCCGGGCGGAGATCGACATCGTTCCCCTGGACAATCCCGGCCCCAATGGCCCCCACTTCCGCATCTTCGCCTCCACCGGTTTCGAGGCCGGCGCGGTCTGGCGCAAGACGTCCCGGACCAACGGCACCCCCTACCTGTCCTTCAAGCTGGACGCCCCCGAACTGCCCCAAACGCTGTATGGCAACATGGGCCGCCAGCCCGGGCAGGATGACGAGGACGTCCTGTGCCTCATCTGGTCGCGCGACTGACGCGGTGCGCGGGGTCGGCCGTCAGGTCGGCCCCGTGCGCCTCACCCCGCCGGCGCTGGTCTAGTCCTCGTGCAGATCCTGGACGCGCAGTGCGGCCCAGCCGGGGCACGCAGCGTTGACGTCGGTGCAAAAGCTTGCGCGGCAGAGGGGCTGAGTGTGAGCGAGGGAAGCGGCCGCCTCAATGATGCGCGGTGCCCCCAATTTTGCCGCAAGCGACAAAATCGGCTCCCCCACGCCCCGCTGCGCGGCGCCTTCGGCGTCATTGACCCGTCCGCTTCCCCCGCCCAGCGGCCTGCCCATCTACCACTTCAGCAGATGGAGCAGACCATGAGCCATTTCGACAACGACACCATCCTGATCGACGGCGACAGCGACGAGGCCTTCCGCCGGCAGGCTGCCCTCCCGCCCCGTCAGAGCGATCCGGATCTGGACGCGGTTGTCTCAGCGCTGGAGGCCAGCTGGGGGCGGTGAGCCCCCTCTTTCAGGCCGCCACCTGCTCCTTCTGGGCGGGTGGCGGTTGTTGCGCTCTTTTGGTGGGGTTGAGAACAAAAACAGAACATCGTATGGTGACGGCTCCGCGACATGACCACGCCGCATTTGCCAGTGGGACGTTCATGGACCTGGCGGAAGGAAAGGAAGGGGCCGGCGGAGAGCGAGAGATCCGCACCCTGGAGGATAAGGTGGAGCGTCTGTTCTGGCAGGCGGTCGCCGCCGAACGATTGCTGGACGGCGTTCTGCGGCGGATGGGCGGTGACTAGGCGGCCATTACCCATGTTCATCAGGCGCAGAGCATGGACCTTGTCCACGGAATTGGTGCCGCCAATCTGGTGCAAGAATGGTTGACCGGTGAAAGCCTCTGGAGCCAGTACGAGAACAGCATGTGCGGACGATACGCGATCACCGCTGCACCCATCGATCTGCGGTCCCTGTTCGGGACATCAAACCCGCTGGTCAATTTCGATCCGAATTACAACGCCGCGCCCACCCAGGCCCTGCCGGTGGTCCGTCTGCATCCCAAGGACGGCACGCGGCACCTGGATCTGCTGCAATGGGGTCTGGTGCCTTCATGGGCCGATCCTGCCAACCGTGGGCCCCAGCCAACCAACGCCAGGGCGGAGACGCTGCTAGAGAAGCCGATGTTCCGGAACCCGTTCCAGCGTGGCCAGCGGTGTTTGGTACCGATGAACGCCTTCTACGAGTGGAAGAAGCTGGGGAACGTCAAACAGCCCTACGCCTTTGCCCTACGGGGTCGGGAGCCATTCGCCGTGGCGGGCCTGTGGGAGTGGAAGAAGCTCGCAGGAAACGAGGTTCTGCGGTCGTTCACTGTCATCACCGGCAAGCCGAATGAACTGGTCCAGGATGTTCATGATCGGATGCCGATGATACTGCCTGAAAGTGCCTGGTCCACCTGGCTGGGCGAGATTCCGAACGCGATGCCGGACAGCGTGTTGAAGACCTTGCCGGCCGAACTGATGCAGGTCTGGAAGGTCGATGTGAAAGTCGGGTCCGTGAAGAACAACAGCCCCGATCTTCTGGACCCTTTGCCGGAATAGTCGGATAGGGCAGGGCCTGAAACACAGAAGGCAACAAGGAGTATGGGGGGGCCGCCCCGCCAAGGCGGGGCAACCGGCGTCTCCTTCGGAGCCGCCGGTTGTCCGAACGGTACCAGTTCTAAGGGTCCACCGCGGCCTATGGGCCGCGCCAGACCCTAAGAACTGCCGAGCCCCGCAGGCGGGTCTCGGGCTATCGCGTAGGGTTCGGACGGGGGCTGCTCCCGGCCGCAGTGCCGGCCAGTGCCCATCAGCCTGCGGGACGCGCGTTATTCGCTGGCGGCCGCCTGGTTCTGCCCCATCTCCACCAGCTCACCCGTCGTGACGGGGAGGGATGGGGCCTGGAGGAGGAAATAGTTCACGCAGAAAATCCGGATCGCTCCTGTCAGGGAGGCCGCACCCCGCTTGACGTCCAGCACGTTCAGCACCTCGGTGAGTGACCGTTTCTCCGTTTCCGCGATTAGCTCAATGGTATCCCAGAACGCTGGCTCAAGGCGCAACGAAGTTCGCCGGCCATGAAGTTGAATATTCCGAATTCTCGTTTTCTGCGACAGGTCGATAGCCTGAAACAGCGGGTGAGGTTCAGGTGGCTGAGACAATGTTGGGGGCTTACGAAGGGGTGGCATAATCTAGCAACGCGAGGTGTATGGTAGATATATATACCATATGGAGAGGGGCGCGGCTATGGCCGTGAAAACAAGTTTCTTCGTCGGCGCTGCCCACCTGGTGCTGAGATGCGGTGTCGGGCTGGCGCCCGACGAGATGTTCGTTGTCATTTTCGAAGCCTGCCGTCGCTCGCGTGGATGCGCTGGCGGCGAGGGGGGCAGCAAATGCCGGTCAGGCAGCGCGGCCGCGTCCGTCGCAGGTCCTCCGGCCCCGCGCCAGCCGCAACCGAGCTACCCTCCCTTTCCCATTTGCCGCCCCCCTCTCCGCCAGCGCTTCAGAATCCACGCGACGGCAGGCTCCGAAAATGAAGCAAACACCCCATTGATAGCCATTTCTCGCTACGCTCGAATGTCAGCAAATAAATGCTCTGGCTCACCAAAAATGAGAGAATTTGTCATGCCAAGTTGCTAGGTAATATTACTTTTCTTGAGGTTTTTAATTGCTTCTCTCTTTATTGGTGTTTTGTTATAGTAATCGTGTTGGTGTTCTCTAGTTAATGGTGCTTTCGTTGCTACTGGATATTCGGTTTCCTCTCGCGGTGGGTGATGTCGTCGACATCTTGAACGAGCGCGACCCGCGTGCCGGCAGAGGCTGGGTAATCACCCACATTGATGGCGACCTGGCGCTCATGCAGCGCCATCCAGACTTCCAGTGCTGCTCAGGCCCAGGGATCGGGCGTCATGTCCGGGACCTCGCACCAACCAGATACAGACATATGCGCCAGGTCGATCCAGCCGATCTCCTGGCCGAATATGAGGGTGGTGATCATGGCATTCAGTGATCCTGAATTATCCGACTTAGCAGCGCAGGCCCGTGAAAACGCCCTGCATGTCTGCGCTCATCTGTTTCCCAACGGATGTGTGGCCGGTCGCAGCTTCTGCGTCGGCAACATCGGTGGCGATGCCGGCGACAGCCTGAAGGTTAACCTGGCCAAGGGCCGGTTCCGGGACTATGCCGACGGTACCTGCCACGGTGATATCCTCAACCTGGTGCATCTTGCCAGCGGTGGGCATGATTGGTTGCGCACGAAGCAGCGTCTGCGCGAGATCCTGCGCCTGCCGGTGCCGGAGGAGTTCCGGGCCAAGCCCAAGGGACCCGTCAAGTCCACGGCGGAGCTGCAGGCTTTGGCCCAGAGGATCTGGCGCGGCACCCGCAACCTGCGCAACACCCTGGGCGCGCGGTATCTCCTGCGCCGTGGCATTGGCCGGCACCTCTTCAACCTGGCTTTCGACGCCAGCTGCTGGTGGGGATGGTGGCAAAAGACCCGTCCGGGCGAGAAGGGTGTCCAGCACACGGGCAGGGGGCCGGCGCTCATTGCCCGCTTCCAGGACCTGCACGGGCGGTTCGCCGGCATCCACCGGATCTATCTGAGCCAGGACGGTGGTAAGGCCGACATGCCCGATCCGAAGATGTCGCTCGGCGACATCTATGGTGCGGCCTGCCGCTTGCAGGGCCGGGACGTCCGGGTGCTGTTCACCACCGAGGCGGTGGAGGACGGCGCTGCTGTGGCCACGCCCTTGCCGGAGCTGGCCGTCTGGGCCGCTTCGTCGGCCGGGCACCTGGGCGAGATGGATATTCCCGTCGGCACCAGGATCCTGCTCGTCGGGGCGGACAACGACGATGCAGGCGACAAGGCATTCGAGCGTCTGGTCGAGCGCCTTCAGGACCGGGAGGGTCTCGTCATCATCCGGGCTCGGCCCGTGCTGAAGGATTGGAACGAGGACCTGCTCAAGCTCGGCCCGCAGGCCGTCGCCGCGCGGATCCGCAGATTCTACCAGCACCTGGTGCAGGAAAGGATCGCCGCATGAGCCGCCATGAACTGAAAGAGGGACGCTACCGTATCGCCGTCGGTTGGGATCGTCCTCTGTCCACCTTCTTCGGGATCGTCACCAGCGGCCCGCGGGATCACGTCCACCTGTGGGTTGGTGCCAGCAGCAGGGAAGTGCTGTCGATCGATGCGCTGGCGGCAGCCCTCGCGCCCTACCACGCCCTGTCCATAGAGATGCGGACGCGCCTGTACCAGGATCGCGTTGACGCACTCGATACGGGGCCTACCGACCTTCAGCGCACGCTGTCGAAGATCGTCGATCCGTCTCTCAACCACCGTCCGGAGGAGTGAATGCAGCTCTCTATCGCCCAGATCGCCGTCTGTGTGACGGCCCTTCTCCCCGCCCTGCCGGCGGCCGCTACGAGCTGGGCCCCGGACGGCCTCCGGATCGAAGCCATTGCCCTGGTGACGCCATGAAGATCCAGATAAATATCGATGTGCAGCGCGCCGCCTGCGGATTCCTGGTGACGATTAAGGCGGGTTCCCGCACCGCCACCTACCTGCCGGAGCGCGCGCCTACGCTGGCGGCCGCCAGGTGCTGGGCATTGCTCCAGTCCCTGGAGCTCGCCCTGGCGCCCGGCGGGGACCATCGCGAGGTGGAGATACGCTGTGCCTTCACGCCCGACCGCCGACAGCATTATTGGCGCATCCTCCAGCTGCGTCTCGCCCAGGGTGGCACCACGCTGCACCTGGTGCACGAAGAGGCCGATACCGCTGGCGCCAGCTGGTGGAGCCGCTGGCGCAGCCCCGTCCAGGCACTGGCCTAAACTCCCGTTCGCCCCCTTTCTCTCGGAGTATCCACATGTCCGACCAGCCCAGCATCGCCGTCAGCGACATCCCAGAAGCCGAGGTGGCTGCCGCCCTCACCTTTGCCATGGACTTCATGGGCGAGTTCGAAGACGACACGGAACAGCAGGGTGTCGCCGCCGCCCTGGCGAAGCTCCGTGCGGCTCGCGATCAGGGCTATCGCCTGATCCGGGCAGCCTGACCAGGCTAGGAGACCCCGCTATGTCCCGGTCCTCCCTGATGAGCGTCCTTACGGTCGGCTGGCTCAACCCATATACCCAGCCTCCGGCGGATACGGACACTATCGATGGCCGGCTCGTCTGGACCTGCACCGTGCTGGATCGCGCCTATGAGCGCGCCGTCCAGGAAGAGCACAGGCCGAAGGTGAGGCTTGCGTCCGGCTGGAACTACGGGTGGACGTGCATTTACCTCGAGCCGCGGCGGTGGTCGGCAGAGCGCAAGGCGGCCACGCGGCGCCAGAACCTTCGCCGGCATCTGCTACAGCGGTTCCCGCTGTTCGTCGCCGAACTGGAGGAGCGCGAGCTTGGCCGGAGACCGTACTACTACGATCCCCTCTGCATCGAGGCGGGCACCGACCTGCGACCGGTCAACTGGCAGCTCGGTCACAACGGCGGCCCGCCGCTCCATTGACCTTTCAGCACCTTCATGCAACGAGCAATGAACATGAGCTATCGCGACCTGACCGATGAAGAACACGACGCCATAGAGGCCTTCGCCGACGAACATGGCCGGCGCTGGAAGGACACGCTGGTGATGACGTTCTGGTACAATGCCCGCCTCTGGCAGGGGCCGGCGCCGACCATGGGCGCCACCCTGCAAGCGCTCCGCAATGAGTTCGGGAACAGCTGGCTCTACAAGCACTTCGTCCCGCGCGCCGGGAGCCCCGCCGACGAGAAGCCCACAAGGGAGCAACTGAAAGCCCTCCAGGAGATCCAGGGCGGCGCCGTGCGGAAGGTGAAGCATGGCCAGCACCGGTTCCTGATCACGGGCCCTGCGAACCCGTCGCTCGTCGGACGCGTCGTCGCTCTGCGGTGGGCCCGGTGGCCTAAGGGCCCCTTTGCCGAGCAGGTCTGTGAACTGTCCGAAGTCGGCATCCGCGTGCTGGAGAAACACCAGCTGGCAGGCAACGACACTGTCAGCAACGCCGCTGGCTCCGCTCCGCGCCAACGGCGGGCGGTTGCCGCATGACGATGCCGATCGGTGCGATGCGGTCGTGCCGACACTGACCAGATTCTGGCCACCAGCACATCGGTTGGTGGTTACCGATACACCTCTCGGCAGCACCCTGAGCCCAAAGGATCTGGGTATCTGACCGCGATCTCTCCGCCCGCTGTCGGCACAGCCGGCCGGGCGCCCTGACGCACGCCATACCATCACGAGGTTTATTATGCCGCGCTTGGCAGCTTGCGCGAACGCCCTTCTGCGCCCCGTTGACGCCCCAGTAGGCCGTGAACCGGTGGTGGTCGCCTACGGCGGCGGCGTCGATAGCACGGCCCTCCTGGTCGGGCTCCACAAATGCGGCCGCCAGGTCGACCTGATCCTGTTCGCGGACACCGGCTCGGAGAAGCCACAGACCTATGCCTATCTCGACATCATGGACGGGTGGCTGATCCAGCGTGGCATGCCCGCAATCACGCGGGTCAAGCGCAACAGCCCACGTGCCGGCGACACCAGTCTGCATGGCGAGTGCCTGCGGAAATCGGTTCTGCCCAGCCTCGCCTACGGCAGGCACAGCTGTTCGCTGAAGTGGAAGGTCGACCCGCAATGGGCCTTCTGCCGCCGGCATTTCGGTTGGCATTCCCGCCGCCTGAGATGGGCCCACGGCCCAACCATCACAAAGATGATCGGCTACAATGCCGGTCCCAAAGACGCGAAGCGGATAAGCAACGCCGTCGGCAAGCGGCCTCCCGGCCACCGGTACGAATACCCGCTGGTCGAGTGGGGCTGGGACCGCCAGCGCTGCGAGGACGAGATCCGGGCGGCTGGTCTGCCGGTACCCTTGAAGTCCGCGTGCTTTATGTGCCCGGCCAGCAAGGAGCCGGAGGTTGTGTGGTTGCAGGGTAATCATCCTGACCTGGCGGCGATCGCGATGGAGATGGAGGTGAGGGCGCATCGGCGCGGCCTGCGGACCGTCCAGGGCCTCGGCCGGCGATGGTCCTGGACGAAGTTTCTGCTGGAGCGAAGCTCACAAGTCGGGGGGCGGCAATGATGCACATCGTCCACGCGCGCATCGGCAACACAGGCTGATCCCGCGGAGAAGGACCAGTGGGCGTTGGTGATCTGGTTTTGGCGGTGGGGAAGGGGCCTTCCTGGCCTGCGGCCGGGTCCAAGATGTGGCCGCAGAGCCTTTCATCGAAGCCGTCGGGCTGGTGGCTTCTCCAGATAGAAGCGCCTGCCGGCGCCGGCTGCTAAGGGGCTTCGCCCCTGGCGCGCAGAAGGGACAAGCGCCGGCTGCGCCGTCGTCGCCGGAGAGGTATCCCCAGCTCTCACTTCGCTACGCTCCGTTGCGAGCCGGCCGGCACGCCGGCCGCCCTTCGGGTGGGTGATCCCCCTCCTCTCCGGCGATCCCTTCCACTTGCCTCCCCGCCTCGCCGGCTGGCAGCCGCCGATGCATGCGCATCGGCAGCAATTAAAGGAAAGGAAGCCGGAAATGATCAGCACCAGCAGCAACCGCGAGCTTATCAACGGCACGCCAGAGTTCTACCGTGCAAGGGCTGTCGCGTTCGCTCTGATCGGTGAACTGGAAGCCCAGGATGATCGCAACTTCCAGTTCGCATTGCTGGAGGCCCGTGACAGCCAGGTGGTGCGGGACATCCTCCAGGCGCAGGGACGGCTGTCGTTGCTGTCGCCTTGCTTTGACATTGAGGACGTAGAGGTCGAACAGGATGTAGACTTTGCCATCCTGAAGCAACGTTACACGCGCCGCTTCTACAGCGAGACGCACGGCGGTATCGTGACGGTTACGGTCTCCACCTGCTCCGACTGTGAAGGGTCGAGCTACGAACGCACGACGACGCTCAACGGGTTCCGACATGACGTCGATGGGCCTGCCAGGACCGTCCGGAAGAACTACTACATCCCCGAGGAAAAGCACCTCAATGAGGACTACGTGCAGCACTTCCTCTACGGCCTGTTGCGGACGACGGTTGAGGACTACGCTGCCCTCAGTGCGCGTCTATCCGATACCGAGTCGCGCTACTATGGGTGCGATGATATCGCAGACCTGGAAGCGGCTTAAGGAGGACCTGGGACCCGGAAAAACCGTGTAGCGGACCGTTAGTTCCGATGAGAGAAGGCCCCCGTGTAAAGCGGAGGCCTTCATCATTTGGGTCGATGGTGCGACGGTCAGTGGTCACATCACGGTGCGGGAACTTGCTTCACCAGGTCCTTCGCGGCATCAATGATCCGGCTCAATTGAGCATCGTTGATACCCAGCAGGCCCGCCGCCTCAAATGCCTTTCCAATCTCCGTCACACGTCGTTCCTTGAGCTCTCGCCGCCGGGCGGCAAGGTCAGCTTCCTGACGGTCGAGTGCCGCCAGTTCCTCAAGGACGGACGGGGAGCCGGGACGTTTGCGCTGAGGGGCCATTGTGAAATCCTTCGTGTGATTGGATGGCGGAAGCTATCACCCGACAACGCTGAGTTCCACTTCATTGCGGCTGTGTGGCGGCACCGTGGGCGGGGAGGGGCTCGCGGCGCCCCTCCCCTGCATCCCCACCCGCCGGGGGGTGAAGTATCCTCTCTCTGACTTCCGATGGTGTCGCGCATTCCGGTCAGCGTCAATGATGCGCGGTACCCCCAATTTTTTCCGCAAGCGAAAAAAATGGCTCCCCCGCGTCCCGCTCCGCGGCGCCTTCGGCGTCATTGACCCTGCCCGGCCTGCGTGAAGAGGGGGTTCAGTCATCAAGACGATGGCAACGAACAACGATGGAGACGACAATGACGATGGTTTACGGGAGCAGCACGATTGAGCCGGGTGGGTTCACATTGGACGATGACGAATGGCCCTGTGACTGCGGTTGCTGTGCCGGCTCGGCTGTGATGCGGTCATGGGAAAGCTGCAATGGCGGGTCGATCGACCGGCACCGGACCGTGCGTTGCGGGTCCTGCGGGGCGTACTACCGCGACGAGGACGACAGCGGGTTCTAGGGGCGTGTCGCAAAGCCGGCGGGAGTGGGTAACTGCTCCTTGCCGGCTTTTCGCGTCAGAAGAACCGGCGCCCGGCGGCGACCCTGGGGCCCCGGCCTTCGGCCACCCCGCGGCCCGCCCTGCCGGGCTCCCAGATGAAAGCTCGGCATCACGGCTTCTGCGAACGATGCCCGCCCACATATCCACAGGGCGACGCGGTCTCCCTATGGATATGTGGACGGCCAATGGTGCGGATGGCATCGACGGTCTGCTCCAGCGGCTGGGCGAGCCGAACGACCGCGATGATATCCACAGGCCGCCCGCGCGCCGACTTCGTCGCCACACGGACGGGATCTAGCCCGCCAGTCCGTGCACGCGGAGAGGGCGTTCGGACGGGCTGGATCCCTGCGGCCTGTGGATATCATCGCGGTCTATACCAAGGTGCGATGGAGATCGCAGGCAACCGACGCCTTTGAGACGGAATTGCATCCACACGGCTGGTATGGCGTGGGGAACGGCACCGCTTCGCCTGCTGCGGAACCGATGCCAGGCGTCAATTCCTCCCTGGGGCGCCGGCTGCCCCATACCCTGCCCATATCACGCTTGAAAGCGGCCGGGGACGGATGGGTGAGCGATTGAAACCATGAGAGGGGTTGGCCTACGGGATACGGGGTTTTCTCACACCTGATGCAGCTACGCTGCGTATAACATGTTGTTTTTAGGCAATAAAAACGCCATGCGTTGAATTGCGCTTTGCATGGCAACGTATTGCGTTTGATACAACCCGCAGAAATGCTAAAAGGTTCGGAATAATCGGTTGAGTTGGTGGGCGACATGTCGGACGGTATCCGGATATCTCGAACAATCAGAATGACAGATGACGAGTGGGCCGCAGCGGCTTCGAAGGCGAAATCCCTAGGCTATCGTGACACGTCAAGCTGGATACGCGACCTCGTCCAGTATGGAATAACGGGCGCATATCCCGCACCCGAGCAGAGGACAGGATCGTTCCCCACGAACCTCGCCGAGCGGCTGATGCTGAGGGCGGCTCTCCTGTCCTGGAAGGCGCTGGAATCTGGTCTCAGCGAAGATCAAGCGGTCGCAATCCGCAAAGAGGTTGATGGTTTGATTAGACAGCAGAACCTGATCGGAAACGGGGGCGTCAATGGCTAAGAAGGAAGCTGCGGACAAGGCGAATGGCGTCAAGCACTTCATTCGTGGCGGTCAGGTTACACACCACTCGCTGGCCATGTTCTGGCAGGTCTGCAAGTTCCTAATTTTCATCAGCGTGTGGATCATCATTGGTGTCGGGATCTACCGGTTCATGGACAGAACAGACACCTATCAACGCAGCGTCGCTCGGTCCTATTTCTATGCCTACTTGCAGCATGATTGGTCAGGTAGCGCGGACGGAATGGTTGGCTTTGTCCGTCCCGACGGTTCGCGCGTGGACGTAACGGCCCGTGAGCTGCTGACACATCCGGGCGTGCGCCAGGTAGCCGGTCAAGTTAAAGGTGAATTGATTTCCGCATTCAAGGTAAGCGCCCTCATAGCGGCACTTCTCTGCTGCCTGCTTGCGATCTACTTCACTCTGCGCGGATCGTCCCTGGCACGACGTCGGCACTTGCAAGGTAGCCTACTGGCGGCGTCACCGAGGGCCTTCATCAAGGCTATCAGGAAGCACAATCGCAGTTTCCCGAAGGAGCGCCGGACCCCCGTTGTTCACATCGGTGAACTACCGCTGACGATGGGCGACGAGACGAAGGGTATCGTCTTTATCGGGGCTGTTGGCGTGGGCAAGACGGTAGCGCTGAACCGCCTGCTTGAATGGATCCGGGCCAGTGGCGATCGGGCGGTCGTGTACGACAAGATGGGAACCTTCGTCGAAGCATTCTATGACCCAAAGAAGGATGTCATCCTCAATCCCTTCGACAATCGCTCTCCATCCTGGAACCTGTTTGATGACGTCCTCCTGCCCACAGACCTGATGTCCATTGCCACCGCCTATATGCCTGACAAATCACAAGGCGGTGATCCGCTCTGGATCCAGGGCGCCCGCATCCTTTTTGACAAGGTTGGCCAGCAGGTTCTGCGCACCAAGAATCCGTCCAACGAGACGCTTATCACTGGTCTTCTCAAGATGCCCATCGATCAGATGGCCAAGCTCCTGAAGGGGACTACGGCATCTTCATTGGTGGATGCAAAGGCACCAAAGCAAGCCCTTGGCTTTCGCGCTGTGCTGGCAACTTGGCTTGACCCGTTGGACCGATTGCCGATGGATAGGGAACGGTTCAGTATCCGGCGCTGGCTTGAGGCAGATGAAGGTGGAGGTTTTCTGTTTCTCCCCTCCCGTGGCGACCTGCATGCCACGATGAGGCCGCTAATCACGGCTTGGTTGGAGATCATTGTCAACGGGCTGTTGACCCTGCCTTCCTCGTCCACGCGGCGCATCTGGATCATCACGGACGAGCTGCCAAGCCTACAGGAAATACCTTCTTATGAGGCACTGACAGCCGAGACACGGCAGAAGGGCGCCTGTCCCG
This sequence comes from alpha proteobacterium AAP38, assembly GCA_001296005.1. Classification (GTDB taxonomy): domain Bacteria; phylum Pseudomonadota; class Alphaproteobacteria; order Azospirillales; family Azospirillaceae; genus Niveispirillum. The sequence continues at coordinate 34,878 of LJHR01000025.1, read as the reverse complement.
TTGCCGGGATTCAGAACTTTCCGCAGATGGAGGCGATCTATGGCGAGAAGCGTGCGAAGGCGATTTCTGGCAACTGGCGCACGAGGTTCATCTTCTCCACTGGCGACGGAGAAGTAGCGAAGTGGTGCTCGGATCAGATTGGTGAAAGAACGGTGTTGGATTACCGTGAGACCGTGACTTATGGAGCGGTTGATTCCCGTGATTCCGTGGCGCTGAACGAACAGCGCGAGAAGGAGCTGCTGGCGCTCGCCTCAGACATTCAGGACCTACCCGACGGTCATTGTTACGTCCGCATGCCTCAAGGAATACCCGTCGGCAAGATCGTCATTCCGTACAAATCCTATCCCTCAGTTGCTCCCAGTTTCGTGCTGCGCCGTGACCTCTTCATGAGGGAATCACTTGCAGAGCGTATGGAGGACGATGAAGGAGAACGTGACAGTGGTGAGCAAGCGTTGCTGCCTAATATTGAGGCCCGTGAACATGGTGCTGGGGGTGAGGTGCAGAAGGGCGAGGACCAGTTAGGTGAGGGAAAGCGTCCGGATTCAGGACCAGAGAAGCGACCTGACACGCAGGCCGTTCTCAATGACATGGACATTATCTGAGGCATCCAATGCTGTCAGTATCGACACTCAGTTCCAGCGCCCAGGCGGCCAGCTACTATAAAGGTGCTAAGGCTGGCGACTACTACTCCAAGGGCCAGGGCGGCGCCGTCGATACCGAGAGTGGCGGTCCCGATTGCGGGCCATCGTCGGCTGGCATTGGCGTAAGCGGTGGTGGTGGACCGGTGACCGGTGCAGAGCTGCGCGCGAGCACATGGTATGGTGCCGGTGCTGCCGCTGCGGGCCTGTCGGGACCGGTCGATCAGGACATGTTCCGCGCCGTGCTAGAGGGCCGGGTGCCCGGCGGCCCGCAGTTGGGCCGCACAGTGAAGGGTCCCGATGGCGCCATGGAGCGCCTGCATGTACCTGGCATCGACTTGACATTCAGTGCGCCAAAGTCGGTGTCGGTTCTGGCGTTGGTAAAAGGGGACCGGGCGGTTCTTGAAGCCCATGATGAGGCTGTCGCGTCGGCGCTGGCGTACCTGGAGAAGAATGTCCTGGAGACACGCAAATCGGTCGACGGCGTCATGGAGGTCACGACCGGCCAGGACATGGTGGCTGCCCTGTTCCGGGAGGAGGCAAGCCGGAATCTGGAGCCGCAACTGCACACGCACGCCGTCGTTGCGAACATGGTCCGGGACGCGGATGGCAGCTGGAGAAGCCTGCATAATCCATCGATCTATTCAAACAAGATGCTGGTCGGCCAGATCTATCGATCGCATCTTGCGAAGTCGCTGACGGCCCTGGGATATGGGGTGGAGCGCACCAGCGACGATGGGCTGTTCGAGGTCGCCGGCGTGCCTAAGGAGCTGTGCGAGACATTCAGCACCAGGCGCCAGGAGATCAAGGCGCAGTTAAAGGCATGGGGACGGGCTGATGCCACGGCGGCTGCGAATGCCGCTGTTGCGACACGCCGGGCAAAACAGTCTGTCGGACTGGATCGGCTCATGGAGGCTTGGCAGATCATCACCAAGAAGCTGGGCTACGAACAGGATCAGCTTGGCCGGACGCAAGACCGGGGAGCGGAGACGGTGGCCACCGTCACGCCCATTCCAACAATAGACACAAAGGCGCCAACCCTCCTGTCGAAAGTGACGGCAGCGATGACGGCTCTGGTTGCCCGCTGGCGTGCCGCCCTGGGTGCATCGGCTGAGCTATCCACATCTGACCCGCTTGCTCTCGCCGCCGGCATCCGGCGCGACACGGCAATGGATGCGGTGCTTTACGGATTGGCGGATCTTAGCGAACGCAGCAGCGTGTTCAGCCTGAGCAACCTAAAGGCGGCTGTCCTTAGCTCTGGGCTGGGGAAATTCTCGTTGCATGACATAGACCAAGCCGTTGCCACCCTCACGGAGAAGAACGTCATCTTGCCGGCCGTTCATCCCGAGATGGCCAAGGCCGGAATGGTAACGACCGGAGCGGCGCTGGAGACGGAGCAGGAGACCTTGCGACTCATAGACGACGGCAGGGGAGCGGTATCGCCGCTGGCTTCGTCCGAAGGCTCCAGCTCGATCCTGGATAACGCGGGTATCTCCGGGGAAGCTCGAACCGCTGCCCTGGTGATCACGGGCAGCAGAGATCGGTTCGTCGGGCTGCAAGGGTGGGCGGGCACCGGCAAGACCACGCTCTTCCAGGCTGTGCAGGCTGTCGCAGATGGGCACGGCAAGCAGGTCCTGGCGCTGGCACCGCAGACGTCCATGGTCCGGCGCCTCGAAGAGGACGGCTTCGACGCCCGCACGGTTGCGAGCTTCCTGACTAAATTCGGAGGGGTCGTTCGGGGGCGCTATACCGAAGCTGGCCTCAGGGAAATGCGGGCGCGGATGAAGGACGTCGTTCTGCTGGTGGATGAGGCGGGGCGGCTATCGACGGCGCAGATGCGAGACCTAAACCGCGTGGCGACAGCGTTGCAGATTCCGCGTGTCGTTTACGCCGGCGATATCAGGCAGCTCGGTGCCATTGAAGCAGGTGCGCCGTTCGAGCAGGCACAGGACGCCGGCATGACCACGGCCACCTTGACGGAAATCCGGCGACAACAGACGCCTGAGACCCGCGACGCTGTTTACGCGTCCATTGATGGCAACGTGGCGCGTGCCTTCCGGCTTCTGGGAGAGGGTCGCATCGTCGAGGCAAAGGCTGACGTGACCGGTTTGAATGGTGCCGCGGTCGGTGCCGCAGTCCGCAATGCTGTTGCAAACGCCACTGTTGCGAGCTGGGCCGATCTGCCACCGGAAGAAAGAGCCACCTCCGTCGTAATCGCGCCATCAAATACCACGCGGAGCGCCGTCACGTCGGGGATGCGCGATGTACTGAAGCAGGAGGGCCAACTTCATGGCGCGGAGCGCACGATCGGCGTGCTGGCCAACACCAACACCACGAAGGTGCGGACCCGTGTCGCCGGCAACTATGCCGCCGGCCAGGTTGTGCGCTTCACGCGTCCAATCCGAAGCCTGGGCATCGCGGCCGGCGACCATCTGGAGGTGCTGCGGGTTGATGCGCCGACAAATCAGGTCCATCTCCAGACGAAGGACGGTAATACCGTCAGTTGGGATCCGGACGGGCGGGAGGTCCGTCGGGGCGAAGCAGTGCAGATCTTCGAGCGGCGCGAGCTTGCCCTTATGGCAGGGGACAAGATCCGTTGGACGGTCAGGGATGCCGGCCGGAAGATCGATGGCGGTGCTACGGGCAATGTCGAGCAGATCGATGATAGGATGGCCACCGTCCGCCTTCAGGACGGCCGGCTGGTGTCCCTGGACCATTCTGCCGGCGAGTTGCGGCATATCGATCACGACCATGTCCAGACGACGTTCCGGGCACAGGGGCTGACAGCGGGTCGCGCGATCATTGCGATCAACAGCCGTGAACGCTTCCTCAACTCGATCCGGAGCTTCTATGTCAACCTTTCGCGCGCGCGCATGGACGTTCGCCTGGTCGTTGACGACCGACATGCGGCCATAAGGTCCATCCTTGCCAACACGGGCGACAAGGCCACCGCCTCGGCAAGCCAGCAGCGTCAGGAGGCGCCCGAGGTTCCGCGGTCGTCATTGCCGCCGGCGCTGGAATATGCCATCGCCCATTTGGCGGAACGCGAAGCGGTATTCAGCCGCGGCGATGTGCTGAAAGCGGCAATGCAAGCTGGCTTTGGCAGCCACAATGTCGATGAAATCGAACAAGCAGTGGTGGTTGCGGAGAAGGAGGGGACACTGATCCCTGCCGGCAACCCCCATGGCTCGGACAAGGGGCGGAGCAACGAACGCTACTTCACCACTCCGGAAGCCCTTGTCGCGGAAAAGGCGGCAGTGGATCACATCCGGCGGGGCAAGGGCGCCATCGCGCCACTGCTGGACCAGGCGGAACGGACTGATCTCATCGCCCAACACCCGCTCAACGCCGAACAGTCTGAAGTCGCCAACTTCCTGTTGGCCACGCGCGACAGGTTTGTGGCTGTGCAGGGGCTCGCCGGCGTCGGGAAGACGACAATGACCCGGGCGGTGGTTGACGGTATCAGGCTCGCGGGAAGCCAGGTGCTGGGGCTGGCGCCATCCACCGCTGCGGTCAAGGAATTGTCGGACGGTGCCGGCATCGATGCGGCAACGCTGCAATCGTTCCTACAGGAGTTTGGCTACGTTGCCAGGGGGGAGGCGTCGCCGGCACAGTTGGAGGGCCTGAGGGATGAGTTCGGGCGGACGGTCATCATCGTAGATGAGGGCTCCATGGAGTCCAATCGTCAGATGGCCGACTTGGTGCGGATCGTCGAAGTGGTCGGAGCGCGATCGATCACCTTGGGCGACGTGAAGCAGCTGCGGAGCGTGGAGGCGGGCAGGCCCTTCGACATCATGCAGCGATCCGGGATGGCCACCGTCTATATGACGGACATCCAGCGCCAGACGGAGGAGGATCTGCGGAGCGGCGTTTATGCGGCTTCGGAAGGGAAGGTGGCCCTGGCGTTGGCCAAAGTTGGGGCGGACAACATCATCCAGGTCGGCACCGAGGAAGATCCGGCGTCCCGATTGAGCATTGCCAGCCGGATTGCCGCCGACTGGCTGGACCTGCCACAGGCGGATCGAGCCGTGGGCAAGGTCATGATCGTGGCGCCAGCGCGCTTCACGCGCGACGCGATCAACCACGAGATTCACGAGGGGCTTACGGCGAAAGGTGAGATTGGCGCTCAGCAGGCCACCGTGATGGCGTTAAGAAACAAGTCGTTCACCCGGGCACAATCTACCTTGGCGTCGAACTATAAGGCCGGCGATGTGGTTCGCTTCGTAAGCGGACTGGGCGGTGCCGCCATCCGCAAAGATGAATACCTAACCGTCGTTCGTGTCGACCAGGCGGCCGGGACGGTCAGCCTGCGGCATGGAGACCGGGTGATCGATTGGAAGCCGGGCGACGCGAATCACTGCGCCAAGGTGGCCGTATACGAGGTGGTGCAGCGGCAGATCGGAGCCGGTGAACGGATTCGATGGACCAACAACGACAAGGTCGCCGGCACCGTCAACGGCCGGCGTGCAGACGTGGTCGAAGTCGATGGCCGAACCGTCCGCATCCGCTTTGACGATGGCCGGATCGGGCAGTTCGACGTCAACGACGCGGCGCTGCGTCACATGGACTACGATTATGCGCGCACGGTCTACGCATCGCAGGGAGCGACGACAACCGCGGTCTGGGGAGCACTGGCGGCCGCGGACAACAAGCTCGCCAACCAGCAATCGTTCTATGTCGTGATGTCGCGGGCCCGCATTCAGGCAAAGCTCTATGTCGATGACCTCAAGGGGCTCACCAAGCTGCTGGAGGCGCAAACCGGTGTAGCCAGCTCAGCGTTGATGGGCGTTGGCCATCCACTCGCTCGGGAGAATGATATTCTGGATCGGTGGATCGGAGGGATGGCGGGTCCTCAGGCCGGGCTCGGGCGGACCCCGCCAATGCAGGGGCCGCAGGCGGGTCCTACGGCGGCGCCGGTTCCGCATGGCGCGGTTGCCACCTCGACCAGCACCCCACAGCATTATCATGACGTCGAGCTCAGCTTGTGATTTGGGTGAGGCTGAGGAAAAGAATTTGGGTGAGCAGTATGGCTTTTCTGCTGCTGTTGCCCTCGCCGTCGGTCGGCAGGGCATGATCCGGCTTAAAAGAGTGGGTCAGTGAATACCACGACGTCTCCGCGGAGCATCGCATTGTCAGGTTTCATATCGTAGCCAGCATTGTTTGCGACTGCTATGCTCTTGAGGTGATCTGCCAGGATGCTCCATTCACTGGGTTCGGGCAAAGATCCATTGGTCCTCTTAGCGTGTAAGTACGCAGCCCACCAGGATTCCACGGCACTGGCGGCTTGCGGTGTAAGCGGCTTCAAATGCTCAACGTGGGTGACCGCCCAATCAAAGACCCCAGAGTGCCCGCTGTAGATGACGGTGGCGCAGGGCACACAGGGGCTGGGGTGTGCATTTGCATAGGCAATGTACGCAAGATAAGCGGAATCTCCCTCGGACACTTTCACAACGATCGGTGCAGCAGGGAGATGGTGGACAGTTCCGCCCGCGCCCGCCGCGACTTGCAGCCATCCGCTGGCAACAAGTAGATCACGGTAATGGTGGGGTGACGGGGAGGAAGTGGGTGACGGTGGCAACATGAATTGACCTCCTAGTAGTGATCATTTTCGGAAAAACATCCACTATGCCGAAACCGGATCGGCATCGGAAGTTGATAAGCTGTGCGGAGACGATCAGCCCGCCCTCCTGCAGCAGAGCCACCAGGTGCAAGAGGGAGGGGTACTCTGGTGCCAGCGGGGTGACCCGTAGCTGCTATCTGCTGGTGTCCTGGAGGGGTACAGGGAGGTTGGCGGGATGGGTATCCATGAGCCTATTTCAGCCGTTCATACCCGGTTGATCGGAGGATTATGTTCTCGTTGCATCATACGTGAGATCAGATCACCCAAGGCAGAGCGTCGGATGCGCCTTTCTCGCGGCCTCCAATCTGAGAGCAATCCCATCGCGAGCAGGTCGGGGCCGACGGACACGATATCCTCACCGGTCTCTTCTCGAACAAGTTCATTTATGAAGTCGAAGTCCTTCCCGTCATAGAGGTCCAACAGTTTTAGGGCCTTTCCCTCCGCAGCATCAAAGAGGCGGTCGGGCACCCCGATGTCGGGGTGCCATGCTGTAAGGAACGAGATCGGGTCGCTCTGCGTTCGGAGTTCCCGGATAAGCTTTGTTACCTCGACCGGCACTCCGCCCGTGGCGGCCATAATTGTGTCCCGGATCGGTTTGGTGTCCAGCTCCATCTGCTCGTTCTGATGGAGATGCATCCGAACCATCTCGGCCCCCCAGGGCTTCAGAAACTGAGTCTCTCCGGACCGCGCTATTGCGAAATTCCGCATCTCCTTATCCGCAGCATCAAGTATCAGGATCGGCAAGACGCTCCGGTCAATAACGGCCGGTTGACGCTCAAGCCATCTGGTCACCTGATCCGCCTGATCAGCGGTGTCAGGCACGAAGAGCACCACTGATCGAAGCTGACCCGCAGTAGACTTATGATCAACTAGAACCCGTAGCTCTTTCGAATTCTTCGCGATTTCGACCAACATCCCTTTCTCGGGTCCACCGGGGAGACGACCGCTCTCTACAATCCGTTTAAGAGAAACCCCGACCTTGCTGAGGCCGAGCATCTCAAGCCCGCAGACGATCTGCACGGGGAGTGCGTCTTGGTGAAAGAACCGCTCAATCTGGAGGTCCGTGAGTGGGGCGTACCCCCAGTCATCAGGCCCCGCGCCGTTCCTGAGCCTGAAACGTCGCCGATGAAGGGCTCGGTCGTAGGTCACGGCGGGATCCTTCTCCTCGATAGCCTGAAGCGCGTGATAAATATCTGTCTCGGAGCCGAGCATCGTCAGGACCTGTCGGGTCCCGAGCAGATATCGGTACCGCTTCGTTTCAGGCACAGGCACACGCCCAAGGATGCCCAGATCGAAAAGCTCCTCAAGAAGAGCCTCGAACGCGGCAACTGAGGGTATTTCGGAGGCTTTCGGCCAGAACGGTCTCGCCTCATCCAGAAGCTCGGCCGGTTCAAGCCCGTTTACCCGAGCCTCATACTCCTTCCCCTCAACGATAAGCCGCCCGAGCGTGTAGGCGACGAGCGCGTAACGGGGGTCGAGGTTCAGGGTGAGGTGGAATTTGTCGCGGATCCGGCCTTCGATTTGCCCGAAGGTCCGATGAGAGAAGAGCATCGCCGTCTCGACCGGCCACAGCGGACCGTTGTCGGTCAGCCTGTAGGCTTTTCCGCTCCCAGTCCCATGCAAGGTCGCAAGCAGCCCTTTCATGTACTCTTGTACGAGGGATGGATAATAGTTCGCCCAAGAGAGGATCTGCTCAACCGCTTCGTGGCTCTCAAAACAAAAACCGGCGGCTCGCATCGGTTTTACAACTAGGTCATACGCGGCCCGTTTGTCCGCCGCGGTCCGGTTCAGGGGGCCTATACAGATCGGCTCCCCAAGATGGGCCAGCGGGGAATTCGGCTGACGGTACATTCTCTGGACATTATGAAGGCCTGCGAACACGACCTTGAACGCCCGGTTGGTGTCCTCCATGAGCTTCTTCAGCCGCGCGAGCTCCGGATAGTCATCCTTTGTGTCCGCATCCATGAACCGGTCTGCCTCGTCAAACATAGCGACGATGCGCCCACGCGGCTTCAGGATCGTCCATTCGGTAATGTCCCTTTCAACCTCCCCAGCGGTCCTGCTCGCCGGCCTCACCACATCCGGAGAGAGCATCAAGGCGAGATGGGCCCAGATCTCGGAAGTCTCCTCTGAGTTACCTAGAGACCGAACCTCACGGCTGACGACGATCCGATCGTCTTCCGGGGCGTGTTGTGTCCGGGCGATATGGCCCAAAAGGGCGGACTTGCCCAGTTGGCGCCCCCCATACACGAGACAGCCGCTTGCCGTCTTTGACATAATGAGTCGGATCTCTTCACCGCGCCCGAAGAACATCTCCGGGGGGAGACGGCCCGCATCAGTCGTATAGGGCTCGACCCGACCATAAGGGAGGCCGCACTCAAAAATCGTACGGGCTCTGGCCTCGCGTCTCGTGGCCGCAAACGCGATGAGTGCCTCATCGATAAGGAGTGCGGGGATCGCCCCCGCGCGGAGCCCCTGTGCGAGCTCATGCCGCTTCGCCCGGTCAATTACCCCGGCAAAGAGCAGGATCGCCCCGATATCCGGAGACAGCTGCTTTATGATCATCTCTGGGAGAGTGTCCGGGCCGATCAGAAGAAGTCTGATCCCTCCGACCGCGCGGGACCCGAACATTGGGGGGAGGAACCATTCCTCCGTTGCACCGGCCCGAATCGTGCCTGACAGGTCTACGCTCCAGGCGGAGCGACCGACGGGACTAAGGATGTGAATCTTCACCTCCTCATATCCGATCTCCTCAAAGAGGCGCTGCAGCTTCGTCCTATTAGGGGCTCGGGACGTGATCGATTTCGCGATGTCCCGATACAGTCCCACCAGTTCAAGCCCGGCCGTCCGCCGGCCCTCGTCGATATGCAGAGGTCCCACTGCGGAAACGGCAGACGCCCAGACCTCCTCTGTCACAGGCCAAACGTCACTTGAGGCTAGGTTAAGGAATTTTTCGTTGAATTCACGGACGAGACCGGCCAGATCCGTTTCAAACACTGCGGCGGAACGACCGTCGCGAAGCTGCGCGATCCGGTCTTCAATCGCCCCGGCCGCAAGCGTCTGGAGGCTCTCCTTCAGTGCATCCGCCTCATCGGTATTCTGATCCGTCCGATATTGTTCGATCCGGGCCATCTGATCCTGTCGGATATTGACCTCAATCTGGCGGACCACATTGTCAAGATCTTCGAGCCCAGACGGGATCTCGGCCAAATCGCGGATATCAGACCCGGTCCGGAGCGCCTCAAGCCGGGACCGCATGATCTCACACCAGCTAAGATGCTGCGTGATCTCTCTCTGATGCTTATAGTCGATCTTGGCCAGCGTCTTAAGGCTCTGTTCACAACGCTCAATACGTTGGATCCATAGGTCTGAGAAACTTGCCTTACCCTTGTACAGATCATCGCGGCAGTCCAAGCCGAAGCGGTCAATGAGCCGCAACGCCGTCTCGAATGCACCCTCCACTCGGGCGCGACGATAGGCCTCCTCAGGGTCTGGTACGCTGTCGGTACGCAGGACCTCCGAGAACTGCTCAAAGGCGTTTTCAGACGCGTCGAGGGTAGACCTTATCGCAGCGGGAAGGAGATCGCGTTCCGCTTTCAGGGCCTCGTCCAGGGTCGGGTAGGTCGGGGTGTGCTCTCCACGAAGAAGACAGCTCATCTCGTCAATCTGACGCCGGACCCAGCCAATCACGGCCCCCTCAATCGTCCCCTCGTACCTCATTAGATCATGCGCGAGGCCCTCAGATGCTTTTTCGAGGCGGGAGTCCAAGTTGCTGATCATTGTGCGATGACGGGCTTCAGACCTCTGCCGATCCCCCCCCTCTCGTGTGGAGGCACGGATCCAGCCGTGAAGCAGGCCGAGCGCTTCGTCGAACTGCCGCTCCAGGTACTCCCTCCCTCTCTCATAAAGTTGCGATGAACCTCGCCCGGTTCGCGACCCGAATTCCTCAGCAGCGGCGTCGATCTCGGCTGGGGAGGATAACCTGTCAATCGCGTGACGCGCCCGCTCCATAGCATCCGGTCGATCGGATGCTATGGCGGCTACAGCGGTGCCGATCAACCCCACGTCAGAAACGACGTGATGCATGAAACTGGTGGCGAATGGCCATCTTGAGGTGCGCGTCGAAGCCGCTTCCCGCCACTTCAGGAGCTTCCCAGCGATCCGCTGCTTCTGCGGCACGGACTGGATGCCGGAGAGGCGAGCGAGTTCATCAGGGTCTGGCGGAAATTCGTAATCCAAATCAGCGATCGCTTCCGCGATTTGCCGAAGATGCGTTCCGGTGCTTCCCCAGCAAAGGGCGGTCAGGCCGCTTCTTAACCCTAAGGAGGGGTCCATGAGGGCCGGCCGCAACAGTGCCGCCAACAACACTGTTGAGTTCAGTTCCGAGTCAATTGCTGATCTGGCCGTGGTGGTGATCTCGAGGAAACGGTGTTTCTCCTCTCCATAACCTCTTAGCGGTGCCCGGCTTGCAGCGGCGACCTTTAGGACCGCCGCTTGGATCGGCCAGAAATATCCGTTCGCCTCGAGTGTAGATGCTGCGTCAAAGGCGATGGCGAGGAAACCCCGATCGATCAGGCTAGCCAAGGCTGGAACCGGAACGGGGGCGGCCTTGAGGCGGTGCTCCGAGTTATAGATGTCGGTTACCTGAGAATCTATCTCTCGGTCCGGCACCCCTTTTCCCGCGTTATCCTCTTCCCGTTCTTCTTCTTTACTTTCCTCACCGTGCTCAATGGGATCGGGTGACGATCCATCATCCGCGCTCACCTCGAGGGCATCAGGGTGAAACTCCGGACCCCGAGGCTCAGCGGAGGGCTGGTGATCGTATGCCTGATCCTCAATCGTGTCGTCGGGGCCTTTATCGTCAGTAGGCTCGTTCCGCTTACAGCCGGTGACGGCTGTGTTCAAGACCTCATCCGTTTCGGACAGCAGGATTTGAAGCTCCAACAAAACAGCTTGGTGGTCATTTATGGCTCCCGCAAGAACCTCTGCGACGAGGGTGAAAATATTCTCTTTTGTTTGGACAAGGGCGACCAACGTCTCCTTTTCCGTCGCAGCGCGGGCGCTCAGTTCGCCTGCCTGCTTATAGTTCTCTCCTGAAACAGCGGTTGCGATCGACTTCTTCAGTTCCGCCACTTCCTCCTCTAGCTCCGAGATTTTGTGTTCGAGGCGCCGAACACTGGATTCGAGCCCGGAATTCAGAGCAGAGGACAGGAAGGAGAGCATTTCATCCCCAACCTTATCAGGATCACACTCAAGGCCGAGCCCCAGAATTCGGGTGAGCACATCCTCCCCTCTCGGTGTATTCAGAACACTGGCTAAACGCCCGGCCACGCCGAATATTTTGCCGACCCTGAGCAGGTCCACTGGATCCGTCAGCGTAGACGCTATCGATGCGAGTGCGCGGGCGGTCCGGAGCGCGTGATCATGAAGCAGAGCGGTCACCTTTTCCGGATTCTGCTCTACATAGGCAATGATCCGGTCCGCATGCGTCGCCCAGTCAGTCACCTGATCTAGGCTTCCGAGCAGATCGCGGAGCTCATCCCCTGGTGCTCTCACCCGGAAGAGGCGTATTGCTTCATCCGTCAAGGATCTAAGGCTTTGCACCTTGCTCATCACCTCGAACGAGATGATCGCGTACTCGAAGAAGGCAGCCAAGCTCAAATCCGAACCGACAGGTCGGGCCAACAGCTCGCTGAGACGCCCATGCAATTCCGGACGGGACTTCAAGCGAAACTTCGAGAGCGGCATTTTCAAAAGGACATGGTCCGGGACCGACTTCTTTCGTGACTTCTGGCCGCTCTGTCGACCACGGTTCTCAGCGGCCACCGTTTCCACGACCGGGAACACCCACGGAGCGGACTGAGCTAACTCCAGCAGGTGACGATAGACGCCGATCTGATCCCGAACGTCCAGATCCAGCTCGAACCTTGCGATGATCGCCTTAAGGTCCCGTAGTGAGAGATAACCGGCCTCAGCGAGGAGTTTCGGTGCGGCGGGGCACAGCTCCAGGATCGGGAAATTCGTAAAGCTGGTAGGCACCTCCCAGTTCTGCGGAGACCAGTTGGCCATGATTACCGGTGCGGGGGGCGTTTGAGACCCGGAAGCAGTCGAAGATCGGGACTGCAGATCGCCAATGGGCCTGCTATCGTTCATTTGCTCCACTCCGGTTCAATCTTCTCGCCCGATTCCAGCAGGATTGTCTCTATCCAGGCCTGTGCAGGGCGTCGCTCAAAATCAGGCCAGTATCGTTGGTTGGAATAGTCGTTCAGGCACCGGGTGCAACTCGTCTTACAATCCGGATTCGGACAATTGAGGACGTTTCGGGCGGCCAGGAAGAGGTCGCGGGCGAGATATCCCGGTTCGTTAGTGAGCCGGGTCGCATACCCGGCGCCGCCAGAGACGGAATCATAGAGCACCACGACGAGACAGCCGTTCAGGCGCTGAGTGATGGCGCGAAGGTCCCGCGGGTCTGTCTCTAGGAGCTCCGCGGCGCCGAGCCGCAGCGCTTCCTGGAGGGTACGGTCAAGCGAGGGCGCCGACTGAATCATCGTACCGGACGGATCTCTTGGGGCCCCTTCAAAGAGGAGCCCCCGGACATCTGTCTCAAAGACGTGGGCGAGATCAATCGGCCAGACCTGATTGCGCGGGTCATGACGGCACGGCTGTCCGCTTCTCGGATTGAGGTGAGCCGGGAGGAGTGTCGTCTGTTGCCAAGCCGCTTCAGGTCCCGCCCCGAAGACGGGGATGGCGTGTTCACAGCAGGAACACCACGCAAAACCACCGCGGTGACGGCCGCGATTGACGGTGAGGATCCGACCCAACTCCCTGTCCGGCCGGTTTGACCCGGGAGCATGGAAGGTGAGGACGCCGGGGAGATCCGTGGGGAGGTATTTCGAACGGGGCGCCTCCGTGAGAAGAAGCGCCTCATCTGACACGGTTGGCTTGATCCGGCTCGCCCCAGGGTCCCGCCCCTGACCGTCAGTCACTGAGGTAATGAACCCGTGTGGACGGACAAAGTTCCGAAGCCGCTGAACCCTCTGGAACGGATCGCCGCATTGCGGACAATTCGGCTCCGGCTCCGCCCCTTGAGGGGTGATTTGTGGGGACCGGCACGTCCCACAGACCCTATATCTAGCGCGGTCGATATAGGTGTCGTCCCCGGTAAATCTTGATCGCTTGGAGATCCCCGCGCTGGTCCAGACCCGCCCGCCGGCGACGATTTCGGCCCCTGGGGCATATTCGGCGATTCCGATCGACCCGTCCCGATCCAGCTCAAGCACGGCCGTGTCAGAGGTCTGGCCGACCGTGTTCAACACCTCAAGGGAGACCGAATGGACCGGGAACGAGTAGGTCGGGATGATCGCCCGCCTGGACAGCTGGTCGATCAGGAACTGGTTCATATAGAGGCGTTGTTGCGTTCGGAGCGCGGTCAGCGCCCGGTCGACCCGGATCAGCTTGTCCGCCTCCGTGGACGCGAGCTGTTTACGCTGATCCTCAAGCTCATCAATGGCCTCCTGAATGAGACCGAAACGGCCCCATGCCATGTCCGCAAAATGCGTCAGGCGTGATCTGAACACCTCCTGAAGCCGACTAACGTCCAGACCGATCCCTGAGAGCGCGGGAGGTAAACGGTTCGCGAGCTCCGCTGCGGCGGTAATATCTGCTTTAGCATCGCTTAACCAACTCTCTAAGCTCTGATTCCACCTCTCTCGGGCCTCTTTCGTCAATGCCTCCGCGAACACGTCTCGGAGCCGGGGGGACCCAGGACGCGTATACTCGGAAAGGCGGCGCTCCAGAAATCCGGACAACACCATCGAGATCTGGTGACGCTGGAAAAAGCCGGCGTTATCGAGGCTGAGGTACGGAATAATGGGTTGGGTATGGAGATACTCTGAGAACCCCTCAAAGACGGCCCTGTCAAACCTTCCGGATCGGGCCGTCGTAAGCACGATCGGGGCAACCTGGGCCCGTCGCCCAGCCCGACCGGCGCGCTGCTGATAATTTGCGATCGATGGAGGGACGTTCTTGCATAGTACCGCCTCAAGATCGCCCAGGTCGACTCCCATCTCCATCGTTGTCGTGCAGGAAAGAAGGTTGATCTCACCAGACTTGAACCCGTCCTCAATGTTTAACCGGACCTCCGCCGTGATCGCGGCCGTGTGCTCCCGAGCAATCCCCATCTGAGGGTGTTCGCGGTACCGGGCCACATAATGGTTCGTGGCATTCATCCGTTCGCGTTTGGTTGGCGGGATCTCCTGAAGGGCTCCGTCGCACCGCATGGACTGACAGACGCCCGCTGTGTCGAATTGAGTCCGGGCACCGCAGGAGGTGCATTGGAACAGAGGCAGGTCACGACCCGCGACGATAAGAAGATCCCGGTCGAGCTTAAGGCCTCGTCCCACCCCATGTGGAGCCGTCATTGCTTTTGGGTGCTCAATCCCCTTCCAGAACTGGGTAATGATGTCCCGAATTTGATTATCTCCTAGATCAACGCCGCAGGCCCGCGCCATCCGGCAGAGCAAATCCGTGAACCGGTTCTGGTGCCCTGCGGACGGGATCAGACTCAGCGGTAGCGTCGTATGCGGGTTCCGCTCCAAGGTGACACAACGGGCGCTCTGTGACGCGATCCGGGTCCAGATAGACTCATCGGTCAAGTCAATCATCCCGGACTGCTTGTCTGAGATCGCTCGGTGCTCGCGGATGGCCTTCAGGAGATAACGTACGAACGGTTCCGCGTAGGGCCTCATCGCATCCGGCATCACCCGCCTAACCTGCTCAACGGGCCGCTGAAGGGCCGCATAGTCGACCCGGATAAGCCCGAATCCCTCAAGGCTGAGACGACCGCGGCCGAAGACCGTAAGCTCCGCGGCGATGAGCGCTTTCAGACGCGCCTGCTCATTAAGACCGGTCTCCAGCTCCGGGAGCACCCCCGGGCGATACAAGCGCAGCCCGTCTGAGCGCAGCTCCCGCACGACGGCTCCGACAAGATTGTCGATATCCGTCCGTCCGCCCGTTTCAACCGACCGCAGTATCGCGCCACGAATCGCCTGTTCGCGCGAGGTACGCTCAAAGAAGGGGGCGAAGAAGGCGGCGTCCTGTCGATTGTCGGAAAAGGTGAGCAGATTACGCCCCCCCATTGGTGGGGATTGCCCCATCGCCCGTTCCGGCATCGCCTCCAGCAAGGTCTGGGCTGCAACGGCGGCGATCGCCTCATCACCGGGGCGGACGGTAGTGACCGGTTCGCTATGGCGGGCAGACCGGTGATTGCAGGCGGCGCAACGCTTCAGGTACCGTTTTCCGTCGTCCGGGTCCTCCTCAAGGGGGACGTCCTCCACCGCAACGGCCCGAGCGTCCGCTTCGGGCATTGGCTCCCCTGACAGCGGGTCGATATGCAGGATATGCGTGGCGTCCTGCACCCCGTCCTCTTCATCCTCCTCTTCAAGAGTGTGACCGCCTGGCCTGAGGCGTAACAGATGGCGGATCCCTCCAGGGGTCTGGGTGAGCCGTACCCCGTCATCCCAAGCCTCGACATACGCTTCACCGCAGTTGCGGCACACATAAAGCTCGTACGCGGGACGTTCATCCGCCCCGCGGTCCGCACCGATCACGACCTCCCCGATATTCTCCGGGGCGTTCGCGTCAAAGGTGATCGCGGTCCGGTCCGGCGCGCGGGAGATCAGGTGGTAACGCGCCGGGAGGAGCGGAAACACGGCGTTGTCCTCACTCACCGCGAGCACCCCGATGGAGATGAGCCCGATCAACGCCAGAACGGCCTTCTCGCCCGCGTCCGGGAACGTTTCCTCGGCCAGCACCTCCAACGGGACCGCCCCCCCTTCAAGCCGGTGCGCGAGCCGATGGACCTCCGTAAACGCGGAAAGCCGGGAGATCAGCGCGTCCCCGATCGATGGTGCATCCTCAAGGCAGAGCGCCTGCAGACCGGCCAGAGTCGCCTCCGCATTCCAATCCTCGATCGTCAATGGGGTTTGATTATGCGCTGCATCTCGCGACAGTTCCGCAAGGTTTCGAGCCTTCGCCCAGAGGTCCGGGCCGAGCCCACTGGGGTTCGCCTCCCTCTGGAGCGACGGGTGGGCTTTTCGGGCTGATGTGATAACGGAACTGGCCCCCGCGAATGGTTCCCCAAACAGACGAGACGCGAAGTCGGAAAGCTCCGCCTTGCGCCCTGGGTCCAGGGAGGCAGAGGTTCCGACACATCGAACCTGACTGTCCGGGATCCCTAGATGTGCCTTTAGCCGGCGCAGCAGGAAGGAGACCTCAATCGCCTGAGCACCCGCATAGGTGTGAATTTCGTCAAGTACGATCCACCTCAGGTCTGCGCCAGCGAGCAGCGGACGATTGGTCGGGAGGAGCAGAATGTGCTCCAGCATCGCGTAGTTTGTGAGCAGGATATGCGGAGGACGCGCCCGCATCTCTGACCGGGACAGGAGCCAGTTGTCCGGCACGTCTGCGTCGTCCCCAAAGGAGTCGATAAAGCTCGGGCTTGACCGCAAGCGAGAGATCTCCTCCTCCCGCGTCGCTCTCGCCTTCACTTGGCCGGTGTATCGACCGAGCGTTATCCCCGGATCCCCCAGATCACGAAAGAGGAGCCGAGCTATTCGGTTCAGTTGATCATTTGCCAGCGCGTTCAGAGGGTAGACCAGGATCGCGCGGACGCCGGGCCGATGGAGATTGCCCCGTGTGAGGATATCGTTGATGAGTGGGTAGAGGAAGCTCTCCGTCTTCCCCGAGCCTGTCCCAGTGGCGACAAGATAATTCTCGGCTCGTCTGACCGCAGTTTCCTGGTGGGCGTGTAACGACCGGCGCCAGACGAAGGGCGCGTTCTCAGCGAAGGCGGACCAAGCGGGTGCCAGAACCCCCTCTGCATGGAGCCCCTCAAGCGAAGTCCCTTTCTCGAAATCCGGAAGAGTCTCGACAAAAGGCCCCTTGACGAAGTTAAGCCCCTCGATCTTATCCCGAACCGCCGCTGCGAGATGGGGGGAACGGACCTCGTTGAGAGGGGAGGACGTAGCGATATATCGGCCAAGGACCATGTTCAGCTGATCGCGGAAGGTGTTTGGGTTCAATGTGCTCATGGCCTAATCACCATCCTTCTCAGCATGCGCCCAGAGGGCGCGAAAATAGGCGAAGATCTCTATTCCTGCCCGGATCATCAGGGTCAGAATAAAACCGATCTCATCAACCGAGAGCCCGGTCCGGAAGGCGGTGTGATCAATAAAGGTTTGAGCCCGTCTCTGTGCGCAGGCGCGCGCAAACCGTTCAATCTGGACCGCTATCCTGGCAGGAAGCGGATCCCCTCCACCCCCGACGTCGAATGAGCGGATCTGTTCCAGTTCCGCAATATGTGCAGAGGACACGAGCCGAACATTTGTCCCGATCGGCCCTTCTCGTACCAAGTCATGTAGGTCCGTCTCCTTGAGCCGCCAACGGAGTACGCGAAATCCGCGCTGAAGCTCGTCTGCGAGAAACGCACGCGGGACCTGATCCCCAGACGAGACACGGCTCAGCCAAACCTCAAGGGGAGCATCCCCTTTAAGGCTTGGGGCCGGGTTGGGGGCCGGACGTTCCGCCATAGTTTGGAGGGGTGCGAGCCCTTTCTCGACCGAGATTCCAGTGAATGCGTGCAGCCCGGCCTCAAAGAGCCAAGGCACTGCTGCGACCAAATCATGGCGTGGCGGCGCGCCGTTCGACCTGGCAACAGAGAGGAGCCCACGCACGCGCCCCAAAAACGGTGATGTCCCACTGACCGTCCGGATCGCTTCCCGGTAAGCCGGCGTGAGGGACGCTCTAAGCTTTCCCGAGAGGTCGTCCGGCTCGGGTTCTGACAGGAGGCGCGCGACCTCGATAAGCTGACGCGTATCCGCCCGTTGCGGCAGACCTGACAGACCGATCGCGATCAGAGCCCCGCGAGCGTCACGCACATCCTTAAAATCCTCCCGCTCTCGTCGAAGCTGGAAGGTGGCACGTGCGGGCGTTGGCAGGTCTGACCTGACAAAAGTGATGGAGAGCTGACGCGTGTCTGGATCATATCCCACTTGGGTGCCGGGCAGGGCCGGAACGCTGACGGGTTCGCGTCCGAACGCGGTCTCTCCGACACACCCCGGCCCGGAGGGCTCCTCAATCAGGATTCTGATCGCATCATAAGGGGCTGAAAGGGCCATCGAGAGACAGATTTGATCCAGGCCCTCCGTCAGGAGAAGCTGGGTAGGGTCGGTCCGCCGTCGAAGCCGCGCCAAGACCTCCACGCGTCCTGTTCCCCGAATAAGGGCGATCCGATCATCTCCGTCGATCGGGCTCCGCAGCTGGCCCGCACCGATCTCAAGGGTCTGCCTCAGATGAAATGGGCGTCGAGTTTCGCGACCGAGGACGAGAAGCGCGGCAGTTCGGTCCGGCGAGCGGAGCGTGAGGGTATCGTGGCGATTTTCATGGCCCATGATGATGAGACCACCGCGAGGCACGAATACTCGGTCCCCCCGCTCGATACGGTTATGCCATAGTTTCTCGCTGCGGGCGCTTAAGTGGAACTCATGGACGCGATCGCGCTCGGAAAGACCGAGGATCGGTGTCTCTTCATCTGCCTCCGGATCGACGCTGACAATCCCGTCAACCACCCGCAACCCGGCACAGTGTGCCTTAACGAGATTGCTCGGAAGAGTTACACCGCTCAGGTCCCCCTGAGGAGTCCTCAGCCCCGGCCAGATCCAGCACCGGGTGGTCAGGGTCGGGCGAGCCCCCCCATCCCGGATGGCGCCAGGCGCGAGGACTTCAAATACTGCCTCTCCTGGCGTAGACAGCGTTGAAAGGCCGAAATCTACGAATGGAACACATACCATTCTATCCACGCCCGCCTCGATCGACACGAAACGGGTGAGGCACCCCATCCGCATCCGGATGATCCGGGCGCTGCCGCCGATCTCTGGATCAATCTTCAGGCTCAAAGCCCCGTCGCAGCTGTAGAGCGCCCTGCTTCCGTCGCGTCCGATTACGGTCCCGTCGATCCAGATTGCCTCCTCCCGGGGGGCGGCGAACCGAAGGTCCCGGCCATCTTCGAACCGAAGCGTTTCGCCCGCGTCCACCCAAGCGACCTTGAATGCGGGATCCCTGGCCGGGATTGCGGGCCCGAAGGACGGGCTCTCAAACTCGTCAGGCGTTAGAATGACTAGATGTGCTGCGGAGACCTCAATCTCGCGCTGGTCTGCACAGATTCGGGTAAGGAGCCGGCCCGTATCTGCATCAAACAGGAGCGCCTCGCCCCAGTTCGGAGCGATCCGCACCGGCTGCGACGTCTTGCCGTATCCCCACTCAACCTCGCGGGGCCAGGGGTGGGGGACGGTAATCCGGCAACCTCCTTTGATGGAAGTTGGGAAAGCGCCGAGCTTCAGCCTTTGCGGCGAGGGCGAGGGTTCCGCCTCCAGGGTTAGCCGATCGACAGACCAACACAGCTGTGGCGGGCCAACGAGGTCGATCCGTCCCCGGCCATAAACCCCTGCCGCTGCCGTGTAAGCGTCAAAAAGGTGACGTTCGTTCTCCGTTATCGGGTCACGACCCTTGCGCCATGCCTCAAATCTACGCGAGCACCATGCGGAGGTGTCAAAGGCGATAGTCGCCCGAAGCCGGGTATGAGCGGGGCACCGTTCGAGCAGTGCTCGGCGCTGCCACTGACGAGCCGCCGTAGTGTCCTCAATCGCCGGCGGACCAAACCGGATCGTCGCGTAAACAAACGCGTCTGCGAGGTCCGCCATTTGCTGTCGGGCCGGCCCGAGCGGCGCGAAGAAGAGCTCGGTTGGCTGGTTTCCAGAGACCGGTAGTCCCAAGGATCGCGCCGTTCTGCGGAAATGCTGTTTCAAATCGTCCCTGGTCGCCTCGTCATCGAAGGACTGTTCCAGGAAAGAGCCGATGTGGGCGTAAACCTCCTTTGAGGCTCCCCCATAGTTGACGGACAAGGGGTATAGGATTGACCAGACTGCGATTGTCGGGGTCTGGTTGAACAACAGATTAAGGGGAAACCGCTGCACGAGATCGCAAGCTTCTTCGAGAAACGACGTACTCAGCGGGATTTCGGGCAGGAACGGTGATGAGCCGGGTCCAGTCCTGGCTGCGTGAAAAATCCCCTCTAGCTCGATTAGGCGTTGTTTTCGACGTTCTCGTTCCATTAGGTTGCTCAACTCAAGCATGTTGATTTCAAAACACAACCAACTAGGGATTTTCATCACGAAGTAATTCACCTTGAGTTATGAGGTGAGGTTCATGGTTGGGTCAAGGAATAAGGATTTCCCTTTCTTTTGTCGGATGCGGCAGCGGTGCTGGGATCACGACACGAAAGTGAGCTTTATGTACCGCTCGTGAGAACGTTCACGGAACGGTGGCGGATCGGATCAATACGCCTGTTCACCTATCCGCATAACCGAGGTCTGATGGACAACTGGAGTCGTTCACTTTTTGTCTGCTTAGCATGGGTTTTCACCCCTTCTATGTCGTGTCCCCGTGATGCGGCGGAAAACCGCCAGGGCGGAGCCGTAAAACCCAAATTCCGCTCCGGCAACGGCATCACAAAGGGTTCCCGGAGGCGTCCAGGTCGTGATGCGTTCGTTTGGCGTCGCAGCAGCTTGCGGAAGGTACCTAGAATCATGATTCCGCGCCCATAGAATTGTTTTAAGTTGTAGCAAGGCGGGAAATCCCTGCTGCGATTGATGCATGCCAACTGCGAAGGGGGGAAGCGGTGAATTCTGGGTCACGTTGGCTTCGCTGGGAGCCGCATGTTCATGCACCTGGTACGGTTCTCAACGACCAGTTCAAGGGCACGGATTCGTGGGAAGAGTATCTCACAAAAATCGAGGAAGCTACGCCGGCTATTCGGGCACTTGGCGTCACCGATTACTACCTTTTAGACACCTATGAACGGGTCAGAAGCGCAAAGATCGACGACGGACGCCTTGCCAATGTAGATTTGATCTTTCCTAACGTTGAGCTTCGTCTCGGATTCGGAACGATAAAGGGGAATTGGGTTAACTGTCATCTTCTGGTCAGCCCCGAAGATCCTGATCATGTCGGCGCAGCACGGCGATTTTTGCAGCAACTGACGTTCGATGCAGATGAAGATCGTTATACATGCACGCCGGGCGACCTCGCCCGCCTCGGTAGCAAGGTTGATCCCAACCTAAGCGGTCGGGCGGCACTCGTGCGTGGTGCGACGCAGTTCAAGGTAAGCTTCGAACAGTTGGTCGAGGTTTACCGAGCCGTGGCTTGGGCACGCAAGAACATCCTCATAGCCGTTGCAGGAAGCGAGCATGACGGTACCGGCGGGATGCGCGGGGAGTCGGAAGGCGTGTTGCGGGCCGAAGTCGAGAAGTTCGCCCATGTCATTTTTGCGAGCAGTGCCAGCCAACGCGATTTCTGGCTGGGCCGTAGGGCGCTGTCCCCAGCGGAGATACGCTCGCGCTATGGTGCCTTAAAGCCTTGCTTGCACGGGAGCGACGCGCACGCAACGGATAAGGTGGGGACTCCGGATGGAAATCGCTATTCCTGGGTCAAGGGTGCGGCCCAGTTCGATACGCTGCGCCAAGCTGTGATCGATCCTGAGGGTCGCGCTTTCGTAGGTATCATCCCACCCATGCGGGCAATCCCGTCACATGTCATCTCGCGCGTCGAGATTAAGGACGCGACCTGGGCCGCGACCCCGACGTTGACGCTGAATCCAGGGTTGGTCGCCATCATCGGCGCGCGCGGTTCGGGAAAGACGGCGCTTGCCGACGCCATCGCGGCGGGGTGCGATGCCGCATCGGAACACCTTAGCGCTGCCTCCTTCCTCATACGGGCCGGGGACCTGCTCCGGGACGCCAGCGTCGAGCTTGCCTGGGGGACAGGTGACCCAACACGCCGGATGTTGCTCGACTACGAATATGATTCCGAACTCGATGGCCGGTTTCCACGAGCCCGCTACCTTTCGCAGAAATTCGTGGAGGAGCTTTGCTCCGCCGACGGCGTGACGGACGCGCTGATGGACGAGATCGAGCGGGTGATCTTCGAAGCTCACCCAGACAAGGACGGGACTTTTAACTTCGACGAACTGCTCAGCTTGCGCGCCGCACGCTTTGATCTCGCGCGTGAGCGGGAGGAGGAAGCGATTGAGAGGCTTTCCGACGGGATAGGGGCCGAGCGCGAGAAGAAGCTTCGTATTGTCGGCCTCAAACAGCAGCTTATTCAAAAGGAGCAGACGGTAAAAGCCTTGCAGGCTGACCGCGACAAACTAATCGTTAAAGGGAGCGAGGAGCGCGCAGAGCGGCTAACCGTCATCGTCAACGCCATGGAGAAGGTGCGGTCCAATGTTCGGTGGTTTGTGACCCAGGAGACTTCGGTCTTGGCGTTACAAGACGAGGTCAAGGCCTTCCGGCAGAACAAAGCTCCTGAGGCGTTGCGTCAGATTAAAGCAAACTACGTGTCAGCCCGACTTGAAGACAGTGACTGGGAGGCCTTTCTCCTCGAGTACCATGGCGACGTTGACGAGGCGTTGCGTGCGAAGCTCGACAAGGCCAGCAAAAGCGCTGCCTCATGGCGCGGCGTTCCGCCAACGCCGCCTCAGGATCCCACTGTGTCATTTATCGTTTCAGGGCATGAGCCGGAGAACATGGCTCTGGCGACGCTAGAGGCTGAAGTCAGCCGCCTCCAGGGGCTCATCAACATCGACAATGAGACTGCCAAGAAATTCACGGCTCTGGTGCGGCGTATCGCAGAAGAGAACACCCAGATCGAAGCACTTCGAGCTTCTCTCGCAGATTGCGAAGGTGCGGCCGATCGCATGCGTAAGCTCAGCGACGAGCGCCAGACCACCTACTTGCGGGTGTTTGAGGCGATCCTGGCAAAGGAGCATGTGCTGCGCGACTTATACAAGCCCCTGGTGGATCGGCTGCAAGCTGCGGAGGGCACTTTGCGCAAGTTGTCCTTCTCTGCGACCCGCCACGCCGATGTCGGGCAATGGGCGTCTCTGGGTGAGAAGCTGTTTGACCTCCGGCGGGTTGGCGATTTCAAGGGCAAGGGGTCTATTGCGCAATGGGCCAACCGCCACATGCGAGAAGCCTGGGAGACGGGCGATGTTGCGGCGATCGGCGAAGCGTTGAAGCTGTTCACCGAAGCCTGGCAGGAAGAGTTGACCGCGGTAGCGAACGTGCCTGCCAACGATGCGCAGGCTTACAGAAACTGGCTAATGAGATTCGCCAAATGGCTTTTCAGTACAGAGCACGTCCAGATTGAATACAGCATAAACTATGAAGGTACGGACATAACCAAGCTGTCTCCAGGCACGCGCGGCATTGTTTTACTGCTGCTATACCTTGCGCTCGACGAAAGTGACCATCGACCGCTTATCATCGATCAACCAGAAGAGAACCTTGACCCGAAGTCGATCTTTGACGAGCTGGTCAGCCTTTTCATCGCCGCCAAGGCCAAGCGCCAGGTGATCATGGTGACCCACAACGCCAACCTGGTCATAAACACCGACGCAGACCAGATCATCGTTGCGACTGCCGGAACCCACAGTCACGGGCAGCTACCGCCGATAAGCTACGTTTCTGGCGGCTTGGAAGAGGCAGAAATGCGCCGGCAGGTCTGCGATATCCTGGAAGGCGGGGAAGCAGCATTTAAGGAGCGTGCACGACGTTTGCGCGTGAGGCTCGAGCGCTGATCGCCAATCCTGGTGCAGGAGGCGACCGCCTCAAGCGAAACTGCCGAACCCGTCGCCTCCAATCGGGAAGCTCGCCGCATTCCCTTCGTTCCTCGTTTTCCCGCTGGCAATCGGCACCATCCTGTCGGCCGGTTTCTCGGGTATCATTGTTCACGACGTGCCTCACTGTACCAGAATCCCAACGTCGTTGACGTCCTTTACACAGCCAAAACCGCTCCGGGTATTTCCATAATACAGATTATCAATTTTTGATTTGTAGGCGGGTAGATTCTATTTTGAAGTGCAACTCTTCTTTATAATCAGATGGTTAAACATTGGAGATCGCCATCGGGTGGGTGTTACCTGCATCTAGGTTTGGCAAAACAGTCGCTATCCGATCCGGAAACTGCCCCACCGATCCCGTCCGCACAGAGGTTGAACCATCACAGATTTCCCGGTAGCCATCTCCCAGGACCAACCGGAGAAACCCCATGCGCCGCCGCCTGCCGTTCCTTCTCGCCGCCCTTCTCGGCGCAATGCCCGCCGCGGGGAAGGAAACCAAGATCGCGACCTGGAACATGGGCTGGCTGACGCTGCGGGCGTACGAGATCAATGGACCTACTGTCGATCCGAAACGGGCCGTATACCAGCGCACCGACACCGATTTCGACAGGCTGAAGGCCTATGCCAAGCAACTGGACGCCGACATCGTAGCGCTTCAGGAGGTCGACACGCCTGAGGCGGTTGCCAAGGTGTTCGACCCGGCGGAGTACGATATCGTGCTGGCCGACGAGACGGATTTCCAGAGGGCGGGCTGGGCGGTCCGGAAGACAGTCCGATACACCCGGATGCCTGACCTGGCGGCGCTGGACCTGCTCGACGGCAAACCCCGGTCCCTGCGGAAGGGCGTTGACGTCGTGTTCCACCTGCCGGGCGGGGACGTGCGCGGGCTGTCAGTCCACCTGAAG
This sequence comes from alpha proteobacterium AAP38, assembly GCA_001296005.1. Classification (GTDB taxonomy): domain Bacteria; phylum Pseudomonadota; class Alphaproteobacteria; order Azospirillales; family Azospirillaceae; genus Niveispirillum. The sequence goes on along the minus strand of LJHR01000025.1, from coordinate 9,981 downwards.
TCCGGCTGCTTCAGCCCGAAGAGCCAGAACGACGCCTGCCCGGTGATCGGCGAACAGATGCCGATCCTGTCGGCCTGGATCGACCAGCGCCAGGCCGAAGGGGCGTCGCTCCTGGTCGCCGGCGACTTCAACCGCCGGCTCAACAAGGCCGACCCGCTGTGGCAGGTCCTCGACAACGGCCCTGCCCCGCTGGCGTTGGTCACCGAAGGCAAGCCCAGCACCTGCTGGGCCGGCGAGTATCCCGACCTGATTGACCATCTGGTTCTTGGCGGCCCGGTGGCCGTTAAGGCCAAACCCGACAGCGTCGGAATCTTGGTTTATGCAGAGACTGACAAGGCGGACAAGAAGCGCGTATCGGACCACTGCCCGGTGTCGGTCGAGGTCTGGTGAGGGGCCCTCCCCACATATCGACGGCCGCGACCTTGATGTTCATTGCCGCTATCGCGGCGTGGGTTGTGGGGGCGGTATGCTTGGCCGTATCGGCTTTCTGGATGGGGTCGGTGTTGTTCCCGGCAGGGATTGGCGGTGTGGTGGGCGGCTGGCTGCTCTACCAGCGGAGCATGGAACGGATAGCACGGGACAACGGGATGGACCTGGGGGACAGGTGATCGGGATACCGCTGCTGACACGCTTCTGGCGTGGGCGTGCGACATAGAAGGTATGAAAACCACGGCTAAACGGACAAAAGAGGAACTTTCCTGGTTACCCATCAGATCTCGGTTATGCGGACCTGTGAACAGGTCCGTTGAGCAATCCGCTACCTTTCCGGGAAAGTTCCCATGAGCTGTACATAAAACTTACGTTCGTGTCGTGCCCCCTACGTTGGCGGGGGCATGCATTGACGGATCGGAATTGTGCAGTGGCAAGAACTGAGCTCTAGTCCCCTTGCCCCCTTCCTCAGCATCTCGCATCGTACTGCGGCTTCGTTCCGTGTTAGAACCCGGCAGAATTCGCAGCGCGTTTATTCTCAGAGGACGTATGATGGCCACCACCCCGGCCGAAAAGCTTGAAGAACTGGTGCGAGGGCTTTGCGCCCTGCCGCGAGAGGCCGAATGGGTTGAGTTCAAGCAGGACCAGGCGGACGCAAACGAGATAGGTGAGTACCTGTCTGCCCTATCCAACGCAGCCGCGCTGGTAGGTCAGCCTTGCGGCTACCTGGTCTGGGGCGTGGAGGATGTGTCCCACAGGATCGTCGGCACGAAATTCGATCCTGCCACCACGAAGGCGAAGGGCAACGAGGACCTGGAGGGTTGGCTTAACCGTATGCTGGAGCCACGCCTGGATTTCAGGTTCTCAAAGGGTACTGTAGACGGACACGCCGTCGCCGTGCTGGAGGTTCCAGCCGCGTCGTCCAGGCCGGTCAGGTTTTCCGGGGAGGCCCACATCAGAGTCGGGTCCTACCGAAAGAAGCTCAAGGACCAGCCGGAGAAGGAAAAGGCCCTGTGGCGCGCGTTCGACCGCACGCCGTTCGAGGAGCGGCTGGCCGCCGAAGGCCTGACCGACGTCGAGGTCCTCCGCCTGCTCGACAACCAAGCGTACTTCGACCTCCTGGACCTGCCGCCGCCTGAGGGACGCAGCGGAACTCTCAAGGCGCTCTCCGACGAGAAGATGATCGCGCGCGGGATCGACGGCCGTTGGTGCGTCACCAACCTGGGCGCCATTCTCCTGGCCAAGAAGTTGGGGGAGTTCCCCGGCCTGGCCAGGAAGGCGATGCGGGTCATCCAGTACAAGGGCAACAGCCGTGTCGAAACGATCAAGGAGCAGGTGGGCGGCAAGGGATACGCGAACGGCTTCGAGGGATTGATCGGCTACATCAACGGCCTTGTGCCGTCAAACGAGGTGATCGGAGCGGCGCTGAGGAAGACGGTCCCGATGTACCCGGAGCTGGCGGTCCGCGAACTCGTCGCGAACGCGCTCGTCCACCAGGATTTCTCCGTCTCCGGCGCAGGGCCGACGGTGGAGATCTTCGCCGACCGCATGGAGATCACCAACCCTGGCAAGCCGCTTATGGCGCCCGACCGCTTCCTCGACACGCCGCCCCAGTCCCGCAATGAGAGGCTGGCTGGGCTGATGCGGCGGTTCGGCATCTGCGAGGAGCGCGGCAGCGGGGTCGACAAGGTTGTCTCGCAGGTCGAGGTCTATCAGCTCCCCGCCCCCTTGTTCGAGATCGTCGGTGACAGCACCCGGGTCGTGCTGCTTGCCCCCCGGCCGCTGTCCCAGATGGACAAGAAGGACCGGGTCCGGGCCTGCTATCAACATGCCAGCCTAAGGTATGTCAATCGGGAAAGCATGACGAACTCCAGCGTCCGGGAGCGCTTCGGGATCGAAGAAAAGAACAAGGCGACTGCATCCAGGCTGATCAAGGAAGCCGTGGAAGCCAAGGCGATCCTGCCCTACGACGAGGAGGCCGCCCCGAAGCTGATGCGCTATATCCCGGCCTGGGCCCGGGATGATGTTGGATGACGGGTAGTTGATTGGAAATGCCGACAGGGCAGTGGGGAGGAGAAAACTCTCCATGGAAACAAATAGATACGGTAGTTGATGGGTAGTTGATGGAGGGCCGCTGTCAGCCCTCACACTTGCCTAGCAGCGCATCGAAGTCGGGAGCCGTCGCGATCTCGCCGATCAACCCGGCCAGCCTGGGTTCCTTCCGGATTGCGCGGCGGAAATCCTCGGCCGTCCGCTTGTCCACGTATAGGACGTCGCAGTAGGCGGCAAACGTGCCGAGGTAGCGGTCGTTGAGGTCGCTGCCGGGCCGCCTCTCCCGCGGCTGGCCGTGTGCGAGCAGGGTGTGGTTCACGACCCGCGTCGGCAGCATCTCCATCGGGACGCGCTTAAGCTCCTCGAACGAGCGGCCGGTATAGGGCGCCACCTCGCGCAGCTGGCTCCTGAAAACCCCCAGACGGCTCAAGTCGGCGAGGACGCAGTCGTCGCGGATCTCCTCCTCGTCGACTCCCTGCTCCACCAGCTTCATGACCAGGAACTCGCGCGCCGTAGGCGTGGACTTGGCCAAGCCGTCGGCTACCCGCTCCATGAACTGGTCGGCGAGCGCCTCAGCCCGCGCGGCATCCCCGCCGATGCCGATCGTTGCCTGCCTGAGGACGTTCAGCCTGATCCTGGCGAGCATGTCCTTCTTCGCCTCAGGCGACGAGAACCCAAGCCGGGAAAGCTCACCTATGGTCCTGTTCTCGTCGAAGACGTTGAGGGGTGCCAGCGCGGCAACGAGGTCCGAATGCCACTTCCTGGCCCGGAACAACGGGCTCGCTTCCCTCCAGAATAGCGCGTCGCCGCCAATGGCGCAGTGGCCGGGCCCGGTCTGCATGAGGAGCTGCCTTGTCCTGTCGCGGATGGACATCAGGTCCGCATGGCCCTCGCACGCGGCCATGGCTTCGGCGGCCAGCACCTGGGCGATGGTCGCAAGCCCTTCCCCGCCGAGGCTGAACCAGGCGACCATAGGAAGCGACTGGAGGAAGGCGATGCGCCTCTCGGCGGTCCGACCGTCCTCCACCCCGAGCAACTCCACCAGGTGGTGCCAGGTCAGCAGCGGGATCCGCCCGCGTTCAATCAGACGCAAATGCAGCGTCCACGCCTCCCCTCTCCTGACAGCGTCCGCGGCATGCGTCGCGTCGGCCCATTTCGCCCAGTGCGAGCTATCGGGCGCGATTATGGTCGGCTTCAGGATCTGCACGCTTCGCTTCCCAGTCGGTGCGTCGGCGCTGACGGCGAATTGGTTCCAGGATAATATGCCATCGGTATGTCGTCGCGCGGGAGGGAGCGTGGGATCCGGAGCGTCATGGAAAGGGCGGGTGATCAACTGGAAGGACCCGGAGACCTGGGTGCCGGCAGTATCGCGGTGGGCCCGCCCGTATCTCAACGACCGAGGCATCCGCCATCTGAAAGCCCTTGGGTACAAGAAGCTTCACTGGGACGATCCAGACTGGCGCACCCGCATAGCCCAGCAAGCATTCAGGATAGATGTCGAGGAAGTTACCACCCGACTTGGCAGCGCCCTGAAACTGGCGTTCGTCGAGACGCACCACGGCTGCCTGACGGCCGACGCCGGTACGTATCTCCGGCTCGGCCTCCTTAGGAACGACCCCGACAGGCTGGAGGAAGAAGTGCGGCGGATGGTCCGGGAGGAGGACGCGTTCGCGAGGTTCAGGCCGGAGATCGAGCAGCGCATAGCGCGGAACCCCTACAGAAACGGCGATGCCGGCCGCCTTTACGTCGCCCTGGATGACCGGGCACTCGTTGAGAAGGCTGGGCACTACTTGATCTACGGGAGCGAATGGGTCGTAGGCGTCCTCGGCCCATGTGAGGAACTGCGCGGTCGGGGAACACCCACGCTGGTAAAGGTGAGGCTGCCGCTGTCAGCAGCGAGCGAGTACGACAGGCGGGAGCTTGCGGAGGCGCTGCTCCAGGAATGGACCCGCATCAAGGTCAACCGGCCCGTAGACGTCCCGGTGACGGTTTTCACGTTCATGCTGCGCGCCGACTTACCGCCGGCGTGGGTGACTGGCCACCGCCATCCCGAACTGGTCCGGGATCCGCTCGTCAACTTTGCTGTCCGCCACTACCCCGATGCCTTTTGCCGGAAGTGCAGGCAGGAGCCGCGCGCCCCTGATTGACGGGTCCCCTGGTCGCGGCGGCAACGTCTCCACAGCTTGGACAGGGACGGCGGCCAGCCTGGCAGGAAGCTGTCCCGGACCCGGTTTTGTTGATGGAAGGCCACGGCGAAAGGAGAAAGAGCGACAATATGCCAGCAATGGCAGGGAGTTACCGTAGTTGATGGGTAGTTGATTGAATCTGGTCGCGCCCAGGCCCCACCCTGGTCCGCCGAAGAGTCCCAATCCTACCGCCAGGTCAGACAGGCAGGGCTGGCGGGGCGCGACAGGCAAAGCCACGGCACACCAGGTCGCTGAGGCTGCCCCTTGGAGACCAGGATAGTTGACGGCGAGGAATCGCTCGGCACGCCCGTCACCGCATTCGTGTTTCCAAACAACCTGTTACGGTAGTTGACGGGTAGTTGATGGCACGGACGACGGTCGTCCCCTTCCCCCCGTACTCCCAGCCCCCATCCTATTCCGAGGGCTCGATCCATGGATCCCTGCCGTCCCTGATCGCGAACACGTCGGCCGGGTGGAACTCCAGTAGCGCGGCGGCTTGGTACGCCGCCACCTTAAGGTGCCGCTCCAGCCTCACCGTCGCTGCGAGGAACAGGCCCGTCCTCTCGTCGCTGCCGAGGAAGAAGCGCAGGTCGTACGGTTCGGAGTCCTGCAGGATGCGGGAAAGAATGCTGCGCTGCATGAGCGAAAGCTCCCCGCCCCTGCCCGCGTCAACGGCAGCGATCACCTCCAGGACTTCCCTTGCGTCCGGCTGCTCCGGGCTGCGAACGCCGACGGCTTGAACAATGCGCGAAAGGCGGCGTTTCTCGCCTGACGAAAGACTTGCCAGTTCCATGGTTCCCTCCTCATGTTGCGCCGTCAGTGCAGGACTGCGGCGTCCATTTGCAGCGAAACGGCGGCTCGCAGCGCTGCCTTGACCCGGCGGAGGTCGGCACCGCCGGCGAAATGCTTGCGAACCTGGTCCAAGACCATCTGCGGCAGATCGGGCAGCATATCCACGGTGCCGCCCATCTCCCGGGCGATCCCCGCCAAGACCAGATCGATGGTCCGGTCAGCGAACGCGGGGCCGGGCCGGTCGACACGGATGACTGCAAGGCGGCTCTTCAGCGGCTTCGGCACGGCCGACAGGACGTTGGCCGTCATCGCCCAGGTGATATGGGAGATGTCGACCCGGGCCCGGAGACCTTCGTCATGGTAGCTTTGTGCCGTACCCGGCTCGGTCATTGACAGCAGGGTGTTCTGGGCAGACCCGTTTACAGAGTTGGCCACCGATTTCTCGACCTCGTCCACGAGCAGCAGCGGGTTGGCGACGTGGGCCTGGAGGGGTCCGGACACGAAAGTGCACACGTTGTCCGGTTCCTGCGAACGCAGAAAGAACGACTGTCCGTAATCCCGTCCGGAAATCAATTTCTCCGCTTTCCCGCCGTTTAGCGCGGTTGACGGACAGTTTGAACAAGGCTGGCAAATCTTCGTTATGCGGACAGGTCCTTTGAGCCGATCCGCCACCGTTCGGCTAATGTTCTATCGAACCGGACACCGTGTGCACTTTCGTGTCGGCACCCATGTTAGCAATGTCGCCAACCACTTGCTCGGCTATGAACTTATGAGCGCGGTGATCATGGGCGCCATCGCTGGTGTCGCCTTGGGGACTATGGATCAACACCTTCTGATTCAATCAAGAGGGGTGATCGATGGTGGAATTCGCGCAATGAGATGGAAGATACGCTTACTCTCGGTCTTAGTGATTGTATTGGCATTCTTGCTGTCCGCAGTCGCAACCTTCAAAGACGACATCAAGAGGAAACTCGCGACGGCTGGAGAGACTTATCACGCAGCCCTGATCACAGACGGCGGCCTCTTCGCCGCGCAGTGGGACAAGGCGACGGCAGATCTGAACCGGGCGGCAGCGGCAGCGGACAAGGAGGCCGAGCTGAAGCGCGCAATCTCCAACCTCACGACGCAGGAGATCGACGAGCGCATGGAGTGGAAGCTGGAATGCGACGGTGCCACCACGGGTAACCAGACCCGAGTGAAGACATGCGGACCTAAGGCGAGCGGACACGAGACCACGGCGAACGCGATGCTGGCCGAGATTGCGGCGAAGCGGCGGGAGCTCACTCAGTTAGGTAATACGGCCACGAACCTGGAGGCGGCACGCGACCGGATGACGGAGCTTGGTAAGCAGGTCGACGCCCAGGTCGAAAAGAAGATTGAAGGCGCCTCGCGCCAGATGGCAGCCATGCTCGAGATTGTGCGGACTGAGCCGAGCTCCTGGCCGGTCCTCTTGTTTTGGGGTTTGATCGGCTTTTTGCCCGACCTGCTGATTTTTATGGCGCAAAGTGCTTCGCCCAACCGCCAAGAGTGGGTCCGAATCCATCAACTTGAAGTCGAGGTTCTCAACGCTCGCCTCGGGGGAGAGCGTGTCCGGAAGCGGAAGGCGGCCGGGCAGCGCTTTGCACCGATGGAAGTGACAATCCAGGGGCTGCCGGCCAACGACCTGGCTGGAAAATTCCGTGTCGTAGGGGATGATCTGGGAGCCGCGCAATGACCGCTACAGTGCCCCACCTTGACCTCACATCGCCGCGGATTGAGCATCTCCTGGCGGCCGCGCACCAAGTATTGCCGCGGCTGCGACAGCGTCGGGAGGTCTTGATCCGGGCCGGGGTGAACCGGGAGATGCTACCGTCAGATCACGACCTGCGCGCCATCGCTTTGCTGGGCGACCACGACCGCGACGACATGGTTGAGCGACTCCGCAGCGCATGGCCCAATGTGCTCGCCCAGGGTTTGGCAAGTGGTGCGTTGGTAGCGCAACCCACGCCACTCATCCGGCTGATGGTTCAGTCACTACCCTTAACGGCTGCGATTGATACAATTTGGAATCGGTTTCAACACGCCGATGGTCAGGTTCGGGCTGCTGATCCCGGGACCATCGATTGCGCCGCGCATGTATCTGGACACTGGGGGCAGATGGCTAGAGTCCATTTCCGCATCCCGGATGTGGTGCACATGTTGATCCGACCAGATTCGATATTCGCGACACAGCCTGCGCTTATCGCCGCGGATCCAACCGGATGGTGCGCCGGCTCCTTAAGCGTTCCCATCGACAATGGCGGTGTGTCGCTGACTTGGCTTACCAGGGATGGTGCCATGCTGCGCCATATCGTCCGCTTCGACACAGGCGGGGAGTGACCAACACCAATACCGGTCCGGCGTGCCCACTAGCCACGAGCAGACTTGCCCACCACCGCGACGGGGGGCTCTGTTGCAAAGTTGGGCGGGATCCTGCATTGAGCGCCAATCTCCAAGCCATGAAATCAAAAAGAAAAGAAACTGTTTGTTCTCCATTTGTCTGCTTAGCGTGGCTTTTCGCCCCTTCTATGTTGTGACCCCCAATGGCACCGACACGAAGTCGGAACTGATCCGCCATGTCGCTCCACTTGGCTGGGAACATATCGGTCTCACAGGTGACTATGTTTGGGGGGCTGATCCACTACCGGAAAACGGATTGCGCCCACTGCGACGGCCTATTTCCATTCTCGCAACATAGTTCATTATTCGTTCTCACGAGCGGTACGTAAAATGCATTTTCGTGTCGGCACCCCTATCTGCGGCGGCATGGACGGCCGCTGGCCTTTCATTCGGACAAGCACACGGTTTTCCGGGTCGCGCGCAAGGAGGCCAAGGGTGGCCAGGGGATGACGCAGTTCGGGCGGGCGCTGGCGGAACTGGGGGTCGAGATTCTGTGCGCGAATTCCAGTCAGGCCAAGGGCCGGGTGGAACGGGCGAACCGGACTTTGCAGGACGGGCTGGTCAAGGAACTGCGGCTGGCGGGCATCGACGGCATGGAGGCCGGCAATGCGTTCCTGCCGGGCTTCATGGCGCAGTTCAACGCGCGGTTTGCGGTGGAGCCGGCGGGGCCTGGAGACATGCACCGGCCGCTAACGGCATCGGATGAGCGTCTGCGGGACATCCTGTGTGTACGGGAGCGGCGGTATGTCGGGCAGCAACTGACGCTGTCCTATGAACGCCGGCGGGTGATGCTGGTCGAGGACACGGTTACGCGGGGTCTGGTGGGGCAGTATGTGGACAGTTACGCCTTTGCCGATGGCCGGCTGGAGTATCGCTGGCGGGGCCAGTCCCTGCCCTACTCGTTCTTTGATAAGAACCAGCTGGTGACGCAGGCCGAGATCGTGGAGAACAAGCGGCTGTCGGAGGTTCTGGCCTATGTGAAGCAGATGCAGGATACGATGCCGGCGCCGACGGTCAAGAGCATCAGCGAACGCAACCACTACAAAAAGCGGGGATGCAAGCCGCCCGGTCGGCCCGGGGCGGCTGACAAACATGCAGCGGCCAAGGCAAAACCGGCAAGTGTTGGGGCGACCCGGTCCACTGCACCTACGGCTCCGTTACCCGGCCCGCCCCAACACTGACAGTTCTATCTTGCTCAGAACACAGACAGTTCAATCCGGTTGAAACAATATTCTCCGCTTAGTGTTGGAGATGGCCTTTCAGCGCATGCCCAACTTCTGCGCCAGCCCCGGACTGGTGAACCTGATACTCGTTGGACCAAAGTTGCTCGGGTCCAGCGGCGCGTTGGAAATAGGCATTTGTCCGCCATCGCTGCCAACGCTACGTCGCGTCGCGCGTGACGCGACAGCAAAAAAAGCGACTATGATCGCCAACAGAACGACCAGACCGATGATTGGTTCCCACGCGCCCATGTGCCTACCTCTCGTCAGTCAGCAATTGCAACAATCGCGCGATAGCGCGAAAACAACCATCATATATCAATCAGATAACATATCATGTGACCTTCACGATGGTCAATCAGATGTCCCGCCCCGTGGTCGAACTCGTGGTCGCAGGCTCCCGTCTGTGGAAGCCTCTGGCATTGCTATGGGGGGCTGCGCGGGGTGCGCTTGGCCTGGAATGCTGCGGGCATTATCTGGCAAGGGCACACCACTTTGGTCACCTGTTTGATCGACATCCAGGTGTCGGACGCCATCTCTTTCATCTTGTAGACCCGAGGCGGCTACTGGCCGGGTCGGGTAAGAGGATGCTTGGCCCGATGCAGGACCAGCGTCGCGGTGGGGAGGGCCCGTCAGCAACTCGCCTTGGGGCAACGTAACCCCGACGGGGACTGCGGTGGGCGCATCGGTCGTGGTGTTGGCCACGCCGGCGCCGTCAGGGGCAGAGGCCGGGACGTGTTGGCCCTGAGGCGGTGCGACCGGACCGGGCACCGGCGTCGTGCCAACCGGATCCATCGCGGTGTTGGCGCCAGCGGCCAGCATGCTGTGGGGCTGCGCTGTGCCGGCATTGGCAGGAGGAGCATCCGGCACGGGTTGACCCTGAG
>LJHR01000024.1 GCA_001296005.1 alpha proteobacterium AAP38 | reverse complement strand
TCGCGCAAGCAGCGCCGAACCTTGAAACATATGCACGCCGATCTGATCGCGCTGGGGTTCACCGGTTCTTATAATCGGGTTGCGGCCTTTGCCCGTGAATGGCGCGCGGAGCGGCAACGCGAGCAGCAAACAACAGGACGCGGCGTTTTCGTTCCGCTGCGTTTTCGCCCCGGCGAGGCCTTCCAGTTCGACTGGAGCGAGGATTACGCCTTGTTGGGCGGTCATCGTACCAAATTGCAGTTCGCGCATATCAAACTGGCGTACAGCCGGGCATTCCTGGTCCGGGCATATCTGCTGCAAACCCATGAAATGCTGTTCGACGCCCATTGGCATGGCTTCCGCGTCTTCAGCGGCGTGCCAGGGCGCGGGATCTACGACAATCTGCGCACGGCGGTGGACCGCGTTAGGCGTGGCAAGGAGCGTCAGGTCAATTTGCGCTTTCTGGCCATGGCCAACCACTATGTCTTCGAGCCATCATTCTGCAACCTGGCGTCGGGCTGGGAGAAAGGGCAGGTCGAGAAATGTACAGGACGCACGGCCACGGCTGTGGCAGCCGACGCCGGATTTCCCCGACCTGGCCGCGCTGAATGTCTGGCTTGGGCAGCGCTGCCTGGCGCTGTGGCGGGAGATAGCGCATGGCCATCTTGTCGGTACACTTGCCGATATTTTGACGGAGGAACGGTCCGCGCTGATGCCAGTGCCGCCCGAGTTTGACGGGTTCGTTGAGCAGAGCAAGCGCGTCTCACCAACCTGCCTGATCAGCTTCGAGCGCAACCGCAACAGCGTGCCGGCCTCGTTCGCGAACCGGCCCGTCAGCCTGCGGGTCTACCCGGACCGGCTTGTTGTCGCGGCCGGGGGGAACATCCTGTGCCAGCATGAACGCTGGATTGACCGATCCCAACAGCAGCCCCGGACAATCGATGACTGGCGCCATTACCTGTCGGTGATCCAACGGAAACCCGGCGCGTTGCGCAAGGGTGCCCCCTTCGCGGAACTGCCGTCGGGGTTCCGGCGCTTGCAGGATCAGATGCTGCGGCGTCCCGGTGGCGATCGCGACATGGTCGATATCCTAGCCCTGGTCCTGCAGCACGACGAGCAAGCGGTGCTGGCTGCGGTCGAACTAGCCCTGTCCGACGGCGTGCCTCCCTAAGACCCTTGTCCTGAACATCCTGCATCGCCTGATCGATGGCAAGCCGACCGACGGGCGGATCATCAGCACACCGCAGACCCTGCTCCTGCACCATGAATCCAAGGCCAATGTCGAACGCTATGATGACCTGCGCGCCCGCAGCATCGGAGGCCGTCATGCGTCATGACCCCGCCAGCGCTGCCATCGTCATCATGCTGCGAAGCCTCAAGATGTATGGTTTGGCGCAGGCCGTCACCGATCTGATTGAACTGGGAGCTCCCGCCTTTGAGGCCGCCATCCCCATCCTGACCCAGCTGCTGAAGGCCGAGATGGCAGAACGGGAGGTGCGTTCCATCGCCTACCACATGAAAGCCTCATGCCTTGACCCAATCATGAACCACGCCGCCTAACTCATAGGTGGGTCAATTCTCGACGGAAATCCCGGGTCAGTTCCGCGTGGAAATCAACAACTACAATTTCCAACGCCCGCATTTCGCGCTCGGAGGACAAACACCCGACGAAGCATACAGGCAAAGGGCGGACAGACTCTGTTTGGCGGCGTGAACTGATCAGGACCGAGCTTAACGCCGAACAAAAACTGTCCGCTCACCGGGGACCAGCTCTGTTGTGGTGGCCATCAACAGCCCCACCGCCGGCCTGATCCGACTGCTGTTAACCGGCATAGCACCGTCCCCGGCCGGCTGCGACTTGATGGCAAGCTGGGTGGAGCTTTATCGTGTATCAATCAGGCGTCAATTCGGCTGGGATAATCTCGTCACGGCGGTTGATCCATGGACGTACCTTTGTGTCAGGCCAAACCCGGCCGTGATGGAGGATGTCATGGGACGTTCAGCGTTTGATCCTGGCGCGAAAGGAAACAAACCTTGGAATGCTGGCCGGCGGATCGGTGCCAAGCGCGCCCTGAAACCACAGCAGGTCTGGGCCATCCGTTTCTGGCTGGACCACCAGCAGCGGCTGCGTGACCGCGCTTTGTTTGATCTGGCCATCGATAGCAAGCTACGTGGCTGCGACCTTGTCCGAATGAAGATCGGCGACATCGTTCGGGGTGGAGAAATCCGATCACGTGCCCTGGTTGTTCAGAAGAAAACGGGCCGGCCAGTTCAGTTCGAATTGATGGAGACGGCGCGCAAGAGCCTCCAGGCTTGGCTGGAACGGCGTGGCGGGTCGCTGACGGATTATGTCTTTCCAAGCCGGGTCGATCATGCAAAACCCATCAGCACCCGCCAGTATGCGCGCCTCGTCGAGGAATGGGTGATTGGGACCGGCCTGCGCCGGGAGGATTATGGAACCCACTCCCTGCGGCGAACCAAGGCCGCCCTCATCTACAAGCAGACCGGCAACCTGCGTGCCGTGCAGATTCTGCTGGGTCACACCAAGATCGAGACGACGGTGCGTTATCTAGGCGTGGATGTCGAAGACGCCCTGCAACTGGCGGAGACGACGGAGATATAGAGGGCATGCAGGAGTTGGCTGGTGCTTGGGCGGGCGGCAATGTCCGGAATCGCATTGTGCACACGAAAACCCGTCCGTCCGCTTCCGGCCCCATCTCTGCCGTCCGGAAAAGCGGCGCTCCACCGGACGTCGCCTCGCACCACACAACGCCCCCTACCGCCCCACCACCGGGACCACATGCGTGTTCTTCACCTCCTCCATCACCATATAGGTGTGGGTCTGCGCGACCCCCTGGATGGAAGAGAGTTTGTCGCCCAGGAAGGCGCGGTAGGCGGCCATGTCGGCGACGCGGACTTTGATCAGGTAGTCGAAGCCACCGGCCACCATATGGGCCTCCTGGATCTCATCCAGCCGGCGGACGGCGTCGGCGAAGATTTGGAAGACGTCGGGGGTGGTGCGGTCCAGGCGTACCTCGATGAAGGCCGCCAGGGAGCGATCCAGCAGTTCCGGGTCCAGCAGGGCCACATATTGGCGGATGAAGCCGTCGCGCTCCAGCCGGCGCACCCGCTCCAGACACGGCGTGGGCGAGAGGTTCACCCGCCGCGCCAGTTCTACATTCGAGATACGCCCATCTTCCTGCAGGATGCGCAGGATGTTCTGGTCGATACGGTCCAGCTTCGCAGCTGCGGAATCGGTACTCATTATATCCTCTGGCAAAAACGCGATCTGGCCGGATGATATCCTGTCAAAACCCTTTCTTTGGAGAAAAATCGTCCAAAGAATTTGCCATACTCCGAGCAATTCAAAACATCAGCATTTCTCGGAGTTACGGCGATGTCCGGCACCGTTCTGAACGACCTGCGCAAGGCCAAGCATGCCGATGAGGTCACTGTCGTCACCGGCCTGCTGCGCAGCCATGGGCTGACCGCGGCGGAGCGGACGGGCATCCATGACCGGGCGGTGGCGATTGTGGAGGCGGCGCGCCTGCGCCGGCGCGAACTGGGGCCGCTGGATAATTTCCTGCAGGAATTCGGCCTGTCGAATAATGAGGGCGTTGCCCTCATGTGCATTGCCGAATGCCTGCTGCGCATCGCCGATCCGGAGACGGCGGACCGTCTGATCGCCGAGAAAATCGCGCAGGGCCAATGGGATGCGCATCTGGGCCGCAGCGACAGCGCCTTTGTGAATGCCGCCGCCTGGGGCCTGATGCTGACGGGCAAGATCACCGATCTGGAACGCGGTGGCGAGCGGGATGCCGGCAATTTCCTGAAGCGCATGGTGGCCCGGTCGGGCGAAAGCGTGATCCGTACCGCCATGGGTCAGGCTATGCGCGTCATGGGCGGCCATTTCGTGCTGGGCCGCACCATTAAGGAAGCCATGGCGGAGGCGCGCAAGGCCCGGCCCAGCGGCACCGTCCATTCCTATGACATGCTGGGCGAAGGGGCCCGCACCTGGGAACAGGCGACGCGGTACCTGGATGCCTATGTGAAGGCCATTGACGCCGTAGGCGCGGAAGCCGCAGGGCGTGGTCCGGTGGCCGCCCCCGGCGTGTCGATCAAGCTGTCGGCCCTGCACCCGCGCTATGTCCAGGCACAGCATGCGGATGTGATGGCGAAGCTGGTGCCTGCCGTGAAGGGGTTGGCGTTGCAGGCCAAGCGCTGGGACATCAACCTGACCATCGATGCCGAAGAGGCGGACCGTCTGGAACTGTCGCAGGATATCCTGGCGGCGCTGGCCCATGATCCCGATCTGGCCGGGTGGAACGGGCTGGGTCTGGCCATCCAGGCCTATTCCAAGCGCACGCACCTTCTGGTCGACTGGCTGGTCGATCTGGCGCGCGCCGCTGGCCGCCGCCTGATGGTGCGGCTGGTCAAGGGCGCCTATTGGGATACCGAGATCAAGATGTCCCAGATCGCCAGCCACCCGGATTATCCGGTCTTCACGCGCAAGGCGGCGACGGACCTGTCCTATCTGGTCTGTGCGCGCAAGATGCTGGCCGCCAAGGACGCGATCTATCCGCAGTTTGCGACCCACAATGCCTATACCATCGCGGCCATCCTGCATCTGGCCGGCGACAACCGCGATCTGGAGTTCCAGCGCCTGCACGGCATGGGCGAGTTGCTCTATACGGCGGCGCGCGAGGTCCTGCCCGCGTTCCCGCGTGTGCGCATTTATGCGCCCGTGGGTACCCATGAGGATCTGCTGCCCTATCTGGTACGCCGTCTGCTGGAAAACGGTGCGAACAGCAATTTCGTCAACGCCTATATGGACCCGGACGTGCCCGTCAGTGACGTGGTTGCCGACCCGGCCGCTTTTCTGGAGAAAGAAGGCATGCTGCGTCATCCGCGCATCCCCACGCCCGCCGACATTTATGGTGCCGAGCGTGCCAATTCCAAGGGCTTCGACCTGACGGCCCCGGAGAAGGTGGAAGAACTGACGACGCAGATGCAGGCAGCCCTGGCCCGCAACTGGACATCTTGCCCCATTGTCGGCGGTGTCGAACTGTCCGGTCCCACCCAGCCTGTGACCGACCCGGCCAACCGTGCCCGCACCGTGGGTACCGTCGTGTTGGCCGACAAGGCAGCGGTGGAACGCGCCCTGTCCCTGTCCGCCGCCGCGCAGAAGGACTGGGACCGTGTGGGCGCCGATCACCGCGCCGCCTGCCTGGACCGTGCCGCCGACCTGATGGAAAGTGACACGCCGGCCCTGATGGCCCTGCTGGTGCGCGAGGCGGGCAAGACCCTGCCCGACGCCGTGGCGGAAGTGCGCGAGGCCGTGGATTTCTGCCGCTATTACGCGGCCCAAGCGCGCACGGGACTGAAGCCCGTCCTGCTACCGGGTCCTACGGGGGAGCGCAACGAGCTGCACCTGACGGGCCGCGGCACCTTTGCCTGCATCAGCCCGTGGAACTTCCCGCTGGCCATTTTCGTGGGTCAGGTGGTGGCGGCCCTGGTGACGGGCAACGCCGTCATTGCCAAGCCCGCCGAACAGACCCCCCTGATCGCGGCGGAAGCCGTGCGCATGCTGCACAAGGCCGGTGTGCCGGGCGATGTGCTGCACCTGCTGCCGGGTGATGGCGCGACGGTGGGTGCTGCCCTGGTGGCCGATACCCGCATCGCCGGTGTCTGCTTCACCGGTTCCACCGAAACCGCCCGCCTGATCAACCGCAGCCTGGCCGACCGTGACGGCGCCATCGTGCCGCTGATTGCCGAAACGGGCGGCCAGAACTGCATGATCGTGGACAGCACGGCCCTGCTGGAACAGGTAGTGGATGATTGCGTCACGTCGGCGTTCCAGTCGGCGGGACAGCGTTGTTCGGCCATGCGCGTGCTGTTCGCGCAGGAAGAGGTGGCGGACAAGCTGGCCGACATGCTGGCCGGCGCCATGGACCTGATCCGTCTGGGCGACCCCATCGACGTGTCCACCGATGTCGGCCCCGTCATTGATGATGACGCCCGCGACATCCTGATCGCGCATGCCAGCCGCATGGATGGCGAGGCGCGGCTGATCAAGGCCGTGAGTGTGCCGGACGCGGTGCAGAACGGCACCTTCTTCGGCCCGCGCTTGTATGAGATCGACAGCCTGTCGCGCCTGAAGCGCGAGGTGTTCGGCCCCATCCTGCATATCGTGCGCTTCAAGGCGTCGGAGCTGGACAAGGTGGCGGCGGAGATTGCGGCCACCGGCTATGGCCTGACCTTCGGTGTGCATAGCCGCCTGGAAGGCCGCGCCCAGAACCTGTTCAAGACGCTGCCTGTCGGCAACACCTATATCAACCGCAACATGGTGGGTGCCGTTGTCGGCGTGCAGCCGTTCGGCGGCCAGGGCCTGTCCGGCACGGGTCCCAAGGCCGGCGGCCCGCACTATCTGCACCGCTTCGTCACCGAAAAGACGCTGACCGTCAATACGACGGCCTTCGGCGGCAATGCTTCGCTTCTGGAACTGGGAGCGTAAAAGGACCCGCCGGGGCGCAAGCCCCGCACCCCGGCACGGGTGGCGGCAACGCCGACAATCTGGTGTTTCCGTCTTAAATAAAAATACAACTTTAAGACAGCAGTCCGCGTACCGCGCCGTTGGGCGGTGGTCTCCCATGCGGGGGATCATCGCCCAACGGCTTCATTTTTCTGTGAAAAAGGGCTATAGCCGGAAGAACGTTCCGCGCCGGGCGCTGTTTCCGCACCGGCATCCCGCACCCGCTGGATGGAGTTCCCTTCCGGATGTCCGAGATCGCCGATGCCCCACTGGTTCTGATCGTCGAGGACGAGCCGGCGACGCGCGCCCTGCTGGCCGGCTATTTCCATGAGGCCGGTTTCCTGGTGGCCGAGGCGGAAGATGGCAAGCAGACCCGTGAGGTCATGCTGCGTCAGCCGCCTGATCTGGTGCTGCTGGATATCGAGCTGCCGGACGAGGATGGGTTCAGCTTGGCCCGGTCCATCCGCGAAATTTCCAATGTCGGGATCATCATCGTCACCCAGCGCGCCAATGATGGCGACCGCGTCTTCGGGTTGGAGACGGGCGGCGATGATTATGTGACCAAGCCGCCCAACCCGCGTGAGCTGCTGGCCCGTGCCCGCAACCTGCTGCGCCGGACGCATCCGACCAAGATGCACAAGGCCGAGGGCACGGTGCGCTATTTCGCCGGCTGGACCATGGATCTGGCCCGCCGCCGTCTGGTCGATCCGGCGGGGATTGAGGTGCGGGTGACGCGGGGCGAGTTTGAGCTGCTGGGCCTGCTGGTCCGGTCTGGCGGGCGCGTGGTGACGCGTGATCAGTTGATCGACGCCGTCAGCGGCACCGACCGCAACCCCAATGACCGCACCATCGACGTGCTGGTCAGCCGCTTGCGCCGCAAGATGCAGGATAGCGGCTCGCTGGACGTGATCATCACCGAAAAGGGCCTGGGCTACCGCCTGGCTGCCGAGATTACGGACCAGCAGCCGTAAGCCGGTCGCGGCGGTAACCGGCCAGGGCCGCTTGACCGGCGGCGAAGGCGGCGGGGAACTGCCGTGCCGCCGCCAGGGCCGTATCGCCATCGCCATTCCGGGCGGCACTGTCCGCCTGCTTGGCCAGCCGCGCCAGCACGCCCAGCCCAACGGTCAAGGCACCAGAGGCTAGCTTATGCGCGGCCTTGCCCACCTCCGGCACATCACCACGGTCCAGCGCCTGCGCCACGGCTGCCAATGTGGCCGGTGCGTTGCGGCTGAAGCTGTCGATGATCTGCGCCACCCGTTCGGCCCCCAGAATCGACAGATGTTCCTCCAGCACGCCCAGGTCCAGGACCGGCCCCGTATCCGCGGGGGCCACGGGGCGGGCGGGTACGGGGGGCGGTGGCGGAGGGGGGGGCGGCGCGACCGCGATGACCGGGGCATACTGTGCAAGCAGCGGGTCCAGTGTCGCCGCCAGCGTGTCGGGGGTTGCGGGCTTGCCCAGGATGGCGGCCAGTCCGCTGCGCTGCCGCTGCCGGTCGGTGATCCGGTCGGCCCGCCCGCGCAGCAGGACAACCGGTGGCCCCCCACCCCGCCGGATGCACCATGCCAGGGCCAATCCGCTGTGCTGGCCGATGCGGGCGGAGACAAGGGCGACGTCCGGCCCCTCCATCAGCGCCATTTCCAGCGCCATCTTGGCATCGTCCGTCTCCTCCACCCTGTACCCCGCCTGCTCCAGCAGCAACCGCGTCAGGGTGCGGCCCACGGCATCATCATCCACCACCATGGCGGAACGGCCATTGGCGGCGCCTGCCGGGCGCACGGGTGAGGGGCCGGGACCGGAGAGGGCGGCCGGGGGGGGCGGCGACACCATGGCGCGCAACGGCTCCGCCTTCGCCACCGCCCCGCCACCCAGCCGTTGCCGGACCAGCGCCTGCATGCCAGACACTTCGTTCCGCAGCAGGCGCAGTTGGATGGCCTGGGCCGGCGATACCGGGCCGCTGGTCAACCCGTCCAGTTCCTGGGCCATGGCGTTCAGGCGGCTGTTCAGGCTGTCGGCGGCCAGCCGCAGCACAGGCATCGGCACCGCCGCATCGGCGGGCGCGGTCGGCGCTGCCGCCGGCGGCAGCGGATGCGACACCTCCCGCAGCAGCGGTGCCGCCACAGGCAGCAGCAGGAACCCGGCCAGCGTGCCACCCGCCATGGCCGTCGCCCCCACACCCGCATCAACCCAGAAATATGTCGCCGCCACCTGACCCGTGACGGTGCCCACCAGCCAGAGCGGCGGCAACCAGCGCGGGGCGCGCGGTCCCCGCCACCACCACAGGATCAGCAAGGCCAGACCCAGGAGGCGCAGGCCCAGCATGAACGGGGCAATGCCCAGAAGCAGCGCATCCAGAAGCGCCATGATGGCCAGCCACGCCCCACCCGCCAGCATCAGGTCGGGCGGTGGGGCCAGGTCGGGCACAGTTGCGGCAGACAGCCTGTCGTTGCTGGAATGCGTCAATTCGGCCTTCGAAAGGACATGATCCATATCCATGTATAGGCTGCGGCGGCGGGCCGGTCCATCATCCGCATCTGCCATGATGCGACCGCACCCCTGTCGCACTTGCCAACGGATATTGGCGGTGTCATCCCTTGATGATGCGCCGCAACAACAGTGTGGCCCTTTTCCGTCCCGTCTATCACAGGGGTGTTCGTCTTGTCCGCGCCGGTCCGTACCCGTCCCGCCCGTCACCACCGTTCCAAGGCCGGCATGGCAATGCTGTCCCTGCTGCTGCTGTCGGCGGTTCCGGCTGCGACCGCGCAGGATCAGGGACCCAATGCTGCCACCATCCAGTGGGCGCAGCAGATCATGGATCAGCAGGGTTTCTACCAGGGAAGGGCCAGCGGCAAGATGGACAGCGCCACCGCCGCCGCCATCGCCGCCTATCAGAAGAAGAACGGGTTGAAGGCCACAGGCCGCCTGGACCAGGGCACCATCGATAGCATGATGCGGGGCCGGCCCGAACGGACCGGTGTGGGCAATCTGGCCGACCCGACCAGCCGCGCCAAGGCCAGCGCGCCCGTGAACCTGCGTGAAGCCGATGTGAAGCCGCAGGCCGCCCCCGTGGCCGCCTCTGTTGATCGCGGCACCGGCACCGAAAGCACGGTCCTGGGCGTCTCCCGCGGCGGCGGCGATCTGCCGGCGACCACGCACCAGCAGCAGGCGGCATTGCCGCAGACGGCCGCCCCCGCCCCGTCCGCCAGCCCCGCCGCCCCCGTCAGCAGCAGCAATGCCCAGCCCGACGCCGCCCCACGCAGCTCGGTTGAAACCGAAGTGACGCATGAAAACCCGGAGGAGGCCGGTGGCTTCAGCCCGGACAGCCTGCCCGACTGGGTGCGTTATGGCCTGATGGGTGGCATCGGCGCGCTTCTGGTCGGCATGCTTGGCTTCTGGTGGGGCAGCGGTCGCCGGCAGGTGAAGCCGGCGGCAAAGGCCAAGGGCCGGCGCCCGGCCCCTCCCCCGCCGCCCGCCGGTAGTGGCGTCCGCCGCGAACCGACCCTGGGCGGTCCCGCCCCCGGCCCGACTGGCCGGCGCGAACCGATCATCACAGCCCCCACCCGCGATCCGCGCCGGGTGGGCTAGTGCTGTTTCCGGTGATCCGGAAACAGCACTGGCGGCGACCGCCGCCGCGCGGCACATGCCGCGTAAGCCTAAGCTGCGGATGCAGCGCCGGCGACTGAGGAAATGAAATGGGAGAGCGTGGTTCAGGGCACCGTGAAGCACGCTCTATCGACGTAATCCGTCCGGCACGCATCCAGCGCATATTGCATTCGTGTTATGAAGGGCTCCCCATGGGCCCTTCCAGCGTCTATATAGGGGCCGCGTCCGCCACCCCTGGGAGCTGTCAAGACCTTGGCCCGCGCCACCAGCAAATATGTCTGCCAGAATTGCGGCGCCAGCTATCCCAAATGGTCGGGCAAGTGCGACGCCTGCAATGAATGGAACACCCTGGTCGAAGAACAGGTGGCCGACGCCATGCCCAAGGGGCTGGGCAAGGCCGGCGGCGGGCGCAAGATCGAATTCGTGGCCCTGTCGGGCGTACCGGCCGACGCGCCCCGCCGCATGACGGGCATCCAGGAATTTGACCGTGTCTGCGGCGGCGGCCTTGTCCATGGCTCTGCCCTGCTGGTCGGTGGCGACCCCGGCATCGGCAAATCGACCCTGCTGCTGCAGGCCACCTGCTGCCTGGCCCAGGACACCCGCTGTGCCTATATCAGCGGCGAAGAGGCCGTGGATCAGGTGCGTATGCGCGCCAGCCGCTTGGGCCTGGCCAACGCGCCCGTGCAACTGGCATCGGCCAACAATGTCCGCGATATCGTGGCCAGCCTGGAAGCCGCCGACGGTCCGCAGGTGGCGGTGATCGATTCGATCCAGACCATGTATATCGACAATCTGGACAGTGCGCCGGGAACGGTAGCGCAGGTTCGCGCCTGTTCGGCAGAACTGATCCGGGTGGCCAAACGCAAGGGCATCACCCTGCTGATCGTCGGTCACGTGACCAAGGACGGGCAGATCGCCGGCCCCCGCGTGCTGGAACATATGGTCGACACCGTTCTCTATTTTGAGGGCGAGCGCGGGCACCAGTTCCGCATCCTGCGCGCCGTCAAGAACCGCTTCGGCGCCACCGATGAGATCGGGGTGTTCGAGATGGGGGAGGATGGGTTGGTCGAAGTGCCGAACCCGTCCGAGCTGTTCCTGGCCGACCGCCGCCGCGACATTACCGGCACCGCCGTCTTCGCGGGGCTTGAGGGGACGCGGCCCGTACTGGTCGAGGTGCAGGCGCTGGTTGCCCCGTCGCCGCTGGGCACGCCGCGCCGGGCCGTGGTGGGCTGGGATACCTCGCGCCTGTCCATGGTTCTGGCCGTGCTGGAGGCACGGTGCGGTGTCGCCATCGGGGCCAACGATGTCTATCTGTCGGTGGCCGGTGGCCTGAAAATCTCAGAACCCGCCGCCGATCTGGCCGTTGCCGCCGCCCTGATCAGCTCACTGACGGGGGAACCCGTGCCGGCGGATGCCGTGGTGTTTGGCGAAATCGGCCTGTCGGGCGATATCCGCGCCGTCAGCCAGACCGATCAGCGGCTGAAGGAAGCCGCCAAACTTGGCTTCAACCGCGCCTTGATGCCACAGCCGCGCCGGTCGCGCGGCGATGGCTCGGCGGAGGGGTTGCGGCGCATCGAACTGGACCATCTGTCCGATCTGCTGCCATTGTTCCAGGCGGACGCGCCACCGCGCCCGCCGCGTGGCCGGGATTGAGGGGAGCCGCATGGAAGGCAGCAGCCTGAACCCCGTTGACGTCGCCGTCGTCACGGTCCTCCTGATTTCGGCCCTGATGGCGTTCGCGCGCGGATTCGTGCGCGAGGTGCTGTCGGTTGCCGCCTGGATCGGCGCCGCCCTGGCCACCTTATGGCTGTTCCCGCTGGCCGCCCCCTATACGCGCCAATATATCAGCACCCAGTATGTGGCCGATGGCGTCACCATCCTGGGTGTGTTCACCCTGTCACTGATCGCGCTGTCGGTGGTGACCAGCACCATTTCCGGCAAGGTGCAGGAAAGCAGCCTTTCGGCCATCGACCGCTCGCTGGGTTTTGCGTTCGGCGTGGTGCGCGGCGCGGTTCTGGTGTCGCTGGCCTATCTGTTCGCGGCCTGGCTCTGGCCCGAACAGCCGGTCTGGCTGCGGGAGGCGAAAGCTAAGCCCTTCCTGGAAACCGGCGCCGATATCCTTAGAGGCTTCCTGCCCAATGCCGACCTGTCACCGGCGCAGCGGGAGGCGCAGCGCGCGCAGAACCGGCTGGAAGAGGCGGAGAATGCGCGGCGCACCCTGGAACGGCTTGCCAATCCGCGCCCCACATCTGCGGGGAACGCGGCTGTGCCGGAAAAGGATCGCGGCTATAATGCCGATGACCTTGGCCGTCTTGACCAGGTGATTAAAAGCACCGATCAGCCGCAAACCAACCAACCGGATCGACGTCCCGATGGGGACCAACGCTGACCCGGCGCATGAACATGACCCAACCGGACACCATCTCCCCCGCGAAAGGTGCGAAGCCCATGCTTACGACCCATCCCTTCGACGACGACAAGCTGCGCGAGGAGTGCGGCGTCTTCGGTGTGTACGGTCCCCAGGATGCGGCAGCACTGGTGGCGCTGGGTCTGCACGCGTTGCAGCATCGCGGCCAGGAAGCAGCCGGCATCGTCAGCTTTGACGGCCAGGACTTCCCGCAGCATCGCGCCATGGGTCAGGTCGGCGACATTTTCGGCAGCGAAACGGTCATGCGCAACCTGACCGGTGACATCGCCATCGGCCATGTCCGCTATGCCACCACGGGCGACCGGTCCCTGCGCAATGTGCAGCCGCTGTTCGCGGAGTTTGAGTTTGGCGGCTTCGCACTGGCCCATAATGGCAACCTGACCAACGCCATGCAGCTGCGCCGGCAACTGGTGCGCCGTGGCTGCCTGTTCCAGTCAACGTCCGACACCGAAACCATCATCCATCTGATGGCGACCAGCCGTAACGGCTCCGTCATCGACCGTCTGGTCGATGCGCTGCGTCAGGTGGAAGGCGCCTATTCCCTGGTCTGCATGGCCAAGGATCAGGTGATCGGCGTGCGCGACCCGCATGGCGTGCGCCCCCTGGTGCTGGGCCGCCTGGGTGACACCCATGTCCTGGCCTCGGAAACGGTGGCGCTGGACATTATCGGTGCCGATTATGTGCGCGATATCGAACCCGGCGAAATGGTGGTGCTGGACAAGAATGGGGTGCAGTCGCTGCGCCCGTTCCAGCAGACCGGGTCGAAGTTCTGCATTTTCGAATATATCTACTTCGCCCGCCCCGACAGCTTCATGGAAGGCCATTCGGTTTACGGCGTGCGCAAGAAGATCGGCGCGCAGCTGGCCGTGGAAAGCCATATCGATGCCGATCTGGTGATCCCTGTGCCGGATTCGGGCGTGCCGGCGGCCCTGGGTTATGCGGAGAAAAGCGGCATCCCCTTCGACCTGGGCATCATCCGCAACCATTATGTGGGCCGCACCTTTATTCAGCCGACGGACAAGATCCGCCGCCTGGGCGTGAAGCTGAAGCACAATGCCAACCGGCACTTCATCGAGGGCAAGCGCATCATCCTGGTCGATGACAGCATCGTGCGCGGCACCACCTCTGTGAAGATCGTGGAGATGATGCGCGATGCCGGCGCCAAGGAAGTGCATATGCGCATTTCCAGCCCGCCGACCAGCAACCCCTGCTTCTACGGTATCGACACGCCGGAGAAGGAAAAGCTGCTGGCCCACCGCATGTCGGTGGAAGAAATGCGCCAATATATCAATGCCGACAGCCTGGCCTTCATCAGCCTGGATGGCCTGTACAAGTCGTTGAACCATGCCAAGCGCGATGGCGACATGCCGCAATATTGCGACGCCTGCTTCACCGGCGAATACCCGATCGAGCTGACCGATTTCGAAGCCACGCGCAGCGACGTGGCCTATATCGGGGCCAAGCGGGCGTAAGGATCGGGGTTTGTCGCATGCGCTGCCGCTTGTGCGACCTACGGCATTTTCGTAGGTCGCATGAGGGCCTATGCCCGCATGCGACACGCGCCCACATTACAATTCGTTCACGTTAAATCCATTGGCTTTCCGCATCCCCCGCGCCACAGTACGGGCCAACAGCCCTGTTGTGCCGGGAGGATTTTTTACCCGTGACCCATGATGCACGTCCCGTAACGCAACGACGCCGCTGGCGCGCCCTGGTGGCCGGTGTGGCCCTGTCGGCGCTGGCGGTGTTTCCCGCCGCGGCCCGCGTTTTCGATCCCGAGACCTTTACCCTGAAGAACGGCATGCAGGTGGTGGTGGTGAACAACCCCCGCGCGCCGGTGGTCAGCCATATGGTCTGGTACAAGGTCGGTTCGGCGGATGAGGAGCCGGGAAAATCCGGTCTGGCCCATTATCTTGAACATCTGATGTTCAAGGGCACGGCCAAGATGAAACCGTCGGAATTTTCCCGCACCGTGGCCCGCAATGGCGGGCGCGACAATGCCTTCACCGCCTATGACTACACGGCCTATTTCGAGAATATCGCCCGCGACCGGCTGGAACTGGTCATGGGGATGGAGGCCGACCGCATGGTCAATCTGCGCCTAACGGACGATATCGTCCTGCCGGAGCGCAAGGTGATCCAGGAGGAACGCCGCCAGCGGACGGAGAATGAGCCGGCATCGCGGCTTTATGAACAGCTCTACAGCCTGCTGTTCGTCCACCATCCCTATGGCACGCCCATCATCGGCTGGATGCATGAGATCGAGAAGCTGACCACCCAGGACGCGCTGGATTTCTACAAGCGCCACTACGCGCCCAACAACGCCATCCTGGTGGTGGCGGGCGACATAACGGCGGCGGAACTGAAGCCGCTGGCCGAGAAGACCTATGGCAAGATCAAGCCGTCCAAGGACATTCCGGCGCGCGTGCGCGTGACGGAGCCACCAACCGAAGGCGCGCGGCGCATCACCCTGACCGATGATCAGGTGCGGCAGCCCAACTGGATGCGCATCTGGAAGGCCCCCAGCTACAGCGCCGGCGAAAAACAGTACGCCTCGGCACTGGAGGTGCTGGAAAGCATCCTGGCCGATGGCGCCACCTCACGCCTCTACAAGTCGCTGGTGGTGGAGCAGAAGATCGCGGCGGGTGTGAACCTGTCCTACAATCCCAACGCGCTGGACCTGGGCACGCTGTCCGTCTCCGCCACGCCGGCACCGGGGCAGGATGTGGCCGCCGTGGAAAAGGCGCTGGATGCGGAACTGGCAAAGCTGCTGTCGGGCGGCGTGACGGATGCGGAGGTGGCATCGGCCAAGGTGCGCCTGCGCCGCGACGCCGTCTTCGCCCGCGACAGCCTTCAAGGCCCGGCTTACGCGTTCGGCGTGGCGCTGACCACCGGGCAGACGGTTGAGGATGTGGAGGCCTGGCCCGACCGTATCGCCGCCGTCACCCGCGAACAGGTGGAACAGGCCGCCAAGCTGGTGCTGGGTCAGGACAACCATGTCACCGGCATCCTGTTGCCCGCCGCAGCACCTGCCCCGGCACAGGCCGCCGCCCCGGCGGCACCACCAGCCGCACCCACCACCCCGGCCAAGGGGGGGACCAAATAATGGATGTGATGAAGATGATCCGCCGCACGGGCCTGCTGCTGCTCGCGGCCTTCGCGCTCGCCTTCACCAGCCTGCCCGCCGCCGCCGTCGATATCGAAAAGGTGGTCAGCCCCGGTGGGATTGAGGCCTGGCTGGTGCGCGATACCAAGAACCCCATCATCGCCATGCAGTTCGCCTTTGCCGGCGGCACCGAACGCGATCCCGAGGCCAAGCTGGGTCTGGCCATCATGGTGGCCAGCACCATGGATGAAGGGGCCGGTGACCTGGACAGTCAGGCGTTCCAGGGCAAGCTGGATGAAAACTCCATCCAGCTATCCTTCAGCGCCGGGCGCGATGGCTTCGTGGGGCAATTGACTACCCTGCGCGAAACCAAGGATACGGCCTTCGACCTGATGCGTCTGGCCCTGACCAAGCCGCGCTTCGATGCCGAAGCCGTGGAGCGTATCCGGGGGCAGTTGCAGACCAGCCTGCGCCGGTCGCAGGCCGATCCCAATTACTGGGCCCAGATGGCGTTCGGGGAGACTTTGTTCCCCGGCCATGCCTATGGACGGCCACAACGTGGCACGCCCCAGACCCTGGCCGCCATCAGCCGCGACGATCTGGTGAATTTCGCAAGCACGCGTCTGGCCCGTGAAGGGCTGAAGGTTGCCGTGTCGGGCGATATCACGGGTGCGGAACTGGCCCCGCTGCTGGACAGCCTGTTCGGCGCCCTGCCGGCCAAGGCCGACCTGACGCCGGTTGCCGATATCAGCGCGGCGGCGCCGGGCAAGACCATCCTGGTCCCCCGCCCCATCCCGCAGACGGTGATGATCCTGGCCGATGCCGGCATGGACCGGTCGGACCCGGACTGGTACGCGGCCACCATCCTGAACTATTCGCTGGGCGGCGGCGGCTTCTCCTCCCGTCTGATGGACGAGGTGCGGGAAAAGCGCGGCCTGACCTATGGCATCGGCTCCAGCCTGCAGAGCTTTGATCATGCCAATCTGGTCACGGTCAGCGGCTCCACCGTCAATGACAAGGCGGCAGAGGCGATCAGCGTCACCAAGCAGATCTGGGGCGATGTCGCCAAGAACGGCATCACCGAGGCCGAGCTGCGCGATGCCCAGACCTATCTGACAGGTTCCTTCCCCCTGCAATTCACCAACAATGGCGCCATCGCCGGCCTGTTGTTGCAGGTGCAGCGGGACAATCTGGGCATCGATTACCTGAACAGGCGCAACGACCTGCTGAACGCCGTCACGCTGGCCGACGTTCGCCGGGTGGCCGCCCGCCTGCTGGACCCCGCCCGGCTGACCACCATCCTGGTGGGACAGCCCACGGGCATCACGCCGGACGGGACGCTGTATAAGCCGTGATCCTGCGATGTCGTTGAAGCGGAAGGGGCGGCCAGTTGGCCGCCCCTTTTTGTATTACCGCCAGATATTCGTCTGCCCACCGGCACAGCGATATTGCCAGGGCTCGCCTTCCCACCAGATCGTGCCCTCGATGCTGTTGCCCGAGAACTCGCTGCGACCGCGATAGCCGTAACGCTGGATGAAGGCCCGCTCCACCTCGTTCTGACAGCTATTCTGCGGCTTCTTGGAGATGGAACCACCGCCGTATCCACCGCCACCACCATTCCAGATGATGTCGTCATCATGCCGACGCGGGGGCGGCAAGGGCGGGGGCGGCGGGCGGCCCCAGTCATCATAATGACCGCCATCCCAATCCTTACGCCGCCCAACCTCGCGCAGGGAGCTGACGCCGCCGCGCAGGTTCTTCACCTCCGCCACATCGGCGACGCGGGCGCCGTCCATCAGTGTGCGGCAATGGTCGTACTTCTTGTCCTTGCACACTTCCCAGGTGCCGGAATTCACGATCAGGGAGCGGGTGCGGTCGTTCCACGGCGGCAGCTTGGCCAGCGAGTCGATATTGTCGTGGATGGTGATCCGGTCGCCCCGGAAATAGGGTTCGGAGAACAGGGTCACCGAACCGGCCAGGGCCGTGCCGGCCTGACCCATCACCATCAACCCGGCCAGTGCGGCCACCCAGCGTTTCATCCCCAAACCGGCGGCCTTTCCTGTCGGGCCGCCGCTCCCACAAGGGCCGGATGATCCCGGCCTGATGCTTTATCCTTACCCCGCTTTATGGCGGGCCAAAGGCGTCGCCGGGGCAGGAAAAGGGTGTGTTGGTGCTATAGGCCCTCGACAGCGGTGCCGCAACGGTCCAGTCTTCCCTGGCGGATTGGATAAGGATCAAGTGCTTGATCATGCGTGGAATTACCCGGCGTGGCGTTCTGGCGGCTGGTGCTGCCCTGCCCTTTCTCGTCCCCTCGTCCCCCGTCCTGGCGCAGGGCAAGCCCGTGGTCGATATCGGCCTGGGCCCAGATGTGGACACGCTGGACCCGCATAAATCCACCACCATCGTGGCCGGACAGTTGTTTATCGAGCTGTGGGAGGGTCTGACCAGCTTTGCCGCCGATGGCGCCATCATCCCCGGCGTGGCGGAACGGTGGGAAACCAGTGCCGATGGCCTGACCTGGACCTTCTATCTGCGCGGTGACGCCAAATGGTCGGACGGCAGTGCCGTGACGGCGGCCGATTTCGTCTTTGCCTGGCGCCGGGCCGTGACGCCCACCACGCTTCTGGGCCTGCCGGAATGGATCGCCCCCATCAGGAATGCGCTGCCCATCCTGCAAACCGGCAAGGACCCGGCCAGCCTGGGCGTTGAGGCGGTGAATGACCGCACCTTGAAGGTCACGCTGGAACATCCAAAGCCCGACCTGACCGTCTATACTGCCTATTGGATTCTATCCCCCCTGCACCGCGCCTCGGTGGCACAGCATGGCGACAGCTTTGCGCAGCCGGGAAAGCTGATCGGCAATGGTCCCTTCATGCTGACAGGCGCCGTACCACAGAGCCATTATACCCTGGCCGTGAACCCGCATTATCACGGGGCAAAATCCATCGCGGTGGCGGGCGCCAAGTACCATGTGACGGAGGATTTGCAGACGGAGCTGAAGCGGTTCCGCGCCGGCGAATTGCTGGCCACCAAGGAGGTGCCGCCGACACAGCTGGACTGGGCACGCGCCAATCTGGCCGACAGTCTGCGTCTGGCCTACC
Organism: alpha proteobacterium AAP38; assembly: GCA_001296005.1. Taxonomy (GTDB): domain Bacteria; phylum Pseudomonadota; class Alphaproteobacteria; order Azospirillales; family Azospirillaceae; genus Niveispirillum. Next base: position 152,456 of record LJHR01000024.1, on the reverse strand, counting down.
GCGCCAGCACCTTCTTCCTGATCCCCAACCTGACCAAGGCACCGTGGAAGGATAATCCCGACCTGTGCGTGGCCCTGTCCATGGCCATCGACCGCAAGGTGATTGTGGAGAAGATCACCAAGGGCGGCGAGCTGCCGGCCTATGCCATGACGCCGGAGGGGCTGGTCGGATACACCCCGCCCAAGCCGGACTGGGCCGATCTGCCCCCCGCCGAACGCATCGCGCGCGCCAAGGCCCTGTTTGCCAAGGCCGGTTACGGGCCGGACAAGCCGCTGTCGCTGGAACTGCTTTACAATACCAACGAGTTGAACCGGCAGGTGGCCGTCGCCGTCGCCGCCATGTGGCAGCAGACATTGGGCGTGAAGACCACCCTGTCGAACCAGGAATTCAAGATCGTGGTCAGCCGGATGAAGGAACATACCTACCCGGATATTGTCCGCATCACCTGGGCCGTGGGGCTGGTCACCGAATATCTGAACCTGCTGCGCTCACGCGCCAATACCGTTGGCCCCGGCTATATCAACCCCGCCCTGGACCGGGCGATGGAGGATGTGGATCAGGCCCTGACCCTGGATGATTTCCGCGCCAAACTGGCCGTGGCGGAAAAGATCGCCATGGCCGACATGCCCATGATCCCCGTCATGCGTCAGGCCAGCCGCCGTCTGATCAGCCCGAAGCTGAAAGGCTGGGTCGACAACCCGCTGGACCTGCATTCGGCGCGGTATCTGTCCGTGGGCTGATAAAGCGCCCCCGCGCAACAAACCAACCTTCAGCCCTGCGTTCCCCGCACAGAACGTAGTCAGGTCGTTGCCTTGATTTGGCCCTTGGCGCCCTCTAAGGTGCGATGCAGTGTAACAAGCGTGTGAAGTATCGGGACCATGGCGGCGAAAGAACCCCTCTCCTTCCAGGGCGTTATCCTGACCCTGCAGAATTTCTGGGCAGCGCAAGGCTGCCTCGTGCTGCAGCCTTACGACATGGAAGTGGGCGCGGGTACCTTCCACCCGGCCACCACCTTGCGGGCGCTGGGTCCCGACAACTGGAATGCCGCCTATGTTCAGCCCTCGCGCCGTCCCAAGGATGGCCGCTATGGCGAAAACCCCAACCGCCTGCAGCATTATTACCAGTTCCAGGTGATCATGAAGCCGTCGCCGGCCAACATCCAGGACCTGTACTTGCAGTCCCTGGTGGCATTGGGCGTTGATCCGGCCCTGCACGATATCCGCTTTGTCGAGGATGACTGGGAAAGCCCGACCCTGGGCGCCTGGGGCCTTGGCTGGGAGGTCTGGTGCGACGGCATGGAAGTGTCGCAATTCACCTATTTCCAGCAGGTGGGCGGCATCGGGGTGGAGAAGGTGGCGGCCGAGCTGACCTATGGTCTGGAACGGCTGGCCATGTATATCCAGGGCGTGGAGAACGTTTACGACCTGCGCTTCAATGATCCCGTGGGCGACCGCCCTGCCGTGAAGTATGGCGAGGTGTTCCACCGCGCCGAACAGGAATACTCCGCGCATAATTTTGAATATGCGAACACGGAGATGTTGTTGCAGCATTTCCAGAATGCGGAGAAGGAGTGCGCGGCCCTGCTGTCCCATGGTCTGGCCCTGCCGGCCTATGATCAGTGCATCAAGGCCAGCCACCTGTTCAATCTGCTGGACGCGCGCGGGGTCATTTCGGTGGTGGAACGACAGAGCTATATCCTGCGGGTGCGCACGCTCGCCAAGGCCTGCTGCGAGGCATGGCTGGCAGACGGCTACCGCAAGGGCAAGGCCGCCTAAGCACACTCATTACGACACCAGAACGATAATCACCGGACGCTTGTGACCAAAATGGCCGAACTGCTGATCGAACTGTTCATGGAAGAAATCCCGGCCCGCATGCAGGTGCGCGCTGCCGATGATTTCAAGCGTCTGGTGACGGACAAGCTGTCGGCGGCGGGTATCGCCTTCACCAAGGCCGAGGCCCATTCCACCCCCCGCCGTCTGGCCCTTCTGGTTGATGGTCTGCCGACCGCGCAGGCCGATGTGCGCGAGGAAAAGAAGGGGCCGCGCGTCGGATCGCCCGAACAGGCGCTGTCCGGGTTCCTGAAATCCGCCGGCCTGTCCAGCATCGATCAGGCCGAACAGCGCGACACCGGCAAGGGCGTGTTCTATTTCGCGGTGATCGAAAAGAAGGGCGGCGCCACCATCGACGCCTTGCCCGGCATCATCGATGCCGCCATCCGTGAGCTGCCCTGGCCCAAGTCGATGCGCTGGGGTGCCAATGATTTCATGTGGGTCCGCCCGCTGCATTCAATCCTGGCCCTGTTCGATGGTGCCGTGATCCCCGGCGCCTTGGACCTGGGGGGCAAGAGCATTGCCTATGGCAACCAGACGGAAGGCCACCGCTTCCTGTCGCCGGGCGCCCTAACCGTCAGCAGCTATGCTGACTATGCCACCAAGCTGGCCGCCGCCCATGTCGTGCTGGACCGGGAGGAGCGCAAGCGCCTGATCCTGGCCGGTGCCAACAAGGCCGCCGCCGCCGAAGGTTTCGTCCTAAAGGACGATCCCGGCCTGCTGGAGGAAGTGGCGGGTCTGGTCGAATGGCCCGTCGTCCTGACCGGTGCCATCGACAATCAGTTCATGGACGTGCCCGCCGAGGTGCTGACCACGTCGATGCGCACGCATCAGCGCTACTTCGCCCTGGAAACCGCCGATGGCAAGCTGGCGCCGCGCTTTGTCGTGGTCGCCAACCGCAGCACCATCGACGGCGGCAAGGCCGTGATCGCCGGTAATGAGCGCGTGCTGCGCGCCCGCCTGTCGGACGCCAAGTTCTTCTGGGACCAGGATTTGAAGGTCAAGCTGGCAACCCGTGTGCCGGGTCTGAAAGACATCACCTTCCATGCCAAGCTGGGCACCCTGGCGCAGCGGGTGGAGCGGATAGAAGCCCTGTCGGTTGCCATCGCCAAGGCCCTGAACTGGGACGCGACGGTGGTGGAACAGGCAGCATTGGCCGCCCGCCTGTCCAAGTCCGACCTGACCACGGGCGTGGTGGGTGAATTCCCCGAGGTCCAGGGCATCATGGGCCGCTACGTCGCCTATCACGAAGGCCTGCCCGCCCCCGTGGCCGAGGCGATTGCCGACCATTACAAGCCGCTGGGTCCGTCCGACCGCGTGCCGACCGACAAGGTGTCGGTGGCCGTGGCGCTGGCCGAGAAGATCGACACGCTGGTGGCGTTCTTCGGCATTGACGAGAAGCCCACCGGCTCCCGCGACCCGTTTGCGCTCCGCCGTGCAGCGCTGGGGGTGATCCGCCTGATCGTGGAGAATGGGCTGCGGGTGAAGCTGGGCGCGCTGCTGATGGCCGCTGGTGCCAAGGACGCGGTTACCGCTGACCTCCTCTCCTTCTTCAACGACCGCCTCAAGGTCTCCTTGAAGGAAAAGGGCGTCCGTCACGACCTGATCGACGCCGTGCTGGCTCTGGGTGGCGAGGACGATTTCGTGCGCCTGCTGGCCCGCGTTGAGGCTCTGTCGGGCCTGATCGCCACCGATGACGGCAAGAACCTGCTGGCGGCATCCAAGCGCGCCAGCAATATCCTGCGTATCGAGGAAAAGAAAGACGGCCCGCATGATGGTGCCGTTGATGCTGGCCTGCTGACCCAGGACGAGGAAAAGGCCCTGGCCGACGCCCTGGTCGCCGCCCACAAACAGGCGGCCCCCCTGATCGAAGCAGAAGATTTTACGGGCGCCATGGCCGCCTTTGCCGCCCTGCGCGCGCCTGTCGATGCCTTCTTCGAAAAGGTGACCGTGAATGCGCCGGAAGCGCCGGTTCGCGCCAACCGCCTGCGCCTGTTGAGTCAGATCCGCGCGACGCTGAACCTGATCGCCGACTTTTCGAAGATCGAAGGCTGACCCCATGATCCATCACCCCCGCACCCCCCGCCCGCTACGGCGGGCGCGGTGCGGCGGTGAAGGTAGTGGAATTACGTCATCCTTGTTGCAGTGCGGTAGTTTGGTAGTGGTTGGGGGGGATAAAGCACGCCCCACTTCCGCGCCATACAGTGCCTCCCCCGCGAAAGCGGGGGTCCAGGGGCCACGCGCCCCACGCCTTTTGCTGCTCCCCCCTGGGTCCCCGCTTTCGCGGGGAAGGCAGGTTGTGGGGGCTTCACCCGATTTTCCTGCTTTCAGCCGCGCTTGCCGTATGGGCAAGCAGCGCGCCCTGTCGCGCGCGCATGGCGGCCTCCCCATCGGGCCCCGGCCCGTATCCCCGTGCAACAACACCAACAATCGTGTTGCATGGTGTTTCACCACGTCACCACCAGTCCAACCCCATAATCAAACGGGACCAAGATCATGACGAAGTGGGTCTACAGCTTCGGTGAAGGCAAGGCCGAAGGTCGCGCGGAGATGAAGAACCTCCTGGGCGGCAAGGGCGCCAACCTGGCGGAGATGAGCAATCTCGGCCTGCCGGTGCCCCCTGGCTTTACGGTCACGACAGAGGTCTGCACCTACTTTTACGCCAATGGCCGCCAATATCCCGACAGCCTGCGCACCGAGGTCGGTGCAGCATTGGCGGAGATCGAGCGGATCGTGGGCATGAAGTTCGGCGATGCGGAAAACCCGCTGCTGGTCTCCGTCCGCTCCGGTGCCCGCGCGTCGATGCCGGGCATGATGGACACCGTCCTGAACCTGGGCCTGAATGATGTGACGGTGGCGGGATTGGCCCGCCGTTCCGGCGACGCCCGCTTCGCCTATGACAGCTATCGCCGTTTCATCCAGATGTTCGGCAATGTCGTGCTGGATGTGGATCACCATCATTTCGAGGAAGTGCTGGAAGATCACAAGCGTGGCCACGACCTGAACCTGGATACCGAACTGACCGCCGAAGACTGGCAGGAAGTGATCAAGGGCTATAAGGAAGTGGTGCAGGAGGCCCTGGGCCGCCCCTTCCCGCAGGACCCGCAGGAACAGCTGTGGGGCGCCATCGGTGCGGTGTTCGGCTCCTGGATGAATGCCCGCGCCATCACCTATCGCAAGCTGCATGACATCCCGGCCGAATGGGGCACGGCGGTGAACATCCAGGCCATGGTGTTCGGCAATATGGGTGGCGACTGCGCCACAGGCGTGGCCTTCACCCGCAACCCGTCCACGGGCGAGAACGCGTTTTATGGCGAATACCTGATCAATGCCCAGGGTGAGGATGTGGTGGCGGGTATCCGCACGCCACAGCACCTGACCATCGCCGGCAAGATCGCCAACGGTTCCGACCTGCCGGCCATGGAAGAAAGCATGCCGGAAGTGTTCGCGCAGTTGAACGCGGTGCGCCTGAAGCTGGAACGGCATTACCGCGACATGCAGGACATCGAATTCACGGTCCAGCAGTCCAAGCTTTATATGCTGCAAACCCGGTCGGGCAAGCGCACGGCCCCGGCGGCCCTGAAGATCGCCGTGGACATGGTCCGCGAAGGCCTGATCAGCCAGAAGGAAGGCATCCTGCGGATCGAGCCGAAGTCGCTGGATCAGCTGCTGCACCCGACGCTGGACCCCAAGGCGGCCAAGCAGATCATCGCCAAGGGCCTGCCGGCCAGTCCCGGTGCCGCCAGCGGCAAGGTCGTCTTCACGGCGGAAGAGGCGGAAAAGCAGGCGGGATTGGGTGAGAATGTCATCCTGTGCCGTGTGGAAACCAGCCCGGAAGACATTCACGGCATGCACGCCGCCAAGGGCATCCTCACCACGCGCGGCGGCATGACCAGCCACGCGGCGGTGGTGGCCCGTGGCATGGGCCGGTCCTGCGTGGCCGGTGCCGGTGAACTGCGCATCGATTACAAGCGCGGCATCATCACCGTCCGCAATGTCGAGGTGCGGGCCGGCGACATCATCACCATTGATGGTTCCACCGGTGAAGTCATGCTGGGCGAAGTGCCGACCATTCAGCCGGAACTGTCGGGCGACTTTGCCGAGCTGATGGGCTGGGCCGATGCCCATCGCCGCATGAAGGTGCGCACCAACGCCGAAACCCCGCTGGACGCCCGTACCGCGCGCAAGTTCGGGGCCGAAGGCATCGGCCTGTGCCGCACCGAGCATATGTTCTTCGATGCCGACCGCATTATCGCGGTGCGGGAGATGATCCTGGCCGAAAGCGAGGCGGGCCGCCGCACCGCGCTGGCCAAGATCGCGCCGATGCAGCGCAAGGACTTTGTCGAACTGTTCAAGATCATGAAGGGCCTGCCCGTCACGATCCGCCTGCTGGACCCGCCGCTGCATGAATTCCTGCCGAATTCGGAAGCGGAGATGGTGGAGGTGGCCAAGGCCGCCGGCACCGACCTTCAGAAGGTGCAGCACCGGTCCTTGCAGCTGCACGAAGCCAACCCGATGCTGGGCCATCGTGGCTGCCGCCTGGGCATCTCCTACCCCGAGATTTATGAGATGCAGGCCCGCGCCATTTTTGAGGCGGCGGTGGAAGTGTTCAAGGAGACGGGCGAGACCGTGATCCCCGAGATCATGATCCCGCTGGTCGGCACCAAGAAGGAGCTGGACATCCTGAAGGCCGTGATCGACCGCGTCGGGGCGGAAGTCATCGCGGCAAGCGGCCACAAGGTTGATTATCTGGTCGGCACCATGATCGAACTGCCGCGTGCCGCGCTGCAGGCCGGCAAGATCGCCGAAACCGCCGGTTTCTTCAGCTTCGGCACCAACGACCTGACCCAGACCACGTTTGGCATCAGCCGCGACGATGCCGGCGCCTTCCTGCCAGATTATCAGCGGGCCGGCATTCTGGAGCATGACCCGTTCGTGACGCTCGATACCGAAGGTGTGGGCGAACTGGTGCAGATCGCCGCCGAGCGCGGCCGTAAGACCCGGCCTGACATCAAGCTGGGCATCTGCGGCGAACATGGCGGCGACCCGTCATCGGTCTATTTCTGTGAAAAGGTAGGGCTGGATTACGTCTCCTGCTCCCCCTACCGCGTCCCCATCGCCCGCCTGGCTGCCGCACAGGCCGCCATTGAGGGCGAAAAGCGCGCCAGCGAGGCGTAACTATCAGACGGGGGCCGGCAACGGCCCCCGTTTTGCCCACAACACTGGACATTTCCGCCTGAAAGCCTATCCCTATGGTGGAGATCAGCTTTCCGGACCCGCCATGGCTGCCGACGCCCTGCCCCGCACCCGCCTGTTCATTGATCAGCCGTTGAGCCCCGGTGGGGCGGCGGTGCTGGATGGGGACCGGGCGCATTATCTGCGGGCGGTGCTGCGGCAAGGGCCGGGGGATGGGGTGCTGGCCTTCAATGGCCGGGACGGGGAATTCCTGGCCCATATCGAGACCCTGTCCAAATCCGCCGGCACCCTTCGCCTGGACCGGCAGACGCGCAGCCCCGACATTGACGCCCCGCCCGCCCCCTGGCTGCTGTTCGCACCGTTGAAGGGCGGGCGCACCGAATATGTGGTGGAAAAGGCGGTGGAGCTGGGCGTAGGCCGGCTGGTGCCCGTCTTCACCCGGCGCGGCGATGTCAACCGCGTGAATATCGACCGGCTGCGCGCCAACGCCCTGGAGGCTGCCGAGCAGTGTGAGAGGTTGGACGCGCCGGACGTGGCGGACGGGGTGGAACTGGGCCGGCTGCTGTCCGATTGGGACCCGGCCCGCACCCTGTTCGTGGCGGCGGAAAGCGGGGTGGCAGCACCGCTGGTGACCGCCGTCACTGCGGCGGCGGGAAAGCCCGTCGCATTCCTTGTGGGTCCGGAGGGGGGATTCGACCAACAGGAACTTGATGCCCTGCGCCGCCTGCCTTTTGTGGTAAGCGTGGGCCTGGGGCCGCGCGTGCTGCGCGCCGATACCGCCGCATTTTCCGCGCTTGCCGTCTGGCAGGCGGCGGGGGGCGACTGGCGGTCGGCCGACGGTGATGCAAGGCCGCCCAATCGCACCTGACTGATCCCGCCCGCCGTCTTTGCAACGTCCTTCGCGTTAAGGAACAGAACCAATGTCCGCACCTCCGACGTCGCGCGGCGAACCGATCACCGACCGCCGGCAACTGGTCGAGTATCTGGAAAGTGGGTCAAAGCCGGCCAGCGATTGGCGCATCGGCACCGAGCATGAGAAGTTTGTTTTCCGGGGTCCCGACCATGCCCCCGTCCCCTATGCCGGCCCCGGCGGGATCGGTGAGATCCTGGGCGAGTTCCAGCGGCGATTCGGTTGGGAACCTGTGCGGGAGGGCGACAATATCATCGCCCTGACCAAGGGCATGGCCAATATCAGCCTGGAACCCGGCGGGCAGTTCGAACTGTCGGGCGCGCCGCTGGTCAGCATCCACCAGACCTGTGGGGAGGTGGGGCAGCATCTGGCGGAAGTGCGCGCCATCGGCCAGGATTTGGGCTTTGGCATGCTGGGCATGGGCTTCAATCCGAAATGGAAGCGGTCCGACATCCCCTGGATGCCCAAGGGTCGATACAAGATTATGGGCTCCTACATGCCCAAGGTCGGGACGCTTGGCCTGGACATGATGACCCGGACATGCACCGTCCAGGTAAACCTGGACTTCGCGTCCGAAGCCGACATGGTGAAGAAGTTCCGGGTGTCGCTGGCCCTGCAACCCATCGCCACGGCCCTGTTCGCGGCCAGCCCCTTTATGGAGGGCAAGCCCAACGGCTTCCAGAGCTACCGTTCCCATATATGGACCGACACGGACAAGGACCGCACCGGCGATCTGCCTTTCGTGTTCGAGGATGGGTTCGGGTTCGAACGCTATGTCGATTACGCGCTCGATGTGCCCATGTATTTCGTCTATCGCGACGGGCAGTATCTGGACGCATCGGGCCTGTCGTTCCGTGACTTCCTGGATGGCAAGCTCTCTACCGTTCCCGGTGAGAAGCCGCTGATGACCGACTGGTCGGACCACATGACGACCATGTTCCCGGAAGTGCGCCTGAAGAAGTATCTGGAAATGCGGGGGGCCGATGCCGGCCCCTGGGGCCGCCTCTGCGCCCTGCCCGCGCTCTGGGTCGGGTTGCTCTATGATACCAGTGCGCTGGATGCCGCCTGGGATCTGGTGAAGGGCTGGACCCAGGAAGACCGTGCCACCCTGCGCCGCGATGTGCCGCGCCTGGGCCTGGCCACCCCGTTCCAGGGTGGAACGGTGCAGGATGTGGCCCGCCGCGTGGTCGATATCGCCCGCGAAGGGTTGCGCAGCAGGGCCCGCACCGCCGGCATGGGCGATGATGAAACCCACTTCATCGAACCGCTGATCGCCATCGCGGAGTCGGGCCGGTCCTTGTCGACCGAGATGCTGGAGAAGTACCAGGGTGCCTGGGGTGGGAACATCGATCCCATCTATAAGGAATATGCCTATTGAGTAGGTAGCCGGCGGGCGGTGGAAAGCCCTTTTCCACCGCCCGCTTTTGGTTGCACTTCTGTTGCCGCGCTCGACCTTCTTGCCTAGAATGCTTCCCGCGTTTAGGCGCGCTGTGGCGCGACCAAGGGGGAAGGACGCGCCGTTTAGATGCTGAAATTTGCGGAGTTCGCCGACAGGGCGATGGAGCAGGATTTCCGCCAGCATATGCTGGAGGCGGAAGCCAAGGGCCTGCGGCGCAATCTCCTGGCCCTGGCAATCTTCTACCTGATGGCCGCCTCACTGGACTTTGTGTATTTCAGCCTTGAGACGGTCCTGACCGTCATGATGCCGCTGCGCGGTGTCGTCTATGTGCTGATCATCGCCACCATGCTGGTGCCGGTAAAGGCCAAGTATGTAGGCCTGCGATATGGCCTTGTGTTGCTGACGATGACCTATATCTGGGCCATCACCTCGGCAGGCGCGCTGCTGATCCATCGCGGGGGGCAGGTGGGCCTGACGGTCAGCTTCTTCGTGATGATCGTCGTACTGATGAACTATCTGTTCCTGCCGACACGGGTGATCTACATGATCCCCTGGGGCGTGGCGGCCAGCGGCCTTTATATCGGCCTGTTCATGCCGGCATCGGGTGCCACGGCGTCACAGATGAGCACCGCGACGGTCATGCAGTCGCTGGCCAATATCTTCGGCGCCTTCACGGCCTATCAGCTGTCGACCCTGCGCCGTATGGAGTTCCAGCGCCTGCGCGCCTTACAGGCCGAACAGGCCCGCCTGAAGGAAGCCAATACTGAGCTGCTTCGGCGCGAAGCCATTATCGCCAACCAGCGCGACGAACTGGCCCACAAGGTCGCGGAGCTGGAAGAGGCGCAGCAACAGCTGGGCGAAACCCGCAACAGCCTGACCCAGGCCGAGAAGCTGGCCAGCCTGGGCCGGCTGGTCGCCGGGGTGGCGCATGAGTTGAACACGCCCATCGGCATCGCCCTGACCGCCATCACCCATCTGGAGGATGTTGTCACCTCCCTGGACAAGACGGTGGCTGCCGGCAAGCTGACCCGCAGCCAGTTGACGGAGCATCAAGGCACACTGCGCGACAGCGCCCTGCTGGTCCACACCAATATCGGCCGCGCCGCCGAACTGGTGCAGAGTTTCAAGCGGGTGGCCGTGGATCAGGCCAGCGAGGAACGGCGCGATTTCCTGCTGGGCGCCTATATCGACGAGGTGCTGCAAAGTCTGGCGCCACGGCTGCGCGGGGAACCGCACCGTGTCCTGGTCGAATGCCCCACTGGCATCCATATGGACAGCTATCCCGGCGCCCTGTTCCAGGTGCTGACCAACCTGATCATCAATGCCCTGATCCACGCTTTCGGCCCGGACCGTCAGGGCACCATGAAGATCACGGTACGTGAACTGCCCGATGATCAGGTGGAGTTGCGGTTCCAGGATGATGGCAAGGGTGTGCCCGCCGCCCACATGGACCGGCTGTTCGAACCCTTCTTCACCACCAACCGCGCCCGGGGTGGTTCCGGCCTGGGCCTGCACATTGTCTTCAATCTGGTGACGCAGTCACTGCAAGGCGTGATCAGCGTCAGCTCCGCCGAAGGCCGCGGAACCTGCTTCACCCTGACCCTTCCCCGCCACCTCCCCCGGGAAGAGGTGGTGGCGCTGGAAAGGGCGGCGGGGTGATCTGATTTACGTTAACTGCTGCTGGATCGCGGCGGTCTTGATGGCCTTCTGAAGCTTCTCAAAGGCCCGCACCTCGATCTGACGCACGCGTTCACGGCTGATGCCGTAATGCTGCGACAGGTCTTCCAGCGTCGTCGGTTCCTCGCGCAGGCGGCGTTCGATCAGGATATGACGCTCACGCTCGTTCAGGCCCTTCATGGCGCTGGCCAGCAGGGCCTTGCGCTTGCCCAGTTCCTGCTGGTCACCCAGGCGGATTTCCTGGCTTTCGCTTTCATCGACCAGCCAGTCCTGCCACTCCCCCTCGCCATCAATGCGCAGCGGCGCATTCAGGGAATGGTCACCCGCGGCCAGACGCTGGTTCATGGAAACGACGTCGGCTTCCGGCACGTCCAGGGTGGTGGCGATCTTGGTCACCACCTCCGGCGGCAGGTCGCCATCATCGATGGCCTGCATCTGGCCCTTCAACTTGCGCAGATTGAAGAACAGCTTCTTCTGCGCCGCCGTGGTGCCCATCTTCACCAGCGACCAGCTGTGCAGGATATATTCCTGGATGGCAGCCCGAATCCACCACATGGCGTAGGTGGCCAAACGAAAGCCGCGGTCGGGCTCAAACCGCTTGACGGCCTGCATCATGCCGACATTGCCTTCGGAAATCAGTTCGGAGACCGGCAGGCCATAGCCGCGATAGCCCATGGCAATCTTCGCCACAAGGCGCAGATGGCTGGTCACCAGACGGTGGGCGGCCTTGGTATCCTCATGCTCGCGCCAGCTCTTGGCCAGCATGTACTCCTCACCCGGTTCCAGCATCGGGAACTTGCGGATTTCCTGGAGATAGCGGCTGAGGCTGCTTTCCGAGCTGACGACCGGAATGGCGGGAACGGAAGCGGTCATGTTAACCCCCTTGCATAAGGCTGGTTGACACCATCGGCCCAACTGGCACCGACAGCGATGAATAGGTCCTGAACGGACACGACATGCGCCCGTCCAGAAGAGGCCCGGTCATCATGCGCGGCGGCATTATAGCACCTCCAGCGTATGAATTAAGCCCTTGAAATCATCCGGCAACACAGTTTCGAAGCGCACCTTGGCGCCCGTGGCCGGATGGATGAACTCAATGGCGGCGGCGTGAAGCGCCTGACGCGGGAACGTCTCCAGCGCCTGCTTGGCCCCTTCCGACAGACCGCGCGTGCGGCCCGTGCGGACACGGCCATAGACAGGGTCGCCGACCAGCGGATGGCCCATATGGGTCATGTGCACCCGGATCTGGTGGGTGCGGCCCGTCAGCAGCTTGCACTCGATCAGGGCTGCCGCTGGGCCGAGCGCGCGCAGCGTGCTGTAGCGTGTGATGGCAACCTTGCCACCCCGGTCCAGCACGGCCATGCGCTTGCGGTCGGTCGGGTGGCGACCGATATTGGCGTTGATCTCGCCTGTGCGCGGGTTGGGCACGGCCCAGACAACCGCCTGATAGGTACGCGACAGCGACCGGTCGGCGAACTGCGCCGACAGGGCCTGATGCGCGCGGTCATTCTTGGCCACCACCATCAGACCGCTTGTATCCTTGTCCAGCCGATGGACGATGCCTGGCCGGCGCACGCCACCGATGCCCGACAGCCGGTCACCGCAATGGTGCAGCAGGGCGTTGACCAGCGTGCCGTCCGGGTTACCTGCGGCGGGATGCACCACCATGCCCGCCGGCTTGTCGATGACCAGCAGGTCTTCATCCTCATGAATGATCGACAGCGGGATATCCTGGGCCACGGGCAGGGCGGGCGCGCTGGCCGGAACATGCACGCGGAAGGTCTGGCCGGCTTTGACCCGGCGGGACGCGTCGTTTATGGTCTGCCCACCTGTGGAGACATGCCCCTGATCGATCAGGGCGCGCAGGCGGGAACGCGACAGGCCGGCAGCGGCCAGCAGATCCGCCAGCGCCTTGTCCAGACGGTCCCCTTCCATGTTGCCATCGATGATGGCGTCATGCTCGGCGGGTCCGGCACCCTGGACAGGGGCGGCATCGGCGGCGGGCAGGAATTCCTCGTCGCACAGATCGTCATCCAGGTCGAATTCCAGGCCGGCGGGCGGGATATCCGTCCGGCCGGTGGCCTTCAACTGGGGATTTGCCGAACGTGCAGGCACTGAAGAACATCCTTATCATCGGGGCCGTGATCATCGCGGCCGGGTTCGCGTTCCTGGGCTATGAAGTCTATAAACGCTCCACGGACCCCAATCATCCGCGCACGTTTTCGGCCCGTTTCGGCATGCAGGGGAAAGCCCCCGAGGCCGAACCGCCGGTCCCGCCCGCGCCACCGGTCCCGGCACCCGTGAAGGCACCGATGCCGACCGAGGCGGTGACATTGCCGCCGGGAGCGGTCCTGCTGCCCGGCATCGCCGCCGTGAATGGCCGCGTCGCCGTACAGGTTAAACTGACCGACGGTCGCACACAGGTGCTTCTCGTCGATCCGGCCACGGGCGAACATGCGGTGCTTGTGACATCCACGCCGTGATCCTGGTCACAATAGAACCGATTCCCAGGGGAAATGGACGTTAAATGAATTTCATGTCCGACAATGTGACGGGGGCAGCGCCGGAAATCCTGGATGCCATCGTCAAGGCAAATGGCGGCACCGCCCCGTCCTATGGCAATGATGATTGGACAAAGCGGCTGACACAGTCCCTGTCGGACCTGTTCGAACGCGACGTCGCCGTCTTTCCCGTGGCAACCGGTACCGCCGCCAATGCCCTGGCACTGGCGGCCCTGACCCCGCCCTGGGGCAGCATCTATTGCCATGCCGAAGCGCATATCCAGGCCGATGAATGCGGCGCGCCGGAAATGTTCACGGGCGGGGCCAAGCTGGTCACCCTTCCCGGCGATCATGGCAAGCTGATGCCCGCCACCCTGTCGTCGGCACTGGACCGGGTGCACAAGGGCTTCGTGCATGTGGTACAGCCGGCTGCCCTGTCGCTGAGCCAGTTGACCGAATGCGGCACGGCCTACAGTCCGGCAGAGGTAGCGGCGCTGACCGCCGTCGCCCGGCACCATGGTCTGCGGGTGCATATGGACGGGGCACGCTTTGCCAATGCCGTCGCCTCGCTGGGCTGTTCGCCGGCGGACATCACCTGGCGGGCCGGTGTGGATGTCCTGTCCTTCGGCGCCACCAAGAATGGCGCCTTGGGGGCCGAAGCGGTGGTGTTCTTCGACCGCGAACTGTCGGAGAATTTCGGTTACCGCCGCAAGCGCGCGGCACACCTGTTCTCCAAGATGCGCTTCCTGTCGGCACAGCTGGAGGCCTATGTGCAGGGCGGGCTGTGGCTGCGGCTGGCCGGCCATGCCAACCGCATGGCGATGCGGCTGGCTGACGGGCTGTCGGCCCTGCCCGGCGCGCATCTGGCCCATCCCGTGGACGGGAACGAGATCTTCATCGCCCTGCCGGAACCGGTGATCGCAGGGCTGGAAGCGGCGGGCTTCGGCTTTTACCGCTGGGACGGCCCTGTCGTGCGCCTGGTCACCGCCTGGAACAGCGATGAGGCCGCCGTGGAAGCCCTGCTGGCGGCGGCACGGCGGCTGGCGGGGTGATCACACACCCCATCCCCCCAGCGGATATTCCTGCAGGATGTGATAGGTCGCGCCCGACTTGCCCAGGACGCTTTCGTAAAGGCAGTAACGGTCCACCGTGAACGGCCCCGCCTGGAACAGGCCGTTGACCCCCATATAATGGGCCAGCTTGGCCGGCGGCGTGTCGGTCAGATAGGCCAGGGTCACATGCGGGCTGTATTTGCGCTGTTCCCGCGGCTGGCCCGACCGGACCAGGGCGGATTCCACCTTGGCCTGAAGGTGCAGCAGCGGGTCGTTGTCCACCAATCCTGCCCAGAGCGCGTGCTGCTTGTGCCCGCTGCCGAAACTGCCCAGGCCGGACAAGGTCAAGGGGAAGGACGGGCCGGTGACAAGGTCCAGCGCCTCATCCACATCATGGGCCGTGCCCTCGTCAATCTCCCCCAGGAAACGCAAGGTCAGGTGGTAGTTTTCGGGTCGCACCCAGCGGGCACCGGGCAGGCCGTTGGCCAGGCTGGACAGCCGTTCCACCACCGCCTCCGGCATCGGTATCCCGACGAACAGACGCAGCATGGTCTTCACTTCAGGGACAGGGGTTGGGATTGGCGGCATGGACGGCATCCAGCGCGGCCAGCACCTCCGCCGACAGGGTCAGCGAGCCGGCATCAATGGCGACCTTCAGATGGTCCATACTGGTGGCCCCGATGATCGTGCTGGTCACGAAGGAACGGGAGACGACGAAGGCGATGGCCATGGCAGCGGGGTCCAGCCCATGATCGCGGGCAATGGCCAGATAGTCGCGCGTCGCCGCATCACCGCGCGGCAGGTCATAGCGCGACTTGCGATGATCCACGGTACGGCGCGATCCCGCCGGCAGTGCGCCATCCAGATACTTGCCCGTCAGGGTGCCAGCGGCCAGCGGGGAATAGGCCAGCATCGACACATCCTCGCGCAGCGCCACCTCCGACAGCCCCATCTCAAACGTGCGGTTCAGCAGGGAATAGGGGTTCTGGATGCTGGCAATGCGGGGCATGCCCAGATGGTCAGCCGCCGCGACATAGCGCATGGTGCCCCAGGGCGTTTCGTTCGATACCCCAACATGCCGGATTTTGCCGGCCTTGATCAGGTCGGCGAAGACGGAAAGCGTCTCCTCAATCGGCACCTCACCCGGCTGTGCCGCCGGATGGGCCACGGTGCGGCCAAAGCGGTCAGCCTGCCGGTCGGGCCAGTGCAGCTGATACAGGTCGATATGGTCGGTGCGCAGGCGGCGAAGGCTGGCTTCCACCGCCTCGGTGATGTTTTTCCGGTCGGCGCGCGCCTTGCCGCCGCGCAGGTAATCCATGCCGGCCCCATCGCCCACCACCTTGCTGGCCAGCAGCACCTCATTGCGGCGGCCCGTCCGGGCGAACCAGTCGCCGATGATTTCTTCCGTGCGGCCACAGGTGGCGGCGATGGGCGGGGCGGAATACATCTCCGCCGTGTCCCAGAAGAACAGGCCGCGCTCCAGCGCCATGTCCATCTGGGCGAAACCCTCTTCCGGGCTGTTCTGCCGGCCCCAGGTCATGGTGCCCAGGCAGAGGGCGGGAACCATCAGGTCGGTGCGGCCAAGGCGGCGAAGGGTCATGAATCTGTCCTCAAACGGAAAATGTCGTCTCGATTGATCAATGCGCCTCGGCCCAGGACAGGCCGACACCGGCTTCGGCCACCAAGGGGATGCCAATATCGGCGGCCCCTTCCATCACCCGGCGGACCAGGGCGGATGTGGCCTCCACCTCCGCGTCGGGCACCTCGAACAGCAGTTCATCATGCACCTGCAACAGCATCCGTGCCTTCAACCCTGCCTCGGCCAGCGCGCCCGGCAGCTTGATCATGGCCAGCTTGATGATGTCGGCGGCGGTCCCCTGGATGGGGGCGTTGATGGCCTGCCGCTCGGCATAGGCCTTGCGCGCACCCTTTTCCTGGATGCCCTGGATCCAGCATTTGCGGCCCAGCAGGGTGCGGACATAGCCGTCGCGCGCGGCTTCCGCCTTGGTCTTTTCCATATAGGCCTGAAGCTCCGGGAACCGCTCAAAATAGGCCTTGATGAAGGCCCCGGCCTCCCCGGCAGAAATGCCCAACTGACGCGACAGGCCGAAGCTGGAAATGCCATAGATGATACCGAAATTGATGGCCTTGGCCCGGCGACGAATCTCCGACGTCATCTGGTCCAGCGGTACGTTGAACACCTGGCTCGCCGTCATGGCATGGATGTCGATGCCATCGCGGAAGGCCTGTTGCAGGGCCGGGATGCCCGCCATTTCCGCCACGATGCGCAGTTCGATCTGGCTGTAATCCACGGACATGATGCGGTTGCCGGGGGCCGCCACGAAAGCACGGCGAATCTTGCGCCCTTCTTCCGTGCGGATGGGGATGTTCTGCAGGTTGGGGTCGGTCGATGACAGGCGGCCCGTGGAGGTGGCGGCCAGGGCAAAGCTGGTATGGACACGGCCCGTGCCGGGATTGATCTGTTCGCCCAGCGTGTCCGTGTAGGTGGATTTCAGCTTGGCGAATTGCCGCCAGTCCATGACCTTCTGGCAGATGGGAATGCCCAGATCGGCCAGTTCCTCCAGCACCGAACTGTCGGTGGACCAGGCGCCTGTCTTGGCGGATTTCTTGCCGCCTGACAGCTTCATCTCATCAAACAGGATCTCGCCCAGCTGCTTGGGGCTGCCAACATTGAAGGTGCGGCCAGCCAGGACATGGATTTCGGCCTCCAGCTCCACCAGCCGCTTGGCAAAATCGTTGGACAGCTCTTTCAGGACCTGCCGGTCGACCAACACGCCCTCCATCTCCATCCGCGCCACCACCGGCACCAGGGGACGCTCAATGGTCTCGTAAACCGTCACCATCCGGTCGGCCAGCACGTCATGGCGCAGCACATGCCAGAGGCGCAGGGTGATATCCGCATCCTCCGCCGCATAAGCTGTAGCCTTGTCCAGCGGCACGCGGTCGAACGTAATACGGCTCTTGCCCGTCCCCGTCACCTCATCAAAGGAGATGGTGGTGACGCCCAGATGGCGCTGCGCCAGCTCATCCATGCCATGGCCATGCCGCCCGCCGCCAATGACGTAGGAGCGGAGCATCGTGTCGTCGATGGGGGCGACCGTAACGCCATGCTTGGCGAACATCTGCCAATCGAACTTGATATTGTGCCCGACCTTCAGCACGCCGGGATGTTCCAGCAGCGGCTTCAGGATTTCAAGGGCACGGTCCAGCGGCACCTGCTTGGGCGGCGGTGCGCCATCGCCGAAATCCAGGCCCCCCGCCCCTTCCTTGGGCGTGGACGGATCGATATGGGCGACGGGGATATAGCAGGCGCGGCCCGGGCGGGTGGCCAGCGAGATGCCCACCAGATTGGCGCGCATCGGCGTCAGACCATCGGTTTCGGTATCGACGGCGACGACACCGGCCTCCAAGCCTTCTGCTACCCAGGCGGCCAGCGCCTCTTCTGTATCGACCAGCAGCAGTTCGACCTTGTCCGGCCGGGGGATGTGGGCATCGGCCCGCGCCTCTACCGGGGTCGTGGGCGGGGCAAAGGAACGACCATCCAAGGCGGCGCGCAGGTCACGGCGCTGCTGTTCCCCACCACCGCCGGCAGCGGCCTGGATGGCCGCCCCATCGGCCAGGGTACCGTCGGCGGCGATCTCCGCCTTCACCTTGGCGATGATCGACCGGAAGCCCTGCACACCCAGCCAGGACAGCAGCCGGTTCACGTCCGGCTCCCGCACCTTCAATTCTTCGACCGGCACCGGTACGGGGGCGTTTTCCTCCAGCTTGACGAGCCGTTTGGAGATGCGGGCCAGATCGGCATTCTCGATCAGCTTCTGCCGGCGGCCGGCTTGGCGGATCTCGCCTGCCCGCTCCAGCAATGCCTCCAGCGAGCCATATTCGGTGATCAACTGCGCCGCCGTCTTGATACCAATACCGGGCACGCCGGGCACATTGTCGACGCTGTCGCCGGCCAGGGCCTGGACATCCACCACCTTGTCCGGCGCCACCCCGAACTTCTCAAACACCTCGTCCGGCCCGATCATCTTGTTCTTCATCGGGTCCAGCATGCGGATCCCGTCATCCACGAGCTGCATCAGGTCCTTGTCCGACGACACGATGGTGACGGGCCGGCCCAGCGCGCGGGCCTGCCGGGCGTAGGTGGCGATCAGATCGTCAGCCTCAAACCCTTCCAGCTCGATTGACGGCAGGTTAAAGGCCTCCACCGCCTCGCGGATGATCGCGAACTGGGGCCGCAGATCCTCCGGCGGGTCGGGGCGGTGGGCCTTGTAGTCGGGGTAGAAATCATTGCGGAAATTCAGGCGCTTGCTGTCAAAGATGATTGCCACCGCATCGGCCTTCAGCTCTGCCAGCAGCCGCATCAGCATATTGGTGAAGCCCATGACGGCATTCACCGGCGTCCCGTCGGGCCGGTTCAACGGCGGCAGCGCATGATAGGCCCGAAAGATGAAGCCCGACCCATCCACCAGATAAAGCGGTGTGCCGTCGGCCGGCGGAAGGGCGGTGCTGGGGGCGCTGTCGGTCGGCATGGGGCGGCCTGTCGTTCCGGCTGTGTTCTAGGCCCCGGAACATGGCGCAACAGGGCCTGGATGTCGAGACTGTTGGCCCTCAATACCGTTTGAACCGGTCCAGCAGACGGTCGATGTAATCCCGCTCCGCCTTGGGCCGGTTCTGTTCGCCGGCGCGGCGGCGCAGCTCCTCCAGAATCTGGCGGGCGCGCTGCATGTCGGCCTCGGCGGGGATTTTCACCTCTTCCCCATCCAGGGTGCCGGAACCGGGCAGCGGGCGGCCCAGCGGGTCGCGGCCCTGCTGCCGGCCCGTGCGGTTGCGCTGGCCGCCAGCCTGTCCGGGACTGGCCTTGGCCATCTGTTCCTGCATGGATTTCAGCGTCTGCTGCAGCTGTTCCAGCGCCTCCCCCTGTGAGGCCACGGCCTGATCCGGGGCACCGCTGCGCAGGGCGTCGGTGGCCTCCTTCATGGCGCGTTCGGCCCGGCCCAGGGGGCGGGGGATTTCGCCGCCCATCTCACCCAGCCGGCGCATGATGTCGCCCAACTCACCGCGCAACTCTTCCTGACGCCCAGCCATGGCGCCGGCATGGGCATCCGCCTTGCCCTGCTGCGCAGCACCCTGGTCACCGGGGCGGCGGCTCTGGCGGTTGGGCATGGACAGGCCTGGCATCTGGTTGGGGGGCAGTTCCCCGGCCCCGTCAAACTGTTCCTGCTGCTGGGTGAAGGTGTCATCCATCAATTGCTGCTGCTGCTTCTGAACTTCCCGCAGCTTCTGGTTCAGTTCGGCCAGTGCCTTACCCTGCTGGTTGGCCTCCGCATCCTGCTGGGGTGGCGGCTGCCCGTTCTGAAGATTCTCCATCATCTGTTGAAGCTGCGACAGCATCTCCCGCGCCGCCTCATGATTGCCGGATGCGGCCAGGTCGCGCATCTGGCGCACCATGTCCTCCACCTCGTCCCGGCTCATGGACTGCGCATCCGGGTCGGGCTCACCCTGATTCTGCTGCTGATTCTGGGCCTGCGGGTTCTTGGCTTCCTGCTGTTCCAGCGCATCCATGAAATCGCGCATGGCCTGTTCCAGGCGCTGCATGGCCTGGTCGATCTCTTCTGCCGGGGCGTTTCGATCCAGCGCCTCCATCAGCGCCTTCTGCGCATCGCGCAATTCGCGTTCGGCCAGCGACAGGTTCCCATCCTCGATACGCAGGGCCACATCCCACAGCATGGCGATGGAACTGGGCACCGTGTCCGGCCCGGCATTGCGCATCAGGCGGCCCACCGCACTGCGCAGCGCCAGGAAGGCCAGCGGATCGCCGCCATAGCCGTCTAGATTGACCGACAGGTCATGCAGGGCGCGGCCCACCAGCGGGCGCACCGTGTCCCCCATCAGGATCAGGGTCTTGCGCTGTTCGATGATGGCGCGGGCCACGGGGTGGTTGAAATGCCGCTCCGGCAGAGTGATCGCCTGTTCGGCACTCTGCGACACCTGCCCGGCGCCATCGGTGGCGCGCAGGCGGACGGTCACCGGCATTCCGGCCCAGGGATGGCCCGACAGGTCGTGATAGCCGGTGCCCGTAATCTCCCGCTTGTTCTTGGCCGGGACAGGCAGGGGCAGATCGAAGGGCGTCTTGTCGATGCCCATCGGCAGGTCGGTGGCCAGCGTCACCGTCGCCGTGACGGCATGGATGCCGTAATCATCGGCCCCGGTATAATCGATGCGCAGCGCATTGCGTTCCGTGGCCGCCGGCGGGGTGCGAAACGCGATGCCCGGCGGCTGATCGGGGATCAGACGGATGGGCCAGGACGCCACCTCCCGCCCGAACTGCCGCACAGAGACGCCTTCCCCCTCGGTCAGGGCCAGTTCCACCTGATGGCCGCCACCGGCCACAGGCTGGAAATCCACATCCTGGTTGTTGGCACGCAGGCTGGGCGTGCCCAACCCGCCGTCAAGCCGCACCACCAGCTTGGTCCCCGCCGGCAGGAACAGGGGTTTCTCCTCCCCCTCTTCCGTCCCGTCATCCACCGCATTGGCGGGTTTCAGCCCTGTCAGGAACACAGGCGGCTGCCCGGTATAGTCCGGCGGCGTGGCCCAGGCATCCAGACGGGTGGGCGTGAACACACCCCCCAGCCCGATGGAAGGCACGAAGGCACTCAAAGTGCGCCCGCCCAAATCGCCCCAGCCGACCGTCGCCCCCACGACCATCAGCAGGGCAACAGCAACACGCAGGGCCCAGGGGTCCCGCTTGACCAGATTGCTGTCGGGCAGGTCGACGCGCAGATCCCGCGACTGCCCCTTCGCCCGTTCCTGCGCCAGCCGCCAGAGCGCATGGGCCAGCGGGTCACCGGCCCCACCGGCAATGCCATCCTGCAATTGCGACAGGGGCCGGTGCGCCAGCCGGCTGTCGCGTTCCAGGCGGCGGCGGGCATCCGCCTCCGTCGGCAGGCGCAGCGACCGCAGCCCCTGCCGCACCAGATAACCGACCCCACCCAGCATGAGCAGCAGCAACGGCACATGCAGCCAGGGCGACAGATGAACGAACAGGCCCATCCAGGCCACGGCCAGGAACAGGCCCAGCAGCGCCAGGGGCCGCCAGAACGGGGGCCACAGCGCCTCCCACCACAGGATGGTGCGGGCCAGTTTCAGGGGGCGGCTGCCGGCATCGCCCGGCAAGGGCGCCTTGGCCGGCACCGGCACCGATCCCACCCGATAGCGGCCCAGCAACGACCGCAGCCGCGCGGCCAGCGTCCGGGCGGGACTCTGGCCGGCGGGACGCTGGCCGGGATCACGGGGCGGGGCGGGGCGGGGCGGCATCTGTCGTTCACACCTTACATGTCTGGCCGACAGCCTACCCCGCTTTCACCGCTTAAGGGGAGAGCCAATCGGGCATCTTCTCCAGCGTCAGGCTATCCTCGAAACTTGGGCGGCGGCGCACCACCTCGAAATTCGCGCCCGACACCAGAACCTCGGCCACTAATGGACGTGAATTATATGTCGAAGACATGGCGGCGCCATAGGCACCCGCCGTCAAAAAGGCCAGCAGATCACCCGGCGCCACGGGCGGCATGGGCCGCAGGCGGGCGAACGTGTCCCCCGTCTCGCATACCGGGCCGACAATATCGGCATCGGCCAGCACGGCATCCGCCGCCGGCTGTGCCACGGGGATCACGGTATGCCAGGCCTCATACATGGCCGGACGCACAAGATCATTCATGGCGGCGTCGACGATCAGGAAGCGGCGGTGCAGCCCTTCCTTCACAAAGATGGTGCGGGTCAGCAGCAGGCCGGCAGCCGCCACCAGCGACCGGCCCGGTTCCAGCGTGACATGACAGCCCAAGCCGCCCACCGTCTCGGCAATGGCCTTGGCATAGGCGGGATAATCGGGGGCCTGATCCTCCGGCTTGTACGGCACTCCCAGACCACCGCCCAGGTCGATACGGCTCAGCGGCACGCCCTGGGCCTTCAGATCGCGCACCAGTTCGGCCAGCTTGCCGAACGCCTTGCGGAACGGCGTTGTCTTCAGAAGCTGGGAACCGATATGGACCGCAATGCCGACCGGATTGATCCCAGGCAGCGCCAGGGCGCGGGCATAGGCCTCGCCCGCATGGGCGAAATCGATGCCGAACTTGTCCTCCTTGCGACCCGTGGCGATCTTGCCATGGGTTTCGGCATCGACGTCGGGATTGATGCGGATGGCGATGGGCGCTTCCACGCCCAGCTCCACCGCGACTTCCGACAGAACCTCCAGTTCGGGCAGGCTTTCGACATTGATCTGGTGGATGCCGGCCTTCAATGCCGCGACCAGTTCGTCCCGCGTCTTGCCCACGCCGGAAAACACGATCTTGTCGGCGGGAATGCCGGCGGCCAACGCGCGGCGCATTTCGCCCACCGACACGACGTCACCGCCGGCGCCCAGCTGTGCCAGGGTGCGGATGACGGCCAGATTGGAATTGGCCTTCAACGCGTAGCAGATGGTCACATCCTGACCTGCAAAGGCATCGGCATAGGCGCGCCACGCCGCGGTCAGCCCCTCTGTCGTATAGACATAGGTGGGCGTGCCGACCGAGGCGGCGATGGCGGACAGGGCCACACCTTCGGCATGCAGCGCGCCGTCGGTGTAATGAAAACCGGGAACAGGGAAGCAGGTCATTGTTGCGGCTTCTCAAGTGAAGGAGTGGCCGGCTTCGGATCGCTGGCCGGATCGGGATAGGTCTTGGGCGGCGGGCTGCCCGGCGGGGCCTTGGGGAAATGCGGTTTCATCCCGCACCCGGCCAGCGCCAGAAGGGCAACGAAAAGGATGGCTTTGCGCATGGGCTTGCTCCTTCCGGGACGGGTTACAGGAACCGCGCCTTCGCCGCTTCCACGGCGGCGCGGACGCGCGACGGGGCGGTGCCGCCAAAGCTGGTACGGCTGTTGACCGACGCTTCCAAGGTCAGCACGCCATAGACAGCGTCGGTGATGCCGGCATGCACCGCCTGCATCTTTTCCAGCGGCACCTCAGCCAGACCGGTGCCCGCCTCCTCCGCCAGCTTCACGATGCGGCCCGTGATATGGTGGGCATCGCGGAACGGCACGCCCAAGGACCGGACCAGCCAGTCGGCAAGGTCGGTGGCCGTGGGGAAGCCCGCCTCCACCGCGCGGCGCATCGCCGCCGGATCGGGT
The DNA here is from genome assembly GCA_001296005.1 of alpha proteobacterium AAP38. Lineage (GTDB taxonomy): Bacteria > Pseudomonadota > Alphaproteobacteria > Azospirillales > Azospirillaceae > Niveispirillum. Next base: position 128,703 of record LJHR01000024.1, on the reverse strand, counting down.
GTCAGGTCGCGGATCATGCCCGTGGTGGCGGCCAGACACAAAGCCAGCGTCTCATCCGCCATGAAGACCGGCTCCTTGTCTTCCTGCATATCCTTGGAATAGGCCAGCGGCAGACCCTTCATGACGATCAGCAGACCGTTCAGCGCGCCGATGACGCGGCCCACCTTGGCACGGACCAGTTCGGCGGCATCGGGGTTGCGCTTCTGCGGCATGATGGAGCTGCCGGTAGTGAACGCATCGGTCAGGCGGATAAAACGGAACTGGCTGGTGCACCAGATCACGATCTCTTCGGCCAGACGCGACAGGTGGGTGCCGCAGATGCTGGCGGCGGCCAGATAATCCAGCGCAAAATCGCGGTCGGACACGGCGTCCAGCGAATTGGCCGTGGGCCGGTCAAAGCCGAGTGCCGTTGCCGTCGCCTCACGGTCGATGGGATAGGGCGTGCCGGCCAGCGCAGCGGAGCCCAGCGGGCATTCATTCAGCCGCTTGCGGGCATCGCGCATGCGCGCCCGGTCGCGGCCCAGCATTTCCACATAGGCCAGCAGATGGTGGCCGAAGGTGACGGGCTGTGCCGTCTGCAAATGCGTGAAGCCCGGCATGATCAGGTCCGGGAACTGCTCTGCCCGGTCGATCAAGGCGGCCTGCAGCGCCTGAATATCCGTGTCCAGACGGTCGAACGCATCGCGCACCCACAGCTTGAAATCGGTCGCCACCTGATCATTGCGGGACCGCGCGGTGTGCAGGCGGCCCGCCGGTTCGCCAATGATCTCCTTCAGGCGGGATTCCACATTCATGTGGATATCCTCATTCTCCACCGTGAAGGTGAAACGGCCCTCGGCGATCTCGGTGGCCACCTGATCCAGCCCGGCCAGGATGGCGTCGCGGTCGGCCACGCTGATGATGCCCTGCGCCGCCAGCATCGTGGCATGCGCCTTCGACCCCGTAATATCCTGCGCCCACAGCTTCTGGTCAAAGCCGATGGAGGCGTTGATCTGCTGCATGATGGCGGCGGGACCAGAGCCAAATCGCCCGCCCCACAGCGCGTTGGCGTCGGTTCCGGCGGCGGCGGTCTGGGTGGTTTTCTCGGTCATCGTCATTCTGCGTCGGTTTGCGGGGTTGACGGCGGGGCCGTCGGGCACGAACTCTGTCGTACAAAGTTCGATAGAGGGCAGAATGGCGATTTTCCGACGCATCGCAACAATCGTGGCCGTGGGTACAGCAATTCTCGTAACGGGGGGCTGCGGCGAGAAGAAGGAAAGTTCCGCGACCGCTCCTCCGGCGGCTGCACCCGCAACCACCGCCGAACCCCCGGCGGCACCAACCGCCATGCCGGTTTTCCAGGGCGAGGCACGCCCCTTCGTGGCCAGCCCGGACCGCCCCGCCCTGCCCCCCATGACCATCACCGACAAGGATGGCAACCCGGTCGACATGGCCTCGTTCAAGGGCAAGGCGTTGCTGATCAACCTCTGGGCCACTTGGTGCGCGCCCTGTATCCGCGAAATGCCGGCGCTCGACCGGTTGCAGGCGGAAATAGGGGGCGACAAATTCCAGGTCGTCGCCATCTCCGTCGACCGCGGCGGCCTGAACGAAGTCGGACCATTCTTTGAGAAAGCGGGCATCAAGTCCCTGCCCATCTATCTGGATCAGAAGATGACCAGCATGAAGGCCTTCCCCCTGAAGGAAGGCCTGCCTCTGTCGATACTGGTTGATGCCGAAGGTCGCGAGGTTGGCCGTCTGGCCGGTGCCGCCCATTGGGACGGGGCAGAGGCCAAGGCCCTCATCGGCTGGGTCACACGCTGACCGGCGAAAAAATGCGCCGGGGGTGAAAAAATCGCTTGATCACCCCCGGCCCTTTCGCATAGAAAGCGCGCCTCGCACGGCTCTAGTCCCCATCGTCTAGAGGCCTAGGACACCGCCCTCTCACGGCGGTAACAGGGGTTCGAATCCCCTTGGGGACGCCAGTGCCTTCTAAGTGATTGATTTGCTTAGATAATTTAGCAGGTCAGAAGGCCCTTGTGTCACAGGTTTGTGATACAGAGAAGGCCCTGAAAAATGCCTGCGATAGCCCCCTATCTGGTCCAAAGAGGCAACACCTATTCTGTTCGGGTTCGTCTGCCTGTGTCTGTCAGGCGATTGACTGGCCGAACTCACTTTACCCGTGCTTTGGGCTTAACCTGTGCCGTTAAGGCAAAGGTTGCTGCATTGTCTCTTGCGTCTCGTATAATCACATCGGCTCAAATCATTGGTGAGACGATGCACATGGATATTGACGTGATGTCGGAAGAGCAGATTGATGCTCTCCTTGAAGATAAGATTACCCTGGAAATCCTGACTGAAGAGCAATCTGCAAGCCTGATGAAAAGGCTGAATGATCGGATTGCCAAAGCAGAGCTTATGCTTTTGCAGAGCAAGCTAGAAACTCAAGGAATGCAACTAGAGCTTCAAGAATTGCAAGCGGTTGACAGCAAACTCAGTGCTGAAACTCGCACTGCAGAAGCCTATGATTTCCTCGAAAAGGTCAAGGCTGAAAAGGAACATGCTGAATCTATCAAGGTCAATGCTACTGCACTGCTGAATGCCCTAATGAATGCACAGCAGGTTCCCAACTTGGTCCAGCCAAAGGAATATCCCAAGGATGGGGATAAGCCGGTTTCCTTCCATTTCGCTGCATTCATGAAGGACCGGGCAAAGGGTGATTTCGCCAGAACCACAAGACTCTCTTTCGAAAAGGCACTTGCGACCCTATCGGAAGTGTTGGGCGAAAAGCCGATTTCCGATGTGACTCGGCAAGATGTGGCCGGAATCCTGGGTAAGCTGGATGGGCAGGCCGGAAAGCATGGCCGAACGGATCTGAAGCGGGGAACGGTGCAAAAGTACCTTTCCCATACAAAGACCTTCTTTGCCTGGGCAGAGGGACAGGGACTGGTTAAGGAAAATCCGGCTGAAAAGGTCACCGCGCCACTGGAAAGCCGAAAAGCATCCAGTAATGTGGCGAGACTGCCGTACAGCCCTGCACAACTGAAAAAAGTTTTTGCGGCTCCGCTGTTCACCGGGTGCAAGAGTGAGAAATTCGTATTCGAACCCGGAACAGCAAAGGTCAGGGATGGACGATTCTGGATTCCCATCCTTGGCCTGTACACGGGATTGCGACTCGGTGAACTTGAACAGCTTCGCCCAAATGATGTTGTTAAGCACGAAGGGCACTGGTGCATTGATGTGAATGAACAGGACACAAAAACCACCAAAACCGATGGTTCTGTAAGGCTTGTGCCGGTTCACGGTGAGCTAATGAGGCTCGGCTTCCTGGATTATGTGAAGCAGAGGAAAAGTCAGAAAACCCTGTTTGAAGTGCGTGACTATTCCAAATTCTGGAATGACAGGTTCCTCAACATCCATGGCCTGAAAACGGAAAAGCTCGTGTTCCATTCATTCAGGCATACCTTCAGTTCCTGGATTCGCACATTGCCCAACAGCGAAGTGAAGAACCGGCTGATGGGCCATGCTCCGACCACCACAGGCGAAATGTATGGGCGAATCCTGACCGCTGCGGAAATCCAGATGTTCCTCAATCTGGAACCGGTCTTTGATTTGTCTGCCCTTTATCCATTAAAGGGTTAACGTATGATCGTTTTCAGGTGAATGATTGGGTTCGGGGGCCGGTGGCTTGTTATCAGTCACCGGCTCTTTGCGATACATATTTGCAACCTGCTGCAAGGTGCCTTTAAGTGCCTGAAAGGTAGTGACAATTTCGTCAGCCTCGGCTTCAACAGCCCGCTTGGTTTCCGCAAACCTGGATTCCATCTGACTGACCACTTTTGCCTGTTTGGTGTGCTTTCGCTCCAATGTTTCTAGCCTTTGCTTCCACCCGGCCATCCTTTTGGTGAAAGCAAGAAAAATGTTGGGCTTAGAATTTCGTTGAGCTTCAAGCTCATTTGAAATGGAATTAAGTATTGCCTGAGACTTTCTTAAATCTCTATCCTTTAATGCCAAAACATAATCAACCATAACGGATTTGGAAAAATCAATGGATAGGGCTATTTTATCAGCCTCTCGAATGTATTTATTTCTTCTCTCTATACCCTTTGTTCGCCTAATAGCCTCAACAATGAAATTTGCTCTGTTATAAATTCTAGAAAGTCTCTTTCCAACAGTCTTCATTATCAGACCATCCTTATTAAATATTAAACTCATTTTCTCTCCTTTTGCCATTTTCAACAATGATTTATACATTCCTGAATATCTGGAATGGCTATTCCTCATTATTCTTTCTTCGAACCAATGCCTAAGTGCTTGATAATCCTCTTTTGCTCTTGCTCCACTCTCAACACTGATTGCTCTATTCTTACTATGGAGTGGGTTAACTCCTGTAGCAAATCCACCATCAGTTCTGGTGCCGATTTCGCTTCTGTTTCCTTCACCAACTGCAATAATGGATGTAGTTTCAACACATTCTGATTGATTATTTCTGCTGTCGATTTTTGATTTTCTGACATGATTTTTCTCCTTTGCAATGTCTTGTTCTATATGTGTGATTTCCGGCTTGTTGAAGAATGCTTCGACTTGCCCTTTTTTAGATTTGGTCAGTCTGTCCAGTGAACCGATGAAGGTTCCTTCCATCGTATGGACTATCCAGGATTTTTCACCCTGGATGGCTTGAAGGCCATGAGCCTCAAGCTTCTTCTGGAAATCCGAGACTGACTGTTCTGGATTCCAATTTTCCGAAACGATGTGTTTCATCCTGGCAAGGTCGATACCCTTGGCCTTCAGAATCTGGTGTTTGGTGCTGGTAAAAGCCGATTCTGGTAGCTGTTCGGGAACCTGGATGGTTTCGGCAAGCTCATGCCTGCCTTCAGCCACCAGGGCCTTTTTCACCGATTTCCCGAACCTGCCGATAACCTGTGTGTCACCAAACTGCTGTTCGAAATCACGGGCCAGTTTCTCATGTCTGGCATATGACCAGCTTGATTCCATAACCTTGCCAGTAAGATGGTTGTATTCAGGAATCAGAATATGAAAGTGAGTATCTTCGGATTTCAGATCAGCACGCTTCTTCTGATGTCGAATCACGATCACGGATTCAGGGTCACCCTGAAACTCCATAGCAATCTGTCTTGCTGCGTGGATGGCCTGTTCGTCTGTTAGCTCAACGGATGCCGGGGCTAACTTCACATGCCGGATTGCACGGGCATAGCTTTGGGCCTGGGCATCATCGAATGCATCTTCGACATCGAATTCGGTTCCGATCAGGACATCGATTCGCTCATTGTCTGGACCTCTGAACACATGGCTGATGACAGCCCGGCCACCCGATTTGGTGGATATCCTGGTTGCTTTAATGATCACTGGACCTCGTTAATTATGCGGGTGAGGTCCTGTTTGGCCTTCTTCCAATCTGCCAGGGCACTGGACAACTCGGGTGGAACATGACCGGAACGATTGGCTTGATGGGCAAGCTGGTTAAGATTGTTGCCGACACCGGAATTCAGGTCACGTCTCAGACGAATAAATTCCTGTAGTAAATCGGCAGAAGCAACTGGTTTCAGTTTCACAAACAAAGAACGGATGATATTAGATTTAGTTCGTCCTGTTGTTCGAGACATTAAAGAAAGAAGATTATCTTCATCGTCTGATATGCGGATTTTAATTACTTTGGTTTTTGGTAATGTTTTGTCGATAATTAAACTCATGAATGCCTACCTTTTTATTTTTGCTTTTGGGGGTTCCACAGGGGGCTTTAGCCCCCTTGGCGAGACTGTATTTGTTGCCCACTTGGGGGCACAAATGCATGGCTCGCTAAACAATAATAATATATGCTTTCATATTGATTAATGCAAATCATGCAAAAAGTGGGAGCATATAATATGCCCCCACTCATCCACTTATCAGAAACCGAGTTTCGTTTTCTCAGAATTTTTCTTGTTTTCCTCTTCCTTTTTATTTTCCCTCATATCTTGAACTTTCTTTACTTCTTCCTTCATTGAAGATTGGTCATTGATAACCAACTCAAGCTTTTTATTCCAAACTGTTGCCTCGAAATTTAAGCCCTCCAGAAGCTCAACGAAATTAGCCCCATTTTTTTTAGCCTGCTTGCAATTCAACTCAAATGACTTCCGACGACACTCTTCAATTTTTGTCCGTGACATTACATATTCAGTTCTCCAATACATAGTTCTACGGTCTGGACCACTGTTGCTATTGTATATCTCTGTTGGAGTCCCATACTTTTCCATTATCTTGCCAGAAAGAAACTCAATAGACTGCGGTGACGAAAAATGCTGTTCGAACACGATACGATAAATCAGGGGATCTGAACTGCTTGCTTGTCGATAGCGGAACAGAAAGACCCTCTCTGAGTCATCCTTCCCCTTGACCAGCCCTGTAGTCTCTTCCTCAAAATCCTGAGTGAGTGCGGGGAGCTTACCGGTGTAGCCGTTTTCCTTCAAAATCTTGACGGCCTGACTTTCTGTCATTCCAGGTTTCAAGCCCAGAACGGCGAATGCCGAAAGCTGCTGTTTGGTGTAGCCTGGATTTTCCTCTGCAAACGATGGGGATGCAGCAAGCAGCATAAGGGCCACCGCAAAGCGAAACTTCATGATTTGTCCTTGCATGTGTTGAGGTTGATAGCAGATCTAACGGTAGATACTGGAAAGGTCTTCAGGCTCTTGTTCACCTGAAAGGCACTTAGATGCTATTTTCACTTTCGTGATACCTGCTCTGGTAAATCACTGTAATCAGGCATATTATATTTATAAATGACATCAAGCGGGTCTTCTGGTGGACTGCCTGAGAATGTACCTTCATTAATCTGATTCAATATCTCATACCACTTTTTCATAATCCTTTCATTCTGGCAGCTAAACCGCCACTCTGGAGCTTCAATATCAGCGACCTTAATAATAAAGCCGGACTCAAAATGCGCTCTTCTGAGTTCAGAAGAATTCATAGCAGCAACTCTATAACTATCTGTAACATCCTGCCCTGAAAATACACCTCCACTACCTACTTTTGTATAATGAGTAGGGCGATATATATTCCATTTATAGCTACGAATTGCAGAAAATGGAACAATAGCCAATGCACCATATTCTACGATGTATAATTCTTTATTGGTTACCGCAAGTGCAGAGCCTGAGATTGAATTATATGAAGAGTTATAAGCATATGAGTAGTCTACATGTATGAAAATATTTCCAAATTTTTCCTTCATCATTTTTTCTATTATATTGACAGCTTTAGTTTCAGCAATTTTTCTGGCATGATTTGGACTTAAGTTATATATTAATAAAAGAAAATGCCAAGCACCAGGAATACCTGTTGCTAGAATCAAAACAAGTAATATTGTGTTCTTATATTCATAAAGTGATCCTCCATATCGAAATGCTTCCGTTTGCATTAGAACTGAAACACCAACACACCAAATAAGTCCGGCAAAAAGTACTCTACGGAAATGTTTTCCCAGAAATGGCCTCCTACTTACTTCTAGCTCTTCCATCAACCGCGACTTCACAACCTTGCTCATTGACCAGCTCCGTTCCAACTGCCTGATAAGCTTCCAAGAGGAAGGCGGACCAAACCGCCTCCCCGACATTGCAGAATATATTCTACATTTTAGGATGCAATTTTTGCAAGGCATGAGCGCTGCCCTGAATCCCAGACGGAATTTGACATCACAGAACGGCCTAAAATGGCCCAGATTTGGTTAATTTATGGCTTTAATAAAGTATAAGGTTCAACGGACAATGCCGCTGCAATCTTTTCCAGCTTATCTATAGTGATTGAGTTCTGCTTCCGCTCAATGAGGCTTACATAAGTGCGGTCAATCTCGGCTAGGCCAGCCAAATCCTCTTGGGATAGCCCCTTGTTCTTCCGAATCTGGCGTAAATTATTTGCCAGTATGGTCCGCAGATCCACCATCTGCTATGAGTGACAGCATGACGAATATACCACCACGGAATATATTCTGAATCTGTCACCTGCCGATTCTCAGACAACCAGGCCCCGCCCGCCAGAAGACCGCACAGGGTCGGTTTCCCGGCCACTGGGCACAAGGAGAGCAAACATGAACGATGATGACCTGATTCCGAATCAGACCACTGTACGAGCTTTGGAAGAAAGTCGCAGGCTAAGGAAGCTCCTGGAACAGATCCAGGCTCTCACTGACCAGCCGGAGCCGGATTCCAAACCAGAACGGACAGAACCGGAATCATGACATATATTCACAAAACATTCTGTTTTGTTCAAAAGAAATTTCGGAGAAAGAAATAATTCAGGGGATAACTCGATGGAAATTTGACAATGGTAAAAATTTTACTATATAACAATTGAAGAGGTAATATGAAATCCCAAAAGAATAGAGTTTCAATGTATGGTTTTTTTCTGCTTTTGTTTATTTTCTTACTTTGCATGAGTGATTTTGGTGTCATTGAATTCGGTAGCGCCGTAAATTCTATGATACCTACAGCAGCCTTATTCACTGTTTTGTTCATGGGTGGTGATGTTCTCATCACCACCCCGATAGAAGCCTTCAAGCGCAGACATGGGAAAGCTGGCTGTTAATAACAGTTAAGCTTTTCCCTTAACCATGGACAACCAAAATATAAGACAAAGAAAATTATAACCATCCAAACACTATTATAAAAAATAGCGCTTGAATTTGAAGCGCATTGCATGAAGTCAAATTTCTGCACCACTATGTCACTATATTGACTGCCTTGTTGTACCCAACATTTAGACTTAATGTCGAAACCAATTATCGCCAAGAGGATCAACAACCATGCCCATGGCGTCCAGAACAAGATTCTACATACCATAGTATCCACCCCTGATAGATTTTGCGGTTTTTGCTTAAGCTATGAGCTGGTTCATGTCAATCGTTACCTAAGCTCCTGGCAGCATAAGACACGTTCAACACCAAACAGTTCGCTACGGGGGTTATAACTCGAAATAGATCACATGTTGATTCTTGTAAACTTCGAGTCCGCTCCTAATGTTATGTAGATTATCCTGTTTATTTCTCCGAAATTTCTTTTGAACAAAACAGAATGTTTTGTGAATATCTCAAGAAATCTACTCCGATTTCCTAAAAATAGCCAAAATATTGAATATTCTGAAAATCAACGAAATCCAAATTTATTAATTATATCAATAACTTGTAAGTTCCGTGAAACACTTTTTTCACATAAACGGCAGTTAACTGTCAAAACTCTATATAATATATATAATAGAGTTTTAGCAACAAACTGCCGTTTTTGCATAATTTTCGTTTCATGGATTGGAATTTCTGTTTCATATCAACGATATGCTTAAAAAAGTGATTTCCATGTCTACAGCATGAACCCCGTAGCCAGCCCTCGGCTTACCTTTAGTTCAGCAGTGCCATTCCCATAAGGTCCATTTCCGGGAATCTTACTCTCCCATCTCTTTCCATGTTGGTGAGTTCGGCAATCCTGTCCTGAACCTGTTGCAGGGTCTCCGACTGGCTGATTGCTATGTACAAGATGATGGGGTTTGCCTTTCGGTTTCTGGATACCACGGCTTTGATGAATCCGGCATTGAATGCAATTCCACCTATTTGGGGGTAATGGATCAGACACCCATTCCACCTCTTGGTGGCTTGAATCATGACAACATCGTCCCCCGTCTCGATGCGATTTTCTCTCACATAATGCCTTGGTGTTGTCGCGGTTCTCCTGGTGCTGGGTGTATATATAACACCACCCGAAATGTTCTTTATCTCATTATCCAAAACTGCTTTGGACAGGAACAATGGCTTATCAACCGGAATGTCTAATGGCACATCTGTGAGAATGAAAATTTCACACGGATTATCATCGGTCCTGTGAATGGGTCTGCATCGGGCTATGGCTTGGGTGAGTTCTGCATCTCGAATTTGCTCCAGAACGTCATTCACCCTCGGGTCTTCCACCCCATAGCATTCCACATCAATTGCATGGTTATAGGTGAAGACAACAGGCTTCTGCTGGGTTATGAACTGGGCTGATGGACTTATTTCAACATCAGACTTATAGTAAATTGCTCGTGCAATCCCTTCCACTTCTTCGGCACTCGGCAACGGACGGCCAGCAATCACAATAGCCCTGGTGTTCTTCCAGATGTCCTTTCCTCGAATGTTCTGAAAGTGGTCGATATCATAGCTGTTTAGAAGGTCGGGAAATTCGCGCTTCAGACAATCCTCAACATCCATGTAGGTAATCAGGAGGGGCTTTGTCGATGGATCTTCGGCAATCGCATTTCTATGAACCCAAGCCAGGGTTTTCATGAAGTTATGCAGTCTGGCCCTGTTGTTCTGGGCATAACCCATGCTGTTGTCATTACCTCTAGTCCCTAAAAGCTTAAATTTGGAATATGCACTGTTCACATTCTGATAGGTGTAGACCTCTCCCCATCTGACCTGGATATCCGTGAAGCTCGAAATTCCAGCCTGGAAAAATGGTGTCAGAATGTTCTTGTTTGCATCCGCATCAATAATCAACACCGGAACATGCTGGTATCGAACCTTGGAATGATATCGCATGATAATTCTGTTAGCGATACCATCGGCATCCGGGCTATCGAGTTCCAAACTCAAGCCATTGAATTTTCCTTTACGGCCTGATTTGATTTCGTTGGCAACGATGTCCCAAAATCTCCCGAACTTCAATGCTTCGGATACAATCCTGTTGGTAATAAAGTCATTATGCTTTCTGTAGGAATCTCCTGGATTTATATCATCCTCTCTCATGAGGGAGTATTCATAAACCTTGGCTTCAATGAATGACTTGTCATCGAAACCTTGATCCATCACATCCTGGATAGTCCAATCTATGCCTGAATCTAATACTTCTCTGAACCTCCTGACTACGTTTCGCATATGTTCTGTTTCTAACTGCTCATTTCTCTCATCAGCAAGATTACGGTCACGGCCAAAATCACGATTCTTAATTCTCTTCAGGTCAAGCAAACGGTCTGAACGGATGGTGCTTTTCTTGACTAAACTGGCCAAAAAGGATTCATCAATGATTAAAATGTCAATATTCTTATCCGATATGGTTTCCATGTTCATCGTTAGATACTGATGTGCACCGATTAGAATTCCGGGTTCTTTATTCTGTTTCTGTAGCTGATATGGGCATGTCTCAAAAAATGGACATCTGATAACTACGTTATTCCCTTCTTCATCAATTTCACTGGTCTTCTTTTCACATAATGCTGTGGATACGTTGATGTTATTTGTAGCCATGGACTCCGCAAGTTCCCACTTGGAACACATGCGGTCGATTGCTGGTTTCCAAATTATGGCCTTTCCATCCTGGTCTGATTTACCCGTCTGTTTCTGCTCTTCAGTGAAACCGTCATAAATCTGGATGTGCGGGTGTTGGTCACCCATCTCTCGATTTCGCTCAATATCAGCCTGTGCAAGAGGCTGGGAACGGCCACGGATAACCCGTGATAGCAATCCTTTCTGCTGACATTTTGCATGAAGCTCATCGGCAAGCTGGATGGTGGGGACCAGATACAGAACCCTCTTTCTCTGCCACTCCTGGTCGGTCAGCCGGTTCAAAACCGCTTCTGTCTTGCCCAGTCCGGCGGGTGCTTTGATAACATGAACAGTCTGTTGATGGTCTTCGTTCGCATGATCCTTCTTTTTGTCATACAAAACAGCAATGTTAAAAAAATTACCCAAGGCAAGATTCAATTGCTCAATAGCTTGATAGACTTCTTGTTTTTGGCGGTATTGTTTTTGATATATATCGGCAGATGTCACTTTTTTCTTTGGCATAAAATTCTCCATTTTTATTTTTATTAAAAAATGAAGTATAACTATTGACACTATCCTATTATCCGCCTATATTATATATGTTCAGTTGGGGGATAATTGGCCTGTCAAGCTTTACCTCATTTAAAAAAGACCAGTTGCAAGCTGGTCTTTTTTTATTTATACAACAATATAGTTTAATTTCATCATTATTACAACTCTATTTGTAGATATATTCATCTATTCTCTCTTTTTCTTCATCGTTCCTATGCTTCCAAAAGTGCTTCGAAAATAACACAAGTTCCTGTTTGTCCATTTCCTGAATATCCAAAAGGGATGTTGTAGAATGTGGAAACCTGATTCCACGAACCATATCATTCCAATCCTTGTAATCTGCATCCGGGAAGTTGTCCTTTATCCGATTCTCCTTCACTCCGTTTTCTGACAGATATGCCCTGACATGCTTGGCAAACCTATGCCCTGGTTCGTCATTGTCAAAAGTCAGAAGGATCTGAGTTTCAGGGAATTTCAGAGCAACCCTGACAAAGTGATCCATGGATTCCTGTCCAGGCGTGCCCCCTGAACTCATCAGCAAATGACCTGCCGGGCAACCAACATCCTGGAAGTACGACACAAGGTCCAGAAATGCCTCACCCATGAGGATAACCTTTGGAGAGGCCCTGTCACCGGCCATCGTGGTCAATCGTTGCCCTGAACCCGAAAACACACTGAAACTCACGACCTTCCTGTCAGGCCCTTCACCATCATATCGCTTGAAACCCTTCCTCTCGAACCCGGTCAAACTCCCATCCAGGTCGCGGTGAGCAACAGCAATACCCTTCGGATTATGTCTGTTGTTCTCGATTCTGATATCGCCGGGGAACCTGTTCCAGGTTTCAGGCTTGATGCACCTCCAGGTCAGATAGTCCGCATTCGACAAGTTTGGGATGCTGAGTCCCTCCCAAACTTCCCGGACAGCATGCAGATCCACCTTGTCGATTTTGCGATGTGGGTTAAGCAACAAGCGGACAGCATTTTCATGGTCCCGTTTCGCTGTCTGGAACTCGAATCGTAGCCTGTCGATTTCGGGTTCTGGCAAGCCCTTGGCCTGGGCCTTGTCATAAATCTCCAGCCATCGCTCGTTTGAGTATCTGTCGATATCATTTTTCAACAGGAATTCGGCCTCTGCCTTCTCGGCTTTCCTGGCCAATCGCTGATGAAACTCAGACCCTTGGACCTTCCGTCTCAGGTACTTGGTATAATCTTGTATTCCTTGAAATTCACGAAGATAGTTGAGAATAGACCCTGCACCACCCTTCTTTCCATCCGTTAAGATGTTGATATAAAACCACTCCCCTTCATTATTCCGTTTAACCGCAAGTTTATGAGTGCCGTTGCGAACGAGCATCTTATATTCGTTCTCGCCTTTGTTCTTCTCACTTGCCTTCTCATAAATCCAACCATCTGCAATGAGCCAATGCAGTAGATTGATTTCTTTCTTAAATATTTTGTTCTCGTCTGCGCTTGTCAAGCGAACCTCCATATCTATTATATGGACAAATATTCGACTGAATCAAGCCACGTTGTCATTGCCTCCGCTGGAAGCTTGTGATACACCATTGTGCGACACAAGCCCTTGTATCTGCTAAGTTTTTGGCACTATTGGCATTTATGAATAATCCCCTTGGGGACGCCAGTGCACCAATTCGACGCCAAATCAATGGCTTGATATGCGGCCTTAGCCAGCTTTTCCTGGTCAATGTATCGCTTTTGTGTGCCGGTTCAAGGCGGAAGTCTGTGCTGTCGTAAATCTGCGCACGGCCCTAAAGACCAATTTAGTCAACAGACGCCAAACCTAGAAAAAGTGGACAAGGTCTCTTTCCACAACCATATCCCCCGGCCCTTCTATGGTGCAAGTGTATCGAGCGGCATATCGCTTAATCCCGCCAAATCCTTCGGTTGTAGATTCAATCACAAACGAAATATATCCATGCCTATGCTTCTTCATATAATTGAATTCCGACCTTCTTGAATTGTAGTTGTAGTCATGAAATGGCACAGAACTAGATGCGTTTACTGCTATGAGTGCCTTCAAAACTCCAACATCATAGTATGCAAAATCAAACGTTGGGTTATATCTTGGGTTTGCTTCCTTAGTTATTCTATCCGTGCATTCATGAACCAAGCTCATCAAATCCTTATCTGATGCTTTCTTGATATCCCATTTATATATATTTATTTTTTTATCGAGTATTTTTTTGAAGTCATCTTCAAAATCAACATTTATAGTAAATTCCTCTATCCTGGGATGTATAACAGCGGAAGTTGAAGATTGTTCCGCAAACGATTTCTTGGTCGGTATCGCTTCCCGCAAGTCAAGCAATGGCAATTTTGCGACTTCGGGCGATCCGGCATCGCCGCCTATAATTGGATCGCTAAACACCCCAAATCCGTAATTTAACGCCGCATATATCGATGCGATAGCTATAAATACTTTGATGCTCCGCATCGCCCCCTCCAGAATCAGCGCGCTCACAATTGAACTGTGATTGTCAGTGCTTCAAGGGTTCTGAGATCGGCACTTTGCATGGTAAAAAATAGTCCCGACTGGCCCGAAAAACACCGGCTGCTCATCGTTGATTATGACGTCGCGCTTAACGATATCGTACCCGCCCCTACAGAGGCCCGCAGCGCTGACCTTGCTTTGCATCACGGATAGCCGAAGGCTTTCCCCCTTCTCGTCCCAAGTCCCACCAACCTGAGACGTTAAGACAAAGCCATCTTCAGTGGGAACGAGGTTGCTGCCTATCGAAACTTCCTTGCGTGCGATGTGACCGCAGCCTGACAGCAGGATAAGCGCGATAAAGGATATAGATATTTTCAGCATGTATGCATTTCCCCGAACATGGTTCGGGGGCATTTTGCAGAATATATTCCGCAAAAACCACCGAAGCCGTGAACGTCAGGTATGTGCAAAATGCATGCCAAAAGCACCCAATCGGAATGATCAGGGCTTCAGCAAAATATATGCTTCAACCGACAGGGCATTGGCTATCTGTTCCAACTTATCGATGCCAATAGAGTTCACCCGACGCTCTATTAAGCTGATATATGTACGGTCTACTTCTGCCATAAAGGCCAACTCTTCTTGCGAGTAGCCCTTTTCCTTGCGGATGCGACGCATATTGCTTGCAAGTATATTCCGCAGGTCGGCTATCACGAAAAAATGGCCGACTGCAGAATATATCACCACGGAACATATTCTGAATCTGAACGACGGCGATCACTCTCCCGTCCGCTTTAAAACCCTGCTGACCTGCACTGCTGTCCAAAGCGCACCATAGCGGGTGGATATACCGCGTGCATTGAGGGTGTTTGCAATCATCGCCAATGACTGTCCCTCACCACGAAGCCGCGCCATTTCTGGTGCAATCCCGACGGCGTGAGAGGCCGCTGCTTTCAGGTTCGTATTGGCCCCTTTCCTTTGAGCGTCATGCAGGTTCGTCCGATTGCCCAGCGCCACCCCACGAGCCTTTGCAGCGGCCAGGGCTGCCTTTGTGCGACCGCTGATCTGATCCCGCTCATGCTCCGCGAAGGCGGCCAGCATATGCACCATGAGCTTGTTGGCATGGGGATTATCCGCCGCAACAAAATCAACCCCGCTCTCCATCAAGCGCGATAGGAAAGCGACAGAACGGGACAGGCGGTCCAGTTTGGCGACGATAAGTGTGGCCTTTTGCTTCTTAGCCTCGGCAAGGGCCTTAGCCAGTTCGGGTCTATCCGAGCGCTTCCCTGATTCCGTTTCGACGTATTCGGCAACGAGCGTAAGTTCACCCCCCTTAAGATGGCGAGCAACGGCTTCCCGCTGCGCTTCCAAACCCAGACCGCTTTCACGCTGGCCTTCTGTGCTGACCCGCAGATAGGAAATGAACTTGCCGTTTGCCATCGCATCACCCCACCAACTTCATAACACCTCTATACGCTCGTTTAGAGGTGTTATGAAGGGCTATTTGTATGGGTGCCACACACCTATGGAATCCCTGCGATTCTCAAATCGCATGGCTCCACATCCTATCCGTATAAAACTTAGTTTAACCGCTATATGGCTTTAGGATTGCTTTAGGCAGCCTTAGCTTCACACGGCTCAAAGGCGCAGAACTGCTTATAGTGCACAAATTTCAGCGTCAACATGCACAACGCACCAACCCCATATTTTCACGCATCGCCGAATGTATTTCTCGGCTATAAACTATATGTTGCCCAGGAATATTTTGTAGTTTTCTCAGGTGCCTAGAGATGTACGCTGCCCATCCAGCAGCGTGATGAATTGACGATGAATGAACCTGCGTCCGGCGGCGTGTTACTTCCGTTATCTGACCACCGGCCTTCTTCGCAGCAGCACGCACCGTTTTCATTTGGTTATCGTTAGCCAACACGGCTCCGTGGGCATGGAGACGTTCTTTGTCATCAATGTCCAGGCAGAACACAGATATCAGCGGTATACCGAGCTTGTCCCTAATGTTGTCATCAAAGCGCCTTTTAAACGGGACAAGCCCTTTCGCCCGTACCTCCTCCTGAACGTTGTCACTGAAGTTTACGTTAAGTGTCCGACCGCCCATATCTGCTATATACTGAAAGAAGGCTCCTAGCTGCCACAGCCTGTTTTTAGTCGTTCTGTTCAGCCCAAAATCCTGTATCTTTCCCGCAAATACTGGTCGCCCAGCGCCTCCCAAGCCTTTGTTTTCTCTAATGTTCTCATTGTCATTGACTGCACTGGCTGCGTGATCTTTTCCGCTCGCTTGCCCCACTGATTTTGCTCGTGCCATGATAACAACTTTCCCTAAGGGGTGCCGTTAGGCACCCCTATCCAGTTCCTTGATTAGCTCATCGACGGCGACTTCAAGCCCCAGAAAAGGCAGGTCGTCCAAGTCACAATCAACGTCTGCCGGAACAAGTTCACCGACATCGACCGCTAGGTTATCCTCTGCGGCCCTCAGCAGGGGCGAACTATCAAGGGCCTTAATATCAAACTTAAGTTCCCTCTCATCAAAATGAACGAAGCTTCTCATGTCCATTTCGACCTGATCAAACTTGATATCAAGGTCAATGGAGTCCACGAAATCTATTGACAGAGCCAATACATCCTGCCCATCTCTTTCTATGCCGTTGAGAGGGGCTTTAAGGAAGGCACCAACACTGTCTTTCCGACTAGCGCCGGTAGCTTCCATAACCGCTTCTTCTACTTTTTTTCGGACTTGAGCCGGATAGGATGCAATCCGGTCGTCAATGGCCAATTCCAGGACGCGACACATGCTTCGGTCTTCAGAAGCAGACATCGCCCTTAGCTTTGTCACTGCCGAACGTCGCACACTCAAACTACGATACAAGTTCATCTCTACTCTCTTTCTGCCCTTAGGCGCAATAATAATACCACATGTCATCGGAAGTATCATTTACATTCTCCACCCCCATTCGCATTTAACAAAAATAGTCTAAGACTTCTTTATTAAAGAAGTCACGCCGATGAAGACATCTGTTCCAACAGAACTATGCACCCTCTTAGCTTCGGCATTCGAAAGCGCTCTTCCATAACCTGAACCGGCAGTCCCATTGTCATGGCCGAACACCTTATTGGATAACTCATCGCCAATTCCGCTCGCTCGGAGCATCTGACGGAAGTTGTGCCGCAAGCTATGCAGCGTGACTTCGCTATTGGCGATGCCAATCTGATCCAAATACCTGTTGCCCCACTTGGACCATGCTTCCCCGGATTTGCCGAACAAAAGAGGTTCGCCTGCACCCTGTCGCTTCTCCGCGTACTCAATGAAGCCAAGCGCTTCCAAGGCGGGTAAGACCGGCACCAAGCGGGCTCCGGCAACCGTCTTTGTCTCAACACCTCGAAGGTCGATACACCAGACGTCTCCCATAAGAATGAGTTTGGACGGCGCATCGGCGAGTTCCCCCGCCCTGGCACCTGTAAGCAGCCCTGCTGCCAGAAAGTAATATTTATCGTCACGATAGATGTGGTCGCCACGAAGGTGCCGCTGCCCTTTGGACTTACATCCCGTGAAAATTGGACTGGCAGCAAAACGTGCTAGCTGTTCCTCGTTAAGGGCTTGCCGCCGTTCGGCGGCTCGTTCCCCTCGATGCCGTGTCCGGGGTTTTACGGTTTGGGCAGGATTCACCTTCAACTGCCCAACCTCTACCAGATAGGCGAAATACCCCCTTACATGGGAAAGCTTCTTCACAATCGTCGCATGGGATGGCTTGCTGGCCCCCGCACGATTGATAGGTTTGTCCCGGACAAAGTCCGCATACTGTTTAATGTCCGGCGTAGTTACCTCGTCCAACGCCTTCTGCCCAATGAGCGTTTCAAGCTCATTGAATGCCTGAATATGTGAGGCCCTGGCTGAATCCCCGATGCTCGGTCTGTCCTTGAAGAACTCCGCCTCGAAAGCTCGCCACGAGGGCTTCACCGCACTGCCGACAGAATGCGTTGGCTCGTTGATCATGATGTCGCGTTCAGCCTGTTCATCGGCGATACGGCTTTCAATCTCGCCGCCGTAGGTCGTTCCTATTCGTGGAACCACCTTTTCAAGGCTGGAGAACTCGACAAGCCATTTCCTTTGGACATGCCGCAACAGGCGGTCATAGGACGGGCTTTCACGGCTGAATGACAAACCTTCAGCTTCCAGGAACTCCTCTATGGTCGCGGCTAGGTGGAAGCCATTCCCTTGGGATATGTTCCGGGTCACCATCCGCTTAGACGTATCAACGTACCTAGACGCTGCCTCTCTGGCATCGTCCAGTTCAGGAACGTCCGCCAGTTCCGTGAACAGGTCGTGATACTCGTCCAGTTCCGCTTGAACGAAGCGGCGACAGATGGTCTCCACCTGCTCCGCACTAATGTTTTCAACTGCCTTCATCATCGCTACCGCCCGGTTCCAAGCCGCCCATACGGTCGGCAGAATCTGCTTCGCGACGCGGATGTCACTCGTCTCTAAACTTCGGGCCACCTCTCGTCGCCTTGCCGTATATGAAGAAAATTGAGGATGTTTGATTCTAAATCGGTATACCTGCCCCCGTTTTTGGAGGTATTGCGTTCGGGTTGATTGTCGCATAGTGTATCACTCCGGTGTGTCGGAGCTGGCCGTTGTCACACCCACGCACCCTAGGCATTTGATATAGCGTCGAATCTAGACGTGTACCTGTCCCCTCCCCTTGGGGACGCCAAGCGATCATCAAAAAAGCCCCGCTGATCGCCAGCGGGGCTTTTTGCTTTTGGCGATCCCGTCAGAGGCCGCGCAAAACCTGCTCACGCGTATAGCGTTCATACAGGCTGGCGAAATAGGGCTCTTTGCGTTCGTTTTGGGCGGGCGTTTCCCGCTTGATCCAGACAGCAATAACCTGATCGCCCCTGATCCGTTTGAACACGGCCACTTCCTGCTGCCAGAAGAACGGGCTTTTGTCCTTGTGCTTGATGGTGGTGTAGGCCAGTTCGGCGTCGATAGACTGGTAGTTATCCAGTTCGATCTCATAGAGGAAATTGCCGTAGGTCCCGCCATATTCCACCAGCAGGTCCTTGGTCGCCATCATGTCGCGGCAACAGGATATCCAGGGAGAACCGACCCCCTGATCCACAGTCATGTGCTTCACGATATCGGGATCGACGCCCGCTTTGGTCCAGCCCTCCACACAGGCCGCACGCGGTTCCTTGTAGGACGTCCTGTAGACGAGCCCGCCATTATACATGAACTGCTTGTAATCACTGGGAAACCCGTGCGGGGCCAGCATATCGCGCAGGGACGGCCTCTCGACGGCCTGCATGCGCTGCACCGCCAATGACGATACGGCCATCGGTCCCGGCGGCGGCGGTTGAAGACGGATGGACGGTGCTGGTGGCGCTGATTTCAGAGCCGGCTGAATGGAAGCCGCCCCTGGAAACGGGGGGCGGTTTGCCGGAATGCAGGTGCCGGGAACAGAGACAGCGGCATGAGCCGGCACGGGAAAACCAGGTCGTCCCATTGCGGGTTGAACCGGAACGGTGGCAGCACCCGCTGTCCGGAACGGCGCATAGGGCGGCGGTTGGTGCTTCTTCATGCGGCCACTCCCCGGAAAATGGCAGATTGTCACCTTGTGACAGGGCCATCATTTACCGGCGTGCCGTGAACAATCAACCTTTACGCGCTGGCTGCACGCCTCACCCGCCCCCCAACACCCCTGTACGGTACAGCGTCACCGGCAGCCCGCCATGCGACACGGGCGGCAGAGTGGGCAGGAAGGGTAGTTCGGTCACCTTGGCCAGCGCCGCCTCGTTGGTGATCACGCCGACGCGCCAGCCCTTGAAGCGGTTTAGCATGGTTTTGCCGAAGGCGCCGTAGAGGCCGTAGAGTTGGCGCGTGTCGCCGATGCGACCGCCATAGGGCGGGTTGACGATGACGAGGCCGGGGGGGCCTTCGGGTGGTTCCAGGTCGCTGATGGCATGGGCGCGGAAGGTCGTGATGCCCCCCACGCCGGCGCGTTCGGCATTGGCCGTGCTCATCTTCACGGCCCCGGCGTCACGGTCGCTGCCATAGAATCGCAGGGGCGTATCGGCGGCGGTGGCCGTGCCGCGCAGGCTGGCCCAGGCGGCGGGGTCAAAGCTGGCCAGTTGTTCAAAGGCAAAGGAGCGGGCGCGGCCGGGATGCAGGCCGGCGGCCATCTCTGCCGCCTCAATCACGAAGGTGCCGGAACCACACATCGGGTCCACCACCGGTTCGGTACCATTGTACCCGCATTGGCGCAGGAACATGGCGGCCAGATTCTCACGCATCGGCGCCTTGTTCACCGCCTCCTTATAGCCGCGCTTATGCAGCACCTCCCCCGATGTGTCGATGGAGAAGGTGCAGAGATCATCGTCAATGCGCGCCTTCACCACCAGTTCGGCATCCTTGGTGATGGGGGCGCCTAGTTCCTCTGCAATCGCCTTGGCAATGCGCTGCGCGGCGGCACCGGCGTGATAGATGCGGGATTTGTTGCAGCTAGCCTCCACCCGCACCGGCACATCCGGGCGCAACACCTGCCCCCAAGGAAACTTGCGGGCGCGCTTGTCCAGTTGTGCCAGATGCATCGCGCGGAAGGACCCGATGCGGGCCAGGACGCGGGCCCCGCCGCGCAGTTCCAGATTGGCGCGCCAGACCTCAGACCAGGGACCGTGCGTCGTGACGCCGCCCTTGGCGATGACCGGCTTTGCGAACCCCTTCTCCTGCATCTCCGCGCAAAGGGCGGGTTCCAGGCCGGGCGTTGTCACCACGAAAATCTCAAGATCGGCGGTCTGTTCCATGGTGTCTTTCCGGGGGCGTATTTCCGGTGATCGGAAACGCGCCCCCTTCCTTTCTTTTTCCTCAAGCGCCGGCACTGCATCCGCAGCTTGGGCGCAACGCGGCATGGGCCGCGCGGCGGCCGTCGTCGCCGGTGCAGTTTACGGTAGCCTGTAAACTGCTCTAACCCGGCATCACAAAAGAAGAAAGCCCCGCCATCCAATGGATAGCGGGGCTTTCAAACCAGGAACGAACCGCCCGATCAGCGGGTCGACGTCGCCGTCGAGGTCGTGGTGCTGGTGGCGACCGGCGGGCCGCTTTCATCATCACCACCGCCGACGGTAGCGGCGATCACGCCGGCAGCCGCGACAGCGGCAACACCAGCCAGCGGGATCAGGTTGCCGGAAGCAAAGAAAGAGGCCTTGTTGGCGCCAGCGGCGGCACCGGTGACGCGCGGAGCATCAGCAGCACCGGCAGGCGGAGCCGACTGGGCCAGGACCGTTGCCGGCGCGGCGATCAGCGCTGCGGAAAGCAGCAGGCTGGTGGTAAAACGGGTCATGTTCATAAATCCATATCGTCCAAAGGCGCCCCTGGGTGTGTAAATTAACGTCCCGCAACCGCGAAGGGAAGGGGAAAGCCCGAGGTAATTCAACGGGTCGGATATGCATCGCCCTTACGGAACAAAAGTGAGGGCCGGCACTGACGGTGCCGGCCCTGTACAATTGTTCGTTCGCTTGAGGGGCTGCCGGGGCAGTTTCCGGCTGACCGAAAACCGCCCTACCCCTTACGATCAGGCCGGAACGCCGGCCAGACGCGTGCAGATATTGGCCACCAGGATCTGGCGGGCGCGCTCCACAATATCGTCCATGCTGGGCGTGCGCACGAACATGTTCGACGCACGCTGACGCAGTTCATCGGTCGTCGGCAGATGCGGCAACTGGATATTGGCGACCAGCGCCTCCACCCGGACCTTGGCCTGATCGCGGGCCTGACGCACCCGCTCTTCAATCTCGGCCAGGGTCGGCGTGTGGGCCAGGGCCTCACGCACCTGCTGGGTCAGCTTTTCCACCTGGAAGCTGTTGGCCAGCTGCGCGGCCGCCGCCTCGATGACCTTGGTGCCCAGGCGCTGTTCGTTGCGGACCACCGATGCCGGCGGCTCGTGCACGTCCCAGACTAGGCCCACGGCCTGCATGGCCTTGATGATATAGTAGGAGGTGTCGATCTCCCACCAACGGAAGCCCTGACGGGCTGCCGACTGATAGTGATGGTGGTTATTGTGCCAGCCCTCGCCCATGGTCGCGATGGCCAGTGCCCAGTTGTTGCGGCTGTCATCGCCCGTCAGATAGCGCGGGCGGCCCAGCACATGGGCCAGCGAATTGATGCAGAAGGTGGCGTGGTACAGCGCCACGGTGCTCCACAGGAAGCCAACGACCAGACCGCCCCAGCCGAACAGCGCCCAAGTGGCAAAACCCAGCAGCACTGGCGGCAGATAGTAGTAACGGTCCAGCCAGACCAGTTCCGGAAACTTCGTCAGGTCGCCGATGGTCTTGTAATCTGCTCCATTGTGCTTTTCCGTGAAGATCCAGCCCATATGGGAATAGAAAAAGCCCTTGTGGCGGGGCGAATGCACATCATGTTCCGTGTCGGAGTATTTATGGTGATGGCGATGCGTCGCCGCCCACCACAGCGCCCCGCGCTGGGCCGAGCTTTGCGCCAGAAAGGCCAGCAGGAACTGCACCACCCGGCCCGTCTTGTAGGAGCGGTGGGAGAAGTAACGGTGATACCCGCCCGTGATGCCGAACATCCGGGCGCCGTACAAGACCAGGGCGAGAACCACATGTTCCCAGGCCACACCGGTCCAGATGGCGCCAAAGCACGCAATATGGACCAGGATGAAGGGGATCATGGTGCTGTACTGGATCTTGTCATCCGCCATCGTGTCGGCGGCAGCAGGGCGCGCAGCATTGCGTCCGGTATCGGTGGGCACGGTCACTGTCGAAAGACTCCAAACGAAAGCAGTAGGTCAGCCTAGCATAAATCCCTCATCGCACGGATGGGCAAATTCGCGCGGCCCCACCCGTTAACCATCCTTTCGGGATGGTTCTTTCGGTCAGGTGGATAAAGCAGCCGACCGGCATGGTCACCGAACCATTGTGCGGTCGCGAGATTCACTTGTGCGATGCACGGGAATTTGAATGCGGCGCCCTTCGCGTTTACCATCCCCGCCATCAAAGGGGTTAAGCCGAGAGGTTCCGCCGTATGAAGCAGCCCATCCAATGCCCAGAGACGGCAGCGACAGAGATGCCGGAACGGGCCTCAAGGCGGCGCTTTATCACGGGGGCCGGTGGGGCCGCTGCCGGCATGGCAGTGGCGGGCGTGTCCATGCCCAATGTATCGCGCGCGCAGACGGTCAGCCTGCGGTTTCAGTCCACCTGGCCCGCCCGCGACATCTTCCATGAATTCGCGGGCGATTACGCCAGTTTGGTCAACAAGCTGGCGGGCGGGCGACTACGCCTGGACATGCTGCCATCAGGGGCCGTGGTCGGGCCGTTGCAATTGCAGGACGCGGTGGTGAAGGGCACGCTGGATGGCGGGCACGGCGTCACCGCCTATTGGTACAACCGCCACCCCGCCTTCTCCCTGTTCGGAACGCCACCAGCGCTGGGCTGGAAGGCCGACCATGTGCTGGGCTGGGTGAAATATGGCGGCGGTCAGGCGCTCTATGACGAGTTGGTGCAGCAGGTGCTGAAGCTGGACCTTGTCGGCTTTCTCACCGGCCCCATGCCCAGCCAGCCGCTGGGCTGGTTCCACCGCGAGATCACAGGGCCGGCGGATATGCAGGGCATGCGCTACCGCACCGTCGGGCTGGCCGCCGAGCTGGCGCGGGAGATGGGGGTGGCCGTCACGGTGATGGGGGCGGGCGATATCGTGCCGGCCCTGGACCGGGGGCTGCTGGACGGGGCGGAATTCAACAACCCTTCCTCCGACCGGGCGCTGGGGTTCCAGAATGTCACCCGCACCTATATGGTCGGCTCATACCACCAGTCGGCGGAGATGTTCGAGATCATCTTCAACAAGAAGCGTTACGACGGCCTGCCCGAAGAGATGCAGACCATCCTGCGCGTCGCGGCGGAGGCATCATCCGCTGACATGGCGTGGAAGGCCATGGACCGCTACTCCGCCGATCTGGAGGCGCTGAAGGCCGAAGGGGTGAATGTCGTCAAGACACCCGACAGCGTCCTGCTGGCGCAGCTTGCCGCCTGGGACAAGGTGATCGCCGCGAAGTCGGCCGATCCCTTCTTTCAGAAGGTGCTGGACAGCCAGAAACAATGGGCCCGCCGCATCCTGTCATTCGAGAACGAATATGCGGTGCGCACCGATCTGGCGTTTCAGCACTTCTTCGGGAACCCGGCCCCTACCCCACCCTGACCAGACCATGACCGCCCAGGGGCGTGGTCTCCGACCGGCTGTCGAACCCGGCAATCAGGGGACGGCCCCTGGCAATGGCGGCCTGAACGGACGGCAGTTTCAGGCTGGCCGCGTGACTGTCCTTGCTGTCCCACGCCTCCGTGATCCACAGCGCGTCTGGATTCGTGGGATCGGCGGCAATGATATAGGACAGGCACCCCGGCATGGCGGCGGTGCCTTCCAGCAGGATGGAAGCCAGTTCATCCCGCTTGCCCGGCGTGGCGATCATGCGGCCGATCAATCCGTACATACTTGTCCCCTGCTGTGCCTTTGTCCCGCCCACACCGCTTCCGGCCAAGGCCAGAATAGCCCCACCCGCCAGAAACAGCTCCCGCCGCGTCGTTCCGCTGCTCACAGCTTCCCCCGTCGTGGAATGGCGGCAATGTTATCCGTCCGGCCACGGCTTGCAAGGTGCCAGAGCCTCACCCGTACGGCCTCGCCGTTGCGTACAGGCATTAAGTTAGCCTCTCGCACTGAGGCGCTTTCCCTGCGGAACCGGGGACCCAGGGGCACAAGAACCACGCTGGGAGCCCTTGGGTCTGCACCTCCGCTTTCGCGGGGGACGCAGGGAGGGGGCCATTCACCAACTTAGTGCGTATGAGCATGTGCAGGGATAACGGTGCCCCCCGCCCATGCAACCTTCACGCCCGCGCCGCCGCCATTCCCTCAACGCCCAGCGCCTTCAGCGCCGTATCCACGATGTTACGGGCCTGCAGGCCGGCTTCCTCATACTGCTTCACCGGGCTGTCATGGTCCTGATAGGTATCGGGCAGGACCATGGGGCGGACCTTGCAGCCCAGTTCCAGTAGGCCTTCCACCGCCAGATGGTGCAGGACATGGCTGCCAAAGCCGCCGATGCTGCCTTCCTCGATGGTGATAAGCACTTCATGGCTGCGCACCAGCCGTTCGACCAGTTCCATGTCGATGGGCTTGGCAAAGCGGGCGTCGGCGACGGTGGTGGACAGGCCCAGGGCGGCCAGATCCTCGGCGGCCTTTGATGCCTCCGCCAGACGGGTGCCCAGCGACAGGATGGCGACCTTGGACCCTTCACGGATGACACGGCCCTTGCCGATGGGCAGCGGCACGCCCTGTTCCGGCATGTCCACGCCCACGCCTTCACCGCGCGGATAGCGCACGGCGATGGGACCGGCATCATAGGCGGCACAGGTGGCGACCATATGCACCAGTTCCCCCTCATCCGCCGCCGCCATCACCACCATGTTGGGCAGGCAGGCAAGATAGGCGACGTCGAAGGCGCCGGCATGCGTGGCCCCATCGGCCCCGACCAGACCGGCGCGGTCGATGGCGAAGCGCACGGGCAGGTTCTGCAAGGCAACGTCATGGACCAGCTGGTCATAGCCGCGCTGCAGGAAGGTGGAATAGATGGCGCAGAACGGCTTGTACCCTTCGGTCGCCATGCCGGCGGCGAAGGTCACGGCATGCTGTTCGGCGATGGCCACGTCAAAGCTGCGCTTGGGGAATTTCTGCTGGAACAGGTCCAGACCCGTGCCCGACGGCATGGCCGCCGTGATGGCCACGATCTTCTCGTCCTTCTCGGCCTCCTTGATCAGGCTGTCGGCAAAGACGCGGGTATAGGAGGGGGCGTTGGCCTTGGGCTTGGCCTGGGTGCCGGTGATGACGTCGAACTTGCCGACCGCATGCAGCTTGTCCGCCGATGCCTCTGCCGGGGCATAGCCCTTGCCCTTCTGCGTGACGACATGCACCAGCACGGGGCCGCCGCGCGGATCGTCGCGCACATTCTCCAGAATGGGCAGCAGATGATCCAGATTATGCCCGTCGATGGGGCCGACATAGTAAAAGCCCAGTTCCTCAAACAGGGTGCCGCCCGTGACCATGCCTCTTGCATATTCCTCTGCCCGGCGCGCAGCGTTCAGCAGCGGCCGCGGCAGATGTTCGGCCACCTGTTTGGAGAAATCGCGGAAGCCGCGATAGGATTTGGACGAGATCAGCCGCGACAGATAGGCAGACAAGGCACCCACCGGCGGGGCGATGGACATGTCATTGTCGTTCAGGATGACAACAAGGCGCGACTGCAACGCACCGGCATTGTTCATCGCCTCATAGGCCATACCGGCCGACAGGGCACCATCCCCGATGACGGCCACGACATTGTTGGTGCGTCCCGCCAGATCGCGCGCCGCCGCCATGCCCAGACCAGCGGAGATGGAGGTGGAACTGTGGGCCGTGCCAAACGGGTCGTACTCGCTCTCCGAGCGCTTGGTGAAGCCCGACAGGCCGCCGCCCATGCGGAGCGTGCGGATACGGTCGCGCCGCCCCGTCAGGATCTTGTGCGGATAGGCCTGGTGGCCGACATCCCAGATCAGGCGATCCGCCGGCGTGTCGAAGCAGTAATGCAGGGCCACGGTCAGTTCGACCACGCCCAGACCAGCCCCCAGATGCCCACCCGTGACCGAGACGGCATCAATGGTCTCATTGCGCAACTCATCGGCAAGCTGGCGCAATTGTGCGGGCTGCAACCGCCGCAGATCGGCGGGAACCTTCACCTGGTCAAGCAACGGCGTCTTCGACTGGGACATCGTCCCCACCTCTTGATTTGTTTTTATGTGCGCCGCTCAACAACATAATGCGCCACCTGACGCAGCATATCAGCCCGGTCCCCGAAAATCTCAAGGTGCTGGGCCGCCTGATCGGCGAGCCGGCGTGCCTGATCGCGCGCCCGCTCCGGCCCCAGGATGGACACGAATGTGGCTTTTCCTGCGTCGCCGTCGCGGCCCACCGGCTTGCCCACCTCGTCCTGGGTGCCTTCGACATCCAGGAGATCATCGGCAATCTGGAAGGCCAGCCCCAGATCATGGGCATAGGCCTGCAGCGCATGATGCTGCGGCGCGCCCGCCCGGCCCAGGATGGCACCGGCAACCGCGGAAAAGGCGATCATCTCGCCGGTCTTCAGCCGCTGAAGCCGGGTGATGGCGCCGATATCCAGCGGAGTCGTCTCCGCGATCAGGTCCAGCATCTGCCCGCCGACCATGCCGCGCGGGCCTGCGGCCTTGGCCAGTGCCGCCACCAGCTTGCAGCGGACCTGCGGGTCCTCATGCGTCTCATGGTCGGCCAATATCTCAAACGCCTGGGTCAACAGCCCATCACCGGCCAGGATGGCGGTCGCCTCGTCAAATTCCAGATGCACCGTCTTCCGGCCCCGGCGCAGCTCGCTGTCATCCATGGCGGGCAGATCGTCATGGACAAGGCTGTAACAATGGATGAACTCCACCGCCGCCGCCGTGCGCAAGGCACAAGCCGGGCTGACGCCGAACATGCGCGCACTTTCCATGACCAGGAAGGGACGCAGACGCTTGCCCCCGCCCAGACAGCCATAGCGCATGGCGTCGAACAGGCGCGCCTCCATCAGGTTGCTGCGCGGCAGCAGCACCTCAATGGCGGCTTCGACCTGTTCAACAGTATCCGCCATGGCGGCGGTCAGGGTCTTGGGCAGGGAGGGCATGGGATGGAGGCTTTCAATCCAGACGGGCGGACTCGGCACCGATGGTGCCGTCGGCAGCGATGGTGATGCGGTCCACCTTGGCCTGCGCCTCGCGCAGCCGGGATTCGCAGTGGCGTTTCAGCCAGGTGCCACGCTCATAGGACTGGATGGCATCGTCCAGCTTGGCCTTGCCTTCCTCCAGCTGGCGGACAATCCGTTCCAGCTCGGCGAGCGCATCCTCAAAGCTGAGGGCGGCGATGTCGGGGGGCAGGGTCTGGTCGGTCATGGCTTCGGCACAGTCATTCGGAAGGCCGGACTGTATGTCCCCTGGCCGAGCGGTTCAAGTGCCAGTCACACGAAGTCTCAGGCGACCATCAATGTCTTCACATGCGCCGCCGTGCTGTTGGCGAGTGCGCGCAGGTCGTAGCCCCCCTCCAGGACGGAGACGATACGGCCCTTGGCGTGACGGTCCGCCACCTCGATCAGCTTCTGCGTGACCCAGACGAAATCATCCTCCGTCAGGTCCAGCCCGCCCACGGGATCGCGCATATGGGCGTCGAACCCGGCGGAGATCATCACCAGATCCGGCTTGAACGCATCCAGCGCCGGGATCAGCGTGGATTGGATGGCGTGGCGGAATTCCGGGCTGCCGGCCATGGGCGGCAGGCAGGCATTGACGATATTGCCGAACACCCCCTTCTCCTTCACCGATCCGGTGCCGGGATAAAGCGGCCATTGGTGGGTAGAGCCATAGAACAGGTCGGCATCCTGTTCGCAGAAGGTCTGGGTGCCATTGCCGTGATGCACATCGAAATCAATGATGGCAACGCGGCGGATGCGGTGATTGGCGCGGGCATGCGCCGCCCCCACTGCGACATTGTTGAACAGACAGAAACCCATGGCCTGATCCGGTTCGGCATGGTGCCCCGGCGGGCGCACGGCACAGAAGGCGTTGCGTGCCTCCCCGCCGCACACGGCGTCCACGGCGGCGACCACGGCCCCGGCAGCACGCAGGGCGGCCTTGCCAGTCCCCGGTGACAGAACCGTATCGGCATCGATGCTGCCATGACCATCAGCGGGAATGGCGTCCAGCAGGGCCGATACATGGCCGGGCGGATGCACCCGCTCCAACTGCTCACGCGTGGCCAGGGGTGCGTCGCGCCGGTCCAGGAACATGAAGGCCTCATCCTCCAGCGCCGACAGCACGACACGCAGCCGGTCGGCGCATTCGGGATGGCCATAGCCCGTATCATGGTCCAGGCAGTCGGGATGGGAGAAAAGCAGCGTATTCATGCGATGCGGCGTCCCCGGTCATTTCCTCAAATCTGGCCCGCCGGTCTTTTGCGCCGGCTGTCGCCAATTCCATCATGGGCGGTGACCCGTTTTCTGTCTTTGCGACAGATCAGCCGCCACGCCTGATGGTGAACCGTACCAACTGCCCCTGGGGTGTGTCACCCAGGACATCGGTCGCAATCAATATGTGCCCGCCTTCGGCACAGAAGGTCTGAAAATCCTTGGGCGCTGCCTTGTCGGTCGCCGTCACGGACAGGACCTGACCGGCAATCATGCCCCGCAGCGCCTTGGCCGCGCGCAGCACCGGCATCGGGCATTTCAGACCCGAACAATCCAGCGTGACATCGGCATGGATGGCGGCATCCATGGGCTTTCCCCTTTTTCCGGAAAATCTTCTGGACCCTGGGCTTGACGGGGGCGTGGGATGGTCCAGTTTCCCGTTGGCTATGGATGCCATGACACTGCCTGTCAAGACCGACGCCGCCGCTGCCCTGCTGAAGGCCATGGGCAATGAACGGCGCTTGTGCATACTTCTGCACCTGGCTCATGGCGAGAAATCAGTGGGGGAGATGGAGGTACTGGTCGGCCTGTCACAGTCCGCCCTGTCCCAGCATCTGGCCATACTGCGGCAGGAAGGGCTGGTGCGAACCCG
Organism: alpha proteobacterium AAP38; assembly: GCA_001296005.1. Lineage (GTDB taxonomy): Bacteria > Pseudomonadota > Alphaproteobacteria > Azospirillales > Azospirillaceae > Niveispirillum. The sequence continues at coordinate 98,776 of LJHR01000024.1, read as the reverse complement.
TCGGCAGGCACAAACCATTTTCTATGCCCTGAAGGGCGACGCACCGATTGAGGTTCTGTCTCTGATGCGGCGCCTGTTCCCGTCGCGGCCCTAACCCGCGCTGCGCAGACCCGCAATCCCGGTCAGCAGCCAGCCCAGGATGAAACACAGCCCACCGATGGGCGCCACGGCCCCCATGGCCGACGGCCCGTACCAGCCCAGCGCGTAGAGCGCGCCCGGAAACAGCACGCAACCGACGGCAAAGCACAGGCCCGCCGCCGCCAGCCACCGCGTCTGACCCGGCAGGGCACGGCGCAGCGGGGCCAGCACCAGGATGGCCAGGGCGTGGACCATCTGATACTGGCTGGCCGTTTTCCACAGGTCGACCGCATGCGCATCCCGCACCGCCGACAGCCCATGGCTGGCAAAGGCCCCCGCCGCCACCGCAACCGCCCCGAACAGGCCGGCCAGCAGCATCAGGCGGGCAGCCACGGGGTCACCGGCGGGCGGGGCGGGACTGTCGGGATGGGTCACGGGGATGGTTCCTTGGCGTTATCCTGCACCGATAACTGGCATCAACCGCCCCCGCCGCCAAGGGGACGGATGCGCGCAGCATAGTGCCCAAAATAAAACGGGCGGCGTCCGGGGGGAGGACGCCGCCCTTTGAAACCGGGACCGGCCTTCAGGGGGATGGGGGAGCCGGCCCCGGTATGGTGGACCCTGCCGATCAGGCCGCACGCGGCAGATCAGCGAGGATCAGTTCGGCCTCTTCCAGCACCTCGATGGTGAGGACTTCTTCGTCCTTCACCGCGGCGCCGTCGCGGGCATCAAGGGTCAGGCCATTGACCTTCACCTTGCCCCGGGCGGGGACCAGATAGGCCAGCCGATCACCCAACCGATGGGTCAACACCGTACCCGCCGGCAAGGTTCCACCCAAAAGTGCAGCATCCTGGTGAATATAGAGCGCACCGCTGTCCTTATCCTGATCCCGGCCCGATGCCAGGACGCGCAGCTGGCCCTGGGCATCGGTGCCCTTGGGGAACTTCGCGGCTTCCCAGCGCGGCTTCACGCCACGCTTGTTGGGGATGATCCAGATCTGGAACAGGGTGGTTTCTCCCGGTTCGCGGTTATATTCGGCATGCACGATGCCGGTGCCCGCCGACATCACCTGCACATCGCCCGCTTCCGTGCGGCCCTCATTACCCAGGAAATCCTGGTGCGTGATGGCGCCCTTGCGAACATAGGTGATGATTTCCATATCCTGATGGGGATGCGGGTCAAAGCCGGTATTGCTGTCGATGGTATCATCGTTCCACACCCGCAACGGTCCCCAATGGACCCGCGACGGATTGTGATAGCCGGCAAAGCTGAAGTGGAAATTGGCGCGCAGCCAGCCATGGTTGGCCTTACCCAAGCCGGCGAAGGGGCGATGTTCGATCATGACACTTCTCCTTGATGGCTCCCGGCAGCGCCCCGGACTGGCAACGCTGCAAGGACCGTTACGGTCATGGAATAAAACCCGATGGTCATGACCCCATGACCATCGGAGGCCGGCGACTGCCGGCCCGGCGCACATGCGCCGTGAGCCAAGCCGCCGGACGGCGGCGCCCGGCGTTTGAGGGACAGGCGTTAGGCCGACAGCTTTGCCGCCAGACGGGCCACATGGGCACCCTGGAAGCGCGCACCTTCCAGCTCATTCTCCGACGGCTGGCGGGAACCGTCGCCGCCGGCGATGGTGGTGGCGCCATAGGGGCTGCCGCCCGTCACCTCGTCCAGGCGGGTCTGACCGCCGAAGCTGTAGGGCAATCCAGCGATGACCATGCCATGGTGCAGCAGGCTGGTGTGGAAGGACAGCAGGGTCGCCTCCTGACCGCCATGCTGGGTCGCCGTGGACACGAAGACCGAGCCGACCTTGCCGATCAGCGCACCCTTGGCCCACAGACCGCCGGTCTGGTCCAGGAAGTTGCGCATCTGGCTGGCCATCATGCCAAAGCGGGTGGGCGTGCCGAAAATGATGGCGTCATAGTTCGGCAGCTCGTCCACGGTGGCGACGGCGGCATCCTGTTCCAGCTTGATGCCAGACCGCTTGGCAACCTCTTCCGGGATCAGCTCCGGCACGCGCTTGACCACCACTTCGGTGCCGGCGACAGAGGCCGCACCCTCGGCAACGGCCTTGGCCATCGTCTCGATATGGCCGTAGGAGGAATAATAGAGGACCAGAACCTTGCTCATTTCGCTCTCCATAAGGTGCGGTGTGTTGCGCTGTTGAGAGAAAGATAGGCGGTTGCATCATTCCCGATAATGGTCCAATTTCGAACAGCTTTGTCCCGCTGGGCGGGACAATCATGGGGGCCAAAATGGACAGGCTTGAGGATCTGCGGCTGTTCACGCTGGTGGCGGAGGGGCGCAGCTTCACAAGGGCCGCTGAAAAGCTGGGCTTGTCGAAATCCGCCGCCAGCCGCCGCATCGGGGAGTTGGAGGCGCGTCTGGGTGCCCGCCTGTTCAACCGCACCACCCGCCATATCAGCCTGACCCAGGTGGGCGAGGGCTTCTATGCCCGCGTCACCCAGGCGCTGGACGCGCTGGAGGAGGCGGAACGGTCGGTGGCCAGCCAGCATGCGGCCCCGCGCGGTGTCCTGAAACTGGCCGCCCCCATGTCGTTCGGCTTTGTCCACCTGTCAGGCGCCATTGCCGATTTCATGGGCCTGTACCCGGAAGTCATCGTGGATATGGACCTGTCCGACCGGTTCGTCGATCTGGTGGAGGAAGGTTATGATCTGGCGGTGCGCATCGGGCGGCTGAAGGACAGTTCGCTGGTGGCCCGCCGCCTTTTTCCCGTGCGCGCCGTGATCTGCGCCAGCCCCGATTACCTGGCCCGGCGCGGCACGCCGCAAAGCCCCGCCGACATCGCCGATCATGATTGCCTGATCTACACCAATGTCCAGAACCCGGATCAATGGACTTTCCGCACCGCACCTGGATCGGAGGAGACGCAGAATGTGCGTCTGAAGGGGCGGCTGCGCGCCAATAATGGTGACGCGCTGCGCGAGGCGGCGCTGCACGGCCAGGGGCTGGTGCTGCTGCCCACCTTCATCGTGGGCGATGCGCTGGCGGCGGGACGGCTGATCCCCTTGCTGGATGCTTGGCTGCCCAGCCCGCTGGCCGCCCACGCCGTCTATCCCGCCAACCGCCATCTCAGCCCCAAGGTCAGGGCCTTTGTGGATTTTCTGGCGGGCCGGTTCGGGCCGGTCCCTTACTGGGATGCTGCCCTGACGGTGATGAAGGGCGGTTGAGGGTAGCGCGCCCGTCACGAATCCGTCATGGCTTTCTGGCATCACACCCGAACACGATCCCAGCAGCGGGGGAATGGTTGGACCGGGACAGGGACAAGGACCCGGCAGCAGGCGGGGAGATGACGGACGCGGCCTGGACAGCCGCACGGCTGTGCCGCACCGTACCGTCGGTGCCGGAACAAACACGCTGCGGCAGCGTGGCCGAACTGTTCCAGGCTGACCCTACCCTGCCCGGCGTGATCGTGGCCGATGCGGGCGGTCGTCCGCTTGCGCTGGCCGACCGCGCCACCTTCCTTCTGCATTTCTCCCAGCGTTATGGCCGTGACCTTTATGCCCGCCGCGCCGTCACACATCTGGCCGACCGGGAACCGCTGCTGGTGCCGCTGGAGACCGGCCTATCAGCCCTGAACGCCTCGATCGCGGAACAGAAGCCCGACGCCCTGCACCGTGGCTTCGTCCTGGTGGATGGCGATGGCCGGGCCATGGGGCTAGGCCAGGGCATCGACGTCATGCGCCTGACGGCGGAGGAGATGTCCCGCACCCTGGACCGGCTGCGCGCCACGCAGCGCGACCTGATCCAGGCGGAAAAGATGGCGGCCCTGGGCGGGCTGGTGGCGGGTGTGGCGCATGAGATCAATACGCCGCTAGGCGTCGCGGTCACGGCGGCGACAGCCTTTGCCCAGGATACCGAACGGTTCGGTGCCGCCTATCGCGACGGGTCCCTGCGCCGCAGCCTGCTGGAGGATTACGTGGCCTCCGCGACGGAGGCGATGGGCTTTGTGCTGGGCAACATTACCCGCGCCGCCGATCTGGTGCAGAGCTTCAAGCAGGTGGCCGTGGACCAGACCACCGATCAGGTCCGCCGCTTCGACCTGGGCGATTATCTGGGGGAGGTGCTGCGCAGCTTGCAGCCGCAGTTGCGTCGCGTTCCCCACCGGCTGGAGGCCGATCTGGTCGAAGGGCTGGAAGTGGACAGCACGCCCGGCGCTATCGCGCAAATCGTCACCAATCTGGTGATGAACGCCTTGACCCATGCCTTCACGGGTCGGGGGGATGGCGGGACCATCCGGGTCCGCCTGCGCCCCGCCGAAACACAGGCAGGGTGGGCGGAGCTGTCGGTGGCCGATGATGGCAACGGCATCGACGCCGCCACCCTGCCCCGCATCTTCGACCCGTTCTTCACGACAAGGCGGGATGCGGGCGGCACCGGTCTGGGCCTGCATCTGGTCTATAATCTGGTCACGCAGCGTCTGGGCGGGCGCATCGATGTCGACAGCCGGGTGGGCGATGGCACCTGCTTCACGGTCCTGTTCCCCCGGCGCGGATAGGGGTGCCTTGCCGTTCAGGACGGGGGGCATAGTTCAAGATTGTTGACGTGGCCATCCACGAACATATCATGAACAACATCCCTTCCCCCTGCCCGTTCGGACCATGGCCAAATCGCTGAAACAACGTCTCGCCGTCCTGTCCGATGCCGCGAAATATGATGCGTCCTGTGCATCCAGCGGCACCCAGCGGCGCGATTCGTCGGCCAGCGGCGGGCTGGGATCGACGGAAGGCATGGGCATCTGCCACGCCTATGCACCCGACGGGCGCTGCATCTCGCTGTTGAAGATCCTGCTGACCAATTTCTGCATCTATGACTGCGTCTATTGCGTGAACCGGTCGTCCAGCAATGTGGAGCGGGCGCGATTCACGGCCGACGAAGTGGTCTGGCTGACCCTGGAATTCTATCGCCGCAACTATATTGAGGGGCTGTTCCTGTCGTCGGGCATCATCCGCTCTTCCGATTATACAATGGAACAACTGGTCCGCGTGGCCAAGGACCTGCGCACGATCCATAATTTCCGCGGCTATATCCATCTGAAGACCATCCCGGAGGCATCGCCGCAACTGATCGAGGAGGCGGGGCTGTATGCCGACCGCCTGTCGATCAATATCGAGCTGCCGACCGATCAGGGCATCGAGCAGTTTGCACCGCAAAAGCATCCGGCCCGCATCCGCCGCTCCATGTCGGACTTGTCGGTCAGGATCGAGGCGTCGAAGGAACAAACATTGCGGACCAAGCGGCGCATCCGCTTCGCACCGGGCGGACAAAGCACGCAGATGATCGTGGGCGTGGATAACACGACCGACGCCACCATCCTGGGCTCGTCCGCCAATCTCTACAGCCGGTTCCGCCTGCGCCGCGTCTATTACTCGGCCTTCAGCCCCATTCCCGATGCCTCCAGCGTCCTGCCCCTGTCGCGCCCACCCCTGATGCGTGAACACCGGCTGTATCAGGCGGACTGGCTCTACCGGTTCTATGGGTTCGACGTGGCGGAGATCACGTCGGTCAGGGAAGACGGCAATCTGGAGCTGGATATCGATCCGAAACTGGCCTGGGCCCTGGCCAACCGCGACCGATTCCCGGTGGATGTAAACCGGGCGGATAAGGAAATGCTGCTGCGCGTGCCGGGCCTGGGTACCAAGTCCGTGCCCTCCATCCTGTCGGCGCGGCGGCACAAGAACCTGCGGCTGGAGGATCTGGAACGGCTGGGCGTGGGGGTGCGCAAGGTGCGGCCCTTCATCATGGCGGAGGGCTGGTCACCCCTGCGCCTGACCGACCGCACCGATTTGCGCGACCTGTTCGCGCCCAAGCCCAAGCAGTTGAGCCTGTTCGGATGATCCGCCTGTCCCTGCGTGGACGCGGTGATTTGGCGGAATGGCGGGATGCGGCCCGCGCCCTGCTGCGGGCCGGGGTGGGACCGGGCGATGTGGAATGGCGGGTGCGGGATGCGGGGGCCGACCTGTTCGGCATGGCCGACGATCCCCTGCCCCCGCCCGACCCGTCACTGCCCGCACCCACGGTGCCTGCCGCCTTCCTGACCCTGGCCGATGCCGTCATCTGCCATGTCGACCCGGCGCGCTTCGCCCTGCTGTACCGTCTGCTGTGGCGGGTGCAGCGGGAAAAGGCGCTGCTGTCCAACCCGTCGGATGCGGATGTGGCGCGGGCGGAAACCCTGACCAAGGCCATCCGCCGCGACGCGCACAAGATGAAGGCCTTTGTCCGGTTCAAGGAAATGGGACCGCCGCAGGATGGCCGCCGCCGCTTCGCCGCCTGGTTTGAACCGGACAATTACATCGTGGGCCGCACAGCCGGCTTTTTCCAACGCCGCTTCACCGACATGGACTGGATCATCGCCACACCCAAGGGATCGGCTGCCTGGGACGGGCAGCAACTGACCCTATCCGACGAACCTTCGGAAAAGCCCGACCTGATCGACGATACGGACGATCTCTGGCGCACCTACTTCGCCCATATCTTCAACCCGGCCCGGTTGAAGGTGCGGGCCATGCAGTCGGAAATGCCCAAGAAATACTGGAAGAACCTGCCGGAGGCGGACCTGATCCCCGACCTGATCGCGGGGGCCGAAGATCGGATGCGGGAGATGATCGAGCGTGAGGCGACGCAGCCCAAAGCCTTCCATTACCGTCTGCGGGAACGGGATTGACCCTGCTGCCCATACTGGCCCGGCGTGGCGGCAACATGCGCCTTGAACACCCGCTGGAAATGGGCCTGATCGGCAAATCCGGCATCCAGCGCCACATCGACAATGGCCTCTCCCCGCCGCAACCCCGCCTGCCCCACCCGGATACGCTGGTTGGTCTGATAGGCATGCGGGGTCAGGCCGTAACGCGCCTTGAACGCCCGGATCAGATAGGAGGGGGACAGGCCCGACGCCGCCGCCACCTCCTCCACCCGTAAATCGCGGGTGCAGTGACGGGTAATGTAATCGGCAGCCCGCGCCAGGGCGTCATGGCTTTCCGTCAGGGGCAGTCCGGCCCCATCCACACGTTCCGCCAGGAATGAGAAGAAACGGCAGGCTCCGGCTTCCTTGTCCGCGACCTCAACCCCGTCATCGAACAGCAGATCGAACAGGGCCATCAGGTCGGCATAGAGATCGCGATCGCGGCTGATCACGGCGCCAAAGGGCCGGAACGCCGGCAGCCCCTGCACACACGCCAGCCAGCCGGTATCCACATACAGCATGCGGTAGGACCAGGGGTGGTCATTGACCGGGTTGCAGGCGTGCACGATTTCCGGGTTCATCAGCACGACGGTGCCTTCGGCCGCCTCAAACCGGTCGGTGCCGGTCAGATATTCGCTGTATCCGCCCGTGATGGCGCCGATGGAAAAGGTCGGATGGGAATGCGGCACGTAACAGACGGTGCGGCCATCCATGACCTCCCGCGCTTCCAGATGGGCAAAGGCGGGATCACGCCAGAAAATATGGGAATCGGCGGGGCGGCGGGGCATCGGACAGGCCTTGGCGGCGGGACGGAGCAACCATCATACCGCACCCCCAGAAAGACCAAAAGCCGCCCGCGGGCTTTCCCAGGGGCGGCATTCAATCCCGTGGCCTTTACGGCCAACTGGCAATCTGTCTGGTGGACAGGGAGGGCTATTAGTAGCCCTCGCGCTCCAGACGCTTGCGCAGCAGCTTGCGGGCGCGGCGAACGGCTTCAGCCTTTTCGCGAGCGCGCTTTTCCGACGGCTTCTCATAATTGCGGCGCAGCTTCATTTCGCGGAAGATGCCCTCACGCTGCATCTTCTTCTTCAGCGCGCGCAGTGCCTGATCGACGTTGTTATCACGAACCAGAACTTGCACGGGACATCCACTCCAATCGTGCGCTCACACCAGCCAGGGCCAGCACTTGCGGGTAGGGTTGAAAACAAAGACAAAGGCAACGCGAGACCATGAAGGTCGCGCCATCGCCCGATCCAGTCGGCGGGGTTATACACATGCCGGTGGGGCTTGTGAAGACCCGCAGCGCATCCTTGTGAAGATTCATGCGGAATGGCGGGCATGCGGCCACAGGGGGCACGCTTTTCCTTGCCTTGCATCGCCCCGCCCTGGGCCTCACAATAGCGATATAGCCGAATCGCCCCCTTTTTCGGAGCCTTTTCCATGGCCGTGCTTCCCATCGTCCGCATGGGCAACCCCGTCCTGCGCCGTGTCGCCGACCCAATCCCGGTACCGGTGGCCGGCGGTTTCGACGATGGGTTGCGGCAATTGGCAGCCGACATGGTGGAGACCATGTTCGATGCGCCCGGCATCGGCCTTGCCGCCCCGCAGATCGACGTGTCCCGCCGCATCATCGTTTTCCGGGTACCGCCGGAACGCGCCACGGGCGACCAGGGCGATGCGGCCATGGGGCCGCAGGTCCTGATCAACCCGGAATTCGTGCCCTTGGGGGCCGAAACGGTGCTGGGCTGGGAAGGGTGCCTGTCCATCCCCGGCCTGCGCGGCGTCGTGCCACGCTATCGCCGCATCCGCTACCGCGGCTATGATCTGGATGGAAATCTGGTGGAACGCGAGGCCGCGAACACCCATGCCCGCGTGATCCAGCATGAGCTGGATCATCTGGACGCCGTCCTTTATCTGGACCGCATGGAAAGCTTGGCCACGCTGACCTATATGGAAGAGCAGAAGTTTTTCGGACCCGACGTGCTGGCGCCATCGCGCTGACACGCCGGCAGGGAGACATACGATGACCGACGCCACGACACCGCCGCCGCAGGATGCCTATACCCGCGCACAGGCCGCCCTGGCCGCGCGCAAGGATGCGATCCTGGTGGCCATGCTGCCCGATGTGGCGTTCGATGGCTGGACCGGCACCACCCTGCGGCGCGGGGCGGAAGCCGCCGGGTTCCACGCGCAGGAGGCCGATGCCGCCTTCCCCGGTGGCCCGGTGGAAGCTGCCTGCTGGTTCAGCGACTGGGCCGACCGGCAGATGGTGGACGCCCTGGCCGGCACCGACCTGACGGCATTGAAGGTACGCGAACGGGTGACCCTGGCCGTGCGCAAGCGCCTGGAAATCCTGATCCCCTATCGCGAGGCGGTGCGCCGCGCCAGCAGCCTGCTGTCCCTACCGCAGAATGCCACGCGCGGGCCGCAGCTTGTCTATGCCACGGTCGATGCCGCTTGGCGTGCCGTCGGCGATACCTCCGTCGACTATAATTTCTATACCAAGCGCCTGCTTCTGGCCGGCGTCGTCACCGCCACCACGCTTTATTGGCTGGATGACCGCTCCGATGAGCTGACCGACAGCTGGGCCTTCCTGGACCGGCGCATCGCCAATGTGATGAGCGTGGGCAAGGTGATCGGACAGGTCACGGGCCGGGCCGACAAGGCGGCGGGCTTGCTGGCCCATATTCCGTCACCCACCCGCTTCATGCGCCGACTGCGGGGGGCCGCGGGGGTCTGATAGGGGTGGGGATGTTGCGCCCTCACCCCACCGCCCGAACCCCCTCCCCCAGGAACCGTTCCTCAAACTCCGCTGCCGGCAGGGGGCGGGAAATCAGGAAGCCCTGGATCGTCTGACAATCGAGCGTGCAGAGCCAGTCGCGCTGCGCCTCCGTCTCCACCCCTTCCGCCACGATCTCCAGCCCCAGGCGCTGGCCCAGTTCCAGTATGGTGGCCGGGATGGCCACGTCATGCGGCACCGTCTGCATGAAACCCCGATCGATCTTCAGCACGGTCAGCGGGATGCGCCGCAGGTGGGACAGGGAGGAATAACCCGTCCCGAAATCATCGATGGCCATGCCGACGCCGATATCCCGCAACAGCCGCAGCATGGCGAAATCGCCGGCCGCCTGCGTCATCGCCACCGTTTCCGTAATCTCCAGCGTCAGCAGATGGGCAGGAAGACCCGAATTGGCGAGCGCCGCCCGCACACGGTTGGGGAAATCGGCATCCGCCAGTTGACGCGGGCTGACATTGATGGCCACGGGCAGATCGCCATAAAGCCGGCGCCAGGCCGCCGCCTGCCGGCAGGCATCGCCCAGCACCCAGTCGCCGATGGGACCGATCAGGCCCGTCTCCTCCGCCACGGGGATGAAGTCGGCAGGGGCGATATAGCCATCCTCGGTTTTCCAGCGCAGCAGCGCCTCCGCCCCCCGCAGGGTCAGGCTGCGCGGGTCCACCTTGGGCTGATAGAACAGCTCGAACTCCCCACGCAGTTCGGCGGCGCGCAGCCGCGCCTCCGTGCGCAGGCGGGCCATGGCCTGTTCCGACATCTCGGCGCTGAACATCCGCCAGCAGCCGGTGCCCGCCGCCTTGGCCGCGTACATGGCGACATCGGCGCAGCGCAGGATCTGCCGCGCATCCTGCCCGTCGCTGGGCCAGAGCGAGATGCCGATGGAGGCGCTGGGATGCAGCAGATGGCCTTCCAGGTCCAGCGGACGGGCCAGCGTGGCCAGGATGCGGTCGGCAACCTGGATTGCCTCCTTCGGCTCCTTCACATCCTCCACCAGAACCAGGAATTCATCCCCGCCCAGCCGGCCCACCGTGTCGGAATGGCGCAGCGTATCGTCCAGGCGACGGGCGATGCCCAGCAGCATACGGTCGCCCATGTCATGGCCCAGGCTGTCATTCACATGCTTGAACCGGTCCAGGTCCAGGAACAGAACCGCCACGCCACGCTTGGTCCGCCGGGCCCGCGCCAGCGCATGTTCCAGCCGTTCCAGCAGCAGGGCACGGTTGGGCAGTTCGGTCAGCGGATCGCGCGTCGCCAGCTGCCGGAGCTGCCCCTGGCTTTCATCCAGCTTGTCCAGCGTCTCATTGATACGCTGGGTCAGACGACCCAGCTCGTCCGTTTCGTGGCCTGCGGGCACCTTCACGCGGGTGTCGCGGGGATTGTCGGGATCGATCCCCGCCACGGCCTGTTCCAGTTCGACCAAGGGCCGGGTCAGGAACCGGTGGAACACCCAGGTCAGCATCAGGCCCAGCAGGATATTGCGCGCCAGCCCGCCCAGCAGCGATGACCCGACAAAGGCGATATAATCCGCCGATACCCGCGCCATATCCAGGTCGATGCGCAGAATGCCGATGGGCGGCTTTTCCCGTCCGTCAGGCAGGGGCCGGTACAGAAGGCGGGTGCCCCGCGCCAGATCGCCGAACACCAGCCGCCCAATGGCCCCGCTGCCGCCACTGGGCGCCGCCAGGGCCCGGTGACGGGACCAGAGGGGCTGTTCCTCCGATATGCGGATATCGATGCCGGCGATGGCGCCGATGGACAGCGCGGAATTGCCGATCTGCTGTGCCAGCGCCTCATCCACGTTCCAGGCGGCGGCGGCGGCACTGCCTTCCGTCAGGTCGAGCATCTGTTCGACCAGATCGCTGGCCTTCCCGCGCTCGCGCCACGTCGCCCAGGCAACCTCCAGCCCGCTCAACACCAATCCGATGAGACAGGCGGCAAGCACGGCACGCGCCGCCTGTCTGGCCGCCAAGGAACTGCCCAGCCCTTTCAGCATCGCCCTCCCCAAGAGGCCTGCATCCGGCCGCACATCGCGTGGCGCGTTACTGGTCACCCGCTGATGGGGTTACGCAACTGCGCTGCGATATTCCGTCGCGGTGATCATGCCCGAAAAGGGTTGGACCTGTACAAGCAAATATTGGGCATACACACCCAATATCGGCCCCGGAGAGGGTGGGCGGAACGAAAAAGGGCCGCCCCAGCGGGACGGCCCCTTCACATTCCGTTACGCGCCCGAAAGGGACGGCGGATCAGGAAGCGCGCTTCAGCTTGCGGAACTGCGCCCACATCGGCGACGGGTTCTTGTCCAGGTCATAGGCGCGGGTCTTGCTCGGGTCCATACCCTGGCGGCGGCATTCCAGCGCGAAGATATTGGTGTTGGCGGGATCCAGGCCCAGCTCAACGCAGGCGGCGGTGAATACGTTATCGAAATCGGCGCTGCTCATCATGTCACCTTCGCAGGTTCAACGTTTGTCACGGTCGGGACCATCGGGCCTGGCCGGTGTCGGTGAGCGGCAAAAAGCCACTGCCCTTCACGCATCGCAGCATCGCCAGCCATTACGGCTAATTTGCGAAACTGTTGATCCAAAACGATGGCGTTCACGTGACTAGATCAAATCATCAGCCAATCTGTTGCAACAGCGAACAACGCATGGCCGCCCCTTCCGCATCGCGGGATGACTATACGGAATTGCCGGGGGCCGGTTTCGCGTCGGCGATTCGCCCCAGTTCGCCCGTCGACGCATCCGGTCAGGGGGGCTGGCCGACCGCCCCATGCCGCGCCATATCATGACCAGAAGTGGCAAAAGCAAAGCGGTCGTTACGGATTGTTAAAGGTGTGCGGCTGTATGCTTTGACCCATGGCCCTCTTTCGGGTCATGCTGTGTGTACGGATTCCCGTTGCTGGATGGGCGGGGATGGACAGGGGACAGGGTTCCCCCAAACGGGCAGGCGCCGAACGCCGCCCGGTCGCCCGGACGGGCAGGTGCCCCGGCATGCATACATGCCTTCGGCCTGCCCCAATCGGGGGAGATGATGCTTTGCGTCGGTTCGGTTTCGTGATCACAGTTTTGCGTTCAGTACCAACAACTTGATTACCGATTGACCCCCAGCCTTGGGAGACGCGGTGATGGGTGACGGTAGGGCCATCAGCAAGCGCACAGACCGGTCGGTCCGACCGGATGGTGCCCTGCGGCCCGCCCCCGACACATCCCCGTTCCCCGTGGCGGGTTCGACAAGAATGACCCGGCGGTTCGCATTGACGCGGCCGGAACGGGTTCGGGCCGGGGAGGCCCGGCGCGAGCCAAAGATCGACCGCCACCCTATCCCACTGCCCCCCGCCGGCGCGGCGTCGCGGTGCATGGCACGCCCATGCCCGCACTATCGCCCCCCGACCGGCCGTCTGGAAGGAGAGTGCCGATGAGCAGTCTGGTCACAGACCTTTTCGCCAGCTACGCCAGTTCCTATGAAAGCCGCCGCGACGTTGAGATGTCGCTGATGGAGTACCTGGAGGGGTGCCGCGACGATCCGCTGATGTATGCCAGCGCCGCCGAACGGCTGCTGGCCGCCATTGGCGAGCCGGAAGTGATCGACACGGCCAAAGATGCGCGGCTTGCCCGCATCTTCATGAACCGTACCATCAAGGTCTACCCTGCCTTTGCCGAGTTCTTCGGCATGGAGGAGACGATTGAGCGCATCGTCGGCTTCTTCCGCCATGCGGCCCAGGGGCTGGAAGAGCGTAAGCAGGTACTCTACCTGCTGGGCCCGGTCGGCGGCGGCAAATCCTCGCTGGCCGAACGGTTGAAGGCGCTGATGGAGGACAAGCCCATCTATGCGCTGAAAGCCGGCGACCAGATCAGCCCGGTCTTCGAAAGCCCCCTGGGCCTGTTCGATCCCGCCACCATGGGTGCGACGATAGAGGAGAAGTTCTGCATTCCCCGCCGGCGCCTGACAGGCTTGATGAGCCCCTGGGCGCTGAAGCGGCTTGACGAATTTGACGGCGATATCCGCCGCTTCAAGGTGGTGAAGCTGCGCCCGTCCCGCCTGCGCCAGATCGGCATTTCGAAGACAGAACCGGGGGATGAGAATAACCAGGATATCTCGTCGCTGGTCGGCAAGGTCGATATCCGCAAGCTGGAGCTTTACAGCCAGAATGATCCCGATGCCTACAGCTACTCCGGCGGCTTGAACCGGGCCAACCAGGGCATGCTGGAATTCGTGGAGATGTTCAAGGCCCCGATCAAGATGCTGCACCCCCTGCTGACCGCCACGCAGGAGGGCAATTATATCGGGACGGAGAATATCGGCGCCCTGCCCTTCCAGGGCGTGATCATGGCGCACAGCAATGAGGCGGAGTGGCAGAGCTTCAAGAACAACAAGAATAACGAGGCCTTCATCGACCGCATCTGTGTGGTCAAGGTCCCCTATTGCCTGCGCGTGATGGAAGAACAGCGCATCTATGAAAAGCTGATCAAGACGTCCGAACTGTCCGGCGCCCCCTGTGCGCCGGCCACGTTGGAAATGCTGGCCCGCTTCACGGTCCTGTCGCGCCTGCGCGACCATGGCAATTCCAACCTGTTCAGCAAGATGCGCGTCTATGATGGGGAAAGCCTGAAGGAGACGGACCCCAAGGCCAAGACCATGCAGGAATATAAGGACGCGGCCGGCGTGGATGAGGGGATGAACGGCATCTCCACCCGCTTCGCCTTCAAGGTCCTGGCCAGCACCTTCAACTATGACAATACGGAGGTTGGGGCCGATCCCGTTCACCTGATGTACATCCTGGAACAATCCATCAAGCGGGAACAGTTTCCCGACGAGGTGGAGAAAAAGTACATGGAGTTCATCAAGGGCGAGTTGGCGCCGCGCTATGCGGAGTTCATCGGCAATGAAATCCAGAAGGCCTATCTGGAAAGCTACCACGACTATGGCCAGAACCTGTTCGACCGCTATGTCGATTATGCCGATGCCTGGATCGAGGATCAGGATTTCAAGGACCCCGACACGGGCCAGCTTCTAAACCGCGACCTGCTGAACCAGGAACTGACCAAGATCGAAAAGCCGGCGGGCATCGCCAACCCCAAGGATTTCCGCAACGAGGTGGTAAAATTCGCGCTGCGCATGCGGGCGGGCAACAGCGGGCGCAACCCGTCCTGGACCAGCTATGAAAAGCTGCGCGACGTCATCGAGAAGCGGATGTTCAGCCAGGTGGAGGAACTGCTGCCCGTCATCAGCTTCGGCAGCAAGAAGGACAGCGACACGGAGAAGAAACACAGCGAGTTCGTCAATCGCATGATGGCCCGCGGCTACACGGAACGGCAGGTCCGCCGTCTGGTCGAATGGTACATGCGGGTGAAACAGGCGGGGTAACCAGGCCCCTCGCCCGCTTTGTGTTGAAGTCCGAATGCCCCTGTCGTCATCCCGGCGAAAGCCGGGACCCAGGGGCCAAGCGCCCGACCCATCAGCAGGCTGTGACGTCAAGTCAAGCGTCGCACCTGTGGCCCCTGGGTCCCGGCTTTCGCCGGGATGACGATGAGGGGACGGGAAAGGGGAGCCCATCGAAAGGACGGTGCAACCTTGTTCACCATTGTCGACCGACGTCTCAATCCTTCGGGCAAAAGTCTGGCCAACCGCCAGCGGTTCCTACGGCGTGCCAAGGAACAGGTGATGCGGGCTGTGCGCGATGCATCGGCCAAGCGCGGCATCCGCGACATCGATATGGGGGGCGACATCGCCATCTCCCCCGACGGCATCCGCGAGCCTACACTGCGCCGCTCCTCCACCGGCGGGCAGCGTGACTATGTCGTGCCCGGCAACAAGGAGTTCATGTCCGGCGACAAGATCAAACGCCCGCCGCAGGGTGGCGGGTCCGGCAGGGGCAATGAGGGATCGGAGGATGGCGACGGCCAGGATGAATTCCGTTTCGTCCTGAGCCGGGAGGAATTCATCGACCTGTTCCTGGAAGACCTGGAACTGCCCGATCTGGCCAAGCGCAAGCTGGCGGTCACCGACGCCATGGACTGGCACCGTGCGGGCTATTCGGTGGCGGGATCGCCCACGAACCTCAATCTGGTGCGCACCATGCGCAACAGCCTGGCCCGGCGCATGGCCCTGCACCGCCCGACCGGTGATGAGATCAAGGCCCTGCGGCAGGAAATCGATGATCTGGAACGGACGGGGCGCGACCGCGACCGGCTGGAACAGGCGCGGCTGGCACTGGCCGAGGCGCTGAAACGCACCCAGCGCATCCCCTATATCGACCCCGTCGATGTCCGCTACAACCGTTTCGCGGCCACGCCGCGCCCGGCGGCGCAGGCGGTCATGTTTTGCCTGATGGATGTGTCGGGCAGCATGACGGAGCATATGAAGGATCTGGCCAAGCGCTTCTACATGCTGCTCTACCTGTTCTTGTCGCGGCGGTACAAGCATGTGGACGTGGTCTTCATCCGCCACACCCACCGCGCGGCGGAGGTAGATGAAGAGACCTTCTTCTACAGCGCGGAGACCGGCGGCACGGTGGTATCGACTGCGCTGGAAGAAATGGCGCGGGTTATCAAGGAACGCTATCCGCCCGGTGAATGGAACATTTACGGGGCACAGGCCAGCGACGGCGACAATGCCCTGTCGGACAATACCAAGACAGCGCAGCTGATGACCGACAGCATCCTGCCCGACTGTCAATATTACGCCTATCTGGAGGTGGGGCAGGAAGGAATGATGCCGGGCCTGCCCTATGGTGGCGGTCCGCGCGAAACCGACCTGTGGCGCACCTACAAGCAGATCAATGCCGGCGGCGTGCTGGCCATGCGGCGGGTAACCGAACGCAAGGAAATCTACCCCGTCTTCCGCGAGCTGTTCGCCAAGGACAAGGCCGGGCAACCGGCGGAGGTGAGCGCATGACCCTGACCGCCTTTGAGACCGCCCCGCTCTATACCGGCGCCGACTGGGACTATGACAAGGTCCGCCGCGTCTATGACGCCATCGAGAAGGTGGCGTTGGGGGACATGGGTCTGGATTGCTACACCAACCAGATCGAGGTGATCACGTCCGAACAGATGCTGGACGCCTAT
The DNA here is from genome assembly GCA_001296005.1 of alpha proteobacterium AAP38. Taxonomy (GTDB): domain Bacteria; phylum Pseudomonadota; class Alphaproteobacteria; order Azospirillales; family Azospirillaceae; genus Niveispirillum. Next base: position 82,134 of record LJHR01000024.1, on the reverse strand, counting down.
TCCAGCATCGGCATGCCGCTGTTCTACAAGCACTGGTCCTTCGGCAAGCATTTCGCCCGCGACGAGGCCATGTACCGCAAGGGTCAGCGCGGGCTGGCCTATGAGATCGTGATCAATTCCAACCCCTGCATCAGCTACATCATGGAAGAAAACACCATGACGATGCAGACACTGGTGATCGCGCACGCGGCCTTCGGCCACAACCATTTCTTCAAGAATAATTACCTGTTCCAGCAATGGACCGATGCGGACGGCATCCTGGATTACCTGTCCTTCGCCAAGGCCTATATCAGCCAGTGCGAGGAACGGTACGGCCATGCCATGGTGGAACGGGTGCTGGATGCCGCCCATGCGCTGATGAACCACGGCGTCCACCGCTATCCCCGTCGTCGCGGCCCCGACCTGCGGAACGAGGAGAAAAGGGCGCGCGAACGGCTGGAGCATGCGGAGGCCACCTTCAACGACCTGTGGCGCACCGTGCCCACCAAGGCCGGCGGGGCCAGCCCCCTGTCGGATCGCGACCGCCGCCGCACCCTGCTGGAACTGCCGGAGGAGAATATCCTCTATTTCCTGGAGAAAAAGGCCCCGCGCCTGCAGGGCTGGCAGCGCGAAATCCTGCGCATCGTGCGGCATGTGGCACAGTATTTCTATCCGCAGCGCCAGACCAAGGTGATGAATGAAGGCTGCGCCACCTATTGCCATTACCGCATCCTGTCCACCCTGCATGAACGCGGCGCCCTGACCGACGGGGCGTGGATGGAGGCGATGCACAGCCATACCAATGTGGTGTTCCAGCCGGAATTTGATGACCGCCGCTATGGCGGCATCAATCCTTACGCGCTGGGCTTTGCCATGATGCAGGATATCGAGCGGATCGCGACGCAACCCACGCAGGAGGACCGGTACTGGTTCCCGGACCTTGCGGGCCGCGGCGACGCCATGGGCGCGCTGCGCGATGCCTGGGCCAATTTCCGGGATGAAAGCTTCATCCTGCAGTACTTGTCACCGGCCCTGATCCGCAAATTCCGGATGTTCCATGTGGCCGATGACGCGCGTGACCCGGAAATGAAGGTGGCCGCCATCCATGATGAACGCGGTTACCGTGCCGTACGTCAGGCGCTGGCCCGGCAATACGACATCGCCTGGGCCGAGGCCGATATCCAGATTGTCGATGTCGATCTGGTCGGCGACCGCAAGCTGATGCTGGAACATCATGTGATGAACCAGATCCTGCTGGAGGAGGAGGAAGCCCGCGCCGTCATGCAGCACCTGGCCAATCTCTGGGGCTATGAGGTGGTGCTGGACGAAGTGGAAACACCGGGCGCCACCCCGCTACGCCGGATCATCGTGGCCCCGCGCGTGGTGCTGGGTGGGGCGTAGAGACGGGGTCGGAGACGCCGCTCCCTCACCCTCCCGACGGCTGACGCCGCCGGGCCCCTCCCTCTCCCGCAAGTGGGCGAGGGGCAAAGTCCCCCCCCCTCGCCCACGAACGTGGGAGAGGGAGGGACCCGAACGCGCCAGCGTTTGGGAGGGTGAGGGCAACCCGCTCGAAGATAAAAACCTTACGCCGCCTGATTCTGCCCGCCCTTGCCGGCGGCCAGGATTTCGCGGGCCATCTCATCCGCAACCGCACTGGTCGGGCGGTTCTCCCGGTCGGCGCGGCGGAAAATCTCCGTCAGCGTCACAGGAATGCGTTCCACCTGACGCAGCACGGCATCGCGGTCATAATCCTGCGTCACTTCGGCGGAAACATTGATGATACCGCCGCCATTGATCACATAATCAGGCGCGTACAGGATGCCGGCGGCACGCAGCGCCTCGCCCATCGGGTCGGTTTCCAGCTGATTGTTGGCGCCACCGGCCACGATCTTCGCCTTCAGTTCAGGCAGGCTGCGCGGATTGATGACGGCACCCAGGGCGCAGGGCGCGTAGACATCGGCATCGGCGGCATGGATACGGTCCGGTGCCACGGCAATGGCCCCGAACTTGTCCACGGCGCGCTGCACGGCATCGGCATGGATGTCGGTGACCGTCAGGATGGCGCCGTCATCGGCCAGACGCTGGCACAGATGGCTGCCGACATTGCCCAGGCCCTGCACTGCGACGCGCACACCCTTCAGGCTGTCGGTGGCCAGCTTGTGCTTCACGGCGGCCTTGATGCCCATATAGACGCCATAGGCCGTGAAGGGCGACGGGTCGCCCGACGCGTCATGCCCCTTGGACAGGCCCGCGACATGGCGCGTGGTCTGGCCCATGGTCATGACGTCGGCGACACTGATACCCACATCCTCCGCCGCGATGTACTTGCCGCCCAGACTGTCGATGACGCGGCCAAAGGCGCGGAACAGCTCGTCCGTCTTGTCCTTGCGGCTGTCGCCGATGATCACGGACTTGCCACCGCCCAGCGGCAGGCCAGCCATGGCGTTCTTGTAGCTCATGCCCCGCGACAGGCGCAGCGCGTCGCGCATCGCTTCGGTATCGTTTGCATAGGGCCACATGCGGCAACCGCCACAGGCGGGGCCCAGGGCCGTTGAATGGACGGCGATGATGGCGGCCAGACCACTGGCCTCGTCGCGGCCGAACAGAACCAGTTCGTGATTATCGAAATCGGGGAAATCGAACAGCATGGGGCGGGGCCTCCGGGCCGATGGATCGCTGCTGCCGCCTTTCTTTGCGGGCGGCTTTGACGGCCAAAGTCTAGGCATGGCAGCGCACCAAGGTCGATTTCGTTGTTGGGCGGCGGATTGCACGAAACGGACGCGGCGGCGGCCATTCGGAAAATTTCCTGTCGCACGGCGAAAGGCAGCCTTGCAGGTGCCGGCTGGAAACTGTGCCAATGGATAGCTTGCCCGAAATCACAGACCGCGCGACGGTGGGCAACCGGGTGCAGGCACGCCCCGCGACAGTCGGCAAGAGGGGCCGCGTATGGGCGAGATCATCCAATTCCCGGTTCAGGCACGACCCCTGGCCACCACAGTCATGCTGGCTGACCAATTGGTCACTGCGACGGCGGAGCTGCCAGAACTTGTTTCGGCGGTGGACCGGATGGGGCGGTCGGCGGAAAGCCTGTGCCGTGCCCTGCAGGGCGGCCTGACGGCGATGAATGTCGCCTTTGGCCGTGCCCTGGTGGTAAATGAGGCGCATCAGCGCCTGCAGATGGCGGTGCAGAAGGCAATGGAACTGGTCGATACCGACCCGGAGGCGGCGGCGGGCCGGTTGGCCGAACTGCGCGCCGATTATGCACAGCTCACCGCCATGCGGTAATATCACCGGTCAAAATTGTTGACCGGTGATACGGCGGCGACTGCCGCCGCGCGGCTCGTGCCGCGTAAGCCCAAGCCCACGCGCAAGCCCACGGATGTGGGCGCCGGCGATTGAGGGACATGACCTATACCATTCAGGCGGCCACGATGGGGCGCGCCGCCTCGATCTGGCTGTTCAGCAGGTCACGGATGGCACGGCCACGCGGCGTCAGCTGCACCACGCGCAGACGGGCATCCTGGGTCCAGGCCCGGCGTTCGACCAGCGCACCGGCGGCATCGCCCCGTCCCTCTTCCACGTCGCGCGACAGCTCATCGATGGCCCGGCTAATGGCGCAGGGTGCCTCCCCCATCAGATAGGAGAGTTCCGCCTGGCTGATGCCTTCATTCTCGCAGATGGTCAGCAGGGCCGCCGCCGTGCGCAGCGACATGCGCGGATTGATCTTCAACAGGGCCTGCGTGATGGCCAGCGCTGTGCTGGGATAACGTTGCATGACACAATCCCCCTATCAGGCGACGCTGGCATAGGGACGCAGACGGCCAGTGCGGGTAACCGGCGGACGCGGTGCGGTCCCGGAATTGGCGGCGGTGCGGTTGCGCAGTTCGCGCAGATCCAGCGTACTGTCCGGATAATGGCGCTGCACCTCTTCCAGCAGCTCGATCAGCCGCTTCTGATGCTCACCCGCCTCGACGAAGTTTTCAGTATGGAATTCGATATTGATGCATGCCTTCAGGCGGAGTTTTCCGTCCTTCATCTTTTCCCCCAACTGATCTGTGCCGTTCCTTGCCCGATTGTTCAGGCATCCGTGACGGCGACAGGGGAAAGATTGCCGGACTGCATCGAACTGACCATGATGGAAAGATGATCATTGGCTGATTGAAAGCCGATCATCGCCTGACGAAAGCCTGCGATTTATCCTAACTCACTGATTTAGATGATATAATTTGACATCGATCAGACCATCTTTGACACATGATGGAAAGATGATGGGCGCATTTCCGGAATGATCGCGGCGGTGAGATGGATGATGGGGCACGCCCCCACCCCCTTCTCCGGCACATGGGCACCCCTCCCCCGCCCCGGCCTATCCTTCGGAAAATCTAAGGCAAATCCGATGCCGTTGCGGCAACCAGGGAAAGATTCGGCGCTGACCGCATCAACGGAAAATCACTCGGGCCTGACAGGGTTCAACAGGACCAGATCGGATTCCTGACCCACGAACTGCATCATCATCACCGATCCATTGGCACAATCGGCGGTGATCTGGCCCCGGCCTTCGGTGCGGGCCACCATGCCCAGGCGGCGTTCCGCCCCGGTCTTGCGGTCCACGGCAACCACCTCTGCCGAGGGCAGGTTGACGCGGGCGGCATAGATCGTGTCAGGGCAGACCACGACATTGCGCCGGCGCAGCGTGACAGGCAGGTCCAGCGTTCCACCGCCCTCCCCCTTCAACGCGGTCCAGGTCAGCTTGGTGCCGCCGCTATTGCCGACCAGCAGCATGGAACCATCGGTCGACATGTCGATATAGTCGCGGTTCTCGTCGATCTTCACGGGCGCCGCACCCGCTGGATCGATCAGCCAGATATCCCAGGTCGTATCCCCCCGGATGGGAATGCGGATACGGCCATCTTGCATCCAGACGGGCGCGTTCTTGGCATGCCCGTCATGGGTCAGCCGCACCGTCGCCTCGTCGGAGATGGTGACACGGTACAGGTCGCTGACCATCGCCACCTCCGCCACGAACAGCAGGGCGCGGCCATCGGGGGACCAGCGCAGGCCGTTCATGTTGGCGCCCGGCAGATTGGTCAGGGGCCGGGGCGGACGGTCATCCTCGGCCAGCCAGATTTGCGGCTCACCGGTGCGGTCGGACACGAAGGCCAGCGCGCGCCCATCGGGCGACAGCTGCGGCTCATATTCATTGGCGCCAGACCCCTGCAGGGTGCGCTCATGCGCGTCGGAGGTGAATTCCATAATGTCGGCATGACCACGGTAGATCTCCATGGCCATGTTGCCGCGCTGGCTGGCCACGGCCAGACGGCCCAGCTGGCCGATGCCGGGCATCACCTGCTGCCAGCGCGTCGTCTGCAGATCGACATACCACAGGCCGCGCCGCTGCCGGCTGGCATTGGTCATGTAAAGGCCGCGTCCATCGACGGACCAGGCAAAGTTCACAGACGTGCTGTCCAGGGCCAGCCGGTGCAGTTCCTTGCCGCTGCGCGTGTCCACCACCATGATCGACAGCTTGCCGTCGGGCCAGGCGCGAGCAAAGGCCAGTTTGCGGCCATCGGGGGAATAGGCGGGGATCCAGTCATCGGCATTGCCGCCCGGCGGCACCGGCAGCAGGCTGGCCTGCCCCCCCTCCAGCGGCATCATCATCAGGCGTGACATCTTCACGGTGGCATCGGGCACGCCGGTAAAGATGATGGCCTGCCCATCGGGCCGCCAGGCCAGATTGGGCAGCTGATCACCGACACAGTCGCCGATGCGGCGTTCCTTACCCACCGGCACCGCAATCACATAGATGGCGCAGTTCCAGTCGCGGTCGCTGCGCAGGAAGGCAATGGCATCCCCCCGGGGCGACCAGACGGGCATCCGGTCATGATCGGCCGTATTGGTCAGCGACACCGACCGGCCATTGGGCCCGGTGCCCCGCAGGATGATGTCGAAATCGTCAAAGGAATTGCGGGCGGCATAGGCCGCCATCTCCCCGTCGGGCGACAAGGCGGGGAACAGGTCCATCCCCGGTTCCAGGGTCAGCGGCAGCACGTCGAAAACGGGGATGGCCAGTGACGGCTCTGCCCGATCCGCCCGCCAATAGGCCACACCCAGCACGATCACGGCCAGCGACAGCAGCGCCACCGCAACAAGCAGCGCCAGTCGAAGCCGGCGTGCCTCTGCCGTGGCCGGCACCGTACCCATCGGCAGAACCGCCGCTGCGGGGGCGGTATCCGTATCGGCGGTGGAAACAGGTGCTTCCTGTCCGTCGGTGGCCGGGGTCGCCACAGGCGCGGCCTCTGCCTCCGCCCCTTCATCCACGAACAGGGCATATCCGAATTTCGGGATCGTCTCCACGCGCAGACGGACGCTGCCGACATCGCGCAGCGCGCGGCGCAGCTGGAAGATGCAGCGGTTCAGGCTGTCTTCGGCGACGAACACCCCGCCCCAGCAATGATGCAGCAGCGTGTCGCGGGAAACCGACTGTCCCTGATGGCGAACCAGCAGCACCAGCACCTGCATGATGCGCGGCTCCACCCGGCGCTGGCGGTCGCCCATGGCGATCCGGTTCAGCGACGGGCTGATCGTCACATCACCCACGACCAGATCCTGGTCAGGATTGATGTCGAACCCGGATGCCAGATGGTTCATTACCGCTACCCACACTCCGCAGGCCGTGGCCGTCCTGCCGGACAGCCTTGTTAATTAAGTTTCGCCGTGACTTTCAATCATTTCAGCCACCCCACAGGCCGCGTTGCAATAATGATATCCGAAATGACGGCAACCCGGCCAGTCCCGCATGGGACCGGTCGGGTTGCGCGCCGGGGGTATGTCATCCTGGCCGGTCGGAACGGCACCGGTCACCCGGCACCGCCCCGTCCATCCGGGATCAGAAGCGCACGTTCACACCAACCGAGAACACGCGGCCCAGCGGATCATACATGCTGGGGAAGGTGTTGCCCGAGTTGGCAGAAGTGGCGCCCGCTTCGTTGCCGACCACCGGCGGGTCCTTTTCGAACAGGTTGGTCACGCCGGCGCTGAGGCGCACCTGCTCGAACAGCTGATACGAACCCTGGAGGTCGATGTAGTTGTAAGCCTTGATCTTCTCGAACTTGTCGAAGGTCGTGGCCTTCTGACGCTCCTCGATCTCCACCCCACCCAGGTGACGCCAGGTGTAACCGATGGTGAAGTCGCCGAGATTCCAGTTCATGCGCTGAACCCAGCGGATTTCCGGCAGCGGGCTGCCGACGCCACCGGCACCGACGGCGCCAGGGCAGCTGGTGCCAAAGCGGCCCACGCAGTCCAGGACCGGGGTCTGGTCGGAGCTCTTGGACTCCTGCGTCAGGTAGTAGTTGGCGTTCAGGGCGAAGATCAGGGTGCCCATATCGCCGCCGACGCCCAGATCCTCCAGGTCGACATTAAAGTTGACGCCCAGTTCCAGACCTTCGGCCTTCAGGTAGTTCAGGTTGGTCGTGAAGGCCTGCAGACCCGCACCCGGCAGGGTCAGCGTGCCGCCGACGCGGATGACCTTGGCGCACTGGCTGGCGTCACCGGCGACATAGCAACCGTCCAGGATTTCCTGCGGTGCGAAGGCGCCGATCACGTCCTTGATCTTGATGTTGTAATAGTCCAGCGAGATGAAGGTGTTCTTGATCGCCCCCAGATCCGGGGTCAGGACGATACCCAGCGTGCTGGTATCGGCTACTTCCGGGGTCGGCAGGCGGGCCAGATCGGTACCGGCGAACACGTTCACCTGACCGGCGGCGATATCCACGACATTACCGACCTGAGCGGCGGTCATGCCGGTGGAAATGCAGCGGGCGCGCAGGGTAGCATCCGTCAGAGCCGCCGCATTGCCGACCGAGCAGGGGTCGGTATTGGCGTTCTGCAGGGCCGCGACCTGCGGTGCAGCCAGTTCACCCACGTTCGGGGCGCGGGCCGCACGCTGCTGCGAACCACGGAAACGGACGCTGTCGATCGGGGTCCAGTTCAGGCCGAGCTTCCAGGTCTTGTTGACGCCCGTCGGATCATAGTCGGCATAACGATAGGCCGCTTCCAGGTCCAACGACTCGAAGCCCGGCTTGCCGGAGACCAGCGGTACCAGCACTTCGCCGAAGACTTCCTGCACGTCGAAACCGCCGGAGATCGGGCGCAGGTTACCGCCCGCACCACCCAGGCAGGAGGCCGGGGCCAGCTTCCAGCATTCGTCGGGCGTGCGGGAGCCGGTTTCCTTGCGGTATTCGGCACCGAAGCTGACAGCGACGCTGTCATTGGCCCAGGGGCTGACCAGACCTTCGATCGGGCCGCTGACGGAACCGGTGACGATGGTCTGGGCGTAATGTTGCTTGTCGATGGCCGACGCGGAGGCATAGGCCGCCATTTCCGGGGTGATGGAGCCAAAGCCACCGAACAGGTTGATCGGCACGCAGCCACCCTGGCCGCCACGGCAGGCCGTGGTGCTGACGGCGTTCAGCGCGTTGCCGACATTGGTGATGTTGGTATAGCCCTGGCTAAGGTTGGTGCGGCTGCTTTCGCCATGCTGCACCGACACATCATAGGTCCAGCCTTCCATGATGTCGCCGCGCAGACCGGTCAGGAACTGGAAGGCGTTGTTATCATAGGAGGTGGAGCGAGGCCCCAGTTCCACGGTACGGCGGCTGATCGACAGACGGATATCGTCGGCCTGATCGACCACGCCGTTATTGTTGACGTCCACCCAGTTCGGGAAGGCGCCCGCCGTCACCACGGTACCGGCGGTGCGACCGGCATTGGCGGCGTTGATGATGGTCTGGCGGGCGGCACCCGTCAGATAGGGGTTGTTCAGCGGCACGAAGAAGGTGGTGCCGAAAATACCCGACGGGGCGACCTGCTGGGTGTTCTTCGTGCTGGAATACGAGAAGCGGCCATAGGCCTCGACATGCTCGTTGATCTCGTAATGGCCGGACGCGAAGCCGCCGAAACGCTCCAGCGGGGTCTGGTAATAGTTATAAGGATTGAAGTTGAAGACCGAGCAGTTGGCGCCGATGGAGCCATCGTCGCGGAACTGACCCAGGGCCGGGCCGCCGGCGATGGTGACGCGCGACGGCAGCGTGGTCGGCGAACCGCCAGCCGCCACGGAGTTGGGACCACCGCAACCCGCCGGGGCCGGATCGGGCGCCTTGCCATCCAGGAAGTTCTGATAATTGGCACCCGTCGCGGTGGCAATGCCCAGCTGGCCCAGCGGGCGGGCACCCAGCTGCACACCCTTGCGCTGGGAATAGTTGATGCCCAGCACGACATTGCCGCGGCCATCGGCCAGGTTGGAACCAACGGTCACGTCGGCGGAATGGATGTGGCCATCCCCCTCGCCCGTGACGGAATAGTCGTAGTTGGCATCAACGCCTTCAAAATCATCCTTCATGATGAAGTTGATGGCACCGGACATGGCGTCCGAGCCGTACACGGCGGAGGCGCCGCCGGTGACGATGTCCACACGCTCGATCAGGGCCGTCGGGATGGTGGAGACGTCGACCAGACCGTTGAAATTATACGGCGTGACGCGCTTGCCATCCATCATGATCAGGTTGCGCTGGGCACCCAGGCCGCGCAGATCGACGGTGGAGGCGCCGGCGGTGCCGTTATTGGTGTTCTGGCCGTCGCCGGGAACCGTGACGGGCAGCATGCGGAAGATCTTCTCGACTTCCGGCTGCTGAAGCGCGTCGATCTCGGCCGCGCCGACCGAATAGACGGGGCTGGTGGAGGTATCATTGGGACGCGCAATGCGCGAACCGGTCACAACGATCTCTTCGATCGCATCCTGCGCCAGGGCGGTGCCCATCGGCGCCAGCACCGCAGCCAAGGCGGCGCCCAGCAGCAGGCGGGAGCGGACCGAGCCGCGCACGTTTTCAGAAAGTGTCATGGTTGCTGTGTCCCCTTGTTCCAACAGGCCGCGCCTCTGTTCGGCAAGCTTGCGGGCGCGCGCTCAGTCAATGTGCCCCAAGGCACTGGCGGAACACTCGTATAGGGCCAATTTTACTGCAATAGTGAATTGTAACAGTGTTTATTCATTATTAACCTCTGTGGCATTTGCGACATGAAGATTTTATTTACGCGACTTAATATTTATTTATTTGCTGTTTTTATTTGATTTCATATTTGCAACAAAACCACACTCCTATCGACCGCCAGACCCCCGCAGCATCAAACCCGCCCCGCAGCAATAGCATTGATAATGAGTTGCATTTGTATGTCCGCCATCATAGGGTCCCGGCGTTTTGAAAAGGAGAGGTTTCGATGCGCAAGTCCTTGTCGTTCCTGATGATCAGCAGCAGCCTGATCGCCCTTCCCGCCGCCGCACAGCAGGCGGCAACGGCACAGGATGATATTGACGCCATCGTCGTCACGGCGGCGCGCACTAAGCTGCCGGCCAGCGCCCTGCCCCTGACCGTGGATGTCATCGGCAGCGCCGATCTGGCGCAGCAGGCGGCCATCAGCGGGTCGGTCGTGGATGCCGTTGCCACCCTGATCCCGTCCTTCTCCCCCACCCGCCAGAAGCTGTCGGGGGCCGGGGAAACGCTGCGCGGTCGGTCGCCACTTTACGCCATCAACGGCATTCCGCAATCCACGCCCCTGCGTGACGGGTCGCGCGATGGCTTCACCATCGATCCGTTCTTCGTGGACCGGGTGGAGGTGATTTTCGGCTCCAACGCGTTGCAGGGCATTGGTGGCACCGGCGGTATCGTCAATCAGGTGACGGTGAGCGCGCCCAAGGCCGATGGCAATAGCGGTCGCGTCCTGATCCAGGGCACCGCCAATGACGGGTTCGAAGGCGACAGTTTCGGTGGCAAGGTGGCAGCCCTGCTCAGCCAACGCGACGGGCGGCTTGATGCCACCGTGGGTGCGGCCTATGAAACGCGCGGCGCGTTCTACGACGCCAATGGTCGCCGTATCGGCATGGACAGCACCCAGGGCGAAACCCAGGACAGCGCCAGCACCAATGTCTTCGCCCGCTTCGGGTATGAGGTGTGGGAGGGCACGCGTCTGGATCTGACCACCAGCCGGTTCGAACTGAAGGGCGATGGCGACTATGTCGCGGCGATCGGCCAGGGAGATCGCAAAGCCCGCGTCCCCGGCACGTCCATCAAGGGCAACCCGCCGGGCACGCCGGCGGCCAACCGCACCGAAAGCGTGGCCCTGTCGCTGACCGACGATGATCTGGCGGAGGGCACGCTGACAAGCCAGATTTTCTTCAACCGATCGCGCGATACCTATGGTGGCGACCCGTCGCCCATCCCCACCTTCCAGGATGTGCGCCTGGCCCCCAACGGCACCCTGTTCGATCAGTCGCAGAACCGGTCGCGTAAGACGGGCGGCAAGATCGCCTATGAACGCGCCATGCCGGGGTTTGAGGATCTGACGGGCACCGTCGGCTTTGACGCCATCTGGGACACCACCGAACAGCGCCTGATCGCCACGGGCCGCAAATGGGTACCGCCCACGGATTTCCGCAGTCTGGCCCCCTTTGCGCAGCTCAATCTGGCGCTGCTGGATGAGAAGCTGCGGCTGGCAGGCGGTGTGCGGTCGGAAAATGCCCGCATCACCATCGATGACTACACGACACTCGCCTCCTACGGTTCCCACTTCGTCTCCGGCGGCAGCCCGAGTTTCAGCGATACGCTGTGGAATGGCGGCGTGATCGTGGAGCCGGTGGACGGCCTGCGTGCCTACGCCTCCTATGCCGAGGGCTACACGGTGCCCGATGTGGGCCGGATCACCCGCGCCATCGGCAAGCCCGGTATCGACCTGGACAATTACCTGGATATCAGCCCCATCATCTCCAACAACAAGGAGATCGGGGTAGAGGGCGATTACGGCCCGTTCAAGGGCAGCGCCACCTATTTCTGGTCCAGCTCCAGCAAGGGCCAGTTGCTGGTTTTCATCAACGGTGTTTATGAGGCACAGCGCCAGCGGATCGAGATCGAAGGGCTGGAACTGAACCTGTCCTACGAGACGCCGCTGCCCGGCCTGACCCTGTCGGGCGGCTATGCTCATCTGAAGGGGCTGAATGACAGCAACGATGACGGCAAGGTCGACAGCAAGCTGGACGGCGCCAACATCTCCCCCGACCGCCTGAACCTGGCAGCAACATACGCGCAGGATAAGATCACGGCACGGGTGCAGACGCAGACCTATCTGTCGGGCGATGTCGGGAATGTGGCCACGAATACCTTCGCCCATTTCGGCGGCTATACCGTGGTCGACAGCTCCATCCGCTATGAACTGCCCGTCGGTGGGGTGACACTGTCGGTGCAGAACCTGCTGGACCGGCAGTTCATCGACTATAACAGCCAGACCCAGCGCCTGACCAACAATCAGAGTTATTATGCAGGCCGTGGCCGCACCCTGACCGTCGGCTGGGATTACAGCTTCTGATGAAGACGCTCGACCTTCTCCACCGCTGGGCCGGCGGCATCCTGGGTCTGGTCCTGGCCATGATGGGCCTGACCGGTGCCCTGCTGGTGCATAAGGATGCCTGGGTCATGGCCCCCGGTGCCGGCGACGCGCTGGTGCGCGATGCCGGCCCTGTCGCCGCGGCGGTGGGGAAGATTTTCGCCGACCCGGCCCGCCCGGAAAGCATTATCTTCGCCAGCAACAGTTTCGGCCTGCACCGGCTGCGCACGGCCAAGGGGGCCGGTGCCTATGCCGATCAGGCCGGTACGGTCGTGGCGTCCTGGGACAGCATCTGGGACCGTCCGGAACTCTGGCTGTTCGACCTGCACCATTATCTGCTGGCGGGCGAGGTGGGGGAGACGTTCCTGGGCATCGTGGCGCTGGTCGGGCTGTTCTTCGTGATCTCCGGCTTCATCCTGTGGTGGAAGCTGCGCCGCACGTTCCAGTTCAAGGCCTGGCCCGCGCGCATGTCGCGGCCAGCCATCATCCGCCATCACCGGGATATCGGCGTGGTTCTGGCCCCGCTGCTGTTCGTGTCCTGTCTGACAGGCGCCATGCTGACCCTGCGGCCCGTGGCCGATTTCGTGTTAAGCCCGCTGGGCCCTGCCAAGGAATGGCGTGCCGCGACGGCAGCCCCCATGGTGAAGGGCGGGGCGCTGGCCGAAAACCCCGACTGGCACGCCATGCTGTCGGCAGCACAGGCACGCTTTCCGGGGGCGGAATTCCGGGTCCTGGCCCTGCCGCGCAAAGCCGGCGATCTGATTTCCCTGCGCCTGAAGCAGCCGGACGAATGGCTGCCCAATGGCCGCACCCTGATCTGGTTCGACCCTGCCGATGGCCGGGTTATGGACATGCGCGACGCCCTGTCCATGCCGGTGGGGCAACAGGCCTTTCAAAAGGTCTATCCCCTGCATGCGGCCAAGGTCGGCGGCTTTGCCTACCGTCTCTTGATGACCCTGTCGGGTCTGGGCATGGCGTTGCTGGGGACGCTGGCCGTCTGGACCTTCTGGTTCAAGCGACCAAAGAAACAGGCGGCCCGGCCCGCCTGAGCCGTCATTCCTTGATATGGAAGACCCAGCGCTTCCAGAAATTGCCGAAATAGGTATCGACCAGATAGTCCATTTCTGCCGTGGCCGCCGCGGCAAGGACCAAGGCGGCCAGCGCGATGACGATCTCCCGCCGCCGCCGGGGCGGCTCCGCGCCGATTGCTTCCGTCACCTGCGGCAGCGGCCCCGGCTCTGCGCCAACCAGGGCCGTGCCGGTGGCCAGCATGGCGAAGCGGCCCCGACCCAGCCCGATCTGACAGATGTCCACCCCCGCCAGCACACCCGCCCCAAGACCGTGCGCCTGTTCACGCAGGCGCAGCAGGGCCAGACGCCGCGTACGCTGCATGTCGCGCTGCCGCGTGACCACACGTCCCCCGATGATCCGCCGGATCAACAGCATCAGACGGCCCAGCGGCGCCGGTGCCATGACGATGGCGGCCTGCACCAATTGCGGTTTCCCCACGACATCCAGCGGTGGCCGGCCCGTGAAGACCCGAACGCTGGCCATCGCCGCCTCCATATCTAGCAACCGCCGGTCATGGCGGCGTTCCAGCCACGCCCCCAGCAGCAAGACGGCGGCATTGAACAGCAAGGCCGCCAACACGCCGCCAAGCCAGAGGCTGATATCCAGATCATCCCCGTTGCCCAGATCCTCCAGAATCTCCAGCCACGCAAAGCCGGGGGGCAGATCGGATTCCGGCCCGCTCACGATGCGGCCTGTTCCGCCACGATCTCAACGGCGGTGCCATAGGCCAGCACCTCCGCCGCCCCGCTGCCGATATTGGCGGTGCCATAGCGGATGGAGATGATGGCGTTGGCGCCCAGCTCTTCTGCCGCTGCCCGCATGCGGGCCGTCGCCTCTTCCCGCGCCTCGTTCAGAAGCTCGGTATAGCCGCGCAGTTCGCCGCCCACGATTTCCTTCAGCCCGGCCATGATGTCCCGGCCCACATGCTTGGACCGTACCGTACTGCCCTGCACCAGCCCCAGATGCCGCACGACACGGTATCCGGCTGGATTTTCCAGCGTTGACAGGATCATCGGCTCCCCCTTTGGCGTCTTCCCCATGGGTAGGATGGCAGGGGCCGGGTGGTGCGGCAAGGCCAGGCCGGATGTGTGCGATGGGAATTGGACCCATCCGCATCACCGGACGGGGTGGTTCAGTTCGTGTCTTCGTAGAAGGCGACCTGATTGCCACCCTGGCGTTTGGCCCGGTACAGGGCAGCATCGGCCAGACGCAGCACCTCGCCTAGATCCTCCCCATCCTGGGGCCAGAAGGCGCCGCCAATGGTACAGCCGACCTGCACGTCCTGTCCCGCCACCGATATGGGTGGTTCGAGGGCAACTCGTAGGCGTTCAGCCACCTCCCTCGCCAGATGGCTCTCCGTCTCCGCCAGGATCAGGATGCAGGCGAATTCATCGCCACCGATCCGGGCGATCATATCCTGCTGCCGGAGGCTGGAGGCCAGACGCACACCGACCTGTCGCAGCACCTCATCCCCCGCATCATGGCCAAGCCGGTCATTGACCGGTTTGAACCCATCCAGGTCCAGGTAAAGGATCACCAGCCGGCCCGCTGTGCCACGGGCATTGGCCAGCGCCGCATCCAGATATTGTTCAAAGAAGCGGCGGTTGGGCAGGGCCGTCAGCCGGTCTTGATAGGCGATGCTTTCCATCCGTTCCAGCGCGGCATTGCTATCCACAAGCGCGCGGTTGGATGCCCGAAGACTGGTGACCAGTTCCCGCAGGCTGTGCGACAGGATGTTGATTTCCTTTGCCCCGCCGACGGCGGGGATCACGGCACCCGGCGCCCCCTTGGTTATGGCCCGCGCCGCTTGGGCAATGGCGCGCAGCGGTCTGGCGATGCGGTTCGCAGCCAGCCAGCCCACCGTCCCAAACAACAGGGCCAGCCCCAGACCAGACCAGAAAATAAGGTAACGGATACGGTCTGCCGGCGCATAGGCAATGGCAACCGGCTGCCGGACCAGCACGGTCCAGGCCAGCCCCTTGACCACGCGCTGACGCTGATCGGCAGCGAAACCGGTCATGTATTCCTTGCCGTCCGGCCAGCGTTCGACGCGCCAGCCCACCATGCCTTCCCGCGCCCGCCGGGTGCTTTCCAGCGGCAGCAGGCTGCCCAGCAATTCACGCGGGCCCAGAAGCACGCGGTTGTCGGCAGCGACCAGAATGGTCTCCAGGCCCGAGCGGCCCTGCATTGGCGACAGCGGATCGCTCACCAGCCGGCGAGCCCAGTCCCAGCTGTAATGCACGGCCACAACGCCGTTCACGGAACCATCCTGGCCCTTGATAGGGGCGGACACGTCGACGAAGCGCAGGGGCTCCCCGGTGACATTCGGCAACAGCTTGGCCAGCAGCACCGCCTCATGCACATCCCCCAGAAACGATCCCTTGATCCCTTCCACATAGACGGGGCGCTGGGCGATGGATTGGCCGACCAGGATGCCGCGCGTGCCGGCCACAACCTTGCCATCCTTGTCGGTAATCCCGGCCCAGGCCAGGGCCGGGTCCTGATCGCCCATCTGATCCACGATGCGTTGAGCCACTGCGGGGTCGCTCAGCGCCTCCACCTGGGTCAGCACCTGGGTCAGGGCGGCGCGGGCCTGCATGTCACCATTCAGCCGGGAGGATAATCCCTCTGCGACAGCCGCAAGCGAGGTGCCGACCTCATGGTTCAGGACACGTTCGGCTTCCCAACCGGACAGGCTGCCATGGACAACCGCCAGCAGCGCCACGATGGCACCTGTGGTCGCCCCCATCAGATTACGCAGGCTGAGGATCACCATCCCGCCCTCCCCCTTCGGTTACCGCCCGCCGAAATTCCACCACAGGGCCAGCAATGCCATACGCTCCCCACCGGCATTGCGGCCACCAATGGCCTTGGACAGGCCGAATTGCAGACTGACATCATCGGTCAGTTTGCGCACCGCTGATAATTGCAGCTTATAGCGGCGGACATCGCCATAGCCGGCGCCCGGCGTGCCCACACTGACGGCATTGAAACTCTGCGCCAACAGCAGCCAGTCAGCATCGGGCCGCACCCCCGCCGTCAGGTCCAGGCGCAGTTCATCCGCCGCCGGCCCGCCACGGGTACGGTACGCGACCTGCGCGTCAAAGAACCCGTTCTCAAAGCCATGACCGTACAGGGCACGCATCTCCGCATCGACCTTGCCCGACCCCAGCGGCGGCTGATCCCCCTTGTCATAGCCAAGCGGCACACGGATCAGCGGCGCCAGCGCGACGATGTAGCCACCGTCCTGCCAGATGGTGCGGCGGACGGCGAATTCCGCATCTGCCAGCCCCGATCCCTTGTCACTGCCGCCGGCGGCATTGTCGGCCTTCAGCCGCTGCCAGGAGGGCTGGACGCTGATCGTGGTGTCGCTGCCCACACCCCAGGAGATCAGCGGCGCCACCTCCAGCTTGCGGAATTTCGGATCGGTGCCGCCGACGCGACCGTCAAAGCCGCTATCGGATTCCGAGTAGGTGGCACCGGCAATCACCTCCATGGTTCCCGCCGCCTGCGGCCAGGCCCCGGCAAAGGCGGGCGTGGCGGACAGAAGCAGCGGCAGGGACAAGAGGGTCAGGCATTTGCGCAGAAACATGGGTCAATTGTCCTCCGGCGGCAGGCTGGCGCCGTCGATGATGCGGGCCCCGCCATGGGCGCGGGCCTGGTCCAGGGCGCGGCGCGCCAGACTGGCAGCCTCCACCCCCGTGGCGAACCCGACAGACAGGCTGACATGCGGGCCGGCATTGGAACGGGGATGCGGAATGCGGGCACGGGCCACCAGATCGACCAGCCGTTCGGCAATGTCCCGCGCGGCAGCCGCGTCATTATTCTCAAACAGCACAGCCAGCCTTCCGTCGCCGGCCATGGTCAGCACATCGCCGATGCGCCCCGGCAGGCCCGCCGCCAGTTCCATGACGCGGCGGGTCAATGCCGCCGCCGGATCGGCGCCATCCACCTCTTCCAGCCGGCCGAAATCATCAATGGCAGCGTAAAGGACGGCGCCGGAATGGCGGCGCTGCGCCCGTTCGGCCAGCATCTGTCCGCATTGCGTGGGTCCGGGCCAGCCCAGGCCCGTCACCGCGCGCGGGTCGGCCGCCGGGGTATGGCGGCGGTCGGCGGTCAGTTCCGCCAATTCACCTTCGCGCGCCCGGCGGCGGCGTGCCTCCGTGCGCCAGCGCAGGGCCGACTGCACGCGGGCGCGCAGAGCCACCAGCGTCGCCGGCTTCACGACATAGTCAAAGGCACCGGCGATGAAGGCTTGGTTCAAGGTTTCCTCATCCTCCAGCGAGGAGACCATGATCACGGGCACATCGGCCAGACGGGGATTTTCCTTGATCAGACAGGTGGCCGTGATCCCATCCATGATGGGCAGCATGATATCCATCAGCACGATATCGATGGGGCATTCCTCCCCCTCGGTGCGTTCGACATCCAGCGCCGTCAGTGCTTCCTCCGCACTGCCCGCCTTGATGATGGGGCCATAGCCGCAGGCGGTCAGCTGGGCCGACAGCAATTCGCGGACTTCTTCCAGATCCTCAACAATCAGGATCATGTCATTCACCCCTTTTCCCGCTGTCGGCCGGCAGACGCCAGACGCGCCAGTCCCCCCGGTCATATATCAGAACCGCCCCAGTGCCCGCATCATGCCAGAGATCGGGCAATGCCTGTGCGATCCGGTCACGGGTGCCGGCGGGACTGACCGGGTCGCGCAGCGCGACATAGGTCGTGCGCAGTTGGCGGACGATCAGATCGGCCTTCAGCCGGTCATTGCTGGGCAGAACCAGACCCGCCGCACGGCCCCGTCCCGGCACCACGGCGCCTGCCGTCAAGCCATCGATGGCGACATCATCCAGATCGCGCAGGAACCGGCCCAGCGCCAGCTCGCCGCGCGTATCCCCCTCCACCTGCCCCACGCCCAGCAAGGCCTGACGCCAACCGGCGGTGTCGGCATCACCCACCTGCCCTTGCGCCCACCATCCGGCCAGCAGCCCCGCCGCCGCCAGCAGCGGCATCAGGCCGGCACGCAGCCGGTTGCGCCCCGTCACCGCCGCCGCCAGCACCGATACCGGCGCCAGATAGGCCAGCAACCGCCCCGGATCACCCAGGAACCATGTGGCCGACGTCAGGACCAGGGCCGTCAGCAGCATGCCGGTCAGCAGCAGCAACACACGCCGCGCCCCGCTGTCGCCCAGCAGCATGCCCACCGGCAGCAGCGGTGCATTGGCAAGGATCAGGGCAGCCCCCGCCAGGACTGCCATGCCCATGGTCCCGCCCGGTCCCATCAGCCAGGAACTGTCCCCTACATGCGCCGCCGATCCATGGATGGCCGCATCCACCCCCGCCGCGAAGGCCAGGGGGGAGCCGCCGAACACCCAGTTGGCATAGAACAGGGCCATGGAGGCGAACATCAGCGGGAACATCACCACCAGCAAGCTGCCCGACGCCGATGTCGCCACCATGCGCGCCGGCAGCATCACGGCGATGAAGGGCACAGCCGCCAGTACGATATAGGCACCCGCCGCATCCGACAGCGCCAGACAGGCCAGCGACACGCCCAGCGCGATCATGGCATTCACCTCTCCCCGCCGCACCAGCCGCAGGGAAGAGGAGACGGCAACGGTAAAGGCCAGCACGCCCAGCGGCGCCGCCCCGCCCGCCGCCACCGTCAGCGCCAGGGACGGCGCGCAGGCCAGCAGCCCCGCCGTCACCAGCGACGGCACCACCCTGTGCCCGCCCGCCACCAGCATGCGCACCCACAGAGAAGCCGCGATGGACAGGATCAGGACATTGACAACCAGCGGTGCCGGCACCCCACCCAGGCCGGGGATCAGGGCGATGCCCATGTCGAAGGTCAATGGCAGGACCGGATAGGCCGTGCCCGTCAGGTCACGAAACGCCCCGACATCAGCGGTGGCCAGCAGGGCGCGGGTCCAGCGGTCGGCCATGGCCGGACCCAGCCAGCCCCCCTGCATCGGCCAGGACGCCACGAACCCGATCAGTGGCAGCAGCAGGGCCAGCGACACCGCGAACAGCCAGCGCGGAACCGACCGCGCCCCACGCTTGTCCAGTTGCGGTGTCACATAGGGGCGGCTGGCATGGGCAACGGCACTCATGATGACTGCCCCATGCTGGCCAGCGCCTTGGCCACTTCCTGCTTGGTGGTCTGCGACAGGCCGTGCTGCGTCTTCTCCCAATAGAACGGGTTCTTCACCAGCTGCCACAGCGCCTTATAGGCGGCCACCGACATCAGCGCCCAATAGCCGATGACCGTCAGGCCCCAGGGCGCCAGATTGGTCCAGCCGCGCTTTACCGGTGCGATGATGGAGATGTAGGTGAACAGCCCATTGCCGGCCAGCAGGTTGAACAAGGACAGGTACAACAGCGCCGTGGGGAACAGCGGGTCCAGCCAGGTCCCGCCGATCAGCAACCAGATCAGGTAGAAGCCCCAGAAGATGGGGTTCAGCAGGCCCGACAGCATGGTGCCGCCGATGAAGAACTGGAACCCCCAGAAGCCGCCCGCCCCCACCGACTTGTACAGGTGGATCGGGTCGCGCATGTGCACCAGATAGGTCTGCATATAGCCCTTGATCCAGCGTGACCGCTGCCGCACCCAGTTGGGGATGGAGACATTCGCCTCCTCGAACGTGGTCGAGTTCACGACACCGACCCGATAGCCCTTCTGCGTCAGGCGCACGCCCAGGTCGGCATCCTCCGTCACGTTGAACGGGTCCCAGGCGTGGAGCTTGGTCAGCACATCCATGCGGAAATGGTTCGACGTGCCGCCCAACGGAATCGGAATATTCAGCCGCTCCAGCCCGCCCAGCATGAAATCGAACCAAAGCGAGTAATCCAGCGTGAACATCCGCGTCAGCCAATTCTCATTGGCATTGAAATAGTTCAGACGGCACTGGATGCAGGCGGTATTGGGCGAGGCCTTGCGGAAGGCGACGACCACCTTTTTCAGCTGGTCCGGCTCCGGCTGATCCTCCGCATCGAAGATCACCAGATATTCGCCACGGGCAAAGCGCAGGGCATAGTTACAGGCCTTGGGCTTGGTCTGCGGCTTGGTTGGCGGCACGCGGATGATCTCGAAAATACCTTCTAGGCCCAGCGACTTGGCGGCATTGATCGTCTCATGGTCGCCGGCTTCCAGCACCAGCTTGATATCCAGCTTGGCGATGGGATAGTCCAGCCGCCGCAGCGCCGCCGCCAGGATGGGCAGCACCTCCGGCTCCTTGTACATGGGCACCAGGACGGTGAAGGTGGGCAGGTCATCATCATGCAGGGCCGCGACCTCTGCATCCGTCACCTTGCGATCCACCTGTTTGGCATCCGACCCGAACCAGACCAGGATGGTCTTCAGGAAGAAATTGCCAAGATAGAACAAGGCCATGATGACATTGGCCGTGATCAGCGTACCGATGGGTGCGAAGGCCAGACCAAGCAGGAAGACCGACAGCAAACCATAAAGGAACAGCATCTGGCCTGGCGTCACCACGGTCCGGGCCGAACTGGTCGGGTCCATGTCGGCCAGCGCGTGGACGGCCAGATGGTTGAACTCATCCTCGAACAGGCGCTGCAAAGTCCAGACGATGTCGAATTTCGACGTCACCACCATCCGGGTCTTGGGACCATAGGTCTGGCGCGCGAACAGCATGGCCTTCGGCCCCGGATCCGCGGTCGCCACAGTGACAATGTCACCTTCCTTTTTCCAAGGCAGCAGCAGCAGGCGGCTATACTCATCCACCCGGCTTTTGTCCGCCAGCCCGTCCTCCGGCCGTTCGGCCATCATGTCGATGAAGGGCAGGCGGAAACGGTCGGCCAGCGTGCGGTAGAATTCGCGTGCTTTCACCATGCCCTGGGAAATGACGACATCACCGAACGGCACCTTCCATTGCCGTTGCAGTTCCAGCGCCCGTTCCACCTGCGCCACGGTCATCAACCCCTTGGCCAGCAAAAGCTCGCCAATGGGGGGGACAATGTCGCCGCTGGTGGGGGTGGCAGAGGGTGGAATGGGGGCCATGCCGGATCAAGCCTTCGGCGCGCGGTTGCGGTACCAGCGGCGAAGCGCGCCGACGCCGACCAGGGTCAACAGACCCCAGGCACCCAGCACCAGCACGATGCGGAACCGGTCCAGCCAGTCGGCCCAGCCGGCATCATCGGCCACCACGACCCGCACGGCGCGGTCGCGCACCGTGTCAAAGGCCATCAGCACGCCAGTATCATCGGCAAAGGCGACATTGCCCTTGTCAAAGGCCAGACGCGGCATCAGGGGTGAAATGCGGCCATCACTGGTCGCCAGCGACAGGCCCGGCGTACCGTCCAGGGCGGCCAGCTGCGCCGTCATCAGGCCATGGGTGCCCGTGACGTCCAGCAGGGTCTGGCCCGACCGGTCCTTGACCGTCACCGCCCCGCCATCCAGGCGCACAGGCAGGTCGGGCTTACCCGGAAGGCTGGCGCCCGGCAGCTGGATGAACGGCGTGGCGGGCTTGACATTGCCATCGCCCACGATCACCGACAGCGGGGCCTGGGCCGGCACCAGATCGGCCACGATACGGGCGGCAAGGTTCACCGCCGCTACATCCTTCAACTGATCCGGCGTTACCACCAGGGTCGCACCCTTGGCCATGGACGGCGACAAGGCGTAGAAATCAGCAGGCTTGGTGCTGTCGGGCGTCAGGGTGACGCGGCTGCCGGGCAGGATCTGCGCCGGGCTGGCCAGCGGCGCCTCCCGGCAATCCCCGCCCGACGCCTGCCGCTGCAACACGATGCGGATGGCGTTCGACCGGCCCAGAAGACCATCGGGCAGCGGCACCGAAATGCGCTGCACCTTGCCGCCATCGGGCAAGGAAACGCTGCGCAGCAGGGTGTTGTTGACGAAGACATGCAGCAGTTGCGGCTTGTCGCCCATGGTGCTGCCGGGCGCCAGCTCGATCTCCAGCGCCGCCGGGCGCTGTCCCTGCGGCACCTGGGCATAATCCAGACGCAGCGGCCATTCCGCCCGGTCCACCAGCTCCTGCACCCCCTGGCCTAGACCCAGGGCGGCAAAGGGAATGCCGTCATTGCCGATCAGGCTGGCCGGCTGCGGCTTGGCGGCGTTGATGGCATTGGCGGTCATATCGGCCAGGGGCGACCAGCCATCGGTCAAGAAGCGGACCTTCTCGCCATCAATCCCATCCAGAAGTGCGATGGACGGGGCCCCCATGCCCTTCAACAGCCCGATATCCGCACCACCATAGGTATCCAGCGCGTAATCAGCTTGTCCACCAGCCTTGGACTTCATGAAACCGATGAAGCTCTCGATCTCAGCCCTGGATGCCACGAAGACACTACCGGTATCCATCTCCGCCTGGGTCGGCAGGGGCGGGGGCGGCGGCAGGTCGATCTTCGGGGCATTGGGATCGGCAGCAGCAGCCTTGCCCGACGGAATACGGATGATATGGACGCGGCGTCCTTCACGGATCAGGGTCGCGGCCAGACGGGTTACGGCCTGAAACTGCGTGGCGCTCAACCCTTCCGCCGACACGAAGATGCTGACACGCGGCCCCAGCGCCGACCATGCGGCCCGGACGCTGTCGATCTTTGCCGGATCGATGCTGTAGGTCACGGCACTGTCGGGCGACAGGGTGACGAAGCCACCGGGCAACCGCTGATCGACACAGCGATTATCGGTCCATTGCGCACCCCAGATGATGCTGGCCTTGGCGAATCCCTGCCGGATATCGGGCCGCGACAGGGACATGGACAGGGCATAATCCTTGTAAGTCTGGCTCAACCCGCCGGTCCAACGCGGGTTATCATCAACCTGCACCTGCACTGATGCTCGCTGCCCCTCGGCCAGCGTCCCGATCAGCTTGGCTTCCAGCTTCAGATTGTCGGTCGGAACCCAGGCCGGCAGCGGGAAGAAGATATCCTGCCGGGCGGAGATGCCGGACAGGGTGACCCCGTCCGGATAGCCCAGGTCGCGCAGCGTGACGCTGCGTGTGTCGGGTTTGGCCGGATCGGCGGCCAGGGCCGGGGCGACCAGGGCGGTTGCAGTGAACAAGGCGGCGATCAGGGCGTGGCGCATGGGGCTTACCATTGACAGGGGGCCGTGGCCGGTGCCCGATGGCGTCCGGCGGTGAAAGGGCGGAGGGTTGCGGATTGCGGCGGGAACGATACGCCTCGCGGCGCGGCATTCTGAAACTGGGGGCGGGTCTGGCGGGGCTGGGCCTGCTGCCGGCGGCGTGCACGGGTGCCGGTGCGCCGCCCTGGCGGGGTGTGAACCTGATCGCAACGCCCGACGCGCCGCTGGGTTCCCCTGCCTGCGAACGCTCCCTGCGCCATCTGCGCGGTCTGGGCGGCAATGCCGTTTCCCTGATCCCGTTCCTGTGGCAGTCGGCCCCCGCCGATCCGAAGATCGTGCTGGGCGACGCCGTCAGCCTGGATCAACTGCGCGCCGGCATCCGGCGGGCGCGCGGCCTGGGCCTGAAGGTCCTGTTGAAGCCCCATGTCTGGGTGCCGCAGACCTGGGCCGGGGCCATTGAATTCAGTGATGCTGCCGATCAGGCAGAATGGCTGCGCCGCTACCGCGCGCTGCTTCTCGACCTTGCCGGTCTGGCACAGGAAGAAGGGGCCGACGCGCTGGCCCTGGGTACCGAACTGCGCGGCGTCAGCGGCGATCCCGCCTGGGCGGGCATCATTGCCGATGTGCGGGGCCGGTTCCGGGGAACCCTGACCTATGTCGCGCATTGGGATGGCGAGTTGGACCGCCTGCCCTTTCGCACCCTGCTGGACATCCCGTCCATCAGCCTCTACCCGCCGCTGGGCGATGATGATGCCGGAATGGCGGGCCGCATCGACACCCTGGCCGCCAATCTCGCCCGCCAAGGCCCGCTCTGGATCGGCGAATTGGGCCTGCGCAGCGCGGTTGGCGGACAGGCCAAACCCTGGGAAAGCCCGGAAGAGCGCGACGCCCATCCCGATGTGGATTTGCAGGCCCGCGTGCTGGATCACTGGCTGACCGCCCTTGACCGCCACGGGCTGCGCGATGTCCTGCTCTGGCGCTGGTTCAGCGATCCCGACGCTGGCGGCCCGCAGGACACTGACTTCACCTTGCAGGGCAAGCCGGCGGAAGCGGTGATGAAGCGGCACTTCGGGCGGTAACCCCGGAGGTTCTTCACGCCCGCCCATACGTATCCTCCAGGCGCACGATATCATCCTCGCCCAGATACGAACCCGACTGCACCTCGATCAGGTTCAGCGGCACCTTGCCGGGATTTTCCAGCCGGTGAACAGCGCCCAGCGGCAGATAGATGGACTCGTTCTCCCGCACCAGGATCTCCTCGCCATCGCGGGTGACCAAGGCCGTGCCATTCACCACGATCCAATGTTCGGCGCGGTGGAAATGCTTTTGCAGCGATAGTTTGTGGCCGGGCTTGACGGTAATGCGCTTGACCTGGAACCGGTCGCCGGCATGCACCGACTGGTAATAGCCCCAGGGGCGATAGACGCGGGGGCGGCTTTCGGCCTCCTTGCGGTTATCGGCCTTCAGCTTGTGCACCACGCCCTTCACATCCTGCACCGCATCCTTGTGCGCCACCAGGATGGCGTCGGACGTTGCGACCACCACCACATCCGACAGGCCCAGGACCGCCGTCAGCACCCCATCGGTGCGAACATAGGACCCTTGGCAATTGCGCAGGATGACATCGCCACGCGTGGCATTGCCGTCCCCGTCCTTCTCCACCACCTCATGCAGCGCCGACCAAGACCCGACATCGGACCAGCCAATGGAGCAGGGCACGGTGGCGGCGCGTTCGGTGCGGGCAAAGATGGCGTCATCGATGCTGACCGACGGGGCGGATTTGAAGGCATCGGCGGCCAGACGCACGAAATCCAGATCGCTGGCCCGGCCCGCGACCGACGCCGCCACCGCCGACAGCAAGGCCGGCTCAAACCGCGTCAGTTCCTCCAGCATGGCGGATGCCGCGAACAGAAACATGCCGCTGTTCCAAGAACAGCCTTCGCGCAGCAATTCCTCCGCCTTGGGCAGGGCCGGTTTCTCAACGAAACGGTCCACCTTGAAGGCACCCTCGATCCCGTCCAGCGCGGCACCGGGCCGGATCCAGCCGAAACCCGTCTCCGGCGTTTCCGCTTTGATGCCGAAGGTTACCAGATGACCCTGCGCCGCCGCCTGGGCCGCAACCTGCACGGCCGCCGCCCAGGCCGCCCCATCCCGGATCACATGATCGGCGGGCAGGACCAACAGCAGCGCATCCGGGTCAATCTCCCGCGCCAGCAGGGTGGCTGCGGCGATGGCGGGTGCCGTGTTGCGCGCAGCGGGTTCCAGAACCAGGGCGCGCGGGGTGACGCCCATATCGCGGAACTGCTCGGCCAGCACGAAACGGTGCGCCTCCGCCCCCACCAGGATCGGCGTGCCCAGACCGGCGGCCAGACAGCGTTCCACCGTCTGCTGCAACAGGCTGCGGCTGCCGGCCAGTGGCAGGAACTGCTTGGGATATTGTTCACGCGACAGCGGCCACAACCGCGTACCGCTGCCACCGGACAGGATGACGGGAATGATCGTCTGGGACATGCGGGGAAACCTTGGTCGATGGGGGAAAACGGCGGGAAAGGAGAAGAAACCCGAGCCTTTCGGATAGGCACTAACCTTTTGAACAGGAAGGAATAAAATGAACTCTTCGTGTATCGCCATCTCTACGGGATTGGACCGTCAAGGACCACCGCAGGATGCGTATCCAGAAGAATAGGTAAAATTGAAACTATTTGGAAATAGCGCAATTTCGATAGGCGGAAACCCTGCCGAAAGACCTAATCCGGCAGGGCGTCAAAGCCCCGCCGCCAGCGCCAGCTCGTCAAGCGCGACCAGCCCCGTATCACGCCAATGGCGTGTACGGCGCAGTTCGTCACGCACCAGCACCATCAGGGCGGCGGCCAGATCGCGCTCGCCATCGCGCAGGGGGTCCTCCTGCCGCAACCGGTCGCTGACAGTGCGGACCAGGCCCTTGTCCAGCAGGGTGATCCATCCCTCCGCCCCGCCGCCCAGCGGTTTGGAGATTTGCAGCATGCGCACCGCCTGACCCAGCCGGTCGGACGGGGACAGGGCACGCGGGTCCGACAGGGCCGATTGGAAACCCGCCTTGGCCAGCTCCAACACCTGTTCCTTGAAATTGCTGTGCCCCGTGCCCCAATGCATGACACGGCCAATGACCGTCCGCCAGCGCACACACAGGCCCAGCGCCCATTCCAGCGCATCCTGATCGGGCAGCGCGCGTTCCACTGCACGGCCCGCCGCGATACAG
Organism: alpha proteobacterium AAP38; assembly: GCA_001296005.1. GTDB lineage: Bacteria > Pseudomonadota > Alphaproteobacteria > Azospirillales > Azospirillaceae > Niveispirillum. The sequence goes on along the minus strand of LJHR01000024.1, from coordinate 55,357 downwards.
CGGTCGATCAGGGCCGGGTAGAGGGTGCGCTCCACCGCCTTCACCATCTGGTCCATGTAATCGCGCGCCTGGGCACCCAGGCGCGGATCGTCCAGAATCTCAAACTCTTCATAGATGCTGAGGATGGCATCCAGGTGGCCCAATTCCTCCCCCAGCACCAGCCGGCGCAGGGTGGTGGCGGCCAGCGGCCCCTTGATGGGCTGTCCGGCACCGGCCAGCATCCCCGCCTCCTTGCCGATCCGGGCACAGATGCGGGCGAAATGGCTGTCCATCGCCTCCAGAATGCGGGCCTGCACCGCAGGCGAGCCATCCAGCAGGAACGGCACGACGGAGCGATAGGCGCGCCGCCGGTGCAGCAGCGAAAGCGGCACCAGATAGGCCGCCATGCGCGCCTCCGGCGTGGTCAGCGACTGGATCGGGTGGAGCGCGAAGCTGCCGGCCAGTTCCACCATGGTTTCCGCCGACCCGCTGTCGGCCAGCACCGCCTGCGCGATGGGCCGCAGGGAGGCGCCATGGATCAGGGCGCCGCGCAGGGTGATCAGGTCTTCGGTGGTCAGGGAACGCGGCGTGAAATCCGCCCCCATCCGGCGCAGCTCCGCAGCCCGCCAGTTGTTCAGTGCTGCCAGCACCTTGTGCAGCCGGGCCGCATCGCCGGTCAGCCATTCCAGCACCCCTCTACGGGCCTGTTCCTGCAATCCCTGAATTTCCGGCAAAGACAGCACCAGATCCAGCGGTCGTTCGGCCACCAGTGAGGGTAGTTTCGCCTCGATCTCCGCCGCCAGCTTGGCCAGCGGACCCGCCGCCGCCTGGGTCCAGACGGCACCGATATCGACCGTGTGCAGCACCCCGATGCCGGAATGGCCGGGGCGCAGCATTTCCATGTCCGCCGTGATGAACGGCTCGAACAGCTGCGTGAACAGCCGGCGTCCATGCTGCTGGCGTGAGGCGTTGATCCGTTCCACCAGGGCGCGGCGGACAACGGCGACCTTGGCATTCGCCTCCCCCGCCCCGGCCAGTTCGCCATAGAGCAGGCGGGCCGCACCGGTGGGCAGGCGGGAAACCAGGGCCGCGACAGTCTTGCCGATATCGTCCGGGCTCATGCCGCCCCCACGGGGCAAAGGGTCACGCGCACTTCCGGCCAGGGCATGTCGCAGGCGATCTCCTCAGCCAGTTGCAACAGGCCGCCGCCATTCTCCGCCCCCGCCACCAGCAGGGAGAAGCCGCCCTCTCCCGCCCGGCAGACCCATTTGTCGGCCCGCTCATGGACGGATGAAAAAGCCTCGATCAGCTTTTCCCGGATCTCGTCGGCCCCATGCTGGCCCAGTTCCAGCTTCAGTTCCGGCCAGTCGGCGATGGAAACATCCAGGCGCACGCCAGACACGAAAATCCCGTCCAGCGCCTGTCGACAATCCACCGATTTGAGCCGTGTTCCTGCCGGCGGGCGCAGGGTGGTGCGCAGCCGGGCGGCCAATGCCACGGGCTGCACCGGCTTCACAATATAGTCGGCGGCCCCGGCGGCAAAGGCGGCGGCCAGGCTTTCGCTTTCTTCAAGCGCCGAAATCACGATCAGGGGGATCGGCGCCAGACGCGGATTGGCCTTTATCCGGACAGCAGCGCTTATCCCGTCCATGCCGGGCAGCATGATATCCATCAGGATGGCGCGCACATCGGCTGCGGGCCCCTCTATCCTGTCAATCTCCAACGCCTGCAACGCTTCCTCGGCACTTCCAACGGTCTGGCTGGGGCCCAGGTTGGAATGGGCGATGATGGCCGACAGGATGATGCGCTGTTCCTCGCTATCCTCGACAATCAGGATCATACCCACCCCTCCCCACCCGGTGCCGGCACTCTATGCCGGCCTGGACGCCGCTGCCTACCTATCCAGATTAACAAGGGCGGGGTGGGAGAGGAAAGAGGATGGATCAGGCGTGCCAGTCCTGACGTACGGCCCAATCCTCCAACCGCGTCAGCGTCACAGGCAGATCGGCCAGGATCGGCGCCATATCCACGGAGAAGGGCTTCTCTTCCCCGAAATTGTACCATTCATAGATGCGGCGCAGTTCGCCGGTCAGGCGGTCACGGTCAAGCGTGGTCACATCCTTGAACACGCCGGCCATGGCCTCGCAGAAATCCGGAATCGGGCGCGGGTCGAACCGCAGGGACCGGCCCAGCACAACACCCAGCCGCCGGGCCAGATCCGGCCCCCGGATCGCCTCCGCCCCGCCGACATTATAGGCACGGCCCGACAGATGCGGCCGGTCCAATGCGGCGATCATCAGGTCCGACACATCATCCTGACAGATCCAGCAGACATCCAGTTCGGGATGATGGGGATAGAAAATGCGCCCTTCCTCCAGGATGTGCTGCCGTGCCCAGGCCCGCAGCAGATTATCCAGATAGATCACGGGCTGGATGGATACGGTCGGCACGCCGCTGTCGCGCAGCCTTTCGCGCATCTCCCAGCGGGCATCATGGGCGGCGAAACCCCGCTTCTCATCCTTGATGATCATGGAGCTGTTGAAGACAGCCATGCGCAGCCCCTGCCGCGCTGCGGCCTTGCCAATAGCCTCCACGGCACGGATCAGGGGGTCTGCCGCCTGGAACGATGTGGACGGCATAGTGATAAACAGCGCGTCCACCCCGTCCAGGGCGCGAGCCAGACTGTCGGGGTCGCGGTAATCCGCCGCCACGCTGTCCACACCGGCAACACCCAGTTTCGACGGGTCGCGCGCGACGGCAACGGGCGTGTGGCCGGCAGCGATCAGTCGACGCAGCTGCGCCTCGCCCTGATCCCCCGTGGCACCGAAGACAAGAACTTTCACGACACCTTCTCCCCTTCGGCCAGGGCCGCGCGAAACGCGCCCAGACCGCGCAGCATCAGGATCGAGGCGCCGATGCTGGACACCGAACAGACCAGGGCCAGCGACCAGCCCACCATGCCCGGATCACCAAACAACCGGTCGGTGATCAGCGCGATGAAGGTGGGGGCCAACCCCAGGCCCACGATGGAAACCGTGAAGACATAGAGGGAGGAAACGACCCCGCGCATGCGGTTGGGCGTTACCATCTGGATGGAGGACGCCGCCATGGCCATGGGCAGCGTATAGAAGAAGGTCACCCCCACCGCCGCCGCCAGCGCCAGCTCATAGGTCGGGCAAAAGGGCAACAGCACCGCGAACGGCACCACGCCCAGCGTGGTCAGGGCTGGCGTGCGGAAGGCGGCATCAACATAGCCGCGCGCGGCCAGGAATTTCGCGACATAAGGCCCGCACCACACGCCCAGCGACCCGGCAATCAGAACCGAGGCCCCATATTCAAGCCCGACCGAGGCCATGGACACCCCGTAATGCCGGATCAGGAAACTGGGTATCCAGGCGGGAAAGGCATAAAGCGCGATGACATGCAGCGACATGCCGCCATAGAACGCGCCATAGAAGGCCCGCCGTTCACTCAGAAACTGCCAGATCTGTGCCAGCGTGAACCGTTCCTGCTCCGCCTGCCCCGCTACCTTGGCCCGTGGCGGTTCCCGCACCGTCAGCATCAGGGCCGCCAGCAGCAGCCCCGGCCCGCCCACCACGATGAAGGCCAGATGCCACGGCGCCAGCAGGCCGAAAGGACCGGCATCCACCGGCCCGACATGGCCCAGCTGCTGTATGACCAGCCCGCCGAAGATCAACGCCAATCCGCCGCCCAGATATGGCCCCATGAGAAAGATGCTCATGGCGCGCGGCAGCTTGTCCTTGCTGAAATAATCGGACAGCAGCGACCATGCCGCCGGCATCAGGCACGCCTCCGCCCCGCCTACGCCCATCCGCGCCCCGAACAGCTGCCAATAGGTCTGGGACAGGCCGCAGAAGATGGTGAAGACCGACCAGATGGTGACCCCGGTCCAGATGATGGTGCGGCGATTGCCGATATCCGTCCACCGCCCGAACAATGGCCCCATCAACACATAGGCCAATGTGAAGGACAGGCCCTGCAACAGGCTGATCTGCGTGTCCGACAGGGTGAACTGCCCCTTGATCGGCTCCACCAGCAGATTGAGGATCTGCCGATCCACGAAGGCGACCGCATAGGCGACCGTCAGCAGGATCGTGACATACCAGGCGTAAAGCCCGTCACGCGGCACGAGCCGGGCGGCGGCCTTGGTTTCGGGCGTTTCGATGCCGGACATCAGGCTGTGGGTCATCAGTCGGCATTCCCCCCCTGCTGGTGATACAGCCGCCAGGTCGGCAGCGCCTCCGGGAAATCGGCCGGGCGGCGGTCGCCATAGGCGCGCTGGCGCAACGGATCGCCCAGCGCCTCGGCATATTCCGTCACGGGCAGATAATAGAAGAAGGTCAGCAGACGGTCGGCGAAGCGCCATTTGCCATCGCTCCCGCGCCGATACTCATCCTGGTAGCGCAGGGCCGTCAGCATGGCCTGACCATTGCGCCAGACCTCGGCATGCGAGGTGACGATGCCCGTGGCCCGGTCCGGGTCGGCATCGTCAAAGGCGATGATCTTGTCATGGGTGAAATGGTTGCACGGACCCAGGGCCGCGAACCGCCCGCGATACTGCTCGATCACCGCCGCCCGGCCCCGCGCATCCAGCACCCCATCCTTGGACCGGAAGGCGCCATCCTCGGTGAACAGGTCGGCCAGCCCATCGAGATCGCGGTCATCGACCGTCAGACCGTACCGGGCCACCAGATCATTGATCTCGGCCCGCGCCTCCAGCCGTGCAATGCGCTGTTCCAGGGTCAGGGTCGTTGCCATGGGTGTTTCCTCTCATGTCACCCCTCCCCCTTGAGGGGGAGGGAGGGGCTCGCCCGCGTTCTGCGCGGGTGGGAGGGTGAGGGGGACCAAGCTTTGCACCGCCGCTCCCTCACCCTCCCATCGCTTCACAGCGATGGGCCCCTCCCTCTCCCACTATCGTGGGCGAGGGGCGCTGTTTACCCTCAGAACTTCGCCGACAGTTCCACGCCATAGGTGCGCGGTGTGCCGCCCCAGACGGCGCGGTGCGTGCCGCCGTCAAAGCCGAAATCATAATATTCAGCATCGTTCAGGTTACGCCCGAACAGGGACACGGTGTAGCTGTCATTGAGGGAGTAGCTGACCGACGCATCCCACAGACCATAGGATTTCAGCGCCAGCGACGGGCTGTTCAGCGTGTCGATGAACTGATCATCCACCCAGGTATAGGAGGTGCGGAAGCGCAGCGAGGACGTGTCCGAGACCGGCACCTCATAGCTGGCCGACACAGCATACTGCCATTTCGGCACGCGCTCGAACTTCAGATCCTTGGCGATGGGACCATCAATGGCCGGCTCATACACGCCGTTCCGGTTCGTATCGATATTGGCGAAGCTGTCATAACCGGCATTGGTGTAGCCCAGCGAGGCATCCAGCGTCAGGGCATCGGTGACCAGGAAGGAGCCTTCCAGTTCCAGACCCCAGATGGTGGCCGATGCCGCGTTGCGCGGCACCTGCGTCACCGTCGGCAGGCCATTGACGATGACCGTATCGGACACGGTGCGCTGGATATTGGTGTAATCCGACAAGAAGGCCGCCGTGTTCAGCCGCAGACGCCTTCCCATCAGCTCACTCTTCATACCCGCCTCATAGGAGGACACGGTCTCCTGATCCACCGGTCCCAGCACGGCGGCATTGGTGGCGCGGGCATTGAAGGAGCCGGAGCGGAAGCCCTTGGTCCAGGACGCATAGAGCAGCACATCATCATCGACCTTATAGTCCAGGCCGACCTTGGGCGAGAAGCTGTTCCACTTGTCATCGCCGTTCAGACGCGCCACGGGACAGGCGTTGAAATTCAGGCTGGTATAGAGGGCGGCGTTGAAGGGGCAAAGCTCGATCTCCTTCTTCTCCACCGTATAGCGCCCACCCAGGATCAGCGACAGCTGATCGGTGAACTTCACCGAGCCCTGGCCGAACACAGCATAGGAACTGTCATCGGTCTTGGCGATGCCGACCGTGCGGGAAATGACGGGGGCGGTTGCCGGACCGCTGGCATAGGCCGCGCGGCGTTCGGCAATGTACATTTCCTGCGTGAAGTAATAGAGGCCCGCCGTGAACTCCACCGTATCGGAGAAGTTGGACGCATAGCGCAGCTCGCCCGAATATTGGTGCTGACGCTCCCGGTTGTCCGGGAATTCGAACACCACATAGGGTGAGCCATCAAAATCGGTGGAGGAGTTGAACTTCACCTCGCGATAGCCGGTGACCAGCGAGACGATCCCATGGCCCAGGTCCAGGCTGGCATCGATGATGCCATGACCCGCCGTCGTGTCGACATATCCCTGGTCATTATGGTTGATGTCATACTTGTCCGTGGGCGGGGTATAGCCGAACACGCGCTGCACGGTCGCGGGCGAGGCCACCAGCTGGCCATTGACCAGCAGCATGCGCGGATTGACCCGGCTGTCCCGGTTCTGCGACGCCGATGACCCGCCCTTGTCCCGGTAATATTCACCGATCAGATCGACGGTCAGCACCTCATTGGGTGTCCAGCGGAAGGTCGGGCGGATGATGGAGGTATCGACATCGGGCTTGGTCCGGCCCGTGGTCAGGTTCTTGAAATAGCCGTCGCGGCTTTTCGACATGGCGGCGATCTTGCCGGCCAGCTCACCCTCGATGATGGGGAACTGCACCGCCGCCGACACGTCCATGCGGTCATAATTGCCATAGGTGACCTTGATATCGGCACCCAGTTCCCCGGTCGGACGGGTGGACATCACGGAAACGGCACCACCCGTCACATTCTTGCCGAACAGCGTGCCCTGCGGCCCGCGCAGCACCTCGACCGAGGCGATGTCGAACGTGTCCTGCATGGAGGCGGGGCCGAAGCCGATATAGATGCCGTCAACGAAGGTGCCGACAGCCGGGTCCACGGTGCGGATCGTATTGGACGACCCGATGCCGCGGATGAAGAAGTTGGAGAAGCCGCCAAAGGTACCCGACTGGTTCAGCTGGATGTTGGGCGCCATGCGGCCCACATCCACCAGATCGGTGGCAAAGCTTTTCTCGATGGCGTTGGCGTCGAAGGCGGTGATGGCGACCGACACGGCCTGCACATCCACGGCACCCGCACGCTTCTGGCTGACCACCACGATCTCGTCCAGCATGGGGCCGGCATCCGCCTTCTTCTCCTGCGCGCCCGCCGGCAGCACACCCGAAAGCAGCGCCAGGCCCACGGCCAGCAAGGACGGACGCCACGACAATTGCGCACGCATAGACATCTCGAACCTCCCCTTGAAGGGCCGTTAAGGCCGGCCCTGTCCTGTGCGGCACCCGGTCTCGAAACATCGGGGGCGGAAGAGAAATTATCCGCAAAACCCCTGATCCATCCGGCGCCATCGCTTGTTGTGTATAAATTCTATACGTTCTGTGTATGCATGACGGCAAGACCAAATCGTCTGGTCGAGCAATTTTTTTGTAACAAGCGTTGGAAAATCGGTGTGGACGCGGCGATGCGGTGCGCGGATGGCGGACCGGGAAAGCACTTTCCTCGATCTATCGCCCAAAGGTGCTAAAACCCCCGAAGCAGGCAGCTTCCCGCGATACGGGTATAACAACCCCAACTTCGTATACAAAAAGGCATGCAGAGCCATATCAGGGATGCGGAAATAGGGCAGAAAGCAGAAAGGCCGCCGGCATCAAGATGCCGACGGCCTTTCAGATCTGGTGGGCCCGGAGGGACTTGAACCCCCAACCAGACCGTTATGAGCGGCCGGCTCTAACCATTGAGCTACAGGCCCCCACCATGCGCGGGGGCGCACAATGCCCCAAAGGGGCGGGCCCTGGCAATACGGGATTTTCGGGCCGGCAATTCCCCTTTTCCGGTCAAAGCTGTGGCGGCTGCCCGCATCCCCCTTGCAAGGGCGGCCCGAGGCTGGCAAGGCTTTGCGCCACGTACCCGTCCCGTCAGCCCAGGAAATGAAGGCCGCCATGCCCGGTCCCGTCACCGTCGATTTCTATTTCTCGCCCGCCAGCCCCTATGCCTATCTGGCCGGGACGCAGATGATGAAGCTGCAGATCGAAACCGGCTGCCGGGTGGACTGGTATCCCGTGTCGGCCCGCGCCATCATCAAGGCTGCCGGCTACGACATTGAACAGGCCGTGCCGCATTCCGGGCAGTTCCGCCCCGATTATCGCCGCACCGATCTCGCGCGCTTTGCCAAGCTCTATGGCGTGCCGCTGCGCGATTATAAGGATGTCGTGATGCCGAACCCGCCGCGTCTGGCGCTGGCCTGTGTGGCCGCCCGCCGGTTCGACGCGGGGCAGGTCTTTGCCCGCGCCCTGATGAAGGCCATCTTCGTGGATGGGGTCAGCCCGGCTGATGACACGTTGTGCATCAAGATCGCCAACGACACGGCGGGCATCGAACCGCACCTGTTCCAGCCGATGCTGGACGATCCAGAGACGGCCCGCATCCAGGGCACCTATGTCGAAGCCGCCGTGGCCGCCGGCTGCTTCGGGGTGCCCAGCTTTGTCGTCAATGGCACCGAGATGGTGTTCGGCAATGACCGCCTGCCTCTGTTGAAGCAGGCCGTGCTGGAGGCGAAGGCGGCGGGATGACACCAAGCTGCCGGATGGCAGCGCCCGGCGTTTGAGGGAACGATACTGGTTACACCATCGCCGGATCGCCATTACGGTTGGCGACCGGCGGCGGGGCGGGGAATACGGCGATGATGGAATAGCCCTGGTCCATGCCGTAGCGCTTTTCCACCTTGGCGCGGGCTGCATGTTCGTCGGGCGCCCAGACGCGGAACCGGCGCTGTCCCTCCCAGGGCGGGCCATGGCGACCGACGGAAACGGTCGGCGCCTCCACCGTCACATGCCAGCCGGCATCGGCGGGCCCGCGCTTTTCATCCAGAACGAAGGTGCGGTTGGCCGGGTGGGCCAGCCGCAGCAACTCGCCTTCCACTTGGCTGATTTCCTCAATCAAGTGATCCACGGTACGCTGCTGGTTGCGTACCTCCCGGCCAAGCGTCAGGCTTTCACGGCCCGCCACGCGCAACCGTTCCACCTGCTGCTGCTTTTTATTGACCAGTTGGGTGACGCGGCGGCGCGTATCGCGGACGCGGCGCATGGATTGTTCCAGCGCCATGGCAAAGGCCACCGCCACGATCATCACCACCAGCATGATGGGACCGGTCATGACACCCCTCAACCCGCAACGGCGGCATCCGCCGTGGGTGCAGCACTTTCCAGCGTGATGTTCAGCAGGGAAAAGCCCAACGGCATGGGGAAGATGCGGCCCGCATCGCGCTTGGCATCAGACAGATTATCGGCCCAAATCTCGATCACCTGCGGATTGGCCCATTCCATGTCCAGGGTCGGGTGACGCTTGCGGTCGGTCAGGGCCTGCTGCACCTGCCGGTTCACCATCCAGGCCCGGAACTTCAACAGGGTCTGCCCCTCCGGTCCGACGATACGCACAGGCGCATTCGCCTCCCGCCGTGCATCGACCAGGGCCTTTTCCTGAAGGAAGCGACGGCGGCGCAATTCAGCCAGTTCGGATTGCAACTGGGTCAGCCGCGCCTTGCGGTCGCTGCGGCGCAGGTCGAACTTCGCCTCCAGCAGGGACCGGCGCGGCAAGACTTCCTCAATCCGCTTCAGGTCATGACCGGACTGCAGGGAACTTTCGGCATAGCGGCCCATAAGATAGGTGAAGAGATAGGCGCCCAGGCCCATCACCATCCCCATCATCAAGGCCTGCGTCCACCCCATCGCCCCCGCACTCCCCTTTGTCTGCGCAATAAATATGCAACCGTTGGGTTCAGACTCTACCAAGCATTTAAGATAAACGTTCGCGGTCTCGAAGGAAACCGTTGATCCGATACCACCTAAGCCCAGGGCCGCGACAAGATGAATAGAGTGCGCCTACCGCTTTTGGTGGTGCCCTGCCGGGTCGGGGCAGGCATGAGCCAATGGCACAACGCGACCGGCCCCGTCCCCTTGCGGCCCGTGGCCACCCTGGCTAGGGTACGCGCCTTGGAGTTATGCCGCATCGGGTCGAGGTAAAGGTGTCCTATATCAGCACGCGCGGCCAGGCGCCCGCCCTGGCGTTTGACGATGTCCTGCTGGCGGGTCTGGCCCGTGACGGCGGTCTTTACGTCCCGGCGGCGTGGCCGAAGCTGACACCGGATGATCTGCGCCGTTTCCGTGGCCTGTCCTATGCGGAACTGGCGGTCGAGGTCATGCTGCCCTTCCTGGGCGGCACCATCGACCGGGCGGATTTCACGCGTCTGGTGAACGCCGCCTATGGCACGTTTCAGCACAAGGCGGTCGTGCCGCTGACCCAGATCGACAGCAATGCCTGGATGATGGAGCTGTTCCACGGCCCCACGCTGGCCTTCAAGGATGTAGCGTTGCAGTTGCTGGGGCAGCTGTTCGACCATCTGCTGGCCAAGAAGGACAGCCGCGTCACCATCGTCGGCGCCACCAGCGGTGATACCGGTTCGGCGGCGATCGAGGCCTGCCGCGATCGCGAACGCGTCGATATTGTCATCCTGCACCCGCATAACCGCACCTCGGAGGTGCAGCGCCGGCAGATGACGACGGTCCTGTCATCCAACGTCCATAACGTCGCCCTGGCCGGCACGTTTGATGATTGCCAGGACGCCGTGAAGGCCATGTTCAACGATCAGCCGTTCCGCGATGCGTTGAACCTGTCGGCGGTGAATTCCATCAACTGGGCCCGCATCATGGCCCAGATCGTCTATTACGTGGCAGCATCTGTCGCCATGGGCGCGCCCGATCGTGAAGTGGCCTTTGCCGTGCCCACCGGCAATTTCGGCAATGTCTATGCCGCCTATGCCGCGCGCCAGATGGGCGTGCCGGTGGCAAAGCTGATCGTCGGCACCAACGAGAATGACATCCTGGCCCGCTTCTTTGCCTCTGGCGAGATGAAGGCCGATGGTGTGGTGCCGACCCTGTCGCCCTCCATGGACATTCAGGTCTCCAGCAATTTCGAACGGCTTCTGTTCGATCTGATGGACCGGGACGGCGCCGCCGTGGCCCAATGCATGGCCGGCTTCCGCGAAACGGGCCGGTTTGAAGTCAGCCAGGGTCAGCTGGCCCGCGTGCGCGAACTGTTCGCGGGTTATCGCTGCGACACCGAACAGACCCTGGATGTCATGCGCGACGCCTATGCCGGCTCTGGCTATCTGGTCGATCCGCACAGTGCCGTGGGTGTGGCCGCCGCCCGCCATGCCGGGCTGGACAGGTCCATTCCCGTCATTGTCATGGGCACGGCCCACCCGGCCAAGTTCCCCGATGCCGTTGAAAAGGCCACCGGTGTGCGCCCGCCCTTGCCCCGCCATCTGGCCGACCTGTACGAACGGCCCGAACGACTGGATATCCTTCCCAACGATATCCAGATATTGAAGGACTATGTGCGGGCCCGCGCCCGTGTCGCACAGCCGCAAGCCTGAAACGGATCAGAGATTACGTGAGCAACAGCTTCCCCGCCGCCCCCGGCACCCGCGTCACCACCCTTCCCAACGGCCTGCGTGTCGCCACCGACAGCATGCCCCATGTCGAGACCGTATCGGTCGGCGTCTGGTTCGGCGTCGGCAGCCGGCATGAACCGCTGGCCGCCAACGGGGTGGCGCATCTGGTTGAACATATGCTGTTCAAAGGCACGCCGACCCGCGACGCTTTCGCCATTTCGGCGGAGATTGAGAATGTCGGCGGCCATCTGAACGCCTATACCAGTCGCGAACAGACCTGTTACTACGCCAAGGTCCTGAAGGAGGATCTGGGTCTGGCCCTGGGTATTCTGGCCGACATGGTGCAGAACCCGCTGTTCGATGAGGGGGAGCTGGCCAAGGAACGCCAGGTGATCTTGCAGGAAATCGGTCAGGCGGAGGATACGCCCGACGATATCGTCTATGACCATTTCCTGGCCACCGCCTTCCCGAAACAGCGTCTGGGCCGCCCGGTCCTGGGCACCTCGGACGTGGTGGAAAGTCTGCCGCGCGCCGCCATGGTGGATTATGTGACGGGCCGGTACGTGCCTGCCAACATGGTGGTGGCCGCCGCCGGCAACATCACCCATGAACAGGTCGTGGAACTGGCCGCCCGCCTGTTCACCTATGCCGGTGCGGGGGAAGCGACAGGGGCGGAGCAGGCCATCTATCACGGGGGCGAGTTCCGGGAGGATCGCGACCTGGAACAGGTGCATGTACTGCTGGGCTTTGACGGGGTGTCGAACAACAGCCCCGACCTGTATGCCGCCATGCTGATGTCCACCCTGCTGGGTGGCGGCATGTCGTCCCGCCTTTTTCAGGAAGTGCGCGAAAAGCGCGGGCTGGTCTATTCGGTCCACAGTTTCAACTGGTCCATGGCCGACAGCGGCGTGTTCGGCATCTATGCCGGCACCGGTCCCGACAGCACCGCCGAACTGATCCCCGTGATCTGTGAGGAGGTGCGAAAGCTGGCGGGCACCGTGACGACCGAGGAATTGGTCCGCGCCAAGGCGCAGCTGAAGGCCAGTCAGCTGATGGGCCTGGAAAGCACCACCAACCGGGCCGAACAGCTGGGCTCGCAACTGCTGACCTATGGCCGCGTCATCCCGCCCGCCGAAACGGTGGCAAAGCTGGATGCCGTTGATCTGGCCGCCGTCGCCGCCTGTGCGGAACGCATATTTGGCAGCAAGCCGACCCTGACGGCGCTGGGGCCTCTGGATGGTCTGGAAAGCCTGGACAGCGTGACAAGCCGTCTGGCGGCCTGACGCGATCACGCTTAAAGTACCGACCAACAAGAAACCGCGAACCGGGGGGCCAGGAACAGGATGATCCGTTTGATCCCTGATGGTCTGTTAAGCCCCCCGCCCTTGCGCGTTGACGGCCCCAATGTCTTCATCCGTCCGGCACAGCCGCGCGACTGGAAACAATGGGCCGAAATCCGGGAGGCCAGCCGCGAGTTCCTGGTGCCCTGGGAACCAACCTGGCCGCCCGACGCTCTGACCCAGACGGCATTCAACCGCCGCCTGCGCCGCCAGGCCGCCGAATGGCGCGATGACGAGACATACAGCTTCCTGACCTTCGAACAGCGCACGGAACTGGTGGTGGGCGGCATCGGCCTGACCAATGTACGGCGCGGCGTGGCGCAGATGGGGTCTATGGGCTATTGGGTGGGCCGCCCCTTTGCCCGGCGCGGCTACACGTCAGAGGCGGCGCGCCTGATGCTGTCCTTTGCCTTCGGGCAGTTGGGGCTGCACCGGGTGGAGGCGGCGTGCCTGCCGTCCAACCAGGCCAGCAGCGGCGTGCTGGAAAAGGTCGGCTTCACCAAGGAAGGCTATGCGCGGGCCTATCTGCGCATCAATGACAAATGGGCCGACCACATCCTCTACGCCATCCTGCGCGATGATTGGGCGGCGGGGTTGCATGAGCGGGGGTAGGCCTCACGCCGCCACCGCCGTGTCCGACCGATACCCGGCCCGCAGCAATTCCGCCAGACGCCGACGCAGCTCGGCATTCTCCCGCTCCAACTGTTCCAGGCGGCGCACCATGGCCGGCTTTTCGCCCGCCTGATCCTGGCGCCAGCGGTAATAGGTGACGCGGGTCACGCCCAATTCGCGGGCGATATCCACGATCTTATAGCCTTCATTCAGCAGCGCATCGGCCAAGGCCAGCTTCTGCTCCACCTCTTCGGCGGTGTAACGACGCTTGTTCATCCCCCTGCTCCCTGATCGGTGGTCCTGTCCACAATCGCTGTCGCATGCGCTATGCTTATGCGACACCCTTCCTCACTCTCCGTCCTTGGCATCCCGCCATTGCCCGGCGACCCAGGTGCCGGTAACCGTCAAAGCACTGTCCAGCAGCACGATATCCGCCTGCCATCCCGCCTGGATGCGGCCCAGACGGTGATCCAGATGCAGGAAGCGCGCGGGATAGAGCGAGGCCATGCGCAGCGCTTCCTCCACATCCACCCCCATCAACCGGATGGCATTGCGCACCGACTGCGCCATGTCGATATCGGCCCCGGCCAGGGTGCCATCATCCGTGACCAGACGACCCTCGCGGCGATGGATAGTCTGCCCATACAGCTGGAAGCTGGTTGCGTCCGTCCCGGTCGGCGGCATGGCATCAGTGACCAGCATCAAGCCGCCCGGCCCCTTGGCCGCCAGCGCCAGACGCAGCATGGCCGGATGCACATGCACCCCATCGGCGATGATGCCGCACACCGTATCACGCGCCGACAGGGCGGCCCCGGCTATGCCGGGTTCGCGATTGGCCAGCGGCGGCATGGCGTTGAACAGGTGGGTGAAGCCCGTCAGGCCGGCATCCACCGCCGCCATGGTCTGGGCAAAACTGGCCGCCGAATGCGCGCCCGCGACGATCACGCCCGCCGCGACCAGCCGCGCAATCTCCGCCGGGGCCACCCGGTCCGGGGCCAGCGACAGCAGCACACGGGCATCATGCGCGCCAAACCGGTCCGGCAGCCCTTCCAGGAAATCCAAATCGCTTTCGCTGGCCGGGCGCACATGGTCCAGATTATGGACACCGCGCCGTTCAGGGGTCAGGAACGGGCCTTCCAGATGCACGCCGATGACACCCGACCCGGCAACGCCGCTGGCCGATGCCGCCGCCAGTGCCGCCGCCTGCATCCCCGCCACCGCATCGGTAATGAAGGTGGGCAGCAGGGACGTGGTGCCAAACCGGCGATGGGCGCGCGCAATGGCCAGCGCCGCCTCACGCGTCGGCGTGTCGTTGAACAGCACCCCGCCGCCGCCATTCACCTGTGTATCGATGAAACCGGGCGCCAGGAGCATGTCGGACGACAGCCGCCGTACCGCAACGCCGGCAGGGGCCATGGCACCGGGCGGCAGAACCGCAGCGACACGCTCGCCCTGGATCAAAAGATCGGCCTCAATGGTTCGGGTGCCGGTAAAGACCCGCGCACCGGTCAGGAGGGTGCCTGTCATCACACGGTCTCCGTCACCTTGCGCAGGTTGGCGGGCACGTCGGGGTTCAGGCCCCGGCGCTGCGACACCGTATGGATGGCCATGTAGAAGCTCTGCACCGCCGCCAGCGGCGCCAGTTCCGGGGCCAGCGCCGGCACCGACGGCAGCGGGATCACCCCCTTCACGCCATCATCGCTGCTGAAGACCGGGGCCCCCAGCTCCACACAGCGGGCGATGGCGGCGCGCGTCGCCTCTGCCGTTGCGTCATTCTGGTTGATGGCCAGCACGGGGAAGTCAGGGCCGACCAGGGCCAACGGCCCGTGGATCACCTCGGCCGCGCTGAACGCCTCGGCATGCAGGCGGCAGGTCTCCTTGCATTTCAGGGCCATTTCCATGATGGCGCCCGTGCCCACGCCGCGCCCGATAATGTACAGGCCGGTCTTGTCCGTCAGGTTCAGCAGGGCCGGCGTCCAGTCCAGTTCCGCCGCCGCCGTCAGGGCCGCCGGGGCCTGGCCTGCCGTCTGGCGCAGACCGTTATCATCCTTCCATTCCGCCACCATGGACAGGAAGGCAAAGCAGGCCGTCAGATAGGATTTGGTGGCGGCCACACTGATCTCCGGCCCCGCGCAAAGCGGGATGAACAGGTCGGCAGCCTCGGCCAGCGGCGATGTCTCGTCATTCACGAAGGCCACGACATAGGCCCCGCCCTTCTTCGCCGCCGCCGCCAGACGCAGCAGGTCGGGGCTGCGCCCGCTCTGCGACACGGCCACGAACAGGGCGCCTTCGACCTTCAGGTCGGTATTGTATAGCGACACGACCGACGGGCCGACCGACGCGACGGGCAGGCCCAGATGGGTTTCGATCAGATACTTGCCATAGGTGGCGGCATGATCGGAACTGCCGCGCGCGCAGGTGACCACCAGCGACGGGTTCAACTCCCGCAGCTTGGTCCCCAGAACGCTGAACAGGGGGCCACAGCGTTCGATCTGGCGCTGAATGGCAGCGGCACTTTCCGCCGCTTCCACGGCCATCTTGGTGCTGGTGCTGTCGGGCTTGGTCATGGTCGGTCTCAAAACATCACGGGTTGGGCGGAGCGGTCAGGTTCAGCTCCACAATGAAATCGTAGGCATCGCCCCGGTACTGGCTGCGCACGAATTCCAGCGGGCGGCCATTTTCCAGGAAGCTGCGGCGTTCGATGAACAGGGCCGGCGTACCTTCCGGCACATGCAGGATGCCAGCCTGATCGGGATTCAGCAGGCCTGCGGACAGTCGCTGCAAGGCGCGGTGCGGCGGATATCCCAACCCGCGCAGCACATCGTACAGCGATCCCGTGACCTGCATCGGGTCCGGCAGGATGCGGGCCGGCACCACCGACAGCTCGATCGCCATCGGTGCATCGTCGGCCAGACGCAGACGCCACAGACGGCTGACCTTCTCCCCCAGCGCCAAGCCCAGCACCATCGCCTCTTCCGGGCTGGCCGGGGCCACCGTGCGCGACAGCCAGCGCGATGACGGCTCCAGCCCGCGCGAGCGCATATCCTCCGAAAAGCCGGTCAGGGCCGACAGCGGCTGTTCAACATGCGGGGCCTTGGCCACAAAGGTGCCGGCGCGCGGGCGCTGATGCAGCAGCCCTTCATCGACCAGCGCCTGCACCGCCTTGCGCACCGTCACGCGCGACACCGCAAACCCTTCGGCCAGATCGCGCTCGGCGGGCAGCGCATCCTCCACCGCCAGGGTCCCGTCGCTGATCAACCGTTTCAGATGCCGGGCCAGCTGCATGTAAAGCGGCAGGGGGCTGTCGGCGGACAATGCCGCGCCATCGAACAGGGGTTCGGTCACGCTCATGCCGGCACCGCCTGCATGGCCAGCAGCACGCCGCCCGCCATGGCATCGCCCTTGGGTTCCGTCAGCACATCCCGCACCCAGGGCGCCATCCAGTCCAGCAGCACCGGACCCAACCCGCCCATCAAACAGATGGCGGGCGCGCCCAGTTGCAGCAGGCGGCGGATATGCATGACCAGATAATCCGCCTGTTCGCGCACCAGCCGTTCGGCCACCACGTCGCCCTTGCGCGCATGCTCCAGCACCAGCGGCGCCAGCGTGCCATAATCGCCCGGCCGGGCCGTGCCAACCCAGGCGACAACCGATGGCGGATCACCGCCCAGCGCCGCCATCACAGCCCGGGTCAAATCCGTCTGCGGCCCCATCCCGTCATACCCCAGCAGGGCAGCGCGCACCGCCTCCCGCCCCATCGACGCGCCGGAACCAAGGTCCGACACCTCAAACCCCCAGCCGCCGATGCCCCGGCCTACACCATTGATGATGATCTGCGCGGCACTGCCCGTGCCGGAAATCAGGATGCCGCCATCGGCCCCGGCATGGGCACCCAGACAGGCGGTGTAAGCATCCGTGTCGGACAGGATGCCTGCAAAGCGCACCGGCGCGCTGTCGGCCACCCGCTGCTGATCGGCCGCATTGGTGATGCCGGCCAGACCCAGGCCAATATAGGTGTTGGACAGAACCTCCCGTCCCAATCCCGCCTGCGCCAGGGCGGTATCCACCGCCTCCATGATGGCACCCCAGGCGACGTCCAGGCCTAGGCGGATATTGGCGGCCCCGCCCACACCCTCGCCCAGCGTGCGCCCGCCCGCATCGGCCAGCCGCGCCCGGCAGCGCGTGCCGCCACCATCGATGCCCAGGAACAGGGGAGAGGTCATGAAGGCGTCTCTTGGTCTCTATCCAATCTCTGACAGGTACGATACCAGATAAATACCAGATAGCAATATCCCAAGCCTTACTTGGCGATCAAAAAATCATCTGGTATGGTCGTGTAGACAGTTTAACAAGACCAGAGACAGGACATGTCCGCGACGGAGAAGGTGGGCCAACGCTTCCAGGGGCTGGACCAATGGTCCACGGCCGACATTCTGGAGGCGTTGTGGGGCGGGCAGGCGCGGGCCGTGTCGGCCTGTCTGGCCACCCTGCCGGCGCTGGGCCGGGCCGTGGATGCGGCTGCGGGACGAATCGGGTCCGACGGTCGCCTGATCTATGTCGGGGCCGGGTCATCGGCGGTGTTGGCTGCCCTGGATGGCTTGGAACTGCCCGGTACCTTCAGTTTCCCCCTGACGCGGGTGGAACTGGTCCTGGCCGGGATCGGTGACCTGCGCCAGGGATTTGATGGGTCGGTGGAGGATGCTGGCGATGCTGGCGCGACCCGCATCCACGCCCTGTCCCCCGGACCCGCCGACATTGTTATCGGCGTCTCGGCCAGCGGGCGCAGCGCCTTTACCGTCGGCGCCCTGGATGTGGCGCGGGCAGGCGGCGCCCTGACCATCGGCATCGCCAGCAATGACGGCTCCCCCCTGCTGCTGGCCGCCGAACATCCGCTGTTTGTCGATAGCGGGGAGGAGGTGATCGCCGGCTCCACCCGGCTGGCGGCGGGCACGGCGCAGAAGCTGCTGCTGAACCTGTTCTCCACGGCCCTGATGGTGCGCCTCGGCGGGGTTTACGGGAACCTGATGGTCAATCTGCAGGTCAATAATGTGAAGTTGCAGGCCCGCGCGCTGGACATCCTGCGCCAGATCACGGGTGCCGATGGCGACATGGCGGCAAAGGCCCTGGCCGATTGCGACGGCGCGCTGAAACCGGCAGCCCTGGTCCTGCTGCGCGGACTGTCGCCGGATGCGGCGCGCGCGTCCCTGTCGGTGGCGGGCGACAATCTGCGCCGGGCGTTGGGGTAATGCCAATCTGCCAAACGGCTTGCCCTTTGGCAGATTGGAGGCTGGCGACCGCCAGCCCGTCGCTTGTGCGCCGCAAGCCAAGGGCGCGGATGCGCCCGCCCGGCGATTGAGGGAGTAACGTAACACATGGACCTGCTCGTCAAACTCTACGCCCTGCCCCCCGGCCCCGATCCGCTGCCGCCCGGCATAACGCTGCGCCGTGCCCTGGCACCGGAGGCGCCTTTGATCCTGCCCTGGATCGCGGCCCGGTTTGGGGAAGGTTGGCGGGCGGAGGCTGCCGTGGCCCTGTCCGCCTGCCCCACCCACATCCATATCGCGCATGATGATGCCGGCACCCTGCTGGGCTTTGCCTGCCATGACGTGACCGCGCGCGGCCTGTTCGGCCCCACGGGCGTGGATGAAGGGGCGCGGGGAACCGGCCTGGGCAAGGCGCTGCTACTGGCCAGCCTGCGCGCCATGGCCGCCGATGGTTACGCCTATGCCGTCATCGGCGGGGCCGGGCCGGTGGAATTCTATCAAAAGGCCGTGGACGCCATCCCCATCGCCGGGTCGGAACCCGGCCTTTACCGGGGGATGCTACGCGCCCCCGTCTAACCGCACCTTCAGCGCCAGCAAATCCTTCCACGCCTCCCGCTTGGCATCGGGATTGCGCAGCAGATAGGCGGGGTGCAGCATCGGCATCGCGGCCACCGACTTTTTCAACCCGGCACTGCCATAATCGAACCAGCGGCCCCGCAGCCGCGTGATCCCCTCTGTCCGGTTCAACATGGCCTTGGCCGAGATCCCGCCCGCGAAGATCAGGATATCGGGTGCCATCAACTCGATATGCCGCACCATGAAGGGCATGCAGGCGGCAATCTCACTGTCGGTCGGGCTGCGATTGCCGGGCGGACGCCAAGGCAGCATGTTGGTGATATAGACGGCCTTGGCCGGATCATCGGCATGCCGGTCCAGGCCGATGGCCGCCAGCATGCGGTCCAGCAACTGTCCCGCCGGCCCGACAAAGGGCAGGCCCTGCCGGTCCTCATTCTCCCCCGGCGCCTCACCGATCAGCATGATGCGCGCCTGCCGGCTGCCCATACCGAACACCAGATTGGTGGCCGTCTTCTTCAAGGCACAGCCGTCAAAGGCGGCCAGCGCCTCCTTCAACGCGTCCAGGGTCTGGGCGGCAGACGCGGCCACGCGCGCCGACTGTCCGGCCTCGGCAGCGCCCAGCGGGCCGGGGTCGGCGGCGCGGGTCGGCGCCGGTGGCGGCACATTTTGTCGCGGGGCCGGTTGTGGTGCTGCCGCCCCCGGTGCCGGTCGGGCGGGTGCAGGTGACGCTACGGCACTTTGGGTGCGCGGACGCGGTGACAGGGCCGACCAATCGGTCGGCTCCTCCCCGATCACCTCATCAACCCCACAATCCAGCAGGAACCGCAGGGCGGAGACGGATTCGACGACGCCAATCATGGTTTGACCCTACCACCGGCCTATGCTGTCTTAACAGCGTCGTAGAGGATCGGCCCCGCTGGACGGGCCGGCAGCGGCGCGGCGACTGGATTATACGGGCCTGCAAAAAAGGCACGAACGGTCGAAAGGCGCGCTGAAAACAAGCGGTGGGATGGGTATGGAACGCGAATCGATGGAATATGATGTCGTGATCGTTGGCGCAGGCCCGTCGGGCCTGTCAGCGGCGATCCGGCTGAAACAGCTGGCGGCGGAAAAGGGGCAGGAGGTCAGCGTCTGCGTGCTGGAAAAGGGCTCGGAAGTGGGTGCCCACATCCTGTCGGGCAATGTCATCGACCCGCGCGCGCTCAACGAGCTGATCCCCGACTGGAAGGAAAAGGGCGCGCCGCTGAACACGCCCGTCACCGACGACCGGTTCTATATCCTGTCGGACAAGGGCGGCATCCGCGTGCCCAACTTCCTGCTGCCGCCCTTGATGCATAATGACGGCAACTACGCCATCAGCCTGGGCAATCTCTGCCGCTGGCTGGCCGGGCAGGCCGAAGAGCTGGGCGTGGAGATCTATCCCGGCTTCGCCGCCGCCGAGGTGTTGTTCCATGAGGATGGCAGCGTGAAGGGTGTCGCCACGGGCGACATGGGCATCGGCAAGGATGGGGAGCCGACGCATAACTTCACCCCCGGCATGGAACTGCACGGCAAATACACCTTCTTTGCCGAAGGTGTGCGCGGCAACCTGTCCAAGCAGTTGATGGAAAAGTTCGACCTGCGGTCGGACTGCGATGTGCAGAAATACGGCATCGGCATCAAGGAATTGTGGCAGATCGACCCCGAAAAGCATCAACAGGGTCTGGTCATGCACACCCAGGGCTGGCCGCTGGACAGCAGCACGGCTGGTGGTTCCTGGATGTACCATCTGGAGGATAACCAGGTTTCCATCGGCTTCGTGGTGAACCTGGATTACGCCAACCCGCATCTGTCGCCGTTTGAGGAATTCCAGCGCTTCAAGCAGCACCCGTTCGTGCGCAAGTACCTGGAGGGTGGCAAGCGCCTGTCCTATGGCGCCCGCGCCATCAATGAGGGCGGGTTGCAGTCGGTGCCGAAGCTGACATTCCCCGGCGGCGCCCTGATCGGCTGCTCCGCCGGCTTCGTGAACGTGCCCCGCATCAAGGGCACCCACAATGCCATGAAGACCGGCATGCTGGCGGCCGAGGCCGCGTTCGACAAGCTGGCGGGTGGTGTCGGCAATGGCGACACCCTGTCCGCCTATGAGGCGTCGTGGAAGGACAGCTGGGTGCATGAGGACCTGTTCAAGGTCCGCAACGTCAAGCCGGGCCTGAAGGCCGGCCTGCTGCTGGGCAATATCCATGGCGGCATTCAGATGTGGGCGCATGATCTGGGCCTGGGCAAATTCCTGCCCTACACCCTGCACCACACGAAGGCCGACCATGAAAGCCTGACCCCGGCCAACATGGCTAAGAAGATCAAGTACCCCAAGCCCGATGGCGTGATCAGCTTTGACCGCCTGTCCTCGGTGTTCATCTCCAACACCAATCATGAGGAAAACCAGCCGGCCCACCTGAAGCTGAAGGACCCGTCGATCCCCATTGAGCATAATCTGCCCAATTACGACGAACCGGCCCAGCGCTACTGCCCCGCCGGCGTGTATGAGGTGGTGCGCGACGATAATGGCCAGCATCCGCGCTTCGTGATCAACGCGCAGAACTGCGTCCATTGTAAAACCTGCGACATCAAGGACCCGCTCCAGAACATCACCTGGACGGTGCCGGAAGGCGGCGGGGGGCCGAACTACCCGAATATGTGACGGGTAAAAAAGCCCCGGTGCCGTTGTCAGCACCGGGGCTTTTCATTTCAGCGGTTATCCAGCTGCGACCTGAGCGCCGCCAGACCGTCGCGGGTAATGCGGTATGGCCCGCCATCGCGCGATGCGATCAGGCGGCGGGACTTGAGCTTGCGGAACACCGGCAGGGTGCAATCCACCAGCAGCCAGCCATCGCGCGTCAGGCATTCCACGGCCTTCACATCGCGATAATCGGCCTCATTACGGATCAGGTTGATGCGGCCACCCTGGGCCAGCGCGTGCAGCGTCCGCTGCTCCGGCTTTGAGATATTCATGATGGGGATGTCGTCGTCCGTTCAGCATAGGGGCTGACGCAGCCATGCGCGACCACCGGCAAACCGCGGGGCAGGGCATGGACTTACGCGAAAACTGACCGGCCAACAGCGGCGGGTCAGCGGATGACAACAATCCCGAACATCAAAGCTCCTATTGAAGCGGATATCGGAATATATCCGCTTACGGATAGATAATCAAGTCCCCAGCATCCCCAACGGCAGCACCCGCACCGGGTCCCCCGGACGCACCGCCGTCACCTCTTCCCCCAACTCCGCCAGCGCATCCGCGCGGGTCAGGTGGCCCAGCATGGCGGCCCCTTCCGTCGGATCGGCATGGGCCACGCCGTCCGGCCCGATGCTGACCCGCAGATATTCCCGCCGGCCCGCCTTCTTGGCATGCGCAAAGCCGGCGGGGGCCGTCAGCAACGGCAGGGGCGCGGGCACGGCACCCGACAGACGATCAATCAAGGGCCGAACCAGGACCAGAAAACTGACCAGCATGGCCACGGGATTGCCGGGCAGCCCAGCAAAGGCCGCCGCCCCGACATGGCCCAGCGCAAGCGGCTTGCCGGGTTTCAGGGCCAGCTTCCACAGGTCCAGCCCGCCCAGCGTCCTCACCGCCGCCTTCACATGATCGGCATCCCCCGCCGACACCCCGCCGGAGGTGAGGATCAGATCATGATCCGCTGCCGCCGCCGCCAATGCCGCCCGGATCACCCCCTCATCATCGGCCAGGATACCCAAGTCGGTAACGGCGCAGCCCATCTGCGAAAGCAGCGCCGACAGCAAGGGCCGGTTGGCGTCATAAATCCCACCAGGGGCCAGCGCACGGCCCGGTGCCGTCACCTCATCCCCCGTTGAAAACAGCGCCACACGCAGGGGCCGGCGTATGGTCAGAAAATCCTGCCCCAGCGCCGCCGCCAGCCCGATATCGACCGCGCGCAACCGCCGCCCGGTGGGCAAGGCCACCTGCCCCACTGCCACATCCTCCCCCCGCCGCCGCACATTGAGGCCAGGGGAAAGGCCGGCGGGCAGGTGGACAAAATCGCCCTCCACCCGCACCTCTTCCTGCATGACGACCGTATCCAGCCCATCGGGCATCACGGCACCGGTGAAGATACGTAGGGCTGCCCCCGGCTTCGGTGCCGCCACCGGGGCCGACCCGGCATAAAGCGTACCCGCCACCGGCAGCCGGCGGCCCAGATCGGTGGCCCGCACCGCATAGCCATCCATGGCGGCATTATCAAAGGGCGGCAGGTCAAGCACACTGATAATATCCGCCGCCAGCACCCGCCCCAGCGCCCGCCCTAACGGCACCTGTTCCGGTTCCGAAACAGCCGTGAACCGCGACGCGATAAGATCCAGAGCCTGGGCGACGGTCAGCACCCTTGATCCGGTATCAAAGCAATCCTTACCCGCCATGCCCCACCCCGATGGTGCGCAGGATCAGGTCGGCCACCGCCTCCACATCCCCCAAATCCAGCACGGGCAAGGGGCAGTCGGGCAGGGTCTCATCGCTGGCCACCGCCACGATGCGCGGATCATCGGGCCAAAGCGGCGGCTTGCCATTGGACGGGCGATGCACCTCCAGCTTGGGGTGCGCGTCGCGCTTGAACCCTTCCACCAGAATGACATCGGCAGGCGACAGTTTGGCGACCAGTTCGCCCAGGGTCGGTGCCGGCCCATCCCGGTTTTCGTGCATCAGGGCCCAACGGTTGGCCGACGCCACCAGCACCTCCTGCGCGCCCGCCATGCGGTGGACATAACTGTCCTTACCCGGCTGGTCGATATCGAACGCGTGATGGGCATGTTTGATGGTGGCCACCGTCAGGCCCCGCGCCGACAAGGCCGGGATCAACCGCGCCATCAGCGTGGTCTTGCCACTGCCGCTCCACCCGGCCAGTCCGAACAGGTTTGGGGGAAGCCCCATCATCCACACCCCCGATGCGTCACCATTGGGAATGACGGTAGGACGTGGGGAAAGACAGGGCAACGGTAAGATGGTCGCGGGCGTCAGCTCAACGCCACGCCCAGCGCCACCGCCGCCAGCAGTAGTGCCGCCCAGCCCAGCCGCCGCCAGCGCCGGCCCTCACGCTCGCGCACCGCCGCCAGGGCCAGAACCGACTCGGGGTGCAGACGCAGGCCCCCGCCCTCGGCCAGCATATTGGCGGTGCGTTCCAGGTCGCGGACCAGGGTCGGCAACCGGCGCGCAATGCCCGCGACATTGGACAGAAGGTCGGCGACGCGCGCCTCCGGCCCCCGGTTCTCGATCATCCAGCGTTCGATCAGGGGCCGCGACAGGTCCCACATATTCACATGCGGGTTCAGGACGCGGCCCATCCCCTCCGCCGTCAGCATGCTCTTTTGCAGCAGCAGCAATTGCGGCTGCGTCTCCATCTGGAACTTCTCGGTCACCGCGAAAAGCTGGGCCAGCAGCCGGCCCACGGAAATGTCGGACAAAGGCCTTCCATGCAGCGGCTCCCCGATGGACCGCACAGCCTGCTTGAACAGTTCCTGATCCTGGGTCGCGGGCACGAAGCCGGCATCGAAATGCACCTTGGCGACCAGATCATAATCGCGGTTCAAAAACCCGATCAGCATGTCGGCAAGGTACAGGCGCGTCTGCCGGTCGATGCGGCCCATGATGCCGAAATCGACGGCGACCAGCCGCCCCTGCGGCGTCACGAACATATTGCCGGGATGCATGTCGGCATGGAAAAAGCCGTCGCGGAACACCTGATTGAAAAACGCATCCGCCGCATGGGCCAGCAGCTCGTCCGTCTGCAAACCGGCGGCGCGAATCTCCTCCACCTTGTCGATGGAAAAGCCGATGATGCGTTCCTGCGTCATCACGCGTTTGGCCGTGCGGTCCCAATCGATGGTAGGTACGCCAAATGTGGCGTCGCCCGTGAAATTGCCGGCCAGCTCTGAGGCCGCCGCCGCCTCCATCCGCAGGTCCATTTCCAGGGCAACCGTGCGGGCGAATGTCTCCACCACCGCCACGGGTTTCAACCGCTTCAGTTTTGGCTGCACCCGCACAGCCCAATCGGCCAGCCAGAGCAGCAGGTCGATATCCTGTTGGAACGCCCGCTCAATGCCGGGGCGCAGGACCTTGACGGCCACCAGCCGCCCGTCAGGCGTCTCGGCGAAATGCACCTGCGCGATGCTGGCCGCCGCCACGGCCTGATCATCGAACCGGGCATACAGTTCCGATATGGGCCGCTCCAGTTCCGCCTCGATGATGGCGCGGGCATCGTCGGCGGGAAAGGGCGGCAGCCTGTCACGCAGTTCGGCCAGATCGTTGGCCACCTCCTCGCCCACCAGATCGGCGCGGATGGACAGGACCTGACCCAGCTTGATGAAGCTGGGGCCCAGCGCCTGCAACGCCGCCGCCAGCCGCTGACCGGGCCGCCCCGGCGCCTTGTTGCGGTTGCCCAGCGACAGGATGAAGGCCAGGAACGGGGCACTGTCGCGGAACAGATCGACCGGCAGGGCGCCATGGCGGCCCAGCGTGCGACCGATGCTGACCATGCGGCCCAGATTGCGGATGGCGCGCAGCATCCTCAGACGCGCCAGCCGGAATGGATGCAGGCAATGCCACCCGACAGGTTGCGCGCCCTGGCCCCGGTGAAGCCCGCGGCCTCGATCCGGCGGCAAAGCGCCTGCTGTTCGGGGAACCGGCGGATACTTTCCACCAGGTACTGATAGCTGTCCTTGTCGCCCGCCACCATCTGGCCCAGGCGCGGCAGCAGGTGGAAGGAATAGCCGTCATAGATATCCCGCAGGACGGGGATCACGACATGGCTGAATTCCAGACAGTAAAAACGCCCGCCCGGCTTCAATACGCGCCGGGCCTCGGCCAGGGCCTTGTCGATGCGGGTCACATTGCGCAGGCCGAAGGCGATCGTATAGGCATCCATGGACCGCGACGGGAACGGCAGATCCTCGGCATTGCCCACGGTCCAGTCGATGCCCGACAGCATGCCGCCATCCAGGCCCCGGTCGCGCCCCACCCGCACCATCGATTCGGTCAGGTCGCAGACGGTGACATTGGCGCCGGGCGCCTTCTTCTTCAGGCGAAAGGCGATATCGCCGGTACCACCGGCCACGTCCAGCAGCGCTTCGCCATCACGCGGGCGGACCAGATCGACGAACGCATCCTTCCACAGCCGGTGGACGCCCATCGACATCAGATCGTTCATCAGATCGTATTTGCCGGCCACACTGCCGAACACGCCCTGGACCAGGGATGCCTTTTCGGTCGGGTCAATTTCCCGATAACCGAAGAAACGCCCTTCATCCCCGGCGGGGGGCCTGGGGGGCGTGCCTGTGGCGGCGGCGGGGCGGGTGGTGTTCGCGTCGGTCATGGCCGGAACATAGGCCGGACAGCGCCCCTTGGGAAGCGGGCGCGATGCCGCGCCATGGCATGTTTGGGTTGCCTGAACCCACAAAATCACAATGCCCCGCCGGTTGGGCGGGGCATTGGTTCAATCAACCGTGACGGCAACCAAACTTACTTGCCACTCTCACGCGTCGTGGACAACGCACCGCCGGGCGGGGGCAGCACTTCCGGGTTCTGGTCATCCTTCCAGAACATCAGCTTGTCCAGGAAGGTCGGGCTGCCGACCACCACGCCCGGATTCTCCCGGTCGACAATGGCGCGGATATCGGGGCTGGCACCGTCGGCACCGGCCTGGGCCAGCAACGCACCCTCGCCCGAGGTCTGCTTCGGGCTGGTACGCGGATCGACCAGGGCGGCAGAACCGGCGCCGCTGGCACCGAACACGCTGGACTGCGAACGGGTGTCGCGTTCCATTTCCTGCGGGCGCGGGCTGCCCGGCTGCGGCGGACGCAGGGAGAAGTCGGGCGGCACCTCCAGCGGGGCGCGCGACACGACCATGAACTCATCCGGCGCGTCATGCCCGCCAAACAGGCCACAGCCCGACAGCAGGCCGCCCATCATCAGGACGGTGATGGCCGGAACGGCCGCCTTGCGCACTTGCTTCAACACAACCATGGTCCGATCCGTACCCTTTGAACGAGGAGCAGAGTCTAACAGAGGCCGACCCGCGCGATTGCCGGTTCGCACTCTAACGCCGCTCGTCGCCGGAGAACAGCCCGTCGATCAACAACAGGCCCACCCCAACCACGATGCAGCAATCCGCCACGTTGAATGCCGGCCAGTGCCAGCCCGCGACGTGAAAGTCAAGGAAATCGGCGACGGCCCCAAACCGGAACCGGTCGATGACATTGCCGATGGCGCCGCCCACCACCATGCCGGTGGCCAGCGCCACCAGTTTGCGGTCATTGCTGCGGTTCCACCAGAGCAGCGCGCCACAAATACCGATAGCCAAAAGGCTGAGCACGAACGGCATCAGATCATGCTGGCTATAGAACATTGAGAAGCTGACGCCAAAGTTCCAGGCCACCACCATGTTGAAGAAGCCCGTCACCTCGATGAAGGGGGAGTTGACGGCGCATTCCGGCCCCGCCGGCCCCGACAGACAGGGCAGCAGACTGGTCAGCACCCATTGTTTGCTGATCTGGTCCAGGACCAGCGCCACCAACGCCACGATGCCCGTGACCAGCCGCAACTTGCGCACCAGCGCCGCGTTCATCACCCCTTCACCCGCAACCATCATCCATCCGCGCAGCACATCATCTTTCCCGCTGCCTTATACCCTAAACACGGCGGAAAGGCGGCAAATGGTCGGGGGATGTGTTAAAATTCCGCCCTGCGGCCCTTGCACGGCCCGCCGGTTGCCTATGCGGCGGGCGGGGACACTGGCCATTTGCCTGTTGAGAGGCAACCTGTTAGGTTCCGCGCCGCTCGATTCCTATAAAGTTTGAGAAGCCTGTCATGAAGGTCAATGCGAACACCATGCGCAAGGGTCATATCCTTGAGCATAACGGCCGTCTCTATGTGATCACCGGCACCCAGATTGTGCAGCCCGGCAAGGGCGGCGCCTTCATCCAGTTGGAAATGAAGGACGTCAAGACCGGCAACAAGAATATCGAGCGCTTCCGCACCGGCGAAGCCGTGGAACGCGCCCGTCTGGACGATCACGAGATGACGTTCCTGTTCGCTGAAGATGACAATTTCACCTTCATGGATAAGGAAACCTTCGAACAGGTGACCATCTCCGGCGACATCATCGGCGACGGCAAGATCTTCCTGGCCGACGGCATGGAAGTCGTGGTGCAGTCCTTCGAAGGCGCGCCCCTGTCGGTCGAACTGCCGCAGTCCGTGGTCCTGACGATCACCGAGGCTGACCCGGTGGTGAAGGGCCAGACGGCCTCTTCCTCCTACAAGCCCGCCGTTCTGGAAAATGGTGCCCGCGTCATGGTCCCGCCGCATATCGAGGCTGGCACCAAGATCGTTGTGAACATCGAAACCGGCGAGTACATGGAACGCTTTAAGGATTAAGGGTTACACGCTCCCTCAGGCGCCGGGCGCCCGCATCCGCGGGCTTGGCTTGCGCGCCACGAGGCGCGGGCCGGCAGTCGCCGGCCTCGGGAGGCAAAGCCTCCCGGGTCTTCCCGGACCCTTACCGTTGCAGCGCCCGCGCGGGTTTAAACGCGCGGGCGTTTCGCTTTTAATAGGCGGGCATTGATCCCGCAGTTTCTTCGTCATTGTGGAGTGTTCGACCATGGCAGCCCGTTCGGCCATCCTGAACGTCATGACCCGTGCGGCCGAGAAGGCCGGCAAGGCCATCCTGCGCGATTTCGGCGAGGTCGAGCACTTGCAGGTCTCTCGCAAGGGTCCGTCCGACTTCGTGTCCGCCGCCGACCAGAAGGCCGAGCGTATCGTGCGCGAGGAGCTTCAGAAGGCGCGTCCCGATTTCGGCCTGCTGCTGGAAGAAACCGGTGAGATCAAGGGCAAGGACACCGCCCACCGCTTCATCGTCGATCCCCTGGACGGCACCACCAACTTCCTGCACGGCCTGCCGCACTGGGCCATCTCCATCGCGCTGGAGCGTGAGGGTGAGATCATTGCCGGCGTCGTCTACGAACCCGTGCATGACGAGATGTTCTGGGCCGAAAAGGGTGCAGGTGCCTTCCTGAACCATACCCGCCTGCGCGTTTCCTCGCGCCGTCAGCTGGCCGACAGCCTGATTGCCACGGGCATCCCCTTCCGCGGCCATGGCAATGCGCCGGTATTCCTGCAGCAGTTGGAGGCCCTGATGGGCCAGGTGGCGGGCATCCGCCGCTGGGGTGCGGCCTCGCTCGACCTCGCCTACACCGCCGCCGGCCGCTTTGACGGTTTCTTCGAAGCCGACCTGAAGCCCTGGGACATGGCCGCCGGCCTGCTGCTGGTCACCGAAGCCGGTGGTTTCGTCAGCGAGATCGGCCCTGGCAAGAGCCCGCTGGCCAGCGGCTCCATCCTGGCCGCCAACGCCAACCTGCATTCCCACCTGGCCGTCGTCCTGCGCAACGCCGGCAAGCCCAAGGTGGCCCCGGCGGAAAAGCCGAAGGCCTGACACAAGCCTTTACCCCAAAAAGCCCCGTGGATGTCCGCATTCACGGGGCTTTTTGATTTAGGACAACCCATCCGGCGCCGGCCCACCGGTCGCCCAGTCCAGCAACTGCACCGTATGCACGATAGGCAGGGCGGTACCCGTCCCGATTTGGGTCATGCAGCCGATATTGCCGGCGGCGATCACGTCGGGCCGCGTCCCCTCGATCGCCGCCACCTTGGCATCGCGTAACTGCCCTGAAAGCTCCGGCTGCAACAAATTATAGGTGCCCGCCGACCCGCAGCACAGATGCCCGTCCGGCACCTCCAGCAATGTGAACCCGGCCTGGCGCAGCAGGTCGCGCGGCGGGTCCTTCACCTTCTGCCCGTGCTGTAACGAACAGGCCGCGTGATAGGCCACGCGTAGGGGCCGGGGCACCTTCACCTCCGCCGGCAGGCCCAGCATCGCCAAGACCTCCGTCACATCCCGCGCCAGGGATGACACGGTCGCTGCCGGCCCCGCCAGCACCGGATCATCGCGGAACATATGGCCGTAATCCTTGACGGTAGTGCCGCAACCGCTGGCCGTCACGATGATGGCGTCCAGACCATCGCCCTCCACCTCCGCCATCCAGGCGCGGATATTGGCCGCCGCGAACCCGTGCCCGTCGCGCCCCATATGGTGGGTGAGCGCCCCGCAGCAGCCGCCCCCCTTCGCCACCACCAACTCCGCCCCCAACCGGGTCAGCAACCGGATGGCCGCCTCATTGATGGCGGGGTTCAGCGCCGGCTGCACACAGCCGGGCAGCAGCGCCACCCGCATGCGCCGTGTTCCCTGCGCAGGGAACACGCTAGGCCCCTCCTGCGCCTGCCGCGGATGCACACGGTCGGGCGCCAGGTCCAGCATACCCCGCAGGTCGGGCGGCAGCAGGGCGCGGAACGGGCGGGCCAGTTTCGCCAGCCCCATCGCCACCCGGAACCGCCCCGCATGCGGCAACATCAGCGCCAGTGCCGCCCGCGTCAGCCGCACCTTCACCGGGCGCTTGGCCGTCTTCTCGATATGGGCGCGGGCGTGATCGACCAGATGCATGTAATGCACGCCAGATGGACAAGTGGTCATGCAGGACAGGCACGACAGGCAGCGGTCGATATGGTGGGTTTCCACCGGCCCCGCATCCCGTCCGCTTTCCAGCATATCCTTGATCAGATAGATGCGACCGCGCGGACTGTCGCGTTCATCCCCCGTCAGATGGTAGGTGGGGCAGGTGGCCGTGCAGAACCCGCAATGCACACAGGTTCGCAGGATCTTCTCCGCCTCTGCGGTACCGCTGTCGGCCAGTTGTGCCAGGGTGAAATGGGTCTGCATCACACCCCCATCAGGCCGGGATTAAGGATGCCTGCCGGGTCAAACTGTGCCCTCACCCGCGCCGTCAGGGCGGCCAACGGGCCGGGCAGCGGCTGAAACACCGGCACCCGCGCCTTCACCGCATCGGGTGCCCGCATCAGGGTCGCATGCCCATCCCCGCCCAGCGCCCCCCGCACGATACCCACCCCCGCATCCGCCATCCCGCCCGGCAGCCCGACCCAGATCAGGCCCCCGCCCCAATCCAGCCAGCCCAGCGCACGCGGGATCGCGGCCCGGATGGCGGACAGCACCCCCATCCCCGTCATGGGTGGCACCGACAGGCGCCAGACATCCAGATCGGGCCGTTCGGCCAGCGGCATCGCATCGCGTAGACATGCCCACAGCGCGGCCGATTCGTCCCCCTCCAGCACCGCCATGGCCGCCCGCCCCTCCAGCAGCCGTTCAAGTGCGGACAGCCGTTCCGCCACCGACACCGAAACCCCATCCAGCCGCAGCAGCACACAGGGTGTTCGGTCGGGCAGCAACCCATCCAGCGGCAGGTAGGATGGCGTGAACGCCGCCGCCCCCACCTCCGCCGCCGAACCCAGCGCATCGGCCAGGACGCGGCTGGCCTCCGCGCCCTCGATCCCCGCCAGGACCATGGTCTTGGACAAGGGCGGGGCCGGCAGCACCTTGACCACAATCTCCGTCATCAGGCCCAGCGTGCCATGCGCCCCGGTCAGCAGCTTGGGCAGGTCGAAACCGGTGACATTCTTCACCACCTTGCCGCCCGACCGGAAAACACGCCCGTCGCCGGCAATGGCGGTCATGCCCAGAACATGGTCGCGCACGGCCCCGGCCTTCACCCGCCCCGGCCCCGACAGGCCCGTGGCCACCACCCCGCCCAGCGTATCCGTGCCGGCGGGACGGCCATAAAGCGGGCCCAGGTCCGGCGGCTCAAACGCCAGGGCCTGGCCCTTGGCCGACAGCAAGGCCCGCAGCTCCGCCATCCGCACCCCCGGTTCGGCAACCAGGATCAGTTCCGCCGGCTCATACGACACCACCTGCGACAGCGGCGACAGCGACAGGGCCGTGCCCGCGACCGCATGGCCCAGACCCGGCTTGCTGCCGCCGCCGGTCAGGCGCAGGGACTGGCCGGCGCGCACCGCATCGATGAAGGGAGAAAGCCTGTCGGCCATGGGTGTCCGCCACCTTGATCATATCCGGCGGCATTCTGGGGGTGCGGCGGGCCGCCTGTCACCCCCCTCAATAATCCCATTGGAACTGCACGCCGACCTTGCTCTCGGTCCCGACCTCGCCACGCGCCTTGATATGGTCGGTGATGCCATATTCCACGGTCGCCTTGCTCTGCCCGGTGCCCAGCTCCTGCTCCACCCCGACATAGATGTTATCGCCGATATAGCGGCCGGCGGCCACGGTGCCGGCCCCCGTGCCATCCTCGCTGCCCCGGAATTCCAGCCGGTCCACGCCGAGCGAGCGTTTCACATTGTCAACAAAGCCAGGACCCCCGCCGAACAGGCCCGACAATTGCGCCGCCGACTGCGCCAGTTGCACCGCCTCCAACGCCGACAACTGCCCCGCCCCCCGGTTGAATAGCAGCCGGGCCAACACTTCGTCTTCCGGGTAGGGCGGCTGCGACGACAGTTTCACCGTCGGTTTCGACGGGCGGCCCGTGACGGTGACAATGGCCGTCAGGTCACCGCGTTGCGTGCGCGCCTCCAGATCAAGCGAGGGGTCAAAGGTGCCATCGCCCAGGAAGGTGACATTGGCCCGCGACAGGTTGAAGGTCTGACCCAGCAGCCCCATCTCACCCTTGACCAGCGACACGTTGCCCGACAAAAGCGGCAGATCCGCTGTCCCGCGCAGCTTCAACGACGCTTTCAGTTCCGCGTCCAGCCCACGGCCTGCGACATAGATCTGGTTGGGCGCCTCCACATCGATATTCAGGCCGATGACAAGGGCCGGTGGCACCTCTCCCTCCGCCTTGGCATTGGCACTGCTGACGGCACCGGGCGGGGCGATGCGGCGGGGATGGTTGATCTCCACCACCTTCACCTCCACCACTGTGGGCGGCAGCTTGTCCGGGATGCGGATATGGGCATTGGCCACATCCACGCGTCCCGCGATCATCATCTGTGTCGGCTTGCCGGTGACAGTGATGTCGGCACCGGCCACCGCCTCCACCATGTCGATCCCGGCCAGCTTGGCCTTTTTCGCGGTCAGGCGCAGGTCGATCTGCCGGTCGCCGCGTTCGGGGCGCAGGCCGACGCTGCCGGCCAGGGTGACGGTGCCGCCGCCCGGCGTCTTGCCCTCAAACCGGTCGATCACCAGCCCTTCGGGATCACCCTTCAACACCGCCTCGATATCGGTGATCTGCGTGCCCCAGCGCTGATTCTCGTAGCGGGCATTGTTCAGCATGACACTGCCCGTCAGTTGCCGGTCAGCCAGGGTGCCGCCCAAGGTCAGGTCCAGCACCATCTGCCCGCCCAGCCGGTCACCCGTTGTCGCCAGCAGATCGTTCAGCCGGCGCAGCGCGACATTGCCCTCCAGCCGGCCGCTGACCGGCTTGTCGGTGGGCATGGCGATGCTTGTCGCCGACCCTCGCATTTCCAGCGGCAGGTCGGCACGCGCCGACAGGCCGACACCCGATCCCGCGCTGTCGATCCTGGCATTCAGCGCCACACGCCCCTTCTGCCAATCGGCATTCAGGGTGGCGCCCAGCGGCGACGGTCCTTTCAGGACCTGCGGGGCCAGCGCAAATTCCGACAGTTTCAGCGACATCACACCCTTGGGATCGGCCACGGTGCCCGACAGGCTGGCCGTGCCGTCCAGATGGCCATAGAGCGTCAGTGTCGGATCGATCAGGCGCACCCAGTTGAGCGGCAGCTTGGTCAGCGACACCCGCCCGCCCAGCGCCCTGGGCGACAGGTCCGCTGTCACCTCCACCCGCGCGTCACCGGCCAGAACCACCAGTCCCTGCACGCCCACCACGCCCTCGCCAAAGGACAGGGTGGCGGGATTGGCCAATTGGAATTCCGTATCACCATAGGCCCCCGACAGGGTGCCCAGCCCCACCCGCGTGATCGCGTCCTTGGCCCCCGTCGCCAGCTGCCCCGCGATGGACAAGCGTACCGGCGCCGACCCGCGCTTGCCCGACAGATCAAAGGACAGGGAAACGGCGGATAACGGACCGCGCGCCGCCCCCGTAATCTTGTCCAGGTCCAGGGTTCCGGCATCGACACCGGTAACGGTGAAGCCCGCATCGACGCTTGGCACCTTGTCGGTCCCGTCCAGACGGGCCGACAGGGCAATGGAAGCCACCTTCTGCCCATGCCAGCGCCGCCAGATTTCCTTAAAATCGGCCTTCACATCCGCGAACTGCCGGCCCTTGTCATGGCTGAGCGCGATATTGACGGTACCATTGCCCCAGACCTCATCCCCCGCGATGAAGGCCAGGATGCCCAGGTCGGGCACGGTACCGGTCAGGCGCCCCGCCGCCAGCCCCGTGCTGGTATCCAGCGACAGGTCGCCATTGAATCGGTTCAGGCCGATCACCGCCTCGATCCCGGCCAGCGACAGGGTGGAACCAGTCTGTGACAGCTCGCTGCCCAGGGCGATGCGCTGCCCGTTCAGGCTGCTGGCCACGTCAATCCGGCCCTTCGCCGCCTTGGGCAGGCCCGACAGCCGTGCATCCAGGCGCGTATCGATCAGCCGCAACCCATCCATGGTCAGCCCGTCCGCCACCATTTCCAGCGTCATCGTGTCGGCACCGGGGCTTTTCAGCCGGGCCGTGACCCCGCCCGCCATCGCCACGCCCAGCGCCGGCGACAGGGGCGACAGGTCCGCCACCTCCACCACAGCATCGGCATTGATGCCCTTGGGACCGTACCGCCCCTCCCCGCCGATCTTCAGCTGCGGGTTGGTCAGCGACAGGCGACGCAGCGCCATCTCGTCACCCGCCACCTCCAGATCGGCGAAAATCTCCGTCAGGCCCGATAGAAGCGGGTCCAGGACCGCGACGCCCGCCGCCAGTTCCTTGCCCTCCCCCTGCAGCGTTACCGCCGTCTTTCCGCCCGCCCGGCGCAGTTTGCCCTCCACCGCCAGCGATCCGGACAGTTTGCGCCCGGCCACCCCGGACAGCGGCGCCAGATCCTTGGCCGACAGGGTCAGGGCCAGTTCGCCATCCCGGCCCCAGCCGGTCAGCGATCCGCTGGCCGTGGCCGACAGCGCCGTGCCGATGAATCCGGCCTTGGCAATATCGATCCCGCCCTTAGCGCGGGTCACGGTCAGTTCGGCGGCCAGATCGGATGTGCGTCCCGTCAGGGCCGATAGCGCCCCTGACGCGCCGTCCAGATGCAGGGCCGCAATGACCGCTGTCTGCTCCAATCCCTTGGCCGACAGCTTCACGCCCAGACTGTTGAGCGTCAGGTCCGGCAGGCCAACCATATCCAGGGTCAGATCGGTGGCCAGTTCCGGTGCCTCCGGCGTACCGGTCAGGGTGATGCTGCCGCGCGCCGCCTTCATCCGCGCCGGCCCCAGCAGGGGTGACAGGATGGCCGCATCCGGCAGCTCCACCCAGGCGCCGACATTGATGACGCGGGTCTTGATATCGAACGCACCGCCGCCTGACAGCTTGCCGACGGCCGTCTGGATGCCGACACCATCCAGCGCCAGCTTCACCCCCGGATCGATCAGACCACCGGCCCCGATGCGCAGGTCCGGCCCCACCAGGGGGCGGATATCGGGCGGCAGCAGGGCCTGCACATTGCCCGAAAGGTCCAGACCGAAGGTCAACTTAGTACCCGACGGCCTGATCCTGAATTCGGCCTTGGCATCGGCGGCATCGCCGGCCTTGGCCGTGGCCGTCCCCGTCCAATCGGTCAACGGGCCATCGCCCTTCAGGGTCAGGGTCACGGGCGGGCGGCCCGGAATGTCCAGCAATTCGGCAATCAGCCCGTTACCCTGTTCCAGCGCTTCCGCCGTCAGGGTCAGGCGGCGACCGGGCCGGTAATCGCCGGCAATGGTCAGGGTGCCGGGCCGGTCATCGATGCGCTTGATGTCCAGCGACCCCGATCCGCCCAGCTCCCCCGCCGGCAACCGCCCCTGCCCGGCCAGGGTCAGCACCGCCGGGTTGCCATCCAGCAGGTCTGGCCCCAGCGTCACCTTCTCCACCGCCAGCCGCGACAAGGTGACGGCAACGGGCAGGCGCGGCAAACCGCCCTTGTCATTGGGATCATACGGTTTCGGCAGCGGCGGGCGCGATACCGTCACGGCCTTGGCCGACAGATCCGCCACCGACAGAGTGCGGGAGAACAGGGCCCAGGGGTTCCATGCCAGATGCGCGCCGTCCACCGTCAACCAGACACCATTGGCATCAGACATGGTGATCCGGGCGGCGCGCAGGTCGAAGATCGACCCGTCCGCGCCCTCCACGGTCAGTTCCGGCGCGGCCTCCCCGGCCTTTGACAGCACGAAATCACGGCCCGACGGGGTGGACAGCCAGATGCCCGCCGATACGGCGATCAGCACGATCAGACCGATCAGACCGGCCACACCGGCGGCGATCCAGATCAGGATGGGGCGAAGGCGGTTGAAATCGCTCATCATCCCCTCCTCAAAACGCCTGGCCGATGGAGATGTAGAACTGGAACGCCTTGTCCCCGTCGCGCTTGTTCAGCGGCACCGCCACATCCAGGCGGATGGGGCCGATAACGGTGTAATAGCGTCCGCCGATACCGGCGGCATAGCGCAGGCCCTGGCCCAGCTTGGGATACTCAGTCGTGTAGACATTACCGGCGTCAACGAAGGGCACGACCGCGATATCCTCCGTCACCTTCACCCGCATCTCGGCGGACATTTCCAGCAGCGAGACGCCGCCCAGCGGCTCGCCCTTGTCATCGCGCGGCCCCACTTCCTGATAGCCATAGCCACGGATCGACCCGCCGCCACCCGCGAAGAAGCGCTTGTCAGCCGGCACATCCAGCAGCCCGCCGCCGATCACCGCGCCATAGACGCCGCGCAGCGCGCCCACATACCAGCCATCATCCTTGAAATCGAAATAGGCGCTGCCGCCGACCCGCGCGACCGTGAAACTGTTGCTGTCCCCGAAGGCCGCCAGATAGGGGGTGACGGCGCCTGACAGGCGGAAACCCTTGGTCGGGTTCAACAGATCATTGGACCGGTCGAGCGTGATGGCGGCGGGAATACCGACCAGGGTGTTGCGCGTGGTCTGCTGGCTTTCCTCGATCTTGGACTGTTCCGCCGTCATGCCCAGGCTGGCCTTCAAGCCTTTGCCCAGCTTGCGTTCCACGGCACCCGTCAGGACCAGTGCTTGACGGCGATAGGCATCGGGCCGTTCCGACAGCGCCTCCGCCGACAGGTTCAGCGACTGGCGGCGGGACAGGAAATCCGGCTGCTGATAGGTGCTGGCCAGACGGTAATCGAAATCGCTGGCGCTGGTTTCGCCGCGTCGGGAAATGCCGGCGACCGAGGCATCGACCCGCAGCTTCTCGGCATTGCCCATCAGGTTGCGATCACCCCAATAGGCATTGGCCCCGAACCCGTCCTCGGTCCCGTAATCGGCACCGAAACCGACATAGTTCATTTCCCGTTCGGCCAGATCGACCAGGACGGGTGCCTTTTGGTCACCCGACGGCTGATCGGCCAGCCGCAATCGGACCGACGAGAAGACACCCAGATCGGCCAGGGCTTGCCGCCCCTCCTCCATGGCGGCCGGGTGATAGGCATCACCCTCGCGCCAGGGCAGCCGGCGGCGGGCCGCGCGCTGCGATACCTCGTCCAGACCGTTGAAGGTGACATCGCCGAACGTCACTTTCGGGCCGGGATCAACGACATAGGTGACGTCCATGCCCTGCTTGGCATGATCCACAATCAGCTTGCGGTCCAGCAGGCGGGCATAGGCATAGCCCTTTTCCGCCAGGCGCGGCAGGATGCGGCCTTCGGCATCCACCACTGCCGGGGCACGCGCATCCGACCCGATGGCAAGACCCAGCGCGTCCGGTGTGGGCGCGCCATCGGGCAGGGGCTGTTCATTTGGCCCGGCAATGGCGACCGTTGTCACCTTGTACCGTGCCCCCTCCTCCACCCGGATCAGGACCTTGGCGGGCACCACATCGACATCGATCTCCGCATCGACAATGGCGTCATAGAACCCTTCGGACCGTAAGGCGGCCCGGAACCGGTCCAGATCGGCATCGGCCCGACGGCCTAGGCCGATGGGCGAAGGCGGCGGGTCTTCCTTCAAGGCGACAAGGCTGGAGACTTCGGTCAGCAGTTTCGAAAGGTGCGGATGATCATCCACCCCTTCGATCACCACCTCATACTTCGTCTCCTGGGCATGGATGGGCTCCGCCGCCAGGGCAGCCGCCGCCATCAGCATCCATTTTTGCCATCTGCCTTGGCTCATTATCCTCCCCCGGTTGCCGCCATGGTGGCATGGGCCGGGGGCGGCTTTCCAGGGGTAAGGCACAGGCGCTTTGGTGTTAGGCCAACGGGCATGGGATGGGCTGGCGGGGGATGGTGGCATGCCTGACGCCTTTCCCGCCAACCCCTTGAAGGAACCTTAACCGCGATCCGACGAAACGCAGGGCAGCCCCACCTTCTGCACCCTACCGAAGCCATTGCGAAACGATTATATTGCGTCGCGAAACAGCCCGGCCACCCTTGTTCCCGTTCCCTTCGAACGCTGACAGGGTGGCCGGGCGTTTTTCATGCGCGAACCCCGATCCGGCGGACATAGTCATTGGGCGGCGCGCGACCAGCACCAGGCACGCAGGACCGTACCCATGCAATTGCGCAATATCGCCATCATCGCCCACGTCGATCATGGCAAGACCACCCTCGTCGACATGCTGCTGAAGCAGTCCGGCACTTTCCGTGAAAACCAGCAGGTCGCCGAGCGCGCCATGGACAGCAACGACCTGGAGCGTGAGCGCGGCATCACGATCCTGGCCAAGTGCACGTCCGTTGTCTGGAACGACGTCCGCATCAACATCGTCGATACGCCGGGCCACGCCGATTTCGGCGGCGAGGTGGAGCGTATCCTGAACATGGTGGACGGCGTCTGCCTGCTGGTGGATAGCGCCGAAGGCCCGCTGCCGCAGACCAAGTTCGTGCTGGGCAAGGCCCTGAAGCTGGGCATGCGCCCGATGGTCGTCGTCAACAAGATCGACCGTCAGGATGCGCGTCCCGACGAAGTGCATAACGAGATTTTCGACCTGTTCGCCTCGCTGGACGCCACCGACGAGCAGCTGGACTTCCCGACCCTGTTCGCCTCCGGTCGCAATGGCTGGGCCGTCAACAGCCTGGATGACGAGCGCAAGGATCTGACCCCGCTGTTCGAGCTGGTGGTCAACCACGTACCGGCCCCCAAGGTCGGCAGCGTGGACGAGCCGTTCACCATGCTGGCCACCACCCTGGAAGCCAACCCGTATCTGGGCCGTATCCTGACGGGCCGCATCCAGTCCGGTCGCGTCAAGACCAACATGGCCATCAAGGCCCTGTCCCGCGACGGCAAGCTGATCGAGCAGGGCCGCGCGTCGAAGGTTCTGGCCTTCCGCGGTCTGGAGCGCGTGCCGGTCGAAGAGGCGCAGGCCGGTGACATCGTCGCCATCGCCGGTCTGGTGAAGACCACTGTTGCCGACAGCATCGTCGACATGAGCGTCGAGAACGCCCTGCCGGCACAGCCGATCGACCCGCCGACCCTGGCCATGACCTTCTCGGTCAATGACTCACCCCTGGCCGGTCGCGAAGGTGACAAGGTCACCAGCCGCATGATCCGCGACCGTCTGATGCGCGAAGCCGAAGGCAATGTCGCCCTGCGCATCCGCGAAACCGAGAATGCCGATGCGTTCGAAGTGGCGGGCCGTGGCGAATTGCAGCTGGGCATCCTGATCGAAACCATGCGCCGCGAAGGCTTCGAGCTGTCGATCAGCCGTCCGCGCGTGGTCATGAAGACCGACACCAATGGTCAGCGTCTGGAGCCGATCGAGGAAGTCGTCGTCGACGTGGACGAGGATTTCTCCGGCGTCGTCGTGCAGAAGATCGCCGAGCGTAAGGGCGAGATGCTGGAAATGCGTCCGTCGGGCGCCGGCAAGGTCCGTCTGGTGTTCCACGTCCCCTCGCGCGGCCTGATCGGTTACCAGGGCGAGTTCCTGACCGACACCCGTGGCACCGGCGTCATCAACCGCCTGTTCCATGATTACGCCCCCTACAAGGGCCCGATCCCCGGCCGCCGCAACGGCGTGCTGATCTCCAACGCCGAGGGCGAGGCCGTGGCCTATGCCCTGTGGAACCTGGAAGATCGCGGGCCCATGATGATCGAGCCCGGCTGGAAGGTCTATGAAGGCATGATCGTGGGTGAGCATACCCGCGAGAACGACCTGGAAGTGAATGTTCAGAAGGGCAAGAAGCTCACGAACATCCGCACCACCAGCAAGGATGAAGCCGTCGTTCTGACGCCGCCCATCCGCATGTCCCTGGAAAAGGCCCTGTCCTACATCCAGGACGACGAGCTGGTCGAGGTTACGCCGAAGTCGATCCGCCTGCGCAAGAAGCTGCTGGACCCGAACGACCGCAAGCGCGCCGAGCGTCAGGCCGAAGCCGGCTGATCACCGGGTTTGGTTTAATAAGACAAGGGGAGGCCTGGAAACAGGCCTCCCCTTTTTGTTTCTGGTGGGCAGGTGACGCAAACCGGCGCCAGTGATATCCTGAGAACGCCAGCGGGACATTCGAGTTCAGAAATGACCAAGACCCAGTTTGAAACCATCAAGGACGCGCTGGCGGAATATACCCGCAAGGCGACCGCATCGGCGCAGCAGGCCCGCAAAACCTTGGTTCGTGAAGGCATCTATGACCGCGACGGCAAATTGAACGCCAGTTACCGCGAAGAGAAGACGACAGCCTCCTGACGGGCATCCCCCAAATCCGTCCAAATCATGGCGGAAGGCCTCCCGGATACCGGCTTAAATGGCCCCTTCCGGCCCGGCCCCATCCTTGCCGCCCCATAATCGACATGAAATGCTCTTTTCCTCAAAGGGGCACCACGCCTCGACCTTCGGGGGAGCGGGATGGCGAACCGGGTGAAGCAGATGGCCGACATGCATATCGGCCGGCATCTGAGCTATAGCGACAGCGAGCGGCGGGCGGATGAGACGCGCGGGGCCCGCGACGGGGAGAAGGGTTTTCCGCCGCTGGATGCGCCACAGAACCCCGTGCAGGATCAGGTTCTGGCCCAGGTCACCGCCGATTTCGCCGCCTATGAGAAGGCGCGCCTGACCTATCTGTCGGAACTGGACATCGCCGAGCAGCAGAAGCTGAAGGAACGGGACGAGGATCTGGTCAATCGCCGCCGCACCCTTCAGGATGAAAAACAGCGCGCCCTGAACGACCTGTCGCACAAGGTCGGGCCCGACAGCCCCGAATTCCGTGACCTGACCGAACGCAAGTCGGAAGCCGTCGCCGCCGTCGCCAGGTTGCAGGCGGAACTGGCCCGGCCCCTGCGCGTCTCCATGGTCTGGGCCTATCCGTTTCTGATGCTGCTGGTCTGTCTGGCCGAGGTGCCGGTCAACCGCATGGCGTTCGAGTTCTTCTTTCAGGAGACGCCGCTTCTGTCCCTGTTCATCTCGCTGATCATCGGCGGGGTGCTGGCCCTGTTCGCGCATTTCATCGGCCTGTGGCTGAAGCAGGCGAACCAGCATGAACGGATGCAGGCGCGGCTTTCCTATTATGCCGGTGCCGCCGTTCTGGCCGGACTGTCGGGCACGCTGGTCTATTTCATCGCGGCGGTGCGCGAACATTTCCTGCGCCTGCTGGAGGCGGACACCAACAGCTCCTTCGCCGATCTGCTGCGCCAGGGCGACCTGACCAGCACGGCAGCACAGGTGACGGGCACGGAACTGGGTTCCACCGGCTGGACCCTGCTGGTCATCAATCTGGTGATCCTGACGGTCGGCGTCGTCGCGTCCTTCGTGCGGCATGATCCGCACCCGGATTATGAACGCCTGACCCGCAAGGCCGAAAAGGCCCGCAAGCGTGTGACCGGTCGGGAAGCCGACTACAACAAGCAGCGCATGCAGGCGACGCGCAAATATGACGACATGATCGCCGCCCTGAACCGGCAGATCGAACAGTTGGAAAAGGACATCGCCACCATCCAGGCCGACCGCAAATCCGCCGGCGCCGATTATGAACAGAGCCTGCGCCAGCTGGGCATGAACAGCCATAACCGGCTGATCAACTACCGCATCGGCAATCTGCGCGCCCGCAGCGACGGCACACCCGCCTGCCTGCGCGAAATCCCATCCGCCTTGCAGATCAGCGCGCAATTGCTGCGGGCGGTGCGGGGATGAGGCTGGGCCGGCTCCTGCTTCTCCTGGCGCTGCTGGCCGGTCTGGCGCCCGCCGCCCTGGCCGCGCGGCAGGATTACTGCAAGCAGGGCACGGGCACCGTCGCCCTGCTGGTGGACCGCACCACCCCATATGATCAGCAGGATATCGACATCCTGATTGCGGGCCTTGACCGGTTCGTGGGCGAACTGAAGCCCGGTGACCGGCTGGTGGTCCATACCATCACCGACGATTATGCGGCGTCGGCCCGCAAGTTCGAGGAATGCGTGCCCGGCTGCCCCGAAGGCGGTGGTCTGACGGACTGGATCATGGCCACCTGCAAGCCGACCGTCGCCAAGGCGGAAAACCGGGAGTTCAAACGCCGGCTGGCCCAGGTTCTGATCGGCATGCTGAAGGAGAAGCAGGCCTATCCGCGCTCTGAAATCCTGCGCACCATCGGCAATGTCGCCGAAACCTGGAAACCGCGCGGGCTGAACCGGATGATCGTCTTTTCCGATCTTCTGGAACATTCCGACCTGCTACCCTATACGGCGCTCTCGGAGGGGCAGCCCGCGAAGAACCTGCGCACCGTCACCGATCAACGGCTTCTGGCGCCGCTGACACAGGTGCAGGTCGACATGTTCGGCTTTGGCCGGGGCCATGACCCTGGCCGCAAGGCCCTGTCCCGCCCCGTGGAGAACAGGGTGCGGGATTTCTGGACCGCCTATCTGAAGGCCAGCGGCGCCAGCAGCATCAGCATCGGCCTCTGGTATGGGGGTGGCGGGGAATAACCGCCCCTCACGCTTCCATAAACAGATCGCGGCCATCGGCCACGCGCTTCATCATGCTGGCGCGCAGCTTGTTCATGGCGCGGCTTTCCAACTGGCGGACGCGTTCCTTGGACACGCCAAGCGCACGGCCCAACTCTTCCAGCGTCGCCCCTTCGTCGCGCAGGCGGCGTTCGGCGATGATCTGGCGTTCACGCGGCGACAGTTCGCCCAGCGCTTCGGCCAGCCACTTGGACCGCATGCGCCCGTCGCGCATGCCGATCACCACATCCTCGGGGTTGGGGCGGCTGTCGGGCAGGATGTCCTGCCATTCCGCTTCGCCATCCATGACCATGGTGGCATTCAACGACTGGTCACAGGCGGCCAGCCGCATCTCCATCGTCTCCACCTCACGGGCGTCGATATCCAGTTCTCGGGCAATCTGCTGGCGCGCGTCGGTGGACAGATGATCGGACGAGGGATTGTCGGCGATCTTGGCGCGCAAGCGGCGCAGGTTGAAGAACAACGACTTCTGCGCCGCCGTGGTTCCGGTACGCACGATGGACCAGTTGCGAAGGATATGATCCTGCATGGCCGACCGTATCCACCAAGCGGCATAGGTGGAGAAGCGGACGTCGCGTTCCGGCTCGAACCGGCCCGCCGCCTGCATCAGGCCGACATTGCCTTCCTGCACCAGATCGCCCATGGGAATGCCGTAATGGCGGAAACGCGTAGCGGTGGAGATCACGAGACGGGTGTAGGAACGCACCAGCTCATGCAGCGCCTTCTCGTCCCCCTTCTCCCGCCAGCGGCGGGCCAGATCCAGCTCGTGATCACGGGCCAGCAGCGGTTCTTTCATCGAGGCGCGGATGAAAGCCAGGTTGGCACGCTGGGTTTCGGGATCGTCGATGGACGCCATCGGTCACTCTCCGTCGCTGGAACAGGGGGGGGCATGTGCCCTTGCTTGATCCTTGGTACGGAGGCGAAGGACGGTTGGATCAACCGTCCTGAAAATTTTTCAGGCTTCGGCCAATTCCAGCATCTGCCCGTCGGGGGCAAAGCAGGCACAGATCAGGCGGCCACCGAAGCCGGCCCCACCATCCAGGCTAGCCGTGAAATCGGTGACGGTCGGGCCCGGCCCATGGGTCGGGTCATAACCGCGCACGACACGGCGAAAACCATTATAGGGTTCCACGATGCGGGCAAAGGAACTGCCGCCCCACCAGAAGATGTCGGCCTGCATATGCAGCGGTTTGGCCGGGTCCAGCCCGGCATTAACGAACAGCAGCTCCGTCGGTGCCCCGTCCGGCGCGCTGGTATATGCGCAGCGGCGCACCGCACTCAGCAGATTGTCATGGCCCGGCGCGGCGCGCATGGCGGCGCGCAGTTCCCCGGTCCAGCGGGCCAGCGTCACGGCCCCTTCCTTGGCCGACACCAGCCCATATTGGGCATTGCCGCCATAGGCCGCCAGCGTGGTGTCCAGCCCCTGCCCGATCATCCATTGCAGCACGGCGGCGGGGTCTGGCGCGAACTGAAGCTGCAACAGCTTCTGCCACATCTC
The DNA here is from genome assembly GCA_001296005.1 of alpha proteobacterium AAP38. Lineage (GTDB taxonomy): Bacteria > Pseudomonadota > Alphaproteobacteria > Azospirillales > Azospirillaceae > Niveispirillum. The sequence continues at coordinate 10,629 of LJHR01000024.1, read as the reverse complement.
CTCCTGCCCGCCGCGCAAGTAAACGATGTCGGTCGCCACCACGCCGCGCCGCGCCATGATCTCGCGCCGGAAGGACAGCAATTCCTCAATCGTCTCGCGCACGGCCACGCCCCGGCCGATCATGTTACCCAGATAGACCAGACGGTCACCGGGCAGGAAGCGCTTGCCGACATCATCATGCAGGGCCGCCAGACGCGCCGCCTCGCCATGGATGGCACCCACCGCCCACACGCGGCGTGGCCGACCCAGCAAGGCATATTTGCGATCATCCGACATGGGGTCCCGGCAGGTTTTTCTTGGCAAAGCCAGTGTAGGGCGTGCGGCGGCGCAAAAAAAGGGGCGTTCAACAAGTGAACGCCCCTTTCATACTAAATATCCCGATTTTTTAACAGCGGGATGCTTGATCTTGTGGGTGTACCCCGATCAAGCCGCCTTGCTCAGCACGGCTTCCAGCTTTTCGGTGGCCTTGCGCTCGTCGATCTTCTCGACGACGGCCAGCTCACGGGCCAGACGCTCCAGAGCGGCATGATAAATCTGACGCTCGCTGTAGGACTGGTCGGACTGGTCTTCACCGCGATACAGGTCGCGCACGACCTCCGCGATGGAAACCGGGTCGCCGGAATTGATCTTCGCTTCATATTCCTGGGCGCGGCGGCTCCACATGATGCGCTTGATCTTGCTGGGGCCCTGCAGGGTCTCCATGGCGGCCTTGATCCGGTCCTTGGTGGACAGGCGGCGCAGGCCGGAGGCCTTGGCCTTCGCCACCGGAACCTTCAACGTCATCCGTTCCTTTTCGAACTGGATGGCGTACAGCGTCACGCTCATGTCGGCGATGCTGTGGGTCTCGATCCCGATGATCTGTCCCACGCCGTGGGCCGGATACACAACGTGATCCCCGGTGGTGAAATCTAGGCTTTCGGACATGTCGGTTGCTCTCTTCTTCCGCGCGGGGCTGCGCGCCACGGGAACAAAAATGATAGGGGCCCCGACCGCACAGGCAGCGGGACCTCTCCTGACGAAACACTACGATGGCGAAAGCGGTCGGCACATCAAGCCACGATCACGGGCGCCGTGCCGATCCTCGCTCGACTGAATATAGTCGATGTTACGTCCACATGACAGAGGCGGAACGCGTTGTTCGCCATAAGTTCCGCGCAGAGCGCGTTATGTCGGTCATGCGCCCATCGCATGGGCATTAGCGGACTTCTTAACGACCGGTCAATAATTTTTGCCGGTGCGCGCGGGCCACCGGGGAAACCGGTGGCCCGTCCATATCCTTACTTCCCCGGCTTGGGGCTGAAATGCTTCTCGAACTTGTCGGGCACGCCCTTCCAGGCGTCGGCGTCGGGCAGCGGGTCCTTGCGACGATTGATGACGGGCCACTGCCCGGCATATTCGCGGTTCATGGCCAGCCACTGTTCGGCGCGCGGGTCGGTGTCGGGCAGAATGGCCTCCGCCGGGCATTCCGGCTCGCAAACGCCGCAATCGATGCATTCATCGGGATGGATGACCAGCGTGTTCTCACCCTCGTAGAAGCAGTCGACGGGGCAGACTTCAACGCAGTCAGTGTACTTGCACTTGATGCAGGCCTCGGTAACGACGTAGGGCATCCCCGGAACTCCAAAAAGCGTGACGCACGCAATCGATATAATCAGCGCCACAGGTAGACAATCCGGCAGACGCGCGCAACTGCTTGCTTGGTCTGACCCGGCATGCAGGACGAAATGGGCTTGGCGCACCGGCCCCCGCCCCCTACCTTTGGCCCCATGATGATCGATGAAAAACGCCACGCCCCCGCCACGCTGCGTAACCGGCAACCGCTGTTGGATGCCCTGCGCCCGTATCTGCCGGAAACCGGCCTGCTGCTGGAAATTGCCAGCGGCAGCGGGGAACATGCGGTTTTCCTGGCCGAGAACCTGCCAGCCCTGACCTTCCAGCCGAGCGACCCCGACGAAGATGCCCGCGCCAGCATTCGCGCCTGGGCGGGGGAATCCGGCCTGCCCAACCTGTGCCCACCGCTGGCCCTGGACGCCGCCCGCCCCGATACTTGGCCCGATATACGGCCCGACGCTATCTTGTGCGTGAACATGATCCATATCGCACCCTGGAATGCCGCCATCGGCCTGTTCACGGGTGCGGGCCGTCTGCTGCAACCAGGTGCGCCGCTCTGCCTTTATGGCCCCTATAAACGGGGTGGGCATCATACGGCTGACAGCAACGCCGCCTTCGATGCCGATCTGAAGGCCCGCAACCCGGCCTGGGGCGTGCGCGATCTGGAGCAGGTGACGGACCTCGCCGCCGCCAACGGTTTCACCGGGCCGGAGATCATTCAGATGCCCGCCAACAACCTGACCGTCATCTTCCGCCGCACCTGACCGGGGACGGCAGAGGCGGTGGAATGGCTGACTTTCTGGCCGGTCTCTGCTACAATGGCTTTCTCAACGCCCTTCCCCTGTCCGCTGCAATCCGACGCGCTTGGCGTTCGGATCGGGTAAGGCATGAACCATGAAACACCCTTTTATTTTCTGTTACATCTGGTTGCAGGGGCACCCGCACTCGGAGGGGCGAAGGCCCGAACTCTGAAACACCCCTATGTTTTCTGTTGCATCTGGTTGCACGGGATCATGATCGCGCCAACAGCCTCGTTGTATTCTACCAGACATAACGATAATCTGCTGCTACCTTCCGTCAGGTCAGGATGCACCATGGCCCGTTTCCGCCTTTCCTCCCTCCTCCTTGCCCTGTCCCTGGCCTTCGCACCGGCGGTCTGGGCAAAGGACACCACCGTCTATGCCGCAGCCAGCCTGAAGACGGCATTGGATGAGGCATTGGTGGCCTACAAGGCGCAGACGGGCAGCACCGCCACCGCCGCCTATGCCGCCAGTTCTGCCCTGGCCAAACAGATCGAGGCGGGGGCACCGGCGGATATCTTCATCTCCGCCGATCAGGAATGGATGGATCATCTGGTCAAGGCCGGGCTGGTACAGGCCGACAGCCGCTTCACCTTCCTGGGCAATCAACTGGTGCTGGTCATGGAACGGTCGCAGGCAAGGCGCCTGACCATTGACGGCAATCTGGATATCGCCGCCCTGCTGAATGGCCGGCGGCTGGCCGTGGGCGATGTCAAGGCCGTACCGGCGGGCCGCTATGCAAAGGCGGCGCTGACCAAGCTGGGCCTGTGGTCCCAGGTATCGGACAAGCTGGCACCCGCCGAGAATGTCCGCGCCGCCCTGGCGCTGGTGGCGCGGGGGGAGGCCGGGGCCGGCATCGTCTATGCCACCGACGCGCGGGTTGAACCCGGCGTGGCCATTGTCGGCGTCTTCCCCGCCGACAGCCACGCCCCGATCGAGTATCCTGTTGCCCTGCTGAAGGGGGCAGACCAGGCCGCCAGCCAGCCGCTGCTGGATTTCCTGAAGACAGACGAAGGGCGGCGTCACTTCATCAATCAGGGCTTCACGGTGCTGACCAAATAATGGGGACCTTCACGGCGGAGGAAATGACGGCCATCTGGCTGTCGGTAAAGGTGGCCTGCTGGGCCACCGCCGTCAGCCTGGGGCCGGGTATCCTGGTCGCCTGGCTGCTGGCCCGCCGGTCCTTTCCGGGGCGTATCCTGCTGGATGCGCTGGTACACCTGCCCCTGGTCCTGCCGCCGGTTGTCACGGGCTATCTGCTGCTGCTGCTGTTCGGGCGCAAGGGGCCGGTGGGGCAGGTTCTGGCCGAATTCGGGATCGTGTTCGCCTTCAATTGGACCGGGGCGGTCCTGGCCTGTTCGGTCATGGCCTTCCCCCTGCTGGTCCGCGCCATCCGCTTGTCGATGGAGGCGGTGGATACACGGCTGGAGGATGCGGCGGCCGGGCTGGGCGCCCCGCCCTGGGCCGTGTTCCTGACCGTCACCTTGCCCTTGTCCCTGCCCGGTATCCTGTCCGGCGCCATCCTGTGCTTTGCCAAGGCGCTGGGGGAATTCGGGGCCACCATCACCTTCGTCGCGGCCATTCCCGGCGTCACACAGACCCTACCCGCCGCCATTTACGGGCTGACGCAGGTGCCGGGCGGCGACGCGGCGGCCCTGCGCCTGACCCTGGTCGCCGCCCTGATCGCCATCATCGCGGTAACGGCCAGCGAATTACTGGCACGGCGCGTGCGCCGGCGGGTGGAGGGACGCGATGCTTGACCTGTCGCTGACCCACCGGATCGGCACCTTTACCCTGACCGCTGACCTCTCCATCGGCCCCGGCGTCACGGCCATCACCGGCCCGTCGGGTGCCGGCAAGACCACGCTTCTATCCCTGATCGCGGGCCTGTCGCGGCCCTCGGCGGGGCGGATCGTCCTGGATGGCAAGGTTCTGGTCGATACCGACAGCCGGACCTGGCTGCCCCCCCACCGCCGCCATGTCGGGCAGGTGTTTCAGGAGGCGCGCCTTTTCCCCCACCTGAATGTCCGCCACAATCTTCTCTATGGACGGCTGTTCGGCGGGCGCGGGCGGGACGGGCCGACCCTGGATACCATCATCGATCTGTTGGACATCGCGCCGCTTCTGCACCGCCGCCCCCGCGACCTGTCGGGCGGGGAACGCCAACGCGTGGCCATCGGACGGGCGCTGCTGTCCAACCCCGCGCTGCTGCTGCTGGATGAGCCCCTTTCGGCCCTGGACCCGGCCCGCAAGGCCGAACTGCTGCCCTACCTGCAGCGCCTGCGCGACGGCACCGGCCTGCCCATGCTCTACGTCACCCACCAACGCGAGGAGGTGGCGGCCCTGGCCACGGCGTGGCTGCGGGTCGAACAGGGGGTGGTGGCGATGGATCAATAACCCACCGTCACCCTCGTCTCTGGCCCATGCCCCAGCACCCCCAGCAGCGCGTCGAGCAGACCCGATGCGCCAAAGCGGAAGGTCGCGGGCGAGGCCCAGCCCGGCCCGCAGATATCATCTGCAAGGGCCAGATACTGCGCCGCCGTCTCGACATCGCGGATGCCGCCCGACGCCTTGAAGCCCACGGGCCGCCCGGCCTCGCGACAGGCGGTCAGCATGATGCGGGCCGCCCCCGGCGTGGCGCCCGCCGGCACCTTGCCGGTGGAGGTTTTCAGAAAATCCGCCCCGGCGGTCACCGCCACCTGGGCGGCGCGTTCGATAAGGGCCGGCTTGGCCAGCACCCCGCTTTCCAGGATGACCTTCATAGTCGCAGGCCCACAGGCCTCCCGGCAGGCGGCCAGATGGTCCAAGGCCCGCTGGTCACCGCCCATCCCGGCCATGACGGCGGCATAGGGCATGACCACGTCGATCTCGTCCGCCCCATCGGCCAGGGCACGGGCGATCTGGTCCACGACCTTTTCCGCCGGCAACGACCCGCCGGGGAAATTGACCACCGTCGCCACCTTCACAGTACTGCCGATCAATGTTTGTTTCGCTTGCGGAACAAAGGATGACCAAAGGCAGACCGCCACCACATTCCCCGCCGGCGTCACCGCCCTGGCGCACAGGGCGGCGGTGCTGTCGGCGTCATCCGCGTCATTCAGGCTGGTCAGATCCAACAATGGTAGGACACGAAGGGCAATATCAACAAGAGTCATTTCGGTACCGGACATATTAGAATCCCAGATTGTCGGGACCAAAGCTGAAGGGCAGCAACTCGCCCAGGGTAAAGCTGCGGCGATGGCCGCCGGCATCATAGACATGGATGGGCGTGTCGGGGCCGGCAAATTCCCGGATGCGCTGACGGCAACCGCCGCAGGGCGTGCACATCAGGCCGGACCCGGCTTCCCCACCCACCACCACGATCTCGGCGATGCGGCGGTCGCCGGCGGCCACCATCAGACCGATGGCCGTGGCCTCGGCGCATTGGCCCTGCGGATAGGCAGCATTCTCGACATTGCAGCCGGCATGGATGCGCCCGCTTTCCGACCGGATCGCCGCCCCCACCTTGAACCCTGAATAGGGGGAATGGGAATGGGCGCGGGTGGCGAGGGCGGCGGCGAACAGGTCGGGGGCAGGACTGGTCATGAGAACCTTGAGGGATCGAAATGGTCAGGGGCGCAGCATAGGCGCTCGGGCCGCCACGTTCCATACATGAACAAACCTCATCACCCGATGTGCCATTCCCGGCACCGGGGACTTGGCAAGCCTGCCGGCAGGGCCGAACATGCCAGGCGGAAATCAGACAAGGCAGGGGAGCAAATGATGATCGCCACCATCCTGGTGCCACCCATCATGGAAATCGGCGGCGGGGCCGTGCAGCGGCTGGCGGGGGTTCTGGCCCGGCTGGGTGTGCGCCGGCCCCTGCTGGTCACCGATCCCTTCATGCGCGACCATGGCCATGCCAACCGGGTGCTGGTCCCTTTGCGGGACGCGGGCCTCAATCCCGGCCTGTTCGCCGACACCGTGCCCGATCCTACCACCGATGTCATCGCCGCCGGTGCCACCCTGCTGCGCGATGGCGGCTATGACGGGATGATCGCGCTGGGCGGCGGGTCGCCCATCGACACCGCCAAGGCCATGGCCGTGCTGGCCGCCAATGGCGGCCGCATGCGCGACTACAAGGTGCCGAACCCGATCCCGACGCCTTGCATGCCCGTCATCGCCATCCCCACCACCGCCGGCACCGGGTCGGAGGTGACGCGCTTCACCGTCATCACCGACACCGAAACAGATGAGAAGATGCTGATTGCGGGGCCGGGTCTGGTGCCCGCCGCCGCCATCATCGATTATGAGCTGACCCTGTCCTGTCCCCCGCGCCTGACCGCCGATACCGGCATCGACGCCCTGACCCATGCCATCGAGGCCTATGTCAGCGTGAAGGCCAGCCCCTTCACCGATGCCATGGCCATCGCCGCCATGGGCCGCATCGCGCCCTGGATTCGCACCGCCTGCGCCGATCCCGCCGATCGGGCCGCACGGGAGAATATGATGCTGGGCGCCACCCTGGCCGGCATGGCCTTTTCCAATGCGTCGGTCGCCCTGGTGCATGGAATGAGCAGGCCCATCGGCGCCTTCTTCCACGTGCCGCACGGCCTGTCCAACGCCATGCTGCTGCCTGCCGTCACGGCCTGGTCGCTGCCGGGCGCCATCACCCGCTATGCCGACTGCGCCCGCGCCATCGGGGCGGCGGAACCGGGACAGGATGATAAGGCGGCGGCAGGCGAACTGGTCGCGGCCCTGCGCCGCCTGAACGCGGACCTGCAGGTCCCCACACCCAAACAGTACGGCATCGATGCCGCCCGCTGGGACAGTCTGCTGCCCCTCATGGCCGAACAGGCCCTGGCATCGGGCAGCCCCAACAACAACCCACGCGTGCCAACCGTGGCGGAGATGGTGGCGCTGTATCGGGAAAGCTGGGTCTGACCCCGCCTACAAAAAGCAGTCAGGCCCCCGCCCACCCGCTGGATCACAAGCCGCCATGGCCTGCGGTGACGGTGCAATGACCATACGATCACCCGGTTTGGTCACCGCAAGGATGGGCAGCATGTCGCCCAACTGTACCGCCACGCAGCCCGCCGTGGGGCCGTAGCCGGCGTCGGTCAGGTGGAAAAACACCGCACTGCCCATGCCCGGCACCGGCGGGTCGTCATTGTGACCCAGGATGACGACGATGTCGTAAACAAGGCTGTCCAGCCACAATTCCTCCCGGCTGGCCGCAAAGGGCAGCTTCACCGGGCGATTATAGTCAGGATGGGCGGGATCATCGCACCAGCCATCATCCCGGTTGATCACCGATACGGGCAAGCCTGTCACAGGTGGGGTCAGCCGGTCGGCGCGGTAGAGCACGCGGCGCAGGGTGAAGGCCCCAACAGGCGTGCCGCCATCCCCTTCCCGCTTATCCAGCCGGATGCCCGTCCGCCCCACGGCACAGCGCACGCTGGTGCCGTTCCAGGTCAGGATGTGCTGGCCGTCAGCGGCCTTGGCGACATGGATATCCATGGGCACCCTCAAGAAGTCGGGGCGGCGGGGGCGAAGGTCTGCGGGGCGGGGTCGACCGGGGTGGTGCCGGTGCGCGTCACCTCCATCACGGCCAGACCGCGTTCCGCCGTGCCGGTCGGCAGCAGGCGGAAAATCCCCTCCGCCCCGGCAAAGCCGTTGGCATTGGTCAGGGCCGGCACGGTAAAGCCCGCCCCACCCTTGGCCAGCACGGCGGACAGCGCCGTAGCGTCATAGGCCAGCGTGGCCAGTCGGTGCGGGCGATAGCCGAAGGTCTGCTGGAACCGCACCTCGAACGCGTCGCGCCCTTCCGGGGCGGGGGCCGCGAACCAGCCACCGACCAGTGCTGCCTCCCGGCCCAGCCCCGCCTCATCCCACAGGCCCGTGCCCAGCATGCGGACGGGACCCGGATCGATGTCGAAGAAGGGGAACAGGGCCGCCAGTTCGCGCAGCGTCTGCCCGCCTTCGGCAATCAAAACGGCATCGAAAGGCAGCGGCCCGAACGTGTCGGCATTGGACAAGCGGCGCAATGCCGCCAGCGACTCGGGATCACCCAGTGCGGTCAGGCGTGCCCGTTCGGCACCCAGTGCGCCTTGACGCTGATCGAAATCCGACAGGTTCTTGACCAGTTCCGTCAAGTTGGTGGCGCCCGCCGTGTAGCGTTCGACCTTGGTCACCGTGCCGCCCGCCTGCTCCACCGCGTCGCGCAGCGACTGCACCGCCGCATCGCCATAGGGGGTGGACGGGGCCACCACGCCGAACCGCATCAGGCCGCGCGCCATCGACAATCCGACCACACGCCGCACCTGTTCCTGCGGCTGGAAACCCAGCGTCCAGACGCCGCCGCCCGCCACGTTCCAGTCGCTGGAGAAGGACAGGACAGGCTTGCCGGCCTGGGCCGCCACAGGCTTGACCGCCGCGGCTTCCGCGCCGAACAGGGGCCCCAGGATCACGCCCGCCCCTTCCTCGATCAAACCTTGTGCAGCAGTGGCGGCGATGCCGGGGCTGCCCTGCGTATCGCGGGGCAACAGGGTGAATTTATCGTCCCCCAGATCGAACAGCGCCATCTGTGCGGCGTCCAGCATGGACTGGCCCAGGGCAGCATTGGCACCCGTCAAGGGCAGCAGCAGGCCGACGCGGATCTTGTCATCCTTGGGGGCCGTCGGCTGTGCGGTCACGGGCGGCGGCGGGGCAACGGGGGGCGGGGCCACCTGCGGCGGGGGTTGCGGGGTGGGGGCCGGGGCCGGTACGCTGCCAGGGCTGGCGCACCCCGCCAGCAGCCCGACGCAGGCCGCCAGCGTCACCAGCCACGACGCCCCGCGCCGATCTTCCATCCCACGCATTCGGAACCCCTTCCCTTTGACGTCACCCAGCATGGACGACCAACCCGACCAAGACGCCGACCTGGACGGGGAATTCCCCGAGGAAGGCGATGATGATGTGGTGGCGCAGCCTACCGGCAGCAGCGCCATCCGTAAACCTGGGGCGGGGCTTTACATCGTCGCCACCCCCATCGGCAATGCCGGTGATATCACCCTGCGCGCGCTCGACATCCTGCGCGGTGTCGATGCCATCGCGTGCGAGGATACGCGCGTCACCGGTAAATTGCTGCGCCGATACGGCATCCGCACCCGTATGCTGCCCTATCATGACCATAACGCGGCAAAGATGCGGCCCGTGCTGCTGGACCGCATCGCCGGCGGGCAATCCATCGCCCTGGTCAGCGATGCCGGCACCCCGCTGGTCAGCGATCCTGGCTTCAAGCTGGTGCGCGAGGCCAAGGACAGGGGTCTTGCCCTGACCCATTTGCCCGGCGCAAATGCCGCCATCACGGCCCTGGTCCTGTCGGGCCTGCCCAGCGACCGGTTTCTGTTCGGTGGCTTCCTGCCCGCCAAATCGGCGGCGCGGCGGACAGAATTGGAACTGTTCCGCACCCTTCCCGCCACCCTGATCTTCTATGAATCGGCCCAGCGTCTGGCCGAGATGCTGGCCGATGTGACCGCCAGCCTGGGCAACCGCGAGGTCGCGGTAGCGCGGGAGTTGACCAAGCTGTTCGAGGAGGTGCGACGAGGTCCGGCATCCGACCTGTCCGCGCACTATACCGAGAAGGGGCCGCCCAAGGGCGAGGTGGTTGTGGTCATCGGCCCCCCCGCCGAAGGCGCCGCCGCCAGCGACGCCGCCGACATGGACAGCCTGCTGAAACAGGCTCTATCCGGCGGGATGAGTGTGCGTGACGCTGCCGCCCATGTCGCCACCATCACGGGCCAGCCCAAGAAACAGGTCTATGCGCGGGCCCTGCAACTGGGGACGGGGGGCGATGGCGCGGTCCCGTGACCAGCTTGACCGCCGCCGCGCCGAACGGCTGGGCCGCATCGCCGAATGGCTGTGCTGTCTGGTCCTGTGGCTGAAGGGCTACCGTATCCTGGCCACGCGCCTGCGCCTGCCCATGGGTGAGATCGACATCATTGCCACCAAGCGCAACGTGCTGGCGGTGGTGGAGGTGAAGGCGCGGCGGAACATGGTCCTGGCCCTGTCCTCCCTGCCGCGCACCAGCTGGCGGCGGCGTTATGCAGCAATCAGCCAGTTCGTGGCCCACCGCCCGCATCTGGCCCATTACGCCATCCGCTTTGACCTGATGGCCGTCCTGCCCCGGCGTCTGCCCCGGCATGTGAAGGATGTGTGGCGGGCGGAGGGGCCGTAACTTACGAAACCCGCCGCAGCC
>LJHR01000023.1 GCA_001296005.1 alpha proteobacterium AAP38 | reverse complement strand
CGGTGGTGGCACCAATCCTGGCGGTGGTGGCACCAATCCTGGCGGTGGTGGCACCAATCCCGGCGGTGGCGGCACCAATCCTGGCGGCGGTGGCACCAACCCTGGCGGTGGCGGCACGAACCCTGGCGGTGGTGGTACCAATCCTGGCGGCGGTGGCACGAACCCGCCCATGTGTACCTGTCCTTGCGGCTTTTAAATCGGCGTTCCGGGTGGGGATCCCCACCCGGCTTCGATCATGCCTGCCGCTGCCGGCTGGCTGCACGGTCCAGGAACAGGCACAGCGCCACCACGGGAATACCGATGGCGGCGGTGCCGGCAAAGAACAGGGCATAAGCCCCCATCTGTCCGGCAATCGGCTCCAACCCCAGCACTATCTGTCCGGAGAAACCCTTCAGCACCTTGCCCAGCACCGTATAGAGCGAGGAGAGAAGGGCGTATTGTGTCGCCGTATAGCCCAGGCTGGTCAGGCTGGACATATAGGCGGTCAGGGCCACGCCTGCGAAGCCAGTGGCGATATTGTCAACGATGATGGCCGCCGTGAACACGCTGATATCCGGTCCGCTGAGCGCCATGACGGAGAAGGCCAGGTTGGAGAAGGGGCCTAGCACCGCGCCTAAGATCAAGGTCCGCCGGAAGCCCAGCCTGACCGAGGCGATGCCGCCCAGCGCGATGCCGGCAATAGAGGCCCAAAGTCCGACCGAGGCGCGAACGGTTCCCACCACTTCCTTGGTCAGGCCCAGATCGACATAGAACGGGTTGATCATCGGCCCGATCATGAAATCGCCCAGCCGGAAGGTCATCACCACCAGCAGCATCAGCACCGATAAGGCGCCATAGGTGCGCAGGAAGCTGAGCAGCGGCCCGACAATAGCATCGAACAGGCCCGCCGGCGTCCAGAGCGGGGCGGACGCCATGCCGCCCGTCGGGGTGTGACGCATCGGTTCCGTCGCCATCAGGGTGGCGACAACGCCAACCGCCATCACGGCACCCGCAACGCCATAGGAGGACTGCCAGCCGATCCCGGCCGCCAGCAGCAGGATCAGGCTGTCGGTGGCCAGCATGGCGGCCCGATACCCAGTCTGATAGGCGGCGGACAACAGGCCCTGTTCGGCCCCATCCTCCGCACTTTCAATGCGCCAGGCATCGACCACGATATCCTGCGTCGCCGATGCGAACGCCGCCAGCAGGGCAAAGGCCCCCAGCTTCCACAGATTCGCCCCGTCCGGTCCCACGGCGGCCATCCCGAACAGCCCGGCCCCGATCAGTAGCTGCGACAGCACCATCCAGCCGCGCCGCCGGCCCAGCCGCCCAAGGATCGGCGCGTCCAGCCGGTCAACCAGCGGCGCCCACAGCATCTTCAATGAGTAGGCCAGCCCGATCCAGGACAGAAAGCCGATGGTGGCGAGATCGGCCCCGCCCTCCCGCAGCCAGAAGCCCAGCGTATTGCCCGTCAGCAGGAAGGGCAGGCCCGAGGAAAAGCCCAGCAGCAGCATGACCAGCACCTTGCGCTGGCCCAGTGATCGCAGCACCTGTCGCCAGCCGATGGGGGCCTTCTTCTGCTCCGGGCTTGCTGCATCGGCCGTCATGGGCGGGTCCTGTCCTGTCTGCGGATAATCTGTCGGCGAGTATAGGCAAGGCCTTGTCCGCCCGCGCGGCCTATTTGCGCACGAACATTGCGCAGAATGCAGGTCGTTTGGACTGGAAAATACCGGCGCGAGTCGCTTACAAAGTTCGACCCACCGGTGAAATCCGATGCTGGGTAACCCATATGCACATCCCGCCGCCGGGAAGAGGCCGGTGCGGCGATGGCTGTAGAAGGAAGAGCAGGACATGTCGACGGATACGCAGAAGGTGGGGACCGCTGGGCGCTGGACGCCTGACAGCTGGCGCGCCAAGCCGATCCGGCAGGTCCCGTCTTATCCCGACGAAACCAGGTTGAAGGCCGTTGAAGCCAAGCTGGCGGCCTATCCGCCGCTGGTTTTTGCGGGCGAGGCGCGGCGGCTGAAAGATCATCTGGGCAAGGTGGCGCGCGGGGAGGCATTCCTGCTGCAGGGCGGCGATTGCGCCGAAAGCTTTGCCGAGTTCCATCCCAACAATATCCGCGACACGTTCCGCGTGCTGTTGCAGATGGCCGTCGTCCTGACCTTCGGTGCGGCGACGCCCGTCGTGAAGGTGGGCCGTCTGGCCGGGCAGTTCGCCAAGCCGCGTTCGGCCGACACCGAGGTGATCGACGGCGTTGAGCTTCCCAGCTATCGCGGCGACATCATCAATGGTTTCGACTTCACGCCCGACGCCCGCATCCCCGATCCCGAACGGATGGTGCAGGCCTATAACCAGTCGGCCAGCACCCTGAACCTGCTGCGCGCCTTCGCCCAGGGCGGTTATGCCGACCTGCACAAGGTGCATCAGTGGAACCTGGGCTTTGTGGAGAAGAGCCCGCAGGGCGAGCGGTATCAGGATCTGGCCAACCGCCTGGACGAGACGCTGTCCTTCATGGCCGCCTGCGGCATCACCGGTGAAACTACCCCGCAGATTCGCGAGACGGAACTGTTCACAAGCCATGAGGCGCTGCTGCTCCCCTACGAACAGGCGCTGACCCGCATCGACAGCACGACGGGCGATTGGTACGACGTGTCGGCCCATATGCTGTGGATCGGCGACCGCACGCGCCAGCATGATGGCGCGCATGTGGAGTTCCTGCGCGGGGTGAAGAACCCGGTCGGCCTGAAATGCGGCCCGACCATGGACCCGGATGACCTGATCCGCCTGATCGACATTCTGAACCCGGCGGACGAGGCGGGGCGCCTGACCCTGATTGTGCGCATGGGCTCCGACAAGGTGGCGGACAAGCTGGCGCCGCTGGTCCGCAAGGTGCAGCGGGAAGGCCGCACCGTCGTCTGGTCCTGCGACCCGATGCATGGCAATACCGTCAAGTCCTCCACCGGCTTCAAGACCCGTCCGTTCGACCGGGTTCTGGGCGAGGTGCGGGGCTTCATGGAGGTCATCCGGTCCGAAGGTGCCCATCCGGGCGGCGTGCATTTCGAAATGACCGGTCAGGACGTGACGGAATGCACGGGCGGTGCCCAGGCCATCACCGACCATGCGCTGGCCCTGCGTTATCACACCGCCTGCGACCCGCGCCTGAATGCCAGCCAGGCCCTGGAACTGGCCTTCCTGATCGCGGAAACTCTGAAGGCCGTGCGTGACGGTCAGCCGCGCGCCCGCGTGGCGGCCGAATAAAAACTATCCCTGCGGTTGTGGCATGCGCTGCAATCATAGGTCTGGTTGTCACTTGGAAACAAAGGCCCCGGAATTTCCGATCTGGAAGTTTCGGGGCCTTATCTTATTGTGATTTAATGGATTTTCTAAAATCCGATTTGGTTGTAACAGCTGTTCGCTGCGTTGCGCCGCTTTCCCGATATCCATGATCGATAAGGTGCCCTGGTAGAGTTGTTCTGGTGGAAAGTGGCAGAAATCCGCCATTGCTATCGATAGCAATCAAGGGGTGGCTTCAGTAATCCACACAAAGGTAACCAGCTGATTCATCTAAAGAAAATTTTAATCGTAAAGGTCGTTAATGCGCGCTTCCAGATGACAGGGGGCGTTATGTTCAAGAAACTACCGTTGGTGACGAAGTTGATCCTGGCGATCATCCTCGTCCTTGTTGCCGGCCTTGGCGTGGGCATTGTCGCCATTACGGAAAGCAGCGGGGAGAGCACCGACACCCTGTCACTGGAGGTTGGGCAGCGGCTGGGCGAGTATCATGGTGCCATGGTGGAGCGCCGCCTGAACGACGCGATGGATGTCAGCCGTTTTGTGGCGACCTCCATGCTCAGCATGAAGCAAGCCGGCATCGTCAACCGCGCCCAATTGAACATCTGGCTGAAATCGCAGCTGGACGCCAACCCTGGCGTGCTGGCCGTTTGGGTTGGGATGGAACCCAACGCCCTGGATGGTAAGGATGCTGGGGCGGCCAACACGCCGGGCAGCGATGCCGCCGGTCGCTTTGTCCCCTATTGGAACCGTGGTTCCGGCAAGGTGGAACTGGAACCCCTGGTCGATTTCGACAAGGACGGCGCCGGAGATTACTATCAGTTGCCCAAGCGTCTGATGCGTGAGGTGGCGATTGAACCCTACACCTATACGGTCGCCGGCAAATCCACCCTGATCATGTCGCTGGCAGTACCGATTATTGAGAACGGCAAATTCATTGGCGTGGCGGGCGTCGATATTGCGACCGATGGCATTGGTGATGAACTGAAATCTGTTAAGCCGTTTGATACGGGCACTATCTCGCTGATCTCCAATGGCGGTCTGTGGGTGGGCTATGCCAACCGTGACCATCTGGGCAAGCCCATTGGCCAGACCAATGAGAAGCTGAAGGATGCTTTGCCCGCCATCAAGGAAGGCCGCACCTATTCGCACCTGTCCTTCTCAAAAAGCCTGCAGACCGAGGTGACCCAACTGTTCGTACCGATCCGTGTCGGTGCCACCGGTACCCCCTGGTCGATCCTGATCAACCTGCCCATGGACAAGATACAGGCACCGAAGGTGCAGTTGCGCAACGCCATCCTGATTGGTGCCCTGGTCCTGACGGCAATTCTGGTCCTGGCGCTGTGGTATTCCACCCGCCATATCGTCGGCACACCACTGCGCCGGATCATCAACACCGTGCAGGCGTTGACCAACGGCAACCATGCGGTGGAGGTTACCGACCGCGACCGTGGCGACGAGATCGGCGCCATCAATAACGCCCTGCAGCTTTTCAAGGAAAATGCCGGCCGCGTGGCAGAGATGGAGGAACAGCGGCGTCAGGACGAACTGGCCGCTGCTGAAAGCCGCCGTCAGGAGCTGAACCGTCTGGCCGATGAGTTTGAAAGCTCCGTCGGGCAGGTTGTGTCCGCCGTGGCCGAACAGTCCGACAGCATCCGTAGCGACGCCGAGGCTCTGTCCGCCATCGCCACCCAGACCAATTCCCAGGCCACCGTCGTGTCGAACTCCGCCGATATCGCCAATGCCAATGTGCAGACGGTGGCGGCAGCGGCAGAGGAACTGGCCTATTCGATCGAAGAGATCAACCAGCGCATCGCCGACAGCTCCCGCCGCGCGACAGAGGCCGTGGGCGAGGTGGAGCGGACCAACGGCACCGTCGCCGGTCTGGCCGAGGCGGCCCAGAAGATCGGCGATGTCGTCAATCTGATCCAGTCCATCGCGGCCCAGACTAACCTTCTGGCCCTGAATGCGACCATTGAGGCGGCCCGCGCCGGGGAGGCTGGCAAGGGCTTCGCCGTCGTCGCGTCGGAGGTAAAAAGTCTGGCCAATCAGACCGCCAAGGCCACGGAGGAAATCGCCGGACAGGTCGCCGCCATCCAGTCCGTCAGCGGCACCGCCGTCACCGCCATTCAGTCCATTGGCCGCACCATCGTCAGCATCAGCGAGACGGTTACCACCATTGCCGCGGCGGCGGAAGAACAGGGCGCCGCCACCCGTGAGATCAGCCGTAATGTCCAGGAAGCGGCCACCGGCACGCGTGAGGTGACATCCAATATCGAGGGTGTGACCCAGGCCGCTGCCGAAACCGGGCGTATGGCGGCCCAGGCGCACAACGCCTCTGACAGCCTGTCGCGCGAAGCCACACTGCTGCGCCAGGAGGTTCAGCGCTTCGTCACTGGTATCCGCGCCTGATACAGGCTGGGTTAAATTCTGCGGCCCCTTATGTTACGCCTTTGGTAACCGACAATAAGGGGCCGCGATCCCATGGCAATCTCTCTCTCCCGTTCGCTTTCCGCTCTGCTTCTGGCCGCCACCGCCCTGGGCGGGGCGCTGTCCGCGCAGGCCGGCACCACCTATGTCCAGGCTGACCGCATGGTCGATGTCGTGTCTGGAAAGCTGGTGGAGAAGCCGGCCCTGGTCATTACCGATGGCCGCATCGCGGCGGTCGGCACCCAGGGCACCGTGGCGGTGCCGGATGGGGCCGTACGTCTTGATTTGACGGGCATGACCATTCTGCCCGGCCTGATCGACATGCATGTGCATCTGACGGGCCGGCACGATATGCACGGCTATGAGGGGCTGGCAGAATCGACGGGCGATGAAACCATCAACGGTGTCATCCATGCTGAAAAGACCCTGATGGCCGGCTTCACGGCGGCACGCAATCTTGGTGCCGCCGGCTATTCCGATGTCGCTCTGCGCCGTGCCCTGGCATCCAACCGGCTGAACGGTCCCCGCCTTTATGTCTCCGGTCCCTCCATCGGGGCCACGGGCGGACATTGCGACAATAACCTGCTGCCGCCCGAATATGACGCGCACAGCCAGGGTGCCGCCGACGGCCCCTGGGGCGTGGTCAAGAAGGTGCGCGAGGTGAAGAAGTATGGCGCCGACCTGATCAAGATCTGCGCCACCGGTGGCGTCCTGTCCAAGGGCACGCAGGTCGGTGCCCAGCAGTTGGCGCAGGAAGAGATGGACGCCATCGTGGCAGAGGCCAAGCGCCTGGGGTTGAGGGTTGCCGCCCATGCCCATGGCACCGCCGGCATCAAGGCCGCCATCCGCGCCGGCGTGGACACGGTCGAGCATGCCAGCTTCATCGATGATGAAGGCATCAAGCTGGCGAAGGAGCGCGGCACCTACCTGTCCATGGATATCTACAACACCGAATATATTCTGTCGGCGGGCGAGGCGGCGGGCTTCCTGCCGGAAAGTCTGGCCAAGGAACGGGTGGTCGGCAAGACCCAGCGCGAAAGCTTCACCCGCGCCGTGAAGGCCGGGGTGAAGATGGTTTTCGGCTCCGACGCTGGCGTCTATCCCCATGGCGACAATGGCAAGCAGTTCAGCCGTATGGTGCAGTTCGGAATGACGCCCATGCAGGCCATCCAGGCTGCCACCGTCAACGCCGCCGATGCGCTGGGTGCGTCCGCCGATGTCGGCACCCTGGCCGTTGGCCGCTATGGCGACCTGATCGCGGTCAAGGGCGATCCGCTGGCCGATATCTCGATCCTGGAAAAGGTCGATGTGGTGGTGAAAGGTGGGGATGTGGTGAAGGGCAAGCCCTGAACCGCTATTGCGCCGCCATTGCCGCTGCCCGGTGCCCCGACTGCACCGCCCCCTCAATGGTGGCGGGCAGTCCTGTATCGGTCCAGTCACCGGCCAGCAGCAGGTTGGCCGATTGTTGCGGGCGGGGGCGTTTGTGCCCCTGCTCCGGCGTGGCGGCAAAGGTGGCGCGCTTTTCCTTGACGATGCGGCCCGGTGCCGGGTGGTCAGGATCAAGCCCTGTCGCCGCCGCCACATCCCGCCAGATCAGGTGCAGCAGGTCGTGGGCATCGCGGTCCATCAGGGCATCCGCCGCACTGATGGTGACCGAAATCAGGTCATCGCGCAGGAACAGCCATTCCGCCACCCCGCCGACCAGACCGACCAGAGGCAGGCCGCCGGGGAGCGTCACCGGGCTTTCCAGCCGGTAATGGGCATTCAGGATGGCGTGGAAGCGGTCAGGCACCGGCACATCGGGCAGCAGGCGTGCGGCGGCCTCTGGTGGTGCAGCCAGGACCACCTTGTCACGGGCCGCCAGAACAATCCGGTCCGACCCGAAATCCAGGGCTGATACAAGGCCATCCGCCGTCCGCTCCAGTGCTTTCAGACGGTTCCCGAACTGCACCCTGGCCCCAAATCGGGCCAGATAGGCCAGGGCTGGATCGACCAGGGCGGCGGATAATCCGCCGGACCCGGTGATCCACGGGCGGCAGGCGTTGGCCCCACGCAGCAGGGTGCGGCCGAAGACGGACCAGAGCAGACGGGCTGAGCCGGTTTCGTATGGCGTGTTCAGGATGCTGACGGCAAGCGGCTTCCATAGCCGGTCCGTTAACAGAGTTCCTTCCGGCAGCACATCAGCGACCCGCGCATCAGGACCGGCGAAGGCCAGCTTGAGCACCGCCAGATAATCCAACAGCCCGCTGTCGGGCACCCGCCGGGCAGGATCGGCAAGCCACAGGGGAAGGGGGCCATTGCCGGGGCGCAGGGTCCAGTGCCGACGATCCCGCAGGTCCAGAAAGGGCAGGGCAACCGGATCAACCGTGATCAGGCCCGCCCGTCCACCAATCCGGTCCAGATAGGCGAAGCATTCGGGATTGGCACCCAGGATCAGGTGATTGCCATTGTCGATCACACGGTCAAGCAAAGCATCATGCCAGGACCGGCAGCGACCGCCGGCATGATCGGTTGCTTCATAAAGGATGACCTCGTGACCGGAACCGGCCAGGGCGGTGGCGCAGGCCAGACCCGACAGTCCGGCCCCGACCACATGCACGCAACCCGTCACAGGCGGGGCGCGCGACCCAGGGCGCAGGACAGCGCCACGCTGATCTTCTCCCACTTCCCAAGGCGTGGGCGGTGGGACAGGGCGTCGGGCGACCAGCCACGCTGACGCAGGCGCAGCAGGATGCGATGATACAGCACCATCATGGCGGCCGCCGGCCACAGCTTGCGGTGCGGCTGCTTCAACAGGCTGTTGGCCTGATGGAACGCGGCTTCCGCGCGGGCGGCCAGCGCCTCACAGACCTGCGGCAGGGCCGGGTCGGTCAGCAGGGCGACGGGATCGGACTGCACGGCATAAATGTCGATGCCCGCATCCTCCAGCATCTCCTCCGGCAGGTAGCAACGGCCATCGCGCGCATCCTCCTCCACATCCCGCAGGATGTTGGTGAGCTGCAACGCCTCACCCAGGGCCAGGGCGAAGGCATCGGCGCTGGCATCGCCCTTGCCGAAGACGCGTACGGACAACAGGCCCACGGCCCCCGCGACGCGCCGGCAATATTGCGCCAGCATGCCGAGCGAGGGGGCGCGGATAGGCCCTTCCACATCCATCATCATGCCGTCGATCACGGCCTGGAATTCCGCCTGGGGCAGGTTGTAGCGCCGGACGGCAGAGGCCAGATCGCGCAGCCGGCCATGATGGCGGCCAGGGCTGGGCATGCCATACATGGCGTCGATGCGCCGCTGCCAGTCGGTCAGGGCGCCGCGCTTGACCTCGTTATTCTCCTTGCCGTCGGCAATGTCGTCCACAGCACGGCAGAAGCCATAGATGGCGAACATCGCCCGGCGCTTGCGCTGTCCCAGCAGGCGCAGCGGCCAGTAGAAGGTGGAGGTACCGCAGCTCCCGGCCTTGGCCAGCCCGCTTTCGGGCGACAGGCGCGGCGGGCGGCGCGACATACCGCGCAACACACCCAGCAGCACCGCACCCAGCCGGCTGAACGCCGACAACTGCACCTTGCCGGCCAGCGGGTCGCGGCGTCGCAGTTGTTTCGACAGGGCCACCGCCATCTCAATGATGACCGCCGATTCCATGCGCAGGCCCGGATTGGCGATCAGGCGTGGCAGGGCGCCCGCCCGGCGCAGCAGCGAATCGACATTGTCCAGCGTCCGGTCGATGACGGCGCGCACGGGCGGCGTCGCCTCCGTCTCCACCAGATGTTCAACTGATCCGCCTGCTTCCTTGAACCAGGCGGTGGGCAGGTAGCAGCGGCCCAGTTCCACCCAGTCATGCCGACAATCCTGGATATGGTTCAGGATCTGCAGCGCGGTACAGAGCGCGTCCGAGGCGGGGGCAGCATTGATCCCCTCCCCATGCAGTTCCAGCAGGAAGCGGCCCACGGGGTTCGCGGAATAGCGGCAGTAAAGGACAAGGTCCTGCCAGGTCTTGCAATGGCTGCCCGTGGCATCGCGGCGGAAGGCCTGCAGCAGCTGCCGCGCATGCAGGCCCGATACGCCGGTGGCCGTCTGCGTGGCCTTCAGCGTCAGGGCAGGGGCCAGCCAGGGCTGGTTGCCGATGCCGCTGACCAGCGCGCGTTCCAGCGCATCCAGCTGCGCGATCTTCATATCGGGTTCGACGTGCGGGTCGTCCGCGATGTCATCGGCCAGCCGCGCGAAGGCGTAGAAGGCCATGACATGCGGGCGATAAGGAGCCGGGATCAGCCGGGAGGCGACAGGAAAATTCTCCGCCTCCGCGCTCTTGCGGGCGGCAGGGTCGCCCGGTTGGGCGGGGTTCTGTGCTGACAGGCGGAATTCAGCCATGGGTCCCGGCGCTCTTCATCATCGTGCCCCTAGTTTGCCACGACAGAGAGGCACGGAGAAGTGGCGATAATGGGGCGCGGCCCCGATATGACAAACCCCGCCGGTTTTGGCTGGCGGGGTTTGCAGGAAACGTCAGACCAGTAGAGCAAACCACCGGTCATCTCCATGACCGGTGGAGGCCGGCGACTGCCGGCCCGCGCCACGTGGCGCGTGAGCCAAGGGCGCGGATGCGCCCGCCCGGCGCCTGAGGGAAAACTTAAATCACCGCACCGGCCTTGATCTTGGCCAGACGGGCATTCACGGCGTCCCAGCTGACGGTGTTCCACCAAGCGGCCAGATAGTCCGCGCGGCGGTTCTGGTACTTCAGGTAATAGGCGTGTTCCCACACGTCATTGCCGAACAGGACGGGCGTGCCGTTGAACAGCGGCGTGTCCTGGTTCGGCTGTGCCACGATGGCCAGCTTGCCGGCGGCGTCGGCGGTGACGAACACCCAGCCGGAGCCGAACTGCTTGGTCCCGGCCTCGTTGAACTTCTTCTTGAAGTCGTCAAAGCTGCCGAAATCGCGGGTGATGGCGGAACCAACCTCACCGGTCGGGTCGCCACCGCCATTCGGGCCCATGATGGACCAGAACATGGAATGGTTGGCGTGACCGCCGCCATTGTTGCGCACGGCGGTGCGGATGCTTTCCGGCAGCTCGCCCAGACGCTTCAGCAGGTCTTCCAGCGACAGGTCATGCAACTGGCTGTGGTCGGCCAGGGCGTTGTTCAGGTTGGTGATATAGGTCTGGTGGTGCTTGCCATGGTGGGTGGCCATGGTCAGCGCGTCGATATGCGGCTCCAGCGCCGCGGTGTCATAGGTCAGTGCCGGCAGGGTGAAGGCCATGATGATGGCTCCTGTTCTCTCTCGGGGTGGGTGTCGCCCCTGACGCGGGGACGACCGGACACGGGGTTGAGAGATACGACCGCGCCGCGCGCGGGTCAACCTGCTCGACCCCTGAATAATTGTTGTATCAACCATATGGGATGCTTGGGCTTTGCGAACAGGGGTGGAGCGCCTATAAGGCGGCATCACCTTTATTGGATTGAGCAAGAATGGCGCCCCCCGCCCTTTCCGCCTGTGCCGAGGCGGTCCGCAAGCATGATAATGACCGCTTCCTGACGGCGCTGTTCGCGCCGGCGGCTGTGCGCGAGGACCTGTTCGCGCTGTACGCCTTCAACCATGAGGTGGCCAAGACGCGGGAGGTGGTGACGGAACCGACCCTGGGCCAGATCCGCCTGCAATGGTGGCGGGAAAGCATTGATGGCGCCTATACCGGCCACCCGCGCCGGCATGAGGTGGTGGAACCGCTGGCGGCATCCATCGCCCGCCACAGCCTGGACCGCACCCAGTTCGATCTGTTGATCGACGGGCGGGAGGCCGACATGGACGATGAGGCGCCCGCCGACATGGAATGCCTGGTCAATTACGCCCAGGTCACCGGGGCACCCCTGGCCCGGCTGGCCTGTCAGACGCTGGGCGTTCGCGATCAGGCCGCGATGGAGGCCGCAAGGCTGGTCGGTACGGCCTGGGCCCTGACCGGTATCCTGCGGGCGACCCCCTTCCTGGCGCGGGGCCACCGCTCTCGCCTGCCGGTGACCTTGATGGTCGAATATGGGGTGACCGAACCGGCTTTGTTCGACCTGAAGCCGGAACCCGGCCTGTCCAAGGTGGCCGCTGCCGTGGCCGATACGGCCCGGTCGCTGCTGTCCGATGCCCGCCGGTTGCGGCGGGATGTGCCCAAGGCCGCCCTGCCGGCCCTGCTGCCGGCCATCCTGGCCGACCACTATCTGGGCCGGATGGCGGCGGCAGGCTATGACCTGATGAACCCCATCCTGCTACGCCCCAGCGTGCGCCGCCCGCTTTCCGTCGGTTGGGCCGCGACCATCGGGCGGTGGTAAGCCGCCGCCCGTGCAACAGGATGCAACGGAAAATCAGGGGGTGTTTCATATCGGAGGCCTTCCCGAACGCCTGCCCCCGGCCCGGACACGGCTCGCCCCATGATTGTCGGAAGATAGCACGAAATGGCCCAGGATGCAGCGGTTAACCCATTAATTTGGGTTTAGTGATATCTATCAATTTGCTCGTTTTACGTGAAAATGTCAGATGCCTGTCTGGTGTGCTTTCTGTATGCTGTGGGCCGGGTGCCGGGTAACGCCGCATCCAACCAACGGCGAAGGGGGCTGATCATGCTGGACGCGGTGCAGGGGCTGTTTCTGTCTTATGTTTCGGGTGGCGGCGGTGTGGAGACGGCCTACCATTTCAATGTCTCCTTCGATGGCGGGCAGACGCAGACACCCCTGCTGATGGATACCGGCTCCCCCTGGTTGAATGTGGGGGCGGATTACTTGCCGGATGGCACCTATCAGGTCATCGTGCCGCAGCCGCCCTATACCCACCCCTTCTATTCCAGCAGCGGCAACGCCTATCAGGGGCAGTGGGTGACGGTTTCCGCCATTGTAAGCGGGGGGAACGGGGCCAGCTTCACCGTGCCGTCGCTGACGATCTTCCGCAGCACCAGCCCGTCCAACGTGGCCATGATGGGCGTCAGTACCCGCATGACGGGCCTGGACCCGCTCAACATCTTCCTGAACGTGCCGGAGATCGTGGCCGGCACCTGGGCGCCCGGTTACATGCTGGACCAGAATGGTGTGCTGTTCGGCTATGATGCCGCCCTGGCGCAGCAATTCGTGCAGGTGCCGGTGAACATGAACCTGGGGCAACGCACCGCGTCCGCCAGCGTTACCCTGTCGCCGCCGGCCAATAGCGGCCTGACGCCCTATGACGCCACGCTGCCCTTCCTGATGGATACGGGCATCGACTACACCATCATCACACCCAACCAGCCCGGCAATCCCCCGCCAAACCCGGCGGATTGGGAGGAAACCAATCCCGCTGGCGGCCAGATGCTGATCCCGGATGTTACGGTTGGCGTGGTGTTGGGCGGTGTGTCATGGGGCTTCAACACCAGCCAATGCGGCGGCCCGACCGTCAACCCCGCCTATGCAAGGCTGGCCGTACCGTCACAGTACGGCATCCTCAATACGGGCCGGCATTTCCTGGCAAGCTACAAGTACATGATCCAGTTGGACGAACGGATCGGTGCGACGACGGGGGTTATGGGCTTTCTGAAGGTTTGAGCAAACGTTTCAGGGGGAGCCTTTCGTGGGGGGCACAGGTGAGCGGTACAGATCACTGTACCGCTTGACCCGCGCTGCCT
Source organism: alpha proteobacterium AAP38 (assembly GCA_001296005.1). Taxonomy (GTDB): domain Bacteria; phylum Pseudomonadota; class Alphaproteobacteria; order Azospirillales; family Azospirillaceae; genus Niveispirillum. The sequence continues at coordinate 149,629 of LJHR01000023.1, read as the reverse complement.
TCCAGCCACCCGGCCAAATCCCTCAAGGCCCGCGTGCTGTAGGCCTTCTTGCGGTCCTTGCCGTGCAGTTCCTTGCCGTTGGGCTGCCGCTCCGTCACGGGCGGGAACAGGCCGAAATTGACGTTCATGGGCTGGAACGTCTCCGCCTCCGCACCGCCCGTGATATGGGACAGCAATGCGCCCAGTGCCGTGGTGCGCGGGGGCAGGGAAGGTTCGTTGCCCAGCCGGTCGGCGGCTGCAAAGCGCCCGGCCAGCAGGCCGACGGCGGCACTTTCCACATAGCCTTCGCAGCCCGTGATCTGGCCTGCAAAGCGCAGGCGCGGCATGGCCTTCAGACGCAACGACCCGTCCAGCAGGCGCGGGGAGTTGATGAAGGTGTTGCGATGCAGGCCGCCCAGGCGCGCGAACTCGGCGTTTTCCAGACCGGGGATCATGCGGAACACCCGCACCTGTTCGGCATATTTCAGCTTGGTCTGGAACCCGACCAGATTATAGAGCGTGCCCAGCGCATTATCCTGACGCAGCTGCACCACGGCATAGGGGCGCTTGCCCTCATGCGGGTTGGTCAGGCCCACGGGCTTCATGGGGCCATAGCGCAATGTGTCGACGCCGCGTTCGGCCATCACCTCGATGGGCAGGCAGCCTTCGAAATAGGGGGTGTTCTTCTCCCACTCCTTGAAGTCGCCCTTTTCCCCATCAATCAGCGCCTGGATGAAGGCCTGATACTGCTCCTTGTCCATGGCGCAGTTGATATAGTCCTTGCCGGTACCGCCCGGCCCGACCTTGTCATAGCGCGACTGGAACCAAGCCTTGGACAGGTCGATGCTGTCGGTATGGATGATGGGTGCGATGGCGTCGAAGAAGCTCAACTGCTCCTCGCCCGTAAACGCCCGGATGGCCTCAGCCAGTTTCATGGAGGTCAGGGGGCCGGTGGCAATGATGGTGCTGTCCCAGTCTTCGGGCGGGATGCCGGCCACCTCGCCCCGCTCCACCGTCACCAGCGGGTGGCTGGTCAGGGTCTGCGTCACATGTTCGGCGAAATGATCGCGGTCCACGGCCAGCGCGCCACCCGCCGGCACCTTGTGCGTATCCGCCGCCGTCAGGATCAGCGAGCCGCAGCGGCGCATCTCCTCATGCAGCAGGCCGACGGCGTTATATTCGGCATCGTCGGACCGGAAGGAGTTGGAACAGACCAGCTCCGCAAAGAAATCCGTCTGGTGCGCGTCCGTTTTCTGAACGGGGCGCATCTCATGCAGGATGACGGGGATGCCGGCCTGGGCGATCTGCCATGCAGCTTCGCTGCCGGCCATGCCGGCGCCGATGACGTGGATGGGGTTCTTCTGGGTCATGGGCCGTGATGTCGCGCGCCACGGCCCCGCCGTCAAGCCCCCAGCATGCATGCACGCCCGGACATGTGCATCGGCGTGGGTTCCGGGTCGGGTTGCGGTACAGGCGGCGGTTCGGGCGGCCCGCCCGGCTGCGGCGTTGGCAACTCGTCCGGCGGCGGCACTTCGGTCTGGTCGGGCGGGGTGGAACCGGGAAGCGGGGGAACGATACCCATGGGCCGGGTCCTCTCTTGTGACGGTTGCTATCAACCAACCCCGGCGCGGGGTGAATTGTTCCCCCGACATGGTGGCACTGGACATTTCCGATATCGGATGTATCGTGCGCGGCGTTTCATGAAATCGGATTCTCGTCCCAAAATGACTGCTGTCGCCCTTCAGGCTGAAACCCTTCCCCACCGTATCCAGCGCCATGTGCGCGATCTGTTCCGGCTGGCCGTGCCGGTTATCATCGCGCGGGCCGGGATCATCGTCATGGCCCTGACCGACACGCTGATCGTGGGGCGGTACAGCGCGCAGGAACTGGCCTATCTGGGCATGGGGCATACGCCTGTCGCGGTCATGATGGGCGTGATGGTCGGCTTGCTGCTGGGCACGGTCGTGGTCACGGCGCAGGCCGTGGGGCGCGGGGAGGAGGGGACGGTCGGCACCGTCTGGCGCCGGTCGCTGCCCTATGCGCTGTTGGTCGGGTCCGCCGTGTTCGGCATCTGCCTGTTCGGGGAACAGTTCCTGTTGCTGACGGGGCAGGACCCGGACCTGGCGCGTGGGGCCGGCCATGTCATGGCCGTCATGGCCTTTGGCATGCCGCCGGCAGCGCTGTATCTGGCCTGCTCGCTGTGGCTGGAGGGGCTGAAACGGCCCTTGCCGGGCATGGTGGCCATGCTGATCAGCAATGTCCTGAACGTCCTGCTGGTCTGGATGTTCGTCTGGGGCCATTTCGGCTTGCCGGCCCTTGGCGCCATCGGGGCCGCCTGGTCGACCACGGCACTGCGCTGGTTCTGCGCCTTCGGCATGATCGCTTATATCTGGTGGCACCCGAAGCGCCAGGAATGGGGCGTGCGCGGCGGGTTCAAGGGATGGTGGGCCGGCGGGCGCGAACAGCGGCGCATCGGCTATGCCGCCGGCCTGTCCAACGGGCTGGAAGGCTCTGCGTTCGGCGGGCTGGGCCTGTTCGCGGGCTGGCTGGGGGCGGTGGGGGTCGCTGCCTATGCCATCGGGTTGAACCTGATCGCGCTGCCCTTCATGTGCGCGCTGGGCCTGGCGTCGGCAACCTCTGTGCGGGTGGGCAATGCCTATGGCGCTGGCGACCGAACCGAAACCACGGTGGCGGGTTGGACGGGACTGGGCGTGACCAGTGCCATCCTGGCGCTGGTCGGCGTCATCTTCCTGCTGTTTCCCGGCTGGATCGCGGGGCAGTTCACGCAGGATGCGGCCGTGCTGGCCCTGACGGCGCCGGTGGTGGCCTTCTCGGCCTGGCTGCTGGTGGCCGATGGCGGGCAGGTGGTGATGGCGCAGGCCCTTCGTGGGCGTAGCGACACCTGGGTTCCGACGGCACTGCACTTTATCAGCTATTACGCCATTATGATGCCGGTCGGCTGGTTCCTGGCCTTTCCGCTGGGGCGCGGTGTGCTGGGCCTTTTTGAAGGGATTTTCATCGCCAGCATCGTGTCGGTCGGGTTCCTGATGGCGCGGTTCTGGTGGCTGTCGCGGCGCGATGCGCGGGCGGCGGCAGGCTGATTTCCCCTTTCGTTGTTCGCACCCGCGAATGGTGCTACAAGGGGTGCCCGATGGCCGGACACGCCCGGTCGTTGGTTTTGTAGACCCGTAATGACGAGTTCCGCTCGGTGACTTCCACGCCCGCTCTGCCGTCCGATATCACGCCCATCACCATCGAAGATGAGATGCGGCGATCCTATCTCGATTACGCGATGAGCGTGATCGTGAGCCGAGCCTTGCCGGATGTGCGTGACGGGTTGAAGCCCGTGCATCGCCGCATCCTGTTCGCCATGAAGGAAGGCGGATACGACAGCACCAAGCCCTATAAGAAGTCGGCGCGTATCGTCGGTGACGTGATGGGTAAATACCATCCGCACGGCGACAGTGCGATTTACGACGCCATGGTCCGCATGGCGCAGGATTTCTCCATGCGCCTGCCCCTGATCGACGGTCAGGGCAATTATGGGTCCATGGATGGCGACGCGGCGGCGGCGATGCGTTACACCGAGGCCCGTCTGGCCAAGGTCGCCGAATTCATGCTGGACGATATCGACAAGGAAACGGTCGATTTCCAGCCGAACTATGACGAGTCGGAAGAAGAACCGACGGTCCTTCCGGCCAAGTTCCCCAATCTGCTGGTCAATGGCGCCGGTGGTATCGCCGTTGGCATGGCCACCAACATCCCGCCCCATAATCTGGGCGAGGTGATCGACGCCTGTCTGGCCTATATCGACAATCCCGACATCTCCATCGATGAGCTGATCGAGATCGTTCCGGGTCCGGATTTTCCCACGGGTGCCCTGATCCTGGGCCGGTCCGGCATCCGGTCGGCCTTCCATACGGGCCGTGGCAGCGTGATCATGCGCGCCAAGACGGAGGTGGAGGAGATCCGCAAGGATCGCTGGGCCATCGTCGCCACCGAAATCCCGTTCCAAGTGAACAAGGGCAAGCTGCTGGAACGCATCGCCGAGTGCGTGAACGAGAAGCTGGTCGAGGGCATCAGCGATGTCCGTGACGAGTCGGACCGTGACGGCGTGCGCGTTGTCGTCGAACTGAAGCGCGACGCCGTTCCCGACGTCGTCCTGGCGCAGCTGTTCCGTCATACGGCCCTGCAGACCAGCTTTGGCGTCAATACCCTGGCGCTGAATGGCGGTCGGCCGGAGCTGATGGATCTGAAGACCATCATCGCCGCCTTTGTCCGCTTCCGCGAGCAGGTGGTGACGCGGCGGACCGAGTTCGAGCTGGGCAAGGCCCGCGAACGCGCCCATATCCTGGTCGGTTTGGCTGTCGCGGTCGCCAATCTGGACGAGATGATCGCCCTGATCCGCAGCGCGCCCGATCCGCAGACGGCGCGTGAGCAGATGATGGCCCGCGACTGGCCCGCCGCCGACGTGGCGCCACTGATCGCGCTGATTGACGAGCCGGGCCGTGGCCTGTCGGAGGCCGGCACCTACCGCGTGTCCGAAGCCCAGGCACGCGCCATCCTGGACCTGCGCTTGCACCGCCTGACCGGGCTGGAGCGTGACAAGATCGGCGAAGAACTGACCGGCGTTACCGATCAGATCAAGACGTTCCTGGCGATCCTGGCCGAGCGTGGCCTGCTGCTGGACGTGATCCGCAACGAGCTGGGCGAGATGAAGGCCCGCTTCGCCACCCCGCGCCGCACCCAGATCGAGGAATCGGAGTTCGAGTCCGATATCGAGGATCTGATCCAGCGCGAGGACATGGTCGTTATCGTCACCCAGGGCGGCTATATCAAGCGCGTGCCCTTGTCCACCTATCGCGCCCAGGCGCGGGGCGGCAAGGGCCGGTCGGGCATGAGCCTGAAGGCGGAGGACAATGTCTCCGACCTGTTCGTGTCGAACACGCACACGCCCATGCTGTTCTTCACCAGCCGCGGCATCGTGCACAAGCTGAAGGTCTGGCGCCTGCCGCAAGGCACGCCGCAGACACGCGGCAAGGCCTTGGTCAATCTGCTGCCGCTGGAGGAGGGGGAAACCATCTCCACCGTCATGCCGATGCCGGAGGATGAGGGCACCTGGGGCGATCTGGAGATCGTGTTCGCCACCAGCAAGGGCGGCATCCGCCGCAACAAGCTGTCGGACTTCCAGAATATCCGTGCCAACGGCCTGATCGCCATGAAGCTGGAGGAAGAGGGCGAGACCCTGATTTCCGTCCGCACCTGTACCGATCAGGATGATGTGCTGCTCGCTACCCACCTGGGCCGCTGCATCCGCTTCCCCGTGACGGAGGTGCGCGTCTTCTCCGGTCGCACCTCTACCGGTGTGCGTGGCATCAGGCTGGCGAACGGCGATGCGGTGATCGGCATGTCGATCCTGCACCATACCGATTACAGCATGGAAGAACGCGCCGCCTATCTGAAGCAGGCGCGCGAGTTGCGCCGGGCCGAGGGTGAGGATACCGACGATACGGTGGATGTGGATGCCGAGCCTGTGGGCGAGGCGACGCTGTCGCCCGAACAGTTTGCCGAAATGAAGGCACGCGAGGAAATGATCCTCACCGTGTCCGAGCAGGGCTTTGGCAAGCGCACCTCAGCCTATGAATATCGCCTGACGGGCCGCGGCGGCCAGGGCATCTGGAACATGGATATGGGTGACCGCAACAAGGCGATTGCCGCCGTGTTCCCCATCCATGAGACGGATCAGCTGATGATGGTCAGCGATGGCGGTCAGGTCATCCGCATGCCTGTCCATGATATCCGCCTGACGGGCCGCAAGAGCAAAGGCGTCACCCTGTTCCGCCTGTCGGGCGAGGAGAAGGTGGTGTCGGTCGCCCGTTTGGAAGATGACGGTTCCGAAACCAGTGGCGACCCCGCCGAGGCCGCTGCGACCGAGTGAGTTCACGACGATCAGCGCGGGTATCGGGGAGAGAGCCCTCGGAACCCGCGCCGGTGACCGGAAAAGTGCGCGGGCCATGGACCCGGGCCGACGGTCAGTAGAGAGAGCCTTGAGGGGAAGGGGAAGAGGACCATGGTGGCTTCGCGTATCGGCGTCTATCCGGGTACATTTGACCCGGTGACCAATGGTCATTTCGACATTATCCAGCGGGCCTGCCGCATGGTCGATCATCTGATCGTGGGCGTGGCCAGCAATGCCGGCAAGGGCCCGCTCTACACCACCGATGAACGTGTGGCCCTGGTGGCGGGTGAACTGGCGACGTTGCGGCAACAGGGTTTCAATGTCGAGGTGCGGCCCTTCGATAAATTGCTGATGAAGTTTGCGGTCGATTGCGGGGCGTCGGTGATCATCCGCGGCCTGCGCGCCGTTTCGGATTTCGAATATGAGTTTCAGATGGCCGGCATGAATGCCCGCCTGAACCCGGCTGTCGATACCGTCTTCCTGATGGCATCGGACAAGCACCAGTTCATCTCGTCCCGCTTCGTGAAGGAGATCGGGCGGCTGGGTGGTGATATCAGCCAGTTTGTCAGCCCGCGCGTCGCGGCCAGCCTTCAGGCTCGTTTCGATGCCGAAAGGGTGAACAAGCCGGGGTGAAGCCCTGCGAAAAATCAAAGGTGCGGTGCCGCATCGCGCATGTTGACGGACGCTGTCGGCTTGCCTATGGTGCGCGCCACTTCGGGAGCATGATTCCGTAGCTCAGTCGGTAGAGCACGTGACTTTTAATCATGGGGTCGTGGGTTCGAATCCCACCGGAATCACCATCCCCGAAGTGTGACCTTGAAAACATTAGGTTTTCTTGGTCATTTGTCCCCACCGCTTGTTTTTGCGGGTTTTGGTGGGACAGTTTTGTCCATTTTCTGTTCCATCAGCTTATCGGCGGCGCGGCCCGCCAGGGTGCGCTGGTTGGCCTTGCGGGTGTATCGCGTGGCCTCTGTGGCGCTGTGCCAGCCATTCCAGGCCATCAACTCACGCTCTGTCGCGCCGCTTTCGGCCAGCGCGGTCGATCTGGACTTACGCAGTCCATGAGCCGAACAATGCGGAAGGCCCGCTTCATTGCACCAATCGCGGAACCGATTGCCGAAACCCTCTGTCGAGTAGGGTTTGCCGAAGCTGGTGGTCAGCAGGTTCAGGTTGCCCTGCGTAGTCGGTGTCGCTTCGATGATGGCCGCCAGTTCAGGCAGCAGCGGGATTTCGATGGTGGTGGGATTGCGCGCCTTGTTCTTTTGCAGGGTGATTCGGATCCAGCCATTGCTGATATGCTGCCGACCCAGAAGCACAGCATCCGACCGGCGCAGGCCCGTGTAATAGAGGATGGCCATGGCCAGCCGGGCCTGGGTGCCGATGGGGTGGTGCGCCTCGAACTTCGCGATTTCCGACGGGGTCCAGGTGTGGTGGCCATCCGGGTTGGGCAGGGTCAGTTTCGGCACGTCGCGGGCCGGGTTGCGGGTGGCGCGTTCGGTGTTCACAGCCCAGGTGAACAGCAGGCGCAGGTAACCGACCAGATTGTTGGCGGCGGCGGGCGTGTCGGCCTTGTCATCGCGGATGGCGCGGATGTGGCGCGGTTCCATCATGGCAAAGGGCTTGTCACCCAGGCAGCGGCCCTGGATGTCCCGCTGATCGCATAGCGAATCCAGCGCCAGTTGGCGGATGTGCTGTGTGGAGCGGGACAGGGTGCGGAAATCGGCATCCTGGTACCATTGCTGACAGAGGAAGCGCAGCGAGGCGGGGTCCTTTGCCGGGGTCTTCGTGCGGCGGGTGGCGGGCACCTGCCTGCCGATTGCGGCCTTGTACTCCGCCATGAAGGCATCGGTGCCGGGCCGTTCAAGCAGGCGCACCTTCGGCTGTCCTGGCCGGCGCACATAGAGGCGCACATTGCCGTGCCTGTCCGTATCCTCCACCAGATAGCGCAGGCGGATGCTGCCGGTGCCATCGCGCAGGCGGAATTCGACCATGTTTCAGTCCCAGGGATTGTCGCTGACCTGCCCGCCTTCATCGGGCAGGGCTTCGAACGCCCTGTCAATGGCCATGCGGTCCCAGACGACGCGGCCATCCAGGCGCTTAGGTTTTGGCATCCGGCGATCCCCCACCATCTGATCGAACTTTGACGGGGAAACGCCGATATAGGCCGCCGCCTCCGTGCGGGACAGGCCGCGCGGGGCTAGGTTGGGCGGCAGGCGGGCGTGACGCGGTTGCTGTGCGGCGGTCGTGGTCATCGGTCAGGCCCCCTGCTCAAACAGCGGCGCAGACGGGGGTGGGGTTTCTTGCCTTCCGGGCCGGTTCGGCCATGACAGCATCCAAGGCAGTGGATCTGCGCATGTGCCGCCCGGCTGCCAATGGAAGTATCCAAGGGCGCCTTGAGCCGGGATCGGTGTGGTCAGGGCCGTTTGGTCGGCCAATAGGAGTCCGCGCGGGCCAAAGAACCAAGGCGAGGTAGACTGCTTAACCACGGCGGTGACCGTGGCTGTTCCGACTATTGCGCCGCGCACCCGAGCCGATGGTGGTGGGCAGGTAATGCCCAGGGTGGCCATGAATTCGGCGGCATCTTCGTATTCGGCGCGTGTCATGCCCCTGGCGGCATGAATGGCGATAGGGCGGGGGGCGAAACCGCCCTTGCTGACCGCAAAGGTGGTGCGATTTTCCACATCCTTGTGCCCCATCACGATGGCCCACGCCCAGGGCTGACGGATTGACAAGGCGACGTTGGAGGGTGTGGCCATGGGTTCAGCCTCTCTCGGCTTCGATAAGCAGGCGGGTGGCCTCTGCCATAACGGCTTGCCACATGATGGCCTGACAAGCCGCCGGCCAGTCCATCAGGCGCATTTCGCGTTCGATGGGAGCCAGCGTGTCCTTGGCCCTTTGAACGATGCGTTCGGCCAGGGCGATTTCCTGGGCGGTGGCTTGGCGGGTCATGCTTCACCCACCTTCGGGAACTGATCCCAGGTGCGCCCGTCCAGCAGGCGGCCGGCGGCTTTCTTGCCGACGCGCGAGACGCATTGCTCTTGGTCGTAGTTGCCGTCCCCAAAATCGCACCAAAGCGGCTTGAACGGCTCGCCCCAACTATCGCCATTCCATTCCCGATGCCAAAACCGGCTTGCCTCTGGATGGTCATCAATATCCGCCCAATCGACCGCGCCAACGTTTGGTGCCCATTCGCCCCACTGCTTGAACAGGAACGGCACCCCAGCAACGACGCACTGATCCCGTAGGGACCGTGCCCAATCGGGATGCATGGGCCGCGCACCGGGGCCACTTTCGCCGCCGACGATTACCCAATGGACTGCCAAATCATGCCCAATGCCGGTGAAGTCGCACCGATGACAGCATTCGTGCTGGCCCGTCTCCGGGTCCATCAACAGTCCATCCAAAGAATTAGGGCACGGCTCGTATAGAAGCCACGGATGCAAATCTATCGGCCCCAACAGCGGCTCGCAGGACAGGAACCGCACCACCGCCGGCACGGCCAGCAGGTTCGGGATGCGGCGGTCGGCCTCTGTCTGGTTTTCGACCGTGGTGCCCAGCCAGACATTGGGCCAGCCATTGCCCCAATCGGCGGGCAGCATCTTGGCAATGTTCTGTGGCCGCTTGGTCAGCAGCAGCCAATCCAGATGCGGGGTCTGGCGGATCAGGTTCCAGAGATCCTGGCGCCATTCTGGCGCCACCTGATTGTCAAACACATCCGCCAGCGAGGCGCAGAAGACGCGGGGGCGGGTGCCGTCCTTCATTGCCCTGGCGTTCCAGCGCAGGGGCATGGACCAGTTGGCGGGCGATGTGCGCTGACGGGTGGCGAAGTCGCCACCGAACCGGTTGACCAGCTTTTCCGCGTAGCAGTTGGCGCAGGCGTCGGACAGCTTGGTGCAGCCCATCCACGGGTTAAAGGTGTGGTCGGCCCATTCGATCTTGGTGTCTTCGGCCATGTGCATCACTCCGCAGCGGGTCGGAAGGTGGCGGCGTCGGGCAGGCGCTGCCATTCGGTCAGGAAGCGTTCCTCTGCCTTTGGCCAGGGCCAGGGGGTGAGGATGTGGCGGTCGGGTTGGCAGGGCAGGCGGGCGGGCGCGATGTCCAACAGGTCGCGCATTTCGGTGGCCAGCGCGCGCCTATCCGCCGCCTTGATCAGGGCCGCATCGTCCCCGCATAGAGGCCAGGGCAGGCCCAGGGCCTTGTGGATGGTGGCATCCCAGGCGCGTTCCAGGCGGGACAGGGCATCGATGGCTGTCAGCTGCCGCAGGGCGGCCTTCAGGGGGCTGGTCGTGTCGCCCAGGATGGCTTCATGCGCATCATGCAGCAGTCCGTAGCGGCGCAGGCGGGCAGGCAGCAGTCCCGCCACCAGCAGGCTGTGCTGTGCCACGCTGTAGGGGACCGGGGTGCGGCCATTGAAGCGGTTGATGCGGGAAAGCGTGCCCGCGATGAAGCGGATATCGATGGCGGCACCATCTGGATCCATGATGTCCAAGGCGCGGTCGCCATCGATCCAGATTGTGGTGGGTGTATGCGGTGTCACGACACCACCCCCGTTTCCACGGCGGCGGCCAGAAACACCAAGGCCAGCAGGATGCCCAGGCCATAGGCGGCGGCCATGCGGCGCAGGCGGGGTGGGCGGTGGTCGCGCATCGGGCGTGCCTTTCCGATCAGGTCGCGGGCGTGGGGAAGGCGGCATCCAGATTCACCGGCTCGCTGCCCGTGGCGACATAGCAGGTGGAGAATTGCGCCATCAGACCGTGGTCCATCGTCGCCTTGTCCCGCATCACCAACAGCAGGTTGTTGGCCAGTTCATGCAGGGCATAGGCGTGCCCGCCATCGCCCTGCTGTCGCAGTGCTTCCGCGTCTTTGTTGATCAGGTTGATGGCGTTGTATTTCACTTGAAATTCTCCGGTCTGGCGTGATGGAGAAAAAGCGGCGGGGTGGGTGTCCGTCCCGCCGCCAAGGGCCGCCGGCGGCTCTCTGTTGCCGGCGGTGGGGGGATCAGGCGTTGGTGCCGGGGCGGCCCAGGAACAGGGGCTTGCCCGTCTGCTGTGCCACCAGCTCCGCCGCCTTGGTCGCAGCGCGGCGGATCATCTGGGCGGGTTCCACCAGTTCCACGCCCCACAGAACCTTGCCGCCGCTGGCCCGGTAGAACAGGCGGACGGGCAAGAGGTGCGGACGGTCATTCTCGAAAATCGGAACGTAGATGAAGAAATAATCGGGCACCGTCACCTTACGGTTCTGGACGCGGGCTTCGCTGGCATCCTCAAAATTCAGGGTGCGGGCGCCCGTCTTGGTGTTGAATTTCTGTTCGAATTTCTGGCCGACAGTCAGGCTGATCCCCTGGGCCAGCTTCATCAGCAGGTTTGCCGAACCGAACCGCAGATCCCGCAGCTTGTAGAGGGCGGACCGGGGCAGGTACCGGTCATCCTCTTCATCGGCATCGGTCTGGATGGCGGGCAGATCGGTATCCAGATAATTGCCTTCCTCGTCGCGCGGGGCCTTGTCGTCATGCAGGTTGAGCGCTGCCGTGACTTCGGCCACCGTGTCCGCATCGACATGCATCCAGTCCAGCGGCGGATTTTCGATGTCGCGGGCGCGATCCTCCAGGAAATGCGCAAAGCTTTCCTGATCGAACATGGTGCGCGGGTCCAGCGACAGTTCGGTCGCCTTCACCCAGGCCTTCCACTGCGCCGTGACCGGGAAATTATAGCCGGCCTTGTGGGTGCAGCGGCTGGGCAGTTCGCCGGAACGGTCCGCGTCCGGGGTGTGATGATGGTAATCAATCATCACCAGCAGGCTGGGCGATGCCGCCAGCGTGTCGGCAAAGATCGCCGTGGACGGCTGCGCAAAGCGGCGCGTGTAGGCGATAAGGCTGTCCAGGTCCAGCAGGGCGGCGGTGGCCTTGATGCGTTCGGGTTCCGGGCGATACTCATCGACCAGGTCCTTCAGCGACAGAATCTGCTTGCCCTTGGGTATGATCGCGGCCTGCGGGGTGTCGTAATGCCGGTCAATGTCGCCGTTCACCGACAGTTCGATGATCTGCGCTTCGGCCAGACGTTCCATGACCTCCACCACCGGGGCAGTGTCGGACGTGGCGGCGGCAAAGAGCGTGGTGTTTTCGGGATTGGGGGGCATGGTGTTTCCTTGTGCGTCAGGGGTTATTCCCCGTCATGACCGATGGCTGTGGCGGGATTGTCCGCGGGGCCGTCGAGATACATGTACGGGTGGTATTCAACTGCCTGGGCGATCATCGCCAGGGGCAGGTTGAAGGCGGTGGCGGCGTCGCCGATGGTGGATTGAACGGGCTGGCACACAGCCCAGACCTGAACAGCCTTGGCCGTCAGACCGATGCCGGGTCCGCCATTGCCGTCGATATCCCAGCCTTCGTCTTCGGTGCCGAATTCGGTGAAGATTGGGGCCGTTGCGGAGATAGCGCTCATGATGCGCCCCCGTTGCGGCGGCGGCCCAGATCGTCACCTTCGAACATCGTCCCCTTATTGGGGTTCTTCATCGTCAGTTCGTCGCCCTTGTCGGACACGAAGTAGCGATCCTTGACGATGGGGGGCTTGGGATAGGCAAGCTTAGTTTCCATCGCCACGTCCACGCCCTTGGCGTCCACGGCAAAGGTGACCTTGATGGTGATTTCACCCTTGGCCGTGCCGCCATGTTCCTGGATGTGGTCGGAGCAGCGGGAAATGACCTCCCGCATCTTCTCGGTCATCAGGGCGTGATCGTCCCCGTTATTGTGCGCCTCAATCAGGCGGGCCAGGGTCGGAAGGGCATAGGCGCGGTCGTCGGCGGCCATGTCCGGTTGCTCCTTTCATTGCCGTCTTATGCGGCCGTGGGTGGTGTGGGTGCCGGTGCGTCCGGCGGGATGGCCGACAGGCTGTGCAGGGTGCTGACCGCACAGCGGCGCAGGGTGGGCGGGCCGGGCAGGGTGGCGACGGCGGCCACCATGTCGGTGCAGGCGCGGTAGCCCTCGCCATCGCCGCGTGCCAGCAGTCGGCGGGCGGCATAGGCGTTGGCCCAGAGGGTGAAGGCGCGGGTCTGGAGCGGGGTGGGGGCCATGTCAGCGACCCTTTACGGCTTCGGCCCGCGCCGCGACCTTGGCCTGTTCCACCGCAACGCGGCGGTCCACCAGTTCGGCGACCTGGGTCAGGGACATGTCGGCGGCGTTTTCCCAGTCTTCATCCGGGATTTCGACCTGGAATTCCTCCTCCAGCGCCATGGCCAGTTCGACCATGTCGAGGCTGTCCAGGTGGAAATCCTCCACCAGTTTCAGGCTGGGGTCGGGCTTGGCTTCGGGGGCGCCCAGAAGGTCCAGGATCAGCGGGTTGGCGCAGATGCGGTCCAGCGTGGTGGTCATGGCGCCATCCTTTGCGTCTGACGGTCGAGACGTTCGATTTCTGCGACGATGCAGGCTGCCGCACGCACCAGGAGCTGCCGCGCTGAAAGGTTGGTTTCGTTATGCGAGCAAGGGCTGTGGCGGCGGGTCAGGGCATACGCAGCATCGACATCGGAAATGCGGGCCGTGCGAACCGGACTTTCCCTGGGGTCGCCAGGCTGATTGCCCCAGCCGGACATGGCATAGGTGGCGCCAGCCAAAGCCAGCTCGCCATCGATATGCGTGTCATCATGGCTCGGACCGCCCCATTTTGCGTCCTGAAGCGTCCGCTCTGCCGCAATGTCCAGGAGCACGCGCTGTTTGGGCGGCAAGGAATTGTCGGTTGCTTGGGGCAAAAGATCGCTGTCCATCACGCAGCCTCCGTCACGTCGATGCCGGATGCGGCCAGATCGGCCAGGGCCTGGCGCTTGGCGGCGGGGCCGTGGCGGGTGATGGTGGTGGCGTCGAAGCCGGCCAGATGCAAATCGGCCTCCGTCGCTGTGCCGTTGCTGCGGTAGGCGTCGGCCAGCACCTGGGCCATGGCGGGCACCACGAAGCCGGGCTTCAGGCTGGTGATGCGCACCGTCGCGCGAAAGGTGGTGGGCCGGGTAGGGACATCGCGGCGGGCGGTGCGGCGCAGATGGCGCGTGATCGGCCGGTCAAAGGCGGCCTCCAGGGCCTGCAAATCCTGATGCATGTGGAAATCCCCTGTTCAGCGCCCCGGGGGTGGGGCTGGCGTGAATGGCTGTTCACGCCGGCCCCCGGTCGGGCGGTGACCGATCACCAGCGCTATGATCGCCTTCAACGGCACAGCGGTGGTGATGACGGAGAAAATAATTCTCTATTGATGAATGTGTCAATGGGGATGGAGAAAAAATTTCTCCACGACCGGTTTCGTGATTGTGGTTACATCCAACGGGTAACAACCCAGGATGTTGCCATGTCTGGTCATGTTTCAGATTTGGTTAAGTGGGCGGTGTTCCGCACCCTCGACACCCGGACGGGTGCAATCTATGACCGTTCCGGATTGTTGGCGCCGGAACGACTCAGCCGATGGCGCGAAAACGACGTCACCGATACTGCGATGCTGGCGGAGATAACAAGTATATACGCGTATAATCCCTCGATGCGTTCATTAAATGAACCGTTTTTATGTGTGAAATCAGATTACTTAGTCAAAAAGAAGGGAGTTGATGGCAAGTTCCCAGCATTGTGGGTTAGTTTGACTAATCCTGAAATGATGCTCAGAAAAAAGAAAGATGGAGAATACGACTTCACTACCCCTGACCTTATCGGAATGGATATTGTACGTGTTGTTCGTCAACTGATGGATTCAAGTGCAGTACCTGTTCCGCCGCGTCAGGGGCTGTTGCTATGAGTGAATGGGCCATCGATTTTGAGACGGCAAATCCTCAAAAGGCGGCTTGTTCGGTCGGTGTCGTAGAGATCGCGTCCGGCGCGCTTGGTCGGCAGGGCTATCACTTGATCCGACCGGAACCATTCATCTTCAGTGACTGGAATATGCGCATCCATGGAATTAGGCCGCAAGATGTTGAATTGGCGCCGGGGTTTGCGGAGGTGTGGCAAAAAATCGGGTCCGAGCCACGGCTGTTCTTGGCGCACAATGCGGGCTTTGATGCGGATGTCTTGCGTATTGGCATGGAGCGAGCTGGTATGGCATTGCCACCAGTCAGCTTCGTTTGCACGATGCAGCTGGCCAGGGTGGCATTTCCAGGTTTGCACAGCTACTCTTTGTCATTGGTTGCTGCTCACTTGGGGATACCTCTCGATCATCATCATGCGTTAAGCGACGCCATTGCCTGCGCCCGGATCGGCATAGCGGCTGCGGCTGTTGCCGGTGCGAATAGTGTGTGGGAGGCAGCCTCAGTCTTTGGGGTGCCTATCCGGCCCCTCGTCGGTGCCTGGCATGAATCAGACCGTGTGACATTGCCGCCAAGCGTCCGCACGGAACGAAGTGACCTGCCCGTGCCAACGAATAGAATTGATGGTCTTTCCATTGCTATCACGGGTCAATTACTGATCTGCACCCGTGAAGAGGCCATTCAGCTAATCGCCGCCGCCGGCGGCACTTTCCACCAGAATGTCCGCAAAGATACAGATTTGCTGGTGGTTGGCGTCGAGCCCGGAGCGAAGGTGGCAACGGCGATTGCCCGAAAGGCGAAGTACGGAAAGCCCAGTATGACAACCGAAAAGGGTTTTAGGATACTGCTGGGATTGTAAGCTGGTCAGTGATCGCGCCGGATCCATAGCACCGGTGCCGCCCAGTCCAGATTAACGCCATCAATATCTGCATAATGTGGGTCGTAAGACCGTAGGCGGAAGGTGCTATCATTCTCGCCCGGCAAGACCTGCTTGATATAGCAGCGCCCATCCGTCGTGCGAACCACACAGTCGCGGCGCAAAATGTCAGCCCGGTCTATGCCGCGCTTACGTGAGCAGATCAGCACATCACCGGCGCGATAGACCGGCGCCATGCTCATTCCGCGCACACGGATGGCAATTGGGTCGGCAGCGGAGAAGTCAAAGTCAACGGTGCTTAGGCCGGCGCTTTCGGACACGTCATCTGCCGGAAGCCATTCTTCCCCTCCGGACGCATAGCCGACGACGGGGATGCGGCTGTATTCGGGGCCGGTGCCATCACGAAGCCATTGCAGGTTTATGCCTGTTCCCCGTGCCAGTTTGGCCAGCGTATCGCCGCGGGGCTGCTCTACGCCACCCTTCACGTACTTTTTCAGAGAATGATAATCCACGTCGCAGCGCTTCGCCGCCTCGGGCAGTTTCCAGCCCAAAGCCTTAATTCTCTGCGCAAGTCGGGTGCTCCAGTCGCTCATTATCGGAATATGGCCGTCGCATCCGATGGAAGCGCGAGAAAAATTGTCCTTGAAACAGAGAAAATAATTCTCCATTCTTCGCCCATCATGACCAGCACGCCATCCATCAACGAGATCATCGACTCCTGCGGCGGTGCCGAGAGGATCGCTTGTGAAACCGATCAGACCGAATGGTCGGTGGCCAAGTGGGTCCGCAACGGCATTCCTGAAAAGCACTGGTCCGTGCTGCGCAGGCTCAACCCGTTGCTGTCGGTTGATGTCCTTCATGGCGTCAACGAAGCCATTCGGCTTTCTCGTGGCAAGGGTGGCGCTGAACAGTCCGCAGACGCGGCATAGGAGGATTTATGGACACGGAGGAGAAAGCCCCGGCTTCCGGCAAAATCTTCCCGGACTTGCTGCGGCGAGAGTTCTGCCGAGAAGAAATAGTGATTCAAGGGGTGTCTCATGACTCTTTGTCCGCTTGATCAGCAGCATTCAGAAGCGCGTCAGCCATTTGCCGGGCCAGTTCGGGAGATAGCAGCATTTCAGCTTCAAGGCCCCCAAGAAGGTTGGCGAGTACGAGAACCAAGTTCCCGGAAACAGACACCGCCATGGGAGCCGGGTTGTGCATATCCGTTTGATATCGGGTCGGTGATTTGGGCGTCTCGATAATGCGCTTTACGGCTGGAAGGTCTGCGATTTCGCGCAGTTCGCGGCCCATCTTGCGGATTGTGACTGGCGGAATAGCGATCAGCATTTCCGGCTTACCGAGAGTGGTGATCCCAAGGAATGTCATTCCATTGGTGTCGACCCGGAAATAGTGGCTTGTCAGCAATTGAGCGTTAATCGCGTTCATAGGGTTGCTCCATCGGTTGGGTGGTACCTCCGACGGTAGCAGGGGTGGCGGTGGCGGAACAGTCCGTCATTGCCGCTTCCCCTGGTTTTCGCGGTCCAGGCGCAGCAGCAGTTGTGCCAGGGCGCGGGTGGCCGGTGCAGCACTGTCGGCCAGGGCCTGGGCCCGGCGCAGCAGGTCGGCGGGATCGGGTGGTTTGGGTGGGGTTCTGTCCATGCCTACCCGTATAACGCGCATTTCCCCCTGTTTCTTGTGATATCCACAATGGAATTCATCCCATGACCAAGGCACGCAGCCCGCTTTCCGTTGAACAGGCCCTGCATGAAGTGCTGGGCCTGCTGGGTATGGCCGATGCCAGCGCGGTGACGGGCAAAAGTGCCACGATCCTGCGCAACTGGGCCGACCCGGACAATGACGCCTATCGCCTGCCGCTGGACGCGGCGATGCGGCTGGATATCGCCTGTGTGCGGGCGGGGCATGACCGCGCGCCGTTGATGACCGCCTATCAGGCCAAGGTGGCCCAGGCCCAGGCGGAACGGCACCAGCCCGCCGAACTGGCCCTGCGGCTGGTCGAGCTGGCGCAGCGGTTCGGGGAGGTGGCGGGCGAAATGCGGGCCGCCGTGTCGGTGCATGGCGATGGCGGGGCGGTTGTCACTGACCGCGAACTGGCCTCTGCGCTCGCCGATGTCGAGGCCATGAAGGCCGCCCTGGATGATCTGCAACGCGACCTGATCGCCGTGAATGGGCGGGGTGTGGCATGAGGCAGAATCTCCCTAAAGGTTGGCGGTGGGACAGCGACGGATGGGCCGTCCGTATCGCCCAACCGCTTGAAACGAATGGCTCTGTCGATCCCGGTGGGTGCAATGCCTTTGTGGAGGGTGGGCTGCTGCATTGTCGCAATGCCAATCAGGCGTCGCGCTTGGATTGCGGCTTGCAGGCCGTGGAGGCGGGTGCGGCATGACCCAGAATGTCTCCACCGCCGTGATGCAGCGCCGGCATGAAGCGCCCGACAGCCTGGATTACTTCCCCACGCCGCCCTGGGGCACGCGCGCCCTGTTGGAGCGGGCGGACCCGCATATGTTTGCGGGCCTGGATCAACTGACCGTGTGGGAACCGGCCTGTGGTGAGGGGTGGATGGTGCGGCCCCTGGCGGAGCGGTTCGGGCGGGTGGTGGGCACCGACTGTCACGATTACGGGGCCGGGTTCGGGGTGCATGACTTCCTGATGCCGTACCTGCCGACCGATCTGCAGGATGGGCCGGTGCATTGGGTGATCACCAACCCGCCCTTTAATGCCGCCGAACAGTTCGCGCGCCGGGCGCTGGAGATTGCCAGCGATGGGGTGGCGCTGCTGGTGCGGTCGGCCTGGCTGGAGGGGGTCGGGCGGTATGAGCGGCTGTTCCGGCCGCATCCGCCCACCCTGATCTGTCAGTTCACCGAACGACTGCCCATGCATCGCGGGCGGGTCGATCCGGAGGGCGGGACGGCCACGGCCTATGTCTGGGTGGTCTGGCAGAAGGGGTGGAAGGGGGAGCCGATCTTTACCTGGATACCGCCCTGCCGCCGCGAGATGGAGCGCGCCAGCGATTACCCGTTGGTGCCTGCCGCCGCCTGTTCCCCGGCTGCCCTTACTTGGGACCCAGGGGGTGGGGATACGATGTCCCTGTTCAGTGTTTCAGCCATGGGGAGCGACGGAAATGACCGGCCTTGAACAGTTGCGCGATGTGATGGTGGCGCATGGGCAATCGCCCGACGTCATGCCGCTTCTCAATGCCGCCATTGATCTGGCCCGCACGCGCGGGGAGGAAGCGGTGTTGCGCGCCCTGGTGGATATGGCGGCACAGGCATCGTGCCTGTCCAGCCCGGATGCACGGTGCGAGGTGATGGAGGGGATGGCCGATGGCGGCGTGATGATCGCGCAGGCCGATCAGGCCATCCGCGCGGGGCGCGCCGTGCGCCTGACGCCTGTGCCCGATTGGGCCGCCGCAGCGGCGGGGAGGGCGTGATGGCCGTCCGATACGATGCCGACACCATCCGCCGGGTGAAGGCGGCGGCTCCGGTGCAGGACCTGATCCGCCCGCATGTCGACCTGTTGCTCGCCGGGGCCGATGGGGTGATGGCGGGGCAGTGCAAGCGCCGTCAGGGCGCACCGGAGCGGGCATGCGGGTTCCGGGTGGTGCCGGCGACGGGGCAATGGCGGTGTGCCACCTGTTCCGGGCCGGCGGACAAGGATGTTCTGGATTTTATCCAGATGTTCCGCGGCGTGAATTTCACCCAGGCCGTGGCCGTGGTGGCAGACGCGGGCGGCGTGCGCCTGCCCGGTGCCGCGCCCGCCGGTTCGTTGCTGTGAGGGCGTGATGGGACGGGCGGCACGGCGCATCGATCAGGGATATCGCCCGCGCGGGTCCAGCGTGGGGCCGGTGGCCGATGTCATGGTCGCCGCCTGTCAGTTTGTGGCCGCCCCCGGCAATGCGGTGCGGGCCGATGATCTGCGCCGCGCGCTGGACCGGGTCAGTATCGGGCAGTCGGTCAAGCTGGATGCCGCCATCGAGGCGGCACAGGCCGCGCTGGACGCACCGGGGGACCGGGACGCGCTGTCGCGCCTGCTGAATGCTGCACGGGAATTGAAGGGGGTGCGGGTGGCACCTGTTGGGCAAGAGAGATGGTGGGATCGATGACGACAGACCCGCTTACGCCGGATGAGTTCGCGAAGTTTCGCGCTGTTGTTAATGGCCTTGGCAAAAGGCGTCTTTCCATTGATCAGGAGACGGGGGAAGCGCTGATCGCACTGTGCGATGGGATGCGGGCGGAGATTGTCCAGCATGACGCCGCTTTAGCGGCGGCGCAGGTGCGGGTTCTTATCCGGGCAGCAGAAGATATTGAGGCATCGGCCCTACTGGCGATGGGGAGTGGTTACGCGGCGGGCAAGCGGGTAGCGGCTCGTCTATGTCGAGAAATCGCCGCGCGGGTTCAGCGGGAAGGTTTGCTTTGACCGCCCTCTACAACCACCTCTGCGCCGCGCCGGGCTGTGACCAATGGGGCAGCCGGGGCTTTGCCGTGGGCAGGGATCGGCCCATGGTCTGGTACTGCCAGCAGCATAAGCATCTGGGTGAGGCGCGGACGGGTTTGGTGGAGCCGGGGGCGGCGCCGTCCCCGAAGGCTTGCGTGCCGGGATCGCAGGGGAGGCTGCTGTAATGGCGGTGTTGCCCCCGGCCTTCCTGGAGGAGGTGCGCGCCCGCACCTCCATCGTGGCCCTGGTCCGGTCGCGCCTGAAACTGACGCGGCGCGGGGCGGAGCATGTGGGGCTGTGCCCGTTCCATGCGGAGAAGTCCGGCAGCTTTCATGTCAATGAGGCTAAGGGCTTCGGGCATTGCTTCGGGTGCGGCGCGCATGTCGATGCGGTCGGGTTCGTCATGCGGCATGACGGTCTGGGCTTCATGGATACGGTGCGGTCACTGGCGGCGGCGGCGGGCATGCGGGTGCCGGGGGAGGTGCCAGGGGAGGTATCCGGCGATGTGCCGGCCCGGCCCCTGGCCCCTATGGTCAAGCGGCCATCGCCCGATGATGTCGACCATGAAAAGACGGCCAAGATCGCGGCGGCGCGGGACATCTGGACTGCGGCCCAGCCCTGGCGCGGCACGCTGGTTGAAACCTATCTGGCGGGGCGGGGGGTGGTGCCGGTGGAGGATATCCCCACCTTGCGTCTTGCCCCCCGCCTGAAATGGAAGGGGGAGACGCGCAAGGCCGACAGTTTCTGGCCCGCCATGGTGGGCGCGGCGCAGGATGTGCGCGGGCGCATCACGGGCGTGCATCGCACCTATCTGTCATATCCCGACCCGGTAACGGGTGCCGTATGCAAGGCCCCGGTGGCGGCGCCCAAGCGAATGCTGGGCGAGATGTGGGGCAGCGCCATCCGCCTGTCGCGGGCCGGTGCGCGTCTGGGCCTGTCAGAAGGGATCGAGACGGGGTTGGCCGTGCGCCGCGCCGTGGCGGACCTGCCCATCTGGGCGGCGGGCAGCCTGGGCAATATTGCAGGGGGCGGGGACATGGACGCCGAAAGGCGGCGGCACCCGACGCGGCCCGACCTGTGGTTGCCCACGGTCTGGCCCGATATGGACCGGCCCGGTCTGATCCTGCCCGATTGCGTGGAGGAAGTGGTGCTGCTGGGTGATGCCGATGGGGATCGGCCCACCTGTGAGGCGCTGGTGGAGCGGGCGGCGCGGCGATATGCGGACAGGCGCGGCCATCGGTGCCGCGTGCGCCTGGCCTGGCCCGCCGATGGCATGGATTTCAACGACATGATCAGGGGGGAGGTGGTTTAGATGACCGACCCGACAGCAGAACAGGATCCAGGCCCCGGTATTGCCGCCGTGCGCGCGGCGGTGGAGGGGGCGGCGATATTCGAGCCGGGGGCCGACAGCGTGGCCGACATGGAACGCGATGAAGACGCGCCCGTGAATGATGATGCAGGGGTGGCGGAGGACGCACCCCCCGCGAAAAAGCCCCCGCGCCCCCGGCGCGGAAAGGGCGGCGATGTGGGGAATGTGGGTCTGGAGGAGGCGATACATGAGGTGAACCAGACACATTCCCTGGTCCTGCACGGGACTACCGCGCTGGTCATGCGCCGGCAGGTGGGAGAGACGGGGCAACCGGAACTGATGTTTCAGAAGCCCACGGATTTCTGCCTGTGGTACGGCAATCGCCGGTACTGGTGGCATGACAAGGTCTATGGGCTGGGCGCGATCTGGCTTCAGCATCCCTCGCGGCGTGCCTATGACGGGATTGTCTTTGTGCCCGATGAATGGCGGAGCATGCAGGGTGATGTGGTCGAGCGGCGATGTGAGGTGCCGGAGCGATATTTCAACCTGTGGTCCGGCTATGCCGTGGAACCGGCCCCGTTCCAGGACCCGGACGAACACCGCAAGCATTTCAGCCTGCTGGCCGATCATGTGCGGGACAATATCGCGCATGGGGTGGCGGAGAATGAACAATGGCTATGGGCCTGGGCCGCGCACCTGATCCAGCGCCCAACCGAACGGCTGGGTGTCAGCCCCGTGTTGCAGGGGCGGATGGGGACGGGCAAGAGCGTGTTCGGGCGGGCCATTGGCCGGCTGCTGGGTCCGCATTACCAGACCGTGGCGCATTCCAGGCACCTGATCGGCAATTTCAACGCGCATATGGCCAACTGTCTTTTGTTGCAGGCGGAAGAGGCCTTCTGGGCCGGTGATGCCAATGCGGCGGGTGTGTTGAAGGACATGGTCACCAATGACATGCACCTGATCGAGGGCAAGCACCGTGACCCGGTGAAGGTGCGCAATCTTGTCCATCTGCTGATGACGTCCAACGAAAGCTTCGTGGTGCCGGCGGGGCTGGAGGAACGGCGATGGGCCGTGTTCCGTGTCGGCGATGGCTGGATGCAGGATGCGGCGCGGTTCGGGCAGATGGAAGCGCAGCTGGTCGATGGCGGGCTGTCGCACCTTCTCTCCTGGCTGATCCTGTTCGACCTGTCATCGGTCGATCTGCGGCGCATTCCGGCCACCCAGGCATTGTGGGAGCAGAAGGTGGGGGCGATGGCCCCGGAACAGGCCTGGTGGCTGGCCAAGCTGCGCGATGGGCGACTGTTGAAGCATGACATGGCGTGGAACCGGCAGGTGGTGACGCGGACGCTCTATGCCGACTATGTCGATTTCGCCCATGATTTGGGTGTTAAGCGCAAGAAGACGGAAGAGCAGCTCGCGCAGGAACTGGCGCGGCTGCTGCCGCCCGGGTATCCGGGACGGTCGCGGCCCTGGATGAATGTCCATAATGCGCAGGGCGGTTTGGACCGCCGGCGGGAGCGATGTTACGAGCTGCCGGATCTGGATGAATGCCGGGCGCATTTCTGCGCGCTGGCGGGCTGGGCCATTGACTGGGGGCCCGCCGATGACGCGCCCCCGCCGGCATGGGGTGAGGCTGCTTGATCTGGTCCATGTGGTCCAGGTGGGTATGGGGCAGGTGGACCAGCGCAAAGCCGCAGAAAGGCTGGCTTGGTCCATGTGGTCCATGTGGTCCATGTGGTTTTGCGCGCCTATGCGGGTGCGTGTGCGTGTGACGTGCGGGCGGGAGTGTGCGCGCATTTCACATCAATCTAGGTGGACCACATGGACCACATGGACCAAGGCAATTAAATCAATGGGTTATCGTGGTCCACGTGGCGGCACCCCAGATGGACCACATGGACCAGGGCAGGATGGAGGGTTGAGGGATGAAGGACGTGACCATGGTCTGGCTGTTGGAATGGGCATACCGGGTGCAATGCGTGCTGGAGGCATCCGACCAAGGCATGACCCAGGCGGAGCGGTTTGAGCGCGGCTTGGCCGGGCCTGCCTGTCCGCTGGGCGCGGGGCCGCGTGTGGATGGCGGGGCGCAGGGCGGGGCGGCGCGGTGCCATGGCGATGCAGAGGCGGTGCATGCGGCGGTCTGGGCCAAGACAAGCGGGCCGGTGCGCGGGCTGGTGCTGCACCATGCGCGCACGGGCGGGATGCCGGACTGGTATCCGGGTGCAGAGGTACGGCGGGTGGTGGTGTGCAAGCCCAACGGCAAGCCAGAGCGGATCTATGACGCCAACCGCAACTTCGTCGGCGTGAAGACGCGGGAGGCGGTCTATCAGGGCGTGGTCGATACGGGGCTGTGCCCGGATGGGCTGGCCCTGGCGCGTGATAGTTGGGTGATCTGGGCCGATGCGGTGCGGCGCTTGTCCCTGCATGACTGGCGGCTGTCGGAGCATCGGGTGGTGGCGTCAGGCGTGCTGCTGCGGCCCTGGCAGGTTGGGCAGCACAAAGCCGCTTGACAAAGTACGAGAAAAACTTGACCTTGTGCCCTGCGCGTAGTCCGCCTGCATTTGGTGGACAGGAAAGGCCCCCGGCTCTGCTGGTGGGCCTTTTGCTTTTCCGGGGCTGGTAATGGGGCTGAAAACCGTGGGGCCAAGGCTGCATGCGGCGGGGCCGCGTGTGCGCGTGCCGCCCAAGGTGGTCGATCCTCACTACCAGTCAGACGATCACAAGGCTTGGCGGGCGGCGGTGATCCGCCGGGCTGCGGGGCGCTGCCAGGGGCCGGGGTGCGGCAAGACAGGCGTGCGCCTGTTCGCTGACCACATCCGGGAGCTAGTGGACGGCGGCGCACCCTTCGACCTTGCCAACGGGCAGGCGCTGTGCGGCACCTGCCACACGATCAAGACGGCGCGGGCGCGCAAGGCCCGGCAGCAGGGCGGCTGACCCGCCCAGCCCCGCGTAGGGCGCATGAGGGCACCTCCTACCCCCTGCCAAGGCGCATGGGGGTAGGGGGGTGTCAATCCCTGGGCGGCGGCAGGGGCCTGACCGCACAGGGTGTCATGTGTGGAAAATTTTCTGGGTGGGCCGGAGAATTTTTTATTTTTTAGTGGGTTGGAGGAAGGCAGCGAGGCGGGAATGACACGGTCAAAGAGGATGGCGGCGGTTTTGCCGGCCAATCTGGATGGCAAGGTCAGTCCGCCGGCGGCGTTCACCGATCTGGAAAAGCGGGTCTGGCGGGAGGAGCTGGACAGTCTTCGGGCGCTGGGCTTTGTCGAGCCGGCTGACCTGGGTCTGTTCACGCTTTATTGCCAGGTCAAGGCACGTCGCGACCGGCTGAAAGAAAAGCTGGGTGATGCGCTGACCTACACAACGGGAACCGGGTTCGAGCGGTTGAAGGAGGAGGCCAAGGTCATGTTTGCGGCGGAAAAGCAGATGGCTTCGTTGCAGAAGCAATTGGGCTTCGGCGCGGGCGCCCGTCTGCCTGCGCAGATCCGCCATCACAGCCTTCAGCGCGAGTTCGATTTTGTCGCCGCCCCGGTCGCGACGAAGGCGGAAGCGCCCGCCGGAAAGAAAGCCCAAGCTCAGGAGGCGGCGCATTCCGCCGGCCAGGGCACGGGCTGGGGAGCTGATCTGGCTTTCCGTGGGGCCACGGTCCAGTAATGTCGACGCCCTTCGGTTCCGCTGCCCTGGAAATTGCCGATGTTGATCCGGCATGGTCCACGGCGGTGCCTGACTGGGAGCAGCGCATTCTGAACCAGCAGCCGCTGGTGCCGGAACTGCCGCTGTTCAAGGATGAGGCGGACTACGCAGTGCGTGTCTTCAACCGACTGCGCATTCCCGATTTGGCGGGCCGCCCGACCTTTGCGGAGGTCGGTGGTGCGTGGTTTCTGGATATAGTCCGGGTTCTGTTCGGCAGTTATGACGCGGCAAACGACAATCGCCGCATCCAGGAAGTGTTCCTGCTGGTGCCGAAAAAGAACAGCAAGACAACGAACGGGGCTGGGATCATGGTCACCTGGCTAATCGTCAACCCGGTCCATAATGCCGAGGGGCTGTTGATCGCCCCGACAAAGACGATTGCGGAACTGGCATTCACCCAGGCCAAGAACATGATCCGGGCGGATGCTGAGCTGGTGAAGCTTTTTCACATCCAGGACCATCTGCGAAAGATCACCCACAAGGTGTCCAATGCAGTTCTTCAGGTGAAGGCGGCGGACACCGATGCCATCACCGGGTCCAAGGCCCATGTCACGCTGATTGATGAGGTGCATGTGTTCGCCAGCCATCCGCGGGCAGCCGATGTCTTCCTGGAACTGCGCGGTGCCTTGACCGCGCGTCCCGGCGGCTTCCTGATGATGATTACCACACAGTCCAAGAAGGCGCCCGCCGGCGTGTTCAAGTCCGAGTTGGAGCGCGCCCGTGCTGTGCGTGATGGCAAGCTGAACCTGCCTTTGCTGGCTGTTCTGTACGAACTGCCGAAATCCATGCAGCAGCCCGCCAATACCAATACCCCGCCGGTTTGGCGCAATCCCGACACCTTCGCCCTGGTCAACCCCAACATGGGCCGCAGCGCCCGGCCGGAATTCCTTTTGCAACAGATGCAGTCTGCGGAACGTGAGGGGGTTGAGGCCCTGGCCCTGTTCGCCAGCCAGTATCTCAACGTCGAAATCGGCGTCGGGCTGAGCACCGATGGCTGGTCTGGTGCCAAGTTCTGGATCATGCGGGCGCGACCGCTGACGCTGGAGGACATGATCGACCGGTGCGAGGTCATCACAATTGGCGGGGATGGTGGCGGGCTGGATGACCTTCTGGGCTTTGCCGCTGTCGGTCGGGAGCGGGAGACGAAGAAGTGGCTGGGCTGGGCGCATGCGCTGATCGGGCCGCAGGGGTTCAAGCTGCGGGTGGAAAATCAGTCCACCTATCAGGATTTCATGAATGAGGGCACGCTGACCCTGGTGGAGGGCCTGCCCCATGATCTGGAATGGTTTCGCGACCACGTCGCCATCATCAAGGATGCGGGCCTGCTGGCCCAGGTCGGGTTGGACCCCGCCGGCATTGGCGGCATTGTCGATGCCCTGGCCGATATCGACGTGACCCAGGAAAACGGCCTGCTGACCGGTGTGGCCCAGGGCATCCGCCTGATGGCGGCAGCCAAGACGCTGGAACGCAAGCTGGTGGACGGCAGTTTTGAGCATGACGGGTCCAGGCTGATGGCGTGGTGCGTGGGCAATGCCCGCACCCGCCAGACCAGCACGGCGGTGATGATCGAGCGGGCGGCCAGCGGCTACGGAAAGATCGACCCGTTCATGGCGCTGCTGAATGCCGCCCATCTGATGAGCGGCAATCCCCAGCCGGCCAACAGCAGCGCCACGGCGGATGAAATCTTCGCGGGGATGGTCGCATGAAGATAGGCCCCTTCGAGATCAGCCTGTGGAAGCGGTCTGAACCGGTCTATGACCAGTGGAAGAACCCGCCATTCTTTGGGTACATGCGCACCGCCGCCGGGTTAACGGTCAGCAATGACAGCGCCCTGACGCATTCTGCCGTGTTGTCCTGCATCAATGTCATCGCCGAAGGCGTGGCGATGCTGCCGCTGATGCTGTACCGCGAAACGGGATCGGATGAGCGGGAAGAGGCAAAGGACCATCCGCTTTACGAACTGCTGCTAACCAGTCCGTGTCAGCATATGACGGCGTTCCAGTTCTGGAAGCGGGCACTGTTCGACAAGATCGCCTATGGCAATTTCTATGCCCAGAAGATCCTGAATCCTGACGGGTCGCTGCGCGAGCTGCTGCCCATCGATGTCGGGCATGTGCAGCCCTTCTGGTACCGCGATCCGGTGACGGCGCTGCGCCGGCGGGCCTATCGCGTCAGCCTGGATGACGGCCAGCAGGCCGTGTTCCTGGAGGATGAAATCCTGCATCTGCAGTTCATGCCCATTCAGCGCGGCGTGAATGCCGGTCTGATGGGTGCATCGGTCTGGCAGGTCTATCAGGCGGAAACCCTGGGTGGGGTGCTGGCGACAGAGGAATTTGCCAATTCCAGCTTCGCCAACGGCGCGTCACTGTCGGGTATGGTGTCGGTCGAACCGAAGTTGGAGCCAGAGCAATCAAAGCGGCTGCGCGAAGAGGTCAATCAGGCCTATGCCGGCCAGTCGCACAAGATCGGGGTGTTCGGCGGCGGTGCGAAATACACGCCGATCAGCCAGACCCATGAGCAGGCGCAGCTTCTGGACACCCGCAAGTATAATCGGTCGGTGATCGGCGGCATTCTTCGGGTGACTGCCCATCTTATCAACGATCTGGAACGCGGCACCTTCAGTAATGTCGAGCATCTGGATATTGCCCATTACAAGCACTGCCTTTATCCGCACCTGACCGATATTTGCCAGACCCTGGCAAAGGACCTGCTGACCCCCAGTGAACGCCTCAACATGTATGTTGAGCCGGACCCGACCATCCTGCTGATGGGCGATCAGGCAACGCTTGCAGAGGTCCTAGAAAAGACGGTGCAGGGCGGTATCCGCACCCCGGATGAGGCCCGCCGCGTTCTGAACCTGGGGCCAAAGGCCGGCGGTGGTGAACTGTTCATCAATTCCGCCTCTGTGCCCGTCTCGATGGCGGCCAAGGGGCAGGGCGCCAGCGCCGCGCAGAAAACCGGAGATACCAATGCTGCTGCCTGACAAGGATGGGGAACGCCCCGCCGATATGGATATGCGCTGCGCCATCGACCTTGAATTGCGGGCGGAGGATGACGCCAAGCGGCTGCTGGTCGGCTATGTCGCGACCTTCGGCACAAAGGCCAAGATACGCAGTTGGTCGGGTGAATTTGAGGAATGGATCGAGGCGGGCGCTTTCGCTGACAGCCTGCGCAGCGGTCGGGATATCCGCTACCTGTTCGAGCATGATCCGCGCGCCCTGCTGGCCCGTACCAGCGCCGGTAATCTGACGCTGTCGGAGGATGCCAAGGGCCTGCGGATCAATGCCCAGTTGCCGGATACCCAGTTGGGACGCGACACCTATGAACAGGTGCGGGTCGGAAACCTGAAGGGCCATTCTTTCGGCTTTCTGCCGGTCAAGACTAAGACGACGTTCGATGATCGCGGTCGGCTGCAATCGGTCGCGTTGCAGCAGGTTGATTTGCGGGAGGTGACCATCACCTCCATGCCGGCCTATGCACGCACAAGCGTGGCCACGCGATCGCTGTTCACCCCACCCGGCGGAGCGCCGGTTAATCCGCTGGCAGCACGGGCCAAGGCCTTGTTGCGCGCCAACGGCTATCCCTGAAACTGCACCATCAAGAGGATGATCATCATGACCAACCGTCGGTTTCCGGCGGCGCTGGCGCTCGCCTGTGTGGCCCTGCTGTGCGCTGTCGCTTTCAATCTGATGCCGGGCGAAGCCCTGGCGGCCACCGCAGCGTCCATCACGGACAGCCATGGCTGGAACCTGTCGCGTGAGGCGCTGGGTAGCCTGCTGCTGGGTGGCTTCACCGTGGCGGAGCTGAAAAAGCGCAAAGGCGAAATCCTGGCCGGCATCGAGGCCATCGGCAAGCTGGCGACCGACGCCCTGACTGATGAGAAGCGGTCGGAGTTTGACAAGCTGGAAAAGGAACTGGAAACCGTCGAGGCCGACATCAAGCGGGCCGAAAAGACGGAAGATCTGCGCCGTCGCGCCGCTGCCGACGCGGCGGCGGGTGCCGACGATGCTGATCAGCCGCAGAACCAGATGGAACAGCGCGCCCAGCAGTACCCGGTGCCGGCCCAGCCGGCGGCGCAGCGTGATCCGGGCCATGATTTCGGGTGTTTCGTGCGTTCTTACGCCACTCACGCCTATTCGATGCGGGATGGGTCCGGCAAAATCGTGACACCGGCCCAGGCGGCGGTGTCCCTCTACGGTGAACGTCATCACGTCACCGAAATGGTCATTCGTGCCCAGACACTGTCGGAGAATGCAGGCGGCGGCTTTGCCGTGCCCCCGACCCTGGCAACTGAAATCATCCGTCTGTTCGGTCCGCGCACCATTGTGCGGCGCCGCGCCCAGGTGGTGCCGGGGAACGCCGACTATCTGAAGGGTAAGACCGGGGCGGCTGTCTCTTATGTCGGTGAAAATGAACAGGGCATTCTCACCGGCGTCACCTTCGGCATGCTGTCGATGCGGGAGAAGGATATTTCGGCCATCCTGCCGATCAGCAAGAAGCTTTTGCGGAATACGGCCTTCGGGGTTGAGGGCTATTGCCGTGATGAGCTGGTCCGGGCGGCGGCGGAATTCGAAGATCGCATGTTCCTGTACGCGCCCGGAACCGGGAAACAGGTGAAGGGTTACGCCTACGCCATCCCGGCTGGTCAGAAGTTCGTTGCCACCAACTCCACCACGCCCACCAATGCCAACGTCCGCTCCGACTGCCGCAAGCTGTTGAAGGCGATGGCCGACGCCAATGTGGAGTTGAGTGGCAATGAGCCCGCCTGGTTCATGAATCCGGGTCACCTTCTCTATCTTCGCGACCTGTACCAGGGTGACCTGTTGGCGTTCCCGACCCTTCAGGGCGACAATCCGACCCTGTACGGCTACCCTGTCGATACCAGCACGCAGGTTACGGGTCCGTCTGGTTCCGGTGGCGATATCTTCTTTGGGGCCCATCGCTACGCCATGATCGGCGACAGCGTCGCCATGTCGCTGTCGGTTTCTGATCAGGCCAGCTTCAAGGACGCTGGTGGTCAGCAGATCAATATGTGGGCCCAGGGCTTGATGGCGATCAAGCTGGATATGTCCCACGACTTTGCCCTGCGTTACGAACAGGCATTCGCGCAGCTGACCGAGGTGAAGTGGGGCGGCTAACGCCCCGCAGACCTGACCTGATGGCCCGCGTGGCGGTGCCGACACACCCCTGACATTCGGAGACAGACCGATGTTTACACCTGCCTTGGGCCGCGACGATGCGGCCCTGATGCGGCCGGCTTATGCCAAGGCCGAATATGACCTGACCGCCGGCGCCGGCACCGATAATGTTGAGCAGACTTGCGCCACGCTGAACCTGCTGACGGGTTTCGGCACCGTGCGGTTCCAGTCCGGCACATTGGCCCTGGGTGCCACCGCAACGCTGGCGGAGGGCGCGACCCTGACGGTGACGGCCATCTGGGAGCACAGTGCCAATAACTCCACCTGGGTGGAAATCGGCACGGACCAGACCATCCTGACCCTGACCGGCCCCACCAGTGGCGGTACCGTGACGGGTGCGGCGGTGATCGGCATCAATCTGGCCGAAGCCGAAACCTATGTCCGCGCCAAGTTCAAGGGCGACCTGTCGGCCAGCGGCACGGACACGGCCAAGATCGAGACGGTCTATCTGCTGACCAGCCCGTCGGTGATCTGATCATGCTGACCCTGATCACGCCTGCCGCTGACCTGGGCCTGCTGTCCATTGCCGAGCTGCGCGCGGCGGTGGGGTTGGCGGCGGGGGATGGTAGCCGGGATGCGGAGCTGACCGCGCTGGGGCTGCGGGTGGCGGGCTTGATCACGGGGTACTGTCGGGTGGCGGCGGCCGGTGTGTCGCCGCCCACCCTGCGCGCGGAAACGGTGGAGGAGGTGTGGCGGCTGCCACAGCCGGTCAAGCCGCTGATCCTTTCCCGCCGGTTCGTGGCGTCCATCACCAGCGCCAGCATCGCGGGTACCGCCCTGGATGCTGGGCTGCTGGAACTGGAGGCATCGGCGGGCCTGCTGCATCGGCTGGACAGTGCCGACCGGCGCTGCCCCTGGCCGTGCGAGGATAAGATCGTTGTCCGCTATGTCGCGGGCTTTTCCACTGTGCCCGATGCGCTGAAATCCTGCGCCATTGATCTGGTGCGTATGATGGACAGCGTGTCGGGCCGCGACCCGCTGTTGCGGGCGCAGCAGTGGGAGGGGATCGGGCGGGAGGAGTACCAGATCACGTCGGGCATGGCGATGGAGGGCGGGATTCCGAAGGATATTGCCGACCGGCTGACGCCTTATGTCGCCATGGCGGTGACGTGATGGACAGTGCCGGTCTGTCCCGTTTCATCCGCCAGTCGCCGCAGCGGGAAACCGTGGTGGTGCGGCGGCAGACGGGGGTTTCGCCCGTCACCTGGACCGATGCCGTGGTGCCGGCGCGGGTGCGGCAGTATGGGGCGGCGGAGCTGGTCGCTGGCATCACCCAGGGAGATTTTGAGGTGGTGGTGGCCCATGCCGATCTGGTGGCCGCCGGCTGGCTGGTGCCGCCCAAGGATGGGGACCGGGTTATTCGGTTTCCGACCATTGCCAACGGCGCCTATGTGCCGGGCGGCAGTGCCGTTGAACTGACGGTGCGTCATCCCGGCGACCGGGGCGGACGCATCGGATACTGGTTGCAGGCGCGCGGGGGCGGGGTGCGATGACAAGCCTTGTCGTTTATGACGCGGTCCGGTCCCGGATCGAGACGCAATGGACGGCCACGCCCATCGCCTGGCCCAATGAGCCACTGACCCTGCCGGTCGAGGGCACGGCGGGGTTTGATGGGTGCTTTGTCGCCCTGGAATTTGATGGGCGTCTGTTCGGGCAGGCCAGCATCGGTGCGCCGGATGACCAGCGATGGGATGAAGCGGGCACGGTCTGGGCGCATGTGATGGCACCTGCCGGATCCGGAGAGCGCGTTCAGCGCGGCCATGCGGTCGCCTTTGTTGACCTGTTCCGGGGCCAGGAAATCGGCGCCATCGAGTTTCAGGATTGTGAAATCGGCCCTGGTGGGCCGGATGAAGACGGCAGCTGGTGGCGCATCAGCGTGCGTATCGAGTTCACACGTCAAGCCTAAGAGGGTCCCATGTATACCGTGAAGGAAGCTTTCAGCACGCCCAGCCGCCGGTTTGCGCCGGGCGACAAGGTTGACCGCGCCGATCTGGTGGGGCCGGTCCCGGTGAAAACCTGGGTCGATCTGGGCCGGATCGAAGTTTTGGCTAGCGAGACCGCGCCGACGCAAGCCCCCAAGGCCCGCAAGGCGGCCGAGATCAGCGCCAGCGCCTGACCGGCCCTCCGCCCCACCAACAGCCGCCCCACCGGGCGGCTTTTTTCATGCCCGGCTGAAAGGAGCCGTCCATCATGACTGACAGTAACCGCCTGCGCCTGACGGGTGTGCGGCAGAACAGCTTTGGCACCACCCAGGGCACCCCCCGCATGCGGACCATGCGGGTGACGGGCGAAAGCTTGTCTTACAAGCCGGAATTCACCACGTCGGATGAGGTGCGGGCCGACCGCATGAATGCTGACCCGATCAAGGTGGGTGAAACCAGCAATGGCGGCATCAATTACGAGCTGCATTATCCGGTTCCGTCCAGCCTGCTGGCTGAGAACATCGCCAGCGCCATGCAGGCCAATTGGGTGGACACGCCGACCCGCGACAATGACGGCACCGCCGACAGCGTGATTACCGATATCGGTACCACGGCCAATACCATTACCTTCACCACGGGCCCGGCCTACGTAGTCGGGCATCTGGTGCGGAACAGCGGCTTTGCCACCGCCGGTAACAACGGCCTGTTTCCGGTCACCACCGGCGGTGCCACATCCCTGGTCAGCAGCAGCGCCAGTTTCACCGCAGAGGCGGCCCCGCCGGCGGCGGCGCGGGTCAAGGTCGTGGGCTTCCAGGGCACGGCCGGGGACATCACGGCGGCGGCCGGCGGTCTGGCCAGCACCACGCTGAATTTTACCACCCTGGGTCTGGTGCCCGGTCAGTGGGTCAAGATTGGCGGCACGGGATCCGCGTTCCGCTTTGGGACCGAGGCCCTGAATACCTGGGCGCGGGTTACGGCGGTGGCGGCCAACCTGCTGTCCCTGGATAACCTGCCGGCATCGTGGACCACCGATAGCGGCACCGGTAAGACGATCCGCGTGTTTTTCGGCGACCAGATCAAGAATGGCACCACGCTGATCGGCCTGACCTTTGAGCGTGGGTTCATGGGCCAGGGCACGCCTGGCTACGTCGTCAATGAATCGATGGCCGTGAACCAGTGGCAACAGCAGGTTCAGTCCAAGCAGAAGATCGCTGGCAGTTTTGACTATATGGGCCTGACCGGTACGGTCAGCACCACCAGTCTGGACAGCGTTCCGGATGATGCGCCGTCCATCGCCGCCTATCCGATCATGGCGGCCAGCGCCAATGTTGGCCGCATCGCGGAGAATGGCGTGGCCCTGACCAGCCCGAACTGGGTGCGGTCGGCCAGTTTCACGCTCAACAACAACCTGCGCATGATCGATGCCGCCGACAGCGTGACATCGGTCAGTATCGGCAGCGGCGAATGTGCCGTGACGGTCAATCTGGAGACCTATTTCGGCAGCACGGCGCTGTATTCCAAGATGCTGGCCGGGACGGTCACCAATGCCAGTTACCGCGTGACCAAGGGTGCCCAGGCCATGATCTATGGCTGGCCGCGCCTGACCATCACCGATGGCAGCCCCAATGCCGGTGGCAAGAACCAGGATGTGACACTGCCCCTGACCCTTCAGGCCAGCGTCGATCCCCTGACCAATGCGCACATGATTGTGGACCGCTTCGAATATTTTGAGGCCTGACGGGACCCCGCGACCAACGGGAAGCCAGCTGCCGGAAGGCGGCGATGCGGTTCGCGCGAGCCGGGGCGGGGGTTTGGTCGGCCCCCGTCCGCATCGCGAAGCGACCAACGACCAAGGGATGAATGATCATGGCCTCCATCGTCAGTGCCAAGCGCGACGCGGCAAAAGTGAATGAGGGTGATTGGGTGCGCCTGCACCTGGAAGATGATCCGGACAAGGATGCCTTTCTGCGCACCTTGGGGCATACCGATGCCTTCCGCGACGCGCTGGCCCGCCGTGTTGGCAAGATCGCGCAGAACTATGGCGGCAATGCATCGCGCATTCCGACGGCGGTGGCCCGCGCCGTTGATATCGACCTGTACAGCACGCTGCTGTTCAAGGATATCCGGGGACTGGAGGATGAACAGGGGCAGCCCATCGATTTTGAGCGGTTCTGCGACCTGATCCGCCAGCCCGATTACCTGCCCCTGTTCAATCTGTGCGTGGCGGCGGTGGCTAGCATCGGCCAGATGCAGGATGAGGCCAAGGAGACCGCCGCAAAAAACTGACAGACGCCCTGCGCGCCGATCTGGACGGGCGCAGGGCGACCAGCAGCTGGTTGGCGGAGGTGGCGGAAGAGGACCCCGAAGCCGCCGCCTATGCTGCCCAGGCTGAAACCGTGACGGCCCTGGTGGCCCCGGAATGGCGCTGGATATGGAGGGCCTGGCACCGGCTGGATGATGATCGGCAATGGATCGCTGGCGGCATGGGGCCATCCCATCCCGCTGGCATTCCATGGTCTGTCGTCAGGGCCTGGGCCGCCGATCACGCCATGGATGCAGAGGCAGCAGAGTTGTTGGACCATGGCATTCAGGCCATGGATGGGGTTTACCGGGCTTGGTGGGTGGAGCGGGCCGGACCGCAGGCGGCGGGTTAAGCGCGGCCTGGGTACTGTTCATTCAGAAAAGCCTTTGCGGTGTCAGTATCACTAAACTTCATGCCGTCCACCATGGCCCTTCCATCTGCGCTTACTTCCACACGGCGACCGCAGTGGATAAACCAGTGGTTTTCCTTTCTGGGTGTTGGTTTGGCCGTCTGCGGAGCCTCAGCACTGGCAGTTTGGGATTTTTCCCAAAGGTTTACCGAAGGCAGTGTTGAGGGTTGATGAATGGTATTGCGCTGAATGTGAAGTCCGGCCTGTATCTGCGTTAGTAAAAGGATGATGCGGCCAAAGCCAACCATTGTTATTCCAGCGCTGATGCCGCCGGCCAGCGTAATGGCCGCAATCAATCCTGATGCTGCGGGGGAAAGAAACAGTAAGAGTGCAGCGATTGCCCCGAGGATGGCGGTAAGCCAACCAATCGCGGCAATGAAGCCCGCAACGCCTTCGTTCGACATGGGTCACTCCCTGTTGAAATGAAAGCCGCGAGCGTAACAGACCTTGATCATTCAATCGATAGGCCGCCCGGCATCGCCGTGGCGGCCTTCTTTATGGAGCATGCGTTGTCCGCAGCCGCTGAAATCCGCCGCACGGTTGATGTCTTCATTGATCAGGCGTTATCGCCTCAGGCCCGCTCTGCGGCCCTGGCCAGGGCGGCGCGGCAAGGCGTGGCGGAACTGGTACGCAGTGGTCGGGCCAGCCCGACCTATCGCGTGTTTGTGGATGGCCGTGAAGGTGAGCCAGAGGAGCGTGTGAAGCCCGATGGTCAGATCACCTATCTGTTTGGCAGCCTGAATGTTGCGGCGCAGTTCGCCCTGTCCTTTCTGAAGGCACGATCCCCAGCCAAAAGCGGGCGCTACAAGGACAGTTTTGTCTTTGCCTTTTTTACGGGTGGCGGCGTCAGCCTGACGGGGCCGGGGCGTGACTGGCGTGGGCGGTTCACCGGCCAGGATGGCAAGGCGGTGGGCGGGCGTATGGTGCCGGCAGATCAGGTGAATTTCGCCAAAATCGGCGGAGATGTGACCGAAATCATTATCTTTAACCGACAGCCCTACAGCCGCCGGGTTGATGTGCAGATGGATGGAAAGGCGCCATTAAAATTCAACGTGGCGCCTGGCTTGTTCGAAGATGCGGCCCGCGAAATCAGCAAGCGGTTTGGTGCTTCGGTTGAGGCCCGCCGGATCTACAGCGTCAGTTTTCCCGGACAGCCCGTTGTGAAGCGCGGAAGCCGGTCCGGTCAGCGTGTGCAGTCTCCCGCCCTTGTCATCAGTCCGAGGTGAGCGATGGCCAGTATTACCCAAGCCAGTTATCGCGCCAGCTATGAAAGCAATATTGCCGGCGCGGCGCAGCAGGATGCCAATGCCCTGGATGCCATGGCCGATGCCGCCGAACGTGGGGCGCAGGCCGGGCAGGAACTGGCCCAGGCGACGCGGGCGACGGAAGAGCAGGTGCGGCGCATGGGGCCGACCCTGGAGCAGATCAGCCGCCGCTATGATGAGAATGACCGCCTGACGGCGCAGTTGGCCCGTTCCAACCGGCAGTACGCCTCTGAACTGGCAGTCCTGCGCCGTGAACAGCAGCTGGGATTGATCACGGCGGAGCGGGCGGAAGAGTTGGCCCGGCGCGCGGCGGTTAACCGCGACAACCAGATTGCGCGAGCGCAGCGACAGGCGGAGGCGACCCGGAATCAATATGTCCTGGCAAGTCAGGCAACGACTGCGATGGCTGCTGCCAATGAACAGGCAACCGGTAAGATGGGCAGGTTTTCTCAGGCTATTGGCCAGGGCGGCATGCAGTTGCAGGACATGATCGTGCAGCTCACTGCGGGGACCAATGGCTTCATTGCGATTGGGCAGCAGTTGCCGCAGTTTCTTGGCATTTTCGGCCCAGGAGGGGCGGTGGCGGGTGCGATTGTCGCTTTTGCGGCAATGGGCGGATACATGCTCACCTCCGCCGGTGCGGCTGAAAAGATGACCAATGAGACATCCGCGCTGGATAAGGTCATGGGCCCCTTGACCCGGACGATTGATGAGCAGGCCAGCAGCCTTCAGGACCTGATTTCGAAGTATAATCAGGCCGGTGAGGCGCAGCAGGTCCTGACGCGCCTAAAGCTGTCCGCATCGCTGGTCGAGACAACCGAAAAGCTGAATAAGCAGAAAGCTGCATTTGATGATCTGGTGCAGTCGGCCTTGGCTGCCCAGGAGTTTCAGACGACGGCGGGCAGCGTGCCCCTTTCGGCGGCAAACATCGTCAAGTTCGGCCGTCCTGAGTTCGATATTCGGCAGACACCGGCGTTGGCCAATGATCCCGTTGTGCAGCTGGGCCTGCGTATTCGGGAATTGCGCGAAAGTGGTGATTTTGTCGGTGCGACCGACCTGATTTCCAAGTTTGGCAAGGCGGGTGAGGAGGCTGGGCGGAAGCTGATCGATACGGCGTCTGCCATCACTGACCTTGATCGGCAGTCCACCCAGGCCAAAACCTTCCTGTCCCTGTTGGAACAGGGGTTGGTGAAAAACTATCGGGCTGCCAACGACGCTGGTCGGGCGGCGGGTGGATACCAAGAAGCGCTGATGGACCTTGCTGGTGAGCGGGCGTGGGTCGAGGCGGCCCGGCAGGGAGAGGGCGCGTTGCGCGACCTTGCCCGCCAGCAGGCCATCAACACCGCTGAAACCAAGGTCTATCAGGCCGCCTACAGACGTGCCGCTGCGGATGGCGTGGTTTCAGCGCAGGAACTGGCGGAGGTCACCCGGTTGACAGCCGAAGCTGGTGATCTGGCGGCCAAGCGTTTCGATCTGGAGTCGGTGCGCAAGGGTGCATTCGGTCTCAAAGACATCACCAGCGCCACGCGGGCGTTCAAGGATGAAATCGATGATGTGAACCGCTTCCTGGCTGAACAGGCCGGTGGGGTGTCGGAGGCGGAAAAGGCCTATCGGCCATTCTCTGCGCAGATTGAGAAGCTGAATGATCTGCTGGGTCGAAAAGGCCTTTCCGATCCGCAGAAGACAGAGATTTTCGGCAAGATCGCGCAGTTGGAGACCGCTGGCGCCGTTGCGATGGAACAGGCCGCCAATGATGCCGAACGTGCGCGTCAGCAGCGTATCGCGGGCCTGTCAGCCGAAACAGCAGCCATGGAGGATCGCAACCGCATCGCCTTGCTGGAACGGGAAGGCACCTATCAGGCACAGCGGGCCATCATCGATCTGAATACCACGCGTGCCCTTGCCGCGAATGAGGTGGAGCGGCAGGGCGTGGTCGCTGCCGCCATCCGGCGCGGAGAGATCGAGGACCTGACCCGCATCAACGAGCTGTACGGACGGCGCGCCGGCGCCATCAAGGGCGCAGGCGACATCGCCAATGGCAATATCTATGCTGGCGAAGCCCAGCAATTCAGCCAGTTGGTGCAAAAGGCCATTGCAGATGGCAGCGTCGATGGCGCGTCCATCCTGCGTGCCGGCATCGCATCGGCGATGGATCAGAGCCTCCAGAAATTCTACAAGGCGTTCCGCACGGAAATCGAATCCATGCTTCCCGGCATCGGGCAGGCGGTTTCCGGTGCCCTGGCGGCGTTCGGTGTTGCCCAGGGTGTCGGCAAGATGCTGGGCCTGTCGAACGAGCGGGCGCGCAACGCGGGCATCGGTGCAGCGGGTGGGTATCTGATCGCGGGGCCGTGGGGGGCCTTGGCGGGGGCGGGTATCGGTGCCCTGTTCGGGGGGCAGGCGGCCCGCGACAAGCGCCAGCAGCAGATGGCAGCCGAACAGGATGCCCTGGCCAGCAGCGTCAGTGCCTTTATCGCCGCCGGCCAAACTGTCAGCGATTACGCACGGCGCGTATCGGCCCTGGATGACAAGTTCGAAAGCCTGCGGCAAGAGGCGGTGCGCCTGGGTCAGCCCGTGGAGGCCCTGACCGCCAGCTATCAAAAGCAGCGGGCGGTGTTGCGGCAGGAATTCGGGGATGATGTGCAGGCGGTGATTGACCGGTTGACCGGCAATCAGGCCCGCGCCGACCTGCGGGCGCTGACCAAGGCGCAGGATCAGCGGGTGCAGGATGCGCTGATCGCTGAATATGACCTGGCGCAGGTGCGCCGCGCCAATGCCCTGGAGCTGTCCGATTTCTTTGGGACGCTGACCGAACAGCAGCTGAGCATGATGGGCGGGCTAGTCACCGCCGTTGACCGGGTGAAGGCCCGCATCCGCGACCTGACCGCCACCATCAATGACCAGTTGGATACGCAGATTGATCTGGCGCAGCAGCTGGCCGACAGTGCGCGGACCCAGGCAAAGGCCCTGCGCGATGTCGCGACCAGCCTGCGTGAGCAGATCAAATCCAATCTGACCGGCGATCTGTCGCCCCTGTCGCCGGGCGACCGGTATAGCGCCCTGTCGAGCGAGTTTGACCGGCTTTACAGCGTGGCCATGACCGGCGATCAGGTCAGCGCGGAAAAGATCGCCCAGGCGGGGACCAGCCTGCTGGAGGCGTCGAAGGCGATGAATGCCACCGGCCCGAACTATGTCAATGACTTCGACCGCGTTCAGAAGGCGCTGGCCCAGGTAGCCACAGTGGCCGATATCCGGGCGACGGCCTTTGACCGGATGGCCGATCTGGCTGATACGCAGGTTGTCATCCTGAAAAGCATCCGCGATCTGCTGTCCAGCGACCTGGGTCAGCCGACGGCGCAGGCCATTGCGGCGGCTATTGCCGATGGTGTCCTGACCGTTGATGAAATCACCGCGGTCAACACGACGCTGAACAGCCTGTACCAGCAATTCGTGAACTTGCCGGGGGCATCGGCGCAGGCCGTGAAAACCGCAATTGAGGCCATCCGCCCGCAACTGGTTGCCGGCACCCTGACCGATGCGCAGAAAGAGGCGCTGACTACGGGGCAGGGGGCCATTGCTACGGCCCTGACCAACTTCCGGCAGGATCAGCTGGAGCAGTATCGTCAGGCTCTGGTCACAGCAGGTGCTGCCATCACCAGCATCGGCAATTTCCTGCTGGATCCGCAGGGGCGCATTCCGGCGGCGGTGGAGGCGGCGTTCGGGTCGGTCAATATCGATCTGGCGCTGACCAAGGGCATTGAGGGCCTGTTTACCCAGGCCCTGGGCGGGCAGATCACTTTCCCGCCGCTGGCGGTGCAGGCGGGGCAGACCGTCACCCAGGCGGTCGGCACATGGACGGCAGAGGCGCTGTCCACCCGCATCAACAGCCAGTTCGGGCACGCCATTGCCAATTGGACCAGCAGCGATGATCCCCGCACCCTGGTGGAACGGGTCAATGCCGTGTTTGCCCAGGCGGTGGGGGCGCCCGATTGGAATGTCAGCCTGAAAAGCCTGCTGGATCAGCAAAGCCCGCTGGTGACCAGCCTGACGGCCCTGACGGCGCAGTTCCCGGCCTTGATTGCCGCGATGCAGGCGCAGGCGGCCAGCGATGCGGCCAGAGGTGCCTATGATTCAGGCTTGCAGGCTTATGTCAGCCCGGTGATGCGGGCGGCATCCAGCGCCAGCACGGCCCTGGCCGGGGCCAAGAGTGTGGAGGCGGCCAAGTCATTGACCTCCACCTGGTATCAGGTCGATGCCAGTACGGGTGCCATCACGGCGCAGGGTGGCAAAGGCAGCGACAGCACGTCGGACGCGCGGGCCAAGGCCCTGGCAACCGCCCTATCGACCATCGCGTCACAGATCGAGGGGCTGACCGGCGGCGATATCACCGACTTCGCGGTGAATG
This sequence comes from alpha proteobacterium AAP38, assembly GCA_001296005.1. GTDB lineage: Bacteria > Pseudomonadota > Alphaproteobacteria > Azospirillales > Azospirillaceae > Niveispirillum. Next base: position 109,117 of record LJHR01000023.1, on the reverse strand, counting down.
CCGGCAATAAATATGGATCGGGCTATAACTTCCTGCAGTACGGGATCGACAAGGCCCAGGCCTATGGCATCAACGATTTCTCCGGCATCGCGCGGGGTTTCATCAATGATGTTCTGGCCACGGCGCTTCAGGGGGGGAACAGTGCCGCCATTGATATCCTGCGGGCGCAGGATTGGGCCAACCTGTCCAGTTCGTTCACGAGTGCCGCGCAGCAAATCTATGCCCTGACCAACCCGCGCCCTATGTCCGCCGGGGGCATCATCACTGGCGGTATCACGGGAAGGGACAGTGTGCATATCCTGGGTATGCCGGGTGAGCGGGTGCTGTCGGTGCCGCACAGCGTGATGTTGGAGACGATCTATCGGCAGGCGGCGCGGGCAAGCCAGGGTCAGCCCGCCAGCGATCCCGCGCAGCTGGCGGAACTGCGTGCGCTGCGTGGGGAGATGGCGGCCAGCAGGGCGGATCGTGCACAGCAGGCGAAGGTCAATGCCGACCTGACGGCCCGTCTGGTCAAGTCCAATGAGCAGCTGGCCAGGCTGGCCCGCACCGAAAAGGCGGGGGGCCGGTGATGGGGGCCGCCTTTGATGCGTTGATCACTGATCCGGCATCGATCCGCGATTATCTGGTGACGGCACAGCCCTATGCCATCGTGCGGGCCAGCATGGCGCAGCAGGCGGCGGGCAACCGGCTGCTGGCGGCGGCGGGAACCTTTACGGTGCTGCGGGTGGGTGACGCGCTGACCCTGACGCGCCCGGCCCTGGCCGATGTGCCGGTGACCATCGCGGATCTGGCGCAGGATGGGTCCTGGGTGGCGGTGACGGGCGTGACCCTGGCCGATGTGGCGGCGGCGGCCCTGGAGCTGACGGGGCTGGTCACCCGTTACTGGTCGGTGCATGGCTATAACAGCAGCCCCACGGACAGCCCCGCCAATGTGCATTATGAGGGCCGGGTCCAGAACGCGCTGCGCTTTACCCGCAGCATGTATGGCGGCGCGCGCATCGGCGGGCGGTCGATCCCCGGATTTGGCGATATCACGCTCAATAATGGCGACGGGGCCTGCGACGGTTTCGGGGAATGGGGATGGGACGGGCGGCGCATCACGGTCGAGCTTGGCGGGGAGGATTTTGCGCGGGCCGATTTCGGCATCATCTTTGTCGGCATCACCGATGGCTGCACCCTGGATGACGGTACGTTCAGCATCGCCGTCAAGGACCTGACCAAGCTGCTGGATCAGGATCTGTATAGCCCGCGCTATCGTGGGACCGGCGGGTTTGAGGGCGGTGTGGACCTGCGCGATCAGGCCAAGCCCATCTGCATCGGCAAGTGCCTGAATGTGGAGCTGGTGCCGCTTGGTATCGTCAATGGCCGCTTCACGTTTCAGTTTCATGGCGGCGGAGCCGTCCATACCTATGACAGCGGCTGGCATGTGGTGCGGGACCGGGGCGTTCCCCTCACCTATGTCGCGGCCAATCCGGCGGCGGGGCAATGGACCCTGGATGCCGCCAATGGTGCCGTGATTGTCGGCGGGGATGAACCGAAGCTGCTGACCGCCGATGTCATCGGCAGCGTGGATGCGCCGGCGGAACCATCGGCGGCGCGGGCCATGGAATATCTGGCCACACGCCGTCTGGTGCTGGACAGCGCCATCAGCCTGTCCAGCCTGACCATCGGAACGGGCAGTCGTACGCTGGCCCTGCGTGACACGATGCCCATGGGTGTGGGTGGTTACGCGCTGATTGCCGCCACGACGGCACCCGACAGCAACTGGATGTTCGGGCAGGTGACCGGCTGGGCGGCAGGGGTTCTGACTGTAACGGTGACGGCGACGGCGGGGGTTGGGACCTTTGCCGACTGGACCGTGACCAAGGTCGGGTTGCTGCCGGGGGAGATTGCCACCGCCGTCGGCGGCGATGTCTTTGACGCGCTGCATGCGATCAACCCGGCGGTGGTGCAGGTCTATTTGCGTGACGGCGGCAACGCCCTGGATGTGCTGGACGAAATCGCCAACAGCATCGGGGCCTGGTACGGGTTCAACCGCGCGGGCCTGTTTGATGCCGGGCGGCTGGAGGCCCCGGCGGGCGCCGCAGTGCTGGCCATTGACGGCGACAATCTGCTGGACGGTTTCGCGCGGGAGGAGGCGCGGGCGCCCGTCTGGCGCATGTCGGTGGGATTTGCCCGCAACTGGCGGGTGATGGGGGTCGATGATCTGGCCGACAGCGTCCGCCGCAATGCAGTGGCCAATGGCACCTTCGACAGTGACACCGTCTGGACCAAGGGGACGGGGTGGAGCATTGCCGGCGGAATGGCCAGTGCCGCTGCCGGCTCTGCCTCTGACCTGACGCAATCAATCACCCTGGATGTTGGGCAGGATTATATCCTGGCCGCCGATGTCACCCGGACGGCAGGGACCCTGACCTTCAAGGTGGGTGCCCTGACCCTGGGGGCGGTGTCGGCCAGCGGGGCGGTTGAATATGCATTCACGGCGACGGCGGCTACGCCCACCCTGACCGTGTCCAAGGATGCGGCATTTGCCGGGTCGCTGGACAATATCGCCATCACGACGGCGCAGCTGCGGTCTTTCCAAGCGGCCTACCGGTACCCGGTGGCATCGGCAGACGGGCGTGTGCGCAGCCTTTATGGGCAGCGGGCGGTCGCAGACCGCCTGGATACGCTGCTGCTGTATGAGGCGGATGCGTTGGCCGAACAGCAGCGGCAGATGGACCTGCATGGCGTGCCGCGCGCGGTGTTCACCGCGCCGGCCAAGACGGAACCATTCGCGGTGGAGATCGGCCAGGCCGTCAGCCTGACCGATGGCCGGTTTGGGCTTTCCGGCGGGCGCCTGATGCGCGTGCTGGGGATTGACGAAGATGCGGGCGACAACCGCGTGACCCTGACGCTCTGGGGGTAAGATGCCATTGGATGCAATGACCGGCCGCGCACGCAATGTCGTGATCGCGAATAATGATTTTGCGACCAAGGCCGCGACGGTCCTGACCAGCCCGACCAGCTTTGTTGCGGGCATGGGCCTGTCCAATATCCTGAATGACCGGCTGAAGATGGTTTGCCGGACCATCGGCAGCAGCGTGATTCTGGATCTGGATATGGGTTATCCCGTGCCGATCAGCCTGATCATGCTGCTGGGCCATAATTTCACGGCGGCGGCCCGCTGGCGCATTCGCGGCGCGCGGGCGCGGTCGGGGGCGGCCAGTGATGCCGGGGGTTACAGCTTTGCGCTGTCCGACACGGTCTATGACACCCGCAGCATCCTGGTCAGCGGCACCGCGCGCGGGGGCTATAGCTGGACCAGCACGATGCTGGATCATGATTTGACCAGCGGGACCTTGCCAACGGGGGCCAGTTTCAGCCGGGCCAGTACCGCGACCTATTTCGATTTTACCGGCACGATGCGGACGGCGGCGTCTGGTGAGGCGCGGTTTGACTATGATCCGGTGACCAAGACGGCGCGCGGTCTGTTGATTGAGGCGGCGCGGACGAACCTCGTAACGCAATCTGCTGATTTTTCGACCGGTTGGGGTGCTACGCTTCTCAACATAACAGCCGGTTCTGGAGCTGCACCTGACGGATCAAACGCAGCGAACAAGTTGACTGCGACAGCAGTGAACGGTCAGCACGCGGTGGCGCGGAACATTACTGCCGCGCCAAATGCTGCTTACAGCTTTTCATGCTTTGTGAAAGCAGATGGCTATTCTGTCGTCAGCCTTCTCATGGACAAGGATGCGGCTTTTGTCGACAGGTTGACAGCGGAGTTCAACGTTTCTACCGGAACAATCACGTCTGCCGCCGCAGCATCTGGTTCCGCGTCTGGTGCTTCCGCTTCCATCATTTCGGTCGGAAACGGTTGGTATCGCTGCACGATAGGCGGAACGCTATCCTCTACAGCGGGCACTTCCGTCAGATGCATCGTCTATGTGAACGGACAAGCCTCCTACACGGGCGATAATACATCCGGGCTTCTGGCCTGGGGCACGCAACTTGAAGCCGGTTCGTTTCCAACCAGCTACATCCCCACCGCCGGAACTACGGCCACCCGCGCGGCGGATGTCCCCACGATGCCGACCAGCGCGCTGCCGTCGTTCAACGGGTCGGCGGGTACCTTGGTCGTGGCAAGCAGTCAATATGTTGCTGGTAGTAGTACCGGGCAGCTAGTAGCTGCGGAAATCGGCGACGGCACGAACAACAACGTGATCCAGGTTGGTACGCAATTCGGTTCCGCCAACTTCCAGTACCTTGTTCAATCCGGGGGTGTTGCTCAAGCCGTCTTGCTTGAAACGTCTTTTACTGGAGAACAGCGCAGGGCGGCAAGTTGGGCGCAAGACAATTTCGCATATAGCCGAAACGGTGCTTCTCCGCTTACCGACACTTCTGGCGCCGTACCGACTGTAACGACGTTTAGCATGGGGTGCAGGCCAAGCGGCACAGACCAGCTCAACGGCTGGATCAGCCGCATCACCTACATCGCCAGTCGGGTCAGCAACGCCGACCTTCAGACCCTGACCAACCCCGCCACCTCCGCCGCCACCCGTGCCGCGACGCTGGCGGTCTATGCCGGTACGGAGGCCGTCCAGCCGATCACCCTGGGGACCGGTTCCAAAACCGTCTATGTCGATGATCAAAACATGCGGTTTTACGCAGGTGCCCGCGTCCGCCTCTCCATCGACAGCAGCAACTATATCGTCGGTACCGTCACATCCTATGACCGGCCATCGCGCCGGCTTGTCGTATCCATCGCGTCTGTCGTGGGGTCTGGATCAGCGGCAGCGGTTACGATCAGTCGTGAAGCGGCAGACCTGGCCGTCTGGCCGGCGGTGGAACCGTTTGGCCTGACCTATTGGGGTGATTTCCGCTGGGGTGGGCAGATCGACCTGCTGGGTGAAGGGTATCAACCGCCCGGCGTCCATATGCCGGGGCTGGCCAATGGTGACGGGCAGCCCATCTATGCCCGCTACCTGAAGATCGAGGTGCAGGATAGCAGCCTGTCCTGGCTGGATATCGGGCGGCTGGTGGTGGCGGCGGCCTATCAACCGACCATCAACATGACCTGGGACTGGCGCATTGGCTGGACGGACCCGTCACAACGGGAGCGGGCGCGCGGCGGGCAGATTTATGTCGATGGCCGCAAGCAATGGCGGGTCGCCTCCCTGCAACTGGCCAATGTCGGGCGCGATGAGCTGTTGAGCCAAGTGTATGAGCTGCGCCGCGCCGTTGGCGTGCGCAAGCCCTTTGCCCTGATCCTGGACCCGACCGACCCGGCCAACCTGCACCGGTTGACCCTCTGGGGGTCCATCCCTGACCAGACCATGGATTTTTCAAACCCCCAGTTCGGCGATTACCGCGCCGCACTGACCGTGGAGGAGCATTCCTGATGCCGACGTTGAATGGCAATGATTATGACAGTGCCTCATTCCAGGGGCAGGCCTATGCCTCCGAAGATAGCGGCTTTGTGCCCGCCCTTGACGATGCCGTCGCCCAATTTCGCGGCATTTTCCGGGCGTACAGCGCAACCAGCCTGATCATCGGCAGCGGCAGCAAGTCGCTGACTATCGACAAGGATCGTCCGCTGTTCGCTGGCGCCTGGGTGCGCATTGAGAGCCAGGCCAATAGCGCCAACTTCATGGAGGGCACGGTCACCAGCTATAACGCTGACACAGGCGCGCTGGTGGTAAGTGTTGCGGTTGGTGATACCGGTGGGGCCGGCACGCTGGCGGCCTGGAACATCTTCTGCATGGGTAAGCGCGGGCGCACCGGAACCGCCGCTGACCTTGCGACAGAAAATTCGTTTGGCGTCACCGAGATCGCGACCGAAGCGGAAATTGATGCCGGGACGGATGATCTCCGATACATCACGCCGGCCAAGGCCAGAAAGATCAAGAGGTCGGCCAGGACGAGCAACACCATCTTGGGCGTCGCTGATCGTGGAACCCTTATCGATTGGACGAACGGAACCTTCACGCAGACCCTGGTGGCGGCGGCCACTTTGGGTAACGGGTGGTGGTGCTATACGAAGAACAGCGGAACCGGACAGGTGACGCTTGATCCGAATGGATCGGAGTTGATTGACGGACTCACCAGCTTCGTTTCGTATCCCGGTGAAATGCGTGTGATCGTCTGCGATGGAGCAGCGTTCTACAGTTACGTCATCGCTCCGTACTCGATGCAATTTACGAGTTCATCAACCTGGGTGAAGCCGCCAGGGTATCGGTTCCACTTGGCAGATGGCTCTGCCGGTGGTGGAGGCGGCGGTAGTGGTCGCCGCGGCCCGAATGGCGCGGCGCGCGCTGGTGGATCTGGCGGCGGCGGCGGCGCGCGACGCCGGCGGCTGTTGGCATCATCGGCGTTAAGCTCATCCGAAACAGTCACGATTGGCGCTGGCGGCAGCGGCGGCGCTGCGGTGACGACAAACAATACAGACGGCAATGACGGCAGTGCCGGCGGCAACACAAGCTTCGGTTCGCATCTGACGGTGTTCGGCGGTGCGCCAGGGAAGGGTGGCCAGAATGTCGGGCAGCCAGGCGGCGGCGGCGGCGGCACGCTTGGCGCACCATCTGGTGTCACTGGCGGCGCCCCGCGCGTTGGAGCGACCGGTGCATTCGGTGGCGGCGACGGTGGACCCGGCAACTCATCAACGCCGGGTTACCCGTCTGGAGATGGCGGCGGTGGCGGCGGTGGCGGCATGGACTCGGCCGGTGACAATGGTGATGGCGGATCGTCTGTCAATGGCGGCGGCGGCGGGGGCGCAGGTGCTTATCTGGACGCTGCCGGTTCAGGCGGTCCTGCCGGCACCGGAGGACCCGGTGGAGCCGGGAACGGCGGCAATGGTGGAGGGATCGGCACGGTCGGCGTAGCCGGAGGCACATCGGGTGGCGGCGGTGGCGGTGGCGCCTCGCTCGACGGCACGAATTCCGGCGCTGGCGGTGTCGGCGGTAATGGACAGCTCACAGTCACCGGAGTGATATGATGATGGATATTCCCGCTGTTCTGAATTTCGCGTGTGTCGTTGACGGCATCGTCACCGATCTCTTGACCTCAGCTGTGCCTCCATCTGGAGATGGTTGGCGTAACTGCGGCCAGGAAGTAGAAATTGGCTGGCTGTATGACGGTCAGGATTTCTACGCTCCATCGCCACCGCCGGAGGTTCCTGGCCTGTGCGCAGAAGTGGTCGATGATGTGGTCGTTAACCGCGTCATCGCCACGCCTGGCGTCGCCGCGCAGAGGGGCTGGGAAGCCATTGGCGAAGAGGTTCAGATCGGTTGGGTGCGCGATGGGGATGGGTTCGCTGCCCCGCCGCCGCCTGTGCCGGTTCCGCTGCCAAGCCTGAAAAAGATGGTGTTCCTGTCCTTGCTGGTTTCGGCGCTTGGCGAGGGTGGGCAGGCCAGGGCCATTGCCATCCTGTCGAATGGCCCGCTGCTGCTGGTGTTCGCTGGCGCCGAGAAGATCGATTATCTCGATGTCTTTGTCGGCATCGATGGCGACCCGGCGCAGCCCAGTTACACGGCGCAGCTGCTGGCGGCAGAAGCCGTGACGGAGGCGGAGGTGGCGGCCCTGCTGGCTGCCTGGCCTGTCATCTGATCATCCCTGGCGATTGGGGGCGATAATGTCCTTGCATGCACTTGCTTGGCGGGTTGGCCAGGGCGGGTCCTTGCTGTCCTGCGCCTTGAATGTCCTGATCGGGACGGGCCATCGCAAGCTGACCCTGTCGGCGGGCACGTGGCAGTTGCACCGGCAGGGTGCGCGGCGGGCGCGGGTGCTGCTGCCCCTGATCGAGGGGATCAACCGGCTTTTCACACGGCCCGACCATTGCCGGCGGGCCTGGACCAAACACATCCCCATCCTGGTGATGGAGGGGGTCGATATTGGCGATGGGAGCGGGGGATAATGGCACAAACCGAAGACACGATGCGCGTGGGATCGCGCATGATGATGTTTCCGACAATGTTCGCAGCCGTCATTGCCGGCGGTATCTGGTACGCGGCCATGCAGCATGCGGCGGTGCAGGCCTTGACCATCGAGGTTGCCACCCTGAAGCAACAGGTGCAGAGCCGGACGGAAACCGAAATGCTGATCGACAAGCGTTTGGCGCGGGTGGAGATCCTGTTGGAGACCATCGCCGCCCGCTTACCGCGCGAAGATGTCCGACCGGGCGGCCCGCGCTGAGCCCCTTACAGCATCACGACATTGACCAGCCCGGCCTTCGTGCCGGGCTTTTTCATGGGGGTTACCATGATCACGACGGCATTGCTGGCGGCCCTGGTGCCGACCACGCGGCCCATCATCCTGGCCAGCTTCGCCCCGCCGCTGGAGGCGGCGTGCGAGCGCTTTGACATTGGCACGCCGGCGCGCAAGGCGATGTTCCTGGCGCAGGTGGCGCATGAAAGCGGCGGGTTCAGCCGGCTTTCCGAAAGCCTGAATTACGCGGTGGACAAGCTGGTGCCGACCTTCGGGCCGGCGCGGATCAGCGAGGCGGATGCCGCGCGCCTTGGTCGTACGCCAACCCGGCCCGCCGATCCGGCAGCCATCGCCAGCATCGTCTATGGCGGGGAGTTCGGGCGGGTGCAGCTGGGCAATGTCCAGCCGGGCGATGGCTGGCGCTATCGCGGGCGCGGCCTGATCCAGCTGACGGGCCGCACGGCCTATCAACGGGCGGGGAGCGCTCTTGGCCTCGATCTGATCGGGCAGCCTGACCTGTTACTCAATCCCGATCATGCGGCCCTGTCGGCGGCGTGGTTCTGGGATTGGAAGGGCTGCAACCGTTTTGCCGATACGGGCGAGTTGACCGCCTGTACCCGCAAGATCAATGGCGGCCTTATGGGGATCGATGATCGCCGCGCCCTGTGGGTGCTGGCCTGCAAGCTTCTGGGGGTGTGAGATGCTGGGCAAGATACTGACGGGCCTGATTGGCGGCGGTGCCCAGGCGGTGGCCACCGCCATCACGCCATTTACCGGTGACAAGGTACAGGACGAGGCCAGCCGGCATGCAGAGATGTTGGCGCGGTTTCAGCAGTACGGTGCGGAGTTCGCCGACCGTCAGGGCCGCACCTCGTGGGACAGCTTGATTGATGGTCTGAACCGCCTGCCGCGCCCGGCCATGGCGCTGGGGGTGATCGGTATCTTCGTCTGGGCGTCCGTGGACCCGGTCGGGTTCGCGGCGGCGGCCCAGGCCTGGGCATTGATCCCGGATGAAATGTGGCTGGTGCTGGGCGCTGTCGTCGCGTTTTTTTTCGGTGACCGAACATTATTGGCGGCACGTCGGGGCCGCGGGCCAACGGTGGAGCAGCTGCGGGCGGTCATGGCTACGCGGGCGGAAATACAAGCGATGCGCCCGGCGCCTATGCCAGCCCAGAAACCGCCTGATCCGCCGGCGGCACCGATGGACCCCGCGCGCTATCAGGCGGAGATGGCGGACGATGGTAAGCCTCTGTCGGATGAGGCGATCAGGGAATGGAACCGGCAACGGGCTGGCGGCAAGCTGTGAGGGGCTACCGGTTATGTGCGTCTGCCGCTGCTGCCGTGGCAGCGGTCCCGCCCCGTGGGGACAGAATCAATATACAGTCGTTCGGTAAACCTTCCCAGATAAGTCTTAGAGTGGTCGCGTGCGCAGCAGCCGATGGCCAGCCCAAAGACTGTGCTTCGTGGTCGTCTGCGCAGAATCCCAGTTCGATTTCGCCGGGCCCGTTTGCGGCAATTTGGACTGAGATTATCTTTAAGGCTTCGTCAGCGGCCTTACGCTGACGAAAGTAAAGGTTTCTCAAGTCCCTAATCCAACCGGGCGGCACATGCATCTTGTGTGGCCGATTGAGGGCGTCCTTCACTGTTTGCGTGGATACACCAAGAAAGGCAGCCGCCTGCGGGGAGGAGAACCCGCAGGCGGCCATCGCCAGATGAAGGGGAGTCATTCTTCCTCGCTTTCGGCGCTGGCAACCAGCGCATCGTATTCGGAATCGGTGACTGCTACGGCGCCGTGCCAAGCTTGTCCGACGATCTTTTCACGCAGTTTATCCAGCGTGGGGGCGGATAGCAGGGTCGGAACCAGCCGGCCATGGCCGCCATAGCTGTTCTGTGACCTCTCGGATATCAGGACTGTCTGCACCCCGCCCTGACGGCGGAACTTAAACAGGTAGCCGTCCTCGCCTAACAGCGTCTCCACAGCATCGCGCAGGGAAAGTCTCCGGCCGGAAATGTTCGACAGGTTGCCTTGGAAATAGACGGTATAGGTGATTTTGCTCATTTCGGCTCTCCCGACTTGCCGCTGGCCATCCCTGCGGCGAATGAATGAACGATACCCTACGTTACGTAGGGTATCAATGTATTTTTGTGAATGCGACAGGGGCTTGCCGCTTCAAAATGTTCTTATTATGTTCTCATCATGCATCCGCACATTGACCATTCCCGGCTGGTCGGCACCCTGGGTGAACTGATTCAGCTACGGATCGACCTCTGCATGTTCTGTCAGGTCTGCGACGATGCACGGCTATGGGCCTTTGATTGGCTGGATGGGCGGGTGCCGCCAGAAATGGAAGCCTCAGAATGGTCCCGCCGCTACCGCTGTCCGCGATGTGGTAGGGTCGGCGTCTCACAAAGTCGACGCATTCCTCGCGGCGCGCCAAATGTTCAGCAGCTTGGCTGGATCGGGACGAAGGAGGGGCAGGTGTGTAACCGATATCAGGCATCCATTCAGAAGCTTGGATTGTCGGAAGAGATTTTCGGTTTTGAGCCGTGGTCTGAAACCCGGCTGGAGATTTTTCCCGACCGCATGGCCCCTGTGGTGCGCCTGGAGGCAGGCATTCCGACCTGGCGCGCGATGCGCTGGGGGATGCCGCCATTCAAGGATACGGCTCACCCGATCACAAATATCCGCAACCTGACCAGCCCCTGGTGGCAGCGCTGGCTTTCCCCGTCCAATCGCTGTCTGGTGCCCTTCGAACGGTTCGCGGAGTACACAGCGGATCCTGGCGCCAAGAAGGCGGTATGGTTCAAGGTAACCGATGATCGGCCTGCGGCCTTTGCCGGAATATGGGCCGCATGGGAGGGGGCGCGTGGCCCGAAATCTGCCCCGGTCACTGGTCATCATGACCTGTTTGGTTTCCTGACCACCGAACCCAACGATCTGGTTGGCGGGGTCCATCCCAAGGCAATGCCCGTCATTCTGATTGGTCAGCAAGCCATGCGCGAATGGCTGACCGCTCCCTTGACCGCCGTGCCCGACTTTGCGCGGCCCGTGGCGGATGAAGATATGGAGATTGTGGAGGGGGCCGGGTAGCTTCATTGGTGGGACACAAACAGCAAAAAGCATAATGAAATCATAGGGCCTTTCCGCGTCCCACATTTAGGTAAGTAATTGAAAAATATGAATATTTATAGTCCCACCGGAATCACCATCCCCGAAGTAAATTCAGTCTGTTACGAAAAGGCCCGGACATTGTTCCGGGTCTTTCGTTTTTCCGATGATGCCATCATCGCTGGAAAAATCCGTTCCCTGTCCAAAGGATATAAGCGGGCGATTGCGCACCATGCGTGTCGCCTACATACTATGCTGTGTGGAAAGCCATCCACCAGTGACGGCGACGGGCGATTCCGGCGACGGCGGGGTTCCGGTCGTGTTTCCACTTCTCTTGTGCACGGAACACGCCTGTGTTGAGCCCTTGGTACCGTATCCAGGACGATGAAACGATAAGGGCCGCACAATCGGCGGCCTTTGTGCGGCAGTTGCCCATGATCATCCTGGGAAATCTGTTGGGCGCCTGGATCGGTGCTGTCGTCCTTTGGCATGATTTCTCGTTTCTGGCGTTGACACCCTTGCTGCTGGGTGTGCCCCTGCTGATGCTGCCGGCCATTCGGGGCCTGTTACGCAGCCGGGGGCGGCGCCCGCCGCGCACGGCATCCCGCCGCCGCATCCGCATCATCATCGCCAGTTCAAGCATCATGGGCCTCTATTGGGGCGGGATGATGCTGTTCTACCTGTCCAATGCACCGCTGGAGGCGAAGGCGCTGCTGCTCGGCGGCTGCGCCTTCCTGGCGGTGGGGGCCAACGCCGCCCTGTCGGTGGTGCCGCAGGCCTGCGTCGCCTATGCCGGCCCCATGATGGCGGCTGCCATCATGTTGAGCATCGCCGATCGCAGCGACCCAATCTGGCTGGGCACATCCCTACTGATGCTGCTGATGACCATGGGGCAGATCCTGTTCCTGCGCGGCAACTGGGAAGGGTTTCGCGCCCTGCGCTGGGGAGAGGAAAGGATGGCGGCGGCGCAACGCGTCGCCAATCTGGCCTGGCTGGTGGAGGATGTGGACGGCGGTTGCGAAATCTCCGGCAATCTGCCGCGTCTCATGGGATTGTCGCATGACGAGGCGATGTCCACCGAACGGCTGCCCGCCCTGATCGCCGAACGTCTGGAGGCGGGGGAACAGGCGGACGCACTGCGCAGCGCCGATGGTGTCATCAACCGGCTGTGCCGGCTGACCATGCCCGATGGCGGCCATCGCTGGATTCGGGAGGAAAGCGCCCCCGTCCTGGGTGATGGCGGTCGTGTCAGCCAATGGATTCGCACCTTCCAGGATGTCAGCCTGCTTGAGGAGACGCGGGCCACGGCGCGGTCGCGGGAAACGATGCTGGCCACCGTCCTGGATACGGTGGATCAGGGGATTGTGGCCTTTGATGCCGATCTGCGCGTACTGGCCTTCAATACCCGCTTCATTTCCATGCATGGCCTGCCACCCGGCCTGTGCCGGCAGGGCGTGGGCATGCGCGACCTGATCCGTTGGAAAGCCCTGCGGGAAGAATATGGCCCCGTGGCGCCGGACGGTGTCGATGCCCTGATTGATGAAAGGCTGCGCGCCACCGCCAACAACGAGCCGCATCATTTCGAACTGACAAGGCCTGACGGAACCGTGCTGGAGGCCCATGGCAACCCGATGCCGGGCGGTGGCTTTGTCACGTCCTATGCCGATGTTACCCAGGCGCGCCGGCGCGAGGAAGAGCTGCAGCGGCTTGCCGAGGCGCTGGGCGAGGCGAAGCTGGCCGCCGAGGCCGCCAGCCGCGCCAAGTCGGAATTCCTGGCCAATATGAGCCATGAAATCCGCACCCCGATGAATGCGGTCATCGGCATGAGCTATCTGGCACTGCGCACCGATCTGCCGCCCAAGGCGCGGGAATATCTGACCAAGATCGAAGAGGCCGGCAAATCCCTGCTGGGCATCATCAACAGCGTCCTTGACCTGTCGAAGATCGAGGCTGGCCGCGTCACCATCGAATGCGTGGATTTCCTGCTGGATGAGCTGCTGGATGCCGTTGCCTCGCTGCATGCCGATGAGGCGCGGCGCCATGGTTTGCAATTCATCCTGCGCCGGCCCACGGGGGCGCCGCGTGTTCTGTTGGGTGACCCGCTGCGCCTGACCCAGGTGATCAGCAACCTGATCGCCAACGCCATCAAGTTTACCCATGAGGGCCGTGTCACCGTCACCGCCGCCTTCGAAGCGGAGGAGAATGAGAGCCTGCGCCTGTCGGTGCAGGTGGAGGATACCGGCATCGGCATGAGTGCGGAGCAGATGGAACGGCTATTCATCAGCTTCTCCCAGGCCGACAGTTCCACCACCCGCCGCTATGGCGGCACCGGGCTGGGTCTCGCCATCAGCCGGCAACTGGTGGAGATGATGGGAGGCACCATTGGCGTTGAAAGCGCCGTCGGGCAGGGCAGCCGCTTCCATTTCAGCCTGCCGCTGCGCTGGCGCCCTGTCACATCCGGCGATCTGCTGCACAGCGACGTGGACCTGACGGGCAAGCGCGCTCTGCTGGTCGATGACAGCGCGTTGGCCATCGACGTGCTGACCAGCATGCTGGAACAGTACGGGCTGGCGGTGGAGGGGGTGCAGACGGTTGAAAAGGCGCTGGAACGTCTGCGCCGCAGCGAGGGGGCGGGGTACGATCTCGTCATCGCCGATTGGCGCATGCCGGGAACGGACGGACTGGATTTGTGCCGTGCCATCATGGCCGCCGCGTCGCCGCCACCGCCCATGCTGATGGTCACTGCCTATGATGTGGACGAGTTGGCCGCCGCCACGGCGGGCACGCCCGTGCGCAATATTCTGGCCAAGCCCGTGACGCCCACGGCCCTGCGCGAGGCGTTGCGTCAGTCCTTCGCGCAGGCGCGGGGGCCGGCATCGATCAGCGCCCGGCCGGAGGAAAGGCTGGCCCCGGTTGCCGGTGGCGAAATCCTGCTGGTCGAGGATAACCCGCTGAACCAGCAGGTTGCGTTCGACATGCTGACCCGCTGGGGCATGCAGGTCACCCTGGCCGAGGATGGGCGGCAGGCCGCCGACAAGGTGAAGGCCGGTCGGTTCGATCTGGTGCTGATGGATATCCAGATGCCGGTGATGGACGGGTATCAGGCGACCCGCGTGATCCGGGAGGAGGCGCTGGCCGTGCCGGGCAAGCCGCGCCTGCCCATCCTGGCCATGACCGCACACGCGCTGCAAAGCGACCGGCAGAAATGCCGGGAGGCCGGTATGGACGGCCATGTCACCAAGCCCGTGGTGGTGGATGAACTGGTCGAAGCGCTGCTGACCTGGCTGCCGCGCCGCGACGCAGCCGCAGCCGCGGTCTCTACGCCCCTGAACGTCCCACCGCGCCTGATGATCAATTTCCTGCGTGAACTGCCGCCGCTCCTGGATGTGGAGGACGCGCTGAAACGGGCGGATGGCAATCCTGATCTGCTGCTTCGGCTTCTGGATGGATTCGCGCGGCAGCAGGGGGCGGATTTCCTGCATTTGCGTACGGCGATCCAAGCGCGCGATGCGGATAAAGTCCTGCCCATCCTGCACACACTGGCCGGTACCGCGGCCAGCATCGGTGCCGCCGACCTGGGTGATCAGGCTCGCGCAGTGGAAGACATGATGCGCTCTGGCGATGATAACTGGGCCACTTCCGTTGAGCCCGTGCTGGACCGATTGTCTGCCATCCTTGCCCGGCTGGCGCAGCGGCCCGCCCAAACGCCGGAGGTGGATGCGACGAGCACAGCCGCGTTGCCCCCGGTGGAGCCGGAGGCTCCCCATATCCTGGTGGTTGATGATAACGACATGAACCTGACCCTGGTAACCAGCGTGCTGGCCCGTGCCGGGTACCGAGTCAGTCAGGCCCTGTCGGGGCAGCAGGCCATCGATGCCGTTGCAGACACGTCGTTCGATGCCGTCCTGATGGATGTGCAGATGCCGGGCATGGATGGGGCCGCTGCGACGCGTCGTATCCGGGCCTTGCCAGGGCCGGGACGGCATGTGCGCATCATCGGCATGACGGCGGCGGAACGGTCGCGGGCCTGGCCGGCACTGGCGGTGGCCGGCATGGATGGCTTCATTGGCAAGCCTTTTACCGCCACCTCCCTGATCGATCAGGTGCGTGCCGAAATGTCATCGCCCCTGATCCGCGAGGAAGAGGATGAGGAAGAGGGCGCCTGATACCGTCGGTCATAAATTGTGACCGATGGTACGGCGGCGACTGCCGCCGCGCCGCCCATGCGGCGTAGCCAAGGGCGCGAATGCGCCCGCCCGCTGGTATGACACCGGTCAGCGGGCCAGCGAGGTCAGCGGCACGCGCGTCACCTGGATATCTTCCTTGTTTGTGCTGTAGGCCACGTAGAGATAGCCATTCCAGATCAGGCTCTTGGGATAATGATATCCGGGCCGCTTGAACCGGCCTGCATACCTCCAAGGCGGCAAGTCGCCGGCACCGCGCAGCAGGAACGCGCGATCGAACACCTGTCCGTCCGCCGACAGGGTCAGGGCCAGCGGAATCCGTGCCTTGTCCAGGCTCACAGCTGTGGCCAGAAATGCGGTGCCGTCTGGCAGGTTGCCGGCACTCTGCTTGGCCCGTGCATCGGGCATGGCGGTCAGCGCAGGTGTCGTCCAGCTTTCGCCCCGGTCGCAGCTTTGCGATGCCAGTTGCCGGAAGCTTTCGGCCTGATCGCGGAACACCATGATGGCGCAATCCCCGCGCAGGAACAGGCTGGGTTCCAACTCCCGGCTGACCCGTCCCTCATGCGGCAGATTGTCAAACCGCCCACGAACCCAGCCCGTCACGGCCAGTGGATCATCCGTGTACCAGGGGGCGACGATCATGCCCGGTCGTTGATGAAAGGCGGTGATGATGCGGCCATCGGGAAGGGCGTGGGGGTCCTGCTCAATAATGCCCTCAACGGGCTTTCCATCCTTGCCCATCACGCGGTGTGGCGGTGACCAGTTCTGTCCGTCCGTACTGATCCGGTATTCAGCATAACCGCCATCGCCGGACTGAAACCCCGTTGGCCAGACATTGGTGAAGGCGACCAACTGCCGCCCATCGGTCCACCAGCCGCCGTTGGAGCGCATCTCTCCCGGTTTGGTGGCGGGGGGCGACAGGGCGGCGGGCGGGGACCAGGTCTTGCCGCCATCATCGCTGACGCTGTGCGCGATCCAGGTGTCCAGCGTATCTTCGTCCCGCTGCGATGCCTGCCATTGTGCATGCAGCCGTCCCTTGAAGGCGATCAGCACGACACCGTTATGGAACTTATCCCGCGCGTCGGCGCCGGGGGAGAAGATCTTGAAAGTCTCCGTTCCCGGTGCCGGCACCAGCCCCAGATCACCGGGCCGATCATGGTTGAACAGGCCGGTTGCCACGGTATAGGGCGGTGCATCCGCCATAGCCACCGGTGTCATAAGGGTGAGGGTGCTCAACAAGGCAAGGCCCGGCAGGAGTTTCATATCTGGTTTCCCTGTGTCTGGGCCCCATCGGTAACGCGGCGGCGCAGGTTGCCCACCGTCTGCGGCGATACGCCGACACGCCGGGCGATTTCACGGTCGGGCAGGCTGGCCATGGCGGGATCGGACAGAATCCGCATCACTTCCTCGCGCCGTTCCGAGGCGGTGCGGAAATGGGTCGGTGACCCGATCTCCGTCTCCGGCCCATCCGGGTCCCGGCCCGCGCGGTCGATACCGGCCAGATGGCGCAGGTCGGCCAGGATCGCTGCCTCCACCCAACTGCCGCGCCCGCTATGCGCCCGCCAATACTCGGCCCTGGCCAGGGCATCCTGGATCGTTGCGGCGCGCAGCCCATGTTCGACAAGCCGGCGGATCACGATGGCGCGGGCATAGGCGGGCAGGTCCAGATGGCGTGTCGGCTCGATATCCTCGGCGATCAGCTGTCCGTCCAGGCCCCGGACAGACGCGATTTCGAACCCACGCTTCTCCCAATATTCAAGCTCTGCCAGCGCCCCCGTGACACTGATCGGCAGGGAATAGGCGGTTTCCACGGCCCGGCGGATTTCCGGGGGCATGTGCCGGGGCAGGCTGTCGCTGGTCCAGCCGGACAGGCTGCGTGTCCAGCGCTCATTGGGGGCATCCTGTGCGATCGACCAGCGGGCGGCAGCGGCCCGCAGCAGCTTTTCGCGGGAGCAGGGGGCCATCACGGCGTCGCGCCCGCCATGCCGGTCCAGTACGGCTTGCGCATCGGGCACACCGGCCCGCGCCCGCCGGCCCTTGAAGTCGGGCCGTGGGGTGGCGGTGGCGGCCTGGGGTGCTGCGGGCGGCGGCGGGGGCGGAGGTGCAGGCGGGGGAGGCGGCGGCGGTGTGACCGGTGCTGTTTCCATCAGCATCGCGGCCAGATCGGCGAAGCGTTTGCCATCGCGGGCCAGAAGGCGCCGTGCGCTTTCAATGGCGGCGGCGGCCTCGCCCTCGTTCGAGCTGTCGACCAGGGCCAGCACCTTGCCCAGCTTAACGAGATCCAGCATACGAAAACCGTCCATATTGGACGGTCAGCATAGCAGCACCCTGCGCCCTGTCCAGTTCGGCCACGCGGCAGCGCACAAATTCTCCCGATCCTTGGTTGCGCGACGAGCCTGACAGTTTCCGGTAAAGAGACGATTCTGCGCCATTATGGAAGTCCGTGTCCGTCCGGCATCAAGTGCTGACATACATACGCAATCTAAATTCTATCGAAGCGCAATAGGGGCGGTAATGGCTAAAGGGCAGGGGATTGGTGAATGACCCGGACGGCAAACACTGATCCGATCCTGATGATCCCCGTGGCGCCCAAGGATTTGCCGGTAGCAGACAAAATCCGCATCCCGACGCGGTGCAATCATTTGCTGCGCTTACCCGGATGGTGGTAGCAATAAGACGGGCCGGGTTGCCAGCCGCGTGGGGCGGCGGGACCGGGTAACGGCCCGACATAAGGAATGGTGCGGCATCTTGCACGAAATGGGTAACATTCCGGGTCTGTCAGAGGCGGAGTATACCGCCCTTTACGACCGAATCGCACAGTCGCCGCAAGGACTTGCCTTTCTGCGCGAGCATGCGCGCCGGGCGGGTGACGCGGGCCAGTCAAAGGTCGACGCGGCGTTGCAGGACCTGCGCTATCTGTTCGAAAGCCAGGCCAGCCTGATGCAGACCTCTGGCCGGGCCGAGGTGCTGCGTAATGAGCTGCTGGAAATGGCGGCTTCCATCGAACATGCGCGACGCGAGATTGCGGCGCTGCGTCCGAAGGACCAGTCCAACAACCGTCTGGACATCGCCACCAACGAACTGGATGCCATCGTTTCCACGACGGAGCGGGCCTCGATCGAGATTCTGCAATCCGCCGAACGGTTGATGGAGGTCGCGGGCCGGCTGAAGCGTCTGGGCGCCGATGCCGATCTGGTCAGCGATATCGAGAACGAAGTCACCAATATCTTCACGGCCTGTTCCTTCCAGGACCTGACGGGGCAGCGCACCAGCAAGGTGGTCAACGCCCTGCGCTATGTGGAGCAGCGTATCAACGCCATGATCTCCATCTGGAGCATCGAAGGCGTGAAGGCGCCGGCCCCCGCCGGTCCCGTCGATACGCGTCCCGACGCGCATCTGCTGGGTGGGCCGCGTGATGATGGTGTGAACCAGAATGATGTGGATGCGTTGATGTCGGGGGCCACACCGGCACCGCGTCCGGCATCGCCGCCCCCGCCGCCGCCGAAGCCGGCGGCCCCTGCCGCCGCATCTGCGGCGGATGAGGAGCCGCCGAACCCGCTTGATCAATCCGAAATCGACAATCTGTTCGACTGATTTAACGGAGACTTCTGATGGACTACACCGTCCACACCGCCGCTGATGGGTTGCGCGTCACCCTGTCGGGCCGTATGACGCTGATCGACCATGAAAAGTTCCGCAACGTCGTCGATGCGATCGAAAAGGCGGAAGGCACCGTCTGCATTTTCGATCTGACGAAGCTGGAATTCGTCGACAGTTCCGGCCTGGGCATGTTCCTCATCGCCCGCGACGTCGCCCTGCCGAAGAAAATGGAGATCGAGCTGTTCGGCGCGCAGGAGTCGGTAAAGCGCATCCTGCAGATCGCCAAGTTCCAGACCCTGTTCCGCGTCACCCCCTGATCCTGGCGCACCGATGGTGACTGCCGCCGACCCCTCTGCCGCGCACCCCCACCCGCCATCCATAGGCGGGGAGGTGGCGTCGGCATTGCTGTGGCGGCTGGCAACGGGGCATGGGCTTCGTGTTGTCGATTGGGCCGTCGAAGCGGCGGAGATGGGGGAACTGACGGCGGCCCCTGATATCCTGGTGGCCTTGCGGGGATGCGTCCGTGATATTGGCGCCTCCCTGTCGCTGGGCGGGTCGGCCTATGTTGAACTGGGCGATGACACGGACCTGCCGCCGGGACTACTGACGCTTTTGTCGGGGCCGCCCTGTCTGCATGTGTCCTTGTCGACGGCGACCTGTTTCAGCTTGGATCTGGCACCGCATCTTTGTGCCACCATGGTGGCGCGGGGCTGGTTGTCTGCCGACCGCCGGGCCGATGCCGAAATCTGTGTGCATGAGGCGGTCAGCAACGCCATCGTTCATGGCAATCTGGATGTCCATCAGGGGCCATCCGCCGATGCCGGCGCCTTTGACGGTTTCTTCCGTGCGGTACAGACCCGTTTGGCCGACCGCGCCCACGCCGCCCGCCGCGTGACGGTGGAGGCGGTGGCCGAACCGGACATGCTGTGCATTACCATCCGGGACGAGGGGCGGGGCCATCCTGGCCATGTCCTGACGGCGGTGGAACGGCTGGAGGCCAAGTCGGGCCGGGGTATCCGCATCATGGGTGAACTGGCCGACCGCGTGGCCTTCACCGAGGGCGGGCGTGCCGCCAACCTGTATTTCCGCCGATGACGGAGGTGCCGCCCCTCCCGGCCCTGGGCCCCAACCGGATCAGCTTTGCCGATTGCCGCGTTCTCATTGTCGATGACAGCCGCTTCAACCGGGAAATCCTGTCGCGCTTCATGCAATGGGTCGGCATCGGCCGCATTGATTTCGCGGGCAATGGAGAGGAAGGGCTGGCCCATCTGCGAACCACCAGCTACGACCTGATCCTGCTGGATACCGACATGCCGGTGATGGATGGGTTGAGCCTTTGTCGCCATATCCGTGGCGAGCCGGCCTGGGCCGACCTTCCCGTGCTGATGCAGACATCGGCGTCCAGCGATCCGGCGGGCGTGAAATGTTTTGAGGCCGGGGCCAGCGACATCATCACCAAGCCGATCAATCCGGGCGAATGCATGGCGCGTGTCCGCCTGCATCTGGAAAAGCAGTTCTTCTTTCGCAATCTGACGGACTTCCACCGCCGTTTGCAGAGCGATCTGAAATTGGCCCGGTCGATGCAGAAATCCCTGATCCCTGATGCCCGCACCATCGCCGGGGCCAGCCAGCGTCATAAGCTGTCCATTGAGGGCCATTTTGAGCCGTCGGACGAACTGGGTGGCGATTTCTGGACCATTTTCGACTTGGGCGACGATCAGTTGGGCGTGCTGGCGGCGGATTTCTCCGGCCATGGCATTTCGGCGGCCATCAACACCTTCCGATTCCATACCCTGATCGAACGTATTCCGCCGCAGGGGTTCGAACCGGTGGAATGGCTGACCATGCTGAACCGGCCCTTGAAGGACCTGCTGCCCGTGGGGCAGTTCGCCACCTGCTTCTATGGGATCATCGACAGCCGCCTGGGCACCCTGTCCTATGCCGCCGCCGGGGCGCCCAGCCCCATGCTGTTTCATAACGGTCACGTAACGATGCTGGATGCCAGCGGCCTGATGCTGGGTGTTTCCAACAACCCATCCCTGACCGCCGATACGGTGCCGTTTCCGCGCGGGGCCTCTGTCCTGATCTATTCCGACGCGATGACGGAGGCGGATGACAAGGGCGGCCACCTGATCGGGGAGGATGGGTTGCTGCGCCTTGTCCGGCAATGTTTCCCAGGGGGCGAGAACAGGCTTGCACGATTGCTCGCCGCCTTCGACACTATGGCTGCACGGCCCCTGGCCGATGATCTGACCGCCATTTGCATCAGCAGGGTATGACCATGCCGGCGATGTCCCTCTTCAACTGGTTCAAGGGTCTGTTCAAGCCCAACCGCCGCCGCTACGACCGGCATGCGGTACAGTTCCCCGTCCGCATCCAGGCGGGCGGAGAAGGGCATGAATGCAACATGCGCGACGTGTCACCCAGCGGGGCCATGCTGGTGGATGCCCCCGACCTGACCATCGGCACGCTGCTGCAACTGGAAATCCCGCAAATCGCGCTGACCGCCAATGCCCGTGTCGTGCGACGCACCGAAATGGGAATCGGGATTGAATTTTCCAAGGAAGGCATCGGCGCCATCGTCGCCGGCTGGGCCCGGGGGCAGAGCCCGGTGACGCCGTAACTGCGCGGGAATGCCAGGGTCCTGGACGCCGCCCTTGCGTCGGCGTGATGCACGGGCCATGTGCTATGGTCTTTCGCGTGCCACCCACGGAACCTGACCTTGGCCAAACCCATTCCTGCACCCGCCGTCAAGCGCACGACCCCGACCGGCGCCCTTCTGCGCCGGCTTTCCGGGGCCTATCTGGGGCCATACAAGCCGAAGCTTCTGGCGGCCTTGCTGCTGATGGCGCTGGAGGCGGCGGGGACCGGGGCGGTAGCCTGGGGTTTCCAGCCGCTGCTTGACCGCGCGTTCCAGCCGGATAATCAGGGTTTCCTGCTGCCCTTCGCGGCCCTGATCATGGCGGCATTTTTTGTGCGCGGTACGGCGGCCTATGGCCATTCGGTGCTGGTCAACCATGTGGGGCAGCGCATCGTGGCGCGCATCCAGGCACAGGTCTATGGCCACCTGATCCGTTCCGACCTTGCCTATCTGCATGGCCGCGCCTCGGGACAGTGGATTTCGCATCTGGTCAATGATGTGAACCAGATGCGGCTTGCCGTGTCGGAATGCCTGACCGGGGCCGTCAATCACAGCCTGACGCTGGTCGTTCTGGTCATCATGATGTTCTATCAGGATTGGCGCCTGGGCCTGATCGCCTTCACGGTGTTTCCCGTATCGGGCTGGTTCCTGGGCCGGCTGGGCAAGCGTCTGCGCCGCATCGCGACCAGCCAGCAGACGGAACTGGGTAATTTCTCCGCCGTGCTGGGCCAGACCTTCCAGGGTGCGCGCCATGTGAAGGCCTATGGCATGGAAGCGCATGAAGAGGCGCGGGTCGGTATGACCATTGACCGGCTGCGCAAGCTGACGGCCAAAAGCTACCGTACCGGCGCCTCCATGCTGCCCATCAACGAGATTTTCAGTGGTGCCGCCGTCGTGGGCGTCATCATCTATGGCGGCCTGGCCATTGCCGACGGTACGCGCACGGCGGGACAGTTGGTCAGCTTCATCGGCTCCTTCATGCTGGCCTATCAGCCCATGAAGGCCCTGACCAAGCTGAATGCGCAGTTGCAGGTCGGGCTGGCGGCGGCGGAACGGGTGTTGGGTGTGCTGGACATGCCGCCATCCATCACCGACCGGCCGGGCGCGGCAACGCTGCCGGCAGATGCCACCCACGATATCCGCTTTTCCGGCGTCCACTTCTCCTATGATGGGGAGAAGGAGGCGTTGGATGGCGTGGATATCGTGGTGCCGGCGGGCCGTACGGTGGCGCTGGTCGGGGCGTCCGGTTCAGGCAAGACGACGGTCCTGAACCTGATCCCCCGCTTTTATGAGGTGACGGACGGGTCGGTTAGCGTGGCAGGGCACGATGTGCGTGACCTGACCCTGTCCAGCCTGCGCGCCTCCATCGCGCTTGTCAGTCAGGAAACCGCCCTGTTCGACGACACGATCCTGGCCAACATCGCTTATGGCCGCCCCAGCGCCAGCCGGGCAGAGGTGGAGGCGGCGGCCCGCGATGCGGCGGCCCATGAATTCATCATGGAACTGCCCCATGGTTACGACACTATGGTCGGCGAAATGGGCCTGAAATTGTCGGGCGGGCAGCGGCAGCGCATTGCCATTGCCCGCGCCATGTTGAAAAACGCGCCCATCCTGCTGCTGGACGAGGCGACCTCAGCCCTGGACAGCGCGTCCGAACGGGCGGTGCAGGATGCCCTGCGGCGTCTGGCGGCGGGCCGCACCACCCTGGTCATCGCCCACCGCCTGTCCACCATCGCCGATGCCGATCACATCTATGTGATGGATCAGGGCAAGGTGGTGGAGCAGGGGACGCACGGCGAACTTCTGTCCGCCGGCGGAGCCTATGCCCGGTATCAGGCGCTGCAGGGTGGGCTGTAACGGATATTTGAGTAGGTCAGGTAGAGCCAAAGGCGAGCCCTGACAGACAAGGCCTTCAATCCGTATCTGTCAGGGCGTGGGCTTGCGCCCCCGACCTGACCTACCATGTTACGCCGCGTCCTTCTTCTTCGCGCCGATCTTCGGCTCCTCGCCCTTCAGAAGGCGGGCGATATTGTCCTTGTGGCGGATATAGACTAGCACCGCGATGAACAGGCACAGGCCCGCCACGGCGGGACCGGCCAGAAACCAGGCCACCACAGGGCTGGCCCCCACGGCGATCAGGGCCGACAGGGACGAGATGCGGAACAGCACGGCCGCCAGCAGCCAGGTGCCGCACGCCGCCAGCCCCACGGGCCAGGAAATGGCCAGCAGCACGCCCAGCGAGGTGGCCACACCCTTGCCGCCCTTGAAGCCCAGCCAGACGGGGAAACTGTGGCCCAGCATGGACCCCGCCGCCGCGGCGATCCCGGCCTCCGTGCCTGCGACATACAGCGCGATCAGGGTGGCGATGGCGCCCTTGCCGCTATCCAGCAGCAGGGTGGCAAGGGCCAGCGGCTTGTTGCCGGTGCGCAGCACATTGGTGGCGCCGATATTGCCGCTGCCGATCTGGCGGATATCGCCATAACCGGCAAGCCGGGTCAGGACAAGGCCGAACGGGATGGAGCCAAGCAGGTAGCCGCCGATCAGTGCGAGGATCAGCGGCAGCGGGGAGAGATCGGCCATGGTCTTGCTTCTTGTTTGTGGTCGGTCTGCAATCAGTCGCGGGCGAACACCGTGCGCCCATCTACGATTGTGCGCAAGACCATGCCCTGGACCGGGCGGCGGTCAAAGCAGCTGTTCTTGGACTTCGACGCCAGTTTCTCGGCCTCCACGCGCCAGGGCCGGTCCAGATCGAATAGCACCAGATCGGCGGGTCCGCCCACCGACAGCCGGCCCAGATGACGCAAGCCCAGGATATCGGCGGGAATCGAGGTGACAGCCGCCAGTGCGCGCGACAGGGGCATCGCGCCCTTATGCACCAGTTCCAGGGTCAACGGCAGCAGCGTCTCCAGACCCACGGCGCCAAAGGCCGCCTGGGCAAAGGGCACGCGCTTACTGTCCTGGTCATGCGGGTGATGGTCGGACGCGATGGCATCAATGGTGCCGTCGGCCAGCCCCTCGATGATGGCGCGGCGGTCCATCTCGCCCCGCAGCGGCGGCGACAGCTTGAAGAAGGTGCGGTAATCGCCGACATCCACTTCCGTCAGCGCGAAATAGGGCGGGGCGGTATCGCAGGTGACCTTCAGCCCGCGCGCCTTGGCCCGGCGGATGACGGCAACGGATTCGGCGGTGGAGATATTGGCGGCGTGGTAGCGGCCCCCCGTCATCTCCACCAGACGCAGGTCGCGTTCCAGCATGATGACCTCGGCCATGCCCGGAATACCGGACAGACCAAGGCGGGTGGCAATCTCGCCCGCATTCATCACGCCGCCGGCCAGACGCGGCTCCGACGGATGCTGGAAAATCGTCTGCCCGAAACCATTGGCATAAGACAGGACGCGGCGCATCAGGGCCGGGTCGGCAATGGGGCCGCCATCGGTGAAGCCCACGGCCCCGGCCTCGGCCAGCAGACCGATCTCGCTGATCTCCTTACCCGCCGTCTCCCGCGTGACAGTGCCATAGGCGAAGATCTTCACCAGCTTGGTTTCCCGCGCCCGGCGCGCGATGAATTCCAGGCCGGCCTCGTCATCGATCACGGGATCGGTGTTGGGCAAGGCTGCCAGTGCTGTGATGCCGCCGGCGGCCGCACTGCGGCTGGCCGTCTGGATCGTCTCATTATGTTCCAGCCCCGGTTCACCCACCTGGGCACGCAGATCGACGAGGCCGGGGGCCAGGACCAGACCCGTTGCATCCACAATCTCCGCACCTGCCGGCAGGTCGCGTGCAGCATCGGCGCCGATGGCGGCGATCTTGCCACCATTGGTCAACAGGTCGCCCATCTGGTCCAGGCCGCTGGCCGGGTCGATCAGACGGGCATTGCGGTAAAGCACGGGCTGGGTCATGGCGCTGTCGTCTCCCTGGTGTGGTCCGGGGGTATTTACCAGAGGCGGCGGCGGCGCGGCGTGCTGATTTCGCGGGCGGAGGTTGAAAATTGGCAGGCACATCCATTTGCACTGCTGTCATCGGCCCGCAGGCTTCTGCTAGGCTGATGCAAAGGTTCGTCTTGGCAGGATGTGAAGCATCATGTGCGTTCTGTGCGGCAGGCTTGAGGATTCCCACGCTGTGACCACGGCGGAGCTTGCGGCCAGCGCGATGGCAACGGGTGCCAAGCCTGCCATTTCCGACGCCGCGTTCATTGATCGCCTGCAGGAAGAAAATGGGGGCGCCTGGGCCCCGAAACAGGTTATCGGCTACAGCTTCCTGACCAGCAGGCCGTCCAGCAGTTCCGGTTCGGACTATACCGGCTTCAATGTCTTTACCGACGCGCAGAAGGACACGGCCCGGCTGGCGCTGCAGCTCTGGTCAGACGTGGCGAACCTGACCTTCAAAGAGGATGCGACCGCCGCCGAAAGGCAGGGACAGATCACCTTTGCCAATTCCAGCAGCATTTCCAGCGGTGTCTGGGGATTTGCCTTCACGTCCGGCACGACCCGGCCCGTCTGGGTCAATTTGGATGGTAGCAAGGATAGCTGGGGCGGGCGCACCCCCGGCTCCTATGACCTGACCGCCATGATGCATGAGATCGGGCATGCGCTGGGCCTCAACCATCCGGGCAATTACAATGCTTCGGACAAGGGGGAGGCGACCTATGCCAACAATGCCACCTTCATGCAGGACAGCCGCCTCTACACCATCATGTCCTATTTCAGCGCGTCGGAGGTTGGCGGCAATCATGGCCGCAAATATGCCGCCACGCCGATGATCTATGATCTGCTGGCGGTTCAGGATTTCTATGGCCGCAATTATGCGACCCGGTCCGACGACACGGTCTATGGGTTCAACAGTACCGCCGGGCGCAGCGCGCTGGACTTCACGGTCAATACCCAGCCGGTTGTCACCGTCTGGGATGGCGGGGGTCGTAACAGCCTGGACCTGTCCGGTTTCACCAACACCTCCAATATCGACCTGCGCCCCGGCTCCTATTCCGATGCGGCCGGCCTGGTCCGTAACCTGTCGATTGCCTTTGCAACCTATATCGCCGACGTGACCACAGGCGCGGGGACCGATACGGTTCGCGACAATGCCTTGGCCAACCGTATTCTGACGGGGGCCGGCGACGATGTGATCACGCTGACCATCGGCAATGACACGGTGGATGGCGGGGCAGGGACCGACCTGTTGCAGCTGCAGGGGGCCAAGGATCTGTACCGCGCCGTCAGCAATGCCGACGGCACCCTGACCCTGCGCGGCCCGACCGGCAGCATCCTGGTCAACAATGTCGAGAGTTTCAGTTTCAGCGGATCGGTGGGGCAGACCCTCACCCGGCAGCAGGTGGCCGGGCTGGATTTCAGTAGCATGCTGTATGTCGCGGCCAATCCCGATCTTATCCTGGCCTTTGGCGGCAACCTGACAGCCGCCACCAACCATTGGCTGACCTTCGGCAAGAATGAAAACCGCAGCCTGGATGGGTTCAGCCCGCTCGACTATCTGGCCAGCAACAAGGACCTGATCGCCGCCTTCGGCTATGACCTGACCGCCGCCACCATGCATTACATTACCTATGGGTATCGCGAGGGCCGGAAGGTTGCGGGCTTCGATGGCCTAGCCTGGCTGGCCAGCGATACCTCGCGCCTGGATACGATCGGGTTGAGTGCTGCGGGCGGCATGATCGACTATATCCAGAACGGGGCGCCCAAAGGTCTGGGCATCACGTTCGACGGTCTTGCCTATGTCGCCTCCTATGCCGACCTGCGGGCCAGCATCGGCATGAATGCCGCCGCAGGGCTTCAGCATTATCTGAATAGCGGTGTGAAGGAATATCGGGAGGTGAAGTTCGACGTCGGCAATTATCTGGCCTCGAACCCCGATCTGGCCCGTGCCTTCGGCTATGACCTGGACCGCGCCTATTTCCACTATTTCTATTATGGCGTGGTGGAGGGGCGGACGGACAAGAGCTTCAATGTCTATGATTATGCCGGTTCAAACCCCACTGTCGTGGCCTCTGTCGGGTATGATCTCGCGGCATTGACCCGGCATTACGTCACCACCGGCCTGACACAGGGACTGGACACGGCCAAGTTCGATGTCACCGCCTATGCCATGAAGAACAACATTACGGGGGATGATTGGCAATTGGCGGCGACCAAGGCCTATCTGGCCGGCAATCGCACGGACGGTACGCCCTATGGCACTGACCAGACGCAGCACCTGCTCGCCCTGGGCAAGGCGGTGACGGACAGTTTCAGCAACATCGATGATGTCGACTGGTTCAAATTCCACGGCGATGCCTATACGAGATACAAGGTCACCGTCGAATTCCTGACCCAATCCAGCAGCCCGAACCTCGCGTCGTTGAGTTTGCGGGGGCAAGATAATGTGTCAGTGATAACTGACTATGGCCGCTATCCGTCCATGACGACGGAGTTCTTCACGATGGCGGCAGAAGATATCTATATCGAACTGGAAGCGTTCAGTTCCACGTCGAAGGATTATCGCATCACCGTCAGTGTGGTGACGAATTCCTCCGGTGCAGCGGCTCCGATGGAGGCCGCTGCGGTGCTGACCGGATTGTTTGAGAACGGTTCCGACGGCCATTACTGGCTGGCGTGACGGGCATTTGCCCGCCACCGCCTGCGACGGTTTGATCCCGAAGTGGGTATCAATCTTCCAGCATGTTGGCCAGCTTCAGGGCGATGCCCATGCTGCCGCTGACCTTCAGCTTGCCGGTCATGAAGGCCAGCGTCGGTGCCAGCTTGCCGTCGGCCAGCTTCGCCAGATTCTCCGGAGAGATGGTCAGCGTCGTGTCCGGCGTGCCGCCTTCGCGGCTGATGGTCGGCGGGGTGGTGCGGCCATCGATGAACAGCGTGCTGCCGCCGCCCAGTTCGAACTTCACCAGCGCGCCCAGGCCGACGAAATTCAGCACATTGGCCTTCATCTGGGCTTCGATCTGGTCAACGGTCATGACGTTCCTCTTGATTTTCTAACGTTTACGTAAGCGGAACTTATAGCGTAGTTGCCTTGTCCAGGCAAGAAGGCCAGGCGACCAGGGGTCAGCGGGCCGCGACCGCGACCGCGACGCCAGCCATCAACCCGCCGGTGGCACGGTTGACTGTCCGCATGCGTTCCGGGGTTGCGATGAAGCGCCGCGCGCTGTCGGCCAGCATGGCATAACCCGTCATGATGCCACCCAGCACCACGACCATGATGGCGCACAGCTCCACAATGGCCAGCGGCGTGACCGCCTGCAGCGGGATGACCTGTGGCAGGATGGCCAGGAAGAAAACCATGGTCTTGGGATTGCCCAGGGTCAGGCCCAGGCCACCCAGCACCAGCTTGAAGCCCTCGCCCTTGATCTGCGGCTGTTCGTCGATGCCCTTGGCCGGTGCCCGCCACAGTTTCCACGCCAGATACAGCAGATAGGCGGCACCGGCATATTTTATGATCGTGAAGACAATCTGGAAGCTCTGCGCCAATACCGCCAGCCCGCCCACCACCAGGGCGAACCAGACAAGATCGCCGATCACGATGCCGGCGATGAAGGGCAGAGTGCGTCGCGTACCGCTGCCCATGGCGCGTGCCACTACGGCGGCCACGCCGGGGCCGGGGGAGGCGACGGCAACGGCATAGATGCCGACAAAAATCATCAGGGCGGTCAGTTCCATGGTACGGCACCCGCAAACAAGGTTTCGGGTGTCAGATTACCATGGAAACCGGTCAGAACCGCAATGTGAAGACGGAACCCCCGTCGGGATCGGGGGACAGGTTGATGCTGCCGCCGTGGGCCAGCATCACCTGGCGCGCCAGGGACAGGCCAACGCCGGACCCGTCGCGCTTGGTCGTATAGAAGGGGATGAAGATCTTCTCTGCCACGTCTGACGGGATGCCCGGCCCATTATCGCCGACATTGATGACGACATGCCCGCCCTCGTCCAGATGGGCGGTGAGGCGGATACGGTGGTCCCCCTCACGCGGCTCCATATCGCGCATGGCCTCAACCGCGTTCTTCAACAGGTTGATCAGCACCTGTTCCACCATGTCGGCGTCGGCCACCAGTTCAAGCTGCGGCGGCAGGACCAGCACCTCCAAGGTCACGCCATGGCTCTGCGCAGCGGGCGCCATCAGGCGCTGCAAGCGTTCGGTGATCTCCTTCACCTTGATGCGCGATAATTGCGGCTTGGGTACCGAGGTGAATTGCCGGTAGCGTTCGACAAAGCGCAGCAGGCTGTTGGATCGGCGGGCCACCGTATCGATGGCCATTTCCGCGTCCTGCATCTCCTCCACCAGATCGCTCTGCCCTTCGATCTTTTCCTTCAGGTCGGCCAGCACCCCCTGTGCCGTGCGGGTCAGGGAGGAGATGGGGGTCAGCGAATTCATCATCTCATGCGTCAGGACCCGCACCAGATCCTGCCAGGCCCGGACCTCCGTCGCCTCCAGATCGCCCGCGATATTCTGCAAGGACAGGAGCAGTCGGCTTTCCCCGCCGAGGATCAACTGCGTCGCCGTCACGGTCAGTTGCTGCGGTCCCACGGAGCTGCCGGCAGCGACCCGGATCAGGGTCCGCGTGCCCGGTGTCAGGCGGCGCAGGGCATCGGCGATCAGCACACCATCCGTCGTCCGGCGGCTCAATTCCTCCGGCCCCAGCAGGCGGTGGGCGAAATTGTTCAGCAGTTCGACGCGCCCATCCTCGTACACGGCGGCAAGCGCCACCGGCACATGGTTCAGCATGGCGTTCAGGTAATCGGCCTGCCGTTCGGATGTCGCGCGGCTGGCGCGGAACTTGTCCATCACCTGGGTGATCGACGCACCCAGCTCATCAAAGGCCGAGCCCTGGCCCAACTGGCTGAAGGTCTGGCTGAAATCGGAATGGGCGATGGCGCCCAGGAAGCGTGCGACCTCGCGGTTGGTCTTGGTCACGGCGCGCAGCAGCCCGCCCACCTGCGCCAGGATGGCCAGGGCGACCAGAAAGCTGGTGGCGCGGTATGTCGTCTCCACCAGCATGATGCCGAGCAACATGGATGAAAGGGCTAGGAACGCCACCCGCAGCGTGACATTCAGCTCGAACCGCCTATAGCCCATGCTTTTCCATCCGGCGATAGAGGGAGGCGCGGGTGATGCCCAGATCCTGGGCCGCGTGGCTGATATTGCCCTGATGCTTGGACAGGGCCTTACGGATTGCCTCGCGCTCCACCGCCTCCAGGTCCAAGGTGTCAAGGACAAGCGTGCCCGCCGGTGCGGCAGCCGGCGCTGACGCAGCCACAGGCGCGGCGGGCGCCTGTCCGGCGGTCGACGGCAGGGAGAAATCCTCCGCCTCCAGCATCGGCCCGCCCGACAGGATCATGGCGCGTTCCACCGCATGACGCAGCGCGCGGACATTGCCGGGCCAGCGCCAGGCCATCAGGCGGGGCATGGCCGCCGCTGACACTTTCTTGGCCGGCATATTGTATTTGCGGGCATAGATGGCGACGAAATGGTCGATCAGGGCGGGGATATCGTCCGCCCGGTCGCGCAGCGGCGGCAGGTGCAGTTCGACCGTATTGATACGGTAGAGAAGATCCTGCCGGAACACGTCCTCCCGGCCCAACTGGTCCAGCGGCATGTTGGTGGCGCTGACCAGACGGACATCAATGGGGATCGGCTTGGTCCCGCCCACAGGGATCACCACCCTTTGTTCCAGGACCGACAGCAGTTTGGATTGCAGGTACAGCGGCAGATTGCCGATTTCGTCCAGGAACAGCGTGCCGCCATTGGCGGCAACCAGACGGCCGACCCGGTCCTCCTTGGCGTCGGTAAAGGCCCCCTTCTTGTGGCCGAACAGCTCGCTTTCAAACAGGCTTTCCGAGACGGAGCCCAGATCGACTGACACGAACACTTGGGTCGCGCGCTTTGACCGGCGGTGGATTTCACGCGCGATCACTTCCTTGCCGGTCCCGTTCTCACCCAGGATCAGGACATTGGCCTCCGTCGGGGCGGCGCGGTCCAGCAAGGCGAAGATGCGGGCCATGGCAGGAGCGGACCCGATAATGGTATTGGGCGTGCCATCCATGGCGGCGCTGGCCAGTTCCTTGGTCGTCGCCGCCGATTGCTGCGCCTCCCGCTTTGATGCGGTCAGCTTTAGTGCCGATGACAGGGTGGCCAGCAGCCGCTCATTCTGCCAGGGTTTCAGCACGAAATCCGCAGCCCCCTGCTTCATGGCCTCCACCGCCGTGCCGACATCGCCATAGGCGGTGATCAGCACCACCGACAGGGTCGGGTCGATCTCCACAATGCGTTTCAGCCACTGGAAGCCCTCGCGTCCCGTATTGGCTCCGATAGCGAAATTCATGTCCAGCAGGACGGCGTCGAAGGTGCCATCCTTCAATAGTTGCGGGATGCGGTCTGGCCGTGGCTCGGTGTGGCAGAGGATGCCTTCACGTTTCAGCATCAGGCGGGCGGCAACAAGGATATCCTCGTCATCGTCAACGATCAGAACGCGCGGCTGCTCGGCCATGTCTCACCAGAACGCAATGGAACTGTCCGGAAACGTACAGTCTTTGTCGATTGATGGCGAGGGGTTATGGGTTTCGGGGCCGGCGCCACAGGCTGACATGTTTTGGCACCGCATTTACCGTGCGGAAACAAAATGCCCGTCGCCGGCGGCGGTGGTAGAGCTATCTTGTGACACAAATAATCCCAATGGCAGAGGGTAAGGCGATGATCGAACTGACCATCAATGGCAAGGCACACCGGCTGGATGCCGATCCGGACATGCCGCTGCTTTGGGCCATCCGGGACATTGTGGGTCTGACGGGCACCAAATATGGCTGCGGTGTCGCGCAATGCGGCGCCTGTACCGTCCATGTCGATGGCGTCGCCACCCGTTCCTGCTCCATCCCGCTGGAAGCGGTCGCCGGGTCCAAGGTCACGACGATTGAGGCGCTGGGCGGCAATCACCCGCTGCAAAAGGCGTGGGAGGAAATGCAGGTGCCGCAATGCGGCTACTGCCAGTCCGGTCAGATCATGTCCGCCGCCGCCCTGCTGACGGATACGCCCAAGCCGACCGATGCCGATATCGATGCCGCCATGGATGGCAATCTCTGCCGGTGCGGCACCTATCCGCGCATCAAGGCCGCGATCAAGCGCGCCGCCGGCGTCGCGTCCTGAAGCGGGAAGGGAGGATTAAGCCATGGATAGCCATCTGATCCACGATACCGACCTGTCCCGCCGCGCCCTGCTGGCCGGGATGGGCGGTCTTGCCGTCGCCATCACGCTGCCCCTGCCGGTCCTGGCCCAGAATGCGCCGCCGGCCCCGCCGCCGCTGGGTGCTGCTGCTGCCGGTGCCAATGCCCAGGCCGGCATGGTCACCGCCCATCTGGTTGTAAAGCCGGACGGCAAGGTCGTCATCATTTCCCCCACCACGGAAATGGGGCAGGGCACGCACACGGCCCATGCCGCCATCATCGCCGATGAGGTTGGGGTGGATTTCGCCGCCGTATCGGTTGAAACCGCCATTCCCGCCGATGCCTATCGCTGGGGCGGGTCCATGGGGTCGGGCGGCAGCCAGGGTGTGCGCCGCTGGAACGATCATCTGCGCAAGGGGGCGGCCCAGGCCCGCGCCGTCCTGATCCAGGCGGCGGCCAACCGCTGGCAGGTTGATCCCGCCACCGTCACCCTGGATAATGGCCGCCTGACGCATGCACCGTCCAAGCGCAGTCTGGGGATCGGGGAGGTTGCCGAAGACGCCGCGAAGCTGACGCCGCCCGATAATCCCACCCTGCGCGATCCCAAGACCCGGCGCTATGTCGGCAAGGATATCCCCCGCCTGGACATTCCGCCCAAGGTGCGCGGCGAAACCGTCTACAGCATGGATTTCCGCCTGCCCGGCATGCTCTATGCCTGCGCCCGCCTGAACCCCGTCTTTTACGGCGACGTTGCCAGTTTCGATGCCGCCCCGGCCCTTAAGGTCAAGGGCGTGAAGAAGGTGGTGAAGATCACGGGTGGCGTGGCCGTGGTGGCCGATAGCGTCTGGGCCGCCATGAAGGGTGCGGATGCCGTCACCGTCACCATGGCTCCTTCGCCCCAGGACGGCATCAACAGTGCCGCCCTGACCGCCGCGATGATCGAGGGGTTGGGCGCCGACAACGCCATTCCCGCCACTGAACGCGGCGATCTGGCGGCGGCCCTGAAGGCTGCGGCCAAGACGGTTATCGCCGATTACGCCGTGCCCTATGTCTGCCACGCCCCGATGGAGGTGTGGAGCTGCACGGGCCTGTTCAAGGATGGCAAGCTGGAACTCTGGGCGCCGACCCAGGTGCAGGACCGTTCCCGCCGCACCGCCGCCAGCACGCTGGGTATCGATGCGGAGGCGGTGAAGGTCAACACCCTGATGCTGGGTGGCGGCTTTGGCCGGCGCCTGATGGATGAAGGCATCCCTGGTGCGGCCCAGGTCGCCAAGGAACTGGCCGGCACGCCCGTCAAGTTCTTCTGGCGGCGGGAGGATGAGTTCGACCGTGGCTATTACCGCCCGGCCCAGATGGCCCGCCTGACCGCGTCGCTGGACGCCAAGGGGGAAGTGACGGGCATGGCCATCCGTATTTCCGGCCCGTCTATGCGTGCCGAATTTACCCCCGGCAGTGTGAAGGAGACGGACCTGGACGGTTCCTCCGTGCAGGATCTGTCGAACCTTCCCTATAACCTGCCCAATTTCAAGCTGGATTGGGCGCGTCGGCATGTGCGCGTGACAACGGCCCCCTGGCGGGCCGTGGGCGCCACCCATAATGCCTTCTTCCTGGAATGTTTCATTGACGAACTGGCCGCTGCCGCCGGCAAGGACCCGGTGGCCTTCCGCCGGCAATTGCTGGCCGGGAACAAGCGGGCGCTGGCCGTGATCGATCTGGTGGCCGCCAAGTCGGATTGGGGCAAGAAGCTGCCCAAGGGCCATGGTCAGGGCATCGGCTTCTTCGCCAGCTTCGGTTCCCTGTCAGCCCATGTCGTGGAAGCGTCGGTGTCCGACGGACAGCCGAAGATCCATAGGGTCACCACCGTCCTGGATTGCGGCGATGTCGTCCTGCCCGATGGCGCGCGCAGCCAGATGATGGGGGGTGTGGTCATGGCCCTGTCGGCGGGCCTTTATGAGGCGGTGACGGTGAAGGATGGCCGCGCCGAACAGCGCAATTTCGACAGCTACCGCCTGATGCGCCATTCTGAAGCTCCACCCGTGATCGACGTCCATTTCATCAATTCCGGGGAGGCGCTGGGCGGTGTCGGCGAACCCGGCCTGCCGCCCACCTTCCCGGCGGTCGCCAATGCCCTGTCGGCGGCTACGGGCAAGCGGCTGCGCCATTTGCCATTGGTGGAGGCGCTGCAGGTCTGATCAACCCCGCAGCACCCATATCTTCAACATCGGTCGGCCCTGGTGGCGTTCCCATTTCGGGTTCAGCGCCACCAGGGCATCATTGCCCAGAACATCGCGGCTTTGCTCTACCGCCAAGCCGGCGGCATGGGCTGCCGTTTCCACATCCGCCACACTGTGCGGATATCCGGCCAGCGCCACCTCCTGCCCATCCTCATCCTTGAAATGGGCGAAGGTGCCGGTGGCGGTGCGGTCGGGATGGATTTCAGAGATGTAGAAGGCGGCACCCGGCTTCAGCAGCGCCTTCACCCGCGCGAAGAACCCCGCCAGGTCACCGATATGTTCGATGACCAGGGCGGTCAGCGCCGCATCGAACGGCCCACCGGGAATGTCGATCCCGGCCATCACGTCGCCCTGTATCAAGGTGACAGGCAAACCTGCCAGCTTCAGTGCCGCCTGTTCCAGCATGCCCGGTGACAGGTCCACCCCCGTCACCCGATTGCCGGCCCTGGTCAGCTTCAGCGTATGCCGTCCCGTACCACAGCCGATTTCCAGCACATTCATGCCGAACAGATGCGCCCAGAACGGCGGGAAGGCCAGATCGTCGGCGGCTACCGTCGGGTTGGGATAGGCGTCATAAAGGCGTGACCAGCGGTTATAGCCGGCTTCATTAGTGGAAACGGTCTGGTCGTGATTGGAATTGGTCATGGCGTGCGTCCCCTGTTTCCCGTTTACCGGTACGGAAAGGGGCGTAGATTTAGGTCCGATGAGCCGGAAAGCAGCGCCACTGCGGGGCTGAAATTATCCAGCCCCGCAGGAATGGTCAATCCCGTTTACTTCCGGTCGATACGGACCAGCTTGCCATCCGTCCCCGGTGCTTCGATCAGGGCATAGAGCCGTCCATCCGGACCCTGCGCCACATCACGGGTGCGCGGCAGTTCGTTTTCCAGAAGGCGTTCGGTCGCCACCACTTTTTCGCCCTCCACATCCAGACGCGCAATGCCGCCGGCCAGAAGCCCGACAATCAGGTCGCCGCGCCAGAAGGGCAGGGAGCCGCCATCATAGAAGGTCATGCCATTCACGGCCAGCGACGGCACAAAATAAAGCTCCGGTTGCACCATGCCGGCCTTTTCGGTGCCTTCACCGATCTTCAGGCCCAGGCCGTAGGTCTTGCCATAGGTGATGACGGGCCAACCATAATTGGTCCCCGGACGGATGATATTGATCTCATCCCCACCCTGCGGCCCATGCTCGCTTTCCCAGATCAGGCCAGTGCCCGGCTGCGTGGCCAGACCCTGCGGGTTGCGGTTGCCATAGGTGAAAATCTCCGGCAGCGCATCGCTGCGGCCCGCGAACGGGTTGTCGGCAGGCACGGTACCGTCGCGGTTCAGGCGGAACACCTTGC
This sequence comes from alpha proteobacterium AAP38, assembly GCA_001296005.1. GTDB lineage: Bacteria > Pseudomonadota > Alphaproteobacteria > Azospirillales > Azospirillaceae > Niveispirillum. The sequence continues at coordinate 72,670 of LJHR01000023.1, read as the reverse complement.
CGGCGGCATCCATCAGGTCCTGCGCCCGGTCCTGCGACCCGCGCTCCCCGATGCTGAAATAGATATGGCCTTGATTGTCAAAGGCGAAGCGGCTGCCAAAATGGAAGCCGCTATCGACCAGGGCGCCCTTGTAGAGGACCTTCATGTCCTTCAACGCGGTGCCATCATCGGTGAAGCGGGCGATGACGGTGCGGTTGCCCTTGTCCTGATCGCGCGGCTTGGCGTCCGGCCCCTTCTCCGCCTTCTCCATGAAGGAGAGATAGACGTAGCGGTTCTGGGCATAATCGGGGTCCAGGGCGATATCCATCAGGCCGCCCTGCTTGAACTCCTCGATCTTCGGCAGGCCGGCAACCGGTTCCGGCAGCAGCTTGCCATCCTTCACGACGCGCAGATTGCCCGTACGCTCGGTGACCAGAATGCGACCATCAGGCATGAAGGCGATGGACCAGGGCGTGTCCAGCCCCTCTGCCACCACCGTCACCTTCACATCATGCCGGTTCTTGGGCGCCGGAAAGGTGGTGAATTCTTTGGGGGCGGCAAGCGCGGCGGTGCCGGTCAGCAGGGTGACGACAAAGGCGGCCAAGGCCTTCCTGGTCAGGGACATAAGGGCAATTCTCCCGTCGGAACATGAACTTGCCCGCAATGTGGTGTGTCCGCCCCCTTCTGCCAAGGGCAATCACGCTTCCGGTCGCGTCTGAATGGCCACCGTCAGACGTTTTTGGATGTCGGTCAGCGATACCGGCTTCACCAGATAGCCAGATGCCTGATACTGCACCGCCTGTTTCACCAGATCGCTGGTGGCGTGGCTGGTGACCATCACGATGGGGGTGGTGGCGATATGCTTGATATCAACGGAACGGATACGCTGCAAAACCTCGATGCCGTTCACCGGCTCCATCTCGATATCGCACAACACCGCGTCTGGTTTCAGGCGCGTGATGGAGGCGATGGCCGCCTCGCCATTCTCGGCCTCCGCGATCATGCGCACGCCCGCCTGAAACAGCAGCCGTTTCAGGATACCGCGATAGAACTGATCGTCATCGACAATCAGGACCTTCAGCTTGGCGAAATCCACATCGGCCATGGTGCCGTCACCCTTTCACAAGTCTGATTTGATGGCGCAGATCCTCAAAGGCCGGCGCGATGTTCCAACGCAGGTCCTGAGCCATATCCTCGTCCCCCTGTTTCAGGGCCGCCTCGATCCGCGCGAACAGGTCACCCAGCGCAACGGCACCCACGCCATTGGCAGAGCCTTTGAGGGAATGGGAACCATCCTTGGCGGATTTCAGGTCGCCATTGTTCAGCGCCTCTTCCACGGCGGACGCCCGTGCCTCCGCCTGTACCAGGAATTCGTCCAGAAGGGCGATGGCCTCGGCATCCAGATGCCCGAACATTTCCTTCAACCGGTTGGCATCAAAGATGGCAGGATCGTTTTCGGCCTTGGCGACGGGTACCGTGGGGGCAGGGGATAGTGGCGGCGCGTGTTTGGCCGACACGCGCCGCCGCATCTCCGCCGTTATCGGGGCCCAGCGCAGGATGGCGGCTTCAAGCTTGGTCAGCTCGATGGGTTTGGTCAGGTAATCATCCATGCCGGCATCACGGCACTTCTGGGCGGCATCGCTGACGGCATCGGCGGAAAGCGCGATGACAGGCACATGCCGGCCATCGGCGGCGGCGCCTTCATCCACCCGGATGGCGCGGGTCATGTCATACCCGTCCATTTCCGGCATATGGCAATCGGTGACGACCACGCCGAACCGCCCCGTGCGCCAGGCTTCAAGCCCCTCCAGCCCATTACCCGCGATCTCTGCGGCAAAGCCCAGCTTGCGCATGGCCTGCCGGATGACGATCTGGTTGGTGGCATTATCTTCCACCACCAGGACCAGTGCGCCATTGGCCGCCGCCTCGTCGATCTCCGGCGCTTGCCACACCGTCTCGCTGCTGCCCGTGGTGGCGGTGATGTCCAGGGAGGCGCGGCCATCGGCGGCGGCCACCACCTTGATCAGGCGGGCCTGTCGCACCGGCTTGGGGATGGCGGCGAAGATACCCTTGGCACGGCCCGCCTCCGACAGGGTGGAAACCAGCGATACCGGCGCGATCAGCACTGTGCGCGTTCCCCCCGTACCGTCTGCCAGCCCCAGCCGGCGGGCGATATCCAGCCCGACCCCGTCGCCCGGATAGGCATCGATCAGGATGGCGTGGAAATGCATGCCGTCGGCGGCGGCCTGACGCAATGCCGTCAGGGCCGATGCCTCGTCCGCCATCTCCACCATTTCCGCCTCCCGCGCCGTCAGGGTGCGGGTCAGGCTGGCGCGTTCTGCCGGAAGACCGCCCAGAATGGCGACGCGCAGGCCCCATAGAGACGGCTCATCCGCCGCCCCTTCATCCGCCTGGCCTTCGTCCAGGTGCAGCTCGAACCAGAAGGTGGAGCCTTCACCCGCCTCCGACGTGACACCGATGGTCCCCCCCATCAGTTCGACCAGACGGCGGCAGATGGACAGGCCAAGGCCCGTCCCGCCAAAGCGGCGCGCCGTTGACCCGTCGGCCTGGGCGAAGGGCTGGAACAGTTTGGCCTGCTGATCGGGCGTCAGGCCGATGCCCGTATCCACAATCTCTGCCCGCAGGCCGATCTTACCGTCTTCCCCTTCGGACAAGCGGTTCAGGCGGACGGTGACGCCACCATGTTCGGTGAACTTGATGGCATTGCCCGTCAGGTTGAGCAGGACCTGACGCAGGCGCGTGGGATCGGCCACCAGATGGCGGGGTAGGGCAGGATCGACATCAATGGTCAGGGCCAGGCTCTTTTCCTCCGCCCGGCGGGCCAGAAGATCGCCCACCCCCTCGGCCAGGGACAGGATGTCGGTATCGATCCATTCGATATCCAGCTTGCCGGCCTCGATCTTCGAGAAGTCCAGGATATCGTTGATGATGGTCAGCAGTGCGCCGCCGCTGTCGCGCACCACCTTCACCATGCCCTGCTGATCCTCGTTCAGCGGGGTATCGGCCAGCATTTCCGCCATGGCCAGCACGCCATTCATGGGCGTGCGGATTTCGTGGCTCATGGTGGCCAGGAAGGTGGATTTGGCACGGGTGGCCTGTTCGGCCTCGTCCCGTGCGCGGGCAAGGTCCAGGTTCGTGGCGGCCAGGATATCCGACTGTTTTCGGATGCGGGCATCGGTGCGGCGGCGGAACTCCATGCCGCCGATCAGTCCCAGCAGCAGCAGCGCCACCAGGATGGGTGGCGTGCTTTCCCGCATGACGGCGTGCAGATGGCCCGTGCCATCCTGCGCCATCACCATGCGCCAGGGCGATTTGCGCAGGATATGGCTGGTGAAGGTCCAGCCATCCTTCTCCAGACGCATCTGGCCGTCGCGGCTGATCGTCTCTTCGATGGCGGCCTTCAAGGCGGCCTCTGGCGGATGCCGACGCCCCTCGCCGTGCGACACGCCGATGACCTGCCCGTCGGGCGCCACCAGCGCCAGCGTGCCGAACCCCGCCGGAAACCCATCCAGCAGGGAGGAGAGATAGCCGACCGTCATATCCAGGGCGACCACGCCCAGATGCCGCTCGCCCTGATAGACGGGCATGCCGATGGTGGCCATCATGCCCTTGCCGCCATCATCCTCATAAAGTTTGGAGAAGAACAGCTCCCCCGATGGGTTGTTGGCGGGCAGCGAGGCCTGGAAATACTCCATCTCCAGGTCTTTATCCGCGAAGGTCAGTTCCGTCGACGCGACATAAGGATAGACAAAGCTGAACCGGCTCGCGGAGATGTAATACACCCAGGGGATATTGGGCAGCCGGCGCTGCGCCTGGGCGAAGGCAGTGTGCAGCGATAGTGCTGCCTCCATCTCCGCCTCAAAATCCGGACCGCGGCTGTTCAGCCCGCCCAGACCCGTCATATTGCCGACCAGATCGCGCTCATAGGGGCTGGGCGGATTGTCCAGATGGTAGGAGCCATCCTCGCCCGCCTGCAGGGCACGGCGCAGCGGGGTGGGCGGGGCGCCCGGCACCGCCTTGACCAGCCCTTCCTCCATCTGTGCATGCATCAGTTCCAAGAAATCCAGCGCCGTGCCGACCGCCTGTTCCACACGGCGGGTCACGTCCACGCGGGCCGTCTGCCGCTGTTCCTCAAGGCGCTGGTTGGCTTCTGCCACCTGCAGCCAAAGGAAGGTGACGACGGCGGCAATGGCCGCCACGTAAAACAGGAGATGCCGTACCGGTATTCGCACGTCCCGCGCCCCGTTCTCTATCTTCGATAGTGAACGGACCATAAAAATCGCGAAGATTCAACCAGGCGTTCTGTTTACCGACGCCACATGGTCACATGCGGGATGCCACCATCATCATAGGGCGGCCCTTCGGCGACAAAACCGAAACCGGCATAGAAGTCCGCCAGGTGCTGCTGCGCGCCAATCTCAATCGGTTGCCCCGGCCAAGTCCGGTCCATGAAGTCCAGCCCTTCTTGAACCAGTCGCCTGCCAAGCCCCGTGCCGCGCCCCGCCGGCCCCACTACGATACGCCCGATGAAGGCCGGGCTGTCGCCATCTGGGCCACGGGCGCGCAGATAGGCGACAAGCGCACCTGCCGGATCGGTGATCAGCAGATGCTGACAAAACGGGTCCAGCCCGTCCAGGTCGGGATAGGGCGACTGCTGCTCCACGATGAATACATCCTGGCGGAAGCGCAGCATGGCGTAGAGGCCGGCGATGTCGAAATCGTCGAACCGCTGCCAGCAAAAATTCAGTTCACTATTCATCGCCGGTTGCTCAACAGGACGGCCAGCTTCTCCCGCAGGCCCACCACCGTTACCGGTTTGGCGATAAAGGCATTCACGCCCAGGTCACGGGCCTTCAGCACCATGTCCTTCTGGGCATGGTTGGTCAGGAAGATGACGGGTGTGCGCCGGCCCAACTCTTCCTTCTGCCGCAATTGCTGCAGGAAGGTCAGCCCGTCCATGGGCGCCATCTCGATATCGCAGATGATCACGTCGGGCTTGCGTTCCAGCGCCAGGGTCAGGCCGCCGGTTCCTTCATCCGCCTCAAAAATCTGATTGAATTCAAGCTGCTTCAGGATACGGGACACGACGGTCCGGATGAAGGCCTGATCCTCAACGATCAGGGCATTCATACGGCTGAAGCTGCTGAAACCCGCCATCGCACTTTTCCCCATGGACGCGCATACATACGGGTTCTTGCGACCCCGTACCGCCCTAGTTGACTACAAGGCGTCGATGGCGGCAACCACCCGATCAATCATGCCGGGTATTTTCAGGGCATTTGTGCGCGCATCGGCATAGTCCCCCTGCTTTAGGGAGCGTTCGATAGTATCGGCCAGGGCGCCAAGCGCGGGGGCACCCCCATTCTTCGCAACACCGGCCAGGGCATGAATGCCGCGCCGTGCCGCGTCCATATCGTCGCTGGCAAAGCCCTTCTCCGCCTCTGCCCGCAGGGAGTGGAGAGAGCTGGTGAACTCCGCCAGGAACCCGCGCGCATCGCCATCCAGGCCGCCGAACAGATCGATGGTCATGGCGGGGTCGAAGATTGCGGCTTCCGCCGGGGTCGCTGCCGATGCCGCTGTCTGTGCCGCCGTTCCCAGCCAGCGTGACAGGCAGCGTTCCAGCTGTGTCAGGTCCAGCGGCTTGGACAGGAAATCATCCATGCCGGCATTGATGCAGCGCTGATCCTCACCCGCCATGGCATTGGCCGTCAGGGCGATGATGGGCAAACGCGGCAATCCGTCCTCGGCCTCCCGCGCCCGGATGGCGGCGGTCAATTCATACCCGTCCATCACAGGCATGTTGCAGTCGGTCAGCAGCAGACCATGCGCGCCCGGACGCCAGGCTGCCAGTGCCGCCGCCCCGTCGGCATGGATTTCAACCGCGAATCCAAGGATCGACAGCTGGCGGCTGATCACCATCTGGTTCACGCGCTGATCCTCTGCCACCAGGATCAGACGGCCCAGGGCCGCTGCTTCCTCGGGGCTGGGGGCGACGACGGCCGCGCGCGGTGCGGAAGCGGTGACCGGTGTGCCGCCGGCCAACCGGTTGGCGGCGACGGCAACGGCCCGGAACAAGGCGGACCGGCGCAGGGGACGGGCCACCAGCTGCGTTCCCGCTGGAATGTCGCCCGACCGGCGCGAATCCGCATCGGCAATCACGACGGCGGGCAGGGGCCCCTCCGGCACCGGCCAGGGGGCACCGCTGCGCCCGGCACAGATGACCAGATCCGCCGATGGCGCGCCTGCATCCATGGGCACCGCACCCGCCTGCACCAGATAGGCGCTGACCGTCTGCGCCAGTTCCGGTTCGGCGATATCGAGTGCGACATGCAGGCCGGCAATATCAGCAGAACCTGCCGCATCCGATGCCCCCTGATCGGACACTTCCAGATCCAGCGTGAACCAGAAGGTAGAGCCATGGCCTGGCACACTGTCCAGCCCGATATGGCCCTTCATCAGTTCGATCAGGCGGCGGCTGATGGACAGGCCCAGGCCGGTACCACCGAAGCGGCGGCTGGTCGATACTTCCGCCTGGGCAAAGGGTTGGAACAGTTTGGTCTGCTGATCCGGTGCGATGCCGATGCCGGTATCGGTGACGGCCACACGGATGCGGGCCACGCCGGGGGCTGCGTCGGGGTGACGTTCCGCCCGGACCATGACACCGCCCTGTTCGGTGAACTTGATGGCGTTGCCGGTCAGGTTGAACAGGATCTGGCGCAGCCGCACCGGATCACCCATCAGCGCGGTCGGAATGGCCGGATCGACATGCAGATCGAAGGACAGGCCCTTCTTGCGCGCCGCCGGGGCCAGCGTGTCGGCCACCCCCTCCATGATGGTGCCGATATCGACCGGATGCCGGTCGATATCCATGCGACCGGCCTCGATCTTCGAGAAATCCAGGATATCGTCGATAATGCGCAGCAGGGCGCCCGCCGAATCCTGCGCCGTCAGCAGCATGTCGCGCTGATCGGCATCCAGCGGCGTATGGCCCAGCAGTTCCAGCATACCCAGCACCCCGTTCATGGGCGTGCGAATTTCATGGCTCATGGCTGCCAGGAAGCTGGATTTCAGCTTCGACGCGCTTTCGGCCATGCGGGCGCTGCGGATATTGTCATAGGACCGCAGGCCCGTGATGATGGTGATGAACAGCTTTTCCGAGGTCAGCTCGGTCTTCGACTTATAGTCGTTGATGTCATAATTGACGATAACATCCCGCACGGGGGCCTGGCCCGGCTGACCGGTGCGCAGAATCAGGCGCGTATCGGTATTGGCAAACTCCTCACGGATGCGGCGCGCCAGGCGCAGGCCGGCATCATCCGTCTCCATCACGATGTCCAGCAGGGCGACGGCAATATCCTCGCGCCGGCGGAAGACATCATCCGCCTCATTCCCCGACCGTGCGGTCAGCAATTCAAGCGGGCGGTCCTTGTAACGCAGCTTGGACAGGACCAGCCGCGTCATGATGTGCACTTCCTCATCGTCATCAACGACCAGGACGGGCCAGGGCGGCAGAGGCGGCGGGGGGGCAGGGGCCGCGGCGTTCACGCCATCTGACGCGCCGAACAGCGCATCATCATCTTCCGGGGCGAACAGGTCATCCGCGTCATCACCACCCATGAATGCACAACCTTCCCTGCGAACCTGTCGCGCACTATGCGTAACCAAGTCTAAACGCAACGTTAACCAACAGTCTCGCGGCAAAGCGTCTGCGTCAGCAATGCTAGCAGCATATCAGGGCTTTATGTCGATTTCCCGTGCGAACGCGACAGGGGACTTGCCCCTGCCGCGCGTTTCGGCTAGGCGTGTGCCTGACGGAAGTGTGGCCGAGTGGTTTAAGGCAGCGGTCTTGAAAACCGCCGTGGGGCAACTCACCGTGGGTTCGAATCCCACCGCTTCCGCCACCTTTCTCCTTGCATATCCCCGATCACCAGCGCCGCTTGGCCGCACCGAACGGCGGGCGCTTGACCAATGGTTTTGGCGGCGGGGGTGGGGGAGGTGGCGGCGGAGGGGGCGGAAGATCGGCCGTCACCCTCTCTCCTGCGGCCATCTGGGCCAGCGCCTGCATCAGGGTGCGTGCGCCGGCCATACGGGTTTCGTCTGAATCCCAGGGACGCAGGAAGACCAGCTTATGGTCTGTGGGCCGCAGCTTGGCCGTGCCCGCCTGCTTCTGGATGAATTCCACCAGCTTGGCCGGATTTTTGAAGCTGTTGTTGCGGAAGCCGACGGTGGCCCCCTTCGGCCCCGCATCCAGATTGGAAACACCCGCCTCCCGGCACAGGCGCTTGATCTCCATCAGGCGCAGCAGATTATCGACCTCCGGCGGCATCTTGCCGAACCGGTCGATCAGTTCCACGCCGAACGCCTCCACCTCCTCCTTGCTGTCCAGGTCGGACAGGCGACGGTAGAGGGTCAGGCGTACGCCCAGATCGGGGACATAGCTTTCGGGGATCAGTACCGGCATGCCCAGCGCGATCTGCGGCGACCAGGCATCCTCTGCCACCTGCAGGTCCGACAGGCCGCCGCGTGCCGCCTCCACCGCCTCTTCCAGCATCTGCTGGTACAGTTCCACGCCGACCTCACGGATCTGGCCCGATTGTTCCTCGCCCAGCAGATTGCCAGCCCCACGGATATCCATGTCGTGGCTGGCCAGTTGGAAGCCCGCGCCCAGGCTGTCCAGCGTTTCCAGCACATGCAGGCGCTGCTGCGCCGTGGCTGACAAAACTGTCTTGGGCTGATAAGTCAGATAGGCATAGCCGCGCACCTTGGACCGGCCCACGCGGCCCCGGATCTGGTAAAGCTGCGCCAGACCGAACAGGTCGGCGCGGTGGACGATCATGGTGTTGGCGCGCGGAATGTCCAGACCGCTTTCAATGATGTTGGTGGCCAGCAGCACGTCATATTTGCCATCGTCGAAGGCCGTCATCACGTCCTCCAACTCCGTCGCCGCCATCTGGCCATGGGCGGTGATCAGCTTCACCTCCGGCACCAGTTCTTCCAGCCGGACGCGCACCTTCTCCAGATCCTCCAGGCGTGGGCAGACATAGAAGCTCTGCCCGCCCCGGTGATGTTCGCGCAGGATCGCCTCGCGGATCACCACGGGATCGAAGGGCAGGACGAAGGTGCGCACGGCCAGACGGTCGACGGGCGGTGTGGCGATCACCGACAATTCGCGCACACCCGACAGGGCCAGTTGCAGGGTGCGCGGGATCGGCGTGGCCGACAGGGTCAGCACATGCACATCGGTGCGCAGCTCCTTCAGCCGCTCCTTCTGCTTCACGCCGAAATGCTGTTCCTCGTCCACGATGACCAGGCCCAGGCGCTTGAAATCCAGGCTTTTGCCCAGCAAGGCATGGGTGCCGATGACGATATCGACGGTGCCGTCGGACACACCCTGCTTGGTCAGGTTGGCGTCCTTCGTGGTCACCATGCGCGACAATTGGCCGATACGCACCGGCAGGCCGGCAAACCGCGCCTCGAAGGTGCGGGAATGCTGCCGCGCCAGCAGGGTGGTCGGCACCACCACCGCCACCTGACGGCCCGCCATGACGGCCAGGAAGGCGGCACGCAGCGCCACCTCCGTCTTGCCAAAGCCGACATCGCCGCAGATCAGGCGGTCCATCGGCTTACCCGATCCCATATCCTCGATCACATCATCGATGGCCCGCAACTGGTCGTCCGTCTCCGCATAGGGGAAACGGGCGCAGAACTCGTCCCAGGCGCCATCAGGGATCGGCACGGCATCGGCCCGGCGCAGGGCGCGTTCGGCGGCGATGCGCAGCAGGGCGTCGGCCATGTCCTTCAGACGGCGCTTGACGCGGGCCTTGCGCGATTGCCAGCCAACCCCGCCCAGCTTGTCCAGCGTAGCGCCCGCCTCCTCGCTGCCATAGCGGGACAGGACCTCGATATTCTCCACCGGCACATACAGTTTGTCGCCGCCATCATAGATGAGGCGCAGGCAATCATGGGGCGCGCCGCCAACGGTCAGCGTCTCCAGACCATCATATTTGCCGATGCCATGATCGATATGGACGACGAAGTCGCCGGGGTTCAGCGATGCGGCTTCCGCAATGAAATTGGCGTTGCGGCGCTTCTTCTTTGACCCGGCGCGGACCAGACGGTCGCCCAGGATATCCTGTTCGGTGATGACGGCCAGACCGGGGGCCGTGAAGCCATGGTCCAGCGGCAGGACGATCAGCGCCGCGGTCCCCTTGTCCAGCGTCAGAAGATCGGCCCAGGCATCCACGGCCTTCAGCCGTGTCAGCCCATGTTCTTTCAGCACCGACAGCAGACGGTCGCGGGATCCGGTCGTGTAGCCGGCGATGACGGGGGTGCGGCCGTCGCGGGTCAGCGCCTCGATATGCTCGCGCAGAACGTCATAGACATTGACGCCGGACTGCACGCGGGCATCGGCAAAATCGCGGCCCTTGCGCCCGCCGCCATCCACCATGTCCTTGTTGGATGTCTCCCCCTCAATCGCCGCGAAGGGCGACAGTTGCGCCACCGCGCGCACGGCCAGATGCCGGTCGAACGTGTCACCATCCAGGAACAGCAGGGAAGGGGGGATGGGCTTATAGGCCGGATTGCCGGATTTCTTCTCCGCCTCCACCATGGTGCGGCGGGCATTATAGAAATCCTGGATCTGCTCCAGCCGCTCATCGCGCGCCTGCTCGACATTGGGGTCCAGCGTCACCGACGCATCGGGCAGATAATCGAACAGGGTTTCCATGGAACTGTGGAACAAGGGCAGCCAATGTTCCATGCCCGCATGCTTGCGCGCTGCACTGACCGCTTCATACAGCGGATCGTCATCCATGACGGCCCCGAAATGCTCCCGGTAGCCGGTGCGGAAGCGCTGGATCGACATTTCGTCCAGGAACACTTCCGACATGGGCGTCAGCAGGAAACCGTCGCGCTTATCGACCGTCAGCTGGGTCATGGGATCAAAGCTGCGCACCCCGTCCAGATCATCGCCGAACAGGTCCAGGCGCAGCGCCTCCCCACTGCCGGGCGGGAACAGGTCGATGATGCCGCCCCGGATGGCGAATTCGCCCGGTTCCCGCACCGTCTGCGCGCGGATATAGCCGTTCTGCGACAAGAACCGTTGAAGCTCCGCCACATTGATGCGCGATCCGACCTTGCCGGCAAAGCTGGCATTACGGAAGGCAAGACGGGGGGGAAGCTTCTGCACCACCGCATTGACGGTGGTCAGCACCAGGAACGGCTTGCCGGTATTGGGGCGCAGCAGCCGGGTCATGGTGGTGATGCGCTGTGCCACGATCTCCCCATTGGGGGAGATACGGTCATAGGGCAGCACGTCCCAGGCCGGGAAATGCAGCACCTCCACGTCCGGGGCGAAGAAGGACACCACCTCTGCCAGCCGCGCCGCGCGGGCATCGTCGCTGGCGATATGCAGCAGGCCCGCCGACCCGCCGCGTTTGGCCAAGGCCGCCAGCAATCGCGCATCCTGCCCGTCCGGCGCGCCGGACAGCAGCATGCGGCGCGGATGGCCCAGGTTAAGGGCGATGTCGGGCGTGGGGATCATGCTCATGACAAGGGGGCTTCACGGCTATCGGCAAGGATGCGGCGGGTATAGCAGGGTTTGTGGCCGATGGGAACAAAAGGGGGACGTGTTGCCGGTGCGATTGGACGCCACCAAGGCTCGGTGTGTTGTCCGAACGATGGGTTGTGCAGGAGCCGGCGCTGGGAACCGTGAGACTGGCTAATGCAGGTCTCAAATCAGTTGTGCCGATTCTTCGCGGCTGAGTATTGTCACAAAGTTGCTGGATAGCAGAACCACGGGGGCAAACCATTCCCTTTCGTATGTGACGGCAGTGTTTTGTATGAGCGTGTTTTCGCGAACCAGATAGACATACATGACGGCATCGTTGACGCCGATATACTCAAGTTGTCCCGCTGTCGGCCTGTCTACACATACCGACATCAAGGGAGAGCCGTGAGAGCCTTTTGCCTGCTTTTCGATAGAGGCCGCCATGCCCGTCTTTCTGGCTTCAGCCGAGACTTGTCCGACAGCCTGCCTGATCTGTTCAGCAGTGGCTGGCGGCAGCCTGAGCGTCCCTAGCTTTTTATCGTAGATGCCGCGGTCAGCTAGGCCGTCTTTCACGCTCCTGGGAATTTGGCTCAATGGCGTGCCGTCGGGAATGCCCAGGTCCTTCTTTACGATCTTCGGCAATCGATCCTCAACCGCTTTGGACCATATGGCCTTGGCGCCGCCGACATCCAGGACGGAATGAGTGGTGAAATGGACGCGGAACACGAAGCGGCATCCTGCCGGTGGAGCGGCCATTGCGGCGCGAAGCACCTCCATCTTCGCCGCTGCATCCGCCATGGCCCGCCGCAATTCCCTTATATAGGCTGGCAGATCGAATGCCGGCGGGTCCAAAGCTGCCCTCTGGATGGTCCGGGTTCCGAACGGCGTTGAATGGGCCGGGCGTGCAGGTGCGGGCTTAGCCGTTAGCTGAATTGGCGGGGCCAAGGCGGGAGTTCTTGGCATGTCTGGCACTTTCTTGGGAGCGGCCCCCTTCAATTGCGCTGCCGGTGCCGTGCTGTACCGGGTCGGTGGGGGAGCGTGATGCGGTGGTGACCCGGCTGCTTTTGGCTGCACCGGCCCGCCTTGTCCATACCGCGTGGGCGGCGGATCGTGACGTTTCGGGGGGCGGGCGCCATTGCCAGTCATTTGAACCATGAGGCGTGGTGACACGGGTACCTTACCCGTTCAGCGGGCAATTTACCCTCATTTCATCCGTGCCTGAAGGGAAATCACTCCCCCGCCGGTCCGCGCCGTCAACCCTGCTTCTCGCCAGCCTTGATCCAAAAGACGGCGCAGTAATCGATGGGCTGGATATGTTCGGTGATCCCGTGCGCGTCACGGAAATCATGCACTGCCTGCTTGCAGGCGGGGATGATGTTGTAATCATCGACGATGATCACCCCGCCGGGGGAAACCTTGTGGTACAGGTTGGTTAACCCGTCCATGGTCGATTCATACATGTCGCCGTCAAGGCGCAGCAGGGCCAGTTTCTCGATGGGGGCGGTGGGCAGCGTGTCCTTGAACCAGCCCTTCAGGAACTTTACCTGATCGTCCAGCAGGTCGTATTTCTGAAAATTGGCCTGCACCTCTTCCAGGCTGATGGCCAGTTCGGCGTATTTCGACAAATCGTCGTACTTGGCGTCTTCTGGATATTGTTCGGCATTGATGGGCGGCAGCCCTTCGAAACTGTCAGCCACCCAGACGGTGCGGTCGGTCACATTCAGGGCGGCCAGGATGGCGCGCATGAAAATGCAGGCACCACCGCGCCACACACCCGTTTCGATCAGGTCGCCGGGGATATTCTCCCGCACCACATGGACGACGGCGTCGCGCAGATTATTCATCCGCTTCTCGCCGATCATCGTATGGGCCTTCAGGGGCCAATCATGGCCCACCTCACGGTGGAACCGGCTGAACGGCTGACCATAGGGGCCGCAGCCGGGGTCCTCATAGATCAATCCCGTCAGACACTTCTTCATCAGCTCGATGTAAAGAAGGCGGGGATCGGTCTGCACCATCATGGAACCTCGAGGCTGGGGCGGCGGCCGGAACGGCAGGACAGGGCCCTGCACCATGTCTGCTTGTTCCGGCCTGATCCTGTCAAGCGGACCGGTTCACTTTACCTCAACCGCGTAGGTGGCGACGTCCGGCGTGGTCTTAATCAGGCCGCGCGCCTTCAGGAACTGCGCGAAACGCTCATACCGGGCATTGTCCAGCGCGCGGGGGCTGTGGGCGAAGCGGGCGATGCTGTCCTTCCATGCGCGCTTGTTCAGCTCCGTATCCAAATCCTTGCGGCCCTTGATGAACAGGCCCCAGGCCTCGTCCGGATGGTTGATCAGGAACTGGGTGCCGCGTTCCACGGCGTTCAGGAAACGGCCGATGCGTGGGTCGTTCACCTTGTTCTTAGCAGTAATGAAGACCAGCTCGTCATAGGCGGGCACGCCTTCTTCTTCGGGGAAGAAGGCCCGGCCTTCCTTCTTTTCAATCGCCATCTGGTTCAGTTCGAAATTGCGGTAGCCGCCGACAATGGCATCCACCTGACCCGCGAACAGGGCCGGCGATAGGGAGAAATTCACGTTGATCAGGGTGATGTCTTTCAGCGACAGGCCGTGCTTTTCCAGCATGGCGCCCAGCAGCGCATCCTCAAACCCGCCGACGGAGAAGCCGACCTTCTTGCCCTTCAGATCCTTGATGGACTTGATCGGCCCGTCTTTCAGCACGATGACGGTGTTGAGCGGCGTGGCGACCAGGGTGCCGACGCGGACCACCGGCAGACCGGCATCGACCTGCAAATGCAGCTGCGGCTGATAGGAGACGGCGATATCGCCCTGGCCGGCGGCGACCAGACGCGGCGGGTCGTTGGGATCGGCGGGCGCGATCATCTCCACCGCCAGGCCTTCATCCTTGAAGTAGCCCTTTTCCTGCGCGACATAGAGCGGGCCATGGTCCGGGTTTACGAACCAGTCCAGCAGCACCGTCATCTTGTCCTGCGCCAGGGCGGGCAGGGTGCCTGCCGCACTGGCCGTCATGGCGGCGGCCACGGCCACCGCGCGCATCCAACGCATCTTCATCATCTCTCTTCCTTGCTCATCACGCTGTCAGGCAGCCAGGGCAATACCCGGCGAACGGTAAGATCGACCAGCAGCCACAGGCCGACGGCCAGCAGCGCCAGAATGAGAAGGGCGGCGAAGGTCAGGTCGGTCTGCACCCGCGCGGTGGCGTGCAGCATCAGATAGCCCAAACCCGCCGACGCCCCGACCCATTCCCCTACCACCGCCCCGATGGGGGCCACGGCGGCGGCCATGCGCAGGCCGGAGCCCAGGGCCGGCAATGCCGCCGGCATGCGGATATGGTGCAATACCGCCCAGGGGCTGGCCCCCATGGTGCGGGCCAGATCAAGCCAGCCGGGATCGGTGCGGCGCAGCCCGTCAAAGAAGCTGGCCGTGACGGGAAAGAAGATGATCAGGGTGGCCATCGCCACCTTGGACGCCATGCCATAGCCCAGCCACAGCACTAGCAGCGGCGCGATGGCAAAGACCGGCACCGCCTGACTGGCCAGCAGCAGCGGCAGCAGCCAGCGCCGGGCCGCGGCGGATGCCGTCAGGGCCAGCGCCGCCAGCCCGCCGCAGACCGTGCCCAGGATCAGGCCCAGCACGATTTCCAGCAGCGTGTATCCCGCATGTTCGGCCAGCAGCGCCCAGTCATCGACCAGACGCAGCGCCACCCGTTCCGGCCCCGGAAGGATAAAATGCGGCAGGTCCGCCAGCCGCACCAGCAGTGCCCAGGCCAGGATCAGCCCCGCAAATGTCACGATACCGCGTAGGAAACCGCCGGCCTTCATACCGCCGTCTCCCCGCCGCGCAGGCGTGACAGCAATTCACCCTGCTGCGTCAGCAACGCGTGTTGATCCGGCGGGCGC
Source organism: alpha proteobacterium AAP38 (assembly GCA_001296005.1). Taxonomy (GTDB): domain Bacteria; phylum Pseudomonadota; class Alphaproteobacteria; order Azospirillales; family Azospirillaceae; genus Niveispirillum. The sequence continues at coordinate 57,203 of LJHR01000023.1, read as the reverse complement.
GGCGTGTCGCCAGCCGGGGTCAGCGGTGTGGACAGCCGTGCCGGGCTGCCGGTCAACACCAGGACCTGATGACCCAAGCGCAACGCCTCCATCGGGTCATGCGTCACCATGATGACGGTCCGGTCGCACAGAAGCCGCGCCGCCAGATCCTGCATATCCAGCCGGGTGATGGCGTCCAGCGCTGAAAAAGGCTCATCCATCAGGACGATGGGCCGGTCCTCGAACAGGGTGCGGGCCAGGGCCGCGCGTTGCCGCATGCCACCCGACAGGGCATCGGGGCGGTCGCCCGCGCGGTCCCCCAGGCCGACATTGTTCAGCAGGGCCATGGCCCGCGCCCGCTCCGTGGCGCCGACCCGGCCCCCGCGCAGCGTGACGCCCAGCGTCACATTCTCAAGCACGCTGGCCCAGGGCAGCAGCAGATCCTGCTGCCCCATCCAGGCGATGCGACCGGACAGCGGTTTGCCATCATCGGCGGTGACGGTACCTGTACCGGCCAAAAGCCCGGCGATCAGGCGCAGCAGGCTGGACTTGCCAACCCCGCTGGGACCCAGCAGGCAGGTTGTCATGCCCCCCGGTGCCTGCATCGACAGCGCGCTGAACAACAGACGCCCGCCAAAGCCGATGGCGGCGTCGCAAACCTGGATGGCGGGGGCGGGCGGGGCCGCAGCAGGCCCCGGAACATCATTCATGGATCACTGTCCCTACGCCGGTATCAGCCGGATCAGGTTCCAGGGGTCGTCCCGTACAGGACCTCTCAGCCGACCATCGGCTCCCCCCAGTGAGGTGGGTTGGTTATGGCAAAGCACCGCGGGGGCCGCAAGGAAATGATTGGAACCCTGACGATCCCCCTGGTCGGCCCTTGGCCGTGCGAACCGGATGCGGTTGAGTGAAGGTCCATCGATTGTGGAGGCCGTTCCGATGCACCGCACCTTGCTGATAGCCGCCATGCTTGCGGGCCTGTCATTTCCGGCTTCGGCGGCATCCTTGCCCGAAGGTGCGGCCCTGCGCGCGACCATTGAAAAGGTCGATGCCGAATTCTTCGACCTGTTCTTTGAGAAATGCGACCCCGCGCGGGCCGCCGCCTTGCTGACCGCCGATTTCGAGATGTATCACGACAAGGACGGGGAAGTCGCACGCTCGGGCGCCGACATGGTCAAGCTCTACACCAAACAGTGTGAGGGGCGTAAGGCGCCCGACGCCTGGCGGTCGCGGCGCGAACTGGTGGCGGGCAGCATGACCCTGCACCCGATTGCCGGCGTCGGTGTGTTCCAGCAAGGCGAGCATGTCTTCTATGAGCGGCAAGGAAATGGGCCGGAAAAGCTGGTGGGAAGGGCCAAGTTCAGCCAGTTCTGGCGACTAGAGGCCGACGGCTGGAAACTGGCGCGGGTCTTTTCGTACGACCATGAGGCCGTGAAATAATATTCCGCCTCTTGTGCCATGCGGCGGCGCAACATAAGTTGCATTCATCATGCCCGACAGCGCCGCCCCGCTCCTCTCATCCGTCGCCACGCTACGCCCGCTTTATCTGGGCGGTGAAATCTATCGCCATTCCAGTTACGGCAAGAAACACCCGCTTTCCATTCCGCGCGTGTCGGTGGCAACCGATCTGGCCCGCGCCATGGGCTGGCTGGATGATGCCGTCTATCTCGACAGCCCGATGGCGACGGCAGAACAACTGGCCCGTTTCCATGACCGCGACTATATCGCGGCGGTGCAGCGGGCAGAGCGGGACCAGAAGGTCGATCTGGATACGGCCCTGCGCTATGCGCTGGGCAAGCTGGAAAATCCCGTCTTCCCGGAAATGTATCGCCGTCCCGCCATCGCCGCCGGTGCCGCCATCCTGGCAGCAGATCTGGTGCGGGACGGGGGTGTCGTGCATTCCCCGGCCAGCGGCACGCACCATGCCCGCCCGGCCCGCGCCAGCGGCTTCTGCTTCTTCAATGCGCCTGTCCTGGGCATCATGGCGCTGCTGGATCAGGGGCTGGACCGCATCCTCTATGTCGATCTCGACGCCCATCATGGCGATGGCGTGCAGGATGCCTTCCATGATGATGAACGCGTCCTGACCATTTCCACGCATGAGGAAGGGCGCTGGCCGCACACGGGCAAGCTGGATGACCGGGCCGGTGGCATGGCCCGCAATATCCCGCTGCCCCCCGGCGTGAATGATGACGAATTCCGCCATGTGGTGGAGGAAGCGATCATCCCGCTGGCCGTCGCCTTCCGCCCGCAGGCCATGATGATCCAGACCGGCGCTGACGCCTTGGCCGATGATCCCCTGTCGCGCCTGTCCCTGTCCAACCGCGCGCTGTGGCGCGCGGTTGGTGATCTGGTTGGGCTGGCCCCGCGAACCATCGTGGTTGGCGGTGGCGGTTATAATCCCTGGTCGGTGGGTCGTGCCTGGGCCGGCATCTGGGCCGTGCTGAACGGGATCGACCCGTTGGAGGCTCCGCTGACCCCGGCGGCTTCGGACGTGCTGAAATCCCTGACCTGGGAACGGCGGGAAGGGCGCAATCCGCCCCGCCGCTGGATGGAAACGCTGGCCGATCCGCCGCATGAGGGGCCGATCCGCGACATGGTGCGGCAGGCCGCAGCATCCGTCCGCGACCTATGGTAAGATAGAACCTATCTTAACCCCCGCTGGGATCCATCATGCTGCTGCGCCGTCTGGCCCTTGCCCTGCTGCTGTCCCTGTCCCCCGTCATTCTGCCCGCCGCCATGCCCGATGCCGCCGCCCAGATGGGGCCGCAGACGGGACTGAACCGCGACAATCTGGTGATTGAAACCAAGGGTGGGCAGCGCCACAGCTTCAATGTCGATCTGGCCCTGACCCCGCAGCAGCAGGCCATCGGCCTGATGTTCGTAGAGAAGATGGCGGATGAGAAGGGGATGCTGTTCCTGAATGATCAGGAAGGCAAACTGTCCTTCTGGATGAAGAACACCCTGATCCCGCTGGATATCATCTTCATCGATGCCAACGGCTATATCCTGAACATCCAGCATGGCAAGCCCCTGGACCTCACCCCGCTGCCGTCCGCCGGGCCGGCGCTGGCGGTGCTGGAACTGAATGGCGGGCTGTCGGCCAAGCTGGGGATAAAGCCTGGGGACAGGCTGCTGCATCCCGCCTTTGGGGTACGCCGTCCGTAACCATCATGCACCACGCGGGCACCTAAGCCCCTGAAACGCCCGAAACCAGCGCATTTCCAATCGGATACGGCGTGGTAAGCTGGCGCATGGCTTTCTATACGCCCCCTTTGCAGCGACTGCCCACGCCGGTGACGCCGCCGTCGAAGGATCGGCATGTTCTGGGCGTCAACCGGATTGAGGAACGGCCGCGGCGGGAGGAAAAGGGACGGGAAGGGCGCAGCCTTCGCCATCGCCTGATCGATCTGGTGATGGACGAGGTCGAAAGCCTGCCCGACCTGACCACGCCGCAGAAGCAGCGTATCCGCAACAATCTGGGCCGCTTCGCCGACCGGCAGCCCGATCACGCGCCAGACCACCCGCCACCGCCGCCGCCAACGCCCGATCAGACCCTGGCCGCCATGACGGCGGAGGAAGAGATACAGGCAGAAGCTGCGGCCCTTGCGGCGGTCAGCGATGGGGTCGACGCGGTACAACTGGCGCAGCAGATGCAAATCCTGTTGGGTTTGCACAGCGAACGGGCCACCAAGATTTCCAACTATATCCACGCCCTGATGGCCGTCACCCCGGACAGCCATCAGGTGGATCTGGATATCTGACGCCGGCCCTTACTGGCCCAGCGCCTTGATCAGTTCGCCCATATTCTTGACGAACGCGGCGGTGGAGATGCCTTCCACCGGGTAATCGGCATTGTAGGGGGAGGTGTCATACAGGTCGCCCACACGCGTCGCCCGGTATTCACCCCCCGTCGGCGTGGCCGGCCCGTCGCCGATATAAGGGTTCGATACGGCGGTCAGCTTTACCGGCCAATACCCGCGCGGATTCAGGCCCCGGATCAGATCGGCCAGCTTGTCGGCACCCGCCACCTTCTCGGCATTGTCCGTCTTCATCATGTCAAAGACATCGACATCGCGCAGCGTGAAATAGCGGGGCAGTTTGTAGGTGCCGGGCTTGGCCAGCATGGGCGAGCCCTTGGAAATTTCTTCGCCCTTCATGGCCGCCAGCTTCTGATATTCGGCCCGTAATGTCTGCGTATCGATTGTCCGGAAGGACCCGTAATGGGCGATCACCTCATTCGGGCTGTCGCTGGTGTAATATTCACCATTGACCACGTTCGACCCGCGCCGATGCAGATATAGCGGCTTATCGGTGCCGATTGCCAGGAAGGTCGGGTGCGTGCGGCCCTGGGTGCGCAGGCTGGGCGGTGACTGCACCTTATCCAGCCAATCCAGCGCCTCCGGCACCCGTGCCAGATATTTCGCATCGCCGGTCAGGCGGTAGAAGTTCAGTAACTGCTTGATATTGTTGGCTGTCGTATGGGTGGCGAAGGCTTCCGGCTCATAGGTGCGGGCACCGGTTGGCTTCAGGTCGGTGGTGCGGTGCTGCAGGCCCCAGGCGGGCTGCGGCTGCGGCTGCTGCGTGGCGATGAAGATATCCATGCCACGGCGGATCGGGTCGATCAGCTTTTTATCGCCCAGCACCTGATAGGCGAAGACCAGCACCTCCAGATTTTCTCCCGACACATCATCATTGAAGGTGATGTAGCCGGTATAGTCCGGCTTGCCATGCAGGCCGCCATCCTTGACCAGGGGGAAACGCTGTGGCCAGCCGCCATTGGGATATTGGGCGTTCAGAATGAAGCCCAGCGCCTTGTCCAGCGCCTTCTTGATGCCCTTGTCCTTCTTCTCCAGGTACAGGCGCAGCAGGAACTGTGTCGCCTCGGCGGTGCCGGCATCGTCAAAGGTGCCGTTGCCGTAATAATGGTGGAATTCCTCCATCCGCCAGGCATTCTTGCCATAGGTGTCGTACCAGCGCTTGAGCGAGTCCTCGCCGGCCGTATCGATGACATAGTTCCAGCCGCCGCTGTCCAGCTGTCCCTTGATCAGTGCGTCCGCCGTCTTCATGGCGGCATCCAGGTACCAGCCATCACCCGTAGCGTGCCAGGCATCCAGGAACAGGTGTCCCATGGTGGGCGTGCCCGGCGGCTGCACCCAGATCATGGTTTTGTTGGCTTCCAACTCACCCCAGCGGCGGGAAAAGTCGGGCAGATATTGCCAGACATAGCCGCCATTGACGGCAGCCTCATCCATCATGAACGTGGCCGCCCGCTTCATGGTCGCCAGGATTTCCGCGCGGCTGGGGGCCTGAACGGCCTCCTGCGCGGCGGGACTGCTGGTGGCGGGCTGGGCATGGCCGGGCAGGGCCAGCATCAGCGGCAGGCAGGCACAGATCAGGGCACGCTTGAAAGCGGCGATGGTCATTCGAACGTCTCCGGGCTTCACTCCATGGATGGCTCTGCCGGCCATCTCTCAAGCCCCGAGTAAATCACACATGACACCGGTTTCCTAGTCTGATCATGTGTCACATTGTTACCGGTGTCACTCAGCATCAAAAAAAACGGGCCGGTATCTCCGGCCCGTTTCGCTGGTTATCGTCAGAACCGCACAGTCCCCATCAGCACCCATTCCCGCGGTGGCTGCGGGAAATAGGCAAAGGGACCGTCATTATTGGCAACAACATTGTTGACCTTGCGGTCGAACAGGTTGCGCCCCGTGAGGGTCAGGTCCAGCCCGTCCAGCGCCGCCCAGGTGATGGCGGCATTGGTCAGCATATAGCCGCCGGCCTTACGGCTGTTGGCCCCGTCATAGGCGTAATCGCCGGAGATATCGGCCCAGGCGCGCAGGGTGACGGGGACATCCGGCACAGCCTGTACAATCTCCACCCGCCCGGCATGCCGGGGCACACCCGCCACATCCTTGCCGGTGAAATCGAAGGGCCGGTTGGTGTCCGGCTCCAGGAAGGCGTTCTCTGTCCAGATGGCTTCGGTAAAGCCATAGGTCAGGTTCAGCGCCGTACCGTTACCCAGATCGGCGGATGCCTCCACCTCCACCCCGCGCGACCGCTGCCGACCATTATTGATGGTCCGGGCAGACCCGCCGACAGGCAGAAGCTGTAGAAGGTCGGAGCGGCGAAGCTGATAGGCGGTGATGCTGGCGGTGAAGCGCCCATCCGCCGTCTGGCCCTTCAATCCCCCTTCAATATTGCGGGCGATTTCGGGGTTCAGGTCCTTGTTGCGGTTGCGGAAGGACCAGATGGGACCGAAGCCGGGGCTGAACCCCTCGCCAAACGCGGCATAGGCCGTGACCAGATCACTGACCCGCCAGCGCAGCGATGCCTTGGGGCTGATATGGCTGTCGCTGTCCTTGACGGTGACCTCCGGGTCGGGGCCATAGCCACTGCCCGACGGGCCGTAATGCACCTTGCGTTGAAACCGGTCCAGCCGCGCGCCGACACTGGCCGCCACCTCGCCCCAATCGCCATCGACCTGCGCAAAGGCCGCCTGGGTGCGGTTGCGGGCATTGGCGTTCAGCAGGTAATCCGACTGCCACAGATTGGCATCGACATGCGCGCCGGTCTGGGCGTTGCGACGCTGGGTATAGAAACGGGGGCCGAAATCAAACTCCCCGGTCCAGGTTTCTATATGGTGGGCCTCCACCTGCTCTGCCGACACACCGGCCAGAACGCGCCACGTATCATCCAGGCGCGCATCCACCTGCTGTTCGGCAAAATAGGTGTCGGTGCTGCCATCCACGCGGAAGCCGGTGAAATTCACGGTGCCGCTGGCCGGGTCATACGGATTGAAAAACCCTTGGCGACCGGCGGTGTTGGCGTGGCGCGCGTGCAGGCGGGTGGTGCTGGTGACGTCATCTGTCACGTCGCTGGACAGGACCGCCGTGCCCGTCCACATCCGCTTGTCAAAGCCGGCGCCATCCTGGTTCCAGTTGCCTTCGCGGCCACCGGGCAGGGCCACGGGGATGCCGTTCGCGTCGGTCGGCAATTCGCCTGCCAGCCCCTGTTCGGTGTTCACATAGGTGCCGGTCAGGTTCAGGGTCGTGGTGTCGGTCAGGTCCAGGCGCTGTTTCACGAACAGGGTCTGTTCCTCCCGCTCGGTACGGTCGCGCCAGCCATCGGACCCCTGCGCCTGGGCGGAGATCAGGATGGCGCCGACATCGCCCGTGGCCCGCTGCACCATGGCGGCGGCGTTCCACCAGTCGTGAGAGCCGTAGCCGGCCTGTGCCTGGGACAGCGGCTCGTCGGTGACCTCACGCGTGATGTAATTGATGGTGCCGGCAATGGCGCCACGGCCATAAAGGGCGCTGGTGGGCCCGCGTACCACATCGACCTGTCCGACAACGCCGAAGGGCAGTTGTTCCAGGTCCACCTCATCATCGCCCGTGACGAAGGGCACGCCGTCCATCAGGACCGTGATGGTGTCGTTATGCACCCGGTTGGGCACGCCGCGGATGGTGATGTCGGTGTAGGTGCCCTGGTCGTTGGTCTTAACGACCAGTCCGGGCAGGCCGCGCAATTCTTCCCCGATGAAACGGGTTGCCTTGGCCTCAAAATCATTGCGGTCCACGCGGGACACGCTGGCCGGGACATCGCGGATGGCGGTGGCGCGGCGGGTGGCGGTGACGACAATCTCGTCAAGCGCCGTTTCTGCCATGGCGGGAAGCGACAGGGCCAGAAGGGCGGTCGTCGCGGACAGAATACGGGCGTAGCGGTAGGCAGGATGTTTCATGGGTTGCGGAACCAATGTCTGGGGTTCGATCAGGATTCCGCGCCTGAATTCACGAAATTTTCTGTCCCCGCAAGAAAAAGCGCGCGGGGGGCAGGGTTGCGTCAGGTTAAAGCTATCTGTTCCTCAATCGCCGGCGCTGCATCCGCAGCTTGGCTTTCGCGGCACGTGCCGCGCGGCGGCAGTCGCCGCCGGCGCTGTTTCCGGTCAACCGAAAACAGCTCAATTCTCGTGAAACGGATTGCTGCCATCGCGCGTTTCCACCTCGATCACCCAGAGGTCGGGATCGCGCTTTACATGGCGTTCCACGAATTCCCGTGCGGCCATTTCGTCGATCATCTCGCCATTGGCCCCCGGCTGCCAGCCCAGCTTGCCATTGATGTCGCGGCCCTGGCTGAACATGCGGCTACCCTGGAACGGCACTGTGATCTTCAACAGGATCAGCCCGCTTTCCCGCTCTCCCTTGCGCAGCACATAGGTGGGCACGCCCGCCGCCGACAGCCGCCAGAGATGGCTTTGCACGAACAGATGGGTGGGCAGGCGTTCTTCCATGGTCTTCCGGTCCTGTTCGTGCTCGACTTCAAACGCTTGTTCGATTTGAATGGGCGTTGCCTCTAACCATCATGTCCGGACCCGCCATGCAAGCCCCGACCGCCCCCCTGTTCACCCGTGCGCTGCTGACCAATGATGATGGGATCGACGCGCCGGGCATGGCGGCGTTGATCGAGGCGGTGACACCGCTGGCGGTGGAGGTCTGGGTGGTGGCCCCCGAACATGACCAGTCGGGCGTGTCGCGCGCCATCAGCCTGCATGGCCCCCTGCGCGTCCTGGAACGTGGCCCCCGCCGCTTTGCCGTCACCGGCACGCCCAGCGACTGTGTCGTGATCGGGCTTAGCCACATCCTGAAGGACAATCCGCCCGACATCGTGTTTTCCGGCATCAACCGGGGCGCCAATATCGGGGAGGAGGTGGGCTATTCCGGGACCGTCAGCGCCGCCATCATGGCGCGGCTATGCGGGGTTCCGGCCTATGCCGTCAGCCAGGCCTGGCGCGACCGCAGAAATGTGCGCTGGAAGACGGCCATATCCGGCCTGGAAGCCATCGTGCGTCGCTTCGGCACCGCCCCCGCCAGCGTGCTGAACGTGAACTTTCCGGATGTGGACCCGGAAGAGGTGACAGGCGTCAGCGTCACGCGCCAGGCCCCGCCGGGCAGCATGGTGATGGGTGTGGAAAGCCGGGAGGATACGCGCGGCTTCCCCTATCACTGGCTGTCTATCCGCCGCCATCCGGGGCAGGGCGCGGATGATACCGATATCGGTGCGCTCCGCCGCCGGGAAATCAGCGTCACACCCATCGGGTTCGACATGACGGACCATGCCCTGCTGGCCAGTTTGCGGGGATAAAACCAACGGTCAAAGTTCTGACCGTTGGAGGTCGGCGACTGAGGAATTGTATAAAACAAAAGGGCCGCCCGGATCACCCCGGACGGCCCCTTCACTTATCAAACATGCCGGACGAGATCAGGCAGCCTTGCTGCCCTTTTCCACCGTGTGCATGTCGGCCGCGTCCGTGTGCATCAGCTTGCGGATCAGCGGGGAGGCGACGCAGACGGCAACGCCGATGCCACCGGCCCAGATCAGCAGGTCGTAGAACACGCCCGTATAGACCTTCAGGCTTTCCTGCGGCGACAGGACGGCACCGCCCTCGGCACTGGCGCTGGCCATCGACGCGATGAAGCCCGCCAGATAGTGGGCGCCAGCCGACGACAGGAACCACACACCCATCATCATGGCCGTGATGCGGGCCACCGACAGGCGGCTGATCATGGACAGGCCGACGGGCGACAGGCAAAGCTCACCGGTCGTGTGCAGCAGATAGGCCAGCACCAGCCAGATCAGGCCGGTCTGTGCATCCTCACCCACAACAGCACCACCGATGACCAGCGCGCCGAAGCCGAGCGCCACCTGGATGATGGCCAGACCGAACTTCATCGGCGTGGACGGCTCCAGCCCCTTACGGGCCAGCGCCACCCAGCCCCAGCTGAACAGCGGGCCCAGCAGCACAATGAACATCGGGTTGAAGACCTGCACCACCGAGGCCGGAATGATCAGGCCGAACAGCGACCGGTCGGAGTTACGGTCAGCGAACAGGGTCAGCGAGGTGCCAGCCTGTTCGAACAGGGTCCAGAACACCACCGACAGCGAGATCATCGCCATCATGGCGATCAGGCGGTCACGCTCGATCTTCGTGCACTGGGTGATGGAGAACCAGATCAGGCCGACCACAACCAGCGCCACGACGGACAGCAGCAGGGAGCCGACGACGTGATGGTTCTGCACCAGCTGCCAGTTGATGATCACGCCGATGACAGCGGCGATATAGATCATCCATTCCAGCGACAGGCCGAAGGCGCGCGGCTTGGTCAGTTTAACCGGATCGGGCGCTTCGGAGTTGCGGTACCACTTGGTGCCGCGCGCAAACACGATCAGGCCGAATACCATGCCGATGCCGGCCAGACCGAAGCCGTATTTCCAGCCATAGGTCTCGCCCAGGTAACCGCAGGCGATGGTGGAGAAGAACGAGCCCAGGTTCACGCCCATGTAGAAGATCGTGTAGCCGGGGTCACGGCGCGGGTCATCCTTGCTGCCATACAGCTTGCCGACCATGGTCGAGATGTTCGACTTAAGGAAGCCGACGCCGGTGATGATGAAGGCCAGCGACAGGAACATGATCTGGTCATAGGGCGACTGACGTACCACGACACCGTCGATCACCTGGGCGGGCGCGCCTTCGAAGGCCATGCCGATATGGCCGCAGACCAGCAGGATGGCGCCCAGCATAACCGCCTTGCGGCTGCCCAGATAACGGTCGGCGATCAGGCCGCCGATCACGGGCATCGCATAGTTCAGGGAGGCGTAGCTGGCATAGATGAAGCCGGCGGTCCCGTCGCTATAGAGGAAATGCTTGACCAAATAGAGGGTCAGAAGGGCGCGCATGCCGTAGAAGGAGAAGCGTTCCCACATCTCGGCGAAGAACAGGGGCGCCAGACCACGCGGATGCCCGAAAAAACCCCGTTCGGGGTCGTTTGATATCCAAGCCATTGCAGCCTTGTTGTGTTTGGATGCTGAGGAAGCGCCGCTATAGCATGTTTGTCATGTCCGACATAGGGGGCAACTGTATCGGCCTGTGATGGCCGTCACAGGGATTTGCTTGTCGCATGCGGTCCGCTTATGCGACCTACGAAGCAGGCTTGTTACTGTCGTAGGTCGCATAAGCAAAGCGCATGCGACGAAACGCTGCCTCACACGAATAGCGGCCCCGTCTCAAAGCTGCTGCGCTTGCCCAAATCCTTCTCATGCCGGGCCAGCCATTCATCGGCCGCCGCCCGGCCCGTGTCGCGCAGGTCGGACAGAAAGCCCCAATCGGCATTCAGCTTGCTGGACACGCCCAGATGGCCCATCCGTTCCTCCGCCTCGATCCGGTGCAGATGGATGGACCGCATGCCAGAGGCTTCTTCCGTCATCGCCCCCTTGGCCAGCAGCCGGTTCACCAACTCGATCGAGCGCAATTCCCGCAGGAAGATGGAATTGAAGCTGACCTCATTCATGCGGTCGACAATGGCGGTCGGGGCCTTGGGCACGTCGGGCCGTTCGATGGGCGTGACCTGCACGATCAGGATATCGTTGGTCCGGCACTGCTTGATCAACGGGTCCAGCACGGGATTGCCCATATAGCCCCCGTCCCAGTAATGCTCATCCTCAATCCGCACCGCCTGAAACAGGAAGGGCAGGCAGGCCGCGGCCAGAAGGCAATCCACCGACAGATCCTTGCCCTGGAACAGGCGCATGCGCCCGCGCGCCACGTTGGTCGCGCTAACGAACAGGCGCATTTCCGCCGCCTCGCGCAGCACCTTGAAATCGATCAGCCCTTCCAGGACATCGGCCAGCGGGTTCAGCCCCAGCGGGTTGAACTGATAGGGCGACATCATGCGGATCATCAGGTCAAACCCGGCATAGACCGGGTGCGCCTCCACATTGGGATTGCCCGTCAGTTGCGTCAGGAAGGATGGCGACAGTGGGCCGAAGGCGTTGGCCTTGGCGACGCGCCGCCAGAACCGGTACAGCAGATCGCGCGCCGCCTGCGGACCGCCCGTCAGCCAGCCATAGGCCATCAGGGCACCGTTCATGGCCCCGGCGGAGGTGCCGGAGATGGCCTCCACCTCCAGCCGATCCAGTTCCAGCAGCCGGTCCAGCACCCCCCAGGTAAAGGCCCCATGCGACCCACCCCCCTGCAACGCAAGACCGATACGGGGGCGAACAACGGATTTGGATCGGGTCATGATGAACTTTAACTGGAGGAAGACAGGAACAGACAACGTAAGGGATAGTTACTGCGCCGACCAGCCGCCATCCACGGTCATGGCGGCACCCTTGATGTTGGCGGCGGCGGGGGACGACAAGAAAACGGCCAGATCGCCCAGTTCCTCGGGCGTCGTGAACTGCTTGGACGGCTGCTTTTCCGACAGAAGCTTGACCTTGGCCTCGGCCTCGCTGATCCCTTCGCGTGCGGCAAGGGCGTCGATCTGCTTCTGCACCAGCGGCGTAAGCACCCAGCCGGGGCAGATGGCGTTGCAGGTGATGGCACTTTCAGCATTTTCCAGCGCCACCACCTTGGTCAGGCCGATGACGCCATGCTTGGCCGCGACATAGGCCGCCTTGTTGACGCTGGCCACCAGCCCATGCACCGACGCGATGTTGATGATGCGGCCCCAGCCCTTGGCCTGCATATGCGGCAAGGCGGCCTGGATGCCGTGGAACACCGCCGACAGATTGATGGCGATGACGCTGTCCCAGCGTTCAACGGGGAATTCCGTGACCGGCGCTGTATGCTGGATACCGGCATTATTGACAAGGATATCGACGGAGCCCAGCGTCGCCACCGTCTCATCCACCATGGCCTTGATCTGGTCCGGCTTGGTCATGTCGGCGGCGGAATAGCGGGCCTTGACGCCGAAATCGGTCTCGATGCCGCTGCGCACCGCCTCGATCTCCGCCGCATCACCAAAGCCGTTCAGCACGATATCGGCACCCGCCGCTGCCAGCTTGCGCGCAACACCCAGGCCGATGCCGCTGGTGGAGCCGGTGATGATGGCAACCTTACCCTTCAACATGATGGCACTCACTCCCTGCTGCGCTCATGGTTCCGTCGGTTAGGACTTGAATACCCATTCGACTTCCAAATCAAGGGTTCCCTTTCAACCGGTCGAGGATTCCCTGCACGGTTCCGTCCTTTTCCGGCTTGGCCGCCGGCTTCTGCGGCGGTGCCGGCTGCGGCTTGGGTGCCGCCGGGGCAGGGGGCTTGGGCTTTGCCGCCTCCGCCGCCTTGGCCTTGGCGGCTTCTGCCGCTTCGGCTGCGGCGGCCTGTTTGGTCAGCCTTTCCGCCTCCCGCTTGCCCAGCCAGGCATCGGCGGCGGCCACGTCCAGGGTGCGGACGCTGGACTGGTCCGGCCCGGTCAGGTTGATGGCCATGGGCGGCGCGTCCGCCGGGCTGGCCGGCGTGACCGTCAGGCCCAGATCCAGGGTACGCTTGGCCCAGGACCAGCGACCGGCCCCCGTTATCCGCCCCGCCGGCCCCGCCGCCTCAATCCCGCTCAATGCCGCCACCTTGTCGGCCAGGGTGAAGGACAGTGACAGGCTGTCGAAACCCGTTACCCCCTTGGCGCGCAGGGCGGTGCGCAGCTGTGTCGGCCCCTTCGGCCCGCCTTCGGACAGTTTCTTGCCCACCAGCGCCAGATCCAGCCCTGTGATGGAGCCATCACGCAGGCTGGCCTTGCCTTCCCCGGCCAGGGCGGACAGGAGCGCGCGCGGCGTGGTGCCGGCCCCCGTGCCCGTCAGCGACAGGTCGAACCGCCCCCCGCCAATGCCCAGCGACGGGCCAGCCAGCCAGCCGGGCGTCACCGCATCCTTGATGGCCAGATTGACCGATCCCGACAGGGGCACCGGACCCGGCTCCTCATCCGTGGCCAGCCCAGATCGTTCCGTCTGTTCCAGGGCACCGGTCAGGGTGACATCGCCGCCCTGCCAGCGGCCCGCCGCACCCTCCACCCGGATCAGGCCATTGCCAATGATCAGCGGCAGGCTGACATTGCCCAGCTTCTCCCCGCCCAGGGTCAGTTGCGGCACGCTCACATCCAGCTTGCCATTCAGACGGCGGGTCCAGCCCAGGTCCCAGCCCAACTCCCTACTGTCGCCATCGCGCGTCAGGGCCGGGATCACCAGATCGGCATCCAGCACCGACAGCGACAGTTTGCCATCCAGCCGCGCCGCCGCAGAGCCGTCCGCCGGCGCCGGCACCCAGGTCAGCGCACCGTTCACATTGTGTCCCGCAAACTGCCCCGTCACCCCGTCCAGCACCAACGTGCCCGACAGCGGCCCCGTGATGCCGGCATAAAGGTCCAGCGAACCCAGCGCCCCCGCCGGCCGCCAATCGGGCATCAGCAGGCGCAGCAGATTGGCACTGTCGGGAAGCGTGCTGCGCAGCTTCACATCCAGCTGCGCATCCTGTCGCGCCGTGGGGTTGCCGATGCTGCCGCCCAGTTGCGTCGTGCCGCCCAGGGCATCGGCGCGGATATCGACCGACAGTTTGGCGGCATCGCCGACCAGCCGTGCCTCCACTGCAACAGGCCCCAACCGTTCGGCCAGCACCGGATCAGGCCGGCCCAGGGCGCGCAGCAGCGGGGCCAGCGTCGTACCCGATCCCGTCAGGGTCAGGTGCGATGCCTCCCCCTCCTTGTCCGACAAATGGCCGCTGGCCTTCACCTTGATGCCGGCCACGCCGTTCGCCGCGCCATCGCGCAGGGTCAGCGCCCCGCCGGTCCAGCCTGCATCCAGCACCAGCCCCTCGATGGGCAGGCCCTCCACCACCAACTGCGCCGCCTTGCCCTCCAGCGTCAGGTCGATATCCGCCAGCAGCGGCTTCAACACGGGCCAGAGCGGCGGCGCTTCCTTGGTGCGATAGGCGTCAAGGTCCAGCCGGTCCAAATCCAGCCGCAGGCCCAGGCCCGTCCGGTCACGTCGCGACAGCGTAACAGCGCCGCTGAACCCCGTCGTATCGACGCTGCCTTTGGCATCCGTCAGGGCCATATCCTGCGGCTTGCCCGACAGCCGCCCCGTCAGCCGCGCCTGGCGCAGCCGTTCCAGGGGCACTGTCTCCATCCCCACCCCGGCCCAGGCCAGCGTGTCGCGCACGCTGTCGGATTTCAGGTCCAGATCGGCGCCCAGCACGGGCTGTTCCCCGCTGAAATCCGCCGCCCCTTTCAGGGTCAGGGCCGTGCTGCCGGGCAGGGTGGCCGACAGTTCCGCATCGCCCAGCACCCCGCCGCCCAGCCGCCCGACCAGCCGCAGGTCGCGCAATATATCCCCGCGCCACCGCCCCTGATCGGCCAGCAAATCGAGCGTCAGATTGGCGCGCAGCAGCCAGGGCGACAGGCCCGGCAGGTCCCGGCCCAACCCATCCAGGTCCAGTGCCGTAAAGGCCAGCACCACGGCGCCCACCCCATCGCCCCCGCGCGGGATTTCCACACTGCCGGTCGCGCGGCTGTCGCCCCATTGCAGCTCAATCCCGTCCATGCCGGCATTCTGTCTGGACAGCGACAACCGCCCGCGCAGCGACAGGGCAGGGGCCTTGCCCGCCCCATCCCCGGTGCCGCCCATGGCGTCGGCGGGCAGTTCCATCCCCGCCAGATGCTGCACCAGCCGCAGCACGGGGGCCGCATCCGGCCCCTGCAGCGCGACATCACCCTCAAGCCGCAGATCCCCCCCCGCCGGCGGCAGATTGCCGGTGAAGCGCAGTTCGGCCTTGGCATCGGTCAGCGCCAAAACGGCGCGCACCGGCACCGCCCCATTGGCGGATTTGCGCGCGGCATTCAGGCTGAACCGGGCCGGCGCGCCGTCCAGCGATCCCGTGGCCGTCACCTCGAACGGGCCCAATGGCCCGCCCGCCGACAATTCGCCGGCCAAGCCGGCCAACCGGATGACATCGCCGCCCGCGCGTTCCAGGGCCAGCGACCCTGCCGACAGGCTCACCCCCTCCACCTGCACCGCACCACCCAGCGATGACAGGGCGATGGGCCAGCGGGCAGGGCCATCGGCGGGCAGGATGGCCCGCATCTCCGCCTCGTTCAGGGCCAGATGCTGGATATGAACCTGACCTTGCAGCAGGGGCCAGGGCCGCACCTGCATGGCGACCCGCCCGACGCGCGCCAGCGGCTCGCCCTTATCCAGCAGCCGGACATCGGCGGCGGTCAGGGTCGGCACGGGCAACAGGGTCAGGTTCAGGTCGCCATCAATGACCACCTGCCGCCCCGTCAGTTCGGCCAGCACATCCGCCGCCCGCGCCCGGAACTCATTCCACGGCACCAGCGACGGTCCCACCAGCACCACCAGGATCAGCAGGGCCAGCGTCAGCCCCAGGGTCACCGCGATCCGCTTCACGCCCAGCCCATCCCTCTTGCCTTCCACTGCCGCTCGGGTCTTAACCTATAGAACCGTCGCTCGACAGGATAGGAAATGAAATGGGCGAAATCGTGAATCTCAACCGCGCCCGCAAAGCCAAGGCCAAGGCCGACCGCGAAATCCAGGCCGCCGAAAACCGCGTTAAATTCGGCCAGACCAAGGCGGAAAAGGAAAAACGCCGCGCCGAGGAAGAAGCAGCGCGGCGGCGGTTGGAGGGGCACCGGGTGGAGTGAGGGGGCGGGCATGAATTAATTAAATTTATTATTCATAGGTCATGAATGGCGTATGCATCCCTTAAGTTTTTTGAAGTCTCATCCATTCCGGGGTATACAGTTGTTGCATTGATGTTTATACTGTTTAACTGCTCTAGTATTTTCTTTTTATTCTTTATATTTATGCGCCGTATTTCTATGCCTTCTGTTCCGGATTCCGGTAAGGCAACCTCATGCCCGTAAAGCAAAAATGCACCAGATTGAGACTTTATGCGTGAGTTGTTTCTTTTTGCCTTAACGCAAACTATGGACGCTAGATCGGTAGGTATTATTCTACTTTCAAAGAAACCTTTCTCTGACCTAATATAATGCAGTAATTTCTGCCCAACCGAACTTTTATTAAAAAGCTCTATATCCAAGTTTTGATTAATGCAGTCCTTTTGTTCAATTGAAAGATTTGACAAATTTGAAATACAGCTAACGGTATCGGAATCAAAATACTTTACTTTATCTTTTTTTATTTTAAATATAACAACCTCTCCATCTATTTCTTCTTTGCCAAGGCAGGCGAAAAAAAGAGCAACAAGTGGGTTAATCGAAATATCAAGAAGTCTTGTGGGTAATCCATAGTGTTGCATACGGACCAACCTATCAAAACAATATTGGTCATCTTTGAACTCATCATAATGCGCAATAATTAGCTCCTTACAAAGTTTGTCCTCGTTTGGCATATATATCCACGATCCATTACTTCTTTTGCGAAGCAATGATGGGGTCATTTCATAACTTTCATCTTCGTGTCCACGAAAAAATACTTCTGTGTAGTTGTCACTAGTTTGGGTAAATAGTGCCTCTAAGAACTTTGCCACAGACTCTGCTGTTGCAATAGTGTTCTTTGATCTGGTCGGCGGTTCGATTGCGGGTTTGGCTTCTGGATTGAACTTAAGCTCAATAATTCTCTGGCGTAAATCCGGCCTCTTGATGGCTATTTTGTCAAGTACCTGGAATGCGTCGCCATTCCTTACAGCCCAATGGGTCCGATAAGACTGTAGGCGAACTGTATTGAATGTATTGTTTAGATCAGCCGGATCGTTAAAGAACAAGCTTCCGATATTTAATAGGCAATTAAATTGAGCCGTTACTTTTATTCCATCAAATTCAATGTTGCTAACTTTTCCATATATAACAATTATTTTGTTATCGCCATTCTCATAATCGAGTTCGCTGCATAGAAAAGTTGGTAAACTACACAAGTAGCTTTTCGCATCACTCTGGAGATTTTCCAGGCTTTTCTCTATATCTGTGGGTGTGTATTCAAACACTCTCCCACGATGCATTTCAATATTTGTAGGTATAGACTTAAAAAAATCAGCAAATCCAATTGATATATAATTAAAGTGTTCCATGTTGTGCAGATCTTTTCTAACGGCATAGGATACAGATCAACGCGCAAACACCTTACATATAAATATGTCACATCTCCATTGGTATTTCTAGCCTGCAGGGAGGTCATGGGCATCTCCTGTCCCTGTTATGTCTGGTTTCAGCAGGCCGACTTGGCGATCAGCGTGACACCGGCCAAGCCCTTGAAATGCGCGTCGCAGGTCAGCAATTCCAACCCCCGCTGGCGCGCGGTGGCGTAAATCACGGCGTCGGTGGTGGTCAGCCTGTGTCCCATGTCGCTATCCACCAGCTATTCGATCCAGGCCGAGGTATCGACCAAGCGCTTTGCCGAGGCCATCAGTACCGATCCGCGCGATCGCGGTAGCCTTCCCTATTGGCACCCTTAGCGATACCGGCGAGCTGTGTCAGCTCCGGCACCGGCATCACCAGCACGCCCTTGCCCTTCGGGATGAACACAAACTCCTGACCGGCCTGCCACTGCTGCTCCTCGCCGGTGGCTGTTGCTGTCATGTCATGCCCCTGACATATCAATCGCCCACCGGTGAGAATATACCTGCGGGCGGTTCAGCACCAGCAAGCAACGGCCCCTGCGGCACCCCCATCACCCCGGAAAATGCTCCACATGCATGTCGCCGGTACGGCCGTAATAGACGACGCGACGGCCCAGGAAGGTGACGAGGTAGCCGGCGCAGCCCGCCGCCATGACCCGGTCACAGAAGGCGGGATAGGAATAATCCGGACCGTCGGCCTGGGCCCAGCGGATCAGGCGCTCCACGGCTGGCGCATCGAAGGTCGGGCAAATGGTGCTGGCAGCGTGCGGCAGGGGCAGGGTGATGCTGTCGCCATCGGGCAGGTAATAGCTCTGCGTGCCGCAGCGGTAATCCACCAGATACCCCTCGAACCCCGCATTCACCAGCCGGCCGATGATGGCGGGGAAGTTCAGGCTGCCTGTATGGGCGGCCTCCAGGCACTCACGGGCAATGGCGATCCGTTCCGCATCCATGGCGGTTCTCCTTGGCTCATATATGATTTCCAAGGAAACTATATTGATATGGTTTCTTAGTCAACTAAATTTGCAGCGGGATGATGAAGGGGAGGGCGGTGAACCCGCCCGCCCCTTCTCCGGCTCACCCGGCCTTGCGCGCCTTCACCACCTTCAGATAAGGCGCCAGATAATGCCCCGTATGGCTGCGCGGGGCCTTGGCTACCTGTTCGGGCGTGCCGGCGGCCACGATCTCGCCGCCGCCATTGCCGCCCTCCGGCCCCATATCGATGATCCAGTCGGCGGTCTTGATGACCTCCAGATTATGCTCGATCACCAGCACGGTATTGCCCTGATCCACCAGGGCATGCAGCACTTCCAGCAGCTTGCGCACATCCTCGAAATGCAGGCCGGTCGTCGGCTCGTCCAGGATATAGATGGTGCGCCCCGTGGACCGGCGCGATAGTTCCTTGGCCAGCTTCACCCGCTGCGCCTCACCGCCCGACAGGGTGGTGGCCGGCTGGCCCACCTTGATATAGCCAAGGCCGACGCGGTCCAGCGTTTCCAGCTTGTCGCGGATGGACGGCACGGCGCGGAAAAACTCCGCCCCTTCCTCCACCGTCATGTCCAGCACTTCCGCGATGCTCTTGCCCTTGTAATGCACTTCCAGCGTTTCGCGGTTATAGCGCTTGCCGTGGCAGACATCGCAGGTGACATAGACGTCGGGCAGGAAATGCATCTCGATCTTGATGACACCGTCGCCCTGGCACGCCTCGCACCGCCCGCCCTTGACGTTGAAGCTGAACCGGCCCGGCCCGTACCCGCGCGCCTTCGCCTCTGGCAACCCGGCGAACCAGTCGCGGATGGGCGTGAAACAGCCGGTATAGGTGGCGGGGTTGGATCGCGGCGTGCGGCCGATGGGCGACTGGTCGATATCGATGACCTTATCGATATTCTCCAGCCCATGGATGGCGTCATGCTCGCCCGGATGTTCGCGCGCCCCCATCAGCTTCTTGGCCAGCGCCTTGTATAGCGTCTCGACCACCAGGGTGGATTTACCGCCCCCCGACACGCCCGTGACGCAGGTAAAGGTGCCCAGCGGCACCTTGGCCGACACATCGCGCAGATTGTTGGTGCGGCAGCCCGTGACCTCCAGGAACTGTCCCGGATGGCCGGGGCGGCGGACCTTGGGAATCTCGATGCGGCGGCGGCCCGACAGATATTGCGCCGTCAGGCTGTCCGGATGGGCCATCACCTCTGCCGGTGTGCCCTGCGCCACGACCGTGCCGCCATGCACGCCCGCCCCTGGTCCCATATCGACCAGATAATCGGCAATGCGGATCGCATCCTCATCATGTTCGACGACGATGACGGTATTGCCGATATCGCGCAGGCGTTTCAGGGTCGCCAGCAGCCGGTCATTATCGCGCTGATGCAGGCCGATGGAAGGCTCGTCCAGCACATAAAGTACGCCCGTCAAGCCGGACCCGATCTGGGACGCCAGCCGGATACGCTGGCTTTCGCCACCCGAAAGCGTGCCCGACGCGCGGTCCAGCGCCAGATATTCCAGCCCGACATTGTTGAGAAAGCCCAGCCGCTCGTTGATCTCCTTCAGGATACGCACGGCAATGTCGCGCTGCTTCTGCGTCAGATGCGGGTCAAGGGCCAGGAACCATTCGCCGGCCTGGCGGATGGACATGCGGCTGATATCGGCGATGGACAGGCCCTTGATCTTGACGGCCAGCGCCTCCGGCTTCAGACGCGCGCCGTTACAGGCCTCACAGGGCTGCGACGACTGGTACTTGGACAGTTCCTCGCGCACCAGGGCGCTTTCAGTTTCCTTCCAGCGGCGCTGCAGGTTGTTCACCACGCCTTCGAACGGCTTCTTGGTTTCGTATGACCGCAAGCCATCATCATAGCGCATGGTGATCGCCACCTTGCCCGACCCGAACAGGATGCAGTTGCGCACCTCTTCGGGCTGCTTCTCCCAGGGCGTGTCGATCTTGCTGCCATAATGGGCGCAGATGCTCTCCAGGGTCTGCAAATAATATTGCGAGGTGGAGTTGGCCCAGGGCGCGATGGCACCCTCCCGCAGGCTCAACCGCTCATCCGGCACCACCAGCATCGGGTCGAAATAATGCTTCGACCCCAGCCCATCACAGGCCGGGCAGGCGCCGAACGGATTGTTGAAGCTGAACAGCCGCGGCTCCACCTCCTCAATGGTGAAACCACTGACGGGGCAGGCGAACTTGGCGGAGAAGACGGTCCGCTCGCCATTGTCGGCATTCTCGGCAAAGATCAGTCCGTCGGACAGCTCCAGCCCCGTCTCAATCGAATCTGCCAGCCGGTTGCCCAGGTCGGCCTGCACCTTCAACCGGTCGACCACCACCTCGATATCATGCTTCAGCTTCTTGTCGAGGGTGGGGGCATCCTCGATCTCATACATCTCGCCATTGATCTTCACGCGCTGGAACCCGCGCTTGCGCAGTTCCGCCAGTTCCTTCTTGAACTCCCCCTTCTTGCCGCGCGCGATGGGGGCCAGAAGGTACAGCCGCGTCCCCTCCGGCATATTCAGAATACGGTCCACCATTTGGCTGACCGTCTGGCTTTCGATGGGCAGGCCCGTGGCGGGGGAATAGGGAACGCCGATGCGCGCGAACAGCAGGCGCATATAATCGTAAATCTCCGTCACCGTACCGACGGTGGAGCGGGGGTTCCGGCTGGTCGTCTTCTGTTCGATGGAGATGGCGGGCGACAGGCCCTCGATGCTGTCGACATCGGGCTTCTGCATCAGTTCCAGGAATTGCCGCGCATAGGCCGACAGGCTTTCCACATAGCGCCGCTGCCCCTCGGCATAGATGGTGTCGAAGGCCAGCGAGGATTTGCCCGACCCGGACAGGCCGGTAATGACCACAAGGCTGTCGCGCGGCAGATCCACATCGACATTCTTCAGGTTATGTTCGCGGGCGCCACGGACGGAAATATGCTTATTCATCGGTTTTGATCTTCGGCTTTCTGTCCCGTGGGGCGGGCGGATGCTGCGATGCAGTTAAGGATAGGCGATGTGACCGGTTTGAAAAGGTCGCGTGAACGCGGCCCCGTCATGTGGGCAGTAAAGCGGATAACCGTTTCGGGGCGACGGCGCGATAGCTTTCCAGCGTCCAATGGCATAGCCGCTCGACATCGATCCCTTCACCCGGCTGAAACTTGAACGTGACCCAGCCGGCCTTGCCCAGCCCGTACCCCGTCGGCGCGGCACCCGGCATGTCCAGGGCGAAGTCGCGGGAGTGGGGGAGTTTCAGGCTGACCCGGAACAGACCTTCATAATGGTTCACGAAAATGAATATCTTGCCGCGCACCTTGATCACCCGCTCCCCCCAGGGGAAATCCTCCGCCGCCTCGGGCAGAGTCAGGGCATGATCCTTCAATGCCTGCTCGGCATCGGCAAAGGGAAGGTCGTTCATGGTCGCGTCCGGCTGGTCATGGGACGGGATGACAATGCCCTGTCCATTAGCGGAATGCAATGTTCTTGTATTGTTCCCATTAAAAATGTAGAAAGCAGCAGGGGGCAGCGTGTAGGCTGCGAGCCATCCGGCGGCGGGCGACTTCCGCCGACGATCCCTTTTTGCGAAAGAGCGACAGCATGGCGGGCAGCGTCAACAAGGTCATCCTCATCGGTAACCTGGGCAAGGAGCCGGAAGTCCGGTCATTGCAGAATGGCGGCAAGGTCTGCACGCTGCGTATCGCCACCTCAGAAACCTGGAAGGACCGTGGTACGGGCGAGCGTCAGGAACGCACGCAGTGGCACAGCGTCGTAATCTTCAACGAAAATCTGGTCGGCGTGGCCGAGCGTTTCCTGAAGAAGGGCAGCAAGGTCTATATCGAGGGCCAGCTTGAGACCCGCAAGTGGCAGGATCAGCAGGGCCAGGAACGTTACACGACGGAGGTCGTGCTGCGGCAGTTCCGTGGCGAACTGACCCTGCTGGATGGCCGTGAAGGCGGCGGCATGGGCGCTGGTGGCGGCGGTGGCAGCTACGACGACCGTGGCAGCGATTATGGCGGTGGCAGCGGCGGCGGTTACAGCGGCGGGGGTGGTGGCTCCTATGGCGGTGGCGGCGGCGATTACGGCGGCGGCAACCGTGGCGGTGGCTCACGCGGCGGCTCCGGTGGTGGTAGCAGCCGGCCCAGCCCCGCGGCCGATCTGGACGACGAAATCCCGTTCTGATTCAGGTCCTGTGTGGAATCAAAAAAGGCGGCCCGTTGTCGGGGCCGCCTTTTTCATTGGTGTCAGGGTGGGGCCAGGAAGGGAAAGACCGTTTCCGACGGTGGCTTTTCATCCCCATCGACCCCGTCGTCGATGCCGGTTTCCAGGCCGGTGGACAGCAACGAGCGGTAGATATCGACGGCATCCTGCCCTGGACTGCGCCCGCCGCAATCCCCCGCCCGGTCCGCCCGTCCCGCCAGTGCGGTCAGTTCGACGGCAGCGAAATGACGGCATTGGCCGGATGCCGAATTGATCCACAGCCGGTCATCGGCCAGAAAGGCGGCCAGCCGGTCATAGCGCCGGCCGGCCGGTGCCGCACCGCCGGTCAGCAGCGCATTGCCGCAGACCCCGTCAAAACCGTCATAAAGGCCCAGATTGCTGGCAATCTCCGCCGCGAAATCGGGCCAGTGTGCGGGATCGGCGGCATTGTACGCCTCCTTCATGACATTGGCTTGATCCGCCGGGTCCAGGGTGCCCAGCAGGGCATTGCCGGTCAGGGGACGGCCCATGCGGTCGATCTGCCGATCCGCCCCCCTCGTTGCGGCCCAGACCGACAGGATCGGCCCGCCGGCATTGATGGCCGCGACATCGATGGACAACACGATGCTGGCCGGGGTCCAGCCTTTCAGGAAGTTCGTGGCTGGCCCGCCATCCACCTGCCGCCAGCGTTCCCTGATTGCCGCCACCGTGGCCCCGTCAAAGGCCGGGCAGCGGTCCTTGTCCACGGTGGCACCGGCCCCCAACGCCGCCTGCGCCACGCGGTAGGCATCGCGGGTCCCGCGTACATTGTTGAAGAACGGGTCATCCCGTAGTCCGGCGAACATCCGGAACCGCTCATGGCCAGAGACAATACCTGCCGCATCTCCGGCCCGGCCCTGCGCCCGGTCATCTCCACCCAGGCGGCAATCGCCCGCATCCGGTTTGGGAAAACGGCAATAAACGCTGATCGACCGGGCGGTCTCCCCGAACCGCGTACCGCTGCCGATATGGAATTCATAGGCGATGTCCGGCGCGAACCCATGCCCCACAATTGTCAGGGCCAGATTTAATCGCGAAGTATCCGCCGACATCCAGGCATAGAGATCGCCAATATCGGCGCGCGGGTCGGCGATGACGGTCGGGCTGTCCAGATGGTCTGCGGCCCTGGACCCCGATATCAGGGACAGGCATGACAACAGGGCACCAAGGATTGATCGGCAACGCACCATTTCTCTGATCCTTATTCGCCCGCCGCAAAGGACAGGCTGGCAAAACGGGTTTCAAAATCCGCGACGATCCCGTCGGGAATGGGCGTCGTCCACACCACCGACAGGAGCCAGCGCCCCTGATGCGAAATGGCGAAGCGGGTGCGGCCCTCATGGTCCGTCACCTGCTGGTCAACGGGCCTGCCATCTGCCGTCAGGTCGCTCAACCGGACCTGGGCCCCGGCCAGGACGGCCCCATCGAACAGCACGCGTACAGGCAGAGCCTGCCCTTGTTTCAGCAAACCCGGATGTATCTCCGGCACGATTTCCAGGTTCAGGCCAGTGGCCCGCGTCGCGATCGCCGCGCTGTCGGGATGGAGGGCACCCACCTGCAGGATGGCCTTGGCCCGCCGGCAATAAATCTCCCGCCCAGGCCTGTCTTCCTGCCCCCGCTCACGGCGCCAAGCGATGGCCGGTGTCAGCCCCTCTTGCTGGATGTAGCTGTTGAACCGGTCGGCGTGCAGGGCAATGGGGGCGTGGTCTGTCTCCAGGATCAGCAGATGCGTACCCGTCTCCATCAGCGACAGGTGCATATCCGCCGTATCCCCGCCCAGGTTCAGGCCGGCTACCTGATCGCGTCCCCCGCCGGGTCCCAGGCTACGCAATGTCACGATGCGCCTTGCTTGAATGGGGGAGCGTTCCCGCACCCCGTGATCACCGACCCAGATCATGGCCGGTACCGCTTGCCCCGGCTCTGCCTGGAAAAGCTGCGGCTCAATCCAGAAATCATGCGCCTTTACTGGTGCCGACAGCAGCAGGGCCGCCAACAGCCATCCTGGCCATCCTCTGCGGCCCGCAATCGGCAAAGCGTCCCCGTTCCCCGCCATGGCGTGGTTTCTCTTCTTCTCGAATTATCAGGTTTGAGAGGGAAAGGGCGGCGGGAACCGCGCCCGCCGGCCTGTCCTTCAGGAGATTTCAGAGCGAATTTCGGCTGACCCGAAAAATGCTCTAATCACCCTGGGCGGAGGCATGGGCCTCCTTCAGCTTGATCGCGCACTCGTCACAGCAGACTTCAACGGTACGTCCGCCCACCGTCACCCGGATCGGCTGTTCATCCAGGTCACAGTCACAGGCGGCACAGGTCCTCTGGTTCATCATTCCCTCCCACGTCTCTGGTAAGGGCGATGAAACCAGTTCCCGCCAAACCACGCTGTCGAAATCTTTAGCGTTTAAGGACCGATTGCCGGAATTCCGTGGGTGACCGTCCATAGGCCTGGCGGAAGGCCGCCGTGAAATGGCTGTGGCTGGAGAAACCCAGATCCAGGCCCAACGCCGTCAGGTCGTCATAGTCCGGCATCAGGTCCAGGGCACGGGCCAGCCGCAGCCGCGTCTGATAGCGGTAGAGCGGCACCCCCTCCACCTCCCGGAACATCTGTGTCAGATAGACGGGCGACCCGCCTGTCTCCGCCGCGATCTCGGCCAGGGTCCAGCGGCGGGAAAGGTCCGCTGACAGGATCAGTTTGACCCGGTCCACCAGCTTCTGCTGGCCCAGCCGCCCCTCGGCCAGATGGGCTGTGCGCGGCCCCAGTGCGCGTTGCGCCAGGGTCAGCGCCAGGCTTTCCGCTTCCAACGGTTCGGCGATGCCCTGGATCAGCGAATAGCGCAGCATGGCAGTCAGCGCCTGGGCCCGCGGATCAATGCGCAGCCGGTGCCGTGTGAACCGCACCAACGGCCCCTCCTTCAGCAGGCCGGGCGGCGGCAGTTCCCGCAGAACGGAGGGATCAATGGTCAGATGGAGACTGGCATGCCCACCCGGCACGGGGTGGCTGAACCGCACCGATACGTGGGCATTCAGCAGCAGAACCTGATTAGGTTCCGCCACCACCCGTTCATCCACGACATGGCATTGGAACAGCCCGCGATAGGGCAGGACCAGCGTGGCCGCCGCCATCTCCTGGACAAGCTCATCGCCAGCTCCGTCATGCACGGCGTCGGTGACCTCAACCAGGGCGGTGGTCAGCAGGCGGGTAACCTGAAACAAAGGGCTGGTATCCATGGAGGGCAGGGACCGGGGTTTAACCCTACGCCCATGCCGCCATCCCCGGCAATGTGGGACGATGATTGATGCCCCGACCAACCCGACCACCCCGTCTGAACCGCGTCGCCGGTATGCCAGCAATGACCAGGGCGGAATGGTTCTGTGGGCATCGTCACAGCCCCTGATCCTGCACTGCTTCATAACTCTCCCATGCCAAGGGGGTGACAAACCCCATGCCAGTGCATGCGATGAGACCTATCATGAAGAATGTTCTGCCCATCGGCGCCCTTCTGCTGGCTGCCGTTCTGTCCACCCCTGCCCATGCCGCGCCCGCTGATGACCTGGGCCTGCGTCTGGATCGCGTCTGCGCCGCCGTGCCGGCGCCGGGTCTGGATGGCAAGCCGGTGGAACAGCAGGGCCGGGCCATTGATGCCTATGCGGCAGCCGTGGCCGACTATCAGGATTGCCTGCATCGGGAACTGCGCGCCTCGCGCGCCAGCCTGACGCAGTCCGAACAGGCCATGATCGCGGGCCGGCTCAGCCGCAGCGCCTATGATCTGACGGCTGTTCGCCTGGATTATGCTGGTGCCATACGCGCCTCCCGCGCCGCCGCGGTGCAGGTGGCCGAACGCACACCGTAAAACAGCTTTCCCACGCCTCTCCACAGGGGGCCATGGAAAAGGCCGGGTCCCGCGACAGGACCCGGCCTTCTTTCTTGGTGGGCGGGGCGGTTCCGATGGCCCGGAACCGCCCTTACTATACTCAGCCCAGAACGCTGTCGGCGCTGACCACCGCGCCCAGATGGGCAATGCCGGGATATGTCAGCTGGCCCTTGGCGACGTTCAGGCCGTTGCGCAGATGCACATCGTCCTTCAGCGCCTTGACCCAGCCCTTGTCGGCCAGGGCCAGCACGAATGGGGCCGTGGCATTGTTCAGCGCGAAGGTGGAGGTACGGGCGACCGCACCCGGCATGTTGGCCACGCAGTAATGGATCACGCCATCGACCACATAGGTCGGGTCGGCATGGGTGGTGGCGTGGCTGGTCTCAAAGCAGCCGCCCTGATCGATGGCGACGTCGACCAGAACCGCGCCCTTCTTCATGCGGGCAACCAGTTCACGGCTGACGACCTTCGGGGCCTCGGCGCCCGGCACCAGAACGGCGCCGATGACCAGATCGGCTTCCAGAACGGCCTGCTCGATGGTTTCGACATTGGCATAGACGGTGTTCAGGCGGCGGCCGAACTGCTGATCCAGCTGACGCAGCCGATCCAGCGACTTGTCCAGAACGGTGACATGGGCTTCCAGGCCCATGGCCATGCGGGCGGCATTGGTGCCGACCACGCCGCCACCGATGATGGCGACCTTGGCCGGGGGCGTGCCGGGCACGCCGCCCAGCAGGATGCCGATGCCGCCATAGGACTTCTCCAGGCAGTGCGCGCCGGCCTGGATGGACATGCGCCCAGCCACTTCCGACATCGGGGCCAACAGGGGCAGGCCGCCATTGCGGTCGGTCACGGTCTCATAGGCGATGCAGATAGCGCCGCTTTCCTGCAACAGCTTGGTCTGCTCCGGATCGGGTGCCAGATGCAGATAGGTGAACAGGACCTGACCGGGACGCAGCATCTTGCATTCGACCGGCTGCGGCTCCTTGACCTTCACGATCATGTCGGCGCGGGCGAAGATTTCTTCGGCGCTGTCCACGATGGTGGCGCCGGCGGCGACATACAGATCGTCGGTCAGACCGATGGCGGTGCCGGCGTCCTTCTGGACGATCACCTGATGGCCATGGACGGTCAGCTGACGCACATTGCCGGGGATCAGACCGACGCGATATTCGTGATTCTTGATCTCTTTCGGAACGCCGATGAGCATGTTTTTTCTCCCTGTTCGGATGTGAGGAGAGAATACGCCCGAACCCCACCGAATGTCCTTGCAAAGACCGGGTTTGGCATGGCCCTATTTCGACGTTTCGTGCATGAAATTCGGCATATGCGGTGGATTATGCGGCCAATCGACCTTGACGCCATTGATCGTAAGATTCTGATAAAGGTGCAGGCCGATGGCCGCATCTCCGTTGCCGACCTTGCCGACCATGTCGGGCTGTCGCCATCTGCCTGTCACCGCCGCCTGAAACGGCTGGAGGATGAGGGCGTGATCGAAGGCTATGTGGCGTTGGTCAGCCCCGCCGCCCTGGGCCGTGGCACGTCCGTCTTCGTGCAGATCACATTGGACCGGCAGCAGGATCAGGATCTGCGCGCGTTTGAAGCGAAGGTGATGGAATGCCCGGAGGTGATGGAATGCTATCTGATGGCGGGCGACGCCGATTTCATGCTGCGCGTCGTTGTCGCCGATGGCAGCGATTATGAACGCCTGCACACCCAGACCCTGACCCGCCTGCCCGGCGTGGCGAGGGTACGGTCCAGCTTCACATTGCGCACGGTTGCCAAACGCACCAGCGTGCCGATGCGGTAAAGGATAATCTCATGACCATCATCCGTGTGGGCTGCGGCGCCTTCATCACTGACGGACAGGGCCGTCTGCTGCTTGTCAAACGCCGCCGCAATCCGGAGGCAGACCATTGGGGCCTGCCCGGCGGCAAGGTCGATTTCCTGGAACCCGTCCCCGACACGATCCGCCGCGAAATCGCAGAGGAACTGGGGGTAACCATCGAACTGACTGGTCTGCTCTGCGTCGTGGACCAGATTGATCCCACCGGACCCAGCCACTGGGTCAACCCCGTCCACCGCGCCCGCATCGTGCAGGGGGAACCCAGGGTGATGGAACCCGACGCTATGTCAGACTGGGGCTGGTTCGCGCTGGACGCGCTGCCGTCACCGTTGACGATCTCCACCCGCACCGCCGTGGCGGCGGCGGGTGGGTAAGGTCACACATTCTCGTCAATGATGCGGAATGTGCTGCCGGGCGTGCCGAAGATGCTGACGGTGCATTCGCCCCAACTGGCCGGAATGGTCCAGGTCACATCCGGTTCGGCCTTGGCGCTGAAGGTGCGGGCATCGCAGCGCGCCTCAACCCGATCCAACTCGCCTTTGATATCGGTCAGCGAGATGGTGCGCCGGACGGGACGATACCGCCAGGATGGCTGCTCCGCTGAACAGATTTCCGGACGGCATTCCGATGGAATGCGACCGTCGACACCGAACGGTGTCCCATCCTCCACAGCCTTGCGCAGACGCTCCAATGCCGATGTCAAAGGCTTGTCGGCATCCTTGTCACCCAGATTCTTGATCGTCTCGGCAGCGTCCACGGCGTCGTGATAGAGGCCCTGTGACAGGGCCAGACGCAGTGTCAGCCGCCTTACCCAGCCCTGTTCGCGGGGACCGAGAAAGCTATCGCTATATCGCACCTGCTGAAGATACAGGATGGCCAGATCGACCTTGCCGGCAACGGCCATGGCCTGTGCCCTGCGGGCCATGATGTGGACCATCTCATAAAGAAACCGGCTGTCCTTGCTGGCCGTGTCCAGTTCCGCCATGGCTTCATCCGCCTTGCCTTGTTCAAGCAAGGCGTCAACGGCGCGCAGCCGCCGGATAATCTCCGGGCTGGCGCCGGGATTGGCCGACTCAATACGGAAATAGAAACGCTGGAACTGGTTGCGCGCCTCCACCGGCGTACCATCGCGCTTGGCCGGTTCGAACTGGCACCCCTCCAGCCATTTGGCGGTATGTTTGGCGAAATCGCCCCGGCCCATTTGATAATCGACGGTCACATCACGGGCCTTGCCGTCGGCGGTGACATTGAACCGCAGATCAACCCAACCTTCGGTCCAGTTATCGCGCTCCCTCAACGGATATGCCGGAAGGTCGCGCCCGCACTCAGCCCGTTTGGGGGGGTATAGGTCCCCTGCTGGACCGTCGTCTGCGCATGGGCTGAAAGGCTGGCTGCAAGTGCAAAGACCGGCACAACGAAGCAGAGACGCCACAAACCCATGCTTGCCCCCCACTGGTTGCAACAGCTAAAGCCGTCGCCTCCATGATCCCCGATGGAAACTTCCTACATCAAAGGAAAATGGATAGCCAGAGTGGTATGGTTTTCTACCTCAGAAGACAAAATTCAGGTCAGGGCCTGAAATTGGCGGGCTTACACACCCGCCGCTGCATCCTTCGCCGCCCGGCTTTTTTCAATGCGCCGCGCCATGAACACCGAGACCTCGTACAAAAGCAGCAGCGGGATGGCGAGGCCGATCTGGCTGATCACGTCGGGCGGGGTCAGGATGGCGGCGGCCACGAAGATGATGACGATGGCATAGCGCCGCTTGGACGCCAGCCCGTCCGCCGTGACCAGCCCGACGCGCGCCAGCAGTGTCAGCAGCACCGGCAATTGAAAGGCCAGACCGAAGGCGAAGATCAATGCCATGATCAGCGACAGGTAATCCGCCACCCGCGTTTCCGCCTGCACCGCCAGCGTCGTCGCCGTCGCCTCCACCTCGAAGCCGAGGAAGAATTTCAAAGCCATGGGCATGATGAAGAAATAGACCAGCGACGCGCCCAGCGCGAACAGCACCGGTGTGGCCACCAGAAACGGTACGAAGGCCTTGCGCTCATGCTTGTACAGGCCCGGCGCCACGAACTTGTAGATCTGGGTGGCGATCATGGGAAAGGCGATCATGGCGCCGGCCCAGAAGGCCACCTTCACCTGCGTCAGGAAGAATTCCTGCGGGGCGGTAAAGATCATGCGCCGTTCCGCCGCCTTGGCGCCCAGTGCCTGCACCAGCGGGTGCATCAGGAACTGATAGATATGGTCGGCGACCGCAAAGCAGGCCAGAAACGCCACGATCAGCGCCCCGCCGCTCCACATCAACCGGTTGCGCAGCTCGATCAGATGGTCAAGCAGCGGCATCTTGCCGGCGTCCAGCTCATCCTGTTCGATCGGTTCGCTCAAGGCGTCTTATCCTTGGTGGGTTCCACGGGGGCCGCCGTTATGGCAGCAGCGGCGCTGACAGCATCGGGGGCGGCGGTGCCGGTCTGTGCCGGTATGGGGGCGGGGACAGGCGGGAAAGCCGCACTGGCCATGTCCGCCACATCCTCACCGCTGGCATCGGCCTTCGGGGCAGGGGGCTTGTCGTCCGTCTTGGCGGTCTGGGCCGGGCTGGTGAAATCCTCAACAGCCAGCGTCTTGCGCACGCCGCCATCGGGATCGATGCTCTTTTCCAGCTCGTCCGTCAGGTTGAAATCACGGGCCTTCTGAACCTGCTGGCGCAGTTCGTCCAGTTCGGCCTGACGCACCATGTCATCGACATTATTCTGGAATTCGCGCGCCATGGCGCGGGCGCGGGCCATCCATTTGCCCATGGTGCTCAACGCCTTGGGCAAATCCTTCGGACCGATGACGATCAACGCCACCACCCCGATCACAAGCAGTTCGGACCAGCCGATATCAAACATGGTGTCAGGCCTTGGGCGTTTCGTCGGGCTTGGCGGGCGGAACCGGATCGGTCTTCACATCGTCCTCGGCCTTGGCCCCGTCAGACAGGTTGGATTTGAAGTTACGGATACCCTGACCCAGGTCGCCCATCACCTTCGGCAGCTTACCCGCCCCGAAAATGACCATGACGATCACCAGGATCACCAGGATTTCCATCCAACCCAAACCACCCATGTCTCAACTCCGCCTGCAAAGGGGCCATCGCCCCATACCACCGGAAAGGCGCGGGATCATGGCAGAAAGGCCCCGTGGCCGCAATCGCTCCACCATTCACGCCTTTTCAAATACAAAGGCTTGTCTGGGTTCCAGCGTTACCGAGACATGGCTGCCATCCTCGGGCAGGAAATGGCCAGGTGCGCGGGCATGCAGGTGGTGCGGCCGACCGTCGCGGTCGCTGACACAGAGATGGACCAGGCTGGTGCGGCCCAGCAGGCGGGATGCCTCGACCCGCGCCAGATTGGGCACGCCTATCATGTCGCCATCCGCCGCCATGGTCAGACGCAGGGCTTCAGGCCGGATCAGCACGTCGACCACCGTACCCTCATCCAGATGCGGCACCGTCAGGCACCCGACCGGCGTGTCGACCCGGCCCTGGTGCACAATGCCCGTCAACTGGTTGACCTCGCCAAAGAAGCTGGCGGCAAAGGCATCCACTGGTTTGGTATAAAGCGCTGTCGGCGATCCCACCTGCACCAGCCTGCCATCGCGCAGCAGGGCGATGCGGTCGGCCAGGAACATGGCCTCTTCGGGATCATGGGTGACGATCATGGTCGCCGCCCCGCTACGCTTCAGCACATGCAGCGTCTCATCACGCACACTCTCGCGCAGCCTTGTATCAAGGCCGGAGAAGGGCTCATCCAGCAGCAGCACCGCCGGGCGCGGGGCCATGGCACGGGCCAGCGCCACCCGCTGCTGCTGCCCGCCCGACAGGGCATGCGGGAAGGCGCGCACGAAGCCCTCCATGCCCACCTGTTCCAGCGCCGCCATGGCGCGTTCATCCCGCTCCGCCGCGGGCAGCCGGTTCAGGCCGAAACGCACATTGTCCAGAACATTCAGATGCGGGAACAGGGCGTAATCCTGGAACACCAGCCCGATACCGCGCCGTTCGGGCGGCAGGGACGATCCCGGCTGCGCAATGGTCTGCCCCGCGATGGCGACGCTGCCCTCCTGGATCGTCTCCAGCCCCGCCGCCAGTCGCAGCAGCGTGGATTTTCCACATCCCGACGGCCCCACCAGACAGACAATCTCCCCCGGAGAGATCGACAGCGACACATCGCTCAACG
The DNA here is from genome assembly GCA_001296005.1 of alpha proteobacterium AAP38. Classification (GTDB taxonomy): domain Bacteria; phylum Pseudomonadota; class Alphaproteobacteria; order Azospirillales; family Azospirillaceae; genus Niveispirillum. Next base: position 24,158 of record LJHR01000023.1, on the reverse strand, counting down.
CCTGCTTGGCGCCATAACGGTGGCTGACCTTGTCCAGCGACAGGGACGGCAGGGGCAGGGGGGCATGACGGGGGGCGGCCATGTCCAGCGGCGGGCAACCCGCCTTCTGGTTCCGCCCGGCCGCATCCCGGATCATCGCATCATTGATCGTCGTATCCATTCGGGGGCCGACGCCTTCCACCTTGTCCCACGACCCGGCAGGGTCACGCATCTTTCATACTTAGGATGCCGGACATTCCTTTGCAAACCGTTATTAGTTGCGTGTCGGACATGCGACCAAACGTACCGGCCCATCATTGTCCCGGCCCAGCCACTGGCGAAGCGGCGCGCACCGTCCGGGAATGCAGATCGTATGATCCCCGCCAAAATGGCTGCCGGCCAGCACCAGTTCGGGCAGGGGGGCAAGGCTTGGGTGGCTGATCCACCAGCCATCGACCAATCTGGCATCCGGCCCCGGCTCCATTCCCACCCCGCTGCCCTTGACGCGCGACGTCTCAAGGATAAGGCCCAGATCGGTGACCCGATACTCCTCCCGCCATTCCACCTTCTCGATGGAATGGGTCCAGGACAGGGTGAACCGGTCGGTTTGCACCATCACGGGCGGCTGCATACCCGCGATCAGGCACAGGGCGAGCAGCCCCGCCATCACGCCGCCGCCCTCTGCCGACCGCGCCAGAGCTGGCGGCCCAGGAACAGCGCCGCCAGCACAAACCCCGCCTCATCCGTCATCGGCATGGCCAACACAAGAAGGACCGCCGCCGCAAAGGCCCAGACCATCTCCCACACGGCCAGCTTGGTCTTGTAATGGCCGACGGTGACGATCCCCAGCAGCCCGATCCCCACCAGCGCCTTCACCACCATATAGGCCGTGTCCAGCCAGTCGCCCGATTGCAGCATCAGGGCCGGATCGAACACCGCCATGAAGGGCACCAGATATCCGGCGATCCCGATGCGGGTGGCCAGCCAGGCAATCTCCATATGTCCCGCCCGCGCGATGGGCGACGCCGCCAGGGCCGCCAGCGCCACAGGCGGCGTCAGGTCGGCCATGATCCCGAAATAGAAGCAGAACATATGGCTGACGATCAGCGGCACACCCAACTGCTGCAGCGCCGGTGCCGCGATGGAGGCGGTAATGATGTAATTGGCCGTGGTCGGCAGCCCGGTGCCCAGGATGATGCAGGCCACCATGGTCAGCACCAGGGCCAGCAGCAGGTTCCCGCCCGACAATTCCACAATGATCCCGGCCAGCCCCGATGCCAGCCCCGTCAGGGTCAGCATGCCGATCAGAATGCCGACCAGGGCGCAGGCAATGCCCACCGCCACCGCCGCCCGCGCCCCGTCGGCCAGCGCCTCCATCAGCGCGTTCAGCAGCCTGCGCCCCGACTTGAACAGAAAGCACGGCAGGGCTAGCAGGCCAATGACCACCATGGCGATCTGTTCTGTGCGCAAGCCCGCCTGCGTCAGGCCCCAGGCCCCCAGGCCCAGCCCCACCCAGAAGGCCACGCGCAGCGCCACCGGCCCCATCTGTGCCACCAGCAGCAGCCCCATCATCAGCACGACCGTGCCGGCAATGCCGACAACGCCCGCGAACAGCGGCGTGCGTCCCGACAGCAGCAGCGTGACCAGCGCCACCAGCGGCAGCAGCAGATGCCATCCCCGGCGCAGCGACGGCCACAGTTTCGGGCATTCACTTTCCGGCAGACCGTGCAGGCCGGCGCGCGCCGCCTCCAGATGCGCCATCCAATAGGCGGAGACGAAATAGAGGATGGCCGGAATCGCCGCCGCCTTGCATACCTCCAGGTACGAAACGCCCAGCGTTTCGGCCATGATGAAGGCGGCGGCCCCCATCACCGGCGGCATGATCTGCCCGCCCATGCTGGCCGTGGCTTCCAGGGCACCGGCAAATTTCGCGGAATAGCCGAAACGCTTCATCATGGGGATGGTGAATTGGCCGGTGGTCAGGACATTGGCTACACCCGACCCGTTGACCATGCCCATGAAGCCCGACGACACCACCGCCACCTTGGCCGCCCCACCCAATCGCCGCCCGACCAGCGCCATGGACAAATCATTGAACAGGCCGATGACCCCGGCCTTTTCCAAAAACGCCCCGAAAAGGATGAACAGGAAGATGAAGGTGGAGGAAACGAAGGTTGGGGTGCCGTAAATCCCCTCGGTGGAGAAATGCAGCTGTTCGATTACCTGATCCAGCTCATACCCGCGATGGGCCAGGATATCGGGCATATACGGCCCCAGCATCGCATAAGGCACGAAGGTCAGGCATAGGGCCGGCAAGCCCCAGCCCATGATCCGCCGTGCGGCCTCTGCCACCAGCAGGGTATTCAGCGCCCCCACCCATAGGTCCAGATCGGTGGGCGTGCCCGACCGCAGGATCAAATCATGCTCAAACACCCAATGATAAAGGCCCAGCAGGAAGGCCACCCCGCCCAACAGCCAGTCATAGACGGGCACCTTCTCCCGCTTCATCCCGTCGCGCGCACCGATCAGCAGGAAGGCCATCAGCAGCAGGAACCCCACATGCACCGACCGCACCACCAGACTGGACAGCGGGTTGAAGGTGGCGGTCCATAGCTGGAACAGCGCAAACGCCACGCCGATCACAAAAATGACCCTGCGGTCCCCTCCGCTCAGCCGCGCGATGGCCGACGTCGGATCATCCTTCTCCACCGCGTGGCGGACGGCATCTTCATCAGTATCGGCGGTTTGGGTCATGCGGGGGGCCTATTTGGCTCATTGTGAAACACGCTCCCCCTCGTCATCCCGGCGCAAGCCGGGACCCAGGGGCCACAAGCTCAAACCTCGCCGCTGCACATATCAGCGCGGCTGAAAGCCTATGCGCCTGGCCCCTGGGTCCCGGCTTGCGCCGGGATGACGAACGGGGAGGTGGGGGATTGAACGAAGTTACGCGCCCCCTCACAACAACCCTTTCTCCTGATAAAGCCGCTTCGCCCCCGGATGCAGGGGCGCGAATTCCGCCGCCGCGTCCTTGGACAAGGCGATCTGTTTGGCCGCCGCATGGGCGGATTTCATGGCCTCCAGATTCTCGAACATCAGCTTGGTCATCTGATACGCCGCCTCGTCCGACAGGCCGGCATGGGTGGCAAGCGCATTGCCAGTCACGACCGTCGGCACATCCGCCGTCTGGCCGTTATAGGTATTGGCGGGAATGACGGCGGAGCGGTAAACCGCCTCGCCAATCTTTGCCACCGTCTCCGCCGGCACCGATACCACGGTGATGTCGATGGAACTGGCCAGATCGCGCAGCGATGCCACGCCCAGACCGGCGGATTGCAGGGTGGCGTCCAGCTGCTGGTTCTTCATCAGGTCGACACTCTCTGCGAATGGCAGATACTCGACCTTCTCGAAATCCGCATAGGACAGGCCCGCAGCCTTCACTACGGCCCGCGCGTTGATCTCCGTTCCCGATTTCGGTGCGCCGACCGATATGCGTTTGCCCTTCAGGTCGGCCAAGGTCTTGATACCAGACGCCTTCGACGCCACAATCTGGATATAGTTGGGATAGATCACGGCCAGGCTGCGCAGCTTGTCTAGTGGTTTGGCGAACCCCACCTCGGCATCACCGCGCACGGCCTGGACCAGCGTATCGGTCTGGGTAAAGGCGATCTCGCCGCGCCCGGCCTGCAACAGGTTCAGGTTCTCCGCCGATGCCTTGGTGGCCTGAACCGTGAACTTCGTCTCCGGCATGGCCTTGCCATAGATCTGCGACAGGGCAACGCCCAGCGGATAATAAACCCCGCTGGTCCCGCCGGTCAGGATGGTGACAAAGCGCGGGGCCTGCGCGCGGGCCGACCGGGTGCTGCCCATCGCTGCCGCCACGCCGCCCAGACCCAGAATGCCGAATTGCCGCCGGTTCAAACCGTCCATGAACCATCCTCCCGTTGTTTGTTGCTGCTGACCGTTCTTCGGTGCGCGGGGCCTGTCCACGGCCCTTTTCTTGATCATTGATCTTTCAGAAAATTCCGGTCACACGCAATGCGCTTCATGCCGGATTTTCCTTTTGCCACCGCTTTGTGGCAGGCTGCGGCGCCCTGGTTTGAATTTTGTGGGAACATCCCGATGGATATGGAAGGCGAATACGCCATCCCGGCCCCGCGATCCCGTGTCTGGGACGCGCTGAACGATACCGAAACCCTGCGCCGCTGCATTCCCGGCTGCGAGGAACTGGTGCGGGACGATGACACGACCTTGTCGGCCAAGCTGAAGCTGAAGATCGGGCCGGTCAGCGCCAAATTCGCGGGTCGCGTCACCCTGTCGGACATTGATGCCCCCAACGGCTACCGCATCACCGGCGAAGGGCAGGGCGGTGCCGCCGGCTTTGGCAAAGGTGGGGCGGTGGTCACCCTGACCGATGGTCCCGATGGCACCACCATCCTGCGCTACAAGGCGGAAGCCACCGTGGGCGGCAAGCTGGCGCAGCTGGGCGCGCGCCTGATCCAGGGCACCGCCGCCAAACTGGCCGATGAATTTTTCGCCGCCTTCGCCGCCGCCCTGACCCCGGCCGACTGAAAATCGCCGCCGGCATCCCCATATGCGGCTGATCCCACTCTGGAACCTTCCATGATCCGCGACGATAACGAAGCCATCCTGGCCCAGGCCGCCTCCTGGCGTGATGCCGGGCAATCCGTGGCCCTGGCCCATGTCATCGCCACCTGGGGTTCCGCCCCGCGCCCCGTGGGCAGTCTGATGGCCATCTCTGCCAGCGGCGCCATGGCGGGTTCGGTTTCCGGCGGTTGTGTCGAAGGGGCCGTGGTGATGGAGGCGGGCAAGGTCCTATCCGATGGCGAACCGCGTTTCCTGTCCTTCGGGATCAGCAATGAAATGGCCTGGGAAGTGGGGCTGGCCTGCGGCGGCAAGCTGGAAGTGTATGTGGAGCCGATCCAATGAAGGCCCGGATATTTGACGCGCTGCGCGCCGCCCTGGCCGACCGCCGCCCCGTGGCCCTGGTCACCGATCTGGGGTCCGGCCTGCAGACGCTGGTCGATCTCGACGGGCGGCAGATGGGCGATGTGGCGCTGGAGGATGAATTTCTGCCGCAGGTTCTGGACGCCATCCGTGAAAACCGCAGTGGCATTGTTGAATTCTACGAGGGCCGGTTCTTCATCAATGTCCACCCGCCTGCCAACCGCCTGCTGATCGTGGGTGCCGTCCATCTGGCGCAGGCCCTGGCGCCCGCCGCGCGTCTGGCCGGTCTGGATGTGACGGTAATCGACCCGCGCGCCGCCTTTGCCACCCCCGAACGGTTCCCCGACACGGTGCTGGTCACCGACTGGCCGGACGAGGCGTTGGCCGCCCTGCGCCCCGATGCCCGTACCGCCGTTGTCGCCCTGACCCATGATCCGAAATTCGATGACCCGGCCCTGACCGCGGCCCTTTCCACCGACGCCTTCTATGTCGGCGTGCTGGGCGGGCGGAAGAACCAGGCCGCCCGCCTGGAACGGCTGCGCGGGCAGGGGGTGTCGGAGGCACAGTTGGCCCGCATCCATGGCCCCGTCGGCCTGGATATCGGGGCCGTCACGCCCGCCGAAATCGCCATCTCTATTCTGGCCGATATCATCCTGGCCCTGCGCGGCGCCAAGTGGAAGGCATAGGCAGATGCGTTTCGGTTCCGTACCGGTCGCCGTTTCTGTGGGTGCCATCCTGGCCCATGGCGTCCACCACACCCATGGCCGCTTCGCCAAGGGAAGGGTGATCAGTGCCGATGATGCGGCTCTCCTGGCCCAATCCGGTATCGAAACAATCACCGTGGCGCAGTTGGAGCCGGGTGATGTGGGCGAAGACGCCGCTGCCACCCGCATCGCCGCGCGTCTGGCCGGCCCCAACCTGACGGTCAGTGCCGCCTATACCGGTCGCGTCAACCTTTTCGCCGCCGCTGACGGCCTTGCTACTATCGACGCGGCCACCATCCATGCGCTCAACCGCGTGGATGAGGCGGTGACCATCGCCACTGTCCCGCCCTTAACGCCCGTGCTGAAGGGCCAGATGCTGGCCACCATCAAGATCATTCCCTTCGCCGTGCCCGACGGCATCATTACGAAACTGGAATGGATGCTGGCGGGCGCCGGCCCGGTGTCCCTGTCGCCCTGGATCGGCTTGTCCGCCGGCCTGATCCAGACAACCCTGCCGGGCACCAAGCCATCAGTGCTGGATAAAAGCGTGGCCGTTACCGCCGACCGCCTGTTCGGCATCGGCGCGGACCTTGTGGGGGATGTTCGGTGTCCGCACGATGTCACCGCGCTGGCCACCGCCCTGCGCGATATGGAGGGTGATATCCTGCTGGTGATTGGGGCCTCGGCCATCACCGACCGCCGCGATGTCATCCCGGCGGCGGTTGAGGCGGCGGGCGGTCGCGTCCTGCATCTGGGCATGCCGGTGGACCCCGGCAATCTGCTGTTGCTGGGCGACCTGGATGGAAAGCCCGTTCTGGGCCTGCCCGGCTGCGCCCGCTCCCCGCGTCTGAATGGCGTGGACTGGGTGTTGCAGCGGTTGGGCGCGGGCCTGCCCGTCGATGCCGCTGCGATCATGGCCATGGGCGTGGGAGGGTTGCTGGCCGAAATTCCGGGCCGGCCCCTGCCACGCGCGCTTGCCACCGCCTTGCCGCGCGCGCCGCGTATCCACGGGCTTGTCCTGGCCGGCGGCTTTGGCCGGCGCATGGGCGGGGCCAACAAACTGCTGTGCGAATGGCAGGGCCGGCCCCTGGTCCGCCATGTCGTCGATACGGCCCTGTCGTCGCAACTGACGGGCGTCACCATCGCGACCGGGCATCAGGCCGACGAAATCCGTGCGGCACTGACCGACCTGCCCGTGGAATTCGTCCACGCCCCCGACCATGCCGATGGCATGTCCGCCACCTTGAAGGCCGGCCTGTCATCCTTGCCGGATGATATTGACGGTGTGCTGGTCCTGCTGGGCGACATGCCGCGCCTGACGGCGGTCAGCATCAACCGCCTGATCGCGGCCTACAGCCCCGACGATGGCCGCGCCATCGTGCTGCCGACCTGCGGCGGTCAACGCGGCAACCCTGTCCTCTGGGATGCCGCCTTCATCCCCGAAATGCTGACCCTGACGGGCGACAAGGGGGCGCGGGCCCTGATCGCAGCACACGCGCCCGTCGTCTGCGAGCTAGCGGTAGAGGATACGGGCGTCCTGCTGGATGTCGACACGCCCGACGCCCTGGCCGCTCTCAGCAACCCCTAATCACAGATACTGGCCCAGCACCTTCAAATAGGGCCGTGCATCCTGCACGAATTGCAGGATCTCATACATGAAGTCGGGCAAGGTGACGTGGCCGTCCACGCGGGCCTGACCCAGCACCATGATCATCTGCTTGTTATCCACCACGAACCGGGCGTTCTGCAGGTGGCCGGCGGCGCGCATCACCTTGGACAGGCGCATGCGCTTTTCGGGCGATTCGATGGTGAAGGGCATGTACCCCACCTCAGCCCAGATCTGCAGCAAGGTGCCTTCATCATCCGGTGTCAGGCTGACATGGAACATCAGCCCGTCCAGAAAGAAATGATGGCGTGAGGCCGTGGTGGGGCTGGTGACGCTTAAATCGCCCGCATCGTCCATGCGCACCGCACCCGGACCGATGGGCAAACCCTTCTCCGCTGCACGCGCCAGCTGGGCAACCGTTTGAAGCGCCTGAGACACGAGCGTCACTCTCCCCAAACCTGACCGGCCCCCTGCCAGCCGTATACCACCCAATCGTTATAGGCGGGATGGGCAGCAGGTCCAGTGAATTTACATGGACCTACCTAGATGAACAGGCAACTTGTTAACAATTTCGGGCGCATAGTCGCTGAACACCGCCCCGTACCATGCTCCCTTAATCCGCCCCATGCTGCCCTATCCCGATCTGCATTGCCTGTCTGATGATCTGGCCGCCGCCCTGGTGCGGTTGGTCCGATTGATCAATCAGTTGCGCGTGCGACGGCCGGACCTTGACCGCATGGCCCTGTCGCTGGAGACGGAGCTGGATTTACGCGCCGCCCAGTTGCTGATCGACCATCTTGATGATGTGGGCGACGATTTCCACCTGATGCTCAGCCCCTGGAATGGGCGGCAATTATTGGAATCCCCCGGTTTCAGACCGCCCGCGTGAGCCGCCAAGCGATGGCATAGCCGGCGATCAAGGCGATCGCGGCTGCGGGAGCGAACCAAACCGGATGCTCTATCATGGTCAGGTTCATGATCGTACCTGCTGCCAACACAGCGACGATGATGCCGGGTAACCACCAAAGCCGTACCCCTGCCACCTTGATGGCAGTGAAACTGCCCACCGTTGCAGCAATCAGATAGGCGACAACCGGAGCGGCGAACAAGGCCTCGCCGCTGAACAGCGCGTGCCCCGCCTTCTCAACCGCCATGATGATGACCATACACAGAATAATGCCGGCCACAATGCCAGCCACCTGCCGTCCAACCGCCGCCATCCTAACCTCCCGCCCTTGTCATCGGGTCAGTTAACCATGTTCTAGGGCCCACCACCACGCTGCATAGGCTCAAAGGGAACAAAAACAGATCAAACCCCTTTTCGCCGGCCCCGGACAGGCATAGATTACCGGCCATGAGCCAGACCGCCGACCCCGCCGCCGCCCTCGTCCCCGAAGCCGCCATGCCCTGGCGCATCAAGGTGGAGGAGAGGCCGTTCATCGAACCGTTGACCGTCGTGTCGGAATACACGCCGGCGGGTGATCAGCCGCGCGCGATTGTGGAACTGACCGATGGGTTGATCCGGGGCGAGAAGGATCAGGTCCTGCTGGGCGTCACCGGCTCAGGCAAGACCTTCACCATGGCCCATGTCATCCAGAAGGTGCAGCGCCCGACCCTGATCCTGGCACCCAATAAGACGCTGGCAGCACAGCTCTATGGCGAGATGAAAAGTTTCTTTCCAAACAACGCCGTAGAGTATTTTGTTTCCTATTACGATTATTATCAGCCCGAGGCCTATGTGCCCCGGACCGATACCTATATCGAGAAGGAAAGCTCGATCAACGAACAGATCGACCGCATGCGCCACGCTGCCACCCGCGCCCTGCTGGAACGGCAGGACTGCATCATCGTGGCCTCGGTTTCCTGCATCTACGGTATCGGCTCGGTCGAAACCTATTCGGAAATGACCATCCCGTTGCAGGTCGGGCAGATGCTGCACCGGCAGGGTTTTCTTCAGAGATTGGTTGAACTTCAATATCGCCGCAACGATGCCGGCTTCGGGCGCGGCTCCTTCCGCGTGCGTGGCGACACGATCGAACTGTTCCCCGCCCACCTAGAGGATCGCGCCTGGCGCCTGTCGCTGTTCGGGGATGAGCTGGAGGCGATCAACGAGATCGACCCGCTGACGGGCGAAAAGCTGGCCTCCATGAAGGAGGTGCGCATCTACGCCAACAGCCACTATGTCACGCCGAAACCGACCCTGTTCCAGGCCGTGGAACAGATCAAGCGTGACTTGAAGCTGCGGCTGGATGAGCTTGTTCCACAAGGAAAACTGCTGGAGGCGCAGCGCCTGGAACAGCGCACGACCTTTGATATCGAAATGATGGTGGCCACCGGCTCCTGCGCCGGCATCGAAAACTATTCCCGCTACCTGTCGGGCCGCAATCCCGGCGAACCGCCGCCGACCCTGTTTGAATACCTGCCCGAAGACGCCCTGCTGATCGTCGATGAAAGCCACGTGATGGTGCCACAGGTGGGCGGCATGTACCGGGGCGACTTCGTGCGCAAATCGGTCCTGGCCGATTACGGTTTCCGCCTGCCATCCTGCGCCGATAACCGCCCGCTGAAGTTTGAGGAATGGGACGCCATGCGTCCGCAGACCGTTTTCGTCTCCGCCACCCCCGGTGATTGGGAGTTGGAGCGGACGGGCGGCGTCTTCACCGAGCAGGTTGTGCGCCCCACGGGTTTGGTCGATCCGCAGGTCATCATCCGTCCCACCGACACCCAGGTCGATGACGTGATGGCGGAGGTGCGGGAGGTGACGGCCAAGGGCCTGCGCGTCCTGGTCACCACGCTGACCAAGAAGATGGCAGAGGCGCTGACGGAGTACATGATGGAGGCGGGGATCAAGGTCCGCTACATCCACTCCGACGTCGAAACCCTTGAACGGATTGAAATTATCCGCGATCTGCGTCTTGGCGTGTTCGATGTGCTGATCGGCATCAACCTGCTGCGCGAAGGCCTCGACATTCCCGAATGCGGCCTTGTTGCCATCCTGGATGCCGATAAGGAAGGCTATCTGCGCAGCCGCACCAGCCTGATCCAGACCATCGGTCGTGCGGCCCGTAACGTCGAAGGCCGCGCCATCCTCTATGCCGACCGCGAAACCAACTCCATGAAGGCGGCGCTTGAGGAAACGGCGCGGCGCCGCGCCAAACAGCTGGAATATAACGCCGCCCACGGCATCACCCCGGAATCGGTGAAGAAGAACATCTCCGACATCCTGGGCAGCGTCTATGAGCGCGGCGACCGGGTGGAGGTGGATACGGGTGCGGCGGAAGGCATCGGTCTGGCCGGCAAGGACATCAAGACCATCATCGCCGAGTTGGAAAAGAAGATGCGCGCCGCCGCCGCCGATCTGGAGTTCGAGGAGGCGGGCCGCATCCGCGACGAAATCCGCCGCCTGGAAGCCATCGACCTGGGCTTGGCCCCCGGCGCCAGCCCCATCCGCGCCTCGGCTCAGGGGGAGAAGCCGCGCAGCAGCGCCAAGCCGGAGAAGGCTGGCCGCACCAAGGGCGCCGCCAAGACCAAGGATGGCGGGCTGGAGGTTGGCGGTATCGAGTTCGGGGGCAAGAACACAAAGCGGCGGCGTTAAAACCCCTAAAAATCCCCAACACCCCGCTGCCGCCCGTCACAAACCGGTGTTACGCTTCCATCATACAACTTTTCCCGATGGAGACGCAGCGATGGCCCAGATCAAGCGTACCGCCAATGCCGTCTGGCATGGCACCGGCAAGGATGGCAGCGGCACGCTGTCAACGCAGAGTGCGACCTTGGCCAATGTGCCCTACAGCTTCGTGGCGCGCTTTGGTGATGGCAAGGGGACGAACCCGGAGGAACTGATCGCCGCCGCCCATGCCGGCTGTTTCTCCATGCAGCTGTCCTTCCTGCTGACCGCCGCCGGCTTCCCGCCGGATGAGTTGAAGACGGGCGCCGTACTGATCATGGAGAGCGATGGCGGCGGCTGGAAGATTGCCACGGTCGAACTGACCCTGACCGCCAAAATCCCCGGCATCAGCGCCGATAAGTTCCAGGAAGTGGCCGCCCAGGCCAAGGCCATGTGCCCCGTGTCCAAGGTCCTGAACGCCGAGGTCAAGCTGTCGGCCAGCCTAGCGTAACCTCACGCCCAAACAAAAACCCCCGGCGGCCAATCCGGCCACCGGGGGTTTTCTTTGTTCGAACCGAACGAAACCTCAGCCCTGCTGACGCTTCATCCAGGCTTCCATCCACTTGATATCGTAATCGCCGTTGATGAAATCCGGCTCCGCGATGATCTTCTGATGCAGCGGGATGGAGGTATCGACACCGGAGATGACGAATTCCTCCAACGCGCGGCGCAGGCGCATCAGGCATTCATTGCGCGTGTTGCCATGGACGATCAGCTTGGCAATCATGCTGTCGTAATAGGGCGGTACGCGATAACCATCATACAGCGCGCTGTCGACGCGCACGCCCAGGCCGCCCGGCGCATGATACTGCTTGATCTGGCCCGGCGACGGCATGAACGTCTCGGGATGTTCGGCATTGATACGGCATTCGATGGAATGGCCGTGGAACCGAATATCCTGCTGCGTATAGCCCAGCGGCGCGCCGGTGGCGACGCGGATCTGTTCACGCACCAGATCGACGCCCGTGATCATCTCCGTGATCGTGTGCTCGATCTGCAGACGGGTGTTCATTTCGATGAAATAGAACTGCCCATTCTCGTACAGGAACTCCATGGTGCCAACGCCGCGATAGCCCAGAAGCTTGGCGGTGCGCGCGGCCAGCGAGCCGACCTTCTCCCGTTCCTCGGCGTTCAGCGCGGGCGACGGGGCCTCTTCCACCACCTTCTGGTGACGGCGCTGGACGGAGCAGTCGCGTTCGCCGAAATGCACCACATTGCCATGGTGATCACCCAGCAGCTGCACCTCGATATGGCGCGGATTGGCGAGGTACTTTTCCAGGTACACTTCGTCATTGCCGAACGCGGCGCGGGCTTCGCCACGGGCCAGCGAATAGGCTTCCTTCAGCTCTTCCCGGCTGAAGGCGACCTTCATGCCCTTGCCACCACCGCCGGCGGCGGCCTTGATCAGGACCGGATAGCCGATCTGATCGGCAACGTTCGCCGCCGTTTCGAAACTGTCCACCGGACCGTCGGAACCGGGCACGCAGGGCAGGCCGCGCGCGATCACCGTCTTCTTGGCGGTGACCTTATCGCCCATGATGCGGATATGGTCCGGTGTCGGGCCGATCCAGGCAAAGCCATGCTCGATCACCATATCGGCGAACTGGGCATTCTCGGCCATGAAACCGATGCCGGGATGAATGGCGTCGGCGCCCGTGATGGTCGCCGCCGACAGGATCGCCGGGATGTTCAGATAGCTGTCCTTGGCGGCCGGCGGGCCGATACAGACACTTTCATCGGCCAGACGCACATGCATGGCGTCGGCATCGGCCGTGGAATGCACGGCCACGGTCTTGATCCCCATCTCGCGGCAGGCGCGGTGGATGCGCAGCGCGATTTCGCCGCGATTGGCGATCAAGACTTTTTCGAACAGCCCGTCCTGGGATTTCGCCGTCATGGATCGATCACTCAATGATCAGCAGGGGCTGGCCGAATTCGACCGGCTGGGCATTGGCGACCAGGATCTGGGTCACGGTGCCGCCCTTGGCGGCCTTGATCGGGTTCATGACCTTCATGGCTTCGATGATCAGGATGGTCTGACCGGCCTTGACGGTATCGCCTTCCTTCACGAAGGGCGGGGAGTTGGGGTCGGCTGCCATGTAGGCGGTGCCGACCATGGGCGACTTCACGGCACCGGGATGCTGGGCCGGGGCAACCGCGGCGGCGGGGGCCGCAGCAGCCGGGGCAGGGGCGGCAACCGGTGCCACCGGGGCCGGCGCATAGGCCGGGGCATAGCCCATCGGGGCCGGCGGTGCCGCGCGGCTCAGCCGGATGCGGCGCTCGCCTTCCGAATATTCCATTTCCGTCAGGCCCGACTCCTCCAGGAGTTTGGCCATGGTGCGCACGAACTTGGCATCCAGATCGAAGCTCGACATGGTGTTCTCAACCTTATGAAAGGGACCGGTGGTTTCAGGGCTTGGCCGTGGCACGGATCAGGCGGTCAGCCGCCTGCAGCGCCAGGACATAGCCATGGGAACCCAGGCCACATATGACCCCCCGCGCGGCCATCGAGACATACGAATGATGCCTGAACGGTTCGCGGCGGAAGATGTTGCTTAGATGCACCTCGATAACCGGCAGTTCAACCGCCGTCAACGCATCCAGGATGGCGACCGAGGTGTGGGTATAGGCTCCGGCGTTCAGCAGGATGGCGGAACGGGTTCCGCGCGCCTGCTGGATCCAGGTGACAAGCTCGCCCTCATGGTTCGACTGGCGGAAATCGATCTCCAGGTCCAGGCGCGCGCCCTCGGCACGGCACAGGGCCTCGACATCGGCCAGCGTCTCCGACCCATAAATCTGGGGTTCACGGGTGCCGAGCATGTTCAGGTTCGGCCCGTTCAGGATGAGGATCGAAGGCTGTTGGGCCAACTTGGCCGTCCCTTGTGATGTTCGCCGAAAGCCGGGCGGTTATAGCATGGCTGGCCGCATCGGCAATGGAGATCGACATTACGTTACGGAAGGTAGTCAACCACCCCCCTGTATGATGGGATCGCCCTTGGCCTCTTTAAAGACGCTGGCAACAAATGGCTGGCGCCAATATTGGTCGAAGATGCGGGACCGGAAGGCATCACCGCCGCTGAACATCTGCGCCTGCGCCGAAAGATCGATCTGTTTTTGAACATCGTCCAATGAAAGCCCCTGCGCCACCATCGGCGCCACCTTGGCACGCGTCTCGGCGATCAGGGAGGACAGCCGGTCCAGATATGTCGCGTCCTTCATCACCGTGCCATGACCTGGCACCAGCATCTTGAAATCAAAGGCTTTCAGGGCTGCCAGCGTGGCCTCCCAATCCTTGGGATACGACCCGAAACCATAGGGTATGGGAGAGACCACGATGTCACCGCTCCCCAATATCTTCTGTTTGGGCAGCCAGGCGACGGCATCCCCATCCGTATTGGCGCGCCCCAGGAAACGCAGCTCGACGGGGCGCTGCGGATCATCGATCAGCAGCCTGTCATCGAACCCTTCGGCGGGCACCAGCATGGCCCCGCCCAGCAGTTCCTGACCGTAATGTTGCAGCTCTCGGGCCGCCTGGGCATTGCCCGCGCGCACCGCCTCGGGCAGGTCGGTCCGGGCCGCCTGACTGCGCAGATGGCCCACCGCCCCCTCCAGATTGCGACGAATCGCACCATCGGAAGCGGTATCCCCTGTGGGCATGAAACGCGCGACCTTGGGGGCGGTCAGGGTGCGGCGGGTGGCATTGGTGGCGATGGTCCGCACCTGCGGCCAGCGCTGCTGAATGGTGCGCAGCCCGTTGATATGGTCGCCATGCCAATGGCTGACGATCACGGCCTTGACCGGCTTGGGCGACAGGCTGGCCAGCATGTCCAGGATGCGCGCCGCCCCCGCCGGCGTTCCGCCGCTATCGAACAGCACGAACCCGTCCGCCTGCTCCACGGCCACGACATTGCCATAGGGCTGGACATGGAACGGTTCCGGCGACGCGAACAGCCAGACACCCTCGGTCAGCTTGGACGCCTCATACAGATAACCATCCGCCGCCGTCACCGTGGTGCCCGGCGGATAGGGCAGGCTGGAAGCTTCATACGCGCCTGCGGGAACGGCCAGCGCCGTCAGGATCAGGGCGGTACGGCAGACATGGTTCCACATCGCAGGCGGCCTTCGGGCGGTTGATCCGTTGATCCTACCGCCGGAATCGGCCTCCACTGCGGACCGCTCAGCCCCACAGCGATGGGGCCTGTTTGTCGGGGCTATCACATCACCGCTGCCGCCAAAAACGCGCCTCCCCGGCGAAGGCCGGGGAGGCAGTAAAAAGTGGCTTCACCCCCCAGCCTTCTTGGCCGCACGCGTCGCGTTGAACAGGGCGATGAACTGTTCGGTTTCGATGGCGCCCGGCACCACCGTATCGCCGATCACAAAGCCCGGCGTGCCACGGATGCCCAGCTTCTGGGCCAGTTCCATATTGGCCTTGATCTCCGCCTCGATGGCGGGATCGCCCATATCCTGTTCCAGCTTCTTCAGGTCCAGCCCGACATCCTTGGCCGTGGCGCGGATGGCGTCGCTGTCCAGGCGGCCCTCATGGGTCATCAGGGCGGTATGGAAGGCCTCATACTTGCCCTGGCGGTTGGCGGCCAGGGCGGCCTTGGCGGCTTCCTTGGAGGAGGGCGCCAGGATAGGGAATTCCTTATAGACGACGCGGACCTTGCCATCGCCCTTCACGGCAGCGCTGCGCTCCGGGTGGGTGCGCTTGCAATAGCCGCAATTGTAATCGAAGAACTCGACCAGGGTGACATCCCCCTTGGGATTGCCGCCCACCGGCGACATGGCATTCTGTTCCAGCGCCTTCCGATTCGATTTCAAGGCCTCGGCAACGGCCTTGTCGCCCTCGGCCTGCTGTTTCTTCTCCAGCGCCTCCATGGCCTCCAGCAGGATCTCCGGATGGGTCAGAAGATAGTCGCGGACGATCTGTTCAACCGCATTCTTGTCCAGCGGCTTGTCGGCGGCGAACACGGGCAGAGCGGTTGTACAGGACAGGGCCAAGCTCAGCGCCAGAACCGGACCCGAAAGGCGAAGACGAGAGAACATTGATCACGCATCCATGAAGTGGTTGCCCGCACCATGGACCGGTCAGACCACGCGCGCAACCGCGACGCGGAATGAAACCCCTGTTTTCAAGGGGCTTGCCTCTGGGCACGAGCTATGCCGTGATACGTAAGTGTGCATTGGTATTGCCAATGGCAATATGCGACCGTGACCATGGCTAATACGTCCGGCAAAAGGACGGGGTTACGGACGATGACAGGGAGCGGCGTACGGTTGTGATGGTGGGCGACGACGACGAATTCCTCTTCAAGGAGGAGGGGCCGGAACTTCCGGTCGCCGTTGATGCGTCCGCTGCTTCTGTCCGTCCCTGGCTGATTCTGATCGTCGATGACGATCCCGAAGTGCATGCCATGACCCGTCTGGTCATGAAGAAATTCGCCTATCGCAGCCGTCCGGTGCAGTTCCTGTCCGCCTACTCGGCAGAAGAGGCGTTGGGCATCCTGCGCAACGATCCCGGCATCGCCATGGTCCTGCTGGACGTGGTGATGGAAACGGACGATGCCGGCTTGCGCCTGGTGCCGCGAATCCGTGATGAACTGGGCAACAGCCAGGTCCGCATCATCCTGCGCACCGGACAGCCGGGGCAGGCGCCGGAAGATGATGTCATCCACGGCTATGACATCAATGATTACAAGGCCAAGACGGAACTGACGGCGCAGAAGCTGGGCACCGCCACCGTCGCTGCCCTGCGTTCGTATGAGCATATCACCGAACTGATGCGCTCCCGCCAGGGCATGGAACGCATCATCGATGCCTCCAGCAACCTGTTCACCCTGCGCGCCATCGACCGCTTTGCCGAGGCGGTGCTGCGTGAACTGGCCCGTGTGCTGGATGTGGTGCCCGACGGGCTTGTCTGCGTGCCGCGCGGCAATGCCCGCGCCGATGCACAGATCCTGGCTGCGCAGGGAAGGCACGCCGACAGCGTGGGCCTGCCGCTGGGCCACAGCGTCGATCCGGCCCTGGCGGCCAAGGTAATGGACGTGCTGCGCGCCCGGCAGCACCATTTCGATGACAGTGATGCCATCCTGTGGTTGCGCACCGCCGATGGCCGTGATGCCGCCGCCTGCTTGCATGTGGGCCGCTCCCTGGACGGGCTGGAACGCAAGCTGGCAGAGGTGATGGGCGCCAAGATCGCCATCGGCTTCGATAATCTGCACCTCTATGATCAGGTGAAGCGCTCGCACAAGGCCGCTGTCATCGCGCTGGCGGGTCTTGCCGAATACAAGGACCCGGATGGCGGCGGCGACCATGGGCTGCGCCTGTCGCGGCTGGTCACCGAAATCGCCTTCGCGCTGCGTCAGCAGGATGGATGGGACAGGATCATCGATGATGAGTTCCTGGAACAGATCACCATGGCCGCCATGCTCTATGATATCGGCATGGTCGGTGTCCCCGACAGCGTGATCCGCAAGGAAAACATGCTGGACGCCGATGAACGCCACCAGATGGAAATGCACTGCGAACGTGGCGCCGCCATCCTGGAAAAGGCCTCGCGCCTGGTGGAGGGCAGCAATTACCTGTCCTTCGGCGCCGCCATCGCGCGTGCCCATCACGAACGCTGGGACGGCAGCGGTTATCCGCATGGCCTGTCGGGTGCCGATATTCCGCCCGCTGCCCGCATCATCGCGGTCGCCGATGTCTATGACGCACTGACCCACCGCCGTTCCTGGCGTGATGCGGTGCCGCTGGCCGATGCGTTGAAGTCGATTGAGGAAGGGGCGGGCACTCTGTTCGACCCCACCGTCGTCGCCGCCTTCTTCCAGGTGCGGCAGGCGCGGGGCCGGATGCGGTAATCACGCCCGCATCCACCCACGCGACTTCACGGGCAAACCCTTAATTATATTCCCGAACCCCCGGATGGCTTTCCACCATCACGCGGATATCCTGCGCCCGGATCCATTCCGGCGAACCGGCGGGCAGCATGCGTTCGGCCCGGTCAGCATGGTATTTCGCTGCCCGGATGTCGCCGCGTGCCAGCGCTTCCTCTGCGCGGGCATAGGCCAGTTGCGGCTGCTGATCGGCGCGGCTGTAGGCCGATGACAGCAACCGCCAGGTCAGCGCCGAATTATGTTCCAGCCGCGCGGCCGCCGTCAGGTGCGTGATGGCCTCGTTCAGGAACCGGTCGTTGCCCACCTCCAGCAGCGCATGGCCCAGGGCATTGCGCAGAAGGCCCGATTCCGGGTCAAGCCGCACAGACTCGCGATAGGGGATGACGGCTTCGGCGGCCTTGCCATCCTCAAACAGGATTTGCCCTTTCAATTCATGGAAATAGGCGTTTTCCTTCTCCTGCGCGATCAGGCTGTCGGTGATGGTCAGCGCGTCCCGCACATTGCCGCGCTGATACAGCGCGATGGCGCGGGCATAGCGCGCGGGGATGCTGGTATCGGTCGGCGAATAATGGCGCAGCGCCACGTCCGGCCGCATGAAGCCCATCAGCTTGGCCACCATGCGTTCATGCATCGCATAAAAATTATCCGGCAAGCGCTTGCCATTATTCTTGGATTTCGTTTCCACGAAATTGCGGATGGCCTCGATGCGGTTGCGGGTCAGGGGGTGGGTCCGCACGAACTCCACCTGCCGGCTTTCGGGCAGAAGCTCCTGTCCCGCCAGCCGCTGCATCATCTTCATCAGGCCTTCGGACGACCAGCCCAGCTTTTCCAGGTATTGCATCGCCGCCTCATCCGCCGACCCTTCCTGGCCGCGCGTGAAGGCGAAGAAGGTGCGCATGGCCGCTTCCTGGCCACCGCCCATCAGGCCGATGCCGACATCGGTGCGCCCGGCCCCGATGGCTGCCGCCATGCCCAGCAGGGTGAAGATGCTGGCGATGGTGGCGGCGTTCGACATGGCGTCACCAGCGCGGGCCAGATGGCCGCCGGCAATGTGCCCTGTCTCGTGCGCCGTCACGCCGACCAGTTCCTCCACCGTCGTGTCCATCAGGAAGCCGGTATGGAAGAACATATTCTGCCCGCCCGCGACAAAGGCGTTCAGGCTGTCATCATTGACCATGGCGATGGTCACCGATTCCGGCACGACACCTGCCACCTGCAAGATGGGGGTGGAATAGGTGCGCAGGATGTGTTCGATTTCGGTGTCGCGAATGAAACTGATCGACCGCTGGGCAATGGCGGGCTGCACGGCCAGCGTCGCCGACATCAACAACGCCACGGCCGCACTGGCAATCCGCTTTGGAACCGCAAACATGTCTTTATCCATCGGCAAGGCCCCTCGGCCCGACACTAGCCACGAAAAACATGGCGAGGGAAGGGCGAGTTTGAAAGCCCACGCTGGTGACACAATCTGGGCCCCCTCGCAGCGCGGCGCCGTTTCGCCCTTCATCGTGATGGAGGTGATGCGTGCGGCCAATGAACGCGCCGCCGCCGGGGGCGATGTCCTGCATCTGGAAATCGGGCAGCCGGGCACGCCGGCCCCGCGTGGCGTTATCGCGGCGGCCCATGAGGCGCTGGACAATGACCGCATCGCCTATACCGACGCCTTCGGCATCCCGCCATTGCGCGAGGCCATCGTCCGCTGGTATCGCGACCATTACGGCGTGTCGGTGGCACCGGAGCGCATCGCCATCACGACGGGTTCATCGGCAGGATTCCTGCTTGGCTTCCTGGCCGCGTTTGAGCCGGGCGACCGCGTGGCCCTGGCGGCCCCCGGCTATCCTGCCTACCGCAACATCCTGCGCGCGCTTGGCCTGGAACCGGTGGAAATCCCGACCGGCCCCGAAACACGGTTCCAGCCGACCCCAGCCCTGCTGGCTGCATTGGATAAGCCCGTGAAGGGCCTGATCTTGGCCAGCCCGTCCAACCCTGCCGGCACTATGCTGTCGCCCGAGGCGTTGCGCGAATTGGCCCTCTGGTGCGAGGCCAATGGCGTCCGCCTGATCTCCGACGAGATCTATCATGGCATCGAGTTTACCAGCGTGAAGGGCCAGACGGCGCTGGCCTTCAGCGACCGCGCCATCATCATCAACAGCTTTTCCAAATATTTCAGCATGACCGGCTGGCGTCTGGGCTGGATGGTGGTGCCGCCGGAACTGGTGCGCTCTGCCGAATGTCTGGCCCAGAACCTTTATATCTCCGCGCCCACCCTGTCCCAGCGCGCTGCCATCGCCGCCTTCGACTGCACCGAAGAGGCCGACAGCCATGTCGCCCGCTACCGAAGCAGCCGCGACCTGCTGCTGAACGAGTTGCCGCGCGCAGGCTTCGATAATCTGGCACCTGCCGATGGGGCCTTCTATGTCTATGCCGATGTCAGCGGTTTGACCGACGACAGTCAGGCCTTCTGCAA
Organism: alpha proteobacterium AAP38; assembly: GCA_001296005.1. GTDB lineage: Bacteria > Pseudomonadota > Alphaproteobacteria > Azospirillales > Azospirillaceae > Niveispirillum. Next base: position 3,877 of record LJHR01000023.1, on the reverse strand, counting down.
ACGCATCCTGGCCGAAACCGGCGTCGCCATCACGCCCGGCCTGGATTTTGACACCGCACGCGGCCACCGCTACCTGCGGATCAGCTTTGCGGCGGCCGAGGCGGAAGTGGCGGAGGCGGCCCGTCGCCTTGTCGCATGGCGAAGCAGGTAACGACTTTGCCGTCGCATGCGCTTGGCGCTTATGCGACCTACGACCGATTGTGTTTCGTAGGTCGCATAAGCAAAGCGCATGCGACAAACACCGCTCACGCCGCCACCGCCGCCAACCGCCCATTCACCAGATCGCTGTAATCGCCAATCATGGCGCGGCAAACGGCACCGGGGGTGAATGCCCAATCGCCGATGCGGCGCACGGGCGTCACCTCCGCCGCCGACCCGGTCAGGAACACCTCATCCGCGCCCTGCACCTCGTCCAGCGTGAAATGCCGTTCAAGCACGGTCAGGCCCCGACGGCGCGCCAGATCAATGATGGTCTGGCGCGTGATGCCGTTCAGGAAGCAATCGGGGACGGGCGTATGCACCACGCCATCCTTGACCATGAAGAAATTGGCCCCCGTCGCTTCGGCCACAAACCCCCGGTAATCCAGCATCAGCGCATCCTGCCGGCCATTCTGCTCCGCCTCATGCTTGGAGATGGTGCAGATCATATAAAGCCCTGCCGCCTTGGATTCCGTCGGCGCGGTATCCGGGGCGGGCCGGCGCCAGCGGGCGATTTCCAGATCGATGCCCTTCATCCGGGCTTCCGCGCTGAAATAGCTGGGCCATTCCCAGCAGGCGACGGCCAGATGGATGCGGTTCTTCTGCGCCGCCACGCCCATCATCTCGCTGCCGCGCCACGCGACCGGGCGCAAATAGCCGTTGGTCAGTCCCGCCGCGCGGCAGACTTCCATCTTCGCCGCCTCGATCTCCGACACGCTGTACGGGATCTCGAACCCCAGCAGTTCCGCCGACCGGCGCAGGCGGACCGCATGTTCGTGCGACTTGAAGATCACGCCGTTGTAAATGCGCTCCCCCTCGAATACACAACTGGCATAGTGCAACCCGTGCGTCAGCACATGGACCTGCGCTTCCCGCCAGGGCACCATCGCCCCGTCCAACCAGATATGGCCATCACGGTCATGGAAGGGGATGACGGACATTTTGGGGCTTCCTTGTTGTTTTATGTCGTGTAGAACAGCATCCACGATACAGAATTGCGGAAATAAGTCAACATGACTGACATAAAATCGGGACCGAACCCGCTTTTCCTGCGCGAGGAAGATCTTCGCCAGGGTATTGAGCTGTTGTTCTACGCCTACCGCGACTTCACGGCGGAACCCGACGCCATGCTGGCCAAGATCGGTCTGGGCCGCGCGCATCACCGCGTCGTCTATTTCGTGGGCCGCTATCCCGGCATCACGGTGACCGAACTGCTGGGTATCCTGCAGATCACGAAGCAGAGCCTGAGCCGTGTCCTGTCCGATCTGGTCGATCAGGAATATATCGCGCAGCGTCCGGGCACGAAGGACCGGCGCCAGCGGCTGCTGACCCTGACGGACAAGGGCGTGGACCTGGAACGCAGCCTGTCGGACGCGCAACGCGCCCGCATCGCCAGCGCCTATCGCGCGGCGGGTGCCGCGGCGGTGGAAGGGTTCCGCACCGTCATGCTGGGCATCATCGACGCCGAGGACCGCGCCAAATTCCCGCCTCCCGGCAAGCGGTGACCATCGCTCCCTTCCATGCTATGTGAAGGGCCATGATGAGTGACGATCCCGCCGAACAGCCCCACATCCTGGTCGTGGATGATGATACGCGCCTGCGCGAGGCGCTGCGCCGGTACCTGGGCCAGAACGGTTTTCTGGTCACCGGTGCTGCCGATGCGGCTGACGCGCGGGCCAAGCTGGCCGGGCTGGCCTTCGATCTGGTGGTGTTGGACGTGATGATGCCGGGGGAGAACGGCCTGTCGCTCTGCCGTCATTTGTCGGCCAATGGCGGCCCGCCCGTCCTGCTGCTGACGGCGCGGGTGGAGGCGGGCGACCGGATCGACGGGCTGGAGGCGGGGGCGGACGACTATCTGCCCAAACCGTTTGAGCCGCGTGAACTGGTTCTGCGCCTGAACGCCATTCTGCGCCGCACCCTACGCCCCCGTGGCCGCACCACCAGCACCGCTGTGCCCATCCGCCTGGGCCGGTACCTGTTCGATGCAGAGCGGGAGGAATTGCGGTCAGGCGACGAGATCATTCGCCTGACCGCCATGGAATCCGGCCTGCTGCGCGTGCTGGCCGCCGACCCCGGCGTGGTGTTCAGCCGCGAGGCGCTGGTGGAAAAGGCTGGCGTTGATGCCGCCAATGAACGCACCATCGATGTTCAGGTCACCCGCCTTCGCCGCAAATTGGAAGATGATCCGCGTGAACCGCGTTATCTTCATACTGTGCGTGGCGAAGGTTATGTGTTGAGGCCCGATTGACCGGCTGGTTGCAGTCCTTGTGGAAAAACCGTCCCCGGCCCCTGCGTGGGCTGAAACGGATGGTGCCGGCCACGTTGTTCGCGCGCTCCATGCTGATCATGATGACGCCCGTGGTGCTGGCCCAGGCCATCGCCACCTTCGTCTTCTATGACCGGCACTGGGACACGATGACCAACCGGCTGGCCAATTCGGTCGCCGGCGAAATCGCCCTGGTGATTGAGCAGTTGTCGCGCGATGGCGATGAAAAGGCGCGCGAGGAAACCCTGTCCATGGCCGCGCGCCATACCGACATCCTGTTCACCTGGACAGGCGGCGAGGTGCTGGACGACCCGCCCGCCCGGCTCTATAGCGGGTTGGAGGAAACTCTGGGCCAGGCCCTGGACGACCGCGTCCGCCGGCCCTGGCGCATCAATTCCAACGTCGCCCATAAATGGATCGAAATCCGGGTGCAGATGCCGGACGGGGTGCTGTCGGTCCTGTCCCCCGAACGCCGGCTCTACAGCTTCACCTCCTATCTGTTCATTATCTGGATGTTGGGCAGCTCGCTGGTCCTGTTCTCTATCGCCACCCTGTTCATGCGCAACCAGATCCGGCCCATCCGCCGTCTGGCCGTTGCTGCCGACGCCTTCGGCAAAGGCCGCGATATCAGCGATTTCCGTCCCGAAGGGGCTGTGGAGGTGCGGCAGGCGGCCCATGCCTTCCTGCTGATGCGCGACCGCATCCGTCGTCAGATCGCGCAGCGCACGGAAATGCTGGCCGGCGTCAGCCACGATCTGCGCACCCCCCTGACCCGCATGAAGCTGCAACTGGCCATGATGCCCGACATGGCAGAGGTGGAGGAGATCAAGGCCGACGTGGCCGAGATGCAGGTGATGATCGATGGCTATCTCTCCTTCGCGCGCGGCGACGGGGAGGAGGAGGAGCGGCAGGTCGATCTTTCCTTGCTGCTGGCCGAAATCGCCGGCAATGCCAGACGGGAAGGGGCCCGCCTGACCCTGGACCCGATGGTGACGCAGGGAGAGGCGGTGGTCCTGCCCCTGCGCCTGCTGTCGCTGCGCCGCTGCCTGACCAACCTGATCGGCAATGCCGCACGTTATGGGCGGCATGTGTGGCTCAGCCTGGAACGACGGGGCAATTTCGTGGAAATCCTCATCGATGATGACGGTCCCGGCATTCCAGAGGATCAGCGCGACGCCGTCTTCCGGCCCTTCCACCGTCTGGAGCCGTCCCGCAATCAGAAAACCGGTGGTGTCGGCCTGGGCCTGACCATCGCCCGCGACATCGCCCGGCGCCATGGCGGCGACATCCTGCTGCGCGACAGCCCGCAAAAGGGCCTGCGCGCCGTGGTGCGGTTGCCGTTATAGGGTTAAAACCTCGTCATCCCGGCGAAAGCCGGGACCCAGGGGCCACAGGATCGAACCTTTCCACCGC
>LJHR01000022.1 GCA_001296005.1 alpha proteobacterium AAP38 | reverse complement strand
CCCCTCGCCCGCTTGCGGGAGAGGGAGGGGCCCAAGCCGGAAGGCTTGGGAGGGTGAGGGTGCAACACCGTCTACCGCAGCTGCAACAGGTCCCACTTGTTCCCATAAAGGTCCTGGAAGACCGCGACGCTGCCATAGGCCTCGTGCCGTGGTTCCTCCACGAATTGCACGCCGGCCGCTGTCATGGCGGCATGGTCGCGTGCGAAATCGTCGGTATGCAGGAACAGGAAGACGCGGCCCCCGGCCTGATGGCCGATCTGCGCCTCCTGTTCCGGCCCTGCCGCCTGGGCCAGCAGCAGACGGGTTTCCGTGGCCCCCTTCGGGGCCATCAGAACCCAGCGTTTTCCACCGCCCAGATTGGTGTCGCTGACCAGTGTGAAGCCCGCCCGGTCGCGATACCAGGCGATGGCTTCATCATAATCCCTTACCAGCAGGGTCAGGGCGCCGATGGCGGGCATGGGATCAGTCGCGCAGAAGGTCGTTGATGGAGGTCTTGGACCGGGTCTGTGCATCCACGCGCTTCACGATCACGGCGCAGGACAGGGACGGGCCGGGGCTGCCGTCGGGCAGGGCCTTACCGGGCAGGCTGCCGGGAACGACGACGGAGTAGGCGGGAACGCGGCCCACGAACACTTCGCCGGTCGTGCGGTCGATGATCTTGGTCGTGGCGCTGATGAACACGCCCATGGACAGGACGGCGCCCTGTTCCACGATCACGCCTTCCACCACTTCCGACCGCGCGCCGATGAAGCAATCATCCTCGATGATGACGGGACCGGCCTGCAACGGCTCCAGCACGCCGCCGATGCCCACGCCGCCCGACAGATGCACATTCTTGCCGATCTGGGCGCAGGAACCGACCGTGGCCCAGGTGTCGACCATCGTGCCCTTGTCGACAAAGGCCCCGACATTGACGAAGCTGGGCATCAGAACCACGCCCGGTGCGATATAGGCGCTGCGGCGCACCACGCTGCCCGGCACGGCGCGGAAACCGGCCTGACGCCAGCCGGCCTCGTCCCAGCCATCGAACTTCGACGGCACCTTGTCCCACCAGGACGCCCCGCCCGGCGCGCCGGAAATCATGGCATTGTCGTTCAGGCGGAAGGACAGCAGCACGGCCTTTTTCAGCCACTGGTTCACGGTCCAGGACCCGTCCAGCTTTTCCGCTACCCGCGCCTCGCCGGCATCCAGCAGCGATAGGGCCTTGTTGACGGCGTCGCGCACGTCACCGGTGGTGGAGAAACCCAGATTGGCGCGGTCTTCCCAGGCCTGGTCGATGGTGCGGGCGAGATCGGCGAAGCTGCTCATCGCGGGTGGTCCTGATGTTCGGTTTAGGAAGGATCGGCGGGGACTTTGGGGGTGGGCACCCTGGGTGTCAACGAAGCCTCAAGCAAGGCGCCCATGCCCGCACGGTCGTTCGGGAAAACGCCCTTACCGCAGATGCGCCGTGATCTCGGCGAGCCATGCCTCCACATCGGCGATGACATGGTGCACATGGTCGCCGGGATGGATGTGGGCGCTGGGATCGGGGTGGGAATATTCGCTGTCGGTGCGTACCCAGACGGTCGTCATGCCGGCGGCGGCGGCCGGCAACAGATTGCGGTGCAGATCCTCCACCATGGCGGCACGGGCAGGATTGATCCCGAAGTTGCGGATCATGGTGGCATAGGGGGCGGGATCGGGCTTTGGCACGTAATCGGCGGCCACGATGTCGAAGATGCCGTCGAAATGATCGGCCACACCCAGCCGGGCCATCACATTTTCGGCATGGCGGACGGACCCGTTGGTGAAGATCACCTTACGTCCCGGCAGCGCCTTCAAGGCGTCGGCCAGCAAGGGCGATGGGGCCACTGGCGTCACGTCGATATCATGGACATAGGCCAGGAACGGTGCCGGGTCCATGCCATGGTCGATCATCATCCCGCGCAGCGAGGTACCGTGCAGCCGGTAATATTCCTTCTGCTTCAACCGCGCCGCCTCCCGCTCCATGCCTAAGGCCTGGGCGATGTAATCGGTGATGCGTACATCGACCTGGGCGAACAGGTTACAGCGGGCCGGGTACAGCGTGTTGTCCAGGTCGAAGACCCAATGGTCGACATGGGCAAAACGGTCGGCAAGAGCGGCGGCCAGCGGGGTGGTGGCGGTCTGATAAGCGTTTGTCATGATTGTAACATGATCAACCGCCGATGTGACCGCAAGGGCAATGGACCGCAAGGCTCCGGTGCGTTACCACTGGATCAGCGAGAATTGGTTACCACGGGAGCGCCCCGGCCTTGTCACCCACCCCCGGCCCTGCCGATGCCATTGATATCGTGGCCCTGCCTGCCCTGCTGGAGGGCTGGCCCGGTCCCGGCCTGACGCTGGACGGGCAGGGGCAACCCCTGGCGTTGAATGCCGGCGCACGGCAACTGGCGGACCGGCATGATGGCTGGCTGATCGAACTGGGCCGCTGGGCCGCGTCCGGCGGGCCCTTGTCGGAACCGCACCGGTCGGTGCCGGTGGAAACGGGCAGCGGGCCGGGTGTCGTGGAATTCACCACCGTCCTTCTCAGCGATGGCGGGGTACTGTGCCTGGGCCGGGAGGTGACGCTGGAACGCCGCCTGCGCCATGCCCTGACCGAAAGTCGGCAGCGGTATAAGGATCTGGTCGATATCTCGTCCGACTTCGCCTGGGAAGTGGGGCCGGACGGGCGGTTTGTCTTCGTGTCGGCGGCAGGTGCCATCGGCTATCACCCCGATGATCTGATCGGTCGGCACCCGTCGGAATTCGTGCTGGGCGATTTCGCGGATCAGCCGCTGCCCTTCGATACCGCTGTTGGGATCGAACGGACCGAGGTCTGGCTGCGGGCCAAGGATGGGGAGGCGGCCTGCCTCATCTCCTCCGCCGTGCCCCTGGTCGGGCCGCAGGGCGACTGGATCGGGGCGCGTGGTGCCTGCCGCGACATTACCGAGGCGCGGGTGAAGGGCATGGAACTGGCCCAGGTCCGCCTGCGTGAGAAATATCTGGGCTATATCGTCTCCTCCACCCGTGACGACGTGGACCCGGCCAAGACGCTGGAGATCGCGGTGGGCGTGGCGGTGAATGCGACCGGGGCCGGTGGTGCCCGGCTTTATGCCCGCACCGGCGATGCCTTCGTGGAGGCTGCGGCCCAACTGGCCATGGCACCCAATATTGTGGAGGCCATCCCCCCCTTCCTGGAACAGGTGGCCGAACAGGCCGAACCGATCACGACATTGGTCAATGGCTATGGCATGCTGGCCACCCGCACCCTGTTCCGGCACGAGGTGAATGGTGCCATCCTGGTCTGGCGCGGTGATGGGCTGGACTGGAGCGAGGATGATTTCTCGATGATCCAGGCCATCGCCGATCAGGTGGGCGTGGCCGTGGCCCAGGCCCGCTACCAGGAACGGTTGAAGACCCTGTCGGAACGTGACGGTCTGACCGGTCTTTACAATCGCCGTACTTTCATGGAACTGCTGGAAAGCCGTCTGGACAAGCAGACGGGGGGCGGGTCTGCCCTGCTTTACTTCGATCTCGACAATTTCAAGGCCGTGAACGACAAGCTGGGTCATGGGGCGGGCGATGATGTGCTGCGCGCCGTGGGTGAGTTGTTGGGCACGCTGGCCCGGCCCAGCGACCTTTGCGGTCGTCTGGGCGGGGATGAATTCGTGCTGTGGATCGACCGCGTGGACGAGGCACAGTCCGTCGCCGTGGCCGACCGCCTGCTGCGCGAAGCCGCGGAATTCCTGCGTCCCCTGTCGGCCTCACCCGAAAAGCCCCTGGGCGTTTCGGTGGGGGTCGCGGTCTATCGCGGTGGCTCGGGCGAGTTGGCACAGGGCCTTGTCGACCGGGGTGACCAGGGTATGTATGCTGCCAAACGCATGGGCAAGGGCCATCGCGCCCTGTCCCCGGCCTTCACGGCTGATTGAGAACGGGATACGGTTCTTAAATGAAAGGTTCCACCCCCACCACGCCGCTGGATTACGATACGGCCAAGAAGCTGGCGGCCAGCGATGATGCCGGACAGCGCCGGATGGTGGCGTCGCGCGCCGATACCAAGCCGGAACTCCTGTTCTATCTGGCCAATGACGAAAGTGCCGAGGTGCGGCGCGAGATTGCGCGCAACAATGCCACGCCTCGCCAAGCGGATCTGCTGCTCTGCGGCGACCCGGACGAGGAGGTGCGGTCGGGTCTGGCGCGCAAGATCGCGATGCTGGTCCCGACCCTGCCTGCCGACCGGGTGGGACAGCTTGAACGCATGACCCTCGACATTGTGGAGGCGCTGGCCAAGGATCAGGCCTCCGCCGTGCGCCGTGTGGTGGCCGAAACCCTGAAGGATCAGCCGGGAGCGCCGCCGCACCTGATCCAGCAACTGGCCCGTGACCTGGAACTGTCGGTATCGGGTCCCGTCCTGCGCTTCTCGCCGCTGCTGACCGATGACGATCTGCTGTCGATCATCGGCAGCCAGCCGATGGATGGCAAGCTGGTTGCCATTGCCCAGCGTGCCGGCCTGTCGGGCGGCGTGTCGGAGGCGGTGGCCCGCACACAGTCGGAAGCGGCGGTGGCGGCCCTTTTGGGTAATGAATCGGCGCAGATCCGGGAAGAGACGCTGGACCGTATCATCGACATGGCGCCCCGGTTCGAACCCTGGCACGGCCCCCTGGTCCGCCGTCCGGCCCTGCCGCCCAAGGCGGCGGCCCGCATCGTGGGCTTTGTCAGCGAACAACTGATGCGCGTGCTGGAGAACCGTACCGACCTGCCGCCTGATGTGCGTGCGGCGGTGCGCAGCGCGGTGCAGGAACGGGCGCGGAGCGCCAACAAGGGCGGTGGGGCGGAACCGCTGGGCATTGGCGATGACGAGCCGGAGGAGGCGCCCAAGGAGCGCCCCATGGACCGGGCGCGCAAGGCCCACGCTGCCGGCAAGCTGGACGAGGATATGGTGGCCGCAGCATTGACCCAGGGTGACCGCGCCTTCGTGCTGGCGGCACTGTCGGTGCGGGGCAATGTGCCCATCGACGCGGTGGACAAGATCATCGGCGGACAGAGCGCGCGCGGGGTGACGGCTTTGTGCTGGCGGGCCAAGCTGTCCATGCGCCTGTGCCGGCAAATCCAGCTGCGGGTGGCGAACATTCCGCCGACATCGGTGTTGAATGCACGGGAAGGCACCCATTACCCGATGTCGGACAGCGAGATGAACTGGCAGCTTGAATTCTTCGGATTGAAGGCATGAGGCCATGAACGCCGCCGCTGACCCGGATACGGCCCCGCCGACCCATCCAGGCCCCGTCGGCCTGATGTCGGGCACGGCGGCCCGCCGGGTCATGCAGTCGCTGATGCGCACGGGTCAGGAGGCGCGGTTCATCGGCGGCTGCGTGCGGGATGCGTTCCTGGGTATCCAGGCCGCCGATATCGACATCGCCACGCCACTGGTTCCCGAAGAAGTGACGCGCCGCCTGCGCCAGGACGGTATCCGCGTCATCCCCACCGGCATTGAGCATGGTACCGTTACCGCCCTAACGGAGGGATCGTCGTTCGAGATCACGACGCTGCGCCGGGATGTCGAAACCGATGGGCGGCGCGCGGTGGTATCCTTCACCGATGACTGGCTGGAAGATGCCAGCCGCCGCGATTTCACCTTCAACGCCATGTCCCTGACCCCGGAAGGGGAGCTGTACGATCCGTTCGACGGGGTGCGCGACCTGAAGGCGGGCCGCGTGCGCTTCATCGGGCAGGCGCGGGAACGGATTGCGGAGGATGTGCTGCGCATCCTTCGCTTCTTCCGCTTCCATGCCCGGTTCGGCCAGGGGCGGCCCGATCCCGGTGCCCTGGCTGCCTGTGCCACCCTGGCGCCGCTGCTGCCATCCCTGTCGGGTGAGCGGGTGCAGCAGGAGGTGATGCGCATCCTGGCCCAGGACCGGATGGTGGAGGTCTGGCGCCTGATGATCGATTGCGGGGTGGTGGCGCAGACCCTGCCGCACGCCACCAATGTCACGCGGCTGGCCGCACTCGACCGGCTGGAATGGCTGGTGGGGGAGGCGCATCCCATGGCGCATCTGGCGGCATTGCTGCCATCGGGCCTGTCGGCGGCAGCGGACACGGCGGAACGGATGCGCCTGTCGAACACCAACCGCGACTATCTTCTGTCGCTCTGCGCCCCGCCGGTCGATGTGCATCCCGACCTGACGGTCACCAGCCGCCGCCATGCCTTGCAGAAACTGGGGCCGGAAACCTACCGCGACCTGTTGCTGCTGGCCGCCGCGACGCGGGGAACGCCCGCCGTGGAACTGCTGGAGGCGCTGGCGGAGGCGGCGACCTGGGTCGTGGTGCCCTTCCCCCTGAAGGGCCGCGACCTGCTGGAAATGGGGGTGCCGCCCGGACCGGAGGTGGGGGTGATGCTGGCCTCGCTGGAAGGGTGGTGGGCGGCCCGTGATTACCGGCCCACGCGTGAGGATTGCCTGACCGAACTGTCCCGCCGTATGGCCGACCGGCAGCGCGATCAAGCGTCGCCTGCAAAATCATAAGGTAATCTAACCCTTTGGTAGCAAGCCAGATCCGCTGTCCTGGCGGTATGGTTAAGGGCCGGCGGAAACCGCCGGATCGGGGACCGGGGGTAGTAATGAAATTATCGATCAAAGCGACCTTGCTGGCCGTTCTGGCTATGCTGGGGTTTGTGATACTGGCCAATGGCTTTGTGTCCTGGCGGGCATTGAGCGTGGCGCAGGCCGATCTTCAGGAAATCTATAATGGCCGCGTGGTGCCGCAGCGGGAACTGAAGATCATCGCCGACGCCTATGCCGTTTCCATCGTCGATGCCTCGCACAAGGTGCGAAACGGCAATGTCGGTTGGGATGAAGGCCTGGCATCCGTTCGCAAGGCGCAGGCCGATATTGCCACCGCCTGGAAAGGGTTCAGCACCGTTCCCCATCCGGACCCCAAGGAAGCCGCTCAGATCAAGGCCGCGTACGAGGCGCTGACCAAGGCTGACAAGGCGGTGGGCGACCTGATCACCATTCTGGCGGCAAAGGATGCGGCGGCCCTGGACCAGTTCGTGAAGGAACGGCTCTATCAGAGCATCGATCCCGTCTCCGGTGACATCTCAAACCTGATCGACACCGGTGTGGGCAAGGCCGGCGGTCTATATGACCATGCCGATGCCGCTGCCGATCGCGCGATTCTCCTGGCAGAGCTGCTGCTGCTGGTCGGTGCAGCGTCGATCGTGCTGGGCGTCTGGTCGGTGCTGAACCGGGTGGTGCGGCCTATGGCGGGCCTGACCGCGACGCTGGAGGTGCTGGCGCGGGAGGATTTCACGCCGGTGGTTCCCTTCACCGACAAGCATGACGAGATCGGGACCATGGCCCGTGCCGTGGACGTGTTGAAGCAGGGCGGGGCGGAGGCCCAGCGGCTGCGTGCCGATCAGGAACGCCAGCGGACCGAGGCCGAGCGGCAGAAGCGTGAGGCGCTGGAAGCCATGGCGCAGAAGGTGGAGGGTGAAACCCGCGCCGCCGTGGACCGGGTGGCGGGCCGTACCGGCGAAATGGATACCCATGCCGGCGCCATGGCACAGTCGGCGGAACTGGTTTCCAACAACAGCCAAAATGTGGCCGCCGCCGCCGAACAGGCCCTGCACAATGCCGAAACCGTGGCGTCCGCCGCCGAGGAACTGTCCGCTTCCATCCGGGAGATCAGCGCCCAGGTGGCCCACAGCGCGGAAGTCAGCAAGCTGGCCGTGGAAAAGGGCAACGAGACCCAGACCACCATCGCCACCCTGTCCGATGCCGTGGCCCGTATCGGGGCCGTGGCCGGCATGATCCAGGAGATTGCGGCCCAGACCAACCTCCTGGCGCTCAACGCTACCATCGAGGCGGCGCGCGCGGGCGAGGCGGGCAAGGGCTTTGCCGTTGTGGCATCTGAGGTGAAGAACCTGGCCACGCAGACGGCCCGCGCCACGGAAGACATTGCCCTGCAGATCGCCGAGATCAACAGCGTCACCAGCCGGTCCGTCGATGCCGTGCGCGAAATCGGTCGCACCATTGAGGAAATGGACGGTATCTCCGGCGCCATCGCCGCCGCCATCGAGGAACAGGGGGCAGCGACGCAGGAGATCAGCCGCAATGTGCTGCAGGCCGCCGATGCCGCGCGTGAGGTGGCGGCTCGTATCGCCGATGTCTCCAACGAAGCGGCGGCCACGGGGGATCGGGCCGGTACCGTCCGGGTAACCGCAGCCGACGTCGCCCATTCCGTCACGGACCTGCGGTCGGTGCTGGTCCGCGTCGTCCGCACCTCCATGGCCGAGGTGGACCGCCGTCTGACGCAGCGGTTCAAGGTGGATGCAGTTGGTACCATCACCATCGATGGCAGGCGGCATGAGGTCACCGTGCGCGACCTGTCAAACGGTGGGGCGCTGCTGTCGCCGGTGGCCGGTATCAGCCGTTCGGCACGCGGAAAGCTGTCCGTTCCGTCGCTCTCTCTCGAAATCGGTTTCCAAACCCTGGACACGGGCGAGGAAGGGCTGCATCTCTTGTTCACGATCCAGGGCGATGAACAAGCCGCCCTCGCCCAGACGCTGCGCCGTCTGGGGGCGGCGGCGTGACGGGAGGGGCCGATGCGGGCCAGTGACATCGACGGCGTGCTGGCTTTCTGGTTCCAGGAGGCGGGACCCGCCAAATGGTTTGGTGGCGGGCCGGACTTTGATGTGCTGGTGACACACCGGCTTCTGCCCGCGCATCTGGCCGCCGGCAATGGCGATCTGGCCGATTGGACGGAAAGCCCGGAAGGGGTGCTGGCCCTGTGCATCCTGCTGGATCAGGCGCCGCGCAACATGTTCCGGGGGACGGCGCGGGCCTTTGCCACCGACCCGGTGGCCCTGACCATCGCCACCGATGCCATTGCCCGCGAACAGGACCTGATGCTGCCGGAGGATCAGCGCCTGTTCATCTATCTGCCGTTTGAGCATTCCGAACGGATCGAGGATCAGCGGCTGGCCGTGCGCCTGTTCGCCAACCGCACACGTGATCCGGCCCTGCTGGACTATGCCTGCCGCCATCTGGCGGTTATCGCCCAATATGGCCGCTTCCCCCACCGCAACGCCATTCTGGAGCGGGAAAGCACGCAAGCGGAGCTGTCCTATCTGGCCATGCCGGGATCGGGGTTCTGAAGACCCCGATCCCGTGACCCATGATCAGGCTGCTGCCTTGCGGGTATCGATCCAGCCTTGCACCACCTCCTCCAGGATCGGCAGGGTGACGGCACCGTTCGTCAGGACGGCGTCGTGGAAGCCGCGGATGTCGAATTTCGGCCCCAGCTCCGCCTTGGCCTTTTCCCGCAGTTCCAGGATCTTGTTCATCCCGATCTTGTAACCCAGCGCCTGACCCGGCCAGACGAAGTAGCGGTCAATCTCCGTCCGGTTGTCGGCGAGGGGGTTGGCGGTATTCTCGTCCATCCAGGCCACCGCCTGTTCGCGGGTCCAGCGCTTGTGATGGATGCCGGTATCCAGGACCAGACGGCCCGCGCGGAACAGTTCGGAGATGATGCGCCCAGCCTCCGACAGCGGTTCCTTGTAGAAGCCGTAATCCTTGGCCATGCGCTCAGTATACATGGCCCAGCCTTCGCCATAGGCGGTGTCCCAGGCGTACTTGCGGAAAGTGGGCAGGCCTTCTACCTCCTGCGCGATGGCGATCTGCATGTGATGGCCGGGCAGGCCCTCATGATGGCACAGCGCCTCCAGATCATGGCGCGTCTGCACCGACATGTCGTAGAGGTTGGCGTAGAAGACGCCGGGCCGCGTGCCATCGGGGGATGACGGTTCATAGAAGGCGCTGGGCGTGGCCTTCTCGCGATAGGCTTCCACCGGCTTCACCACCACCTTGGCTTTGGGCAGGGTGCCGAACATTTCCGGCAGACGGGCGGCCATGTCGTCGATATAGCGGGTGGCCGTCGCCAGATATTCCTTGCGACCGGCATCGGTATCGGGGAAGCGGACCGACCGATCGGTGCGCACGAAATTGAAGAAATCCTGCACGCTGCCCCGGAAGCCCAGCTTGGCCATGGCGGCCCGCAACTCCCCATGCAGGCGGGCGGTCTCGGCCAGACCCAGGGCGTGGATATCGTCGGCGGACATGTCCAGGCCAGTATGCAGCTTGATCTGCGCGGTGTAGAAATCGGCCCCCTGCGGCAGGGCCCAGACGCCATTGCTGTCCTTCTGCGTTGCCGCCAGATCGGCCACGGTGGCCAGGAACCGCTCATAGGCGGGCTTCACGCCCTGGACCAGGGCCTTGGTGCCCGCGGCGATCAGGGCCTTCTTTTCCGCATCCGCGATGGCCAGCTTGCCCACCTTCTCCTTCAGATCGGCCAGAAGCGGGCTGTCTGCCTTGGCATCCTTGCCGAACGGGGCGCCGGTGATGACATTGCGCGCCGCCTCCGTTATGCGGCCAAAGCTGAAGGCGGGGGGCAGGACGCCGGCCTTGGCCTCCCGCCGCATATTCTCCGCCGCAATGTCGATAACGGCGGCAATCCCCTCCAGCCGCTTCACATAATCACGGGCATCGGCGGGATTGCTGACGGCGTGATAGCCGATCAGGAAGGAGGGGATGTCGGTATGGGCACCCTGAAGATGGCTGACGGAATAGCCATGATGGCGCCAGCGATAGGTGTCCAGCGCCCGCTGCAATTGCCCTTCAAACAGCTTGTACGAAACCCGGGCCGTGGGCGACAGGGCGTTGATGTCAAAGGCGCGCAGGGCCTTCAGCTGTTCAGCCGTGATCGACAGGTTCAACTGCTGGAACGCCTCATCCGCCAGGGTCCAGCTATCATGCGGGCCGGGCAGGCCCATGCGCGTGCGCTGTTCCGGGCTGCGGCTCAGATCATCCTGCCAGCACTTTTCCAGGAAATTGTTCAGTGCCTTGTCGGCGGGGCTGTCCTGTCCGGCCAGGGCCAGACGGGGCATGATCCCTTCCAGCGCCATGGCGGTGGCGGACAGGGCGAACAGGCCGGAAAGGGCGGTGCGGCGGGTGACGGCGGGCATAATGGCTCCGGTTATCGGTCTGGATATCTGGCCGCCATCCTTACCGTTTCCCGTCAGCGGGCCAAGATATGCATTGTAAACAGGCTGTAACGCAGGGTGCGGTTAGTTGGGGCGGCTGGGGCGGCCCTGGACCGTGTCGCTGCTGGGGCTGCGCATCACGCTTTTGCCGCCGTCGGGGTTGGGCGTGTCGGTCATGCGGTCCAGGCGGCGGTTGGGCGCATCGGGGTCGCCGAAAATCTTGCGCAGGCGATCGTATTCCTTACGGTGATTTTCCCATTCTTCCTGAAAGCTGGGCTCATTGCGCCGGCCATTGACGATGATCTCCTCCTCCATGGGAGGCTGCTCCTTGGCCTGGGCCGGCTGTGGCTGTGCGGTCTGCGCCTTCACGGCAATCGCCGTCATCAGCAGGAACAGCACGGCGCACAGCGCCAACAGCCCCGCCTCCAGCATGATCCGCATGGTATCCCGCCCCTGATCAACCACCCTGCGGTGCAGCATGTCACAGACCTATCTGCGTGAACATAGTTCAAAAGCAATAGAGAGGATCAATTAGCCGCCAGCGGCTCATACCAATCCGACGGCAGGCCCGCCAGATCGCGCGACAGGCCGTTGAAGGGGCGTTTCAACTCGCCCTTGAAATGGGTGCGGACCAGATGCTGCCACCAGGGGCCGGCCTCCTGCCCCATGGTCTGCGCCGCCACCTGGAACCAGCGGCGGCCCGTGGCGACATGCCCAACCTCATCGCGCAGGATGATATGCAGGACCGCCACGCTTTCGGCGTCGCCGGCCCTGGTCAGGCTGTCGATGATGCCGGGCGTCACGTCTAACCCCCGCGCCTCCAGCACCATGGGCACCACGGCCAGCCGGGCCGCCAGATCATGCGCCGTCGCCTCCGACGCCTGCCACAGCCCATCATGGGCCGGCAGGTCGCCATAGGCGGCGCCCAGGCTGGCCAGACGGTCGGCCACCAGGGTGAAATGCAACGCCTCCTCATCCGCGACACGCAGCCAGTCGGTGTGGAAACTGATCGGCAGGGGCATGCCGTCGGGCAGGGTGTGGAACCGGGCCAGGATGTCCCAGGCCAGATCAATGGCGTTCAGTTCGATATGGGCGATGGCGTGCAGCAGCGCGATGCGGTTGGCCACCGACTGGCCCTTGCCACGCTTGGGCATGTCCTTGGGGTGGCACAGTTCCGGCTTGGCCGGGCGCGCGGGCCGGGCCGGCGGGTTGGCGCGGCCCAGGTCGGTGATGGTGCCGTCCCGCCACGCCGCCGCGAAGGCACGCGACAGACGCGCCTTTTCCCGCGCATCGGCGGTGGTCAGGATTGTGACGGCGGCGGCGGAGAGGGTGGGGGGAAGCATGGTCTTCTGGCTTCAGGGGCGGATCGTTTTTGACTTCCCGGCGAAGGCCGGGACCCAGGGCCCCTCAGCGCAAACCGCTGCGCTGCCTGGCTCAAAGCTGCCGAAAGGTTGGGCGTGTGGCCCCTGGGTCCCGGCTTTCGCCGGGATGACGAAGGGGGGACTTTCCTTACACCGAAAAGCTTTCCCCACAGCCGCAACGCGCCTTCTCATTGGGGTTCTTGAAGGTGAAGCCGGATTGGAACTTGTCCTCGGCATAGTCCATTTCGCTGCCGATCAGGAACATGGTGGCGGCGGGGTCGATCAGGATGGTGACACCCTTATCCTCCACCACCTCCTCGAACTTCTTCTTTTCCTCGGCATATTCCACGAAATAGGACATGCCCGAACAGCCGCGCGTCTTCACGCCCACGCGCAGGCCGATAATGGGCTTGTCCGACCGGGACATCAGTTCCTTCACGCGGCTTGCCGCCGCGTCGGTCAGGGTCAGGGCCTTGGGCAATGCACGGGCCATCTGCGCCTCCTCTTAAAACATGTTGAGCGCGATGCGGGCATCGTCGCTCATGCGGGACGGGTCCCAGGCGGGTTCCCAGATCAGTTCGACATGGACGCTGCCGACACCTTCGACGGCGGCCACCACCTGCTGCACCTGGCCCGGCATTTCACCGGCCACGGGGCAGGCGGGGGCGGTCAGGGTCATGTCGATCTCGACATCGCCATCGGCATCAACATCGCAGCGGTAGATCAGCCCCAGCTCATAGATATTCACCGGGATTTCCGGGTCATAGACGGTGCGCAGCGCCTCTACCACCCGGTCATAGAGCGGGGCGTCGGCGGGCAGCTTCTCATCCGCCGGGATGTCCACGGGGCTGCCCATGGAGACGTCGGGGGCGATGGGGCGGTGGCTGTGGCTCATGATCGATGTCCGCTCAGAAGGACGCGTTTTCGGTGGAAGTCGTCGCCTCGCCATGCAGCGCGGCATTCATCGTGTGCCAGGCCAGCGTGGCGCATTTCACCCGCATGGGGAATTCGCGCACGCCCGATAGGACGGCCAGCTTGTCCGTGGCATCCTCGTCCAGGGGGCCATGGTCGCCCTGCTCATCCTCGTCCTTGGTGCACATGTCGTGGAAATAGCCGAATAGCGCCTCGGCCTCCTTCATCGACTTGCCACGCAGGATTTCTGTCATCAGGCTGGCGCTGGCCTGGCTGATGGCACAGCCGCGACCGTCGAAATGCAGGTCCTGAATGGTGCCGTCCTCGCCCACGGTCAGATAGATGGCGATCTTGTCCCCGCACATGGGGTTGTCACCCCGGGCCGTGCGGTTAAAGGCGGCGGGCCGACCGAAATTCCGTGGGTTCTTGCCATGGTCCAGGATGACTTCCTGGTACAGGTCGCGCAGATCATCAAACATATGGATATCCGCCCTTATCCGAAAAAGGCTTTGCAGGCCTGCACTGCTTCGACCAGCACATCGACCTCGGCCTCGGTATTGTAGAGGCCGAAACTGGCCCGTGCCGTGGCCCCCACCCCGAACCGGTCCATCAGCGGTTCGGCGCAATGCCGGCCCACCCGAACAGCTACCCCGCCACGGTCCAGCAGGGTGCCGATATCGTGGGGATGGATGCCGTCCATGGTGAAGCTGATGATGGCCGCCTTGTCCGGTGCGGTGCCGATGATGCGCAGGCCTTCGATCTCCGACAGGCGATGCGTGGCATAGGCCAGCAGCCGCTGCTCATGGGCCTGGATGGCGCTCATGCCCAGCGCCGAGACATAATCGATGGCTGCACCCAGGCCGATCCCTTCCACGATGGCGGGGGTCCCGGCCTCAAACCGGTACGGCGCCTCGCGATAGGTGGTGTTCTCAAAGCTGACGGTGCTGATCATGTCGCCGCCGCCCTGCCAGGGGGGCATCTTGTCCAGCAGTTCCTTACGCCCATACAGCACGCCGATGCCGGTGGGGCCATAGAGCTTGTGGCCCGTGAAGACATAGAAATCGGCGTCGATGGACTGCACATCCACGGGCTGATGCACAGCGGCTTGGCTGCCGTCAAAGGCGACCAGGATACCCTTGGCATGGGCCAGACGGGCGATGCGGGCGGCGGGATTGACGGTGCCCAGAACGTTGCTTGCATGGGTGATGGAGACCAGCTTCACCTCCGGCGTCAGCATCGCTTCGTAGGCGGCCATGTCCAGGCTGCCATCATCCAGCACCGGCACAACCTTGATCGTAATGCCGATCCGGTCACGCAGAAGCTGCCACGGCACGATATTGGCGTGATGCTCCATCCAGGAGATGATGACGGCATCACCCGCCTTCAGGAACCGCCCGCCCCAGCTATTGGCAAGCAGGTTGAACGCCTCCGTCGCATTGCGGGTGAAGACGATGTTCTCCCGGCTTGGCGCGTTCAGGAATTTCGCCACCTTGTCGCGCACCGCCTCATACAGGTCGGTGGAACGCTGGGACAGGAAATGCACGCCGCGATGCACGTTGGCATAGTCGTTTTCCAGCAGGTGCGACATGGCGTCGATCACGGCCCGCGGCTTCTGCGCGCTGGCCCCATTGTCCAGATAGACCAGGGGCTTGCCGGCGCGGCCCTTTTTCTCATGCACCAGACGGGTCAGGATCGGGAAATCCTGACGCACGCGCATCACGTCATAGGGGGCATTGCCCAGGGTCGGATTCAACAGATCAGACATTATTCATCCCCGATGGCCCGCCGCAACCAATCGCGGCCCTGGCCCAGAAGGTAATTCTCCACCCGCATGCGGCGGGCATAACCGGCGGCCCGGAAAAAGTCCGGACATTGATAATCCATTGGCATGACCGTGGCCCAGCGGCACCCGGCCTCTGCCCCCAACCGTTCCAGTTCCCCCAGCACCTGTCGCCCCAGGCCCTTGCCGCGCCAGAGCGGCACCACGGCCAGATCGACCAGGGTCAGGTAGGCGCCGTCCAGAACGGCCAAGCCCGCCGCTACCCGTACCCCGCCGGCATCCACCGCTTCTACCGTCAGTTCGGTATAGGGATCGGGAATGGTCAGGTACCAATGCGCGTCCAGGCCGTTCTCCACAGCCTGCACATCCGCCGGATCGGGCGCTTCGGCCCGGTGCAGATACAGCCCAGCGGGCAGGGCCAAGGCGGGGGCGACGGACAACGGCGTCTTGCTGAAATAATGCCGGTCATGGCCCCAGGTGAAATCGGCAAACACGCCCTGGCTTTCATAGCCATAGCGCGGATAGAAATCCGGCCCCTGAAAGCCCATGGTGGACAGGTACAGCCGGTTTGCCCCCGCCGCCACCGCCGCATTCTCCGCCGCGACCAGCAGGGCTGCCCCCAGCCCCCGGCCCCGCCAGGGCGCATCCACCCACAGCACGTGGATATAGGCGTCAGGACCATAGAGCCAGACCACGGCCCCGGCCTGGATCACCCCGCCCATATCGCGGATGAACAGGCCCAGCGGCTTGCGATCCATCCCCAAGGCGGCGCGCTCAGCCACCATTGCCCGTTCATGCAGCCAAGCCATGACATCCCCATCCGCCGGATGGCGGCGGTAAAATGTCAGGGTTGAGCGGCGGGACAGGCTGTCGGGCATCGGATTAGCGCGCCCCCATCCAGGCCTCGGCCTGCGCCCGGAAATGGGCACGCACCGTCTCGTCGATGATCTCGTCCAGCGCCTCATCCAGGAAGGCACCGATCAGCAGCACGCGGGCCGCATCACGCGAAATGCCGCGGGCGCGCAGATAGAACATCTGGTCCTCGTCCAACTCACCCGCCGTGGCGCCATGGCTGCATTTCACATCGTCGGCGTAGATTTCCAATTCCGGCTTGGAATTGATCTCCGCGCTTTCGGAAAGCAGCAGGGCGCGGTTCAGCTGATAGCCGTCGGTCTTCTGCGCATCGGGGCGCACCACGATCTTGCCCTGGAAGACGGCGCGGGCCGCCCCGTCGATCACGCCCTTCACTACCTCGCGGCTGGTGCAATGCGGCTTGGCATGGTCGATCAGGGTGGTGATGTCGCTGACCTGATTGCCGGTGATGGCATAGGCGCCGGACACCCGCGCCTCGATCCCCGTACCGTCCAGCACCTGTCGCGCCTCATGTCGGGCCAGCCGGGCACCGAGGTTCAGGACGAACGTGTCATAGACGGCATCCTGGGCCAGATGGGTGGAGACATTGGCCAGATGCCAGGCGTCCAGCCCCTCTGCCTGCAATTTGTAATGATGCAGGCGGGCACCGATACCCACGCTGACGTCGGCCACGACATTGCTGATGTAGGTGCCGGCATTAGCACCGACATGGTGTTCCACCACCGTCGCCTCGGCCCCGTCGGCAATCTCGATGATGATGCGCGGGTTCCACAGGGCGGCCTTGTCACCCGCCGTCGCCGCGATGAAGACCAGTTCCACGGGGCTGGTCAGCTTCACACCGGCGGCCACGCGCAGGGCCGCACCGTGGGATGACAGGGCGCTGTTCAGGGCACGGAACGGGCCGTCGCCGGCGACCGGCGCGGTCTCACCCGTCAGGGCGGTCAGCACCACGCCGTCGGGCAGATCGCCCACGCGCGACAGGTCGGCGCGGTACTGCCCGGCGACAAACACCAGACGCGGGGCGGGCGTGTCCAGGGCGGTCGGGATGGCATCCACGGTCACGGTTGCGGCGTCCGGGGCGGGGCCCAGGGTCAGCTTGTCCAGACCGCGCAGGTTGGTGAATTTCCAGGCCTCAGCCCGTGTGCTGGGCAGGCCCGCCTTGGCGAAGCGGTCCAGGCCATCGGCGCGCGGGCCGGCCAGGGCAGGGGCCAGCGCCACCACCTGTTCCACGAAATTCCGGGCCGTCTGGTTCTGTTCGTCGCGCATGGTTCAAAGCTTCATGTCGTAGAAGTTCATGTTCAGGCCCGGCACGTCATATTCGGCAACGCCGAAACGCTGGAACCCGTGCAGCGGATAGAATTGGGGCGCCTGGCAATCCATCGTCTCCACCGCCGCCCGCGTGCAGCCCAGCTTCCGACCCTCATCCAAGGCGGCGGCCAGCATGGCGTAACCGGTGCCGGTGCCGCGCAGACTGTCATCCAGCCAGACCATGTCGACCATGAAGTCGTTATCCACGGCATAGCAAAGGGCGGCCCCGCGCGGGGCGTTGGTCACGATATCGCGGACGTAAGCCGCCACCAGTTTCACAGGCGCGCCAAGCAGGCCCTGCCGGCGGGCATCGGTGATGCGCCAGATTTCCTTGGCCAGATGCCGGGGCGGCGGTTCGTGGATGGCCAGGGCAAAGCCGGCGGGCATCGCAGCCTCCCCCTTGCCGATCCGCTTTTCCAGGATGGTGAAGACACCACCCCGGATATGCGGGCCGATCACCTGGCGTACCGCATAACCGGCGGCCAGATAGGGGGCGGTGTCGTCATGTGCACGCACGATCATGATGAACCGGTCGGCATCGCGGCGGGCCAGTTCAGCCTCCGTCCGGGCCAGCACCGCGGCGATGGCGGGGCCGGGATCGATGCCGGGAACGGTCCAGACACCCCAGAAGCAATAGGCGTCGCGTCCCCACTGGGTCAGCGACAAACCTGCCTGCGGCGCGCCTGTCTCCCCATTTCCCGCCACCGTGACGAACCGGCCCTGGGCCGGCGGCAGGGTGGCGGCATTGAAGGCCATCAGCCCGCCCAGCACGATATCCGCGTCCGGTCCCGTGACCGGCACGTCATATTCGATGCTGATGCGCACACCGGGGGCGGTCATGGGTCAGGCCGCCTCGGTCACGCCGAACTCGGCATAGCCCTTGGCTTCCAGCTCCAGCGCCAGCTCCTTGCCGCCCGACTTCACGATGCGGCCATTGGCCAGCACATGCACCACGTCGGGCACGATGTAATCCAGCAGGCGCTGATAATGGGTGATGACCAGCATGCCGCGTTCGGGCCCGCGCAGGCGGTTCACGCCTTCGGCCACGATCTTCAGGGCGTCGATATCCAGACCGCTGTCCGTCTCGTCCAGGATGGCCAGCTTCGGCTGGAGGACGGCCATCTGCAAAGCCTCGTTGCGCTTCTTCTCCCCGCCGGAGAAGCCGACATTGACGGCGCGCTTGATCATCTCATCATTCATGGACAGATCCTTGGCCTTGGCCCGGATCAGCTTCAGGAACTGCATCGCGTCCAGCGGCGTCTCGCCACGGGTCTTGCGGATGGCGTTCAGCGCTTCCTTCAGGAAGGTGGTGTTGGACACGCCGGGGATTTCCACCGGGTACTGGAACGCCAGGAACAGGCCGGCGGCGGCGCGCTCCTCGATCTCCATGGACAGCAGGTCCTGGCCGTCGAAGGTGACGCTGCCTTCGGTGATCTCATAGCCTTCACGACCGGCCAGCACATAGGACAGCGTGCTCTTGCCCGCCCCGTTGGGGCCCATGATGGCATGCACCTCACCGGCATTGATGGTCAGATCAACCCCCTTGAGGATCGCCTTGCCATCGACAGTGGCGTGCAGGTTCTTGATTTCGATCAGGGACATTTGCTGCTCCAACTCACATCTCATGGCGGAAAGGCCGGGCCGTTCCGCACCATCTCTTCATCCGGGGGCTTAGCCCACCGAGCCCTCAAGGCTGATCGCCACCAGCTTCTGCGCTTCCACGGCAAATTCCATGGGCAGTTCCTTCAGCACTTCCTTGCAGAAGCCGTTCACGATCAGGCCAACCGCGTCTTCTTCCTTCAGGCCGCGCTGGCGGCAATAGAACAGCTGGTCTTCGGAGATTTTGGCCGTCGTCGCCTCATGCTCCACCCGTGCAGTCCGGTTGCGGCTTTCGATATAGGGCACGGTATGCGCCCCGCACTTGTCGCCGATCAGCAGGCTGTCGCACTGGGTGAAGTTGCGGGCGTTCTGCGCCTTGGGCAGGATGCGGACCAGACCGCGATAGGTGTTCTGGGCCTTACCGGCGGAGATACCCTTGGAGATGATGGTCGAACGGGTGTTCTTCCCGATATGGATCATCTTCGTGCCGGTATCGGCCTGCTGCATGTTGTTGGTGATGGCGACGGAGTAGAACTCGCCCACCGAATTGTCGCCTTGAAGGATGCAGCTCGGGTACTTCCAGGTGATGGCCGACCCGGTTTCCACCTGGGTCCAGCTGACCTTGGAATTGCGACCGCGGCAGGCGGCGCGCTTGGTCACGAAATTATAGATGCCGCCCTTGCCATTCTCATCGCCCGGGTACCAGTTCTGGACCGTGCTGTACTTGATGGTGGCGTCATCCAGCGCCACCAGTTCCACCACGGCGGCGTGCAACTGGTTCTCGTCGCGCTGCGGGGCGGTGCAGCCTTCCAGGTAGGAGACGTAGCTGCCTTCGTCGGCGATGATCAGGGTGCGCTCAAACTGTCCGGTATTCTTCGCATTGATGCGGAAATAGGTGGACAGTTCCATGGGGCAGCGCACGCCCTTGGGGATATAGACGAAGCTGCCGTCGGTGAAGACGGCACAGTTCAGGGTCGCGAAGTAGTTATCGGAATAGGGGACGACCGTGCCCAGATACTGGCGCACCAACTCGGGATGGGTCTTCACCGCTTCCGAGATGGAACAGAAGACGATGCCCTTCTCTTCCAGCTTCTTCTTGAAGGTGGTGGCCACCGAAACCGAGTCGAACACGGCGTCGACCGCGATGGACGGGCTGTCACCCGCCCCTTCGACGCCGGCCAGGATGGCCTGTTCCTTCAAGGGGATGCCCAGCTTCTCATAGGTTTTCAGCAGCTCGGGATCGACCTCGTCCAGCGATTTCGGGCCGGCGGTCGTCTTGGGCGCGGAATAATAGTAGCTGTCCTGATAATCGATGGGCGGATAGTGCAGCTTGGCCCAGTCCGGCTCGTCCATGGTCAGCCAGTGGCGATAGGCCTTCAGCCGCCATTCCAGCAGCCACTCCGGCTCCCCCTTCTTGGCAGAGATGAAGCGGACGATATCTTCAGACAGGCCCTTGGGCGCGGTTTCCGACTCGATATCGGTGAAGAAGCCGTACTTGTACTTCCCCTCCGCCAGGCTCTTGACCTGTTCGATCGTCTGTTCAGTGGCGGCCATATCCGTCGCTCCCCTTCAAACCCCTCTCCCCGAACCCGTTCAACCGGCCAGCACGGCGCGGGGCGCCGGCTCACGCTCGAAATCGAACAAGGCGGGGGTGGCCATGTCGGCCAACGTCACATCCTCCAGCGCGCGGCGTACGGCGCTGTTCACCTTTTCCCAATGGTTCTTGCGGGAGCACAGGCTTTGCACCCCGCAGCCGCCGGAACCGCCATCGACGCAATCGGTCAGCGCAATCGGCCCCTCGATCGCCTCAATGATATGGACCACATTGATCCGGTCGGGCGTGCGCGACAGGCTGTAACCGCCCGCCGCCCCCCGGTGCGATTGCAGAAGGTCGCCACGTGCCAGCAGCTTCAACAGCTTCTGCACCGTCGGCATGGGCAGGCCCGTGCGGTCGGCCAGGGAATTGGCCGTGTGCAGCGCGCTGTCGGCATGCGCCAGGGTGGTCAGGACCACCACGGCGTAATCCGTCATCTTGCTGAGCCGCAGCATAGGCGTTGCGAACCTTTCTCAATACAGGACCAAATTAGTACCGATTAAGTGAGCCGGTCAGGGGCGGGTGTCAAGCATTCCGCCCCCACCCCTCGGCACGGGTGGCATGCATCCGTTAAGATAGCCATGCGGTGAGCGGGATTTTACCGCCCCGCAACATGCCCCATTGGGCGTTGTCACCCCCGCCTGACGGGCGCACCATTCTTTCCATGACGGGGGCGTTAAGGACCAATCCCCGCCAAAACCGACCGACCCGGGCGACGGGCGGCCGGAAAATCGGCCGGATTTATCGCGGCGAAGCCCCCGCCTTTGTGCGGTTCCACGTGGCTTGTGCCCATCCGGCTGAAGCCGAGAGGCTATCGAGAAATGGCGGACCGTCTCCTGGTTGGGACGGCCCGCCATTTTCGCTTTTGGCGAACTCCGCAGCTTGGCCACTCTCCCTCGTCATCCCGGCTTCCGCCGGGATGACGAGGGGGGCAAGCAACCCGCCCTGCGCCCCACGCACACCGCCCCCGGTGGCAAAGAGGTTTTCCGCGCACCCGCCCGCTTGGTAGGGTCGCCGCCTGTTCTGTGCGGTCTGGCAAGGGGGATGGCGATGGTGACGGCGACGGGCGTGGCGGCAGTGACGGTCATTCCGCCGACCCACCCCCTGACGGGCCGCGTGGTGCCGCCGGGATCGAAATCCATCACCAACCGCGCCCTGCTGCTGGCCGCTCTCGCCGCGGGTACCAGCCGTCTGACAGGCGCGCTGAAAAGCGATGATACACGGCACATGGCCAACGCCCTGCGCCAGATGGGCGTCACCGTCGATGAACCCGACGCCACGACATTCATCGTGACCAGCAGCGGGCGGCTGACGGCTCCCGCCGGGCCGCTGTTCCTAGGCAATGCCGGCACGGCCACCCGCTTCCTGACCGCCGCCGTTGCCACGGTCGATGGCATCGTCGTGGTGGACGGGGATGAGCATATGCGCAAGCGGCCCATCGGCCCGCTGGTCAAGGCGCTGATGGCGCTGGGCGTCGATCTGGAGGCACCGACCGGCTGCCCCCCCGTCACCGTGCGTGGCAAGGGTGCGCTGGCGGGGGGCCGTGTGGAGATCGATGCCGGCCTGTCCAGCCAGTATGTCAGCGCCATCCTGATGGCGGCAGCCTGTTCCGCCGGCCCCATCGATATCGCCCTGACCGGCAGCGAGATCGGCGCGCGCGGCTATATCGACCTGACTTTGGCGGCCATGCGCGCCTTTGGCGCCGTGGTGGAACAGCGTGATGCCGCCACCTGGCGCGTGCTGCCCACCGGGTACAAGGCTGCCGATTATGTGATCGAACCCGATGCGTCAGCGGCGACTTACCTTTGGGCGGCAGAGGTGCTGACGGGGGGGCGTATCGACCTGGGCGTGCCGTCGGATGCCTTCACGCAACCCGACGCCTGTGCCCAGGCTGTGATCGCGCAGTTCCCCAATATGCCGGCGGTCATTGACGGGTCACAGATGCAGGATGCCGTGCCGACGCTGGCCGTGCTGGCGGCCTTCAACAATCATCCTGTGCGCTTTGTCGGCATCGCCAATCTGCGCGTCAAGGAATGTGACCGCACACGGGCGCTGTCCACCGAACTGGCCAAGATCCGTCCGGGTCTGGCCTGGGAGGAAGGCGATGATCTGATCGTGGCCGCCGATCCGGCCCTGGCCGGTCAGACGCTCGCCACCGATATCCACACCTATGCCGACCACCGCATCGCCATGTCCTTCGCGCTGGCCGGGCTGAAGATTCATGGCATCACTATCCTGGACCCTGGCTGTGTCGCCAAGACCTATCCCGGCTATTGGGATGCGCTGCGTTCGCTGGGCGTGGAACTGGTAACCCGAAACTAATCACCCCATGCCCTGCAAGGGGCCGGGTTCTGCCAGCAGGCGGACAAGCCGTTCGGGTTCGGACGCGAACCAGACATGGCTTCCCCAGGCCAGTGAGGGCAGGGCCTTCTTCACCTCTGCCCGGTCGCGGTCCAGAAAGGCGGTGATGCAGGCCACCCTGGATGCGGCAAAGCCCCCCTCGCCAGCGATATCCAGGAAGGCCCTGGCCCGCTGCTCGGTGACGGGGCCGTCGGTTGCCACCACCTCCACGAACACCAGTTTCAGGTCGGCGGCGCTGTGCCCCCGGTCCAGAAGGATGATGTCGGGCAGGGTGCGGTCGGGCGTGATGCGCAGGCGCAGCCGCTTGATCCAGCCCTCATCGCGCGCCGCCACCTTGGCCGCACTTTCCGACAGCCACAGCACCACAGGATCGGTCAGGAAACGCGGTGCGAACTGTTCCACCACGGCCTGCGCGATTCGGCTGCTGGGTCCCGGCGCCAGCAACCGCGTCTCCCCATTGGGAAAGCGGACCAAGATATCGGCCCCATCCCGGTCGGTGGAGCCGCGCAGACTGACGATGCGGGCCAGCGCCATGGGGTTCAGGGTGGCATCGGCCCATGCCTTGGCCGCTGTCACCAGCGCCTCACCCTGCAAACCGGGATCGAACAGGGCGGCGAAGGGGGCGGCCAGGGCATAGCGCGGCTTGGACGATGTTGTGGGTACGCCCGCCCGTTCGATGACGGCGCCGTTGGGGATCAGTCCCTGGCGGATGACCTCATCGCGCACCTGTTCGCGGCTGTTATCCTGATACCAGCGTTCACCGGTGGCGCGCGGGGCCTTGGCATAGTCGGCGCGTGACGGGGCATCGGCGTTGAACAGCATGCGCGTATCGCCCAGCCGCACCACATGCACCGGGTTCAGCCAGATGTCCGCCCCTTCCACGGCCCCGATATAAAGGAAGGCCGCGACGGTGGCCGCCGCCGCATCGCGTACGCATTTATCCCGTTCCGGCGTGCCTTCCGGGAAAATCAGGCGCAGGCGGCGGGCCACCTCCGCCCGTTCCAGCAACGGCGGGAGGGGATGCATCAGGAAATCCCGTACAGACGGTCGGCGGCCTGATCCAGCCGCTCACGCGACGCACCCGCTGCCACCAGCGCCGTCAGTTCCTTCAGTGCCGCCGGATGCGGCAGGGGCATGGCCTCCAGCTCATAGGCCGACACGGCGACCGAACCAGAGATGCAGCGGAAGGCGCGGTCGGCGGCCCGGCTGTTCAGGAAGGCGGCCAGGACGGCGGGCGGCACCGGGGGCGGGGTGTCATCCAGCGGCAGCAGCATGTTCAGATGGTTTTCCACCGTGACGCCGCGCGGATGCTTGGTCAGGAAGGACAGAGGCATTTCGGCGGCGATCAGGCGGCGGGCCTGTTCCTTGGCCGTCGTCCGCTGCAACAGCACGCAAGGCCGGCGGGTCAGCAGCCAGTCATCGCCCTTTGGCGCCGGGTGGAACCAGGGCTTGTGATTGGCCTTCTCACAGCGATAGGTGAAGCGGCCATCGGGCGTGACGGATTCGGCCCAGACCAGGGGCACGGCCCCCTTGCCCGGCTTGTCCGCGATCTGCGGCTTGTACCGGTTCCAGACCAGGGGGCCGGTGGCGACACGGTAACCCCAGTCGCGCAGCCGGCTGTCCAGGCTGCGCAGCCGTGTCGCCAATCCCGTCTCACTGGCATGACGCGGCAGGATCCAGGGGGCGGTCGGTTCATCGGGCAGGGTGAAGGAACCCGATGGCAGGATGGTCAGGCCCTCACCGCCGCTGCCGGCCCGGATCATGTTGACCAGGGCGCGTTCGGGCCGCTTCTTCTTCGGCCCCATCCGGCGATATGTCGCCAGCACCGTCTCCTGCAGGACATTGTCGAACACGCCCTTGCGTTCATCGACGAAATCCAGCGACAGGGGCGGGGCCAGATCGGACAAGGTGCGGCGCAGATGCTTGAAATAATCCCCTGCCAGGAAGGAGGAGGGGGTGAGGAAAGCGATCAGCCCGCCCGGCAAGGTCCAGCGCACGGCCTGATCCATGAACAGGGCATAGAGATTGGCATGGCCATACAGGCTGCGCGCAAACCGCGCCCGCATGTCCGGTGCCAGGGTCAGGCGGCCATAGGGCGGGTTGCCGATCACCAGATCAAACTCCGCCGCCGCCGAGATGGACAGCGCGTCGGCGTGTCGGCAGGGTGACAGGCGCTTACCCCCGGCCCGGATCAGGGGGGCCAGTGCCGCCTCCACCATCACCCCCGATATCCAGGCGGCGACAGGGTCAAGTTCCAGCCCGCGCAGGCGGTTGGCGATGGAGCGCAGGGCCAATGCCGGTTCCACACCCTTCAGGGCCTTGGCCATGCGCAGCGCGGAGGGCACCAAAAACGCGCCGCAGCCGGCGGCAGGGTCCAGCACCCGGGCCTCGGCCCAATCGACCTTGCCGCCCTCGGCCAGATCGACAAGGCGGGCGGCCAGGGCGGGTGGCGTGTAATAGACACCGTGGCGTGCCCGTTCATCGGACGGCATCAGGCCGGCATGCAGGGCGCCGATCCGGTCCGCCACCGCCGCCACGGGCAGCGGTGCCAGGCTTTCGCCATAGGCACGGGCGGCGGCGGCAACCTCTGCCCCCAGGCTGGGCGGTGTTTTGGTGACGGGGGGCGGGGCAAGGTCCAGGCCCGTCTCCAGCGCCTGCCACCAGCCGCGCACCACAAGCTGCACCAGGGCCGCCTCCTGACGGCGCTGCTGCGCCGACAGGGACGCGACGGCAGCCAACAGCAACGCCCCCGGTTCGGGGGCGTCGGTGGGGGCCGGCTTCATCGCGGCGGGCGGGGGCGGGCGGCGGGACAAGGGGGTATTGGGGACGGTTCAGGTTCCAGATGTTCCATGATCGTTCAGGGTCCGGACGGACGCAAGCGCGATCCCGTCAGGATGGCCCATTCGCCGGCCTGCCCACATTCAGCCACAGGGTCGGGTCCGACAAGGGTGTGGCCGGCGGCAGGTTGGGATTGGGCAGACGGATGATGGTGGCCTCATTGAACCGTTCCAGCGGGAAGGCGCCGCGCGTGGATGGATGGGTGGACAGCATGCGCTTCAACTCGCCATTGGCCAGCAGGGTGCGCAGCCCTTCCTCCAGCCGCCGGGCCAAATCCTCCTTGCCCGGCGCCAAATAAAAATAGACCGGCATAGGATAGGCGATGACCAGCCTTTCAAAGACCATCAGGTCCGACCCGCCATAGGTCTCATACTCCTCCGCCACCTCGGCCAGACCGCGCGCGAAATAGTCACAGCGACCGGCGCGCAGCATGGAATAAAGCTGGTCGAAATGCACATTGGTCACCTGGGGCAGGCCGCTGGCGGCCAGCACGTCGAAATCCGGCCATTGCGCGCCCTGACAGGCCGTGAAGCGCTTCAGATCCTCCACCGTGCGGACGGCGGCAAAGGCGGCGGCATCACGCGCCCGGATGACGGGCACCCGCTGCCCGATCAGGCCCATATCGATGGGGATGCGGATGGGGTTGCCCTCCTTCTCCCGCTCGATATTCGTGCCGGTCCAGGTGACATCGATGCGCCCGGCCTTCAGTTCCGCCAGAAGCCGGCCCTGGCTGAACTTCTCCCGCACCCGTTCGATGCGGACGGGGCCATATCGCGGCGTCGTCTCGTCGATCAGGCGGCGGAACAGGTCATGGAAATAATCAACCCGCGTCTCCTCCCCCTGCGACTGCCAGTCGGAGACACGGACGATGGTGGGTTCGGCGGTTTCGGCACAAAGGGCAGGGACGGCCATAAAGAAGGCCGCCAGCAGCAATGCCACCCAACGGCCCCTGCGTCCCCGCATCATGCGCTCTCCCGGCATCCGCCCCCGTCGCGATTCCTTCAGGGAAACATCCGGGGGCAGGGGATGGCAAGGGGACATGGGCGCGCAGTGGGGGTTGTCACCCCTCCAGCATGCGGCGCAGCAGTTCGACATCTTCGGCGAAGGCCGGGTCGGTGCCGCACAGTTCGTCCACCTTTCGGACGGCATGCATGACGGTGGTGTGGTCGCGGTCGCCGAATTTACGGCCGATTTCCGGCAGGGAGCGCTGTGTCAACTGCTTGGCCAGATACATGGCCACCTGACGCGGGCGGGCCACGGCGCGGGCGCGGCGGGCGCTGCTCATGTCGGCCAGGCGGATGTTGAAATGCTCCGCGACCTTCTTCTGAATCTCTTCGATGGTCACGCGGCGGTTGCTGGCCCGCAGCAGATCGTGCAGCACATCCTGCGCCGATTCGAGCGTGATGGCGCGGCCCACCAGCTCAGCATGGGCGACGATGCGGTTCAGTGCCCCTTCCAACTCGCGCACATTGCTGGTGATCTTGTGGGCCAGGAATTCCAGGACCTTGGGCGGCACCTTGGCACCGATGCGGTCGGCCTTCTGGCCCAGAATGCCCAGGCGCAGCTCGTAAGTCGTGGGGTGGATATCGGCCACGAGACCCCAGCCCAGACGCGAGCGCAGCCGCTCCTCCATGCCTTCCAGGTCCGACGGGCTTTTGTCGGCGCTGATGATGACCTGACGGTTCTGGTCCACCAGGGCATTGAAGGTGTGGAAGAATTCTTCCTGGGTGCTGTCCTTGCCGCTGATGAACTGCACATCGTCGATCATCAGCACGTCGACCGACCGGAACTGCTCCTTGAAGGCCATCGTGTCCTTGAAGCGCAGCGCCCGGATGAACTGATACATGAACTTTTCGGCCGACAGATAGATGACGCGGCGCGACGGGTCCTTCTTGCGGATGGCCCACGCGATAGCGTGCATCAGATGCGTCTTACCCAGACCCACGCCGCCATAGAGGAACAGCGGGTTGAAGGGCACGGCCTGGGCATCGGCCACGCGGCGGGCGGCGGCAAAGGCCAGCTCGTTCGGCTTGCCCACAACAAAATTCTCGAACGTGAAGCGCGGGTCCAGCGGGGCCGACATCTCGTCGGTGCGGTCCTCGACCACCACCAGTGCGGGGCTGGGTTCGATCACCAGTTCGGTGACGGGTTCCGGCTTGGCCGCAGGCGGTGCGACAGGCGCGTCATTGGCAGGGGTGGCGGTAAGGTCCGGCTTGGCGGCACTGGCCACCACGATCTCCACCGACTGCACGCCCGGATTCTCACCGGAGAACAGGGCGCGGATACGGTCGGCGTAATGGGTGCGAATCCAGTCGCGCATGAAGCGGGTCGGCACCAGGATGCGCAGCTGTCCGCCATCCAGCGAACCGACGGTCAGCGGCTTCAGCCAGGAACGATAGGCGGTTTCGCCCACCTCATCCTTCAAGCGGCCCCGCACCCGCGCCCACTGTTGATCCAGCGAACCCTGCACTGACATTCGACCGTTGCTCCCCGCCCCAAGGCTCAACTTCACCGCAGCGCGCCCGCCATCGCAGCGCGCGTCATCCGCAACCAGGATTGAAACGTCCGGGACGGCAAAACCACCCCTGCGCATAACCTACAGGCCTGCGACCCACTGGCCGATCCATGGCGCCCCGGCGCCGCGATCAGCCATTCCCTTATCATCAGGGCCAATGTCGCCATTGGCACCGCCCACACCGGTACCCGACCCGCCCCATCCTTCTTCGGTTCACCCTTATTGTGGGTAATGAAGATGGTTGCGGAAACACAAAACCGTAACAACGGACGTTCCCTTGCGGAATACCCCCTTCGTACAGGTCTTGTTTTTCAAGAAATGGCAGGCGATCGCCGGGGGTCGGGACTTGGGATGTAATACACATCCATTATCCGCGCGCCACTTTGGATTACAATCCAAAGACGCCATACACCCGTCTGCATCGCTTCCATTGCACTGCCGAACAGCAGTTGAGGGATGCTAGAGGGGTGGCGGAAGAGTCGCAACGGGACCGAAAAGGGAACGCCGAAAAAAGCAAAAATCGTTCGCCACGGATTCAACAAGCCCAAGCCGCAACCCTTTGAAAAGGATGTGGGGCGGGACATGAACCCGGTTTCGTGGCGCCATAAGAAAACCGCGCGGGCGATAGGCACCGCGCGGGTTCCTCTACGGCTAGCGAAGGATCAGCCCAGGGCCTTGATACGGCCGGACAGACGCGACAGCTTGCGCGAAACGGTGTTGGCGTGCAGCACGCCCTTGCTCACACCGCGCATCATCTCCGGCTGGGCCTGCTTGAAGGCCTCAGCGGCGACGCTCTTGTCGCCAGAGGCGATGGCGGTCTCAACCTTCTTCAGGAAGGTGCGGATACGGCTGACGCGGGCGCGATTGACCTCAGTCCGGGTGGCGGTCTGACGGATGCGCTTCTCAGCGGACTTATGATTGGCCATAGGAAACCTTTACGCGGAACATGGTGGTGCCGTAGGAAGCGGCGCTTATACAAGGGGCCAGACGCCCCGTCAAGCGGGTGCGGGCAGGGTCCCCATACGAAACTTGCTGGTCTGACAGTCGCCTTTCGGACTGCGCCAGAGTCGAGCCCCGAGTCGAGACACGCCCGTCACAAGACAGTCAGCAGTAATGCGATGTATATAGGGGGCGACTTCATTTGAACACCCCATAGGTTGTTCAGGCAGGTTTGCGTGCCGAGAGCATCACCTGTGTTCCGTCAATTCCCCGCCGGCGAAAGCTGAAACCGCACCGTCAGGCGGCGGCTTGTTGCATCCATGGCGATGGCGATGTCCAGCACCTCATCCCCGCGTGCCCAGCGCCCATCCTTGCCCCGGCTCCAGCCCAACTGCGGCAGGGTTTCGGCATAAAAGCGGGTGATGGCGTCGGCGTCGCTGACGCCGGTCGCGGTCGCCTGAATGATGCGGCCTGTGGGATTGTCGAAGACAAGGGCGTCATCGGAACTGGCCGTCAGGCCCGGCGCCAGGGGCACATCCTCCGTCCCCGGCACGAAGGCGGCCAGGGCGGCCCCCGGCAGAAGCGCGGTGGTCAGCAGGATCAGTGCGGCGGCGGCACGGGCGCGAAGGCCCCGGATCAGGTGCGGCATGATCTATCCTCGATACCTCAACGCTGATGGCGCGCACAGAAGAAAGTGGAGCGCCCGGCCTGGGTGATGCGGGCCACGCCGCCGGTCTTTGCAATGTCGCAGTCGCAGCGTCCGCACGCCTCCCCCTCGCGGCCATAGACCTGGAAGCTGTGCTGGAAATAGCCAAGCTCCCCATCGGACTGCACAAAGTCGCGCAAGCTGGAGCCGCCGGCGGCAATCGCTTCTCCCAGGACATCGCGGATGATGGGGACCAACCGTTCGGCATCGGCCCCGGCAACACTGTCGCCGCTGCGTGTCGGGTCGATGCCGGCGCGGAACAGGGCCTCGCAGACATAGATATTGCCCAGGCCCGATACGACTTTCTGATCCAGCAGCATGGATTTGATGGGGGCGGCCCGCCCGCGCAGCTTGGCCGACAATCCCTGGCCATGGAAACCATTGCCCAGCGGTTCCGGGCCAAGCGCCGCCAGCATGGGATGGGCCTCCATCCCGGCCTCATCGAACAGGTCCATGAAGCCGAAGCGACGGACGTCATTATAGGTGACGACCCAGCCATCATCGGTATGAAAGACCAGATGGTCATGGGTGGTGGGGGCGGGGGCCGGGCCGGGTTTCACCACCATGCTGCCCGACATGCCCAGATGGATCATCCAGACCAGCCCGCCTTCAACCCGGATCAGGATATATTTGGCCCGCCGATCCAGCGACAGGACCTGCCGCCCCGTCAGACGCTTGGCGAAATCGACGGGCAGGGGGAAGCGCAGGTCGGGCCGATGCTGATCCACCCTTATCAGCCGCCGCCCCTCCAGCTTCAGGGCCAGACCGCGTCGGACGGTTTCAACCTCAGGCAATTCGGGCATGGATGGGGGCTCTGATCACACGAAAAGGACCCGGCCGTGATAGCACGGCCGGGTCCCCATCGCGAAGGCCGGGTTTCAGGCGCGGGCCGCCGACAGCCCGCCATCGACCATGCTGGCCGTACCCGTGACAAAGCTGCTGTCGTCGGACGCCAGGAACAGAACCGCCTTGGCCAGTTCATCAGGCTGACCGGCACGCTTCAATGCGTGAAGATTATTGATGAAGGCCTGCTTGTCGGCGGTGTCGTTGGCGGCGCGATACATCTCCGTCTCTACGGCCCCCGGCAGGACGGCGTTCACCCGCACGCCCTTCGGTCCATATTCGGTGGCCAGCGCCTGGGTCAGGCCTATCAGACCGGCCTTGCTGGCGGCATAGGCGGCCATGCCGGGGAAGGCGCCGGTATAGCCGACAAAGGTGGAGGTGAAGATCACCGAGCCGCCATTGCCCATGGCCGGGATCTGGTACTTGGCGCCCAGGAAGGCGCTGGTCAGGTTCACGGCCAGCGTCTGGTTCCAGGCGTAGGCATCAATGCTGTCGGTCGGACCCATGGCGCCCAGCGTGCCGGCGTTGTTGAAGGCGATATCCAGCTTACCGAAGCGGCTGATGGCCAGATCGACCAGGGCCTTGGCAAAGCTTTCGGACTGTACGTCACCGGCCAGCGCCACGGCCTGACCACCGGCGGCTTCGATTTCGGTCACCAGGCTGTCCAGTTCGGCCTGACGGCGGGCGGCGACAACCAGTTTGGCGCCTTCGGCGGCGAAAAGCCGGGCGGTGGCGCGACCGATACCGGCGCTGGCACCGGTGATGATGGCGACCTTGTTCTGCAAGCGGTTCATGATCGGGGTTCTTTCGGTTTGGGTAGGCACCGTCATCGGCGCCGTTGATGATTGAACCCTAAGCCTCATGATTACTTTCATCGATGGAATGAAAATGGTTATATCATTCAGTTTTACTGAATGGTTGGAGCCGCCATGGACCGGTTGCGCGCGTTTGAGGTTTTTGTAGGCGTCGTGAGCAAGGGCGGCTTCGCGAAGGCGGCGGATGCGCTGAACACGTCGCCCGCCAATGTCACCCGCTATGTCGCTGAACTGGAGGCCTATCTGGGCACACGGTTGCTGAACCGCACGTCGCGCCGCCTGTCACTGACGGAGGCGGGCCAGGCCTTGTTCGACCGCGGCCGCCTGATCCTGGATGAGGTGGCGGAGCTGGAGGCATTGGCCGGGGCCGCCGCCGTGCAGCCGCGTGGGCGGTTGCGCATCAATGCACCCGTCAGCTTCGGTATCCGCCATCTGGCCCCGCTCTGGCCGCGTTTCATGGCGCTGCATCCTGACGTGTCGCTGGATATCGCGCTGATCGACCGGGTCGTGGATATTGTGGAGGAAGGCTATGACATGGCCATCCGCATCTCCCGGGCCGGATCGCAAAGCCATGTGGCGCGGCGGCTGGCAATTTCGCGCAATCTTGTCTGCGCGTCGCCGGCCTATATCGCCCGATACGGCCAGCCGGAAAGCCCGGAGGATCTGGCCGCCAACCATCGCTGCATTCTGTATTCCCACGCCGTCGCGCCCGACGAGTGGTCCCTGACCGATGCAGGGGGGCGGGAACAGCTGGTGCGGGTGCAGGAGGTGATGTCCAGCAATAATGGCGACACAGCCCGCATGGCGGCGCTGGACGGGATCGGTATTATCCGGCAGCCCACCTTTCTGGTGGGCGACGATCTGCGTGCGGGGCGGCTTATCCCGCTGCTGCCGGGATACCGGTCGCCCGATATCGACATTCTGGCGCTCTACCCCTCACGCCGGCACCTGTCGGCCAAGGTGCGGGTGATGGTGGACTTCCTGGCAGAGGCTTTCCAGGGCACCCCACCCTGGGATCGGGGACTTTAGGGTGCGGCTACCCGGCTCATGTCGTCTCTTTCCATTGCGCGCTGTCCCACGGCACATCCAGCACGGGTATGGCCGGTGCCTCGATATGGAATCGGTTCAACCACAGGCGCACCGCGCCCAGGCCCGCCTGATCGATATGGTAGAGGCGGCGTGTGCCCGCGCTTCTGTCGCTGACCAGCCCCGCCGCCTTCAGCACCTTAAGATGCTGTGACACGGCGGGACGGCTGACGGGCAAACCGGCGGCAAGTGTGCCCACGGACAGGGGGCCTTCCGCGATCCGTTCAAAGATCATCCGGCGGGTGGGGTCGGAAAGGGCCGCAAGAATGCTTGTTATGTCAGCCATGACTTACGGTAAGTTTTTACTTACATAACGTCAATGCCTGTCAATCCCCTGCGGATCGGCTATCATCAGATCCCGATCTACCCGCCTGGAACCCTGCATCATGACGCTGTCCATCCCCCGCCTGATCGGCCATCGCGGTGCCGCCCGCCACGCGCCGGAGAACACGCTGTCCGGCATGCGGACCGGCGCCTTGCAGGGGGCGCTGTGGGTGGAGGTGGATGTGAAGATCACGCGCGATGGCGTGCCCATCCTGATGCATGATGATGATGTCGACCGGACCAGCGACGGCCATGGACTGGTTGCCGATATGGATTTTGCCGATATCCGCCGCCTGGATGCCGGGTCCTGGTTCGGGCCGGATTTCAAGGGGGAGCGTGTGCCCACCCTGGCGGAGGCGATCCAGGCGGCCACCCTGCTGGACATCAATCTCAATCTGGAGATCAAGCCCTGTCCGGGCCGGGATGAGCAGACGGCGGGCATCGCGCTGTCCATGGCGCTGAACCTGTGGCCCGCAAACCGGCCACCGCCCCTGATCTCCAGCTTCTCCGTCCAGGCCCTGGCCATGGCCAAGGTGGTGGCCCCGCAATGGCCGCGCGGATATCTGATGGATGAAGAACCGGCGGATTGGGAGAATATTGCCGACCGGCTGGGGGCCGCCACCATCAATGTGGATGCCAAAAAACAAAGCGCGGAAAGCGTCGCCGCCTTCCGCGCTTCTGGCCGGCCCGTGCTGGCCTGGACCGTCAATGACCCCGAACAGGCGCGTCGCCTGTTCCAATGGGGCGTGGCCGGGGTATTCACCGACACGCCCAAGGGGCTTTATCAGGGGCTGACGAACCGTAGCGCGGATTAGCGAAGCGTAATCCGTGAAACCACAGCTGATCAGGCGTTGCCCTGCGCGTCGCCCATTTCCGCCTGCTGGGACAGAACCTGACGGCGATAGAGATCGACGAAGTCCAGCGGCTGCAGCAGCAGCGGCGGGAAGCCGCCCTGGGCCGTGACGTCGGCGATGATCTGGCGGGCGAACGGGAACAGCAGGCGTGGTCCCTCGATCAGCAGCACGGCGCGCTGCGTCTCCGCCGGCATCGGCGGCAGGGTGAAGACGCCGGCATAGACCAGTTCGGCGATGAAGGCCGTGGCGTCACCCACCGTGGCTTCGGCGCGCAGGCGGATCTGCACTTCGGCGACATTGTCGGCCAGGCCCTGGGCCTGCAGGTCGACCTGCAGGTCGATCTTCGGCTGTTCGGACGCGCTGGCCAGGATGCGCGGCGCGTTCGGGTTCTCGAAGGACAGGTCCTTCACGTACTGCATATTGACGACGAGCGGCGGCACCGGCCGTGCGGACTGGGCTTCCTCGGCGGCGTCTTCGGCCTGGTTGATCGTCTCGTCGGACATCGGATACTCCGGTTTAAAAAGGTGTGAAAGGTTTGGGCGGGACCTAGCACGGAACGCCACCAGTCGGCAACCGGGCCTGTGCCGCCATGCGCCACCCGCGTCTTGACAAGCCGGCGGCGGCGGGATTTAACAATCCTTACGTGGTGATTTGGTGACCGGATTGCAGGCCACGTTTTAAAGAAGCTGCTAAAAGGTCGAAGCCATGGATCGGACGCCGCATGAGGGCGCTGGACCGGGCCTCGATCGAACGGTCGAGGCTTGTGAAGGACCATGGCGATGAGCGACCTGCCCGATGATCTGAACCCCGCCACCCTGCTGGTGCATGGTGGGACCCGCCGTTCCCAGTTCGAAGAGACGAGCGAGGCGATCTACCTCACCTCCGGTTTCGTCTATGGCAGTGCCGAAGCGGCAGAGGCCGCCTTCGTCAATGATGGCTCGCGCTTCGTCTATTCCCGGTTCCGCAACCCGACCGTCGCCATGTTCGAGGATCGGCTGGCGCAGTATGAAGGGTACCCCCGCTGCTTTGCCACGGCGTCGGGCATGGCCGCGGTTCATGCCGCCGTCTTTGGCCTGCTGAAGGCCGGCGACCGGCTGGTGGCCAGCCGCGCCCTGTTCGGCTCCTGCCTCTACATCGTCAGCGATTTGGCCAAGCGTTTCGGCATCGAAAGCGTGATCATCGACGGCACCAAGAATGAGGAATGGGAAAAGGCCCTGTCGGTGCCCACCAACCTCGTCTTCCTGGAAACGCCCAGCAATCCCTGCCTGGAAGTGGTCGATCTGGAACATGTGGTGCCGCTGGCCCACAAGGCCGGCGCCAAGGTGGTGGTGGACAATGTCTTCGCCACGCCCGTCCTGCAAAAGCCGAAGAAGTACGGCGTGGATGTCGTCGTCTATTCCGCCACCAAGCATATTGATGGCCAGGGCCGTTGCCTGGGTGGTGCGATCCTGTGCGATGATGAGGTGGCGGCGACGCTGGCCCCATTCCTGCGCCATACCGGCCCCGCGCTGAGCCCCTTCAACGCTTGGACCCTTTTGAAGGGTCTGGAGACGCTGGAGTTGCGCGTGAAGGCGCAATCGGCCGCCGCGCTGAAGGTCGCGACCTTCCTGGAAAGCCATCCGGCGGTGGAGCGCGTGCTCTATGCCGGGCTGGAAAGCCATCCGCAGCATGCCCTGCTGAAGCGGCAGATGAAGGCCGGCAGCAACCTGATCTGCCTGCATATCAAGCCCGTGAACGGCGATGCCAAGCAGGCGGCCTTCACCGTGCTGAACAATCTGCGCATCGCCAAGATTTCCAACAATCTGGGCGACTCGAAGACGCTGGCCACCCATCCCGCCACCACCACGCATCAGCGCCTGTCGGTGGAAGAAAAGGCGATCCTGGGCATCGGCCCCGGCACCATCCGCGTGTCGGTGGGTCTGGAGGATGCCGACGACATCATCGCCGATTTCAAGCGCGGTCTGGACAGCCTGATCGGTTGATCGATGGCACCGGGGGTGTTCCGTCACTCCCGGTCCGTTTCAACTGTTTCCCATGTGGCTGCATGGACATGCCGAACATGGCTGTTCGACCACAGGTGGCAGGAAAAATCCCAGAATCCGGGGGTTCCGCCCCCGAACGCAATTGCCCCCCGCCCGGCAGTTGCGTAGCATTTGATTGAAATGCTGCCCGCAAGCCTGTGGGCCGGCGGTCGGACTTGGGCGGTCCATGGCGGATAGTGTGGTGGAAACGGGTGATGATCTGGTCGCGGTCGGCGGTTTGCCGGCCCTGACGGATTTCGACCCGCCGCTGGATGCCCCCATCCAACCTGACTGCCCCACGCTTCCCGGTTCCTCCCTGGTCGGGCCGCTGGACCTGTATGGTCTGGCCGAACAGGTGCTCTCGGCCGAACATCATCTGGTCAATGCCCAGGACCCGGTGCAGCGTCTGCTGCTGCTGACCACGTTGGCCTGGTACAACCGGCAGCGGGACACGCGCGCCGCCCTGGATATGGTGACCGATGCCATGGGGCTTCTGCCCTATGCCACCGGCGCCAATGAGCGTGAATTGCGCCGCCTGACGGCCCGGCTGCTGCTGATCAAGGCGGAGGCCAAGGCCCTGTTTGCCGAACTGGATCAGGCAGAGGCACTGCTGGAAGGCGCGCGGGCCACCTTCCGCCAGATCGGCGATGTGCTGGGCGAGGGTGATACCTCGATGACGGAGGCGTTGCTGGCCCTGGACCGGGGGCAGACGCGCCGCCGCATCCAGGCCCACCGCAACGCCCACAGCCTGTATCTGCGCGCGGGCGACACCATGCGCCAGCAGATCGCCCAGGCCTGGATGGCGCGCGACGCCCTGTTCGGCGATGCCGCCGCGGCGGAGGCGGAATGGGTGCGTGTGCTGCCCGAAGGGCCCCTGCTTGAACATCCCGGCCTGGATGCGGTCGCTGCCTATTTCCATGGCGGGGTCTGTTTCGCGCATGGCGATTTCATGAAGGCGCTCCGCCATTATCAGCGCGGCTGTGATCAGGCGGTGCTGGCCGGGCAGATGCGGTTGGCCGTGCTGCTGGCCGGCAATGTCGGGGCCGCGCATGCCAATGTGAATGATTATGTCAGCGAGTTTCTGTGGCGGGAGCGGGCGCATGGCCTGGCCCGCGCCACCGGCTGGCCCGCGGCGGTGGGTCAGTGCCTGCGCGGCATGGGCGATACCCTGCGCCGGTTGCAGCAGACGGGTCGTGCCCGCCATCTGCTGCTGGAGTCGCTGGAATGGCTGGCCCCGTTCGGTCGGTCCCGCAACCACGCCATCGCGTGCCAGTATCTGGGCGATCTGGAACTGGATGTCGGCGATGCGGCGGCGGCCCTGCGCTGGTTCGATGATCTGCTGGATGTCGGCACCGACCTGGAACAGAGCGATTTGCAGGCGGAGGCACAATGTGGCCGCGCCCGCGCCCTGACCCTGCTGGATCGCTGCGCCGATGCCGTGACGGCGGCGGATGCGGCGCTGGACCTTGTGCGTGCCCGGTCCGACCGCTGGCGGGAGATCGA
This sequence comes from alpha proteobacterium AAP38, assembly GCA_001296005.1. Taxonomy (GTDB): domain Bacteria; phylum Pseudomonadota; class Alphaproteobacteria; order Azospirillales; family Azospirillaceae; genus Niveispirillum. The sequence goes on along the minus strand of LJHR01000022.1, from coordinate 69,814 downwards.
TGTGTTGCGCGCCAAGGCGGCCATCCATCAACGCTTCACCGATCTGCCGCTGCCGCCCGATATGGAACCGGGCGATACCGCCGCCATCCATTATCTGCGCCGCGCGCTGGACCTGGCCGAATCGATCCAGGGCTATACCGCGTCCGCCGATCTCTTGTCGGCCCTGGCGTCGGCCTATGAGGCGGCGGGGGATATGGGGGCCGCCCTGCGCTGGGAACGGCGGGCCGGTCAGGCACGCGGCATCATCCATAGCCGGGAGGTCAGCGACCGGCTGCTGGCAATGCAGGCTGGGTTTGAAACCGAACGCCTGAAGGCGGAAGGCGAATATCACCGCCAGTTGGCCGCCGCAGAGGCATCGCGCGCCGCCGCCTTGCATGAGGCGACGCAGACGCTGGAGATGCTGGGCCGTATCGGGCAGCAGATCACGGCGACCCTGGATGCCGAAGCGATATTCCACGCCCTGCACCGCCATGTCGGCACCATGATGGAACTGGATGCCTTCTCCGTCTATGTCGTGGATGAAAGCGGGGAACAGCTGGAACTGCGCTATGGGTTGGAGGGGGGGCGGCCCCTGCCCACCATCTGGCGGCGCGTTGCTGATCCCGTGTCGCTGGTCGCCCGTTGCGCACGGGAACGGCAGGAAATGCTGATCACGCGCGGGCAGCATGAACAATCCTCCCCCTCTCACATCCCCGGCACGCGCTTCATGCGCACCCTGCTGCTGTCCCCGCTGATCGTGGGCACGCGCCTGTGGGGCGTGATGACGGCGCAGGCGGCGGCGGAAAATGCCTATGGGGAGCGGGAGAAGCTGGTCTTCCGCACGCTCTGCGCCTATGGCGCCATCGCGCTGTCCAATGCCGCCGCCTACGCCAAGGTGGACAGCACCCTGTCGGAACTTCGGGCGACCCAGGGCCGGCTGGTGCAGCAGGAAAAGCATGCCTCGCTGGGCCAACTGGTGGCTGGTGTGGCGCATGAGATCAATACGCCGCTGGGCGTAGCCTTCACCATGGCGACGCACCTTCAGGTGGAACGGGACGAGATTGCGCAGGCGTTCAATGCCAACCAGCTGAAACGGCTGGCCATGGAGCAGTTCCTGGACAAGCTGAATGAGGGCTTGCGCATCCTGACCGGCAATCTGGAACGTGCCGCCGATTTGATCCGCAGTTTCAAGCAGGTTTCTGCCGACCGCAGCAGCGAGGCCCTGCGCACCGTCGATCTGGGTGCCTATGCCGGTGACGTTCTGAAAAGCCTGGACCCGATGATCCGGCAACGGCGCGTGGCCGTCACGATCGATGGCCCGCCGGGGCTTGCCATCACCACCCTGCCGGGCCTCTTGGCACAGGTCGTGTCCAACCTGGTGCAGAACGCCATCGTCCATGGCTTTGCCGGCGTGGAGAGGCCGGAAATCCTGATCGCCATTGGCCGGGCCGGCAGCGACCGTGTGGCCATCGCCATCACCGACAATGGTAATGGCATGCCGCCGGATGTGCAGGCCAAGGCCTTCGACCCGTTCTTCACCACCAAGCGCGACAGCGGCGGCACCGGCCTGGGCCTGCATATCGTGCATAATCTGGTGACGGGGCCCTTGCAGGGCACCATTGATCTGGCGTCCGTGCCTGGGCATGGGACGCGGTTCCTGATCACCCTGCCGGTGGATGTGGCGGGGCGGTAGGGGGCGGGGTTTCCCTCACCCTCCCATCGGCTTTGCGCCGACAGGCCACTCCCTCTCCCGCAAGCGGGAGAGGGTTGAAACCTTGGCGTTTGGCTATATTTCGCCCCTCGCCCACGAAGATGGGAGGGTGAGGGAACGACGCCCTCCCTTTACGCCTTCGACAGCACCAGCGACACCGGCGTGCCCGACAGGTCCACCGACACCGCCCCCTCTGGCAGCGTTGCCGGGTTCACCGTCAGCGACAAGGCCAGCGTTTCGCGCTTGATCGTCTCGGCATGGGTGGTCAGGGCGCCGGCGATGGTGTCCGGCACCTGGGCCGTGATGGTGATCCGGTCGGTGACCTGGAAGCCGCTATCCTTGCGCGTGGACTGCACCGCGCGCACGAAATCGCGGGCCCAGCCCTCGGCTTCCAACTCGGCATCGACGGTCACGTCCAGCATGACCACACCCTTGCCGCCGGCAAAGCGCGACGCATGCGTGCCTTCCTTGGCCTGGATGCGGATGTCGAAATCGCCGGCTTCCAGCACGACACCGGCCAGTTCGACGGTGCCGTCGCCCTTGTCGGTCCAGTTGCCCTGCTTGGAGGCGGCCATCACCTCCTTCATCTTCGGCCCGACCTTGGGACCGACGATGGCGGCGTTCACGGCCAGCTGGCGGGTGCCGACCAGCGAGATGTCGGACGACACCACCACCTGCTTCACATTCACCTCGTCCGCCACTAGCGCACCCAGCACCGTATCGAACTGGTCCTTCAACCGGTCGGCATCGGGATGGACGATGGTCAGCGTGCGCAGCGGCAGGCGGATGCGCAGCTTCTTGGCCTCACGCAGCGACATGGCCGAGGCACAGATTTCCCGGACAAGGTCGATCTGGCTGGTCAGCTCATGGTCGGACGGCAGGTGCGACACGTCCGGCCAATCGGCCAGATGCACCGATGCCTCACCGGTCAATGCTGTATAAATCCGCTCCGTCACATGCGGCAGCAGGGGGGCCAGCGCCTTGGTCGCCGTCACCAGACAGGTATAGAGCGTGTCATAGGCATCACGCTTGTCCTGGCCATCGCCTTCCCCGGCCTCGCGCCAGAAACGCGAACGGGAGCGGCGGATGAACCAGTTGTTCAGCGCGTCGTAATAGCCGGTGATGATGGCATAGGCGCCCGGCAGGTCGTAGCTGTCCAGGCGACCTTCGATGCCTTCCACCAGTTCGCGCGTCTTGGCCAGGATATAGCGGTCCAGCAGCCCCTTCTGATCGGCGCGGATCTGCCCCTTCACCTGATCGATATTGGCGTAGAGCGTGAAGAAGCTGTAGGCGTTCCACAGCGGCAGCACGCCCTGACGCAGGGATTGCGCGATGCCGCGCGCATCCTTGGGCATGGCCAGATCGCCACCCACCATCAGCGGCGAGGACACCAGATACCAGCGCAGCGCGTCCGCACCCTGGTTGTTCAGCACCTCCACCGGATCGGGATAGTTGCGCAGACGCTTGGACAGCTTCTGCTTATCCTCGTCCAGCACGACGCCGTGGCAGATGACGTTCTTGAAGGGCGCGCAGTCGAACAGGGCCGTGGACAGCACCATCAGCGTGTAGAACCAGCCACGGGTCTGGGCCACATATTCGACGATGAAATCGGCGGGGAAGGCGGCTTCGAACCGTTCCTTATTCTCGAACGGGTAATGCTGCTGCGCGAACGGCATGGAGCCGCTTTCGAACCAGCAATCCAGCACATCCTCCACGCGGCGCATCATCGACTGGCCGGTCGGATCGTCGGGGTTCGGGCGGACCAGATGGTCGATGGCGGGGCGGTGCAGGTCGGTGACCTTCACCCCGAAATCGCGCTCCAGTTCAGCAATCGACCCATAGACATCGATGCGCGGATAGCGCGGGTCGTCGCTGCGCCAGACCGGGATGGGCGAACCCCAGAAGCGGTTGCGGGAGATGTTCCAGTCGCGGGCATTGGCCAGCCAGTTGCCGAAGGACCCATCCTTCACATGGCCGGGCACCCAGTTGATCTGCTGCTGGTTCAGCTCGACCATCCGGTCCTTGAACTTGGAAACCTCGACGTACCAGCTGTTCACCGCCTTGTAGATCAGCGGCTGATCGGTGCGCCAGCAATGCGGGTAATTGTGCAGGTACGTCTCGTGCCGCAGCACCACGCCGCGCGCCTTCAGGTCCTGGATGATGGGCTTGTTGGCCTCGATCACGTTCAGACCGACATAGTCGGACACTTCCGCCGTGAAATTGCCGGCCACATCCACCGGCACCTTGACCGGCAGGCCATTGGCCTTGCAGACGGCCAGATCGTCTTCACCAAAGCCGGGCGCCATGTGGACGATGCCCACGCCGTCGCCGGTGGTAACAAAGTCCGCCACCAGGATCTGGTGCGCCTTTTCCAGCCCCTTGAAATAGGGGAAGATCGGCTCGTAGGTGCGGCCACGCAGGTCCTCGGCGGAGAGCGTCGATTCCTGCTCGTAGCCTTCCAGTTCCTTGGCATATTTGCCGATGGCGCTGGTGGCCAGGATCAGGCGGTCATCGCCCTTGCGCATGACCGCGTATTCGATCTCCGGCCCGATGGCCAGCGCCAGGTTGGACGGCAGGGTCCAGGGCGTGGTCGTCCAGGCCAGGATATCCAGCGGACCGGCATCGCCGTCGCGCGCATCCAGGCGGAAGCGCACGGTCAGGGCCGGGTCCTGGCGTTCGCGGTAGGAATTGTCCAGGCGCGTCTCGAAATTGGACAGCGGCGATTCCACGGCCCAGCTATAGGGCACGACGCGGTAGCCCTCATAGACCAGCCCCTTATCCCAGAGCTGTTTGAAGGCCCACATCACGCTTTCCATGAACGTGATGTCCATGGTCTTGTAATCATTCTGGAAATCGACCCAGCGGCCCTGGCGCGTGACGTAATATTCCCATTCCTGGGTAAAGCGCAGGACCGACACCTGGCAGTGGGCGTTGAACTTGTCGATGCCGTATTTCAGGATGTCATGACGCCCGGAAACGCCCAGTTCCTTTTCCGACTGCAATTCCGCCGGCAGGCCGTGGCAGTCCCAGCCGAAGCGGCGTTCCACCTTGCGGCCCTTCATGGTCTGGTAGCGCGGCACCAGATCCTTCACGAAGCCCGTGACCAGATGGCCATAGTGGGGCAGGCCGTTGGCGAACGGCGGGCCGTCATAAAAGACGAATTCGTTATGCTTGCCGTCCTTTTCCAGCGGGCGGAAATCCACCGAGCGCTGGAAAACCGCGTTCTCCTTCCAAATCCGCTGCACCTCTTCCTCGATCCGGGGAAAGTCCGGGTTGGGTTCGGCGGCGGGATAGGGCTGGAAGGTCTCATTGGACGCGGTCATGGGACACCATCTCGTTGGCAATGCCCGCACGGGGCACGGATCAGTATCCGCACCCGTGGGAAACTCTCATGTAACCATCGGGGCGGGCGCTGTCCAGAACGGGCGGGCGCAAGGCACGCCTGCCCCTTTCCCATAAGGCCGCTTGATCAGGTGTCATCTCCATCTTATTAGTATTACTAATTGCCCGGCGCGGCAGTCGGACAACGATAGCGGGGAGGCGGCAATGGGCTTGGGTGAATGGGGTCAGGGGAACCGGGAGATGGCGCCTGTGTCGCGTCGGCAGCTTCTGGCCGGTGCGGGGAGCGCCGTTCTGATGCCCCTGTTGAACCCCGGGGAGGCGGCGGGTGCCCCCATTGATCTGGCCCCTGTCGATCTGGCCCAGGCCGCCATGCCCAGCAGCAGCCGTCTGTCGGAAGTCTCCGACCTGGAGGCCCTGCTGCGCACCAGCGTGCCGGCGGGGTCAAAGGATGGGGCCAGCGGCATGTGGGAGGTCTGGGAAACCGGACCGGAGCCGCATTGGATCGACCTGACCTGGGCGGAACCGGTCACCACGGACCGGGTGGAGATTTACTGGGGCGGGAATACGCCGCCACGCACTGCCCGGCTGCTCTACTGGGACAAGGACCGGTTCGTACCGGTGGCTGCATCGGCGGCCTTGGGCCGGGAGCCGGACCGGTTCAATATCCATAGTTTCGAGCCGGTGCGCACCGACCGTCTGCGCCTGGAGATTGAGGGGGAGACACGCAAGTCAGTGGGCATCCGGCGATGGCGCGTGCTCAATGCCGGGCCGGTACCCAGCATTCCGCCGGTAGTGGAGGCGGGGATCGACCGGACGGTCGTGATGGGTGGGGCGACATATCTGGCGGCGCGCGCCGGTTGGCTGCGCCGGGGGCCGGGCGATGATCTGCGCTGGAGCAAGGTTAGCGGGCCGGGTGAGGTCAGCTTTGCCGACCCTACGGCAGCGGAGACCACGGCCCGCTTTTCTGAGATCGGTGACTACACGCTGCGCCTGACCGGCACCGCCGCCGGGCGCGAGGCATCGGATGAACTGCGCGTCCGTGTCGTAGCGCCGCCGCCGACCAAACGGCTGGATGTCGTCTATACGACGCCCTATGCGCTCTCCAGCCCGCTCTGGCGGGCACGGGCGCGTTCCCTGATTGTCAACTGGATCCCGCATTGCATCGCCTATTGCGAACGCGCCGACCTGCCCACGGGCCAGGGCGGCATCGATAATTTCGTGGAGGCCGCCAAGGCCCTGCGGGGGCAGCCGCACGGTCCCCATCTGGGCTATGTCTTTTCCAACGCCTGGGTCCACCAGACGGTGGAATCCATCTGTCTGGCCCTGATGGTCGATCCGCAGGGCGATGAGGGCATGCTAGCCGCACAAGCGCAGATGCGCGCCACCCTGGAACGCTGGATACCCATCATCCTGGCGGCACAGGAACCGGACGGGTATTTGCAGACGGCCTATACCCTGGCCGACCGTGCCAAGTGGGCCGAGCGTTGGTCGCCGCGCAACCGGGCCGACCATGAAGGCTATGTCGCGGGTTACTTCATCGAATCGGCCATCAACCATTACACCCTGACAGGCGGGCGCGACCGCCGCCTGTATGATGCAGCCAAGAAACTGTCGGATTGCTGGGTCGCCAATATCGGGCCGGGCAAGAAACCCTGGTATGACGGGCACCAGCAGATGGAGCAGGCGCTGGTCCGTTTCGGTCGCTTCGTCAATGATGTGGAGGGCGGGGGACGCGGCGATGCCTATGTGGCGCTGGCCCGCTTCCTGACCGATCAGCGCCGGGGCGGCGCCCGCTATGATCAGAGCCACCTGCCCGCCGTGAAACAGTATGAGGCCGTGGGCCATGCCGTCCGCGCCGTCTATTTCTACTCGGGGATGGCCGATATCGCGGCGGAAACGGGTGATGTGGATTACCAGAGTGCGGTTGCCTCGCTCTGGGACAATATGGTCAACCGCAAATACTATGTCACCGGCGGGGTCGGCAGCGGCGATACGGCGGAAGGGTTCGGCGCCGATTACGGCATGCGCCATGATGCCTATTGCGAAAGCTGTTCGTCCTGCGGGCTGGTCTTCTTCCAGTACAAGATGAACCTTGCCTATCACGATGCCCGCTACGCCGATCTCTATGAGGAGACGATGTATAATGCCCTGCTGGGCGGCGTGGATCTGGAGGGGAAAAGCTTCTGCTACACCAACCCGCTGGCAGGCACGGAGCGGGCGAAATGGCATGTCTGCCCCTGCTGTGTGGGTAACATCCCCCGCACCCTGCTGATGATGCCCACCTGGGCCTATGCGAAACAGGCGGACGCGCTGTACGTCAACCTGTTCGTGGGCAGCCGGATCAATGTGGGCAAGGTGGCCGGCACCGAGGTGGAGATGGTGCAGGTGACGGACTATCCCTGGGCCGGGGCGGTGGCGGTCACCGTCAATCCTGCCCGCAAGGCCCGCTTCGCCCTGCATGTCCGCGTGCCCGACCGGGCGACCAGCACGCTCTATAGCGCCGGCCCGGCGATCAGGGGCCTGTCAGCGCTGTCCGTCAATGGCAAGCCGGTGACGCCCATTATCCGCAATGGCTATGCCGTGATTGAGCGGCAATGGAAGCGCGGGGATAAGGTGACGTTCGAGCTTCCCCTGGCGGTGCAACGGGTGACGGCGCGGGCGGAAGTGGAGGCGACGCGGGGGCAGGTGGCCCTGCGCTATGGCCCCCTGGTCTACTCCGTCGAAACCGCCGATCAGCCCAACATCGCTGGCCCCATCGGCGGTGGGCCGTTGTCGGCAGTGTGGCGGGGTGATCTGCTGGGGGGTGTCATGGCCATTGAGGGGGCGTGGCGTGACGGCCATGCCCTGCGCGCCGTGCCCTACTATGCCCGCATGAACCGCACCGGGGAACCCGTGCGGGAGTTCCCCACCGCCGATGGCGGCATGCCGCAGGTGGAAGAGGCCGAGCGCAAGGCCCGGGCGCAGGCGTCAAAGGTCTGGATCGGGGTATAGAGGGCTTAATCTGCGGCTACGGTCTGTCAGGTGTTCATAAAAAACACCTGACAGATTCTAATCCGGTAGCAGCATGACCAGACGCAGGTCGGGTCTGGTTTCAACCGACAGGGTCATCTGACGATAGCGCCGAAGGCCATGGACGGGATGTTGAAACAGCCGTTCGCCCCCTTCCCGCCCCCTTATATCGGCCCCGGCCCAGCGGGCGGCGAATTCGGCACTGCCGGCGCGCAGTTCGGCGATCAGGGCGGTCAGCCCCGTATCAGCCAAATGCCGGCCATGATCGACCCGGAATTCGGCTAGCACGCGGGCCGCGCGGCCTGGCCAATCCACCAGCAGCTTCTTCGCCGCCGGGTCCAGGAACAGATAGCGCAGCAGATTATGCGGACCCGGCCCGTCCAACCAGCCCGCGAACAGGTCCGCCGCCGCCACGTTCCACGCCAGCAGGTCCAGGCGGTGATCCAGCGCATAGGCCGGTACCGCGATAGCGGCCACCGCATCGCGCAGGCGGGCACAGGTCCCGCCATCATCCTGTCCGGGATCGGGCTGCCGTGGGTCGCGACGGCCCGAAAGCTGGAACAGATAGGCCCGTTCCGCCCCCGTCAGGCGCAGGGTGCGGGCCAGCCGGTCCAGCGCCTGGGGCGAGGCCTGGATATCACGCCCCTGTTCCAGCCAGGTCAGCCAAGTGGCGCTGATCCCGGCATCGGCGGCCACTTCCTCCCGCCGCAGGCCGGCGGTGCGCCGCCGCCCCGTCACGGCCAGCCCCAGCACCGCCGGGTCCAGCCGCCCGCGCCGGTCGCGCAGAAAGGCACCCAGCAGGTGACGCTGGTCGGCGGCGGGATCCTCAAAGGGCGGGATGGGCAACTTCATAGGGGTATTCATACCAGTATAAGTGCTTATCTTGTACCCCCCTTTGGTCGGGCGTAATCAGGAGGAACCCCACCCGACGACAGGAACCCCGGCCATGAATGCCCAGCCCGACAGCCAGCATGACCTTGTCACACAGCAGTTCGGTCCCCGTGCCGATGCCTATGTCAACAGCCCCACCCATGCCGCCGGCCCCGACCTTACGGCGCTGCAATCGCTGCTGCGGGCCGCACCTGTGGCGGATTTCCTCGATCTTGGCTGCGGCGGCGGGCATGTCAGCTTCCACGCCGCCCCCTTCGCGGAACGGGTCACCGCCTATGATCTGTCGGATGCCATGCTGACGGCGGTGGCGGCAGGTGCCGCGCAACGCGGGCTTGCCAACATCACCACCCGTCAGGGCCGGGCAGAAGTTCTGCCCTTTGCCGATGCCAGCTTCGACATGGTGGTCAGCCGGTACAGCGCCCATCACTGGCGCCATGTCGCCCCCGCCATGGCCGAGGCGGCACGCGTGCTGCGGCCCGGCGGCATCTGCGTGATGATGGATGTGTACGCGCCTGCCGATCCCTTGCTGGACACCTACCTCCAGACCATCGAAATGGTGCGCGACCCCAGCCATGTGCGCAACTACAGCCTGGCCGAATGGCGGTCGCTGCTGTCCGCCGCCGGCCTGACGCCGCAAGTGCCGCAGACCTTCCGCCTGCCGCTGAGTTTCCAGTCCTGGGTGGACCGGATCAACACCCCGGCTAGCCATCGCCCGGCCCTTCTGTCTTTGCAGGCTGGGTCGGCGGCGGAGGTGAAGGAGCATTTCGCCATCCAGCCGGATGGCAGCTTCACCCTGGACACGATGCTGATCATTTCCGTTAAGGAAAAATCCGCGCTTGCCTCTTGACTCCGGCGGCGGAGCGGCGATCTGATAAAACATGATCATCCCGTCGCAGCCAGCACCGCCGCTGCCCACCGCGCAACCGGCCCCCACCAACCCGCAGAACAATGCGGCGCTGGCGACGGCTGGCCTGTTGGCACAAAAGGTGGCTAAGCCCACCGAAACCCAGACCCGCCGCGCCGCCACCGCCGTGGCGCGGGGGGAGGCGGCACGCGAAGGCACCGGCAGCAGCTTTGTGGGCCGCGCCTTCGACAATGAAGCCGCCGCCGTGGAGGCCCGCACCAACCAGCAGCCCCCGCGCGGACGCGGCGACAAGCTGGACCTAAGCGTCTAAGCGATAAGGTTAATCCGCCGCGCGCTGCATCAGGCGCCGTGTCTCTGCCGGGTCGGTGGAAAGCGGAATGGTGAAGCTGGCGATGGTGCCGCGGCCAGGATTGCTTTCCAGTTTCAGTTCGCCGCCATGGCGCAGGACCAGATCGCGGACCAGCGTCAGGCCCAGGCCGGTACCGGTTTCGCCCTGCGTTCCCGGTCGGCTGGCCTTGGGACCGCCGCGCAGGGCCAGTTCCAGCTGCGCCGGCTCCATGCCGACCCCCTTATCGGTGACAGCCACCTCCAGCCGGTCGCCCAGGGCGCGGCTGGTCACATGCACTACGCCGCCCTGGTGGCTGAACTTCACGGCATTCATCATCAGATTGCGCAGCACCGCCAGGATCATGGTGCGGTCGGCCAGGACCCAGCGGTCACCGGCGGCATCCAGGATGGTAATCTCCTTGGCCTGGGCGGCGGACGCTACATCGCGGATGGAATCGCTCACCACCTCGCGCATGGGGAAGATGGTGGGGGCGAACGGCGTGCCCGACATCTGCACCCGCGACCATTGCAGCAGGTTCTCCAGCAGCTCGAACACCTTGCGCGCCATTTCATGGACGGTGCGGGCGAAATCCGCCACCTCTTCCGGCTTCATCTTTGGCGCGTGATCGGCCAGTTCCTGGGTCATGCCCAGCATGGAATTGAACGGCCCGCGCAGATCATGCGAGATCAGGGAGAAGAAGCGTGTCTTCTCCCGGTTCAGGAAGTCCAGTTCATCATGGGCGGCGCGCAGGTCGGCCAGGGCGCGTTCGGCTTCTGCGCGCGCCTCGCGTTCCGCCACGGCGGCCGTGTCGCGCACGGCCAGCGCCCGCAGCATCAGACGCCGCGCCACGAACACCACCACCAGAACCGCCGCCACGAAACCTGCGACAGAGATCAGTACATCCGTGAGGATCGGCAGCAGGGAGGCACCAGGGGGGGCGACATAGACAACGCGCCAGGGCGCCTGCTTCAACGGGATCGCCACAATATGGCTGTTGAAGAAGCCGTGGCTGATCATGCCATCGGGCCCGGCCTCCAGGCTGGCGCCGGACGGCAGGATGTCGATGATGCTGCGGGGCAGCGGCTTTTCCTGATTGCGGGAGGAGCCGGTGATGACATTGCCCGCCTGATCCACCAGCAGCAGCATGCTTTCCACCCGCTGCACCGCGCCCAGCGCATCACGCAGGCCGGCGACGGGGATATCGATGCCCAGTGCCCCCGCATAGCGCCCCTGCAGGGTCAGGGGCAGGGCCAGCATGGCGCTGTCGGGGAAATCGCCTTCACGGCCCGACAGTGTCCAGACAGGCCCGGCCATCGGATTGGCGGCGGGGGCGGCATTCACGAAGGCCGGCAGCGTGCCCACCTGCGACAGCAGATCGGCCTGACGGCTTTCCACCCAGGGGTGGATGGCCAGCATGCCCGACAGGGAGGCATAGACCAGCCGCCGCGCCTCCGGCACCACCTTCTGCGTGACGGCCATCAGCGGCAGAAGCTGCACGGCCATGGCCGCCTCCTGCCGCCATCCGGCCTCGTCTGGGCGGGACAGTACGGGATTGGCGGGTATATCGCCGGACGGCAGGGCCGCGATATTGCCGATCTGATCCACCAGATAGGGTGGGGGCAGCCGGTCCAGGGAATAGCCCTGCCTGGCATCGCCACGCGGATTGCTGGCCAGGAACGCGGTCAGAAGGCTGCTGGCGGGCACATCCTCGGGCGCGGGAAATTCGGCATAGAAGAATTCGGCGCGCTGACGCAGCGCCTCCAGATGGCCGACCGCCACCCGCATCTGCATATCCAGCGAACCGGCGCGGGTGCGGATCTGGCCATTCATCGCCGTTTCAAAGGCGCGGATACGCTCGCTGGCATGCGACCATAACAGGACGGCCCCCAGCATGACGCCGGCCAACAGGGCAAGAATCAGCATGCGGTCCGCATGCGCCGCCCCCGACAATGCCGTTCGCCAGCCCTTCCCCGCCACCTGCACCGCCCCTGGTCCGAATATCGCCTGTACAGGCCGAAACCTATGGCCGGAAAGGCATTTGCGGCCTCCGGCGAACTATCCCATCAGTGGTAACACCAAGTGCGGGGCAGGGGCAACGCGGCTACCGGGCAGGACCCTGGATTTCCGCAGGCTCCCCGCCATCCGATGGGCACCACATACGGGGCGATGAATTTTTTTCGAACGAAAGCGCTTGACACCCGGCCCGCAGCTCTCTATCACCGCGCTCCACGAGAGGGGCGCGTAGCTCAGGGGTTAGAGCACTCGCCTGATAAGCGAGAGGTCGGTGGTTCGATTCCACCCGCGCCCACCATCCCCTCCCGGATGTGAAATCGTTGAAGCGAAAGCTTCCAGTGCGACAAGGGCCGGCTGCAAAGCCGGCCTTTCGCATTTCTGGCCTGCGGCATCACCCGCCGCCGCCGGCGAAGGTCGGGCTTCCCCGCCGCCGCCGCCATGCCCATGTGAAGGGCAATCGATCAATCACGACAGACAGGTGGCCCGATGGCCCGATTGCCTTCCATCTTTATCTCCCATGGCTCGCCCATGCTGGCCCTGGAACCCGAAGCCCCCGCCCACCGCTTCCTGAAGGGGCTGGGCGGCATGGTGGAGCGGCCAAAGGCCATTCTGGCCGTCTCGGCCCATTGGGAGACGACACGGCCCGCCCTGTCCCTGTCGCCCCGTCCCGCGACCATCCATGACTTCCGGGGCTTCCCGCCGGCCCTGTTTGCCATGCAGTATCCCGCCCCCGGTGCGCCGGCCCTGGCGGAACGTGCGGCGGGCCTTCTGGCGGCACAGGGATTGGAGCCGGCACTGGTAGCCGACCGTGGGCTGGACCACGGCGCTTGGACGCCGCTCAGCCTCGCCTGGCCCGATGCCGATATCCCCGTCACCCAACTGTCGGTACAGCCGCACCTGTCCGCCGCCCACCACGCCACCGTGGGCGCGGCCCTGCGCCCCCTGCGGGACGAGGGGGTGCTGATCCTGGGATCAGGCAGCTTCAGCCATAATCTGATGGAATTCCGGGGCCAGGACCCCGATGTGCCGTCGCCCGCCTGGGGGTGACAGTCTTTGCCGACTGGATGCGTCAGGCGCTGCTGGAAGGCCGCCAGGGTGATCTTCTGGCCTGGGACCGGCTGGCACCAGAGGCGCGGCGCAACCACCCCACGCCCGAACATCTCTGGCCCCTCTACAGCGCGCTGGGTGCCGCCACACCGGGCATCCCGGCCCGCCTGCTGCACAGCAGTACCGACCGGGCCATCCTGGCCATGGATGCGTTTGCGTTTGACTGAGGCGGGGGCCGTGCATAAAGAAAAAGGGGTGGCCCCGGAAGACCACCCCTCATCCCATGCACCCTATCTATAGGCCGATCACTCGGCCGACAGCACGCCGCGTTCGACCTGATCGCGCTCGATGCTTTCGAACAGGGCGCGGAAATTGCCCTCGCCGAAGCCGTCATCGCCCTTGCGCTGGATGATCTCAAAGAAGATCGGGCCGATCACCGTGCTGGTGAAGATCTGCAACAGCAGACCGCCGCCGGGCGCGCCATCCAGCAGGATGCCACGGGCCCGCAGCTCTTCCGTCGGCTGGCCATGGCCGGGCAGACGCTCTTCCAGCATGTCATAATAGGTGCCGGGCGGCGGCGTCATGAAGGTGACGCCGTTGGCCTTCAGCGCGTCAAAGGTCTTGATGATGTCGTTGGTCGACAGGGCGATATGCTGGATGCCTTCGCCCTTATATTCGCGCAGATATTCCTCGATCTGGTCGACACGGCCTTCGACGCCGGCACTCTCATTGATCGGAATACGAATCTTGCCGCAGGGTGCGGTCAGCGCTCGGCTTTTCAGACCGGTCAACTTGCCTTCGATGTCGAAGTAGCGGATCTGCCGGAAGCTGAACAGCTTGGCATAGAAATCGTACCAATGATCCATGCGGCCGCGATGGACATTGTGGGTCAGGTGATCAACCTCCACCAGACCACAGCCGACCGGGTTCTGATCCACGCCATCAACGGGCACGAAGTCGATATCATAGATGGAGGCAGCGGACCGATGGCGGTCCACCAGATAGATCAGGCTGCCGCCGATGCCTTCGATGGCGGGAATGTTCAGTTCCATCGGGCCGACAGAACCCTTCACATCCTTGGCGCCCAGTTCCAGGGCGCGGCGATGGGCAAACGCGGCATCCTTCACGCGGAAGGCCATGGCGCAGGCGCTGGGCCCATGGTCGCGCGCAAACTGCTGCGCCATGCTGTCCTTTTCGCCATTGACGATGAAGTTGATGCCGCCCTGGCGATACAGGGTCACATTCTTCGACCGGTGGCGGGCCACCTTGGTGAAGCCCAGGACGGTGAACAGGCTGTCCAGCGCCGCCGTATCCTCAGCCGTATATTCCACGAATTCAAAGCCGTCGGTGCCCATGGGATTGTCCCACAGATCGCCCACGATCTGGCCGTTTTCCACGCGCGCTGTGCCGCCGTCCGCCATCTTGATCTCCTGTGAAAATCTATCGGTTGGGGAATTGTTTCCATGATAGGGCCGAAGGCCGGGGCATGTCCTTGCGAACTGTCCCCGGAATCTGGCAGTGTTGGGTGAGAAATTGCGCCAATCCACCAATCAGGGGCAGAATATGGGCAGCGTTGGTTTGGACGCGGCAGATATCCGCATACTTGCTGCATTGCAGCGCAATGGCCGCCTGTCCAATGTCGATCTGGCCGATCAGGTGGGATTGTCGCCCAGCCCCTGTCTGCGCCGGGTGCGCGACCTGGAGGAACAGGGCTATATCCAGGGCTATACCGCCATCCTGGACCGCAAGAAGCTGGGCATGGGTGTGGTCGCCTTTGTGGAGGTGAAGATCGACCAGAATGCCGAAGGTGACGCCGATTTCCGGCGCGGCATCCTGCTGCTGCCCGAAGTGATCTCCTGCTTCGTGATGACCGGCACCATGGATTACCTGTTGCAGGTTATCGTGGAGGATCTGGACAGTTTCGCCGACCTGTCGATGCGCAAACTTCTGTCGATCAAGGGGGTGAAGGAGGTGCGGTCCAGCTTTGTGCTGGATGTGGTCAAGCACTCCACCGCCGTGCCATTGCCGAAACCAACCTGATCAAGGCAGGATATGGCGCAAGGCCGTCCTGATCTGACACAGGAATTGCGCAAGACACCCACTACCACGGCATATCCGCAAGGAAATGCCCCCGCCCCGGCGCTATCATGGTTTCCAACAATTCCCACATGATTTGGGGAGGAAGCCATGAACCAGACCAACGCGCCCGCCAGCGACTTTGCCTCGCGCGTCACCGACAGCGGCAAGACCGACACGGCGCTGCGCGGCGATTACAGCCATGTACAGCCTGACTTCACCATCGACCAGGGCTGGGACGCCTATACCAGCGCCGACCACGCCATGTGGCGGACGCTTTATGACCGGCAATCGGCCCTGCTGCCGCGCTATGCCGCCCCGGAATTCCTGGAAGGCTTGACCCGCCTGGATGTGCGTAACGGTATCCCGGATTTCCGCCGCGCGTCAGAGGTGCTGGACAAGGCCACAGGCTGGACCCTGGTGGCGGTGCCGGGCCTGATCCCGGAGCGAGAATTCTTTGAACATCTGGCTGCCCGGCGCTTCCCGGTCACCAACTGGATCCGCAAGCCCGAAGAGATGGATTATCTGGTTGAGCCGGATGTGTTCCATGATTTCTTCGGCCATGTGCCGCTGCTGACCCATCCGGTCTTTGCCGATTATCTTCAGGCCTACGGTATCGGCGGGGCCAAGGCCATTGCGCTCAACGGCCAGGAACATCTGGCCCGGCTCTACTGGTACATGGTCGAATTCGGCCTGATCAACACCAAGGACGGCTTGCGCGCCTATGGCGCCGGCATGCTGTCATCGCGCGGGGAGACGCAGTTTTGCATCGAAAGCCCGTCGCCCAATCGCATCGGCTTCGATCTGGAACGCGTGATGCGTACCCAGTACCGGATCGATGACTATCAGCAGACCTATTTCGTGCTGGACAGCTACGAACAGCTGATGAACGCCACGGCGGTGGATTTCACCCCGCTCTATGCAAGGCTGCGTGAGCTGCCGCCCGTCGGCCCGACAGAGGTCCTGCCCACCGACCGCGTCTTCACCCTGGGCACCCAGGGGGAGGGGCACAAGGCGGCGTAAGGGTTGTTTGCGACGGTGGGGTTACCCTCACCCTTCCATTGGCTGCCACCAATGGGCCCCTCCCTCTCCCACGTTCGTGGGCGAGGGGTGAAATTTAGCCCCTCGCCCGCTTGCGGGAGAGGGAGGGGCCCAAGCCGGAAGGCTTGGGAGGGTGAGGGAACGACGCAACCCTAGCGCCGGAACCAGCCGACCAGTTCCATATGGGCCGACCACAGGAACTGATCCACGGGCCAGATATCGGTCAGGCGGTAGCCACCCTGGATCAGCAGTTCGGCATCACGCGCGAAGCTGACGGGGTTGCACGACACGCCCACGACGGCGGGCACGGTAGAGGCAGCGATCTCTGCCGCCTGCGCCTGCGCGCCGGCGCGCGGCGGGTCGAACACGACGGCCTGGAACCGGTTCAGGTCATAGGGGGTCAGCGGATCGCGGAACAGGTCGCGCTTTTCCGCCGTCACCTTGCCGCCCAACTGCCGCGCCCCGCCCATCAGGCTGTTATAGGCCGTGGGATCGCCTTCGACCGCATGCACCTTGGCCTTGGTGGCCAGGGGGAAGGTGAAGGTGCCGCTGCCCGCGAACAGGTCGGCGATCATTTCTGCTTCGCCCACCCCGGCCAGGGTAGCCGCGACCAGGGCCTGTTCGCCCTGCTTGCTGGCCTGAAGGAAGGCGCCGGGCGCGGGGGAAACGCTGACGGCACCGAAGCCCAGCAGGCCCGTACGGCGGAACGCAATAGGCTCGGCCGGCTGGCCCTCCCGCGCGCGCCAGGACAGGCGGGCCAGATCATGGGAAGCCGCGAAGTCCGTCAGATGTTCCAGGGTGCGCAGGTCGGGCCGCGACAGACCTTCCAGCACCAGATCCACCCCGTCATCCAGCAGGGTCAGCGCTACATCGATCGATTGACCATCAGCCAGCAGCGGGGCCAGCGCATCACGCAGCGGGGCGACCACCGCCAGCAGCTTCGGTGCCAGGACGGTACAGTCCGACAGATCGACTAGCCGGTGGGAATGCGCCTCGTTAAAGCCCAGCCACACCCGGTTGCCCCGGCGCACGGCATTCATGACGGCGCGCCGCCGGCTGCCCACGGGCGTGCGGGCCACGGGATGCAGCGTGACGCCATCGCCCAGCAGGCCGCAGCGCGACAGGACGGTGGTCAGCGCCTCCAGCTTCCATGTCTCATAGGTCGCATCATCCATATGCTGTGCGACACAGCCGCCGCAGCTGCCGAAATGGGTGCAGGCCGGATCGGTGCGGCCCTTGCCTTCCTCCAGCAGGGAGACGGGAACTCCTTCCCAGCCATCGCCACGATGGGCCCCGAACTTCACCATCAGCCGGTCACCGACCAGCGTCTGCGGCACATAAAGCCGGTGGCCCTGCCATTCCGCTAACCCGTCACCGCGCCCGCCGACACGGGTGATGGAGACCTCTACCGGGCCGCGCGTGGGCGGTTCGGGGGCGGGACGCTGGGCGGGGCGGCGGGGGGCTTGTCTGCGGGGTGGCATTGGTACGGTTCCGAAATATTATAATCTGGCCGGTTTTATTTCGATTGCGAAATAAAAGGCCGCCATGGGGCGTCCGTGGCCTGGATCAATCCTTATCAGGGCATAGGGGGGCCGTGCGGATTTGGCAAGAAGTGTACGCGAAAGGATGCTAGAAGGTGGGCATCATTTATTCTTGCCCGGAAGGGAGCCGAACCCATGTCCGAACCCAATACCAGCGCTGCCGAGCAGCTTTTCGAAAAGGCCCTCGATGTGGCCGAAAAGCACCTGGAAGCAGCCATGAAGGAGGGCGGCGCCCTTTCCGGTTATGTCGCCATCGCCATGATCGAAGCCGCCGTCAACCAGGCCGTGGAAGAGACCAGCCACACCGACGTTGCCGACATGCTGCGCGATCTGGCTGACCAGATCGAAGCCGACGCCGAGGAAGGCGACGACGAGTAATCGTCCCGCCGGCTTTCGGGCATGCCTATGAAAAACCCCGCTGGGCGACCGGCGGGGTTTTTCTTTTGGGGATTATGGCCGTTTGGGTCGGATTCGTCCCATGGCCAGGGCATCGATATAGCCCCCATCGCGGAAGGCGTAATCGCGCAGGCGCCCTTCCTCGACAAAGCCGAAATGCCGATACAGGCGGATGGCCCCGTCATTATCGGCAAACACCGTCAGTTCGATACGGTGCAGGTCCAGCCAACGGTCGGCGGCATCGATCAGGGCATGCATCAGGGACTTGCCCACCCCCATACCCTGGGCGTCATCATGAACGCCAATGGCCAGATCGGCCACATGCCGCCGCCGCCCGCCCTGGCGGAACAGTCCGGCGGACCCGACAAGCCGCCCGTCCAGGATGGCGACGACCTGCAAATCATCGGCCCCACCCTTTTCCATCCAGGCCCGCGTCCCTTCCACGCTGGGGAAGGGCGGGCGCAGGGTGCCGTGGCGGAACTTGGGCATGGAGGCCATGGCCGCCATCGCCGCCGCATCATCCAGCTGCCGCGCCCGCAGCCACAGGCCCGGTGGGCCAAAGGCGGCAGGCGTGCCGCCGGGCGGTGGGGTGAAGGCAGGCTGGCTCATAGCTTTACGCTCCTGTTGAGGTCACCGCCGACAGAAAGGCCCGGATCAAATCCGGACTTTTGCGGCCCGGCGCATCCTCCACCCCCGATGAGACATCGACGGCCTTGGCGCCCGTGGCCCGGATGGCATCGGCGACATTGGCGGGGTCCAACCCGCCCGACAACATCCAGGGTTTCTGCCAGTCACGGCCCGTCAGCAAGGACCAGTCGAAGGCAACCCCATTGCCACCGGGCAGAACGGCACCCTTGGGCGGCTTGGCATCGAACAGAAGCATGTCCACCACCGGCTCATAGGCCGTGGCGGCATCAAGGTCGGCAGCGTCGCCCACCTTCAACGCCTTCATAACCGGTAGGTTGAAACGCGCGCGGATGGCGGCCACCCGCTCCGGCGTCTCGCCCCCGTGCAACTGGATCAGGTCCAGCGGCACTTGGCCCGTGACATCGTCCAACAGGTCATCCGTCGGGTCCACGAACAGGCCCACGACGCGGGTACCCGTGCCGACCATGCGCGACAGTTCGGCAGCGGTGGCGATGGAGACGTTGCGCGGCGATTTCGGGAAGAACACCAGCCCGACCCAGCGAGCGCCGGCATCAAGGGCCGCCTGCATCGTCTCCGGTGTGCTGATCCCGCAGATCTTGGCCTTCACCGCACTCATGCGCCCAACTCCTCCGCAATACGCCGGGCGGCGGCGGCGGGGTCGGCATCCGCCGTGATGGGACGCCCGATGACCAGATGGTCGGCACCCGCGGCCACCGCATCGCGCGGGCCCATCACCCGCTTCTGGTCATTGGCCGCCGCCCAGGTCGGGCGGATGCCGGGCACCATCAGCGTGAAATCGGCAGGCAGATCTCGGCGCAGCAGCGCGACCTCGGCGGGCGAGCAGACGATGCCGTCCGCGCCATTGGCATGGGCTACCCGGGCCAGACGGCGAACTTGGGTCACGGCGGGCACGGCCTGCCCCACGGCGGTCAAGTCCTCGTCCGACAGGCTGGTCAGGACAGTGACCGCCAGGATGCGCATGCGGGGCAGCCCCAACCGTTCCGCCTCCTCCCGCGCGGCATCGGCGGCGGCGCGGATCATGGCGGGTCCGCCACCGGCATGGATGGTCAGGAATGTCGGCGCCAGCGGCGCGACGGAACGGACCGCACCCGCCACCGTGTTGGGAATATCGTGGAGCTTCAGGTCCAGGAACAAAGGCAGATCGCCCGCCGCGATGACATCGCGGATACCGGCGGGCCCCTGCGCCATGAAGAATTCCAGACCCAGCTTCACGCCCCCGACCAGGCCCGCAACCTGTGCAGCCATGGCCTTTGCCCCCTCAATCTCCGGCATATCCAGGGCGACGAAAACGCGGTCGGTGGGGCGCATGGTTCAGGGCTCCAGATAAAAAGGGCTTTCGGCAGGTTTAACGCGGAATGGCGGCGGCGCGAAGGGACGATGCGGTAGCCCTTCCATGCCGGACGCGGGGCGGCTTCCCAAAACGTAAGCCCGCCTCTTGACCCACGGCCATGGCCCGGCCCAAGATGCAGCCCCATCGCCCTCACCCATGGAGCCTGCCATGCCCCTGCCACCCCCGGACGCCGCGCGGGAGCCGTTGCATACGCGTCAGGTGACCTGCAAAGGCTATCGCCGGGCCGATGGGCTGTGGGATATCGAAGGCCATATTACCGACCGTAAATCCTATGATTTTCAGCGCGATGGCCGCACGGTGCCCAGCGGTGATCCCATTCATGAGATGTGGGTACGGCTGACGCTGGATAACCGGCTGACGGTGAAGGCCGTCGCCGCCGTGACGGATGCAGCACCCTATCGGATGTGCCCATCGATCACGGAGAATTTTCAGCGGCTGGTGGGCCTGTCCATCGCCAGCGGCTGGACCGCCGCCGTCAAGGAACGGCTGGGCGGGGTGGAAGGCTGTACCCATATGGTGGAACTGCTGGGCCCGGTCGCGACAACGGCCTTTCAGACCATCGCGCCTTATCTGGAAGACCTGGACAAGAAGGCCCGCGCCGCCATGGTCGAGCGCGGCGAAACCCCGCCGCCCCGCCGCCGCCCGCCCATGCTGGACACCTGTCACGTCTGGGCCACAGACGGAGAGGTCGTGGCGCGGGAATGGCCGGAATTCGCGGTTGCAAAGCCGCAATGAGTAAATCGGTCAGATGTTTTGACCGATTGCACGGCGGCGACTGCCGCCGCGCCGCACATGCGGCGTCAAGCCCAAGCCCGCGGATGCGGGCGCCCGGCGCCTGAGGGAAAACTAATTACGGAGCCTTACCGGTCTGCAGGGTACCGGTCACGCTGCCGCCATCGGCGATGTTGATGCGGCCGTAACGGATGGTGCCGTCAATCTGCCCCGTCTCACCCACCGACAGGATGCCCGATACTTCGATGGTGCCCGTTGCGCGGCCATTGACGCGCATCTGTTCGACCTTGGCCACGCCTTCGAAATGCCCGCCCTCGGCGATTTCCAGGATCTTGATCTCGTTTAGAGTGACATCGACCAGACGGCCCGCCACATGCAGCGTGTGGCAGTGCGAAATCTTGGCGCCTTCGATGCGCGCCTCGGCAGAGATGGTGGTGATGCCCCCGGTGACGGGCCCGCTTTCAACCGCCGCTTCGGCAATGCCATGCAGGCCGGGACGCTGGAAACTACGCGGGTCCAGGATATCGTTGGGCATCGGTTGAACAACTCCGCCAGGGGACCGGGGGACGGTCGCAATCGTCGAACGGACCCTAAAGGAAACGGCCCGTCATTTCGGTTTCATTCATAAGCTGAAAGGGTTAAATCCGCAACGCTTCTTGCCCATGTCACGTTAGGGATGCATGGGGGTGCGTTGACAGGGGGAACCAGGGGCCCAATAGTCCCCGGTTCCGGCGCCCGGACATCGGGTTCGTGGCGCTTTGGACGATGGCTCCATGGAGTTGCAGCCGTGATCCCTGTTGTGATGCCCACCTATTCCCGCATCGACATCGTGTTCGAGCGGGGTGAAGGCGCCCATATCTGGGACACAACAGGCCGACGATTCCTGGATTTCACCGCCGGCATCGCGGTGAACGCCCTTGGTCACGCGCACCCCTATCTGGTGGAAAAGCTGACCGAGCAGGCGGGCAAGCTGTGGCATACCTCCAACCTGTTTCGGGTTGCGGGCCAGGAACAGCTGGCCAAGCGGCTGTGCGACCTGACCTTCGCCGACACGATGTTCTTCACGAATTCGGGCGTGGAAGCGTTTGAATGCGCGGTCAAGACGGTGCGCAAGTATCAGCATGATACCGGCCACCCGGAAAAGACCCGCTTCATCGTGGTCGGCGGGGCCTTCCATGGCCGGTCCACAACGGCCATTGCGGCTGCCAAGTCGGAAAAGATGGTCGGCGGATTCGGTCCCCTGCTGGACGCGTTCGATCAAGTACCGTTCGGCAATATGAACGAGCTGCGCAATGCCATCACGCCCCAGACGGCCGCCATCGTGGTGGAACCCATCCTGGGCGAAGGCGGGATCGTGGTGGGCAGCGATGAGTATCTGAAGGCCCTGCGCGATACCGCAGACGAGTTTGGCCTGCTGCTGGTGTTCGATGAGATTCAGACGGGCGTGGGCCGTACCGGCAAGATGTTTGCCCATGAATGGGCCGGCGTCACCCCGGACGTCATGCCCATCGCCAAGGGTATCGGCGGCGGCTTCCCCGTCGGCGCCTGCCTGGTCAGCGAGAAGGCAGCCAAGGGCATGGTGCCGGGCACCCACGGCTCCACCTTCGGCGGCAACCCGCTGGCCATGGCCGTCGCCAACGCCGTTCTGGATGTCATCACGGCCCCCGGCTTCCTGGAGCAGGTGACCGTCACCGGCGACAAACTGAAGGCGGAACTGGAGGCCCTGGTTGCCAAGTACCCGACCATCCTGGCCGAAGCGCGTGGCAAGGGGCTGATGCTGGGCCTGAAATGCGTGAAGCCGAATGGCGAGGTGGTGACCCGCCTGCGTGAGAACGGACTGCTGACCGTTCCGGCGGCGGAGAATGTCATCCGCATCCTGCCGCCCCTGACCATTGGCGACGCAGAAATCGCCGAAGCCGTTTCGATCATCGACAAGACCTGCCAGGAGCTGGCGCAATGACCATGCAGAAGTCCCCCCGCCATTTCCTGGATATCCATAACCATTCCATCGATGAGCTGCGCGAGATGCTGTCCCGCGCCGCCTTCATGAAGCGTGGTCAGGGGGCCGAGCGCCCCCTGCTGGGCAAGACGCTGGCCCTGATCTTCGAAAAGCCCAGCACGCGTACCCGCGTGTCGTTCGAGGTAGGCATGCGTCAGCTGGGTGGCGAGGTCATCTGCCTGACCGGCAAGGAAATCCAGCTGGGCCATGGCGAGACCATCGGCGACACGGCGCGCGTGCTGTCGCGCTATGTCGACATCATCATGCTGCGCACCGACCATGAGACGAAGCTGCAGGAGATGGCGGAGGCGGCGACCGTCCCCGTCATCAACGGCCTGACCGACAGCTCGCACCCGGTCCAGATCATGGCCGACATCCTGACATACGAGGAACGCAAGGGCCCGATCAAGGATGCGGTCTTCTGCTGGACCGGCGATGCCAACAATGTCTGCGAAAGCTTCATCCACGCTTCTGTGGCGTTCGATTTCGAACTGCGCATCGCCTGCCCGCCGGAACTGTCGCCCTCGCACCAGACCTTGGAATGGATCAAGGCCAACAAGGGCCGCGTGACCGTCCATCGCGATGTGGAAGAGGCGGCGGCGTGTGCCGATGCCCTGGTCACGGACACCTGGGTGTCGATGCACAATAAGGACGCGCATCGCCGCCACAATCTGCTGAAGCCATATCAGGTAAACGATCGGATCATGGGTCTGGCGAAAAAAGACGCCATATTCATGCATTGTCTGCCCGCACACCGCGAGGAAGAGGTGACGTCCAGCGTCATTGATGGTCCGCAGTCGGCCGTGTGGGACGAGGCAGAAAACCGTATGCACGCCCAGAAGGGCATTCTGACCTGGTGCCTGAACCGATGAATTCCGTTCCCCCCGTGGCGGGCCAGCCCCGCCACGATACCGATGCCGTGACCGCCGAATTTGATATCTGCCAGCCGTTCCAGCTGGACAGCAGCTCCTTCCGGGGGCGGCTGATCCGGCTGGGCCCGGCCCTGGATGAGATCATCAGGCGGCATGATTACCCGGACGAGCTGGCGCCCCTGCTGGCCGATACCATCCTGCTGGCTGCCACCCTGGCGTCCGGCCTGAAATATGACGGTATCTTCACCTTGCAGACCAAGGGTGACGGCCCTGTCGCCTATACGGTGTCGGACGTCACCTCGGTCGGTGATCTGCGCGGCTACGCCCGCTTTGATGCCGACCGTCTGGCCGAACAGCGCCGGCATAAGGGCTTCCAGCCCGATCTTGGCGCGATGCTGGGTTCCGGC
The DNA here is from genome assembly GCA_001296005.1 of alpha proteobacterium AAP38. Taxonomy (GTDB): domain Bacteria; phylum Pseudomonadota; class Alphaproteobacteria; order Azospirillales; family Azospirillaceae; genus Niveispirillum. The sequence goes on along the minus strand of LJHR01000022.1, from coordinate 45,545 downwards.
TATGTCGCCTTCACGGTCGATCAGGGGGAGCACACCGAGCGCTATCAGGGCATCGTGGAACTGCGCGGGGCCACGCTGGCCGATGCCGTGCGCCATTATTTCCGGCAGTCCGAACAGCTGGCCGCCAGCATCAAGAGCTTCGTGTCCAAGGATGCGGATGGCAAATGGGTGGGCGGGGCCATCATGCTGCAGGCCCTGCCGCCGGAAAATGCGGGTGTGTTCAGCGAGCATCAGGCCGGCGTGCGCGAGGAAGACTGGCACCGCGCCGGCGTCATGCTGGAGACGGTGACGGCACATGAGCTTCTGGACCCGGCCCTGACGGTAAATGAGCTGATCTACCGCCTGTTCCACGAGGAAAGCCCGCGCATTTACGAGCGCCGGGAACTGCGCCCCGGCTGCCGCTGCTCCCGCGAGCGGGTGACGGACGTGCTGCGCAGCCTGGATCGGGGCGACCTCGATGAACTGCGCGTGGACGGCCTTGTCGCCGTGACGTGCGAGTTCTGCAACGCCACCTACAGCTTCAACGACACTGAACTGGACGAGGTTTACGCGGCGTTCTGAGGGTGGATATCGGATGCGGGTTCAGGCCCGCATCCGGTCGCTATCAAACCTTCACCGGCACCGACAGTTCCACCGCCCCGTCGCGCCCGTCGGTGATGTCCAGCGTGCGGAAATCAAACTCCCGTTCCGGCCCCTTGAACACATCATATTCCAGGACGCGGTCCACGGAATTGTCGGGCTTGAAGGTCAGGACCTTGGGCTTGATCGAATAAAGCTGGTCCGGGGTGATGCTGGCGGATGCGGCGATGATCACCTCATCCCCCTTCTGGCAAGTGCGGGCGGCAGCACCGTTCAAGATGCAGGCCTTGGACCCCGGCTCGCCAAAGATCACATAGGTGGAAATCCGCGCCCCGCTGCTCTTGTTCCAGATCTCCACGAATTCCAGCGGATAGATACCGGCCAGCGCGCACTGTTCCGGGTCCAGGGTGATGGACCCGTGATAGTCCAGATCGGCACCGGTGACGCGGATGCCGTGGAACTTGGCGCGGACAATCTTGATCATAAGGGGCTGCTCCGGTCGGTCTGGCACGATCCTCAGGACCCGCCGATCATTCCGGCCACCGGATCGGCGGCCGCGTCGACGGTTTCGCCAATCACATAAGCGTTCCTGACGCTGCATACCACCGCATCCGCCGCAGCCCTGTCCGCCGCATGCACGAAGCAGAGCGGCTGATTCGGCCCCACCGCCGCCCCGATGGGCGCCACCTGATCCAGCCCGACACGCGGATCAACCGCATCCTGGGGCCGGGTGCGCCCGCCGCCCAGCGCCACGACGGCCAGGCCAAGCGCCCGCACATCCTGCCCCGTGACAATGCCGGGCCGGTCGGCGAAGACCGGCACGATGACGGGGGCGGAGGTCAGATGCCGGTCGGGCCGTTCGATCAGGTCGGGCGGCCCACCCAGCACCGCCACCATGCGGGCGAACCGGTCCGCCGCGGCTCCGGTGGCAATGGCCTGATCCACCAGCTTTCCGGCGCTCGCGGCATCGGTGGTCAGCCCAGACAGGATCAGCAGTTCCACGCACAAGGCCCGCGTCACCCGCCACAGCCGCGTTTCCGCCGCCCCACCAGCCAGGATCGACAGGCATTCGCGCAGTTCCAGGGCATTGCCGGCACTGTGACCCAGCACCTGTCCCATATCGGTCAGCAGGGCGCGGGTGGGCAGGCCGGTATCGCTAGCGGTGCGAACCAGCATTTCCGCCAGTCCGGCGGCATCCTCCCGGCTTTCCATGAAGGCACCCGATCCGAACTTCACATCCAGGACCAGGGCATTCAGGCCGGCGGCCAGCTTCTTGGACAGGATGGAGGCGGTGATCAGGTGGATGCTTTCCACCGTCGCGGTGACATCGCGAATCGCATAAAGCCGGCGGTCGGCAGGGGCGATTTCATCCGTGGCCCCGACAATGGCGCAGCCGACCCGCCGCACGACGGTTTTCAGCCGGTGCAGGTCCGGTTGCGCATCATAGCCTTGGATGGCTTCCATCTTGTCGAGCGTGCCGCCCGTATGGCCCAGCCCCCGACCAGAGATCATGGGCACATAGCCGCCGCAGGCCGCGATGATGGGGGCCAACAGCAGGCTGACCTTGTCCCCCACCCCGCCCGTGGAATGTTTATCCAGAACCGGACCGCCCAAACCTTCGCGCGACCAGTCTAAAATCGTCCCCGACCCGGTCATGGCCCGCAGCAGGGCCACGCGCTCGCCGGCATCCATGCCCTGGAACCAGACCGCCATGGCAAAGGCCGCCGCCTGGCCTTCCGACACCGATCCGTCGGTCAGGCCCGCGATGAAGGCAGCAATATCGTCCGCCGACAGGGCATGCCCGTCACGTTTGCGGCGGATAATCTCCTGCGGCAGGAACATGGGCGCGGATACTCACCGGGGCTTTTGGCCGGGGCAGGCCATGGCAATGGGATCCACACCATAGCGTGTTCCCGCCGCCGGGTGCAGGGGGGCCGACATGCGAAATGCCGCAGGGCGTAGCAGCACCATATCCGGGTCCTGCCTGTGCAGCGCCTCCCGATTCGCGCGGCTGGCCAGCGCCGCCGTCAGTTGTGCCGCCAGCTTGGGGTCCAGGGACGGGCCGGCGATCCAGGCCACGGGCTGCATCATGGTCGCCACCTCGCCCTGGTCGGGGCCATAGGTTCCGGCGGCAATGGTACCGGGCGCACCGAACGGGTGCAGGCCTGACAGGCGGCCCGCCGGATCACCCGTGACGGGCAGCAGCCGCGCACCCGCCGTCACGGCCATGGCCACCACCGGGTCCGGTGCGGCGGCGATTCGGAACAGCGCATCGACACGACCATCGGCCAGCGCCAAGGCCGCCTGTTCGCCACCGATCTCCACCGCCCGCACCTGTTGCCGGCGCATTCCGTAGGCGGACAGGATGCGTTCGGCCAGACGGCGTTCATCGCTGCCCGCCACGCCGATGGCGACGCGCCGGCCCTTCAGCTGTGCGATATCGGTCAGGCCGGTTTCGGCACGGACCAGAACATGCAGCGATTCGTTATAGATCTCGCCCAGGATGGTCAGTTCCGCCGGCCTGGCACCGGGGGCGGGGAAGCAGCGGGCGGCATAGATGCGGTCGGCAGGCGCCAGCCCGGTTTCAACGGCACCCGATGCCACCGCCTCCACAATGTCGCGGCGGTCGGGCAGGCTCTGCGTCAGTGCCACCAGCCCTTGCACGCCACAGGCGCGGTCATCATCCTTGCAGGCCGGCATACCCGGCGGGCGCGACAGGATGGAGGCCAGGGCAGAGCCGACATCGAACCCGCGTTCCCCCGACGGATCGGCCGCGATGCGCAGATAGCGCGCGGACGCATCCACACCCGCCGGTGCCCGGCCCAAGGCCACCAGTGCGGCCAACGGCACCGCCAACAGCGGAATTAACCAATATCTGGGGGACATGGCACAGGCGCCCTACCAAGTTTGGGCTTATTCACGCCTTTCCAGCCTGCCTGTCAAATGCGCCCTGGTGATGGCAGTCCGAAAAGTTCCGCCTGTTGCCCCGCAGATTCATTCCTTTTGGACAGGCGGGACGGCCAGCGCATAGGCGACGATGGCGTTGGCATGACCATGGCCCATGCCATGCTCCGTCTTCAGCAGGGCGACCAGTTCCATATGTTTGGCGGGCAGGCGCTGTTTGACCAGATCCAGCCAGTCCGCGATGGGACGGCCATATTTCTTCTCGATCGATGGAAAATAGGATGCGGGTCCCTTCACCGGTTCGTCAGCCATCGTCCCACCCAGCCATTGCATTTCAGGTCGATACAACCCATGCGCCGGGAAGCGGGCGCTGTAAACAGCTGTGAGGCGTGGTTATGGGGCTGACACCCCGGATTCCAGGGCAGAACTAGCCTTTTGGGATATGCACGGGCTTTACGGTCCCCCCTGGCTGCGGCACTCTGTCCATAGGGAAGCATCGCCATTGAGACGATGCCCGACGGGGGAAACGCGCATGGCATCACGGCTTGGCTCGATGCTGCTGGTCCTGGGTCTTCTGGGCGGTGCCGTCACCGCGCGGGCTGAACAGCAGATATTGCCCGCCGCCGCCAACCTGACCGCCGAACAGCTTTTCTCTGTCGCCTTCCGCCCCATCATCGACAATGCCCTGAAACAGCCCAACATGCCGGCCCTGCTGGGCGATGGGCTGCGCCGTGTGGCGGCATCGGACCGGACCCTGGGCGTCGTGTCGGTGCCGGGGCACCTGCTGCTGACGCGCGAGGGCGTGGAACTGGCGCGTGTGGTGCTGCCGGGTGACATGATCCCCGAACGCTGGGCCAACGCGACGGCGGAGATGCTGCGGGCCATCGCCGCGGCCTCTCCCGCCATCGCCGCCAAGGACCGGGAACAGGTCTGGCGCGACATGTTCGACGGCATGATGACCGATCTGGACCCCTATTCCCGCTATGCCGAGCCCAACCGGGCGCAGGGGGAGCGCACCCAGCGCGAGGGGTATGACGGGATCGGCGTCGGCATCCGCAATGTCGATGGCTTTTACGAGATTTCCGACATGGTGCCCGACGGGCCGGCAGCGGCAGCCGGTGTCAAGGTCGGCGACCGGATATTCGAAGTGGCCGGCACCCGCACCCTCGGCCTGCCTTATGAAAGGCTGTCAGCCCTGATCCAGGGGCCGGAGGGCAGCTGGGTGGAAATGAAGCTGGGTCCCAGCGACCAGCGCCCGCGCAATGTCACCATCCGCCGCCGGCATCTGGTACCCAATACGGTTCAGGCCGTCCTCAATGATGGCGTCGTGACCGTTCGGGTCGAGCGGTTCAACAATGCCACCCAGGATAATGTGCGTCAGGCCATCCAGCGCTATCTGGACCGGGGGCCGGTGCGTGGCGTCGTCATGGATCTGCGTGGTAATCCCGGCGGGGTGATGGTGCAGGCGGTGGGCGTGGTCAACCTGTTCGTGCCGCAAGGCCGAATCATCACCACGCGGGGCCGCAACCCCAGCTCCATCCAGTGGTTTGAGGCGCAGAAGCCGACCACCCTTTTCCCCGACCTGCCGCTGGTCGTCTTGATCGACGGGCAGACGGCGTCATCGGCGGAGATTGTGGCGGCGGCACTGCAGGATGCGGGCCGCGCCCTGATCGTCGGCTCCTCTTCTTATGGCAAGGGCAGCGTGCAGCATGTGACGCAACTGCCCAATGGCGGGGAACTGTTCATCACCTGGAGCCGGATTTACGCGCCCAGCGGATATAGCTTTGACGGCCAGGGCGTGCTGCCCAGCCTCTGCACCTCGCAGGCGGGCGTGAATGTGCAGTCGCTGCTGGCCGCCGCGGCGCAGGGCGACCGGGGCGAACAGGCAACAAGGTCACGTCAGCGGCTGGCCGCCCCCGACGATGCCGAGGCGCTGGCGCAACTGCGCGCCACCTGTCCGCCAAAGCCCGCCGACAGCGTGGCATCCGCCGCCGTAACGGTATCGCTGGCCCGTGCCCTGGTGGAGGATGTGGGGCTTTACCGCCAAGCCCTCGCATCACGGCACATCAACGTTGCGGAGAGGTAGGGTCTTTGTCCTTGACAGACGGGGGCGGATGCGTAGATTCCGCCGCTGTGCCGCCGGGGGTCTTCCTCCGATGGACTTGGTTTATACTCATCGGCCGCGCGTCCTTGCGGTGGCCGCAAGTCAGACGCAGGTAGGGTATCATGGCTAAGCAGAACACCGTGCTGATCAAGCTGGTTAGCACCGCTGACACGGGCTACTTCTATGTGAAGAAGAAGAATCCCCGTAAGACGACCGAGAAGCTGGAATTCAACAAGTATGATCCGGTTGCTCGCAAGCACGTCGCCTTCAAGGAATCCAAGATGAAGTGATCTCCCTTTCGGGATGATCCTCTTTTGGATCGGGGCCACGGCCCTGACGAAGCATAAACCCCTGCCGGTCCGCCCGGCGGGGGTTTTGCTTTTGGGGCTTGGTTTGGCCTGCGGGTCGGGGGCTGTCAGATTTAGATTGCAGCGCTACCCTTCGTCATCCCGGCGGAAGCCGGGCCCCGGGGGCCACAGGAAACCCTGGACGCAGCTTCGATCATCTTCGCTGAACGATCGGTCGCTTGACCCCTGGGTCCCGGCTTCCGCCGGGATGACGAAGGAATAGGCGATCGGTCATTGCGTGTCCGCACTGGCGTGCGCGTAATCCGCGCGACGGATGCCACTAGGCCCGATTCTACCGCTACGTCGGTCCTGGGAATCGTCAGGGGATGGCCAGTGCCCCAAACGCAAAAGGCCGCCCGGAGGCGGCCTTTGCTGCATTATCATAGTTTTGTCTGGAGCGGGCGAAGGGATTCGAACCCTCGACCCCAACCTTGGCAAGGTTGTGCTCTACCCCTGAGCTACGCCCGCATTACCAGACAGGCCTGCCTTGCGGCAGTGGGTTATCGGAACTGGAGCGGGCGAAGGGATTCGAACCCTCGACCCCAACCTTGGCAAGGTTGTGCTCTACCCCTGAGCTACGCCCGCCCATTTCCGATGTCCGTCCGGGTCGTCCCCGGCGGTGAGCGCGGAATATAGCCATCAAACTTTGCCATGCAAGGACTTTTTTTCCATGCCTGTATGGTTTTCTGCGAAAGCACCCCATCCTTGATGCATGGCACCCCATCGGGAGGTTTGCCGCAGGGCCATGGCCGATCTATATAAGCCAGTGACGATCCCCGCATCGCGGGGCCATGCATGATCACCCGATCCAGGAACAAGAACCCATGTTCTCGCCCACGCCTTCGCCCCAGCCAAAGCCCGCCGCCACCGACCTGATCAAGGATGGCAGCGACGCCGGTTTCATGGCCGATGTCATCGAGGCGTCGCAGGAAGTGCCCGTCATCGTCGATTTCTGGGCCACCTGGTGCGGCCCCTGCAAGACGCTGGGTCCCATCCTGGAAAAGGCCGTGACCGCCGCCAAGGGTGCCGTGAAGCTGGTGAAGATCGACACCGACAAGCATCCCGCCGTGGCGGGCCAGCTGCGGGTACAGTCGATCCCCACCGTCTATGCCTTTTTCCAGGGCCGCCCCGTGGACGGGTTCCAGGGCGCTCTGCCGGAAAGCCAGATCAAGGCCTTCATCGAACGTCTGGTGAAGCTGTCGGGCGGCACCGGCGCCATCGACATCGCCGCCATCCTGGCCGAGGCCAAGGGCCTGCTGGATGCCGGTGATGCGCAGGGGGCTGCCGCTGTCTATCAGGAAGTGCTGGCCGAGGAGCCGGAGAACGCCGCCGCCTATGCTGGCGTCATCCGCTGCCTGCTGGCCGTGGGGGAAGCCGACGCTGCCAAGGGTATGCTCGCCGATGCACCCGCCGCCATCGCCAAGTCCGCCGATCTGGCCGCCGTGAAATCGCAGATCGAACTGTCCGAACAGGCCGCCAATGCCGGCCCCCTGGATGATCTGAAGGCTGCGGTCACCGCCGACCCGGCCAACCATCAGGCCCGTTACGATTACGCGGTGGCGCTCTTCGCCGCCGGGCGTAATGAGGAGGCGGTGGAAGCTCTGCTGGAGATCGTGAAGCGCGACCGGGAATGGAATGAGAAGGCCGCCCGCACCCAGCTTCTGAAGATGTTCGAGGCGCTGGGCCCCATGGACAAGCTGGTCATCCAGGCCCGCCGTAAACTGTCGTCGCTGCTGTTCGCATGAGCCAGAACCCGTTCGACCTGCCCCATGATCAGTTGCCGGACACCATCCCCGTCTTTCCGTTGACGGGAGTGCTTCTGCTGCCGCGTGGCAAGCTGCCGCTCAATATCTTTGAGCCGCGCTATCTGAACATGGTGCAGGACGCGCTGGCATCGAACCGGCTGATCGGCATGATCCAGCCGCGTGATGGCGGGATGGGCAACCACCCGCCCCTTTACGATACCGGCTGCGTCGGGCGCATCACCAGCTTCAGCGAGACCGAGGATGGCCGCTTCCTGATCACCCTGACGGGGATCAGCCGGTTCCGTATCGCGGGCGAGGTGCCGACCACGCGTGGATATCGCCGCATCATCGCCGACTGGTCAGCTTTCGCCGCCGACCTGCACGAGGATGCCCCCTGCGATCTGGACCGCACCAGCCTGGACGGCACCCTGCGCGCCTATTTCAAGCAGCAGGGGATCAGCGCCAATTGGGACAGCATCGCCCAGGCGCCATTGGACCGGCTGATCACTTCGCTGGCCATGATCTGTCCCTTCGATGCGCCGGAAAAGCAGGCCCTGCTGGAAAGCCCCGACCTGAATGCCCGTGCCAAGCTGTTGCTGGCGCTGGTTGAAATGGCCGTCCATCAGGGCGGCGACAATGAAGGTGGCGGCGCCCGCCATTGATCTTTTTGACGTTGAGGCTTGCCTCAAACCCGGAGTATCCACGATGACCGACGCCCCCACTCAGACCGACAGCGCCCGCGTCGATCCGCGCCTGCTGGAGATCCTGGTCTGCCCGCTGACCAAGGCGCCCCTGCGCTATGACGCCGCCGCCCAGGAACTGATCTCTGATCAGGCCAAGCTGGCCTATCCCATCCGTGACGGCATTCCCATCATGCTGGTGGATGAAGCGCGTCGCCTGGACGATGCCGCCTGAATGAGCGAGGAACGTTTCGCCAGCGAGGCTGGCGGCAGCAGCCACTGGCCCACCGAACTGCGCCTGAACCGGGCCGAGCGCGTGCTGTCCGTCAGTTTCGATGATGGTAGCCGTTTCGACCTGCCGGCAGAGTTTCTGCGCGTGGAAAGCCCGTCGGCAGAGGTGCAGGGCCACACGCCAGCACAAAAACAGCTGGTGACTGGCAAACGTCATGTCGCCATCACCCGCGTCGATCCCGTGGGCAACTACGCCGTCCGCCTGACCTTTGACGACGGCCACGACAGCGGCATCTATAGCTGGACCCTGCTGCACCGCCTGGGCAGGGAACAGGGTGGCCTGTGGCAGACCTATCTGGATGCGCTGGCCGTCAAGGGGTTGGCGCGGTAGATCGCAGTCCCCTTCACGGCAGCGCGCAATCATCCAGCCCGTCGCGGCGCACAATCTCCATCCGTTGCTGCAAGGTGCCGGCGCGGCCCGCGACATAGCGACCGGGCGGATTCGCCTTCCATTTCAGGGGGCTTGGCAGGATGGCGGCCAGAAGTGCTGCCTCACGCGGGGTCAAGGCCTCGGCCCCCTTGCCGAACCAGTATCGCGACGCCGCCTCCGCGCCATAGGTGCCGGGGGCCCATTCCACGATGTTGAGATAGACCTCCAGGATGCGGCGCTTGGACCAGAAGGTCTCCACCAGCATCGTGAACCACAGTTCCACGCCCTTGCGCAGCCAGGACCGGTCGGGCCACAGAAAGGCATTCTTGGCCACTTGCTGACTGATGGTGCTGCCGCCGCGCACACGCTGATGGGTCTGGTTGCGTTCCAGCGCTTTCTCGACGGCGTCCAGGTCCACACCCATATGGTCGCAGAAGCGGCTATCCTCCGCCCCGATGACGGCGCGGGCCAGATGCGGGCTGATCCGGTCCATGGACCGCCAGGAATGGTTCCAGTCGGCCCCGCCCAGGGTGCGGATCACCATCAGCGGTGTGGCCGGCACAGGCAGCACGGCATAGGCCAGGACCCACAGGATAGAAAAGCCGACCAACCCGGCGAGGCCCATGGCCGTCACCCGCGCGATGCGCCGCATGTTCCATCGCTTGTCCTGGGCCATCCGGGCCAGACCTCCTTCGTCCTTTTCGGTCCGCATCTTGGCGCAGACAGGGGGCATAAAGCACCGTAAAAAGACGGGCACCCGTTTTCGCTGCCAAGGATGATCCGCGATGTACAGGCTTTATGGCAATGCCGGCATGGCCAATCTGGCCCCGCATATGGCCCTGGAAACCATCGGCGCGCCCTATAAAATGGTGCTGGTGGACACGGGCGCGAAGGAACATTACGGTGCCGCCTATCTGCGCCTGAACCCCACGGGCCGCGTGCCGGTGCTGGTGGATGGGGAACAGCCGATCTTCGAGACGGCGGCCATCCTGTTGCATCTGGCCGACCGCCATCCCGACGCGGGCCTGATGCCGCCCGTGGGTACGGTGGAACGGGCGCTGGCCTATCAATGGCTGATCCACCTGACCAATTCGGTGCAGGTCGCCTATCTGGCCTATTATTACCCCGAGCGGCAGATCGCGGACCCGGCCCTTGCCGACAGCGTGAAACAGGCGGCGGAGGTTCGGGCAGGGGAACTGTTCGACCTGTTGGACACGGCGCTGGCGGGGCGTGACTGGCTGACAGGCGACAGGCCGGGGATCGTGGATTTCATGCTACTGATGCTGACGCGCTGGGGCCGTAATTTTGCGGGGCGCCCGCCGCGCCTGCTGCCCAATATCGGTGCCCATGCGGCGCGTACCGCCGCCCTTCCTGCCGTCATCCGGGCGTTCGAACAGGAGGGGCTGGCCCAGCCCTGGTACTGACCCCGCAGGGCGTCTCCATCTCCTTTGCGTACGCTCGTCCCCTACCGATTCGCCGCCTCCGCCGCCCTTGGATGGCTGGATTGTCGGAAATGCGGATTGACGTTGCGTGCGCGAAGGGCCAATTAGCGCCCTATGCATGAAAAGACGTAACCCGCCCCCGGGTCCCGTGCGGGAACCCAGGGGGCCCAAAGCCCGACCGAACCCGCGATGACGGGTTGGCGCGGATGGCTTGTGGCGTACCTGGACCCTGTGGCCACCGGTGCCTGACGCACCACGGCCCCTACCGCGCACGGGGGATCACCGGGATCGAGCGCCGCTTTCAGCATGGAATTTCCGAACGTTCCGGCCCGGCCGGCGCGTTCACCGCCTATCGGATCGCACCGGCCCGGCCGGTGCCGGACGGGGCGGACCAACCAGAAGGAGACGAGACCTTGACTGAACAACTGCTTGCCGGAAAGAACATCGCCATTCTCGTGGCCAATGGCTTCGAAGAGCTGGAGATGACCGAGCCGCAGCGCGCCCTGCTGAAGGCCGGCGCCAAGCCGAAGGTGATTTCGCCCGAGCAGGGCCTGGTGAATGGCTGGCACGGCGCCGCCTGGGGCCATTATTTCCCGACCGACCGTCATGTCGGTGAAGTGCTGGCCGCCGATTTCGACCTGCTGGTCCTGCCGGGCGGCGACCGTTCGGTGGCCAAGCTGGCGACCAACCCGCATACCCGCCGTATCATCGGCAGCTTCGTCGACAGCGGCAAGGGCATCGTTGCCTTCGGCAAGGGCGTTGAGCTGCTGGCCCTGGTGGAGCGTATCAAGGGCCGCACCGTGACCGGCGCCGACAGCGCCCGCGCCGCCCTGGAAGCCGCCGGCGCCAAGTGGTCGGACGACGAGATCGTTCAGGACCGCTTCCTGCTGACGGCCAAGAGCAATGAGGACATGTCCGGCCTGATCGATGCCATGCTGCGGAACTTCACCGCCGCCGTCGAACAGCGCAAGGCTGCCGCCTGATATTTCAGGCAGGCTTGTCCTGGTGACGAAGAACCCCGCTGTCCAGCTGGACAGCGGGGTTTTTGTTTGCGCGGAACCCGGCCCGATTCTCTTACCAACGGCCATAAATGTACGGCGGTGACTACCGCCACGCCGCCCATGCCGCTGATATCAGTGGGCATTGGCCTGCTGGAACGCGGCCTTCTGTTCGGCGGTGGCCTCACGCTGGTGCTTAGCCTTCCATTCATCGTACGGCATGCCATAGACATGCTCGCGCGCCTCGGCATCGCTGACGGCCACGCCTTTTTCATCGGCGGCGGCGCGGTACCATTTCGACAGGCAGTTCCGGCAGAAACCCGCCAGATTCATCAGATCGATATTCTGGACATCGGTGCGGGTCTGCAAATGCGCCACCAAACGGCGGAAAGCCGCGGCTTCAAGCTCGATACGGGTCTGGTCGTCCATGGTCAGGCTTCCCTGGGATTGGTTGGTCGAACGTGTCGACGCAAATGGTGTATCCCGACCCGGTTTTAAAGGAAACCATCTAAAATTTTAACCTATTACTAGGTGTTACTTTTCTGATTGATACAATCGTCGGGTCGTGCATCAATAGGGTCAAGACAAGAACATATAACCAAAAGTATCGGACTCGGCTCTTACAGGGGGACCCAAATGGTCATCGATATGCGCACCCGTCTGCCCCACGGTCACATCGCCACCCACGCCGCCAATATCAGCTTCCATGCGCAGCAGCTGCGCCGTTGCGCTGACGATCTGAACCAGGCGCTCGCCGCTTTGCAGGCGCTGGATGTCGGCGCCCTGCTGGAGGAGTTTGAGGCCGCGCGCTGACCGAAATTAGGTCAGCCCCGCGATGACGACCGGGAGCAGCCGGGCCAGCCGTGCCGCCCAGGCATCGGCGCCCGCTGCATCTGCGATCAGGTCCTGACGGATCTCCAGCATCAGCACGGGCAGGTTCGCCGCCTCCCCATGGTGGATGATGGTGAAATCGGTGCCGGTGCGCGCGCTGTAGGGTTCGTTGTCGCCGACGGTCAGGTCACCTTCGGCCCGCAATGCCGCCAGCATGGGCAGGGCCAGCCGCCCGTCGCGGTTCCACAGCACGCCCACCTGCCAGGGCCGCTGGAACCCGTTCATCTGCGGCGTGAAGCTGTGGATGGAGATCAGGACGGGTACCTGCCCCTCTGCCTGTATGCGCGCGCGTTCCGCCGTGATGGCGTCGTGATAGGGCTGGTACAGGGCCTCCATGCGCAGGGCCCGCGCCGTGTCGGATAGATCCTGGTTGGCAGGGACCGGCGTACCGTCGCTGATGGCGGGCATCAGGGTCGGGCTGTCGGGCCAGCGGTTGCAATCCACAACCAGCCGGGAATAGACCGACAGCACGGCCCGCGCGTCCAGACGCCGGACCAGCCCCTCCGTCACTGCCGCCGCCCCGATATCCCAGCCGATATGCCGGTCCAGTTCTGCTTCCGGCACCCCCAGCCCGTGCAGGGCCACCGGCACGGCCTTGCCGGCATGGTCACAGACCAGCAGCAGGGGACTGGATGCGGTCGGGTTCAGGATGCGGACGGGCGCCGGATCGGCGGCGGTCAACAGGGTGGGGGAGGCGATATCCATGCCTTCCTGATTATCGCAATCCCGGTTCCGGCGAAAGCGGTCACCGGATCAGCCAGCGCAGGATCTGGTCGATCCGGTCACCATAGGGCGGACGGATCAGGCGGGCCGCGCTGAACCGGCTGGCCTTGAAAACGGGCTGTTCATGGCTGAAGGTCCGGAACCCGGCCTCCCCGTGATAGGCGCCCATGCCGCTTTCCCCGATGCCGCCAAAGGGCAGCGCATCCTGGGCCGCGTGCAGCAAGGTATCGTTCAGTGTCACGCCGCCGGCCCGTATACGGGCCAGCACGAAATCCACATCCAGCGTACGATGGCTGAACAGGTAGAGTGCCAGGGGGCGGGGCCGGCTGTTCACGATGCCCACCGTCTCCTCCAGCGCCGTATAGGGCAGGATGGGCAGGACGGGTCCGAAAATCTCCTGCCGCATGATGTCGGCCTCTTCGGGCACCTGCCACAGCAGGGTGGGGGCCAGCTTGCGCCGCGCCGGTTCCAGCGCCTCGCCCGCCGGATTGATGAAGCGCGCATGGGCGCCGCGCCGTCTGGCATCGTCGATCAGGCCCAGCAGCCGCTCATACTGGGCGTCGCTGATGATGGATGTGTAGTCGGGATTGTCGCCCAGCCTGGGGTAAAGCCGCGTCACCGCGCGCTCAAAATACTCCACAAACTCCAGTTCCCGCCCGCGCGGCACCAGCACGTAATCGGGTGCGATACAGGTCTGGCCGGCATTCAGCAGCTTGCCGACGGCAATGCGCTCCGCCGCCTGTTCCAGATCATAGCCGGGGCCGATGATGGCGGGCGACTTGCCGCCCAGTTCCAGGGTGACGGGGACCAGCGCATCGGACGCCGCCCGCATCACCTGCCGCCCCGCCCCGGTGGATCCGGTGAACAGCAGATGGTCCAGGGGCAGGTGGGTGACGGCCTGCGCCATGTCCACATCCCCCGTCACCACCGCTACCTCTGACGGGTCGAACACCTCCGCCAGCAACCGTTCCAGCAGGCTGCTGGTGCGCGGGGTGCGTTCCGACGGCTTCAGCAACACGCGGTTACCGGCGGCAATGGCTGCGGCCAGCGGCACCAGCGCCAGTTGGATGGGATAGTTCCAGGGGCTGATGATCCCCACCACGCCCAGGGGCACCCTCTGTACCCGTGCGCGGCCCGGCAGGAAGGGCAGGGCCACGCCCACGCGGCGGGGCCGCATCCAGCGGCGGAAATGCCGCTGGGCGAACCGGATGGCCGACAGGCTGGCATGGATATCGGCCAGCCGCGTCTCATGCGGGGACCGGCTGCCGAAATCCTGCGACACGGCCTCCACCAGGGCCGCCTGATATTTCACCAAGGCGCGGCCCAGATGGTCCAGCGCCTCATCACGCCGTTCGGGCGACAGGCCGGCATCGCGGCGCCAGCCGGCGCGCAACTGGGCAAAGGCGGTGTGCAGGCGCTTGTCGGCGGCGCCCGATAGACGCTGACGCACCTGCCCTGTCGGGAACTCGATGACCGCATCGGCCATGACGCCTCCCTCCCCGTCCGGCGTGGGGTGGCGTCATCTCCCAAGGACAAGGATTGACGTCAGGCGCGCCGGAACCGTTCAACCTTCATGATCCGATATCCCATTGAGGGCAGGAACTTTGGTTCCGCCCGGAACTTGGCATCGCGATCAGTCGTTCCTGGTACAATATAGGTACGGCCATTGGCCCATTCCACGGCCTGATCACCCGCCACGCTGCTTTCGTTGCCGCCGGCATTGGTGATCAGCACTTCCCACAATTTGCCATGGCCGATGGTTCCCTTGTCAAACATGTAGAGCCGCTGTTTGGGCGCTTCCGACAGGGCGTTGATCTCCGCCTCCAACTGGGCGCGGGCGTCCGTCACTTCCGTGATGTCGGCGCGCAGCTTCGCCATCTCCTCGCCCACCTGATTGCACAGGCCGCGCAGCGTGTTGCACGCCACTTCCAGCTTGTGTTGGTCCTCCTCCACGGCGCGCAGGTCGCGCTGATACTGCACGACATCGGACTCGATGCGGCGCATCACTGCCGCGGCATAGGCGATGGAAACCAGAACGACGAGGATGACACCGACCTGGAGCAGCATGGGCCTTACTCCGCCGCGATGGCGGCCGGATTGGCCGGCACGGCCTTGGACAGGATGAAGCCATTGTCGGGCGGGAAGTTGGTCCGGGCGATGCGGTTGGCATCGTCGGCATTGTCGGCCCAGATTTCGATGAAATGCTTCACGTTGCGGAACTTGCAGTCCTTCACGATGTTCTGGCCCAGCGTCAGGGTGCTGCCCAGCGTCATGGCCACGACGAACAGGCGGCGCGAACCCGTCTGCTCGTTCACCTCATGGATGAGGACGTAATTATCTTCCTTGGCGATCTTCAGGCGGCGCTGGGCATCGGCCAGCTGCGTGGCGGCGGCCTTGCGCTCCACCTCTGCCTGACGCACGCCCTCCTGACCGTCGCGATAGGTCTTGGTCAGTTCTTCCTGCTTGCGGTGCAGTTCGCGGTTCTGCTCCGTCACGCGGGTGATATGGGCGCGGCGGGAATAATAGAGAACCTGACGCACAAGCGCGATGCTGACCGCGCCGATGGCGGCCAATATGCCGATCACAAAAAGAACGGTATTCATTTCCAATGTGGCAATCCCGCGCTGCCGGTCAAACGCTGATTCGCGACTGTATTGAAATCAGCGAATCATGGAGGATTGTACCACCGTTGGGCGCGCTTGTCGCGGGCCTGAACCTATCCGAAAGCCATAAGATCACGTTATCCAAGCCGCAGCCCGGCTCGGAATAGCGCGGCTGGCCATTCTTGCCCTGCAAGGTACGACATTTCCGCCTGCCGCGCGGCCACGACCGGGTCCAGGGCGGCCAGTTCCTGGTCGGGCAGGGCGGGGTGAACCATCACCAGGGCCCCTGCCGGCAATTCGAAAAGGAAACGCTCCATCAAGGCGGGAAAGTCGCCGTCAAACCCGTAAATGCCGCTGAAGCCGGCATTTGTGGGAATGGCACGGGATGCGGCCTGACGGGCCAGACCCCGCGACAGCAGCGCGATGAACAGGGCCTTGGCCCCCGTCACGCCGCGCCGCACGATGCGCCCCGCCGGTTCCGCACAATTGCGCAGCCAGACGGAACTGGGCGGATAGCGGCGGGCGATGGCGTCCAGCAGCAAGGGCCGGATGCCGGGCAGAAGATGCAGATGCTGATGCCCGTCCACGAAATGCGGGGCCCGGCCCATCGCCCCTTCGAACGCATCCAACTGCCGCGCGATCTCTGCCGACAGGTCCCGTTGCGCCGGCCCCGACGACAGCAGCCCAGCATGGGCCATGGCCAGCCACCGGCCCAATGTCGGGAACCGGCCATCGGGGCAAAGGGCCGGCATCGGGCCCAGGGGTGACAGGCCGCCCGTCAGGGTCAGATGCACACCGGTCTGGAACCCGGCGGGCGTGTCCAGCAGGCGTCTGGCATCTTCGCGCCAGCGCGGACCCGGCACCATGGCACCGGTTCCCGACAGGCGCCCGGCCCGCGCCAGCGTCAGGATGCCCTCCGAAACGCCCGGTGACAGGGCGTAGTCATCGGCAATGACGCGGATGGCGCGGGGCTGCATGGAAAGACCCTCAGGCGGCGGGCGCGCGGGTCATTTCCAGGAACACATCCTCCAGGTCGCTTTCGACCATGGACAGGTCCTTCACGGCCAGACCCGCCGCCGCCATGGCGCCCAGCAGATCGGCGACGCGGGTCTGGCTGGGCTTGTAATGGATGGTCAGGCGGCGGGTACCGTCCAGCTTGGCGTCGAAGCCACGGAAGGCCTCGGGCACTTCCGTCAGGTCGGCATCCAGCGTGACCACCATTTCCTTGCTGTCGATACGGCCCAGCAGCTTTTCTGTCGATTCGCAGGCCACGACCTGACCATGGTTCACGATGGCGATCGTGTCACACAACTCCTGCGCTTCCTCAAGGTAGTGGGTGGTCAGGACGATGGTAGTGCCGGCCTTGTTCAACTCGCGCACATGGGCCCACAGGCTTTGCCGCAGTTCCACGTCCACGCCGGCGGTCGGTTCGTCCAGAACCAGGACCGGCGGGGCATGCACCATGGCCTTGGCCACCATCAGACGGCGGCGCATGCCGCCCGACAGGGTGCGGGCATAGGCATTGGCCTTGTCCTTCAGGCCCACGGCTTCCAGCAGGGCATCGGTCTGGCGTTCCGACTTGGGCACGCCATAGAGGCCGGCTTGCAGGTCCAGGATCTCACGCGGGGTGAAGAACGGGTCCAGGTTCAGTTCCTGCGGGACCACGCCGATGGCGGCGCGGGCCGACCGGGGCTGTTCATCGATATCGATGCCCCAGATGCTGGCCTTGCCGCTGGTCTTGTTCACCAGACCGGCCAGGATGTTGATCGTCGTGCTTTTGCCCGCCCCATTGGGGCCCAGCAGACCATAGATCGACCCGCGTGGAATGGTCAGCGAAATGCCCTTCAGCGCCTCTTTCGGCGGGGATTTGGGCGTGCCGCGATAGGTCTTGCGCAGATCCTTGATCTCCACCGCGGCGGCGGGGGCATGGCCGGTGGCAGAGGTATCGGCGGGGCGGTTCAGGCTGTCAGGCATGGGGGATGGGTTCCCGATGGGTGGGCGACATTGTTTTGTCGCGGGACATGGGTCTGGCGTACACCCACCGCCGCCGCCGGTCAATTTGCCGAAGGGCAGGGGCCGGACAGGGGCGGGGCCGGCTCTCTTGCGCAAACCGCGCGCCGGAGTATGATGCGCCGCACCCCGGATATCGGGATCCGAACAGTAAGCTTCAAGGAACGACAGACATGCAGCCGGCCGAGACCATCTATATCGACGAAGACACCGTCGGCTGCGATGGCGGCGGCGGTGCGCTGGGCCACCCGCTGGTCTATCTGACCCTGTCGCCCAAGGGCAATGTCGATTGCCCCTATTGTGGCCGCCATTATGTGCAGACCGAAGCCGGCAAGGCCGCCGGCGGCGGCCACGGGCATTAACTTGCACGTTCCCTAACTTGCACGTTCCCTCAGGCGCCGGGCGCCGCCATCCGGCGGCTTGGCTTACGCCGCATGGGCGGCGGACCGGCGGTCGCCGGCCTGTTGGATTCTCAGTTGACCAGTAGCATCGGGCCCGGATGGATGGTGAATTTCGCCGTCCGGGCCGTCATTTCCTGCGTGCGGGCGAAGAAGCTGCGGTGCGGTCCCCTGCGGGTCGGTGCTGTTGCTGATCCTGGCCGCATGAAATCCTCCGCCGCCACCTCACGGTCCAAGGGCACCAGCGCCAGGCCGCTGAAGGTCCCCTCGGCGGCCTGCTGACAGCCGGCGGGAAGGGGCGTGCCGGGGGACAGGCGCACGGGCATCGCCTCCATCAGCAATGCTGCGCGTTCAGCGAACAGCTGCACCAGGAAGAACCCTTCCCGTCCTGCCGCCGCACCGCATCCGGCATGGGTCCAGCGCGGGTCAAGGATGTTGGCCCGGTGCCCCGGCGATTGCATCAGATTATCCACGGCCAGCCGCCCCGCCGCCTCTGCCCGGTCGGGGTCGAAGACGCTGTTGGTGAACAGGTTTTCGGCATTCACCCCCACCATGCGCCGGTGCAGCAGGGCGATGCGGTCACCCGGATGACGTCCGCCCGCATCCTCATGCGCGAAGGGGGCACCCGCCGCTAGCTGTGCGGCATAATGGCGCGCAATCCAGCTCAGTTCCGCATCATCACGCAGGAAGGAGGCGCCTTCCGCCAGACGCGTGGCGCCCGTCGCCCGCGCCGCCGCCATTTCCGCCTGGAATAACGGGTCGCCTGTGATGGGGGCGCCGGATTCCCGCTGAAAATCCTGAAACTGATCGAGATAGGCAGCCATCGCCGCGCTGGGCAGGCTATTAGCCTTCACCAATGTTGCCGCATCGGCAACAGCTGCGCGGGCTGCGGGGGCCAGAAACAGGGCAATCGCACCCGCCAGCAGACCCCGTCGTCCCACCCCATCCGTTCGGACATAACCATCCGCACATGTGACAACCGGGCGATCATCCCCTAACCTGAACAGGCATTGCATCCCGATTCCCACCGTATATAGTAGTTAATTGTCGTTTCTTACCGATTACTTGTAAACGACAGTTTAACAAAGTCTAACCCCGTCCGCATCCCCCCCGTATTCGAACGCCATCGCATCATGTCGAAACCGGCACAGCCCAACATGAACCATCAATCCGCAGCATACCGTCTGCCGGTGACCAAGCTGCCGTTCGTCGGTGAACGGGCCGATGGGCGTTTTGGCTATTGGGTTCTGCCTGAACTTCGCGATGATCAGGACCCGCGCATCACCGGTCGCACCTTCGCTGCCTGGTATCTGCTCTATGTCGAGTATAACGGGCGGATGGCGGCGGAGGATCTGATGGACCGGATCGAACGGGAAATGCCGTCGCGTTATCCGGCTGTCGACCGCGCCTTCCTGGCAGAGGTCATGTCCCGCCGTTCCCAGAATAGCAGCGCTGCCTGATATACCGGTCTGGTGGGACATTCGCGCGATGATATCTGTCCGCTTCCCACGCTTTGCCGGTACTGCTTGTGGATAAGTCTGGTTTGCGACGGCCTCTGATCCGGCACGCGACCCCGGACAAAGGGTCCGGCATCGCCGTTCACAGGCAGCTTCCCCGCTGTTTTCGCATGGCTTTTCCTTCAAATGTAAAAGTTTGTCCCCTACCGCTGCCGGTTACAGTTGCGTAACAATTGGGGGGTTGGAGGATTGGGCCGTCCGCTCTAGTTGGTGGGTGTCGGTATCCTGGACCGGGGTTTGCCGCCGAAAGTCGTCTTAAGGGACGGCTGCGGATGCCTGACAAAAACAATTAACGAAGCTTGCCGTCTCCACTGTGGGATAGAATGGCTTTTCAATGACATGGACCGGTAGCGCCGCACCCTTTGCGGCTGCGCCGACAAGATCGGACAGGAAAATGCGCCTGCCAATTCAGATTGCCACGGCTGTTGCCATCGTCGCCATTGGCGGCGGCGTCTGGTACATGACCGGTCGCGACGGTGCCAAACCCGCCGCACAGCAGCAGGCGGGCGCCCGCCCCGTGAATGTCGTCGCCACTCATGTGACCCGGGGTGACATCGCCGTCACCTTTGACGCCGTGGGCACCTTGCGCGCGAATGAGGCGGTGACGGTGACGGCCAAGACAGCCGGTCTCGTCAAATCCATCAACTTCACCGAAGGTCAGCTGGTCCAGGCCGGTGCCGTCCTGATCGAACTGGACGACCGCGAGGTGCGGGCCAATCTGGCGGTGGCCGAAGCCGGGCGCCGCAATGCGGCACAGTTGCTGGACCGGGCGCGGGCATTGCTGGTGAAGCAGAATGTGGCCCAGGCCCGTGTCGATGAATTGTCGCTGCAACTGGCCGGCAATGATGCAGAGGTGCGGGCGGTGCAGGCACGTCTGGCCGACCTGACCATCCGGGCACCCTTCACCGGCTACACCGGCCTGCGGCAGGTCAGCCCCGGCGCCCTGGTCCGTCCGGCCGATCCGGTGACCACGCTGGACGATACCCGCACCGTGAAGCTGGAATTCACCGTGCCCGAATCCTCCCTGCGCTATCTGCGTGACGGGATGGAGATCGCGGCCCAGACCACGCTGTATCCGGATCAGTCCTTCCTGGGCAAGGTGTCGGCCATCGATACCCGTATCGATCCCGTCACCCGCACCGTCGCCGCCGTGGCGCAGATCGACAATGCCGACGGGCGTCTGCGCCCCGGCCTGTTCATGACCGTACGGTTGACGCTGGATAACCGCGTCAATGTCGTGCTGGTGCCGGAGGAATCGCTGGTGCCCGTGGGTGACCGGCAGTTCGTGTTCCTGGTGGCCTCGGGCAAGGTGGAACGCCGCCCGGTCACTATCGGCGCCCGGTCGCGCGGCGTGGTGGAAGTGGCCGAAGGCCTGTCCGGTGGTGAACTGGTCATCACGCGCGGCGTGCAGAAGGTGCGTGACGGCGTGCCCGTCCAGGCCGAGATCGTCAGCGCACCTGCCGCCACCGGCACGCAGTCGGCCGCCCGACCGACGCCTTGAAGGCGATTTGATGGTGGCCGTTCGCGGCCACCTCTCTGCCGCCCCGATCATCCGGTCCGCCGGGGCGGCATCGACATGGACATGACAGCGACACGCCTGGGAACCTCACCATGGTGATCTCCGACATTTCGATCCAGCGTCCCGTGCTCGCCTTCGTGATCAGCGCCATGCTGGTCGTGTTTGGTGTGCTGGGATATGAAAAGCTGCCGGTGCGCGAGCTGCCGAAGATCGATTATCCCATCGTGTCGATCAGCACCACCTATCCCGGCGCCAGCGCCGAGGTGGTGGATAATGAGATCACGGAACGCATCGAAGGCGTCATCAACGGCATCGAGGGTGTGAAGACCATCCGCTCCCGCTCCCGCGAAGGCAGCTCGTCCGTGTCGGTGGAGTTCGAGATCGACCGCGATATCGACGCCGCCAGCAATGATGTGCGCGACCGCGTGGGCCGCATCAGCGACAGCCTGCCCGAAGAAGCCGAACTGCCGGAGATTAGCAAGGTCGATGCCGACAGCAACCCGATCATGTGGATCACGCTGTCGTCCGACCGCATGAACCAGTTGGAACTGACCGATTTCGTGCGCCGCTATTATCTGGACGCGCTGGGCACGGTGCCGGGCGTGGCCTCGGTGCGTATCGGTGGGCGGCGTGATTTTGCCATGCGCGTCTGGCTGGACCGTAACGCCATGGCAGCACGCCGGGTGACGGTGCAGGATATCGAAGCCTCGATCCGGCGCGAAAATGCCGAACTGCCCGCCGGGCGTATCGAAAGCAGCCAGCGTGAATTCACGGTGCGGACCGACACGCGCCTGAACCGCCCCGAACAATTCTCCTCCATCCTGGTGCGTCAGGACGGGGCCAACTGGATTCGCCTGGGCGATGTCGCGCGGGTAGAGGTGGCAGCCCGTGACGACCGTGGCGATTTCCGTATCAATGGCGGCAGCGCCATCGGTCTGGGCATCATCCGCCAATCGACCGCCAACACGATGGAAGTGTCCGAAGGCGTGCGCAAGCTGCTGGGCGAGTTCCGTCAGAACCTGTCGCCGGGGATGAAGCTGGAGGTCCGTCAGGACGATTCCACCTTCGTCAGCCAGTCTGTCTATGAAGTGTTCCATGCCATCGCCGTGGCCATCGGACTGGTGGTGCTGGTGGTCTGGGTGTTCCTGCGCACCTTACGTGCCACCCTGATCCCCGTCATCGCCATTCCTGTATCGCTGGTCGCGGCCTTCGGCGTGATGGCGGCGCTGGGCTTCTCCATCAATGTGCTGACACTGCTGGCCTTCGTGCTGGCCGTCGGTCTGGTCGTGGATGATGCCATCATCGTGGTGGAAAACATCTCCCGCCGGATTGAGGAAGGGGAGCCGCCGCTGCTGGCGGCCTATCGCGGGGCGCGGCAGATCGGCTTTGCCGTGATCGCCACTACCGCCGTGCTGATCGCCGTGATCGCGCCCTTGTCCATGCTGCCCGGTGATCAGGGCCGCCTGTTCCGGGAATTTGCCATCGCGCTGATGGCGGCCATCGCCTTCTCCTGCATCGTGGCGTTGACCCTGTCGCCGATGCTGTCGTCAAAGCTGTTGCGCGGGCATCAGGAAGCGCGCGGCCTGTTCCGCCTGTCCGAGGCGTTTTTGGACATGCTGACCCGTGGCTATACGGCCCTGCTGCGCCAAGCCCTTTCGGCCCGCATGCTGGTCATGGCCCTGATGGCCGGCGCCCTGGTCCTGACGGCGGTGCTGGGCCGCACCCTGCCCAGCGAGCTGGCGCCCGTGGAAGACCGTGGCGTGGCGCGCATTTCCATCACCGGGCCGGAAGGTGCCAGCATGGATTACACCATGCAGGAGGTGGCGCGGGTGGAAGGGTTGTTGCAGCCCTATCTGAAGTCGGGCGAGGTGGACAGTATCCTGACCATCGTTAATCCCGGCTTTGGCGGCAGTTCGGGCGTGAATCGTGCCATGGTGGTTATGCGCACGCCGCCCTGGGCCGAACGCGTCAGCGACCGCACCGTGCCGCAGATGGTGAATGAGCTGCGCCCGCAACTGTCGGCCATGCCCGGTTCCCGTATCGTGCCCATCCTGCCCTCTGGTCTGGGCGGCGGTGCCTCGGCCAACCAGCTGCAGGTCGTGATCGGCGGCAATACGTTCGAGGAGTTGGCCGAATGGCGCGACGCCCTGATCGAGCGGTTGCAGCAATATCCGGGCCTCACCGGCTTCTCCGCCGACTATGACGAAACCAAGCCGCAGCTTTATGTGACGGTGGACCGTAATCGCGCCGCCGATCTGGGCGTACCGGTCACCACCATCGGCACCACCCTGGAAACCATGCTGGGTGAGAAGCTGGTGACCCGTTACCTGGATCGGGGTGAGGAATATGATGTGGTGCTGCGGGCCGAGGCACAGGACCGCGCCAATCCGCGCGACCTGTCCAACATCTTCGTGCGCTCCACGACGGGCACCACCACGGGGCAACTGATCCCGCTGGCCAACCTGATCCAGGTGCGCGACGTGGCCGGTGCCACCGAACTGAACCGCTATAACCGCCTGCGTTCCATCACCATCACGGCCAACCTGACCGAAGGTGCCGTGATGGGCGATGCCATCCGCGAGGTGCGGCAGGCCGCCGCCGAAGTGCTGCCGGCAGAGGCGCGGATCAATTTCGAAGGGGCCGCGCGGTTGCAGCTGGAAGCCAGCAGCGCCATCTGGTTCGCCTTCGGCATGGCCATGCTGGTGGCTTTCCTGGTGCTGGCGGCACAGTTCGAGAATTTCCGCCTGCCGGCTATGATCCTGGGTTCGGTGCTGCCCGCCGGTCTGGGGGGCATCCTGGCCATCTCCATCACGGGCATGTCGCTGAACACCTATACCCAGATCGGCCTGATCATGCTGATCGGCCTGATCGCCAAGAACGCCATCATGATTGTGGAGTTCGCCAATCAGCTGCGCGAGGAAGGGTATGAGTTGCTGGAAGCAGTGGTGGAGGCCTCGCGCCTGCGCCTGCGCCCCATCCTGATGACCTCCATCGCGACCGTCTTCGGTGCGCTGCCCCTGGCCCTGGCGCATGGAGCCGGTGCCGAAAGCCGCATGGCCATCGGCTGGGTCATCGTGGGTGGCGTGACGGTGGGTACGGCCCTGTCCTTGTTCATCACGCCCGTGCTGTACAGCATGTTCGCCAGGGGCGTGCAGCCCATCGGCATCATCCGCCGCAAGATCGAGGAGGAGGAGCGTCTGCACAATGCACCGCCGCAGGTGCCGGCGGAGTGAGGAGATTGAAGTGGGGTTGCCCTCACCCTCCCGTCGGCTGACGCCGCCGTGCCCCTCCCTCTCCCACCTTAGTGGGCGAGGGGCAGAGTTTTAAACCCTCGCCCGCTTGGCAGGGAGAGGCAGGGGCCCGAACGCGGCAGCGTTTGGGAGGGTGAGGGAGCAACGCCAGCTCCAGCAGACAACAAAAAAGGGGAGCGGAAATCCGCTCCCCTTTTTCTTTGACCGGTATCGCTGATCAGCCCATATCCACCGGGATGGTCAGGAAGGCCGTCGTCTCGCCACGGCGAACCTGTACCAGGGCGTTCTTGCGACCGGCCTTAGAGGCGGCCTTCACCTGGGCTGCCACATCGGCGGGGCTGGTGACGGCGCTGTTATTGACCGAGGTGATCAGGTCGCCGGGGCGCAGCCCCTCCACCCCGTCACCCACATCCAGCACCACGACACCGGCGGCATCGCCGGGCAGGCGCAGACGCTGACGCCACTGGTCGGTCAGGCCGGACAGTTTCAGGCCGGCCACTTCCTCGCCATCCTGCTTCTGCGCCTCGGCCTTGGCCAGACGCTGCTGCGGCTGGCCGGGGGCCTGTTCGACGGTGACGGCGATGGTCTTTTCCTTGCCGTCGCGCCACAGGGCCATGTCCAGCTTGGTGCCGGGCTTCACCATGCCCACCTGACGGGCCAGATCGCGGGTATCCTTGATGGGCTTGCCGCCGGCGGACAGGACGACGTCACCGGGCTTCAACCCGGCCTTCTCCGCCGGGCTTTTCGGTTCCACGGCGGCAATCAGGGCACCGCCCTCCTTCGACAGGCCCAGACCATCGGCCAGTTCCTTGGTCACGCCCTGCAAGTTGACGCCCAGCCAGCCACGTTCCACCTTGCCGTCACGCTTCAGCGCCTCGACAACCGGCTTGGCCAGGTTCGAGGGGATGGCAAAGCCGATACCCACGGAGCCGCCATTGGGCGTGAAGATGGCCGTGTTGATGCCGATCACGTCACCGGCCATGTTGAAGGTCGGGCCGCCGGAATTGCCGGAATTGATCGACGCATCCAGCTGCAAGTAGTCGTCATACGGACCCGACCCGATATCGCGGCTCCTGGCCGATACGATGCCGGCGGTGACGGTACCGCCCAGGCCGAACGGATTGCCCACGGCCACCGCCACATCGCCCACGCGCACCTTGTCGCTGTCGGCGAATTTCAGGGCGGGCAGGGGCTTGTCGGTCTTGACCTTGAGGACGGCCAGATCGGTGCGTTCATCCTCGCCGATCACCTCTGCCTCGCGTTCGGTCCCGTCGCTGAAGGCCACGGTCACCTGATCGGCGTCGGCAATGACATGCCGGTTGGTGACGACATAACCGGACGCGTCGAACACGAAGCCGGAACCCAGCGCACGGGCCACCGGTGCGCCACGACCCTGGCCGCCACGACCCTGGCCGCCGCCACCCTGGCCCGGCAGGCCCGGCACGCCGAAGCGGCGCAGAAATTCCTCGAACCCCGGCGGCAGGTCGCGGGCGGCGGTGCGGGTTGGGGCCGTCTGGGCGGCGGTGATGGTCACGACGGCGGGCGACACGCGCTCCACCAGATCGGCGACACCGCCATTGGCCAGCACTTCGGCAGGAGCCGCCGCGGCGGTCTGGATGGTCGCCGGGGCCAGCAGGGCGGTGCCGGCAAGCAGGGCCATGGCCAGATTGCGGCGGAAATTCCGTGCGGTGGCAAGCGACATCATGGTCTCCATTGTCTTTCTTCTGCCTTGGCCGCCATTCGGTCCGGCGGCGCTTTCGATGGTCACAGCTTGACCGGTGTCCGCCCACAGGCAACTGACAGGCGGATGAAAATTCTGTCATCCATGCCGACGGATGACGGTGGGTCCGGCACGCCCCGGTTTCAAGCGCCGACAGATGAAACTTTGTTCATCTTCCCGAAATGTGGCTGTCAGCGGGCCTGGATTAGGGTGCAGACATGGATCGACGGGGCACCAAGCCCCACACCCCCCCGCCCCGCCGGTCCATCATGAGAGGTCGGCGGGGACCGCTTCCCCACTCTCCGGTCCCCGCCACCATCCTCTCTCCCTCGGTTAGTACATCGTAGTCTCTCTCGTCCCCTGTGGCCGGGCGGCCCCCACCGCCCGGCCATATCTTTTTGTCTGTTCCCCCAGGCGCCGGGCGCTTACGACGCACGTGCGGCGGGCTGGCGGTCGCCGGCATGCAGCGGCGACGCCGCTGCCTGTGCTTTATCGGTAGCGTTGTTTGGCGAGTTCCCAAGCGAACCCGTCCGGGTTTAGGATGCGTGCATCATGAAGATCCTTGTCATCGAAGACGACCGCGCCACCGCTGATTACCTGGTCAAGGGCCTGAAAGAGGCCGGCCATGTGGTCGATCATGCCGATAATGGCCGCGACGGGCTGTTTCTGGCGGCATCCGAACCTTATGATGGCTTGATCGTAGACCGGATGCTGCCGGGCCGGGACGGGTTGTCGCTGCTGGAGGTGCTGCGCGCCACCGGCAATGACACGCCGGCCCTGGTGCTGTCGGCACTGGGAAGCGTCGATGACCGGGTGAAGGGCCTGCGCGCCGGGGCCGATGATTACCTGACCAAGCCCTTTGCCTTTGCCGAACTGCTGGCCAGGCTGGAGGTGATGCAGCGCCGGGCCAAGGGCGGCGGATCGGCACCTGTGACCCGGTTGCAGATCGCCGATCTGGAGATGGACCTGCTGGCCCGCACCGTGAAGCGGGCCGGAAAGCCGGTCGATCTGCTGCCGCGTGAGTTCCAGTTGCTGGAATATCTCATCCGCAATGCCGGCAATGTCGTGACCCGCACCATGCTGCTGGAAAATGTCTGGGACTATCATTTCGATCCGCAGACCAATGTCATCGACGTGCATATCGCCCGCCTGCGCCAGAAGATCGACAAGGATCATCCGGTGGCCCTGATCCATACGGTACGCGGGGCGGGCTATGTCATCCGTGAGCCGGTTTAACCTTAATTTCCTGCGCACCACCAGCTTCCGGCTGGCGGCCTTCCATCTGGGCCTGTTCACCTTGTCGGTGATGGTGGTGCTGGGCGTTGTCTATTGGTTCACCGCCGGCTTCATCAACCGCCACACGGAAGAAACCGTGCTGCGGGAGGTGGAGGAACTGAGCAATGTCCTGAATGAACGTGGGCGCATCGGCCTGCTGCGGGTCATTTCGGAACGCGCCTCGGACGGGCGCACGGACATGATCTATGCCCTGACCACGCCCGCCCGCGATATCATCGCCGGCAATCTGGCCAGCTGGCCGTCGGGGGACCCTGGTTCCGGCTGGGTGGAATTCGACATCAAATCGCGCAAGGATCCGGGCCGCAAGCGCCAAGCCGTGGCCGTCATCCTGCCGATCGAGGGGATCGGCTGGCTGCTGGTCGGGCATGACATGACCGACCGCTATCTGCTGCGCGGGCAGTTGTTGACGGGCCTGATCTGGGCAGTGTCGCTGGCCTTCGCGGTGGGCATGGCGGGCGCCATCTATATGAGCCGGCGCGTGGCCGAACGTATCGAGAGCATCAACCGCACCATCGACCGCATCACCGCCGGCTCCTTTGCCGACCGTATGCAGGTGACGGGATCGGGGGATGAAATCGACCGGCTGGTGACCAAGCTGAACCGCATGCTGGATGAGATCGGGCGCCTGATGCTGGGCATGCGGCAGGTCACCGACAATGTCGCCCATGATCTGCGCACGCCGCTGTCGCGTCTGCGCGCCCGGCTGGAACTCGCGCAACGCGATGAAACCCTGTCTGACGCGCAGTTCACCACCCTGGAACAGGCGATTGCCGAGATCGACCGGCTGCTGGGCGTGTTCAACGCCATCCTGACCATCGCGGCGGCGGAAACGGGCCGGGCGCGGACTGATTTTGAACCGGTCGATCTGGCAGCCCTGGCGGCGGAGGTGGCGGAGCTTTACACCCCGCTGGCCGAGGAACGGGGCCTGTCCATGGATGTGGAGGCGCCCCTGCCGGTGATGGTCAGCGGTAGCCGGCAATTGCTGGCGCAGTTGATCAGCAACCTGATCGAGAACGCCGTGAAATACAGCCCCGAACAGGGCCACATCCGGGTGATGGCCGGTACCGATGCCGGGCGTCCCCTCCTGTCGGTGGCCGATCAGGGGCCGGGCATTCCCGCCGATCAGCGCGAGAAGGTGCTGGAGCGATTTGTCCGGCTGGAGGCGCATCGCGGCACGCCGGGCCACGGGCTGGGTCTGTCCCTGGTTGCTGCCGTCGCCCGCCTGCATGATGCCGCCCTGGCCCTGTCCGATGCGCGCAATGATGTGACCACACCAGGCCTGAAGGTTGAACTGCGCTTTCCAGCCTGAAAGGCTATAGCAGTGTATCGTTTCAATACAAAGTAATGCACTAGTATTCACGTTGATTTTATATTGACGAGTTGTGGATTTTAATCCTATAACTCTTTCCACCAAGGCCCGAACTCTATTCCGGCTGTTCCGCCGGGCGCGGGTCCTGGTCCATCGTCCCCCCTCCCATGGCCTGATCACGGGTCCCGCTGCCGGCAACCCTTGCCTCACAAGGGTCGGCGCGGGCCCGTGTTTCTTCGGGCCTTTCCCCCATCGCTGCCCGACATGCGGCCGGACCCTGTTCCGGCAACCGCGACGGCTGCCATCATGACAGGAATGAGGTCCCAGGATGTCCACCGACATCGAGAAATCGTTCGTGAAGCAGTATGAACGCGAGGTGCATGAGGCTTATCAGCGCTTAGGTTCGAAGCTGCGCGCCACTGTGCGCTCCAAGAACAATGTGAAGGGCGCCAGCACGGTCTTTCAGAAGGTTGGCAAGGGCGTGGCCAGCACCAAGTCGCGCCATGGCAATGTCCCGGTCATGAACCTGGACCATGGCACCGTCGAATGCAGCCTGGCCGATTATTATGCCGGCGACTGGGTCGACAAGCTGGATGAGCTGAAGACCAATATCGACGAACGCAGCGTCATCGCCAATGCCGGCGCCTATGCGCTGGGCCGCAAGACGGACGAGCTGATCATCGGTCGGCTGGATACCGGTGCCCGCTATGCCGGCGGCGATACGGACGGCCTGACCAAGGACAAGGTCCTGGCGGCGTTTGAAATGCTGGGCGGTGCCGACGTGCCCGATGATGGGCAGCGTTACGCCGTGGTCGGCTGGAAACAGTGGAGCCAGTTGCTGGGGATCGAGGAGTTTGCCAATTCCGACTATGTCGGCGATGGCGAGCTGCCCTGGCGCGGGACCCAGGCCAAGCGCTGGCTGGGCACGCTGTGGATGCCGCATTCGGGCCTGACGCTGGGGTCCGGCAATGTCCGCCTCTGCCACTGGTACCACAAGACTGCCGTGGGCCATGCCAGCGGGGCCGATGTGACCAGCGACATCACCTGGCACGGCGACCGCGCCGCCCATTTCGTCAACAACATGATGTCGCAGGGGGCCGCCCTGATCGACGCCACCGGCGTCGTCACCCTGCGCTGCAAGGAGTAATCGCCATGGCCTTTCAGCCCCGCGACCTGTCGGTCCTTGCCTATGCCAATGGCTTCACGCTTTGGCATTACGCCACGCCGGATGCTCACACGGCGGTGCGTGTCGCCGGTTACTTCAACCCTGCCAGCCACATGATGCGCCTGGGCGACATGGTCCTGGCCAATACCGGTGTGGGCACCACGCCTGTCGCCGGCATCCTGCTGGTCAATGCCAATAGCGGCGGCGTGATCGACACCGCCGACCTGACCCAGGTGGGCGCGGCGGATACCGATTGATCCGTCGCCGCTCGCTCTCTTCTTCGTCATCCAGGCTTGCACCGGGATGACGGGAGAGGGGCGGGAAAGCAGGCAACCCAATGGAGTCCCCCATGGCCTATTCCGCTGTCGGGCTGTGCGCCCGTGCATTGTTGAAGATCGGGGCGAACCCGATCACGTCGTTTCAGGACGGCACCGCCGAAGCGGAACTGGCCGCTGCCCTGTATGCCCCCACCCGCGATGCCCTGCTGGCCGCCCATGGCTGGAGCTTTGCCACACGGCAGGTGCCGCTGGTCCGGCGGGCCGATCCGCCGCCCGCCGATTTTGCCCATGGTTTCGCCCTGCCGGATGATTTCCTGCGGGCCTTGTCGCTGGGCAGCGGTGGGCGGGGGCGGGGTCTTCCCTACCGTATCCAGGGCAAGGACCTGCTGACCGATGCCGATGCGGTCACCCTGACCTATGTGGCGCGTGTCGCGGAAGGTGGCTTCCCCGCCTTCTTCGATGCGGCCCTGATTGCCCGGCTGGCGGCGGAATTCTGTGTGCCGCTGACGGAGAATACGTCGCGGGCAGAGGTTCTCCAGAAGCAGGCCGAGGCCGAGTTCCGCCGCGCCCGCCTGACCGATGCCTCGCAGGACAGCCAGGACGGGTTCACCGATTTCACCCTGATTGAGGCCCGCCTGTCATGACCCGCCTGAAAGCTGTGAAGACCAGCTTCACCGGCGGCTGCGTCAGCCCCGACTTGCTGGGAAGGGGCGATCTTGCCGCCTTTGAAAACGGGGCGCTGACCCTGACCAACGTTCTGATCGAACCGACGGGCGGCATCACGCGCCGGCCCGGCACGGGCTTCATCGCCACCGTGTCGGGGCCGGGCCGCCTGATCCCCTTTACCTTCAGCAGTGAGCAGACGCACCTGCTGGTCTTGACCGACCGTCAGGTGTCGGTGTTCGGCGATGATGCCCTGCAGGCGACCTTGCCCGCCCCCTGGACCCTGGCACAGCTTGCCAACCTGACCTGGGCACAGAGCGGGGATGTGCTGCTGGTCTGCCATCCCGATGTGGAGCCGCGCCGCATCAGCCGGCGCGGTCCCGGCCACTGGACGGTCGAGCCCTGGGTGTTTGCCGACGAGGAGGGGCGGCCCCGCATCCCCTTCTTCCGCTTTGCCGATGCCGCCATCACGTTGACCCCGTCGGGTCTGACGGGAAGGGTGCGGCTGCGCGCCTCCGCCCCCGTCTTCATGCCGGCGCATGAGGGGGCGCCCTGGCGCATCCACCGCAAGCCGGGGCGCATCGCGGCGGTGCGGTCAGCGATTGAGGCGGAGATCGACCTGGCCGACAGCCTGCCCCACACCAACCCCACTGCCGATTGGGACGAGGCGGCGTTCAGCCCGCAGCGTGGCTGGCCGCTTTGCGTGGCATTCCATCAGGACCGGCTGGTCATTGGCGGGTCGCGCGACCTGCCCAACCGCCTCTGGCTGTCAAAATCCGGCGACCTGTTCAATTTCGATCTGGGCGAGGGGGAGGATGACAGCGCCATCGAATTCGCCATCCTGTCGGATGAGGTGAACCCCATCCGCGCCGTTTATTCCGGGCGGCATCTGCAGGTCTTCACCACGGGCGGGGAATGGGCCGTGACGGGCGTACCCCTGACACCCGCCGCCATCCGCCTGGACCGGCAAACCCGTATCGGCAGCCCGTCCGACCGCGCTATCCCGCCGCAGGAGATTGAGGGCGGGACCCTGTTCGCGGCAGGCGACGGGTCAATCCGCGATTTCCTGTGGACCGATCTGGAACAATCCTATTCCGCCGCCGACCTGACCCTGACCACGCGGCCCATCCTGCCCGGCACCGTCGATATGGAATATGACCGCCGCCGCCGGCTGCTGCTGGCGGTGCAGGCGGACGGGACCCTGGCGGTGCTGACCCTCTACCGCAATGAACAGATCCGCGCCTGGGTGCGGCTGGTCACGGCCGGCCGCATCCTGTCCACGGCCCTGGTGGGCCGCCATCTCTACTGGCTGGTGGACCGCGATGGCCGTGTGGCTGTGGAGGTCTGGGACGACGCAATGCATGTCGATGCCGGCCTTTCCGGGTCGGTGGACAGCCCCACCGCCCGTTGGGCCGGGCTGGATCATCTGGATGGCCGGGAGGTGGCACTGCTGGCCGATGGCGCCGTCATGGCCGTGGACCCCGTCGCGGCGGGCCGTATCCGCCTGCCCCGCCCGGCGACACGGGTGCAGGCAGGACTGGCCTTTACCCATGAGATTGAACCCATGCCGCCCAACTTGCTGGCGGCGGAAGGACAGGGACGGCGTGCGCGCCTGCTGGCGGTGACCTTCCGGTTGAAGGATACGCCCGCGCTGCGCGCCGACCTGGGGCGGGGGCCGGTGGAGGTGCCGTTACGGCGCACCGCCGGCCCCGCGCTGGCCATGGAACCGGCCCCCGGCTTCACCGGCGACCGGCGCCTGACGGCCACCGGCTGGCAGACCAGCCGCGCCGGCCCCCCCTGGCGCATCGTAGAGGAAAGGCCGCTGCCCTTCACCCTCCTGTCCGTAACCCATGAGCTGAAGGTGAACGAATAATGGGCGGCATCACCACCCCGGCCCTGATGGTTCTGGGCCATTCCGGTGTCGGCAACAGTCTGATCAGTTCGGCGGACAGGCTGGTCGGCACCACCAACACGGCCAAGGACCTGCTGGGCATCACCAAATCCCGGCGCCGGAAAAGCGAACGCCGCGTTCTGGAGGCCGAAGAGGCTGCCGACAATGCCGATCTGGCGGCCCGGCAAGCGGCGGATCTGGACGATCTGCAACAACGCAACGCCCGCACGGCAGCGCGCATCCAGGCCCAAAGCGAGATCGACGAACGCCGCCGCCGCCGCGACCTCCGTCAGGAAACCGGCAGCCTGAGGGCATCCCTGGGTGCGCAGGGCATCAGCAGTGCCGATGGATCGGGCGAGGCGGTCATTCTGGGCCGGGAACGCGCCGCCGCCGAGGCGCGCGACGATGCTGCCCGCCTGGACGCCCTCAAACTGGCGGGCCTGTCGGAGGAGGAGACGGCGCTCAAACGCCGCAATCTCCTGGACCTGACGCGCCAGCAGGAACGCCAGCGTCTGGAACGTCTGGCGCGGGGTTTGTGACCAGCCGGACGGATGTCGCATGCGGGCATTCGCTCTTATGCGACCTACGAAGCCCACGACCCGTCGTAGGTCGCATAAGCGTAGCGCATGCGACGCCCCACAACGACACCCCGAGATCAAGAGGCCCCCATGCCCACCGCCCCGATCCCGGCGGCCAGCCCTGTCGCGCAATTTGTCGCCGACGGGGTGGCCAGCCGTTTTGCCTTCACCTTCCCGATCTACGCCCCCTCCGACCTGTCGCTCTATCTGGACGCCGCCCCCTGGACCAGCGGTTACACGCTGGAAGGGCTGGGGGATCCGGCGGGTGGGGCGGTGCAGATGGATGCGGCACCGCCCGCCGGCACCCTGGTCACCATTGAGCGCCGTGTCGTGCTGGACCGGCAGGCGGATTTCCTGGAAAGCGGGCCGCTGGCGGCCCGTAGCCTGAATGAACAGCTGAACCGCCTGACATCCATGGTGCAGCAACTGGCCGCCGATCAGGCCCGCATGCTGCGCACCGCCCCCACCGACCTGCCCGCCTCTTCCCTGCTGCCCGACCGGGCCGTGCGGGCAGGGGCTGCGCTGGGCTTTGATGCGTCGGGCAATCCCATGGCCCTGGCCCTGGAAAGCCTGCCTACCGCAGCCACCGTTGCCGCCCACGGGCCCGGGGCCGTTACCCGTGCCGTGGCGGACAAGCTGCGCGATGTCGTGACGGTGCGGGATTTCGGGGCCGTTGGCGATGGGGTGACGGATGATACCGGCGCCATCCTGGCCGCGCTCGCCGCCCACCGTTCCGTCTTCCTGCCCGCCGGCACCTACCGCACCAGCGCGCCCATCGTCCTGTCCCATGGCCAGACCCTGTATGGCGAGGGGGAGGGCAGTGTCATCCAGGCCCGCGCCGCCGCCTACGACCCCGTCAACCTGCCCACATATCCCAGTATGTTTAATGCGGTCGAGATAGTGGACGGCTACGCCAGCCTGCGCGACCTGCGCATCGTGGGTGGTGCCACAGGCGTCAAGCTGTTCGGGCGTGATGGGCCGTGCGTGAAGAATGTTGTGGAGAATCTGTCCATCTGGGACAGCATCAACGGCATCGTCCTGGACGGCTATCACGACACCAACCGGCCCTGTTACTGGAACCATGTGGCCCGCATCCTGATCGCGCGGCCCCAGGCCCAGGGCGTGTTGTTGACGGTCGAAGGCGACGGCGACACGCCCAATGCTAACAAGTTCCAGGATGTGCGCGTCTATTCCCTGTCCGCCCCCATCAGCGGCTGCGGCTTCTTCATTTCCGCCGGGCGCTTCAACAACAGCTTCACCGATTGCGAGGCCAATCTGCATCCGGGTGGACAGGCCTGTCTCCGGCTGGGCGCGGCCACGGATCAAAACCTGATCGTGAATTTCTACGCCGAAAGCCTGGGCGCCCTGCCCGGCATCCGCATCGACAATGGCAGCCAGAACACCAGCATCGTCAACCTGTTCAGCGCGACCGGCGGGCAGCCGATCTGGGACACCTCCTCATCCCGCGCCTATACGGCGATCAATGCCGGCTACCCGCTGCGCAACCTGTTGAAGGAAACCCATGTCACCGACCTGCGGGTGGAGGGGTTCAGCGTTGACACGAATTATGTCGAGCCGGTCAGCGGCGGGCTGGTCAATGCCGACCTTTCCTCCATCACGCATCTGGTCTCGGCCTTTGGCGGGGCTGTGGAATTCCGCCTGCCCAAGGCCGACACGGCCAATGGCCGCATCCTGACCATCAAGAAGACCGACAGTTCCGCCAACCCGGTTACCGTCACCGAACTGGGCGGGCCGGGGCCGGACGGGCGGCCTGTCTTGCTGTGCAGTCGTTACGACCATGTCAGCGTCGTGTCCAACGGGGCGGGATGGTGGGTAACGGCGCGCACCGGACAGCCGGGCAATGCCGAATTCCGCGATACTGCCGGCCTGTTCGAACCCGACCTGATGAAGGACCTGTACCTGATCAGTGGCGGCGATGGCCCGGTTGAGGTGCGCCTGCCCAACCCATCGGCCACGCAGGCCGTGGGCCGGCGCATTACTATCAAGAAATCCGACACATCCGACGCCATGGTCAGCGTCACGGCGGCCACCGGCACCGGCCCCGATGGCCGGGTGTGGAAACTGGCGCGGCAGTTCGAACAGGTGACGGTTTTCTCCAACGGTGCCGCCTGGTGGGTGACATCGGCCAGCCGCATGCCGGCAACGGTGCATTTCCATGAGGCGGCGGGCCTGTTCCAGCCCGACCTGGGCGCCGAACATTATCTTGTCTCCGCCTATGCCGGCGTGGTGGAGCTGCGCCTGCCGGCCCCAGCGGCTGCCAATAGTGGCACGCGCCTGACCGTGAAGAAGACCGATCCGTCCACCAACATCGTGAATGTCACCAGCGGTGACGGCAGCGGCGGCCCCGATGGTGGGCCCAAGACCCTGACGGCGCAGTATGACGGCATGACCCTGCTGTCCAACGGTGCCGCCTGGCACATTCTCGGGCGAACGTGATGGGCACCGCCGGGGAGGAGAAGAAGGACGACTTTATCGGCTTTCTGGATCGCTGGAACCTTGAGCAGGGCATGACCACCCCGGCCCTGCACGCCGATATGGCCGGCTGGCTGGAAAGCCGCTGGCGGGCGGGATCGCGGGAGTTGCTGTTGCTGGCCTTCCGTGACAGCGGCAAATCCACGTTGATCGGGCTGTTCTGCGCCTGGCTTTTGTATCTGGATGCCAATCGCCGCGTCATGGTGCTGGCCGCCGATACGCATCTGGCCAAGAAGATGGTGCGCACGGTCAAGCGCATCGTGGAACGCCACCCGCTGTGCCAGGGCATGAAGCCCGCGAAACCCGAACTTTGGGGGGCCGAAGAATTCGCCATCTCCCGCGACAAGGTGGGCCGCGACCCCTCCATGGTGGCCAAGGGCATCACCGCCAATGTCACGGGCAGCCATGCCGACATCGTGGTCTGTGACGATGTGGAAGTGCCCAACACCTGCGGTACCGCGGAAAAGCGGCTGGAGTTGCGGCAAAGGCTGGGAGAGATCGCCTATGTCCTGTCACCGGGCGGAACCCAGCTCTATATCGGCACACCGCATTCGTTTCAGTCGATCTATAGCCGTCGCCCCTGTGTGGAGGAGGGGGAGGAGGTGCCCTTTCTCGATGGGTTCGACCGGCTAGAAAAGCCGATCTTCACCGGGGATGGTGACAGCGCCTGGCCAGACCGGTTCCCGCCAGAAGCGATTGAGCGCATCCGCCGGCGCAGCAGTGTCAATAAATTCGCCAGCCAGATGCTGCTGAAGCCCGTTTCGCTGGAGGATGGGCGGTTGGATGCCGACCGGCTGATCCCCTATGGCTGGGGCCTGGAACCGCCGATGTTGGCAAGGCCCGGCTTTGTTCTGGGTCCCCACCGGCTGCGGTCCTTGCGCGTCTGGTGGGACCCGGCCCTGGGCCTGCGCGACAAGAAGCGGCGCAAGGCAGGGGACGGGTCCGTCGCTGTCCTGCTGGGGGAGGATGGGGAGGGAAGGTTCTTCATCCACCGCGCCCTGTACCTGACTGTGCCGTCGGGGTCGGAGGAAGAGGCAGGCGCCGCGCAATGCCGCGAACTGGCAGCCCTGGTGGCTGAAACAGGTGTCGGCCTGATCCATCTGGAGGTCAACGGCGTCGGTGCCTTCCTGCCCGAAGCCCTGCGCCGGACCCTGCGCGAACGGGAGTTGGGTAAGGTCACGGTGCGGGAGGAACGGTCGGTGCGGGCCAAACTTGACCGCATCCTGGGCAGCATCGACGGCCCGCTGCACGCCAACCTGCTTTACGCCCATGACAGCGTCATTGCCGGCCCTCTGGGTCGGGAGATGCGGGAATGGCGACCGCGCGGGCGGTCCCATGATGATGGTCTGGATGCCCTGGCCGGCGCCATCGCCGCGTGCGCCCGCCAACGCCCCGACCATACCCGCCAGACCGGGCCGATCCAGGCCCAGACCGATTTCGATCTGTAGATGCAGAACAGGAGAGGATGATGACACGACCGTCACTGACCCCGGTAACCGAGCCCACACCCGCCGGTCCCGATGCCGCGCTGGATGCGCTGGCCCGTGCCATCTGGGCTCATGGCCGTGATCGGGGCATTCGTGCCATGGAGGCGCTGGCCGCCACAGCCATCAACCGCCGTTACCGGTCGCCGGGCCGGACATTGGCCGATCTCGTGCGTGATCCGGCCCTGTTCGCGGCCTGGGACCCCAATGATCCGCGCCATGCAGAGATGCAAGCCGTGGACAGCACTGATCCGGCCTTTGCCGCCGCCTTGCGCGTGGCGCGCCGGGCCATGGCCGGGGCGGATGGCCTTGTCGGCGGGGCCGATCATTTCCTGGATGATGCCCAGCCGCTGCCCGACTGGGCATCATCCCTGACGCCGACGGCAAGCCTCGCGGGGTTCAGCTTTTACCGCGCCTGAAAAAGAAATGCCGTCCCTTCACGGAGAAGAAGGGACGGCATCAGTTTTCCTCTGGGAACAAAAAAGAGATACGAAGAAGCAGAAAGCAGAAAAACAGAAGTAAAAGCCGTTCAGTCAGCGGCGCGCAGCATGGCTGTATAGACAGCCATCACCGTCTCGATACTGATATTCCCGGCACGGGCACCGGCCGTCAGCATCTCCTGCGTCGGCTTCACGGGTACGGCGGTCAGGCCGCGAATTCCCATTTGTTCCACTTCATTCAAAGCGAAACGCATCCGCTCACTGAGCATGCTTTCATTGACGTCCTGGAACATGCGGGCCGCGTCCTTCATGGCGGTTACTCCTGACCCTGGTGGGGTGGGCCGCTGGTCGCAACATCGGCCCGCCCTGTGGATGTTCAAATACTGGCGCAGCTTTCGGCCCGGCACCACTGTTCAGACGTATAGTTTGGGGTATTCATCCAATACATAACCTTTCGCGCGGTCTTTCGCGCCGATGGCATTCCTGGCACGGATCATGGCCGTGCTGGCAGTCGCCCCGCTTTCAGATTAGGGTGGCGTCCATCCTTTTGTCTTTTGAACGAAAACCATGGCATCCCCCATCTTCCATATGTGCCGCGCCGATGAATGGCAGACGGCCCAGGCCCTTGGCCGTTATGACGGATCGTCCCAGGACAAGGCCGATGGCTTCATCCATTTCTCCACAGGCGCGCAATTGCCGGAAAGTGCGGCCAAGCACCGGACGGGGCAGACGGGCCTGCTGCTGCTGACCGTCGATCCCGATGCCTGCGGTGCGGCGTTGAAGTGGGAGGCCTCGCGCGGGGGGCAGCTTTTCCCCCATCTCTATGGCCCGCTGCTCCCCAGTGCCGTCATCCGCGTCGATCCGCTGCCGCTGGGCGATGATGGGTTGCATGTCATGCCGGCGCATGTGGCCGGCGGGGGGCTGTGATGGTCGATCTCTATCCCCTGGCCCGCCCGTTCCTGATGGCGATGGATGCCGAACAGGCCCACAACCTGACCATCGCGGCCCTGAAAACGGGTCTGGTCCCCGGCGGGTCACGGCGTGACCCGGATGTGCTGGCCACCCGCGTCTTCGGCCTGGATTTTTCCAATCCCATCGGTCTTGCCGCCGGCTTCGACAAGAATGCCGAGGTGCCGGACGCCATGCTGAAGCTGGGCTTCGGTTTTGTCGAATGCGGCACCGTTACCCCGCGCCCGCAGGATGGCAATCCCAAGCCGCGCCTGTTCCGCGTGCCCACCGCCCAGGCCGTGATCAACCGCTTCGGTTTCAATAACCAGGGCCTGGACGTTTATGCCGCCCGACTGTCGGCGCGGGCAGGACGGCCCGGTATTGTTGGC
This sequence comes from alpha proteobacterium AAP38, assembly GCA_001296005.1. Lineage (GTDB taxonomy): Bacteria > Pseudomonadota > Alphaproteobacteria > Azospirillales > Azospirillaceae > Niveispirillum. The sequence continues at coordinate 6,519 of LJHR01000022.1, read as the reverse complement.
GCCAATGTCGGCAAGAACAAGGATACGGTGGACGCGGCCAGCGACTATATCGCCTGCATCCGCCGCGTGGCGCATCTGGCCAAATATCTGGTCGTCAATGTCTCTTCCCCCAACACGCCGGGCCTGCGCACCCTACAATCGCGCGACGCGCTGGCCGATCTTCTGGGTCAATGTCTGGCGGCACGCGCAGAGACGGGGGCCACGCCGCCCCTGCTGCTGAAGGTCGCTCCCGACCTGACGGACGAGGATAAGGCCGACATCGCCGCCGTCGTTCTGGACAGTGGTATTGATGGCCTGATCGTCTCCAACACCACACTGGCCCGCCCGGCGGCTATCCCGCCCGTCCTGGCGGCAGAGGCCGGTGGCCTGTCGGGCCGCCCCCTGCTGGAACCCTCCACCAAGGTGCTGGGCGAGTTCTATCAGTTGCTGGGCGGAAAACTGCCGCTGGTGGGTGTGGGGGGTGTGTCGTCTGGTGCCGATGCCTATGCCAAGATCCGGGCCGGTGCCAGTTTGGTGCAGTTCTACTCCGCCATGGCCTATCAGGGTCCGGCTCTGGTGGGCCGGATCAAAGCGGAACTGGCGCAACGCCTGACCGATGACGGCTATGCCCATGTTGCCGACGCGGTCGGGGCGGCACATCGCAAGGGCTGATTGAAGGCCGGCGCCTGAGGGAACGGTTTAGGGAGGTGCGCGCATGAACTGGTTCCGCCATCTGGTGTTTGCCGCCGTCTATGTCGCCCTGGCCCTGGTCGTGGCGCTGACCCTGCCCCTGTCGGTCGGCGGCATGGACGGGCATACGGCCTTGCTGTTCGGCATCGCCATCCTGACCTTTGGCGGGCTACTGCATGAATTCTGGGCGCGCCAGGATGAACGCAGCCGCCTGGAATCCCGCATTTGGGACCTGGAGGCGGTGGCGGAGGAGATGCGCCTGGAACTGGATGCCCTGCGCGGCCATTCCGGCGCCCTGCCCGCCGACCCGCCGGAGGTGGCGGCGGTATTGTCCGAAGCGCGCGTGCTGGAACGGCTGGCCCACCGCCTGCCTGCATCCGGCCCGCGCCCGGCCGCCGGACCTGATGCCGGCCCCCTGTTCGCACCGCAACCCCTGCCGGCCGATCCCGATGCCGTCCTGGACCATGTCCGCACGGCGTTGCGCACCGATCATGTGGATATCTTCCTGCAGCCCGTCGTCAGCTTGCCTCAGCGCAAGCATCGTTATTATGAGCTGTTTTCCCGTATCCGGGCCGGGGTCGATGCCGATGGCAAGCCGCGCTACATGCTGCCCGAACAATATCTGGGCGTGGCGGCAGAGGCGGGGTTGATCGCCACCATCGATAATCTGCTGCTGTTCCGCTGTATCCAGCTGCTGCGCGAGACGGAGAAGCGGCACCAGAATGTCGGCTTTTTCTGCAACATCTCCGCCGCCACCCTGAACGATGCCGCCTTCATGCGGGAATTCGTCACCTATATGGGGCAAAGCCCGAACCTGGCGACCAAGCTGGTGTTCGAACTGTCGCAGGATGATCTGATGCAGGGCGGCCTGTTCGCCACCGGCTTTCTGGACGGGTTGCGGCGTCTGGGGTTCCATTTTTCCATGGATCAGGTGGTCAGTCTGGATCTGGATTGGAACGAGCTGGCCCGCCACGAAATCCGCTTCGTGAAGCTGGACGCCGCCCGCCTGCTCGACCCCGACAGCCGCTTTGCCGACCCGCGCGCCGTGCGTGAACTGCGCCAGCAGCTGGACCGCAACAATATCGACCTGATCGTGGAAAAGGTGGAGACGGAAGCCCAGCTTCTGGAACTGCTCGACCTCTATATCGATTTCGGCCAGGGCTACCTGTTCGGCGAACCCAGGCTGGCGAAGAAGCAGACGGCGGGCTGACCATTCATGTGGTGGATGAAACACCCTATGAAAAACTGTTTCACCTTGTTGCACGGGGCGCGAAATCGGGACCGATGGTCTGGCCCGTGCCTACCCGCGCCCCTCCCGCCGCCAGGCCAGCACCAGCATGCCCATGGCCAGCAGCAGCACCGGCAAGGCCGGCAGCAGCGGGGTCTGCGTCACGCCGGTGACGACATGGTCACCATTGCCGCGCAGGCCCAGCCAGCCGGAACCGGCGGCGTCGCGGTCGGGGCGGACGCGGCGAATGATGGGCACGGAAGACCCGTCCCCTTCCAGCCAATAATAACCGCCACCGGTGGCCTTCAACGCCGGTTGCAACGGGTCGGGGGTAGAACGGACATCGGCCAGTTCCGGCGGGTTCACGGCACCCACAACCGCTACCGCTGACTTCTCCCCATCGCTCACCCGCCAGATGCCGGGTTCGGACGCGATCAGGGTGCCCACGGCCTGACCCGTGCCGCTATCCCGCATCTCCACCTGCGTTGCCTGATCGGCGGGGGAGGTGACGGTGACGGGCCTGGTGTCGGGTTCCAGTGACCGGCGGGTGATGGTGATGCGGCTGCCATCCACGGCGGTGCGCAGGTCATTCTCTTCCAGCTCCGGCTCCTTCATCAGCCAGTGGGCCAGACGGCGCAGCAGTTCGGCCTGCGGTCCCCCGCTTTCATAGCCGCGTGACCAGAGCCAGAAATGATCGGATGAAAGCTGCGCCACGCGGCCCTGGCCCACCCGGTCCAGGATCAGCAGGGGCCGGCCCTCCGCCCCCGACATGACGGTGGCGCCCTTGTCGGCGGTCACGTCGATCTGCCGCATCCAACGGCCCCAGGGACCAACCCCGTCGGCAGCGTCGGTCAGGCCCGCCGTCACGGGATGGCGCTTGCCCACCTCTGTCACCGTCGGCTTGAACGGCTCCTCCAGCACGCGGCCCGTGGGTTCGGCGGGCAATATGGTGCCGATGGGGGAGCGGTAGAGCGACATGGGCGTCGCGAAGGTTGGGCCACTGGCTTCCAGGAAGGCGCCGCCACGCTCCACATACTCGGCGATATTGGCTAGGTACATGTTGTTGATGACGCCGCGCTTCTTGTAGCGGTCGAAGATGATCAGGTCGAATTCCGACAGCTTCATCTCAAACAGCTCGCGGATCGGAAAGGCGATCAGCGACAGCTCGCGGATGGGCGTGCCGTCATTCTTCTCCGGCGGACGCAGAATGGTGAAATGCACCAGATCGACGGCGGGATCGGCCTTCAACAGGTTGCGCCAAGTGCGCTCCCCCGCATGCGGCTCGCCCGACACCAGAAGCACGCGCAGCCGGTCGCGCACGCCATTGACCACGACAGCAGCGCGGTTATTGGCCAGCGTCAGTTCGCGCCGCCCGGCCTCTGCCGTCAGTTCAACGATGTTCAGCCCGCCATGGTTCAGGGGCAGGGTGATCGGCACCTCCTGTCCCACAGGCACGGCCATGCCGATCGGGTCCTGCCCGTCCTGGCGCAGGGTGACGGATGCCACCTCTCCGTCGGCAGCGGCGGGCAGGTCATCGATGCGGATGGTGAAGGTGATGTCCTTGCCGACAATGCCGAAGCTGGGCGCCTGTACGATGGTCAGGCGGCGGTCGCCCTCATCCTTGTCACCCGTCAGCAGGGCATGGACCGGCCCGAAATCGGCCAGCGAGGGCAGGGTGGATGCCACGTCATGCACCTGCCCGTCGGTAATCAGGATGGCCCCGGCCAGCCGACCGCGCGGCACATCCGACACTGCCCGCGTCATCGCCTCCATCAGGCGGGTTTCCTCCACCTCCGCTTCACCGCCGGTCCCACCGCCGGCGCGCACCACCCGCACCTCCAGGTCGGGAAAGCGTGACAGCTTCTCCTGGATCGCGGCGGCTGCCTTCTCGGTGCGGGCGGTGCGGTCGCCGATCTTCTGGCTGGGCGACTGGTCGATGACGACCACGGCCACATCCTTGATCGGCTCCCGCTTCTCGGTCACCAGCGACGGGTTGGACAGGGCCAGGACCAGAACCAGCAGCCCACCCAGGCGCCACCAGCCGCCGCGCGCCCGGCGGTACAACCCGTAACCGGCGATCAGCACCGCCAGCAAGGCCAGCGGGATCAGGGCGGCCCAGGGGATCAGCGGGGCAAAGGCAATGTCCTGCCCGATCATTGGCCCAGCCTTTCCAGGATGGCGGGCACATGCACCTGATCGGCCTTATAATTGCCGGTCAGGGCATACATAACCATATTGATACCGACACGATAGGCAATCTCCCTCTGTCGTTCCGGTCCCGGAACAACGGGATAGAGGGGGCGGCCCCGTTCATCCATGGCCCAGGCGGCGGCCCAGTCATTGGACCCGATCAGGACGGCAGAGACGCCGTCATTGCTGGCATTATCCTCCCGCGCCTCGGCCCACAGTTCGCCGCCGGCATAGCGTCCGGGGAATTCCCCCAGCAGGTAGAAGGCCTTGGTCAGCACATGTTCGGGACCGACAGGGGCCAGCGGCGGGATATCCAGCCCGCGCAGCAGCGCCTCCAGCCCCGGCCCACCCGGCCCATCGCCAGCGGCGCTGGGCGTACGGGTATCGATCAAGACCATGCCGCCCTGGCGCATATAGGCGTTCAGGCGGTTGCGCGCCGCGTCGGACAGGTTGGTCTGCCCCTCCGTCACGGGCCAGTAGATCAGGGGGAAGAAGGACAGTTCGTCATTGTCCAGATCGACGGGCATGGCACCCGCCACCTCCACCGCCGTGCGGTCGGCCAGGACCCGGCCCAGCCCTTCCAGGCCAGCCTTGCTGACCCCGTCCACGGCCCCGTCGCCGGTACGGACATAGGCCAGCCAGTTCTGGGCCGTCGCCTCGATGGCGCGGGCATCGTCGGCCCGTGCGTCGCCCATGGCCAGCCCGCCTGCCAGCAGCAGGGCCAGACCGGCGGCGGCACCCCGGCCCAGGCCCGGCAGGCGCGGCAGAAGCCCGCGCAGCGACAGCGCGATCAGCAGATCGATCAGGCCCAGGATCAGCGCCATGGTCAGCAAGGTCGGCTTCAACTCAGTTTCACCGCCGGCAGCGTACAACCCCTTGGGCACGCCCGCCAGCAGCGCATCGGGCGTGGTCATGGCCGGGATGGCGGGCGACAGGTTCAGGGCGCGGGGCGATTCGGCGGGACCGTAATATCCCGGCGGATGACGCGGGCTGATTGGCCCGCCCAGATCGGTGGCGGCCAGAGGGAAGGTGGTTCCCGCCGGATCGGCCAGCCGCCCGAACCCGTCCAGGATGGCGCGCGGGGCCAGCATGCCCGCCGCCTCCCCGCCCTCAACACCGGCGGAAAGGGCGACCACCCGGCGCAGCATATCCACATAAAGCCCTGACAGGGCCAAGTTGGACCAGTCCGGCCCGGCACTGGTATGGACCAGGACCAGGGCGCCGCGTCCACGCCGTTCGGCGGTGACCAGCGGCGTGCCATCGGCCAGCCGGGCCCAGGTGCGGGACGCCAGATCAATGCCGGGTTCGGCCAGGACCTGTCGCTTCACCGTCACATCGGCGGGCACGGTCAGGCCGTGAAAGGGGCTGTCATCGGCAAAGGGCGACAGGCCGGCGGGATTGTCCCAGGACAGGGCCCCGCCCAACGCCCGGCCCCCGGCGCGCAGTGGCACCGGGACCAAAGCGTCGGCATTTTGCGCCAGACGCGGGCCGGCAAAGCGCAGCAGGACGCCGCCACCCTCAATCCAGCTTTGCAGCCGCGCGATCTCCACTTCGGTCAGCGACCCGACATCGGCCAGGATCAGGACCGACAGGGTGCGGTCCAGCAACTCCCCGATCTCGCCTTTGCGCAGTTCGGCATAAGGGGAAAGGGCGCGTTCCAGGTAATAGAGATCAGACAGAAGCGGCTGTTCGCCCGCCGCCCGGCCGGAGACCAGCCCCACGGGCCGGCGCCGCCAGCGCTCATCGGTCAGCAGCACGGCACCGGCTGTGTCCTGGCCTTCCAGGCGCAGGCTGGCCAGCTCGTTGCGCAGTTCAGTGGGCAGATCCAGCGGCACCTCCACCCGGCTTTCGCCGGTGGGCAGGGTGGCGGTAGCAGCCCCCAGCAGCCGGCCATCCGCACCTTGCGCCCGCAGGGTGATGGGCAGGGGCAGGCTGGTTTCCGACCGTTCGATGGGCACGCGCAGGCTGGCGCCGTCCAGCACGGGCTGACGGATCAGCAGGGCCGGGCGTTCCTGCCCGTCGCCGCGTACTTCCAGTGCGCCCAGACGGCGCAGGTGGGTCACCAGATCGGCGGCGGCGGGATCGGCGATGCCCGCCGGGCTGGCCGTGACGACCCCATCGCTGAGCCAGACGATATAGGGCGATCCCTGCGGCTTGAACGCCTGCCTCAGTGTCTGCAAGGCGGCGGCCCGGTCCACAGGCCAGGGATGGGGCGCCATGGTCTGCGCCACCCGCTTGGCGGCATTGGCCGGCATGGGGCCGGCCAGTGCGGGGTCGTCGCCATTGGGGGAGGGGGCGGTGGCCAGCAGGGTGACGGTCCGTCCCTGCCGGTCGGCCTGATCGATCAGATTGTCCATGGCCGACAGTCGCGCCGGCCAATCCCGCGCCGCCGCCCAGCCATTATCCACGACCAGCAGCAGCGGCCCCCCCCC